>NZ_OZ034997.1:0-1360024 GCF_964031035.1 Candidatus Tisiphia endosymbiont of Empis tessellata | reverse complement strand
TTATTTAAAATTAGAACATCCTAAAAATATTTTTATTAAAAATGGAGGAATCAGAGTTCGTGAATACAATACCACTAAAGAAAAAGGCTATAATATAGTAGCTGGCAAACTTTCATTTCCAATCTCAAAGATTATTGATCCAAAAGGTTACGTCCCAACTATTGTTGCAACTGAAATTGGTAAGTTAGCAATTCCGGTAGGAAAGGGAATTAGAGGGTTTACTGTTCGTGAAGGCTTAAGACTTTCAGGATATCCTGAAACTTACAGTTTAGACAAATTAGATTATTATAAAGCATTTGATTTAATAGGAAATACTGTGATGCCACCAGTAATAAAAGAAATCGTTGTAAGAATATTATCATGAGTGCAAAATTACTATTTGATATACTCGATGAAAATCAAGAATTGCGTTGTCGTCTTCAGGGTTCTTCGGTGCTCACGTACTAAACTAAATGTACGCTCCGCTCCTCGACCCTTTGACTCCTAGCACTTCATGATTTTGATCTTCGTCTATCAACTCTTCATTTACGAGCAGTATAGCTTACAAAATATTGGAATCTGTGGAGCAAAAGGTAATGTATATTTTGAATTACATAATATTAAAACCATTGTTAGAGATAATAGTATTATTGGCAATGTAATACAAAAATGGCTAAAATCCTTTATGAATGAACATAATATCACTTATCGTCTACCTGATAATAACCAAGAGTTCCCTGATTTTTATATGGATGGGCATAGAAATGACATAAATCTATTGGAAGTTAAATGTTTTACAAAATCACCAAATTTTGATGTCGCAAACTTTGTTGCATATTGTAGATCAATAGCATTCTACCCATATAGACTTAATGCTGATTATTTGATTTTTGAATATGCAGCATTAAAGTCAGATATTATGATAAAGAATATTTGGTTAAAGAAAGTATGGGAAATTTGCTGCCCATCAGAAAGATCAGCTTTAAGAATCCAATGGAAACAAAATCAAACATTTAATATCAGACCAGCAACTTGGTATGCAAAAAATCCATCATATAAACCTTTTAATAGTCGTTTTGAATTTGTAACTGCACTAAAAAAAGTTCTTGATACTCACCCGGTAGGAGGTGAGTGGCGTAATAAATGGTTTCAGAATATTTGTAATTTGTACAAAAAGCAAACAGGGGATGATTTGTAAATATAGCCAACTAAAACCCCCGTATCCTCACTGTTGGTTTATTAGCTTGTTTCTTTATAAAATTCAAAAATTGACTAACCGAATCAACTATATCATCATTTTTGCAATATGGAAAACTTAACAATTCGTTAAGTAGCGTAGTATTAAAAGCCGATTGTTTTGGTAAAACTACGGCTGCAGATTGGAATAAAGCTAAAACTGAAGAAAATCTAGTAACTTTATCAAGTTTGGGCTTTATGGCAACTATATTAACAACCCCATCTAATCTTAAATCTTGTATAACCTGCTGACCACTGGCTTTATCTTCAATTAATATATATCTAGGACAATATTTCTTGGCTAATTTCTCTACTTGCCCCTTTAACTCTGGGTAAGTAACCTTTTGCCTAAACATCGATACAAGATAATATTTCTTATCTAAAACGCCCCATGATGTACAAACACTATAATCAGCATTTTCTGAGATTTTAATTGCGGTATCCCAGCTTTGCACAAAATAATCAAATTTTTTCGGTATAGTTTCATAAAAACTAAGATCCTAGATATTTAACAATATGCAATTATTGGATATTGGTTCTTGCAAATATTGAGCAGCATAATTATGTACCCCAATTTCTTGTTCTAATTTAATAAGATAATCAGGATTATCACGAAATCCATGCAAAATATCTCCTGTAACATATTGATATTTATAGTTATTGATTGAGAATATTTGATCTCGTTTCGCCATAGCTGGAATTTTTAAATGATGCCAACAATTGGAATTAAGAAGCAAATGCCCACTTAAATCTTCTTCGTGTAATCTCTGCATAACTAATACTATTGCTCCTGTATTCTTATTGTTAAGTCTAGTGACAAAAGTTTGTTCAAACCATTCAACTACTCGCTTTCGCATTTTTGCTGAGTTGATTTGAGTAGGGTTATGTGGGTCATCAATGATCAGTATATCACCCCCCTCGCCTGTTGCTGAACCGCCAAATGACGTAGCAAACCTGAAACCATTATTATTTGTCAGAAATTTACTTTTCTGATTATGTTTTTTACTTAAAATAGTCTTCGGAAAAATTTGCTGATACCAGTCAGAAGTAAGTATCAAACGACAATCCAAAGAATGTTTTACACTTAATACTTGGGAATAGCTGGCAGACATGATCCTTTTTGTTGGATCATGTCCCAATATCCAAGCTGGCCATGCTACCCCAATACACACCGATTTTAGAGATCTAGGCGGCATATTGATGATTAGCCTCTTAATATCCCCATTCTGTACAGCCTGCAAATATTCAGCAATTAGCTCAATATGCCAATTGGCTTGATATTCTGTGCTAGGATTAATGGTATTAAATACTTTATTGATAGAACTATTAAAATCTTGTCTCAATATTGCATGTAATAATTTCTTTGGATAAGTCATTGATATTTACTCAAAAATTCAGCTATAATCTCTTTATCCTCTTCTTTCATTATGGTGTTTTCATTTAAATACTCATCTTTGCTGAGCTTATTTAGCTGGATAATTAAATTAACTAATTTATTCAGTGTTTCAGTAATATTCTTTTTAATTATTATCTCCCCCTTGGATTTTCTTGATTCTAGCTCGTCTAGTTCATTTTCAAGTAGAGAAACTATCTTAGCAACAAAACTATGTAATATGGTAATTGTGTCTTTTGTCATAATCTATCCCCACCATCTATTGGTTTAAGACCGACAAGAGACCTTTTCTCGTTCAAAGTCATAAAACTAGCATTGGAGATTTTAGCCCATAAATTCTCACGTTTTTCGGTCAATGCTGAAATACTATCACGATCAAAATCAATAATAATCTCCTCTTGATACCAGTGTGACAACCAGTTACTTAAAGCATCTGATAATTTATCAAGTAAAGGAATTAACGTCTCTTCCCAAAGAGCTAATCTAGCTTCTTGCATATTACTATAGGTATTATCGCCATTAATACCTAGCAATTGAGGGGGAATACCAAAAGCTAAAGCTATTTCCCTAGCTGCCGAATTTTTTGCCTCAATAAAATCCATATCTTTTGGATTAATGCTCATTTCTTGCCAATCAAGTCCTCCTTCCAAAAGAAGAGGTTTACCAGAATTATTACTACTGGTAAATTTCTCCGTAAGCTGCTCGTGTAGCCTATCAAACTGTTCGTCACTAAGATAACCATTACTCTCTTTGACTATCAACGCCCCGCTTGGACGGGCTCCATTCCTTAGTAAAGAGCTATTCCAGCTAGTAGCTTGTGAATGTAAATCAATTGGTAAAGAAGCAGCATCAAGGCAAGATAATCCATAATACGAATTAGTAGGATGATAATTTTTTAAATGTAACACCTTACTCATTCGATTAATTGCTGAGATAGGATAAATTTTCTCTCCACTACTACTCATATATCTATACGCTACTGGATAGTTCTTATCTAATACTAACTCAGTTGCATTGCTAGGCAGTAAGTAAATTTCCCGGAGGCGATTATTCATTAACGTAGCTAAAATATAGGCATTCCCATATAACAGCTTACTTGCTATCACTTCACCGAAAAAATCTGCCCCTGCTTTCTCTGGATTAGGTCTTTTCAATAAATTATAAACAGGATGATTTGCTATTCTTTCAAAATATCCTCGATTATTTTTACTAACTATCCAAGGTACATGGCTTGCTGACTGTGCTATTAAATTCACACATCGATAAACTATAACATTTTTACGATATGCCTCTATACCAACTTTTACATCCCTAAATTCCGAATTCCCTAGAGCAGTAAAATCAATAAATGTATGTGATTTATAGGACTTAGCTTTAAAGATTTTTTTAAAATATTTTGTTATCATATTCACCTAAAATAAATAATAATTGTCACTTATAACATATTTTGTACTTGCACTAAGTATTTTGGTGCATAAATAACTTCCAAATCTTTAAATTTTACAATAGAATATGTATAATCTTAAGTTCGATGTAAGACATTGGTTTAATAGCCTAGGGTAACATCACACCCCTAACAGAGATGACACTGAGTCTAGTGTTAACTTGTTACATCGAATTCAGGGATATATAAGGAATTCAAACTAATAGAGTTATATTAATGTCTGCTCAAATAATAGAGTTGTTAATTTTTGCTGGAGTTGCTTTTATTATTATAAATAGGCTAATTGCTACTCTTGGCTCTACATCAGAGGATGATCCAGCTAAACGCAAATCTTCCTTTTTCGGTGAAACAGGAATCAAAGACGTTACTTATACAGCAAAAACTGCTGCTGGTAATATTTTTAAGAATAATTTGCCTCATAGCGTGGTAAAACCCCCTACTATTAACCCTATGGAGCTTGATGGGTTAATAGTTGAAGAGAATTCCACTGCTATAATAGCTGGTCTTGAAGCTGTATTGGCTAAACTTCCATCATTTAAAGCAAGAAAATTTTTACATAGTGCAAAAGCAGCCTTGGAACTGATTATTGAAGCCTCTAATGATGATGATATTGAAGATTTACTTACATTGGTGGATAAAAGATATATACAAGAATTCCACATTTTTTCTGAAACTTATGGAGAATTTGTCAATGGTAGTGTACTAGATGCTAAAATTTCTGAAGCTTATACATTCGCTAATAATATTTTCATAAAAGTATTATTCACAGGTGAAAAAATAACTAGTAGTATAAAATATATGCAAGAAGAATGGACGTTTTCTAGAAGCCTTATCTCTAAAAATACAGATTGGTTCTTAACTAAGGTTGATCGCTTGGAAGAGGAGAAACAGTCAGTTTCCTAACTTCTATTGATTCACCCCCAAATTTGTAGATCCAATGAAGTTTCAACAAGAGTCTATTATTTTAAACAATGAACAAGATTCTATATCGTTTGCACAAACTATTGCTAAAAATTTAGAATCTAGTGAAATTATAACTTTTTCCGGTGGTTTAGGCTGCGGAAAAACATTTATATGTCGAGAGATCATAAAGTATTTTTGTGGCTCTGCTACTCATATTATTAGTCCTACTTTTAATTTACTACAAATTTATACGACATCAAAATTCACGATTTATCATTTTGATCTTTATCGTTTAAACTACTTAGAAGAAATTTATGAACTAGGTATAGAAGAAGCCCTTCAGGGTAATCTTTGTCTAATTGAATGGCCAGAACTAATTGAAAAAATATTACCTAGACCTATAACCAAAATTCATTTACAAATACTCGAAGGTAACAAACGATCTTGTAACATTGCTTGTTTCTGATATCCTTTGACAAAGTGATGTAAAAGTGTTACATTGCACTTATGCTAAACATTAATAAAGCTATACATCATGGCAACAAAAAACCCAAGAATCAATGTAACTTTTGAAGAAACAACTGCTGACTTACTTTCATATTTAGCTCATCAGGAGCGTAAGTCTGTTGCGAGTTTAGTACGTGAATTAGCTCTTGAAGCTTTAGAAATGCAAGAGGACTTCTATTTATCTAAAGTAGCGGAAAAATTTGATAAGGACGGTGTTAAAACTTATAGCCATGATGATGCATGGAAGTAAAATATCAAGTATGTTATTTAGAAGAAGTAATAAACAAACATATTACTTCTCTTTCTACAAAAGCTAAGACACTTATTAAAGAAGTTATTGAAGAGCGTTTGATGAATCGACCCTATTGGTTTTGGAAAACCTTTACGTTACAGCCTAAAAGGTCATAGACGCCTCCGGGTTAGTGATTATCGTATTGTCTATAGAATTGAGCCGAAAATTAAAACGATTTTTATAGTCGCTATAAAACATAGAAAAGATATCTATAAAGATAATTGCAGTTATTGAAAAAGTTTTTTTATATTATACTCTGCCACTTTCAATAAAAATAATTAGAATGACCCTTGATAATATTATTGTATTAGTATATTTGCTATCAATACTTATTGTTGCTACATACTATAGATATAGACTTGTAAGTTTTACAGATTATGCTACCGTTCAAGGTAAGACTAGCAATAGTAAACTATTGTTGGTTGCAACTATTTTTGCTTCATCTGTTGGTGGAGGGGCTACTTTTGGTATTGCTGAAAAAGCCTTTTCCGGTGATTTATCGTATAGCTACGGACTAATACTTACTCTACCAATCGATATACTCATAGCTATTTATCTTGTACCCCAAATAACTAAACATTATGGAGCAGAAAGTGTCGGCGATATAATGGTAAAATATTATAGTATATCAGGTCGTTTTATTGCTGGCACTGCATCTGTTATGGTATCTATAGGCTTTGTTGCTGCCCAAATTAGCGTTAGTGGTTATATTTTTCAATATATTTTAAAGATTAATTATTTAGAAGGAGTAATATTAAGTTATGGAATTGTTATCATCTACACAACTATTGGAGGATTACAATCGATTATGTTTACTAATTTATTACAATTCTTTGCAATGATAATGGCTATTCCAGTTATTGCCATATGTGGTCTCAATAAAGTTGGCATCAGTGAATTTATCCAACAACTACCTAGTGAAAAAGTGTATTTTATCTATAATAATAATTTTGCCAGTGAGATATTTATTAATACGATAACTGTCATGCTAGGTTTTTGTGTAATGAATTTATATCCTAATTTTATTCAGAGGGCTCTAATTAATAATAATGCAAAAAAGACTAGTACCGCTATATATATAAAATCAGTTATATATGCTATATTCTTAATATTTATCACCTTAAATGGTCTGATTGCCTATAATCTTTATCCCAATTACTCCTCTAATCTTGCATTACCACACCTAATTGATCAAATAGTACCCTCAGGGTTACAAGGCTTTGTGATAGTTGGTTTACTTGCAGCAGTTATGTCTACCGCTGATTCTGATTTAAATGTTACCTCAATAGCCTTAGTGAAGGATTTATTAAATCCTATTTTTAAAATACAAAATCAAAAGAAATTATTGTTAATTGCTAGAATTACTAATGTCGTAATCGGCAGCTTTGCAATAATTGTTGCCTTAAAATTTAATAATGTAATTGACTTAGTAATGTTTATTACTGGATTTTGGGGACCGCTAGTATTAGTCCCTCTAGTATTTGCTCTTTTCAACATTACTATAACACAAAGAATGATGGTTTTATGTGGATTAAGCGGGATCACATCTTTTCTCATTTGGGCATATTTTTTTACTCATAATTTTCGTCTAAAGGGGGTCTTTGTTGGTACTATGTGCAGTTTGTTAGTCTTCTGCATAGGATTAATTACCAAAAAGCTAGGTAATTTGAAAATTGAGCTATAAGCCTTGATAAATTAAGGAGTACAGTCGTACGTACAGTTAATGTTATGTCAAACTCAGGTTGTTTGGTAAATTATGTTACAAAATATAAACTTATAGGTAGTGAATTAATAAAATCTCATCTTGAGAATGCTCCTAATCTTCCTGGGGTTTATAAAATGCTGGGTGCTGATCAGCAAGTTATCTATGTAGGGAAAGCTAAGAATCTAAAAAAACGTCTTACTAACTATATTAAAACTGATCTTGACAATAAAACAATACGCATGGTATCTCTAACACATTATTTAGAATATAATGTTACTAACTCCGAAATTGAAGCTTTATTACTTGAAGCACAATTAATAAAAAAGTTTCAGCCAAAATTTAACATATTACTTAAAGATGACAAATCTTTTCCCTATGTCAAATTACGTTTGGATACTGATTACCCACAATTAATTAAATATAGAGGAAAAAATTTATCTAGTGGTGAATTCTTTGGTCCGTTTGTTTCTTCAGAGCAAGTAGATACTACCCTAAAAGAATTACAAAAAATTTTTAAACTACGTTCTTGTAGTGATAATTATTTTAAGAACCGCAAGCGTCCTTGTTTACAATACCAAATTGGTAGATGCTCTGCCCCGTGCGTTGGCAAAATTACTAAAGAAGATTATAGTGAGCTGGTTAGCCAAGTAAGAGACTTCTTAATTGGCAAAACTAAGGAACTACAAAAAACTCTATCTGACAAAATGGAACAATTAAGTCTACAATTACGTTTTGAAGCTGCTGCCGAAATACGAGACCGAATAAAAGCACTGAGTTATATCCAACTAAAATCAACCTTATCCAGTAGTTCTATAAAAAATGCTGATGTTATAGCTATTGTTGAAAAAAATAATTATTACTGTATCCAACTATTTGTATATAGATTCGGTCAATCTTACGGGAATATACCTTATTTCCCAATTCACACTGAAGAGAGCAACAAAGCTGAAATTTTAACACAATTTATCAATCAATTTTATCAAACTGCTCAGATTCCAGATGAGATAATTATAAATCATCCAATCATTGATCTAGAATTAGTAACTAAAGCTATTAAACAACTTAGTGCTAATAATAAATTGTCTATAATACACCCTATCCGTGGTAATAAAGTAAAATTATTAGAAAATGCTGAATTGAATGGCCAGCTAGCACTTGATCAGCATTTAAAACAATTTGCTAAAAATCAAATGATCTTTCAACAAATACAACAATTATTCAACCTACCACTACTACCAGATAGAATAGAAGTTTATGATAATAGTCACATTATGGGAACATTTGCCGTAGGTAGTATGATCGTTGCGACTAAATTCGGTTTCGATAAAAAAGAATATAGGATTTTTAATATACCCACTTCCAGTGGTGATGCCAAAGGAGGTGATGATTATGAAATGCTAAGAACAGTCCTAACAAGAAGATTTACAAGATTAAAAAAAGAACCTCTAAAGAGTATAGTTAGTTTAATGATTATTGATGGAGGAAAAGGACATCTATCAGTAGTACAAAAAATAATGGCAGAATTCGGCCTTGCAATTCCATTTGTTTGTATGTCAAAAGGACCTGACAGAAATGCCGGATGCGAACAATTTCATATGCCTGGTAAAGAGTCTTTTACAATCGATAAAAACCTGCCCATTATGAAATATTTACAGATTCTGCGTGATGAAGCACATAATTTTGCTATAAAAAATCATAGGCTACGCCGTTCTAAAGCCATTAAAGTTTCTAGTCTAGATGACATAAATTCAGTTGGTCTTATCCGAAAAAAAGCCTTGTTACATTATTTTGGCTCATATAAAGCAATATGCGATGCTACTATTGAGGAATTATCTAAGGTAAAAGGTATAAGCAAAACTCTTGCAAAGCATATTTTTACATCATTACATAACAAATTACCTAAATTTGATTATAACTCTTCTAAATAGTTTTTATAAAATTTAGATAAAAGATAATTGCTCTTTCGAAACTCGCTTGTGCTGAGGGATTTGAAGGAGACGCTTCACCTCGAACCGCAGCGTACTCTAATTCCGTTACGGATTCGAGTACCACATCATTGTCCAAATCACCAGCAGAAGTAGAGTTTCGAAAGAAGTCTATTATTAAGATTAGATAAGTCTAGAACTATACCACCCCGGTAAGCTACCTGTATCACGAGTAACAGGTAAAGCTTGTACTTTAACTACAAAAAAACATGTTAAAATTAAGATGATTCGAATAATCATTATTGTCTCATAGCATATTTTTAGCCAGTTTGTCTTTTAACTACGTTAGGTGAGGCTGGAGAATAATTTTCATCATGCTTAGTTAATAACTCACGAGCTATGAATATATTACCTGATAACTTACCTACAGCTACTATCCCTTGATTCTCACGAAATAAGGCGGGTAAAACTCCTTGGTAAGATATTTCTAGGTCTTTAATGTCATCTGTAATGACAAAATGCACTTTATCAGCAGTAATTTTTCTGATTGAACCTACTTTAACTAAGCCCCCTACTCTCAATTCTTTGCCAAGTTTTGACTCGTTAATTTTTGACGGAGGGTAAAAAAATACTATACTATCTTCAAGATTGTATAATATCATATATATTCCCCCAGCACTGCATAAAAGGTAAAATAATATAAACTTTAATCTATTTTTTACCTTTTTTTGCATTACTTGATCTAACTTTAATTTTATTATAATCTAGCCAACTTGTTATTAACAATAATGCAAGAGCAGCAAGAGCAAACAGGTATGAGACTAGTAGATAATTAAACATCTTAATATCTTTTTTGATTTTGCTGCTTCACTCTAATAAAATCTATAATCTCTTGAGCAGAACTATTTAAGTAAAAATGCTTCATATATTTCCCTTGTTGATCCATTAAATAACTAAAAGAAGAATGATCAATCATATAATTTTCACCATCATTTGCTTTAGCATAATACACTTTAAACTTATCAGCAACCTCTTTAATTTGTTGTTCATTACCTGTTAAACCAATAAATTTAGGATTAAAATGCTTTAAATATTCTTTAAGCACTGCTGGAGTATCACGCTGAGTATCTACAGTAATAAAAACAAATTCAACATCAATTTTATATTTATCAAGAGTATTAATGACCTCTGTTAATTTTTGCAAAGAAGTAGGACAAATATCAGGGCAATAAGTAAAACCAAAATAAATTAAACTTAATTTTCCTTTCAAACTATCACTATTAAAAGTCTTACCATCTTGATCAGTTAGCTCAAAGTTTCCACCAATTTGCACGTCAATATTATCCTCTCCTCCCTTCCCAGCAAGGGGTTTTTGCGGTATATCAAAAGATAACCAAAGATACAATGACGTAATAGTTATCAATAAACCTACTGCTAAAATAATTTTTATAATAATATTAGCCTGACATTTTTCTTGCATTGTATTCTTCACCTTTGCGATACTATTTTTTTATAATAGACTGCTTATTCAATATTTGTGCTACTTCTAATGCAGCATAGCTAACAATGCCCTTTGCTCCAGCACGCTTAAAACATACCAATGATTCTATTATGCTTGCTTGCCAATTTAAGGCATTGGCATCTGCCGCAAATCTTAACATGGAATATTCACCACTTACCTGATAAGCAAATATAGTAGTATTAAAGTTATTGACCGCTTGTGCTATGATGTCTAGAAACATCATACCAGGTTTAATCATAATCATATCTGCACCTTCGGCAAGATCATGTTCTATCTCTAACATAGCTTCTCTGCTATTACGTACGTCCATTTGGTAGGTCGCTTTATTTAGATAAGCTGTCTTATTATTGTTCAATGCATCTCTGAATGGACCATAAAAACTTGAAGCATATTTTACCGCATAAGATAGTATATTAACGTTAATAAACCCTTCTGAATCTAGTATTTGACGTATGCCCATAATCCTACCATCCATCATATCAGATGGGGCTACAATATCTACCCCAGCTTTTGCTAAAACTAAAGCTTGGTTGCACAAAGCTTTAACCGTTCTATCATTATCTACATCCCCATTACGTAGAATACCATCATGTGCATGGGTAGTGTAAGGATCTAGGGCAACATCACATATTATACCAATATCGATGTTGGCATTTTTTATACTTCGTATAGTTCTACACATTAAATTGTCTAGATTATATGCTTCATCAGCATTATCGCTTTTTAATTTTGGATCTATACAAGGGAAGAGTATTATAGCATTTATGCCATTTTCATAAGCCTGCCTAGCCGTCAATACTACTTGATCAATAGATAATCTATATACGCCAGGCATAGTTTTGATCTCTTGACGCTGGTTCTCGCCCTCAACCACAAATAATGCTAGCACCAAATCATCCACGCCAAGCCTATTCTCCACTACTAATTCTCTTAGCCACCGCGTTTTTCTATTTCTTCTTAATCTTATTGTTGGGTACATCACTTTTCCACGTTTTTTTGTTTAATAGCACTAGTCTATTATTTTTCATTCAAAGCCGCAAGTAGGCTTTTAATTACCCTGTCTTAATGTTTACCTCATAACTTCTAGTTACTACTTATATCACAATTAATGCACCCACTAAGCGATATTTAACATTTAATCGATAAAAATTATCATTTTCTTCACTTAACCTGATAATTCAGTTATCTTTAGTCTTTAAAGACTCTCCTGTTCTTAATTACTTTGTTTTTATTATAGTAAGATTAAGCCAAATCACTGTACTTCTTTTCCATTAATCCTTTCTAGACAGATTTTTTTGTCACTGTTTTTAACTTCTTTACTCGATCAATAAGGTAAAGTAGCTGTTCTTTAGTTATTTTATAATCTTTGTTATAGCGAGCTTCAATATAAGCCTGTTCAAGTAATCTAAAACATTGCCTTTGCTCAACGCTAGAATGAGGAAATATCTGCCATAATTCTTCATTGTAATTTCCTGCTATACTACCTAATTTTCTTATATCGTGTAACTTTGGCTTATAGCCAGAAAAAACTAACAGGATAGCATTATAAAAACACTCAGTAGCTTGATGAACTAAAAAGGCTGATAAAGGATATTCACCCCTTTTTATTGGGTATTTACATTCAATGAAAAAACCTGTGCCTCTTTCAAACCAGTATTTATAATCTTCTTTAGCTATCTCTCTTCTTTCTCCCCATGGTAAGTTTTTAGCTTCTGCCAGCTGAAATTCACCGCTATCATATAAGAGAATTCCTTCTTTTTTTATATCGGAAAAGAAATAATGTCCCTTCTCTAACTGACTATTTACCGTCTTGATTGATTCTAGCACTAAAGTTACCCATAAGTCAAAAGGACTTCTTAATGATTTTTTTTCTAACCTTTTTTCTATTTTATCTTCTATTGATAACCCAGCAAGACCGGCATATTTACCTTTCTTCATCACCAACATAATATCGAGATCACTTTGATATCTATAGGTAATATGACCTTTTTTATACTCATCTTGTACCCAATCTCCCCTAGCATAAGAACCAAATAAAATAATCATCGCTATCTTATCTTTTCCAACTGCTAAGATTTCTTTTACAATCTCATCAAGCTTTTCTTGAATTATCATAGAACGGCTAGGTAAGGTAGTTTTCATATAGATTTATCGTTATATTTTGAGAATATATTATATAATTTTACTTATTTTGTTGGCAATTTAACTAGAAGATTCCTTAAAAATTTGCTTTATGCATAATTATCTCCAATCAGTATGTTTTAACATAAACTTGTTGATATATGTCAAAGCCAGCTGGATTTAGCTTGTAATCAATTTCTGCTTGCTCTAAATGTTTCAATGTTTTAATGCAATCTTCTAAGTTAACCTTATTTAGAGCTTGCTTAAAATTTGGCACATATTTATAGAAAATTGGGGGAGATACTGATTTTATAGCCATATCTATATTAACACCCATTGCTAATTTATTCAATACAGTGTATAGATTTAGATAATACCTGATTAATGCTCTGATAATTAGCACTTCATTAATATTTTGTTGTTTTAGTTTGGTGAATTCTTGTAAAAAATTATCAAGATTTCCTGAGGAAAAATAAACGCATAAATTATCCCCATTCCCTGTAAAATCATCACTAACTACAGCTAGTGCGTCATCCAAGGTGATTTGATCTTTATCAAATGTAAAATATATTAACTTATTGATTTCATTAATTAGTGTTTGATGGTCACCTTTTAAACGATCTGTTAAATAGTTAACAGTATCTTCACTTATAACCTTACCAACACTGTTACATTTTTGTAAAATTATCTTAGTAATTTTGTGTTCATCATCGTGATAGCAAGCTAGAGAAGCTAGATAAGTTTCAGTTTCAAAAAACTTACGTATACTAGAAGCAGCTGATAATTCATCAGCAATAAAAACTAAGAAATGCAATGACTCTTTACTGAGAGCCAGTTTTAAAGATTTATCTATAGACTCGCCAACTGACCTTACTATAATCAATTGTTTTTGCATAAAGAAATTTTGGGTATTAACTAAAGTCTCGAGAGATCGATTTTTAATTTCAGAATATTCTATAGAGGTTTTTAGTAAGTCAAATTTCTTCACTAAAGTCTTACAAACTTTATCAATGTACCCTTTATCTGGACCATAAAGCAACAGAGCCTTAATTTGTCTATTTTCTACCTTATCAAGTAGCTGAATGATTTGTGATAGGTAAAGCTTCATCTTTAATTCTATTTTGTTAAAACAAACTGATTCTTTTTAGTAATTTTGTCGTCAAAATTTGCTTCCGTTCCTCACGTACATTAAGTACGTTGCGGTACTCAGCTACATTTCTCCTAAAAATTCCTCAAAAATTATTCAGTTCGTAGGCACTCTCTTAAAATATAAAATTAATCTTGCTAGGATATCATCTGCTCCTTGTTTTGTAAGGTCTTTCAATGCTACTTCTTCATCTATATAGCTATGATATGGTAAAGCAGCTGTACTATAAGAGGTTATATGACTAAATGTTCCTGTTGTTACTTCTCTATTAGTAACAATATCAACTAACCTATATTGAACAGTTTGACTGATTGCTTCTCTTAACACATCAGAATTCTTTTGAAGAATAAGTGGTAAACGTTTGTTGGTAAATTTTACCTTTAATAAATACTTTGTTGTGGTTGTTGTAGACCTTGGTAAAATACTCGATAAATAGTAACAAAATTCTGCACCTTCAATAGATGCTATTGGTTCAATTTCAATGCTACTTAATTGGCTTAATTCCTGCGTGCTATATTTATTACTATATACAGGTTTTAAACTACAAGAGGTAAATAAAAATAAGTAAGCAAGAGCTAATAATAAATTTAAACGTACCATATTATATTTACCATTTTTAACTATTAGCTACCTCCTGAGATTGTCCACTATCATTGTTATTTACCTTACGTTTATTATAGTTACGTACTCTAGAGGGGCGAGAATAATTTGATTTTTTCTCAATATATTTACGGCTTGACTTATTGGTGTCAAGGTCATTATCTCCGTTATCCGATTCATTTACCACTACTGGCTTATTAGTTTCTTTAATAGAATCAATTACCTCTTTATCAATTTTTTCTATATCCTTATTTGATTCACTACTAGTTTCTAATTTATTAGGTATTTTCCATTTTTGCTTCTTCTTGTTAGGAACAGGAGTCTCTTTAATACTCTTTTCTTCTTGATAATTAGAGGACTGATTCTGAATTAATGGCTTATTACCAGTTTCTGTATGGCTAGATTTCTTCGGCAATTTTATTTTTTCAATTGAATAATTATCAGAAGTGGCAGAAGGATCAACGTGGAATTTTAACTTTAAATTATATTTGTCTTCAATTAGAGATATTTCTGAACGTTTATTATTCAGTAAATAGATAACTGAATGAATATTAGCAAAAATATTTACTAAATCAATATTTTCATTAAAAATTTCATTTTCTACTGTACGTAGAATCAACATAGCATTTGACTCATCTGCCCTAACAAGACCCTTACCGTTACAATATGAACAAATCGATGAATTTGATTCCAAAAATGAAGGGCTTAATCTTTGACGAGACATCTCAAGCAAACCAAATTGACTAATATGAGCAGTTTGAATTCTTGCACGATCTCTACTTAGAAATTCCTTAAAAGACCTCTCGACAATCCTACGATTTCTAGCCTCATACATATCGATAAAATCAATAACCACTAAGCCTGATAAATCTCTTAATTTAATTTGCCTAGCAATTTCTCTAGCAGCTTCTAAGTTAGTCTTTAATGCCGTTTCTTCAATATTTTTTTCAGAAGTTGCTTTTCCTGAATTAACATCAATTGAAATAAGTGCTTCTGTTGGATTTATCACTATATAACCACCAGAAGGTAAAGCAAAAACTGGTTGGTATAGTTTTGCTAGTTGTTCCTCAACAGCAAATTTTGTAAAAATTGGCACCTTATTTTTGTATTCTTTGAGCTTAACCAAATCAATAGGTAATATATCCTTCATGAATTTCACAGCATTTTGATAAGCCCCACTACCTTGTATTATCAACTCTTTAACAGTAGGATCACACATATCTCTTATGACTTTTTGAATTAGACCATCTTCTTCATGTATAAAACAGGGAGCTACAGATTTAAGACTATTCTCCCTAATTTTATTCCATAATCTTGCTAAATAATCATAATCTCTTTTTATGTCTAAAGTAGTACAGCCAGCACCAGCTGTACGAATTATGATACTTGACCCACTACTGTTATTATTTGCAGTTATTTTACTGACTATATTCTTAAGCCTTTTTCGCTCATCAGCATTGGATATCTTCCGCGATACACCATTCTGCAATGGAGTATTAGCCATCAGAACGCAATACTTTCCCGCAAGAGATATAAAGGTTGTAAATGATGCACCTTTATTAGCTCTTTCCTCTTTTGTAACTTGAACAAGCATAACTTGTCCTTTTTTTATTACTTCTTGAATTTTGTATTGCTTTTGTTTATTGTCTTCCTCTCTATCACTTTTGTCTACACTTATTGTTTCAATATCATTATCTAAGACATCCAAATTAAATTCTACCTGAATTTTTTCGTCCACTAATCTTTCTATGGCATTTAAATCAATTTCTTCACTATCTATTATCGGATTATAATCCCTCTTTGTTTCAGATTCTACAAAATCATCTTGGGTAATATCTAAAAGAGAAATTTCTTGTAATTTATTTATAGAAGTCAAAGATTTAAGATCAGATACTGGTACATTATAATAATATGGATGAATTTCATTGAAAGGCAAGAATCCACTTTTGTCCGGACCATAATCTATAAAGGCAGCCTGCAACGCTGGTTCAACTCTTATAACTTTTGCAAGATATATATTACCTTTGATTTGTTGTTTTATGGCTGTTTCATATTCAATATCCTCGATATTGTTACTATGATTCAGTAAAACCACCCTTGTTTCATTAGGGAAGTTAGCATCAACTATAATTTTTTTACTCATTAATTTTTTACTCGTAAATTTCTAGGTATACTCTTCTGCTCCTACGAATTGTTTTTTGAAAATATCATGGATTTGCATGCGTAACTATACTATATGTACGTCTAGCATACTCACCATTCATTTTCGAATCCAATTCTTCAAATCATTTGAGTATATATCTCTAAGCTCTGTAAATTTAGCAATATTAGAGAATATTATAACAAATTTAAAACTTAATATTAAGTTTTAATGAGAAAACATTTAACAAGTACATTAACCTAACAAATAACTAAAAAACTCTACTTAACCTAAATTCGATATAACATTACTATGCCATTGATCATTCCTAGCTAAAAGCGGAAATCCATGATACCTAACAGTTATTCAGGCTGTTTGGATTCTACAGTGAAGCGTGGATGACATCGAGAACTATTATACCTACTTGGTTATATAATATTTTATTAATGGTCAAAATAACAAATTAATTAGACAAATCATAATGAGTGATATAATGTACTTTTGGTTATATAAAAACCTCTGAAACGCCTCTCAACTAACAAAATTTATATACGATGTAATCTAGTTTAGCAAACAATTATTTATGACCCAAAATAATCATTTAAAAACAGTTTTGCTATTGTTTCTTAGCGTATTTCTTTTTGAATGTATCACTTACATCAATGCAATTATAATGCCAAGTTTTCTGCTAAGTAAAGGCTTATCTGGGGAGGAACTAAACCATATCGAATCAATCGAAATGTTAGGTTATATAATAGCTGGTTTATTCTTAACCCCATTAATTAACAAAATCAGTGATAACAAAACTACCATTATTAGTTTAGTTATACTTATAATAGGTATATTAAACATAATTATGATGCAGGACTACACACTCCTTAGAATCAATTTTATTGTAATGGCCTCTGCATACTACACTTATATAACCATAACTATCATAAAAATTATAGAATCTACCAATAATTACAAATATTTCTCTCTTATCATTTTTTCTTTGTTATGGATAGCTGGGTATTTTACAGTTAATTCACTAACCGACTTTTTCGTATCAGCCATAAACGGGTTATTATTATGCATATTACTTTATAGTTTCATTATTATAACTTGCTTACAAAGAGAGAGTGTTAATAAAAATACAACTTTAGTTTCTAGGTTTTCATTCTTAATAGAAAATATAGAATTACAGATACTAACAGGCTTTATGGTATCTTACATTACTTTCGATATATTGTGGTATTATGAAGAATTTGCATTGGAAAAACATCTTCCTGTATCAAAGATAGAATCTATTACACATTCTACACTTATAAGCATATTTTTCTTGATATCACCTGTTATTCTATTATTAAAAATAATCAATAAATATCTTGCTAACTTAATATTGATAATTATCCTTTTAGTCAGCTTTATTCTTTTACCGAATTATGGGGTAACTTTAATAGGTAATATCTATCTCCTTTCTACAATTGGCGTATGTTTATGTGCTATTTTTATTTGTAACATATTAATATTATCCAATAAATTTGAGACACAAGATTTTAGAACCGCACTTGTAATATATTTAACTATGTGTGCTATTGGTGCGTATTCTGGAGCTTTATCTTCATATATATCTTATGGCCTTTCTGATGAACAAGGTTTTTTATTTTCTACATTTAGCGTTGTTGGAACTTTTGTACTTTATTATTCTTGGTATTTTTTTAAACGGAAATTGTACAGGTGGTAGGGGTATAATCTAAACAGTTTCCCAAGACTAAATTGCTACTCGGAGTACGAGTGTCAAGTACTGGAGCGTACAACTAGTCACACTACTGGACAAAAGAGATGGTGTGGTTGCAAGAGCTAGTAAATAGAGTATTTTATAAAATGTTTATTTATAGCATATGCAATGGCAATAAAAATAGGAGCAATTGGAGAGCAAGAGCAACCGATAAAAATGAAGAAAACGCTAGGATGTAGGAGTTATTCTGTACTACAGTTAGGTATAAGATCAATTAAACAAGCTTATAGTCGTTCTAAGCAATTTTTTGATTCCTTAATCATAAAATTGTTTAAGTTACACTTTGTGCAACCAACCTAACCTTTTTGTCCAGTAGTGTGACAACTAGTACATGAGGAGCAGAGATATTTGGTCGCGAGAACGCCAATTCTTGCAGTTCACCGAGTATACTAGTGATCCACACGGGTAAAGCCTGTACGGGGATGACATCAAACCTATTACATCGAACTCAGGTTTAAGTTGCTATGAAGATTTATGAAAAAAATAAGACTTGACCAGCATTTGGTAGAATGCCAATTAGTTGATGATATTAACGTAGCACAAAGCTTAATAATACAAGGCAAAGTATATGTTAATCAGCAGCAAAATACTAAACCAG
Organism: Candidatus Tisiphia endosymbiont of Empis tessellata; assembly: GCF_964031035.1. Taxonomy (NCBI): domain Bacteria; kingdom Pseudomonadati; phylum Pseudomonadota; class Alphaproteobacteria; order Rickettsiales; family Rickettsiaceae; genus Candidatus Tisiphia; species Candidatus Tisiphia endosymbiont of Empis tessellata. Next base: position 1,340,732 of record NZ_OZ034997.1, on the reverse strand, counting down.
GTACTGGCATATCAACTGATACTCGTGATATTATTATAAAACGCCCGATACATGATTATGTATCACGAGGGGCGTTAAAGTTAATTGCTGCTCTAGACCATTTCAATATTGACCCACAAGGGCTAGTTTGTCTAGATATAGGCTCTAGTACTGGTGGATTTACTGAGGTGTTGCTCCGTAGGAATGCTGAAAAGATTTTTGCAGTAGATGTAGGATATGGTGAACTACATCATAAGCTACGTAATAATCCTAGAATTTCAGTAATTGAAAGAACTAATGCCCGGTATTTAACAATTGAGCAAATTAGTTTATCACCAGACCTGATCGTTTGCGATGCTAGTTTCATTAGCCTTACCACCATATTACCCACTGCATTTAGTCTGGCAAAAGATAATTGTAGTTTAGTTGCTTTAATTAAGCCCCAATTTGAAGTGGCAAAGAATGAGGTAGGGAATGGTGGCATTGTTAGAAACCAACTCTTACACCAAAGAGTATGTGATAAAATTCAACAATGGCTAGAATTAAACTATAATTTTAACATATATGGGATAATACCCAGCCCTATTCTAGGGGCAAAAGGCAATCAGGAGTTTTTAATTTATGGACAGCGTATAGTCAATTGATGAGAATTTGGTAACATCGTTTTCGATCGCTCGCCTATTCTATAGGCATCGCTCCACCGTTCCTAGCATCAAATTCTAGTAAATTGACTATAACACCTATGGACCTTCAGCAAAAAAATATAAAACTCGATAATCAAGTTTTTTAGAATTATTAAAAAATATGTCATTGCGAGGAGTGCGTAAGCACGACGAAGCAATCCAGTAACATCATTTATAGATACTTTTTACTTACAATTGCTTCGCTTACGCTTACAATGACGCTGTGGTATTCTGTGTTTATATTGCACGAGGCGGTAACTGAAATTTCTCTTGTTCATTAACAATAGTACTATTCACTCTATTATTAGTGTCGCTTTTACCAACTTTCCTATTAGGATCATTTACCTTTATATCATCATAATCTTCACTAAGAAATTTTCTTTTCATTTCTGATTTATTGAGTACACTCTTAGTTTTATTAGTTTCTAGCTTTTTAATTGTTTTATGACTATCTGTTTCTATTGGTAACATATCAGCACTTTGTGTTTTAACATTTTTCCCCGCAGGACAACTATATTTTTCTAAATCTTTTTTAGTTTCATGCAGCATAGCTTTAATTTGCTCTAGCTCTTTGTACAACTTACTGTTTTCCTCATCACTATTTCGCTTTTTTACCCTATCACTTGCTAAGTTCAATGAAGGATAATCTTTATCTTGATTTAACTTCTGCCTTCTTTTGCGATCTGCATCCTGTTTTACCATCTTAAGATACATCTGACGATTTCTTAAAGTTGGATTAATTGTTTCCGTATCAGCTTCACTAAGTAAATCTTCCTCATCGTCATCAAAATTTTCTTCCGTGACGTTTCTTTTTGCCATTGATATATACTTCTTATTATAAAGAGGCGGTCGCTTACCACCTTCAAAACCTTTTGTATCTATAATTTTATTATTAGCAGATTTTTTAAAATATCCTCTAAAACCATCAGTACAACCTGAAAGTAGGAACAATCCCAAAACTGTAATAATAGTTTTCCTTAACATAAAGCAATCCAATAATTTTTTAATAAGCCATAATTAATGACACAGAATTATTAAAGTTGCAAGAAGCAATTCCCTCAACTGAATTAAAAAGTCAGCTTATTATTTCTTCTACTGCATCAGCTAAAACCTTACTCCCATCATTTTTCCTTTTTAATAACTCAATAGATGTTTTTTTTAGTATATCACGATTTTTTACCAGCACTAAGATTTTATCGGCTAATTTTTCTGCTGTGATTGTACTTTGTTCAAAACACCACCCTGCCCCACTATCTTCTAGAGCCTTGGCATTATAGAATTGATGGTTTTCGCTAGCTGAAGGTAGTGGAATAAAAATCGCCGGCAATCCTACATAACAAAGCTCAGAAATAGTCGATGCCCCAGCTCTTGATATTACTAATTCTTGACTCGCATATTGCTGTTCCATATCATAAAAAAAATCTGCTAATTTATATGGAATTTTCAACTGAGCATAAATTTTCGCAATATTATCATGATCTTCTAAGGGAGCTTGTTGGGTAATATGCAATTTAATATCAGGATTTGATTGCACTAATATCTGAATAGCTTCAGGTATTAAAGTAGAAAAAACCTTTGCTCCTTGGCTTCCTCCAAAAATAAATATTCGGAAAGTGTCATTATTAAAATTTTCCCTAACTTTCAGGTTTTTAACATTTTCCCGTACTATATTTCCTATAACCAATTTCTTATTCTTATCAAGAATATTATAATTTTTAGTTTCATCATATATAAGTGCAACTTTCCTAGCATATTTTAAGAAAAATCTATTAGCTTTACCAATAAAGCAATTTTGTTCATAAACTATGATAGGAATACGTAAAAATACTGCAGCAAGCAATGGAGGAAAAGTCGGATAGCCACCAAACCCAATTATAGCATATGGTTTAATCTTCACTAATAGCAATAACATCTTAAAAGTTACAAATAACAAAGAAATCAATAACTTAAACCTATTAATTAACCCTTTAGGTGCTAATCTAAAATTTATTATATGTGGTATAAGCTTTAAATCTTCAGTTAAATATTTTTGGCATCTAACATCGGTGATAAGGTGCAACTCATACCCTCGCTGCATTAATTCTTCACCTAAAGCAATAGCGGGAAACAAATGACCAGCTGTACCACCACCAGCAACAATTATGTTCTTCATATGTCAATATCTTGAATTTTATACTTACTAAGAGAGGTTTTATGTTTGGTAAAACCAAGCAGCATCCCCGTAGCAATGGCTATAGCAAGAGTTGAAGAACCACCATAACTAATAAAGGGTAACGTCATACCTTTGGTTGGCAATAAATTCAAGGTTACACCAATATTAATGATTGCTTGTAACCCTATTTGGGAAATAATACCACTTGCTGCTAATTGAATAAATTTATCTTCTTCATTAATAAGTTTAAGTAAACTACGAATAACTATAAAAGCAAATATCCCTACAATGATTAAACAAATAATTGCCCCAAATTCTTCACCAGCAACAGCAAAGATAAAATCAGTATGCGAATCCGGCAATACTTGTTTTACCGCTCCTTCACCAGGACCACGACCGTATAAACCTCCATGCTCAAACGCCCTGATTGACTTACCAACTTGGTAATTACTACTACTATCAGTATCCAAGAAACTATTAATCCTTTTTGTTACATGAGGAAGCCAAAAGTAAGCTGCTGTAACCCCAAATACCAACATAAAAGCAGCAAGTATAATCCAAAATATCGGCATACCAGCAATAAAAAGTTGAATACCAAAAACAGCAGTCACCATCACTAACATACCAAAATCTGGCTGGATAATTAATAATAAAGCAACGATACTATAAAGACTTATGCAAATAGAAAAACTTGGAATTTCATCTTCAAATTTCAGCGATAATATCCAGCCTGCCACCACTGCAAAAAATGGTTTTACAAATTCTGAAGGTTGTACAGAGAGACCTAGAATATTAATCCAACGAGTAGCCCCCTTAACCTCATAACCATAAAATCTAACTAAAATTAATAATAATATACTACCAATAAACCCTAGAATTGAGAATCTCTTTAACCATTTTCTTGAGAAAAAAGAAAAAAAAATGATTAGTAACAAAGCACTAGCAAGGTAGAATAATTGTCTAGATGCAAAATAATACTCATTAAGTCCAATTCTATTTGCTACTGCTGATCCTGATGTAGTAACCAACATTATACTAAACACAAATAGGATTACTAAAGCAATAATCATTTGCTGGTCAATACTACGCCACCACCATTTTATATAGTTGTTAGACAATTCATTATTATGATTATCTTTGATCATGGGTAGCAATAATATTATATAATTTAATAAATAATTCTCCGCGCTCTTCAAAATTTTTAAATTGATCGTAGGAAGCACAAGCTGGGGCTAGTAGAATATTCTTTATACCCCCCATATCCTCCATTGCATCTCTAAAGGCAGAATTAAAAGCCTCCGTTAAATCTTGACAAATCTGGTAATCTACCTTGCCATTAAGGAATGATGCAAAAAGATATTTATCTTGACCAAAAAGATAAGCCTTACGAATTTTATAAAACCATGGTTCTATATCTGTTATTCCTCCTTCTTTTGCTATCCCCCCAGCTAACCAATATATATTATCAAGCGATGAGAGGGATTTAGAAGCAGCAATACCATTGGTAGCTTTGCTATCGTTATAAAAATTTATTCCTTGTATACTCTTCTGCTTTGAAAAATCGGTTTCGCAAAACTGCGGGGTATTCGCGTACTCACGTACTTCATGTACGCCTAGTCCGCTCACCCCTTGTTTATTGTCCCCATTCTCCAAATCATTTGAGTATATTGTACCAACATATTGCATTCTATGTGGTAACCCCTTAAATAGCCCGATAGCGGCAATTATTTGTTCTGGTCTTGCCCCTATAATTCGACAAGCTGCATAACTAGCGGCAATATTTTCTTGATTATGTATACCTTGTAGATAGTTATTATTATGGAAATTAATAGTAATAGGTTCAAAAATATTGTCATAAATAATATTATTACAAATTGATACTCCTTTATTAAGAACTTCACAAGTAGAGATTGGTACTACATTTGTTCTATTTTCCTTTTGTAATTCTAGAGAAATATTCTTGGTAATTTCATTATCAACACTAATTATAGCAAATGAATCTTTATCTATTCGATCAAAAATCTTTTTTTTAGCAGCAATATAGCCTTGCATATTATTATGTCGGTCTAAATGATCTTGCGTGATATTAAGAAGCACCACAATTTTGGCTTTAAAACTGTTTAATAAATCTAATTGGAATGAGGATAGCTCCAATACATATCCTTTACTATCTAACCTCATAGCCAAAACAGGAAAACCTATATTTCCTCCAACTTGATAATCAAAACCACAAGATTGTAAAATATGACCGGTTAAAGCAGTGGTAGTACTCTTACCATTAGTACCAGTTATGCCAATGAAATTAGCTGCCTCAGCCTCTCTTAACCTAACTTCCTCAAATAACAGATCTATATCTGAAGTTATCGGTATATTATAAGAATTAGCCATTGTAACAATGTCATGAAACAAAGGAATACCTGGACTCAGTAGAATCTTATCAAGATTTTGCCACTGCAGATCAGATAAGCTAACAAGACTATCACCCCCATAGATTTTGGTAAAAGCATCCCGACTGCTCTTTGCTTGATCATAGCAAATTACTTTAGCTACTTTATTCAGTACTTCCCAAGCAGCTATACCAGTCTTACCCAAACCAACTATACCTATCTTCTTATGTTTTTGTGAAAGAAACGATGCCATAATTTTTAGGCTTACCTTGTTTTACTTATGTTTACTATTTACATTACTGAGCTGCATTTTGACTAAAAATTACTCAAATAATTTAGTAAGATTGTATTTTTTCTAAACTCATCAAGGGTTTTTTCTTTATCACACTTGGTGAAATAATAAGAAACAAGAACTATATTAACTCCTTAAGATTTCAAGAATTTTGTTGCTGAATTTTCAGCAATCTCTGACTTATTATCAAGCTCATTACTTAAAGACTTTACATTACTTTTAAATTGTTTAAATTTTGCTAATTGCTTGCCAGCAAGTTCTATGCCTGGAGTAGATTTAACGTGCATAGGGTTTATGTTCTTACCACCTATTTTAACTTCATAATGTAAATGTGGTCCAGTAGTTCTACCAGTACTACCAACATACGCAATAACTTGACCTTGTTTAACTATACTTCCTAGCTTAAGATTTTTAGCAAAATTAGAAGCATGAGCATAAGCAGTTGATAGATTTTGACTATGTTTAATCTGTATAAATTTTCCGTAGCCAGATTTCCATCCTATTTCAGTTATCACCCCATTACCTGCAGCATAAATCGGCGTACCAGTTGGAGCAGCAAAATCAACACCTTTGTGCATTTTAGTATAGCCTAAAGTAGGATGATGTCTATTACCATAATGAGAAGAAACTCTAACTAATTTAACAGGTGTTCTAAGCAAACTTCTTTTGACACTTTTACCATCCTCAGAAAAGAAATCATGATTATTTTGTGCATTATTTGGAGAATATCGAAAAATATTATATTCCTTACTAGATAAATTAAGTGATACATATAAAACCTTACCATGATGAGAAAATTTACCATCCTCGGTAACAAATTTTTCGGTTATAACAGTTACAGTGTCACCACTCTTAATTTGACGTTGAAAATCAATTTGATAACTATATGAGTTGATCATTTCAATTATACTATTACTCGATAACCCTAACGATTTTAAAGCTGACATAAAGTTTGAATTAATAACTACCGACGATTTAGTTAATAGCTTATTGAAAACTTTAGTTACGTCTCTTGCAAGGAAATCTTCACCTTCTCTAATAATTTCTAAAGATTTGACTTTATCATACGCTATAGTCAGTTTATTTAATGTACGTGATTCAGAAGCAAGGTCTTCATCATCTTGTTCCGTAATGTTTATCTCATAATCAAAAACAAGTTGCTGTCCTATCTTCAGGGAAGATTCAATATTCTTGTCTTTTATTAGTTTTACGATTTGGTTTATTTCATTATTTGGAATTTGTTGCCGTAAAAGTATTGCCTTTAATGTATCACCTTTTTTGACTGTTATAATTTGGGAGATTTCATTTGATAGTTCTTCTGAAGATTCAAGTATCTCTGGCTCTGCTATAGTCATTGACATAGTATCACTAACGAACTTATTGATCGATAAAGATACAAAAGTAGCAAACCCCATAAAAAGGAATATAGAAAAGTATGAAAAAATGACCCTAAATTTAAACTTAATCTGCGGGTTTGTTAATATAAGGCGGATAATAGATTGCATTAATGCTAACTCTAGTGATATTGATTCATAAGAAAACAAATAACTAACCAAAAATTTAAATATTTTTAGTTTTCATTTGATCTTTATGTAGTGATCCTACCAATATGGAGTATAGAAAAATAAATTACAATAAAAATATTACTAAAGTTTTACTTATTTTAAACTACTAGCGATGAATTACACTATCATAATCATAAAATTTTATATATACAATTTTGCTGCATGCTAGTATAATTCAGCACAGTCCAAATTCGGTGAAATTATAGATTGCTTCGTCGACCTACGGTCTCCTCGCTAATAGACGTTTTATAGACGTATATGTCTATTAGCGAGCGAACGTACATGAGTGTGGCAATCCATAATATTAAAGCCCATTCGAGATAAGAATTAGTTAATTCTTATCCCGAATTGGGGCAAATTATAACTTAAAGAATTGTTATTTTCGCATGTTGCAGAAATTGATGAAGCACCTTATATTTGCTAGTATAATGGGGTTTTTATGTATTCTTTCTTCTTATGGACAAGCTGAAGATACTACCCAAAATATGGAATTCCTTGATACTACAGATGAAAGTAATGAATTAGAAAAAGATCATAATTTTACTGAGCATGTTGCTGATTCTAATAACTTACCTAATATACAAAATAATGTTGAACATTCAGAATTAAAAACTTACAGTATTGGTAAGGTTATTGCTTTAAATAAAATCACAGCAACATCAAAGGAGCTGGTATTAAAGCCTAATGAACCACAATATTTTGGTAATATTCAAATTAAACTTCATAAATGTATTAAAAATCTTGATCCTTACAATGAGGATAATTACATGCTATTAACCATTACAGAGCATAAAATTGATGAGGATGCTATGTTAATTTTCCAAGGATGGATTATCTCGTCAAGTATCTCAGTCTCCACCTTTGAACATCCTATTTATGAAATCTTTGCTAAAAATTGTTTATAGGATATTTAAGAATGATACAATCCCTGTTTTACATTTTAGTAATGCTATTTCCAGTAGTTGGATTGATTTCTGGTTTTTCTGCTGCAGTAACAGTTCCTCTGTTGTTATTAACTATATTAATTGCTTTGCGAGATAAAATCTTTATTCATTTTAAATACGCCACTATTAAAAAAACTTTGTTATCCAATTGGAAACTGGAATTACTATTTTGTCTTTGGTGTCTTATAACAAATTTTTATTCACCTAATTACCCCTCCTCTTTATTTAACTATCTACAGGTTTGTTTAATTGTTCTAATAGGATTTATCGTAAATAGCAATATTGACAAATTATCCATAAATATAAGTAAAATAAAAATATACTTTATTATAGGAATAATAGCAGCAATTGCTTTGTTTTTTATAGAATACGTATCTCACGGTATTATAACAAGGGCTTTCCGTACTATTTTTCAGCCAAAATCTTCAAATCAATTCTTTTTATTCATTCTTGACCGTGGGTGTTCTTTATTATCAGTTCTTTCATGGGTAGCGATAGCTATAATTATATCATATCATAGATATTTATTAGCACTAATATATTACCTGATAATTTTTTATTTGCTCTATATCTCAGATAGCCTTGCAAGCTTTTTAGCATTTACCGTAGCTGGATTAGTATTTTTAACAAATAGGCTGTTAGTAACCAAATCACTGCAATCTGTTTTTTTGAAATTATTTACCCTTGCTATGATATCTGGTTCAATATTGATGCCGATAATTGCCTATAAAATACAACCACATTATGCCTCAGATTACTATGCCAAGTTTCTACCAGACTCTGCTAAGCACCGTGTATTTATTTGGCACTTTGTTGTTGAACAAATTATCAAGAAACCAATTTTAGGTCATGGATTTGCTTCATCAAGAAATTTTAAAATTGATGAGAAACAAATGATTAGCTATAATCAGTGGACGTGGTCTCCCCTTCCTCTACACCCACATAATAATATAATGCAAATTTTATTGGAAATGGGCTTAATAGGTTTGATATTATTTTTATCTTTAATTTACAAATATATTCAAAAAATTAGTAATATATCCTTAGTGCAGTCTTCTAAAAGTGGTAAGATGAATTTAACTGGTGAGGAGATGGATATAGATACGTTAAATTACAAGTCAGTTGCCTATGCTTGCTTTATAAATTATTACATAATAGGTATGATTTCATTTAACATTTGGCAAATATGGTGGGTTTGCAGCTCTTTTGGAGCGATGATTTTGTTTAAGTTACTTCTTTCAAAATCACAGGAGTACAATTACTAATGTTGGAAACATCTAATATTTTACAGGAATACTTGCCTATAGCTGTGTTTTTTGGTATAGCATCAGTTTTGTCATTGGTAATAGTTACATTGCCAAGGCTTTTAGCTCCTCAAAAATATAATAAGGCTAAGTTGGATAGTTATGAATGCGGATTTGAACCTTTTGGTGATGCTAGAAGCAAATTTGATGTACGTTTTTATCTAGTAGCTATTTTATTTATTATTTTTGATCTAGAAATAACTTTTTTGGTGCCATGGGCTATTACGCTTGGACAAATTGGTAAATTTGGTTTCTTCTCAATGATGTTTTTCTTATTGGTACTTACCATCGGTTTTGTATATGAATGGAAAAAAGGAGCTTTAGACTGGGAGTAATGACATGCAAGCAAAGATAGATCTATATGATCAAGATAAGCTCCTTGAAGAAGAAATTTCAAATCGAGGATTCCTTATAACTAAACTCGACGATTTGATAGGCTGGGCTAGATCTAATTCACTTTGGCCTATGAGTTTTGGTCTTGCATGTTGTGCAGTAGAAATGATGCAAGCTGCTGCTAGCCGCTATGATATGGATCGTTTTGGCATGTTGTTTAGACCAAGCCCTCGTCAATCTGATTTAATGATAGTTGCAGGGACATTAACAAATAAGATGGCTCCGGCTCTTAGAAAAGTTTATGACCAAATGACTGAACCTAAGTGGGTTCTGTCAATGGGAAGCTGTGCCAATGGTGGTGGTTATTATCACTATTCATACTCAGTAGTACGTGGCTGTGATCAGATTGTTCCAGTAGACGTATACGTGCCAGGCTGCCCTCCAACTGCTGAAGCTTTGATTTATGGTTTAATGCAGTTACAAAAGAAGATTAGAAGAACTACTAGATTTAGAGAAGGTGACAATGAAAAATATCATTGACGACTTAATAAAAAATCAGGAGCTTGAGATAACTGCTTTGCCTGTAAATAATTTGAATATACATTTTACTAGCTATAAAGCTGGTATAGAAAGTTTGCTACCATTTTTATCGGCAATTAAGGAATCTGAGGATTTGCGTTTTACTGTGCTAACAGATATATTTGCTGCTGATTTCCTAAACCGCTCTAATCGGTTTGAGATAGTGTATAATTTACTGAGTCTTAAATTAAATAAACGTATATTAGTAAAAATTGAGGCTGGAGAACATGACACAATCCCCTCAGTTACCAAAATATTTAGTGCTGCTTGCTGGTATGAACGCGAAGCATATGATATGTTTGGAGTAATTTTTGCTGGGAGTCATGATAATCGTCGTATTCTAACAGATTATGATTTTGTCGGTCATCCTCTCAGAAAAGACTTCCCATTAACGGGTTACGTGCAGGTTAAATATGATGAGAATCTTGCAAAAGTAGTATATAAGCCAGTGAAACTCGACCAACCATATAGAGAATTTGATTTTTCATCAAGTTGGCAAGGACCAAGTTATATATTACCTGGAGATGAAAAGGCGAAGTGAAATAACTGTCACCTTTGTCTTTTTGATTATGGTATACTGCTCGTAAATGAAGCGTTGGTAGACGATAGTATAACTTCAAGAAGAGCTAGGCAGTAGCAAAGTCGAGCGGCGTAGCGTACATGAGTAACGGAGCAGCTTCGATCTTTGGTCGCGGGAACGCCAATTCTTGAAGTTCTACCTGAGCATATATTCCAGGGAAATAATACTTGCAAAATTGCTTTTTACTAATTATGTTACTAATCATGTTAATGGTGCAATTAGTTTCATAATTTTATTTTAAAAGATATCATGTTAACAATACTAGACTTAGAAGATTTTAAAACCAGTAAAAAAAATAATTCAAAGAAGTTGTTTTCAGCTGTTAGTGGTGATTTGCTGGATGCAATAAACGCAGGTAGTTTTTCTAGGTGTTACAGTCTTATCTTACGGTCTTTCGATGACTATAATTTAAAGCAAGTAAATGAAAATTTGCATGAATGTGCAGTATTTGACTTGGTATTAAGTCTATTACAGCATAAAACATCTGATGACTGTAATAAAATTCCTTAAAACCCTAGGGCAAGCCATCAGTGATTCAGATGTTGACACAGGATAGTGGTTATGTGCTTGTGCACAGGCAAATTAGTTTTCAAGGTTATATGATTCTTTAAGAAATTTGAATGGTTTTGAGCTAAACTATAGTTTAGCTTGTCATGATGCTTCAAATCTCGTCAGTACTCCTGAAAATCTAAATACTAATGACAGACAAAACAGTAACTGCGATGTTGCTCTTGTAGGTGTAGAGGAGTCAATTAATCTATTGGCAGAATGAGATAATAGTTAAATATCTACAAATGTCATTGTGAGGTGACTAGCTACGACAATTTAGCCTAATGACGTCTAAACATAATAGCCCTCTTTCGAAACTCTACTTCTGCTGGTAATTTATTCATGCTCCCGGTACTCTGCTCCCATAGTACCCTACATTTTTTATGCCACTGTTGTTAAGAGGTCTTCCGAGCGTCATTGCGAGGAGTCGCTGAAAGCGGCAACGCGGCAATCTAGGATACGCGAAGCGTTACTCTAAAAAAACAGCTTCGCTGTTTACCTAGATCGCCACGGCATCTAAAGATGCCTCGCGATAACGATTATAAAGAAATGTAGGATACTATGCTTAAACCTTCTCGGATTAGCTTTATCTATATAGGATTTTACTATAATTATCTTTTATCAAAAGGAATAAATTCTCTTTGTACATACCCAGTATATAATTGCCGAGGTCTGCTAATTTTTTGTTCAGGATCTTCATGCATCTCTTTCCATTGTCCCATCCAACCAACAGTTCTTGCTATAGCAAAAAGCACTGTAAACATCTGTGATGGTATCCCCATAGCTTGATAAATAATACCAGAATAAAAATCAACGTTTGGATAAAGCTTACGATCTATAAAATATTGGTCATTGAGAGCAATTTTTTCAAGCTCAGTAGCGATTTGGAGTAATGGGTTATTATTTTCTCCTAATTCATCTAATACTTCTTTGCAGGTCTCTCTAAGTACAACTGCTCTTGGATCATGATTTTTATAGACTCGGTGACCAAAGCCCATTAAGCGGAAAGAATCATTTTTATCTTTTGCTCTTGCAATATATTGTGGTATACGATCTATTGTCCCAATCTCTTTCAGCATATTAATTACTGCCTCATTTGCTCCGCCATGTGCTGGTCCCCATAAAGATGCTATGCCAGTACTGATACAGGCAAACGGGTTAGCACCGGATGATCCGGCTAAACGTACTGTTGAAGTGGAAGCATTTTGCTCATGGTCAGCATGGAGAATAAATATTTTATCTAAGGCGTTCTTTACTACTTGGTTTACCTTATATTTTTCACAAGGCGTCGCAAACATCATATGGAGAAAATTTTCAGTAAAATCTAAACTATTATCAGGATATATAAAAGGCTGGCCTATTGAATATTTATATGCCATTGCTGCAATAGTTGGCATTTTTGCAATCATTCTAATAGCAGCTAACTCGCGTTCATTTTCTTCTACATTTAAAAAACTTGGATAAAATGCAGATAAAGATCCTACCACAGCCAACATAATTGCCATAGGATGAGCTGAGTGACGGAAAGCCATAAATAAACTTCTAAGCTGCTCATTAACCAAAGAGTGATTAGTAATTTTCTGAGAGAAAGATTTATACTGATTAGTGGTTGGTAATTCACCATTTAACAGTAAATAGGCGACTTCTAAGAAATTACTTTTTTCTGCTAACGTTTTAATATCATATCCTCGATGTCTTAATATCCCTTGATCCCCATCTATGTACGTCATTGCAGATTTACAAGCTGCTGTAGACATAAAACCAGGGTCATAAGTGAAATAGCCTGTTAATGAATATATACCGCTAACATCAATAACATCTTGACCAATCGATGCTTTTTTTATTGGTAAATTAAAAGACTTATCACCTATTTTTAATTCAACATCTTCTACTTTCATATATCCTCATTTTATCATATAGCTAACCCTATTAGGAGTAATGTATAGTCTAGGTTAACTATACTACTATATCATATTTTTATTGCCCACTAATACCAAAATGCTAATATTTTACACCGAATTATATGTATCTTTATCTAGAGTACCTTCACTGTTATCAATAATCAAGGTAATTGTTGCATCACCTGTAATATTAATGGTGGTACGTAACATATCTAATATCCTATCAATTCCAGCAATTATAGCAACACCTTCAATCGGTAAATGGATTGAAGACAGAACCATAGGTAGCATTATTAAAGAGGCTCCTGGAATACCAGCACCACCTATAGATCCAAGAGTTGAGGTAATAATAATGACTAAATAATCATGCACCGCTAAATCTATACCCATCATTTGAGCAAAGAATATGGTGGTAAGAGCCAAATTTATAGCAAACCCATCCATGTTTATCGATGCCCCAAGTGGCAATATGAAAGAAGTGCTAGATTCAGAGATGCCTAGACGTTCACGACAAACTTGCATAGTTGTAGCAAGCGTTGCTTTGCTACTAGAAGTAGAAAAGGCAAGTATTTGGTATTCCAAACTCTTTTTATAAAAAGGTAATGGTGACATTCGACAAAATACATAAATTAACGCACCAAAAATACCATATTGACATATCATGGCAATCACTACGGCAGCAACTAATTTTGATAAACTAATCATTACATCAAAGCCTTGCGTACCGACTACCCAAGCCGTTAAAGCAAATGCACCATATGGAGAAAGTTGAATGATCATTGAGATCATTTTTAACACCATTTTTGATAATCTATGAAATAAATCTTTAATGGGTGCAGCACTAGTTCCCATTTTATTTAGTATAAGTCCAGAAAATATTGCAAAGAATACAATTTGTAAAACATTAGAATTGGCAAAAGCCCCTACGACATTATCAGGCACAATATTCACAAAAAAATCAATCATATTAAAGGATTTCTCTTGTGAAATATTTGAGGCAACATCAAAGTTAATATGAACACCATGACCTGGCTTTAATACAAGAGCAACTGTAAGACCAAAAACTACGGCAAAAAAAGTAGTTCCTAAAAAAGCAGCAACAGCCTTTATTCCTACTCTGCCAAGAGAAGTAGGGTCACTCATGCTAGTTATGCCTGCTACTAAACTAAAAAATATTAAAGGAGCAATAATCATTTTAATCAAACGCAAAAAAATATCTCCTACCGGTTTTATATAAGATACATATTCAGGAAAATATATACCAAACATTATACCTAGGATTAATCCCAAGGTAACTTTTTTCCATAATTTCATTGTTTTACTTAATTAAATTAAAGAGTGTTTTGATCCGACATCATCCTGAATTTATTTCAAGATAGCACTACTTGTGTTCAGGATAACACCAATTTTGGAATTCTAGATATACTCTTCTACTCCTATGAATTGTTTTTTGGAAATATCATGGATTCGCATGCGTAACTATACTATTATGTACATTCTGCTTGCTCACCATTCATTTTCAAATCCAATTCTTCAAAGCAGAAGAGTATAACATCGCTGACTTAAACTCAGGAAGCAGTGGACTATATAGTTTGAGTAAATCTTAGCTCTAATAAACACTCTCTTAAAATTAGATACTTTGAGTTACCCAATTTAAATAGCTAGACAGCCCATCTTGAATGTCGAGCTTTATTATTTGAGGAAGATCATAATTATGTATATCAGTAATCACCTTTTCTATTGTATTGTAGTTATCAGACTTAGCCTTTATCACAATACGATATTCTAGCACAGAAGATATCTTGCCTTCCCATTTAAAATAGCTGACTATATTATCTACTTGTATGCAAGCAGCTAGATTTTCTTCCAATAAGCTAGTTGTTATTTTGTCTACCACCTGCTGGTCATTGGTCGTAGTTAAAATCACACAACATCTTTGTACCACTTATACCTCAACAAAGCAATTAGGTGTTTCAAATAATTTGACTTTTGTAATAATAAAAGAACTATTAGTAAATAATTTTGGTAAAATATTCAATTTTAAGTATAGTGCTATATTTTCTGCAGTTAGATTTTCCTGCATATAATATATTTTTTGACCAGTCCAGTCACATATTCTATCCCCCATTTCTCTATCATTTTGGTGTAATATAATATTATGATCAAAATTATCATCTATCCACTTTTGTATTATTGACTTCATGTAACCAAAATCTATAACCATACCAAGATTATCAGTAACATTTGATTCCA
Organism: Candidatus Tisiphia endosymbiont of Empis tessellata; assembly: GCF_964031035.1. Taxonomy (NCBI): domain Bacteria; kingdom Pseudomonadati; phylum Pseudomonadota; class Alphaproteobacteria; order Rickettsiales; family Rickettsiaceae; genus Candidatus Tisiphia; species Candidatus Tisiphia endosymbiont of Empis tessellata. The sequence continues at coordinate 1,325,231 of NZ_OZ034997.1, read as the reverse complement.
CTGTAACTTCAAGGACATAACGATGACCATGTAGAAATTGACACTTATTCTCATGTCCAACCACTCTATGACCTGCATCAAATTCAATTTTACGAGTACACTTTATCATCATTAACCTCAAGTATAGATGTAAGACATCGGTTTAATAGCCTAGGGTATCATCCATGCACTTTTGATATCATCTTAGGCGTATAGGCAGCTGGTATCTAAGAAAATAGCCTAGAAGGATGTTATATCTATAGTATCTACATTTTTTATATAACCACTATTAAAATGGCTGCTGATCGTCTATTAGCGAGGAGTCGCGAAAAAGCGGCGACATGGCAATCTAGGATACGCGAAGCGTTACTCTAAAAAACAGCTTCGCTGTTTACCTGGATCGCCACGGCATCTAAAGAGCCTTGCTATGACGATTATAGAAAAATGTGTACTATGATGTTATATACTCTTCTGCTTTGAAGAATTATTTAATTCTTTAAATATGAGCTAGCAAAGATTCATATCTAGCAATATCCAATTTAATAATATCAATTTTTGTATCATCAATTTCTTCGTCTATTTCTTTTGTTAAAGAGTCTATTTTCCTAATTATCTCATGTAGTTGCAAACTACTAGTATCAACAGCAAACTCTGTTACTATATTTACATTTGTCCATGTGACCTCAGCTAACCCTGAGTAGATAAAGTACTTAAATACAGAACCACATACTGTAATTTTTGTCAATCCATCTTTTAAATTTGCAATCAATAACTCATGACCTGGTAAAACCTCAAATTCTCCTAATTCTCCCGGCATTGTTATCATCCGAGCTTCCATGTCAAACACAACATTCACTGGCGTTACAATTTTAACTCTAATTGTTTTATTCATTATGCCACTTTTTCTTTAAGTGTTTCACCTTTCTCTACTGATTCATCAATGCTACCAACCATATAAAAAGCAGCTTCTGGTAAATAGTCATATTTGCCAGAAACCAACCCATGAAACCCTTCAATAGTATCAGCTAAACTGACAAATTTTCCAGCTATACCTGTAAATACTTCGGCAACATGGAAAGGTTGAGATAAAAAGCGTTGAATTTTCCTTGCCCTAGTAACGGTTAATTTATCTGCTTCCGATAACTCATCTATTCCTAGAATGGCAATTATATCTTGCAGAGACTTATATGTCTGCAAAACTTTTTGTACCTCACGAGCAACCGAATAATGTTTCTCTCCAACAATTGCCGGATTTAGTAATTGTGAACTACTATCAAGTGGATCTACTGCCGGGTAAATACCAAGCTCAGCAATTTGTCGACTAAGTACGGTAGTAGCATCCAAATGGGTAAAAGAGGCAGCAGGAGCAGGATCAGTTAGGTCATCTGCTGGCACATAAATAGCCTGCACAGAGGTAATTGATCCAAGCTTTGTTGAAGTAATACGCTCTTGCAACTCTCCCATATCTGTTGCCAGTGTTGGTTGATAACCAACTGCTGAAGGTATTCTGCCTAAAAGGGCTGATACCTCAGAACCAGCTTGAGTAAAGCGAAAAATGTTATCGACAAAAAACAAGACATCCTGTCCTCCATCTAAATCCCTGAAACTTTCGGCTATAGTAAGACCACTTAAAGCAACTCTAGCTCTTGCACCGGGTGGTTCGTTCATTTGCCCATAAACAAGAGCTACTTTAGATTTTTTGGGATTTTTTAAATCAATTACCCCAGAGTCAATCATTTCGTGATAAAGGTCGTTACCTTCTCTAGTTCGTTCCCCAACTCCTGCAAAAACCGTATATCCCCCATGTGCTTTTGCTATATTATTAATAAGTTCCATAATTAACACTGTCTTTCCTACCCCAGCACCACCAAATAGCCCAATTTTTCCTCCTTTTGAATAAGGAGCTAAAAGATCAATGACTTTAATCCCTGTAACCAAAATGTTTCTTTCAGTTGATTGATCAACAAAACTTGGAGCTGGTTTGTAAATTGAAGCAAAGTCAGTTGAATCAACCTTACCTCTTTCATCAATTGGTACACCAACCACATTTATTATGCGTCCGAGTGTGCCAATACCGACAGGTATCTTAATAGTCTCACCTGTATCTATTACTTCTTGCCCTCTTACTAACCCTTCTGTTGGTCCCATAGATATACATCTAGCAATATCGTCTCCTATATGCTGTGATACTTCTAGTATCACTTTCTCTCCATTATTATTGCACTCAAGTGCATTGAGAATTTTTGGCAATTTACCATCACTACTAAACTGCACATCGACTACAGCTGAAATAATCTGCACAATCTTGCCAATAGTTTTTGTCATATTTTACCTTAATTTATTTTTTATACGGCTTCTGCCCCTGCAATAATCTCTATCAAATCCTTAGTAATCAGATCTTGTCTAGATCTATTAAGTTTTAGTTTTAACTTATTAATAAGCTCCTTAGCATTTTTTGTTGCATTATCCATTGCTGTCATTCTAGCTCCTTCTTCGCTAGCTCTATTTTGTAGTAGAGCATAATTAATTTGAGCAGATATATAAAGATTAATCATATGCAAAATAAGCCCTTCACCTTCATATTCATAGCTCAAATATTTCTCATTTGAACATAGCTGTTTTTCAATTGGCAATATTTGCTTTTTAGTTGGAATCTGTATCATAGCATTTTTACAATTGTTAAAATATATTTGACAATTGCTAATTCTAGAATCCTCTACCATCTCCATCAGTTTTTCTTTGACCTGAAATGACAAATTATTATTATGAGCTTTTGGAAACTCATAATAATTATCAATATAATGGGAATATTGCCCCTTAAATGCATCATAACCCTTTTTGCCAATAATAATAAGCCTTACTTGTTTACCAGCATTTTCCAAATTTGCAATATCAGATTTTACCTGCTTGGACAGTAAAAAATTAAAAGCTCCGCACAAGCCTCGTTCGGAAGTGACTACTATTAGTAAATGTAACTTATTTATATTAGACCTCTTGCATAATTCTACTTCTGCAAGAGATCTATTCACGTCACCTTGGTATAATAATTCTTCCGAAAAAAATTTTTTCTGTTCGAGAGGCATATCCTGTAAATTATTGCTAGATGCCACACTAGACATTATATCCTGCAGAATCCCAATATAATCCTCTGAGTCCTTAACTTGGTTTTTGGCTTTTGTAAACTTAGTAGCCGAAACTATCTGCATAGCCTTAGTAATTTTTTGCGTTGTTGTAATGCTCTTAATACTAGATCTTAACTGTTTTAAACCTGACATAGCTACCTAATTAATCTTAATCTGAAGTCGATTTAACTTACTGAACAAGCATTAAAGTTTTGCACAAAATTTTCTAAGAAAACTTTTAACTTTTGTTCCATTTCTTCAGTAACTCGTCCTTGCTCTCTAATAGATACTAAAATATCGTTTTCACTCAGTTTTATTTCTTGTAGCATTCTATGCTCAAATTCTTTTATTCGTTCAACAGGAATACTATCAAGATAATTTCTTACCCCAGCATAAAGACTAACCACTTGTTCCTCAACAGGGAAAGGGCTATATTGATCCTGCTTCAATATTTCGCTAAGCTTTGTACCATGTGAAATAAGTTGTTTAGTTGAAACGTCTAAGTCTGAACTAAACTGAGAAAAAGCTGTTAATTCCCTAAATTGTGCTAACTCAAGTTTCACACTTCCTGCCACTTGCTTCATAGATTTTACTTGTGCTGCTGATCCTACCCTACTCACGGATATACCAATATTTACCGCTGGTCTGATACCTTTATAGAACAACTCATTTTCTAAAAAAATCTGTCCATCAGTAATTGATATAATATTGGTTGGAATATATGCGGAAACATCACCTGCTTGGGTTTCAATAATTGGCAAAGCCGTAAGAGATCCACCACCAGATTCATCTGACATTTTTGCTGCTCGTTCAAGTAACCTAGAATGTAGATAAAATACATCTCCTGGATAAGCTTCACGTCCCGGCGGTCTTCTAAGTAATAGTGAGATTTGTCTATAAGCAACAGCATGTTTACTTAAATCATCGTAAATAACTAGTGCATGCATACCATTATCACGAAAATACTCACCAATACTACAACCAGTGTAAGGGGCAACATATTGTAACGCAACAGGATCAGAGGCAGTAGCTGCCACAACTGTGGTATATTCCATTGCTCCTGAGTCTTCTAATCTTTTTACTACCTGTGCAATAGTCGATCTTTTTTGACCAATAGCTACATAAATACAATAAATTTTATTTTTTTCATTACCGTCAAGATGAGCTTGTTTTTGGTTAATAATAGTATCGATAACAATAGCGGTTTTACCTATTTGCCTGTCACCAATAATTAACTCCCTCTGACCTCTACCAATAGGAATTAGGGCATCAATTACTTTAATGCCCGTTTGCACCGGCTCTGTAACACTTTTTCTAACAATTATCCCCGGAGCTTTTTCCTCTATATTCCTATATGTATCAGTTATAATCTCACCTTTACCATCAATAGGATTTGCCATACCATCAACAACCCTACCAAGCAACGACTTACCAACTGGTACTTGTAAAATCTTCCCAGTTCTTTTTACCGTATCACCTTGTTTGACTTCTCGATCGCTACCAATTAATACAATACTTACAGAGTCTGTTTCAAGATTAAGAGCTAGACCTTTTACTCCTGACACAAACTCAACTACCTCGCCAGCTTCCACATTATCGATACCATATACCCTAGCTATACCATCACCAACTGTTACAACCTGCCCTACTTCTCGTAAATCACTAAGCTGATCAATATTAGCAATTTCTTTTTTTAATATTTCAGCAAGTTCGACAGCCTTTAATTGTTGGGTAGACCCCATAGTTATTCCTCATATAAAATTTATTTAACCTATCTTTGTACCTCAATTTGATATAAGAATTGTTAATTCTTATCCCGAATTCGCATTATATGTATCCCGGAAGTTCAATGTAACAAGTTACATCGAACTTCCGGTTATCTTTGTAGCTTTCAAGGTTTTCGTTATTTTTTCTAACATTCCAGCAATAGAATAGTCCCTAACTATGCTATCATATTGTACCACAATACCGCCAATAATTGACTGACTTTGGCGAAAATTTATAGCAACCTTCTGCTGAAACTCATCTGCTAAATATTTTGTTAACCATTCTTTCTCTCTAGTTTGCAAAGATTTAGAAGAAGTTACTTTTACCATTTTAATATTTCTGCTGTTATTAAGTAGTTGTTGGTATAATACTATTATGTTTGATAAAATAGGCATACGTGAATGCCTTAGTAATATTAACAAAAACCGCTTAACTATAGATTCGATATTAAAGGTTTCTGTAATTAACTCAATTATTTTACATTTGTCAATATCCTTTACTATCGGAGAAAATATAACAGCCTTGATTTGCGGATTATCCTCGATAAATTGATTAATAATGGTAATCTGCTCAAATATCTTATCTTCCAAAGCCTTAGCTACTGCATTATCAAATAACGCAGAAGTATAGTTACGTACTAATTTATTGTTAATCATTATGTTTTTATATCTTATATTTTTATACTGCTCGTAAATGAAGAGTTGATAGACGATAGAATCAAAATCATGATAGTAGCAGGAATTACCAAGTCGAGGTGCTAGGCGTACATATAGTACGTGAACACCTCTAGAATCTTGGATAATGACGACGCAATTCTTGATTTTCTATCTGAGTATAAAACTAAATCAAACAATAATAAACCACATACAGCCAAGAAAACAAGCCATGTACGATTGCCCATAATACAGAGTGGTTTATATTAAATGAAATAGCCATAGCAAGTGCCGCACCAAATGACACGCCATGCTGCATAACAATGTTTATTCTCCTCCTTGGTGGATAAACTCTATAATCTTCACGGTTCATTTTACTCATTTTTTTTCCTCATATTAATTATAGGACAATTTATAACATAATTTATGCTTACCACTAAGTAACAAAAAGAATTTTTTTAATTATATATGAATAGCTCTACCATAAGCCTGCAATACTGACTCACCCATCATTTCAGATAAAGTTGGATGAGGGAAAATAGTATTGATTAAATCAAGCTCTGTGCCTTCCATAGTTCTAGCAATCACATAACCTTGAATTAGTTCGGTAACCTCTTCGCCTATCAAATGGGCTCCTAACAATTCACCAGTCTTTACATCAAAAATCGTTTTAATCATCCCTTCAGTACAACCATCAACCAAGGCTTTACCATTAGCGATAGATGGGAATCTGCCAATTTTCACTTGGTAACCAGCTTTTTTCGCTTGTTCTTCAGTAAGTCCTACACTAGCAATCTGAGGTGAGGAATAAGTACAGCCTGGAATATTACGTTTTTCTATAGGATGAGCTTTAATCCCCGCAATAGTTTCTACAGCAATAATACCTTCATGACTTGCTTTGTGGGCAAGCCATGGTGCTGATGTGACATCGCCTATTGCATAAATTCCCTGTTCATCAGTTTGCATAAACTGATTAGTAATAATATGACCTCTATCTATTTTGATATTAGTTTTTTCTAGATTAAGATTTTCCGTATTGCCAACTATACCAACTGCCATCAGCAAAGTTTCAGCTTGTATCTTGTGATTCTTGCCTTCTATCTCAACTTCAATCGTGATATGCTCTTGTGTTTGGCTATGATTTAACAATTTGCTATTAGTATGAATTTTTATACCCTTTTTTCCAAAAGTTTTTCGTGCCATTAAAGAAATTTCTTCATCTTCAGCCTGTAATATCCTATTTTGCACTTCAATTACAGTGACATTTGTTCCTAAAGCATTATAAAATGAAGCAAATTCTATACCAATCGCTCCTGATCCAACGATAATCATAGATTTTGGTAATTTATCAAGAACCATAGCCTCTTTGGAGGTAATAACTTGCTTGCCATCCGGCTCAAATCCATCTAAGATTCTAGACCTTGCACCTGTTGCAATTATTATGTCCTTTGCTTTAATCAAAATTTTTTGACCATTATTATTGATCTCTACTACCTTGCCTGTTCCTAGGCTAGCCGTGCCATCAATTATCGTAACCTTATTTTTTTTTAGCAGAGATTTAATACCAGATGTTAACTGCGTCGATATATCTCTAGAACGCTGTACTATTTTTTTTAGGTCAAAACTTGCTTCACCTACTATAATACCATAATCTTTAGCATGTCTAATTTTTTGAAATAATTCAGCTGATTTAAGCAATGCTTTTGTTGGTATACAACCCCAATTTAAGCAAACTCCCCCTAAATGCTCCTTATCAATCAACACAACTTTTTTATTTAGTTGTGCGGCCCTAATTGCAGCCACGTAACCACCTGGTCCACCACCAATAATCGCTAGATCATAATTTTCCATTAATATATCCACTCATTCTTTCTAGATTTCTTTTATAACTTAATTTAACGGAAGAGTCTATTATTGAAATTTATAACAAGTTTGATTTTTTATACCTTTATGAGTTAGGATACCTTCCTTAACACCAAAAATTAGATCACGACTGGCCGACGCAGAAGAAATATCCTTATGTAACAGAATATAATCTTTCCTTGAAAACCAACTATTTGGTAATTTTATTTTAGCAAATTCTAACCTAGACTTAGGAGTTTTGACTTGCGATACTACATTATTAACATATAGTTGCAGAGCTTTTAGTATCTGTGTTGCCATAAATTCAATGAACAAGGTAGACTCCCCTACTTTATCACACTCAGCTAAAACGTCATAGTACTCACTTTGTTCGTTTTTTATTAGTACCTCTACCGAAATATATTTAAAAATTGGTTCTGCTTTCATTAATAATAATTGTTGCCATAACCTACCCATTCGTCCATTACCATCTGAGAAAGGATGGATAAATTCTAGCTCATAATGAAATACGCAAGCTTTAATTAGCCACGGAATATCCTTGTTTTCTTTTATGAACTGAAATAATTTATCAATTAATAATGGAACACGATTAGCTTTAGGAGCTATATGAGCTATTTGATTGCCTTTAAATATGCCAACTCCGCTAGTTCGAAAATAGCCATTATCAACTATTAACTCTTGCATCAATAATCTATGTGCCTCTAGTAAACAATCTATTGATAATGGATTTAATTTATGTAAATTATTGTATAATTTAATGGCATTGTTAACTTCAATAATATCATTTTTAGGACCTAGCACCGGTTTTCCGTCAATTATATCGGTTATTTGGTATAAACTTAAACTATTACCTTCAATTGCTAAAGAAGAATGTATAGTCTTTATTTGGTTACTTTTTCTAAGTTTTACTGCAGGCAAAGAAAGCTTAGCTCCGGATAGAATACCAAGCTCATATGCAATATCTTGCAGTAATGTAAGTATTTTATTACTTACTTGAAAAGGTGGTTTTTCACTCATAAAATGATAGTATCATATGATACTATCATTGGCTATAAAATAATATTAGATTTTAAATACAGAGTAATTTGAACTTTGCAGCTATATAGGCTTAATAACGGCGTTGGGATGATAAGCGAGAGTCCTCTAGCCTCCGTAATTTCTAGTATTTAGATGTGCTAACATCGGTTTTAATCATATATTTCACGTCTATGTCCTACATCAATAACCAAGATCAGCGATTCGTTATTACTGATATTGCAAATAATTCTATAATCATCAACTCTGTAACGCCAAAGACCTTTCTTCTCTCCAACAAGACTTTTGCCAAAATCATGAGGATTTAATAGAGATTCTGCTTTCCAAATAGTAGACCTCTTTCGAAACTCTACTTCTGCTGGTGATTTGTACGTCGATGCGGTACTCGAATTCTCACGTACATTAGAGTACGCTGCGGTTCTGCGTCTCCTTCAAATCCCTCAGCACAAGCGAGTTTCGAAAGAGGTCTAGTGAATTATACGTTGTTGTGTATCTTTATTTAATTTTGAAAATTGTTTTCTACTACGATCCGTAAACAGAATACTATAAGCCATTTTCCTTTTTAATTTGATTTAATAAATAAGTTTTAAAACCATCGTTATAAAACTCATCTAAAGCTTGCCTGCCAATTGTAAGATCATTTTAATCGACTAAATATAACTCTACAGCTTTTCTTAGTATATAGGCTTTACTACGGTCATGCACTTTAGCAAAAGTTTCAATTTGTTCATTTAACTGATCATCTACGTTAAAAGATAAAGTATGCATAATTAAGTTACTCTTAATAAATTTAATTAACTAGAATTATCAATATATTATATTAATAATAATTTTGAAATTAGATTTTAAACATGAAACATCAGCAGATTACTTTAGATAAACTAGGGTCTGATATTAACATTCCAGTAAGATATAGTACTAAAGCTAAACGAATTAGCATTAGAATAAACCACACAGGAGCTGAATTAGTTTTACCTAATAAAAATTTTAATACAGGATATAAATTTTTGTTAGAAAAAGAATCCTGGGTTAGGCAAAAACTGCAAAAATTCTTAAACAAGCCCCCCTTTGATTATAACACAATAACAGTCTTTGACGAAGTATATTCGTTATTAAATATTGATGCAGATTATGAAAAAGTACAAATCACGGATGATGTTATTCAGATATATTCTTTACCCTCACAACACAAAAGTACTTTAGTAAGGTTTTTAAAAAATATGTTATTACTAGAAACCACAAAACTGGCTACTCTTCTAGCAAAAGAACATAATATAAACTTTACTAAAATTAAAATTATGAATAATAAGGGCAAATGGGGAAGCTGCTCTAGTAAGGCTGTACTTGCTTTTAATTGGCGTCTTATTTTTGCTCCAAAAAAAATATTAAAATACTTAGTGACCCATGAAATATGTCATATAATTGAAATGAATCACAGTCCTCGTTTTTGGAATTTAGTAGCAAGACTTTATCCTGACTATAAGTTGGCTAGATTATGGCTTAAGGAACATGGCAATACTCTCCATCAATATTTAATGTCTTAGTAATTCTATTTGTTTTTGATAATCTTTTGATTGAAAAATAAAATTACCTGATACTAAAATATCAGCTCCAACTTTTATACAGTTCTTACCAGTAACATCATTTATTCCTCCATCTACAGAAAGCATTATAGGTTTACCAAAATTTTTGATTTTTTCTGAAATAATTTTGACTTTCTCTAGCTGATTCTCTATAAATTTTTGGCTAGAAAAACCGGGGTTTACGGTCATTGCTAGAATTATATCTACTTTATCAATAATATAATCTATAGAATTTGGACTTGTAGAGGGAAGTAATGCCATACCAGCTTTTAACCCTAAATTTTGAATAGTACTTAAAGTTCTGTCAAGATGGATAGTGGTTTCAGGATGGATAGTGATAATATCCGCTCCACTACTAGCATAGTCTTTAATCGAATATTCTGGGTTATTAATCATTAAATGTACGTCAAATGGTAATGTAGTGTGAGGTCTTAAAGCTTTTATTATAGGAGGTCCAAATGTTAAGTTAGGTACAAAATGTCCATCCATAACGTCTATATGGATCATATCAGCACCAGCTTCTTCCAAAGAACTGATTTCTTTTTGCAAATTAGCAAAATCTGCTGACAGTAACGAAGGTGCGATCTTAATTATTTTCACTTTTGTTTTTATCCTCAATATGAACTTTTTGGCTATTTTTTCTTCTTGCTATATTCTGTTTTAAAGCACTAGACAGTTTTTGAAATTTACTCTCACTAAATTTACTCCCACTATTTTGCAATTTCTGCTGCTTTTCCTTTGTTATAAAACCCTTCCTATAAACTTGTTTAAGTTTTTCACTGCATTCTATAAAATACATATCACTTATGTTATACCACCCAAAAACTATAGATATATACCCACAGTTAAAGTGTTTTTAAGCTTATAGCTATTCTATTTAAGGCATTCATAATTGAAATACAAATAGTAATATCTACAATTTCTCTCTCAGAAAAATACTGTAATATTTCATCTTTGATTGCGTCAATTTCCTCGAAGAAACCCCGCGTTATTAATTCACACTATCTTAGAGCTATAACTTCTTTTTCACTAAATACCTCTTTACTAGAGGACCAAATTGGTAATAAATCTAACTTCTTTTGAGGCATATTATTCTTTCTAGCATCTGTAAGATGTAAATTGCAACAATAAAAGCAGCTATTTATTTGTGATACCCTCAGTTCAATTAAGGATCTTAGTCCATTATCAAGAGGAGATTCATTAAGACTTTCATAAGATTTATATATACATGACATTGTGTTCTTAGAGATTTCGGCATAGTTCATTCTTTTCCTTTAGATTTAGTTATTTGTAAATATTATTCCTGAAATATGTCTATATCTAAACCATTTCATCTGTCAAGTAAAGAACTGACAAATTCAGTAGTAAGTTAAATTCTATAACTATTCAAATAAATTTCTACTATCTTTTCGACATTTTATTATTATACTACAGGTTATGATTTTATAATGAACTAGTATAGCCATAATGAATCAACATATTGTAAACTCTCCTGAATCACTTGATGAAAAACGTAATAATGCCCGTCAAGGTGGGGGAGGAGAGAGAATCGCCTTACAACATAAAAAAGGTAAGCTTACTGCAAGAGAAAGAATAGAAGTATTGCTAGATCCTGAGAGTTTTGAAGAAACAGGAATGTTTGTTGAACATAGATGCAGTAATTTTGGCATGAACGACAAAAAATTTCTTGGGGACGGTATAATAACTGGACATGGTACCATAAATGGTAGGTTGGTTTTTGTGTATAGCCAAGATTTTACCGTGTTAGGTGGATCTCTTGGGGAATATCACGCTAAAAAAATTTGTACTATACTCGATTCTGCTTTGGCAGTAGGAGCACCAGTTATTGGCATAAATGATTCGGGGGGGGCAAGAATTCAGGAAGGGGTTGACTCTCTTAGTGGTTATGGAGAATTATTTCAACGTAATGTAATTGCTTCCGGTATTATTCCACAAATCACCTTAATTATGGGACCTTGTGCTGGTGGTGCTGTTTATTCTCCTGCCTTAACAGATTTCATATTCATGGTTAAAAATACTTCTTATATGTTTGTAACAGGACCAGACGTAGTTAAAACTGTTACAGGTGAAGAAGTAAGCCAAGAACAACTTGGCGGAGCAAAAATGCATACTACAAAGAGTGGTGTTGCTGACCTTGCTTTTAAAAATGATATAGAGCTACTTCTAGAAACTAGAAGGTTTTTTAATTTTTTACCTCTATCAAATCGTAGTCCCCTACCACATCGTCGTACCGAAGACCCAGCTGATCGGGTTGATATGTCCCTAAACACCTTAGTCCCAAGCATTCCGAACAAAGCTTATGACATGAAAGAATTAATTGAGCGTATTGTTGATGAAGGAGAATTTTTTGAGCTGCAACCAGATTTTGCTAGAAACATTATAATCGGCTTTGGTTATATGGAAGGAAGACCTATAGGATTTGTTGCGAATCAACCATTACATTTAGCTGGCTGTTTGGATATTAACGCATCAAGAAAGGCAGCAAGGTTTGTTCGTTTTTGTGATGCGTTTAATATCCCAATAGTAACTCTAGTTGATGTACCAGGTTTTTTACCTGGCACTGATCAAGAGCATAACGGAATTATTAAACATGGAGCAAAATTGTTATATGCGTACGCTGAAGCAACTGTACCAAAAATTACCATAATTACTAGGAAAGCTTATGGTGGAGCTTATATAGTTATGAACTCAAAACATCTTCGTGGTGATGTGAATTACGCGTGGTTCAACTCAGAAATTGCAGTACTTGGAGCTGAAGGAGCTGCTGAAATAATATTTAAAGAAGAATGCAAAGATACAGAATCAAAAAAACGAAAAATCCAAGAGTATAAAGATACTGTTACTTCTCCTTTCACTGCAGCATCTAGAGGATACTTAGACGATATTATAAAGCCTCAAAATACTAGATGGCGTATATGTAAAGCACTAAACTTTCTTCAAAACAAAAAAATACAATTACCATGGAAGAAGCATGATAACTTACCACTTTAGTATACTTAAGCACGAGATTTTATGACTAAACCATTATTTGATAAAATTTTAATCGCCAATCGTGGTGAAATAGCTTTGAGAATAATGCAAACCCTAAAGAAGATGAGTATTAAATCAGTTGCCGTATATTCTGAAGCAGATACACATTCAATGCATGTACAATATGCTGATGAAGCTTATTATATCGGCAATTCTCCTACCACTGAGAGCTATTTGTCAATTAAAAATATTGTAAATGCTATTAGATCAAGTGGTGCTTCAGCAGTACATCCAGGATATGGATTTTTATCAGAAAATTCAAATTTTGCAAATATCTTAAAAAGGGAAGGAGTTGCCTTAATAGGTCCCAATGCTTCTGCTATTAAGAAAATGGGTGATAAAATTGAAGCAAAAAAAATCGCTATGGAAGCAGGAGTCAGCACTGTCCCTGGCTATATTGGTACTATCAGCAACATAAATCAGGCCATAGAAATTGCAGAAAAAATAGGTTTCCCTGTTATAGTTAAGGCAACAGCTGGCGGTGGTGGTCGTGGAATGAGAGTGGTAAAAAACTCTGAAGAAATGGCTAATGCCTTTGAATCAGCTAAGCTTGAGGCAGTAAATAATTTTAGCGATGGTAGATTATTCATTGAAAAATTAATTCAGTCCCCAAGGCATATTGAAATACAATTATTAGCTGATCAGTATGGTAACAGTGTTTGTCTTGGTGAGCGAGAATGTTCAATTCAACGTTATCATCAAAAAGTGATTGAAGAAGCTCCAAGCTCCTTTATTACCGAGGAAATACGGCAAAAAATGTATAAAGAGACCATAGCTTTATCTAGCAAGGTCGGTTATTACTCAGCCGGTACAGTTGAATTTATAGTTGATTTAGATAAGAATTTTTATTTCCTTGAGATGAATACTAGGCTACAAGTTGAGCATCCAGTAACTGAACTGATCACTGGTATTGACATAGTAGAAGAAATGATAAAAATTGCTGCTGGTGAAAAATTATCATTTTCTCAAGAAGATATAAAATTAAAAGGGCATGCGTTTGAATCTAGAATTTGTGCAGAAAACCCCATGCGTGGATTTCTGTCGTCTAGCGGTAGAATTACTGAATATGTAGAACCACCAAAAAATGCTAACATACGTGTGGATACAGGTCTTGGACTTGGTGGAGAAGTCAGTATGTTTTATGATTCAATGATTGCAAAGCTTTGTACTTACGGAGAGACTAGAGAACAAGCTATTGAGGTTATGCGTTCTGCTTTAAGTGCTTACATAATACAAGGTATTTCTCATAATATTAGTTTCTTAGAAGCAGTAATATCACATCCTCGTTTTATAGCAGGTGATATAAATACTGCATTTATAGAAGAAGAATATCCAGATGGGTTTTCTGGAGCAAGCTTAACTTCTGAAATCACTAAAATATTCCTAGCTACAGCCATTTTTGTTTATATTGCGGAGCAAAAACGTGCTTCGTTAATTTCTGGTCAAATAGTCGATCAAACTAATAAAATCGGTACTAGATGGGTTGTATCAATTGATGATAAACTATTTCCAGTTTTAATTAAATCAGTAGATTATGGTTATAATATAAGACAAGAAAATGATAGAATTTATATCCGTAGTAACTGGAACTTAGGTAGTAGACTCTTTTCCTGTATTGTAAATGGTAGAAAAGCCAATGTAAAAATTGGTAATATCTTAACAGGTTATATGTTATCACATTCAGGTATTACTGTTAAAGCTTATGTCCGTTCTCCACGGATGTCTGAACTAGAAGCGTTGATGATTACAAAAAATATCCAAGAAGAGCAAACAGAGCTGCATGCCCCGCTTGCAGGACAAATTATTGCAATTAAGATTCAAGAAGGTAGTACGGTAGTTATTGGTCAAGAGATTATGGTTTTAACTGCCATGAAAATGGAGAATATACTTGTTGCTGAGCGTAATGGGAAAATTGCTAAAATCTTAGTTAATGAGAAAGATCAGGTGGTTAGTGGGCAGGTGTTACTTGAATTTGCTTAGGTTTAAACTAGATATAATAATAGCTTGAAAATTAATTGTAACTAGCATACTCAAATGATTTTGAATAATAAAAATGTTGAATTACTTTTATCGATATCTTAAAAAATATTGTAGTAGCGGTAAATTAATATTTGTTCTAATAATTGTAGCCATTATATTGGCTTGCTCGACTTATTATGTGATTTCAATTGAGTCTAAATCTCTTGGTCCAGACCCAAGTAGAGTTATAGGGCTTATATTAGTAGATCTTGCTGTATTCTTACTTTTAGGCATTTTATTAGCTCGTAAATTTTTACGAGATTTTATTGATAAAGGTGAAAGGGAGACGTCTTCGAAATTACAAAATCGTATCATTATTGCCTTTAGTTTGATTGCTACAATCCCAACTATTATTGTTTCAGTGTTTTCAGCATATTTTTTTAATTTTGGTATTCAATCTTGGTTCGATAAAAAGATTTCTGCTGTGCTTGATCAGTCGATAATAGTCGCAGAATCTTATATAGACGAACATAAACTGCAGTTACGAGAAACAGCATTATCTGTCGCTGATGATTTAACTGAGATGTATTATAATCTAATACATAATCCCCTTTCATTTAATGAAGCATTAAATACTGAAGTTGAGATGCGTTCTCTTGATGAAGCTATAGTTTTTCATAGACCTACTAATACTGTTATTGCTAATACATTCTTAAGTTTCGCAATTTCATTTGCTACTATTCCAGCTCATTTAATGAAAAGAGCTGAGCTAGGAGAAATTGTTGAGATAAAATCTGATCCTAAAAAGATTCGAATGCTTACAAAACTTAAAGATCATAATGATATATATTTGTTGGTAGGTAGATTGATTGATGCTAAAATTATTGATCATATTGATAAAACTAACGGTGCAGCTGAAGAATATTATCGTCTTAAAAAACATATATCCAGTATGCAGATCAAATTTTCTATAGTATTTATTTTTATTGCTTTATTACTGCTATTAGCTGCAATAAGCTGGGGGATGATTTTTGCTACAAAGATAGTAAAGCCTATTCGGAAATTAGTGATTGCTACTGAAAAGGTTAAAAATGGTGACTTAACTATTCAAGTACCAGAAGACCTTGTTAATAAAGATGAAATAAGCGTTTTATCCTCAGCTTTTAATAGGATGATTAAACAAATTGACCATCAACAAAGAGATCTAGTTATAGCTCAGCGTGCACTTGCTTGGTCTGACGTAGCAAGGAAAGTAGCTCACGAGATTAAGAATCCTTTGACACCTATTCGTCTTGCCTCCGAAAGATTACTTAGGAAATTTAGTAATCAAGTTGAAGATAAGACAGAGTTCAACAAATACATACAGATGATTGTACGTCATACTGACGATATTAAGAAAATTGTCTCTGAATTTGTTAATTTTGCAAGACTACCAGCCCCAATATTTATGGATTGTGATCTAGTAATTCTTATAAAGAATATGGTTGAATCACGAAAATTAATTAATGATAAAATATTATATAAATTCATCACAAATGATCAATACATAGATTTTATCTGTGATACAACTCAAATTAATCAGATTATGGTTAATTTATTAAAAAATGCCGAAGAATCTATAGGACTTACTAGATTTCAACAAGGTGTTATTGTTGTTTCTATAACCAAGTCTAACCATCAGATTACTATTACAGTAAATGACAATGGAGTAGGATTCCAAGCAAATTTAATTGATAGGGCTACAGAAGCCTATATAACGACTAGATCCAAAGGAACTGGTTTAGGGCTAGCCATTATCAAAAAAATAGCACAAGATCATTGTGCAACACTAGAGTTAGCAAACAAGTACGAGGGGGGAGCGATTGTCAACATAACATTCAACCTTGATGAATTAAAATTAAAGATCAATAATTCGAAGTCGATAAATCACATTTTCACTTAATATTCTTTCCTTACTTTACCTCTTTCTTGGCGACTCTCTCATATTTAAAGTCATGCTTTATAACAATATACTTAATCTGCAATCGCGATTTTTATCATATATTAGTAAATCGTTCTTTAAAAATAAAATTATAAATACAGTTTTTACTTTCCCTCTCTATGACAATTGCATTAACATTAATTAATCTTTAATAAATAAATTAACTGATAGGTAATAAAATGATTTTATTTAACAAGTTACAAAATAATTTTCTTATTAATAGATTTAATAGATATATATCTAATAGATATTTAGTAACAAGGTGCATAATTTTTCTTTTTTTGTTTATTCTGTTTTTTTTATTACAAGGGTTTGGTACATCTAATGTTTTGGCAGCAGGATTAATAAATGAGCAAATAAATTTACATCATCCAAACCCAACTATTAATAGAGAATACTTTGAAAATGAAATAGAAACAACTTGGCAACTTATTGATGAAGCTCGTGATGAGTTGAAAAGACTAGAACAAACACGTAATTCACAAATAATAGACAAATTTGGGGATTATGACAATGAGTTGAAAAAAGAATTTGGTTCACAAAACAATTATTATCTAGGAACACTTGAGTTACTAGAAGCAGATTATTTAACATTACTTGATTTACATAGAGATTATAGTTTAGAGAAAGAAATGATCGAAGAAAAAATATCAGATAACGAAACACGGAAAGGTATAAAGGAGAAAGGTTTAACCGCAATAAAACAACTAATAAAGAGAAAT
This sequence comes from Candidatus Tisiphia endosymbiont of Empis tessellata, assembly GCF_964031035.1. Classification (NCBI taxonomy): domain Bacteria; kingdom Pseudomonadati; phylum Pseudomonadota; class Alphaproteobacteria; order Rickettsiales; family Rickettsiaceae; genus Candidatus Tisiphia; species Candidatus Tisiphia endosymbiont of Empis tessellata. The sequence continues at coordinate 1,307,516 of NZ_OZ034997.1, read as the reverse complement.
TCTAAAGAATATGATAAAGCTCAATCAGACACTGAACGAAAGGCTTTGGTAGAAAAGGAAGAATCTTTATCAAAAATAAAAAAAGAATTAGAATAAACCTCATATCAAGATGCTGTATACTTGGATAATTTGAAGAATGAGAACAACAAACAAGGAGGGAGCGAATATAACGTAGTAAACACAAAACCCGAAAGTATTTACGAAGACAATTTTTCAGATCATTCAAGTATAGTTAAAATTTTAAAAAAAATAGACATATCTCCACAAGACCTAAGGTACGATGATAACACAAAAGAAACTCTCTATATTAATCTTAAGGAAGTAAATCAAAAGTTAGAAGATTTGGCACAGGATATGAGTAACATAGAACAGCAAGAGTCAATACTCAACCAAGAAAAAGATCATTACGACAAACTATCAAGTGCTATCAATATAAAAGAAGATAAAATCTACAAGTTAGAGGAAACAAAAAAATATTTTGAATCTAAGTTAGATTGTAAAGAGGCTAATAATTCATTACCTACTTTACTAAAGAAGAAATTTAAGAATGTGGCAGCATGCATTATTTCTATTATCAAAGCACAACCTCAAGCTTCTAATAGTTTGATGCCAGTAAAATCACCTTATATATCTCTTAATGCCCCTCCTCCATATCCAAGCTTAAGTATGCAAACAGAGATATTACCATACCAAGTAGAGGATTCTGTTGTTATGCCTCTAATATCAGATACCACTCAGCCTAATAATGAAACGCTAACCGATAAAGCTATACCACTAGTAAACACTAAAAGTTTACACAACGAATTTCAAGAATTTGCAACAGAAAATGACGGTAATAATCAATGTAAGGAGATTATTACTCGCAGACATAGCGTTGAAACAGAACAACCTAAATATTATCAAGATAAGAAAACTATTACTCGTACGTTTAGCCTCGAACTCCCCCGAACCCAATCACTAGACGAAGGATTTTTCTCTTATAACAGCAGCATACCAGAATCTGAAGAGGAAGAGTGGAGCAACTCTGAAGAATGAATCATTTATAGATATTCCCTTAAAAAGGTTCTCAAGGTCATCTTCATTAGCACCACTCGATCCACAATATTATTCAAGAAGATCATCAGATGCTTCAAATCTTGATTCTAGTGATGAAATAGCAATAGTAACGTTTCCCCCCTTACCAATAACTCAAGAGACTATGTCAATAGTAGCTGAATCTCAGTCTCTTGCAAAAACCACACCTCCAGTAACTATAGTCAATTCAGAAGAATTGGATAGCAGGAATGATGGAACGAAGCCTATAGATAATAGGCGAGCGATCGAAGACGATTATAATGGACTGAAGAAAATGGACAAAAAAATAGAGTTAAAAGTTTCCTAATTAAGATAAAATAATAAGAAAAAATTAGGAGAAAAAATGACAAAAGAAAAAGTAAGAGTTTTTAGTGCTGAAGAAAAAACTAGGATAGTATTAGAAGTGCTGAAAGAAGAGAGTCCATTATCAGTGATAGCATCAAAATATGAGATAAACTCCAAGACAATTAGTAATTGGAAAAAATAATTTATATCAAATGCAGCATTGGCTTTTGAACCAGCAAAACTGGTAAGTAAATATCAGGAACAAATTAATATGCTGAAAGAACAAAATGATGAATTAGCGAAAACTCTTGGAAAAACAATAGTAGAGAGAGATTGGGCTGTGGGAAAGCTACAAAGCTTGGACTTATCAAATAGAAAAGAACTTGTCGATTCCAAGCTAGCAATGTTACCAAAGACAAGGAAATATGAATTATTAAAGATTAATCGTTCTTCAATGTACTATAAAGCAAAACCATTTAGTGGGTATAACTTAAATATTTTAAATAAAATAGATGAAATATATACTGTATACCTAATGATCAACCTCAGAAGGATGAACATGATATATTTGATGAAGATAATCTTGGGTTAGAAGAATTGTTTAAAGAAGAGGATGTACCAATAGTAACTAATGATCAAGCCCAAGAGGCTGAACATGATGCAGATAAACGTCTTGTAGCTGATGATCAACCTCAGAAGGATGAACATCTTGTAGCTAATGAGCAACTTCCTGAGCCTGAACATCCTGCAGATGAACAGCTTGTAGCTGATGTTCAACCTATTGCAACTGCAGCTGAACCCCAAATTTCTGCAGAAACTACAATATTAGCTGAAAAAGAATCTTATATCTCACCTATTAATTTTGATATCGAACAAAATATAGCAAAATATACTACATATATAGAATTTGATTACTTGGATTTAACTTCAAACGCTTTAAGTACTCGAAATAATCTATTAAAACATAATACGGTAAATATGGTAGCGGCAGGGGATAATGATTATTATATTAAAAAAGGAGGGTGGATTCAAGTTATGAACTCTACTAGCAAACAAAAAGGAAATACTTTACCCTTTAAAAATAATCAGCAAGGCTTCGTTCTAGGTTTTGATGCACAGCCTCTTGATGAACTTATTATAGGAATCGCATATGCTAATGCAAATTCATATACTAAATTTCAAAGCATCTTTAATGACAAACAAAATATTATTTTACATGTAGCTGCAGTTTACAGCAAATATACATTATCACAAAATATGTATCTGAGTTCTTATCTTAAATATGGTAAAGCCTTTATTAAAAATCTAGGGAAAAGAGATACTATATCAATTAATAGCAAGACTAACGGTTATGTAGGACGTGTGAAGCTTGAAACTCACTATAAAGTTGATTTAGATAAATTTTTGTTCAAACCAATGGTAGGAATAATATTTGATCGTTTTCTAATCAAAAATTTTACAGAATATAGGAAAGATTTTAATATTAATGTACCAACTAGGAAAGGAAAAAGAGTATCATTTGAAACTGGAATTGATTTCAGTAAACGCATTTTAGTAAGAAATATTTCAATTATTCCTAAGGTACACTTTAAACTAGATCAGACTGTTCTACTAAATAATTCAACCGACATCATTAATTTTACTAGCATAGAACACCATACTCAAACAGTAGCTATCACAAAATCTCTAAGACCATCTCCAAAGAATGTTATGTACACTTTAGGAGGTTGTATAAACATGCAATCTGTATCAGCACTTGAATTAGGTGCTGGTTACGATTATAGTTTAAAGAAAAGTTTTACTACCCACTCTTTCTATGTTAATGGATCAGTGAAATTTTAATATAAGTTGCTAATTATTACATAATTAGCAACTTTCGTTAAGGATTTCTACTACCACCTACATTTCGGTTAGGTTTTTTATGAGCAAGTCCGATACTGGACTGAAAAATCAAGACAAAAAAATAATAATGTTGTTTCCCATTTTTGCATTTTTCAAGCTGCAATTTGTTCATAATTTTGTATAGAATTTAGATAGACATTCATAGGCTTTTTGTAACCAATACTTGAATGGAATCTTCTATAATTATAGTGATTGATGTAATCATCAATACCACTCTTTAGCTCTTTAACATCTTTAAAATCATTAATAAATATACAATTATATTTTAAAGTTCGGAAAAATCTCTCCATAATTATATTATCAATACTTCTTCCTTTACCATTCATCGAAACTTTAATGTTATGCTCTTGTAAAATTTCAATGTGTTCATGACTAGTATATTGACTGCCCTGATCACTATTAAATATCTGCGGTGCAGGATATTTGTTAAGTGCATCCCGCAATACTTCAGTTACCAAACTTACGTCCATACTATTTGATAATTTATAACTCAACACAGCTCTACTATGCCAATCTATAATTGCCGCCATGTACATAAATCCCGAATTAGTTCTAACATAAGTGATATCTCCGCTCCAAACCTCGTTAGCGTTAGGTACATCTACAGTTTTACTTGTACCTAGATTAGACCAATATTTATCAAGCAAATAACTATAAATTTTATGCTGTTTATCTTTTCCAGATGTTAACTTTTTCCTCTTTGGATAAATAGCCTCTATGCCAATCATGTTCATATATTTTAGAACCCGATCCTTACCAATAACCAAGCCATCTTCTAATAATTGTCTATGGATATAACGATAACCAAATTCAGGATTATCAGTATATATTTCATCTATTTTATTTAAAATATTTAAGTTATACCCACTAAATGGTTTTGCTTTATAGTACATTGAAGAACGATTAATCTTTAATAATTCATATTGCCTTGTCTTTGGTAACATTGCTAGCTTGGAATCGACAAGTTCTTTTCTATTTGATAAGTCCAAGCTTTGTAGCTTTCCCACAGCCCAATCTCTCTCTACTATTGTTTTTCCAAGAGTTTTCGCTAATTCATCATTTTGTTCTTTCAGCATATTAATTTGTTCCTGATATTTACTTACCAGTTTTGCTGGTTCAAAAGCCAATGCTGCATTTGATATAAATTGTTTTTTCCAATTACTAATTGTCTTGGAGTTTATCTCATATTTTGATGCTATCACTGATAATGGACTCTCTTCTTTCAGCACTTCTAATACTATCCTAGTTTTTTCTTCAGCACTAAAAACTCTTACTTTTTCTTTTGTCATTTTTTCTCCTAATTTTTTCTTATTATTTTATCTTAATTAGGAAACTTTTAACTCTATTTTTTTGTCCATTTTCTTCAGTCCATTATATCCTTTCATATCTAGAGAACCATCTAGAGCAGGGGTGGCATTAGCATCATGTAATAGCTGAGAGACGCATCCTTAAAAAGAGGGTCAGCTGTTACACAATCAGGTTGCAACCCGTGAACAGCAGCTGAATTTACCCTAATATTACCCTGGGCATTTTTAACTATTCCTACATATTCTCCTTTGTTTTTAAGGACTTCTTGCTCAAGTTGCTCAAGAGTTCTTTTATCTACTGGTAAAGTATAAGTTTTACCCTTACGTTTCAAATATAAAGGTGACTTATTGTCATCAGAACAAGAAAATATTTCTGTAGGTTTGGTCAGATGCACCAACTTGCCATTCTTATAGTGAGCAGTCAAATATACAGCATCTTCTTTACTAATATTACGTCCATTTGTATCTTGTACTGCAAAAGACATATGGCACGCCCCCTGCATATCTATAGATAACGGTATATTTACCATACGAGCATTTTTAATTTCTTCTCCCTCTCTAGTTTTATATTTAGCATTTTTGTCATCATGACTTACATCATAACTCAATGTTGTTTCATTTATTGTCACAACATCCTTACCGTTTTGCTTCAAGTTAAAGCTTTTACCTGATTCTGGGGATATAATATTTTCTTGCCATGCAATATCTTTATACTCAGCTGCAAATTTTTTATGAATATCTGTATAGCCTCTTTGTTCAATATTTTCTATCTCTCGTAGTACATTTGAGTCCCGAAATGCTTCGGATAATTTACCAACATTTTCTTGGGCAAATTGAGCAAAACTACTTGTAGATTGCAAAGAAAATTTATTAACAATTGGCTGAACTTGCTCTCTTGACAATTCCTTAAAATCTTGCAATATTTTATCATCGTCATAAACATTACCCTTAGTCTTATCCTGAACTAATACTTTATCTACAGACACGCCACTATCCATCACTGGCCTATACTCTGTACCTACTGATTGATACAACTTTTGCCTATTATCTGTTTGGCTATCAACTGCTCTAAACTCTTTAGTAATAGTCTCTGTTTCCGTACCTATTGACTTACCAGCTATCTTATCCGTTTGAATCCCAACTTCGTATGCTTCTGGCTTAATTTGTAACTTTTCCAATTGACTTAGAAGTGCGGCATTTTGGCTTTCAAGAGCAGCTATCCTAACATCCTTATCTCTAAGCTCTGTTACCCTAGCCTGTTCATCTTTTTGGATTCTTTGGGCATGTTCCTGAGCGACCTCTAACCTCCCCCAAAGTTTATCTATATCCCCTTTTTGTTTTGTTACTAAAGCATTATACTTTAATTATTCTGCTGCACTAAGTGTTTCTAGCTGATTTTTTGTATCTTTTTTTATTTTTTCTAACTGAGATTTTAACCCCTCATTCTCGTCGGTTACTTTATTTAGCTGAGTTTTAAAGTTTTTATTTGGGTCATATTGCTCATCAGAAATAAGTTTCTCCAACGTTAGGTCTTCTTGAATTTTCTTTAGCTCTGCCTGTTGTTTTTCATATTCTGCCTCTAAATAATTATACTCTAAATCTTTTTTTCCACTAAGTGTTTCTAACTGTTTTCTTTCATTTTCTATTTCTTCTAACTGAGTTTTTAAACTATTATTCTCATTGGTTAACCCACCTAGCTGATCTTGTAATTCTTTAGCCTGCTCACTTTCTTTTCCATGCAATCTTTCAGCTTCAAGCAATTTCTCACTAGTACTGGTTAATTCTTCTTTCGTCTTTTGTAGCTCTGCCTGTCTTTCTTGCCGCTCTAATTTTAGTTTTGATAATTCCTTATTTATCTCTTGCAATTCTGCTACATAATTTTCTTTTGCTTTACTATACTCTAAATCTTTTGCTCCACTAAGTTCTACTAGCTGTTCTTTTGCATTTTTCTCTGTCTCTTCTAACTTAGCTCTTAAATTATCATTTTCACTGGTTAACTTATCTATCTGATCTGACAAAGATCCATCTGATTCACTTAGCTCCTATAGTTCATCTGCCCAATTTTTCTCATTAGTAGGCATACTAAATTGTTTCTACTCTTTTTCTCCTTTCAGACCTATAATCTCGTCTTGGAGGTCATCTATTAATTTTTGATGTGCTTGTATTTCTTGCTTTGTAGACAATTGTAGCTGTATTAATTGCTGGTCTAAATTATCTGCTCTTGCTTTTTCAACACTAGTCAGTTCTTTTTGCTGTTTTATCAGTTCATTAATCTCAATTTGACGTTTCAGTGACGCTTCAACATCATTAGCTCTTTCTTGTAATATAGAATACTGGCTAACTGAACCTTCTTGTTGTTTTGCACTGGATAGAGGGGGGTAAGATTTTTGTTCCAATTGCTTTAATTCTTCAAACAACTGCTCTTCTTTTTGCTTGCTTTGTTCAATGATTTTAGTCTTTGCATCTATTTCATCTTGGATTGTCTTTATTTCTTTTTCCTGGAGTATTATATTTTCATATTGTTCTGCTAGTATAGGCTCTTGTTCTGAAATAGCTTTTATATCTTTTTCTATCTCCGCTTGCCGTTCCTTAAACAATTCTTGTAGTATTGGCTGAGCATCAACTGTCAAATTATCAGCTAAATCTTTCTTTTGTAACTCCTTTTTTTGCTCGATTAAATTTTTATCTCTTTTTTCTAAATTCTGCATACTGGCATTAAGCTCGGCCATAAGCTGCGAATTTTTCTCAAGTAACTCTTTTTTGTTATCTTCTTTAAGTAATTCACTTCCTTCAAGGAATTTAGCAAATGCCTCTTTGTATTCAATGCTCCTATGAGAAGTATCTTGTCCATCTTCATGTAAAAACTGCTCAAACTCTCGGCATATCTCAAGATTTAATGCAATATTTTCATATTGCTGCTTGATCAGTTCTAACTCTAAATCTATAAATTCATTTTGTTCTTGAACTGCTTGTATTATTTGCGTCTGCTGATTGAGCAGCTAGGTGTCCTTTTATTTTTTCCTGCTGTTTCCAAAGTTTTCTCAACAATTCTGATGCATCATTATCTTCTTGCTGCAAATTCTCTCTTAGAGTATCTAATGCTTTTTGCTTGTCTTGAATATCTTTTTGTAAACCTTTAAGGTCTTTATCAGTTTCTTCAAACATACCCTGTTCAGTTTTCACCTTTTCTTGAAGTTGTTTTATTACGGATAAAATTTCTTCTGATTCTGGTAATGACATTTTATTTACCCATAGTTTAAATTATCTAAATTAATATTATAAAATTATTTGAGTATAACTATAACTTCAAAAGTTGTTAAAAACAACTTTTAGAAGTAAAATCTTTAGATTATTGAAAATTCTCTATCAGGAGTTTCGCACTTTATATAATTAACCTAGGTTTGATGAAACAGCTTTGATGTCATTCCTACGTAGGTAGCGGAATCTAAAAATGTTTAATAGTTTTTTAGACCCCCTACTTTCGCAGGGGTTGTAAGTTGTCATTCCTAGCCGCAGCGGAAATCTAGATACCTACTTTCGCAGGTATGACACAAAGTTTGTATCACCTAATTCAATAGGTTTCACTATAGTAAGAGTAGGATGATAAGTATGGGACAGGTCTATTTAATAACCTTTGGGATAGTAACTGTACGAGTATGCCACAAAGTATATATCCCCTTAGCTATATTCTCACTAGCAGAATAATACTTAGCTCGCATATTATTAGGTAAATGAAGATGCATATTCTCATCAATAATTGACACTCTTCCTTCATTAAACTCGTTTTTTATATGTCTTTTATGGGTTTCGTTCATTGTGGAATTATAATACACCGTAACAGTTTTAGCAGGTAACATATCTACGGTTTCCGAGACCATAGAAGTAGACTCACCTGGTACTATAATCAAACTATGCTTGTTATATAAAACGGCTCCAAGAATAGCCTTATACATACTTGGTTGTCCTTTCTTAAAGTCAAATAATTTAAAGGGTACTCGATTTTCTTGTAAAACCCTTTGGAAACTTGATGTCACCGTGTCCATTATACTATCTTTTTCATGTACACTAAGCTCTTTATTGTTTTGGCAATCATATTTTCCTGTACGCGGTCCATTGGATACTAATACGAAATAATTATTTTTTAATGCAAGATTACTAACATATTCGGCTAACTTCTCGGCTTCTTTATTTGTGTAGCAATGATATGTACCATTTTCTGGTACATCCCCTGCTAAAATCACTGCTAAATATTTATCAAAGGAAGAGAACATTGATTTAAATGCACCATATTCTGATTCAATATCAGAGACCTGCATATTATGAGCTACCCCATTAGTAGTAAGAAGTATAGTATTCACGCCAGCAAGCTTAGTATTCTGCTTATCTAATGCATGGCTAGGCAATGCTATTATGTCTGCACCAAAAAATTATCACGTTTTTCTTGGACAAGTTGCTTGTGTGATAAAGTGTCATTATCTAATAGTTGGTGAGAAAGATGTACTGCGATAATCTTTTTTGCCAGTTCAGTATCTGACTTTAATTTAGTTATTGATTCTATGCCGTAATAACCAACTGAAACTATAATGGCAAGATTTTTGTTACTGCTAATTTGATCCTTAACGGTTTCTAATTGAGATTTATCGTATTCCTCAACATTCAGCATAACAGACTTGCTTTTAAAGTATTTTTCGCTTTCTCTTGCTACTCCTAGCAATTGACTACGATCCCCAACAAAAGCTTTATCGCTTATAATATACAAATTAGCACTCTTTATTTCAGCTGCGTGGATGTGCATCATAAAAGATGATATTATTAAGACTATAAAAAAAATGTAGCAAAAATATGTTCTAATAATCATAAATATTTCAAATTTAGAATTGTGTCGTCACCCAAATGTTATTGCTGAGGAGTTACTCAACCATTATCTATTAACGAGGAGTCACTTTAGTATAGTCAATTCAGGAGGATTTGGTGCTAGGAGCGATGGAGCGACGCCTATAATATAATAGGAGAGCGACGAGTGACGACGTCACCAACTTCTCATCAATTGACTATAGCAACGAAACAATCCAAGTAGGCATAGGTAAGCCAACATATTGGATTACTTCGTCGACCTTAGGTCTCCTCGCAATGACATCATTTGATACACCGACTTAACCCAAACACTAGTGCGTCATTGCGAGAAGACACGAGCCGACGAAGCAATCCATTTCTAATCACTTTTGTGGATTGCTTCGGAAGTCTTATGCCCCCCTCTCGCTAATAAACGTTGGTTGTTTCTCCACAACTCTTAAACTGCCCTGCTTCACAGATATAATAGTTTTAAGATCGATTAACCTTCCATTAGTTGTTTACGAGCAACTTTTCTTTTTCTTCTTTCTGTTTCTTGATCTTTACGAACACGTTTTACTGAAGGGGGTTCATAGAAACGCGACATTTTCATTGAACGAAACACAAGCTCTCTTTGCATTTTTCTTTTCAAATTTTTAATTGCTTGCTCACCATTCCCAGCATGAACGTTTACTAGTATCACTTTAATTACCCCCTTTTTAATATAAACTAGACTATTGAATGATAGTAACATTATCTATATACTAAGCTTATATGTCAAGATTAAAAGATGCATTTTAATGACTACTTACGAAAAATATTATAGTTTGAAAGTACAATTTGTACAAGTTCTAGCAAAACTGCTAATCTTTGATGAGTGGAATAATGAATTATTGGCAGATGCGGAAAAGGAATGTGGTTTTGTTAAGGGGTATTGTCATATAATTTTTCCAAATGGTCTAAGAGAAATAGTTGATTTTTTTGAAAGCTGGCAAGACCAAAAAATGCTTGAGTTATTATCTCAGCAAGAAACCCCAGCTAAAATAAGGGATAAAATTGATTTAGCCTTAAAAGTTAGAATAAAAAATTGTACACCTAAACTTGTACATTTGAAGAATCGTACTTATTTTACCACACCATCAAACACTCTATTTACTACAAAAATAGCCTTTCGTACCTGTGATTTAATTTGGCGTTATGCAGGAGATACGTCTATAGATTATAATTATTATACTAAGAGAAGTTTGTTATTTAGCGTTTATATAAGTTCGATACTCTATTACATTCAAGATGAGTCAGAGAATAATATAGATACCGATAAATATATTACCAAGTCTTTATCTGCTATCATAACTATGTTTTCTAAATGTAAGAATATTTTTAAATTACCAAATCCCGTCGATATACCAATTATTCGACTATTTTTATAATAATCAAGATTACAACATGACTAATAAATACTACCAAGATATCCAATCTAATGCCGATTTTCCAACGATTGAAAAAAAGATTTTAGCTTATTGGCAAAAGAACAATATTTTCCAAAAAACGATAGATGCTAGACCATCAATAAATAATGGGCAAAATAATGAGTTTGTATTCTATGATGGACCACCCTTTGCTAATGGTCTACCGCATTATGGTCATCTGCTAACTGGTTTTATCAAAGATGTTTATGCACGCTATCAAACTAGCAAAGGCAAAAGAGTCGAGCGACGCTTTGGTTGGGATTGTCATGGACTACCTGCCGAAATGCAAGCAGAAAAGGAGCTGGGTATTTCTGGTAGAACTGCCATCATCAATTTTGGTATTGATAAATTTAACGAGCATTGTAGATCATCGGTCATGAAATATGCTGATCAGTGGCAGGAATATGTCAATAGGCAAGCAAGATGGGTAGATTTCAATAATTCCTATAAAACCATGGATAAAGCCTTTATGGAATCTGTTTTGTGGGCTTTTAAAGAGTTATACAAAAAAGGACTTCTCTATGAATCGATGAGGGTAATGCCTTATTCTTGGGCATGTGAGACACCTTTGTCTAATTTTGAAACAAGGCTAGATAATTCATATAGAGAACGAACTGATAAGGCAGTTACGGTAAGTTTTGTACTTGAGGGTAAATTACCAAATTCTGTACAATATAACGAGTACAGAATGCTGGCATGGACTACAACACCATGGACTTTGCCTGCTAATTTAGCATTGGCCGTTGGACCAAATATCGAGTATGTTCTAGTGCCAAATGGCTCTGTTTGTTATATTTTGGCTAAATTTGCTTTGGCTAAATATCAGAAAGAATTAGGGCTTAGTGCTGACACAAATTATGATATAATTGAAGGTAAGTATCTATTAAATCTCACTTACAAGCCATTATTCGATTATTTTGCCAATCATCCAAGTAGCTTTAAAGTACTTTCCGGAGATTTTGTTGTTGAAGGAGACGGTACCGGTATCGTTCATATGGCTCCAGGTTTCGGTGAGGAAGACCAAATTCTTTGTGCAGCCCATGATATAGAACTAGTTTGTCCTGTAGATAATGCTGGAAAATACACCAAAGAAATTTTTGACTTGGCTGGTATGCAAGTATTTGATGCTAATGATCCAGTTATTATTAAGCTCAAAAATCAAGGCAATTGGTTTAAAACAGAGCAATATATTCATAATTATCCCCATTGTTGGCGTACTGACACCCCTCTTATATACAAAGCCGTTCCTTCTTGGTATGTAAAAGTTACTGAATTTAAAGACAGAATGGTAGAACTAAATAAACAGATTAATTGGATTCCTTTGCATGTCAAAGATAATCTATTTGGTAAATGGCTAGAAAATGCTAGAGATTGGTCAATTAGCCGAAATAGATTCTGGGGTACACCGCTACCTGTATGGAAATCAGATGATCCGGCTTATCCTAGGATTGATGTGTATGGATCAATAGAGGAGTTAGAAAAAGATTTTGGGGTTACAGTTACCGATTTACATAGGCCTTTTATTGATCAACTAACTAGAAAAAATCCGGATGATCCAACCGGTAAATCAATGATGGTTAGAGTAGAAGATGTCTTTGATTGCTGGTTTGAAAGTGGCTCTATGCCTTATGGGCAAGTACATTATCCATTTGAAAATAAAGATTGGTTTGAAAAGCATTTTCCTGCCGATTTTATAGTGGAATATTCAGCACAAACACGCGGTTGGTTCTATACTTTAATGGTACTGTCAACAGCCCTTTTTGACCAACCACCTTTTTTAAATTGTATTTGCCATGGGGTTATATTAGACAACACCGGGCAAAAATTATCAAAGCGTCTGAATAATTATGCTGATCCGCTAGAATTATTTGATAAATATGGTTCTGATGCTCTAAGAGTTACCATGCTCTCTTCCAATGTAGTCAAAGGTCAGGAACTGCTGATCGACAAAGGCGGTAAAATGATTTATGAGAGCTTACGTTTATTTATCAAGCCCATTTGGAATGCTTACCATTTCTTTACTCTGTATGCTAATAGCGATCAGATAAAAGCGGAAAGCAACTTTAATTCTCAAAATGTGCTAGATCGTTATATCTTATCAAAACTAAAAATATCAGTAGAAAAAATCCAGTATGGGCTAGATAATTTTGATACTCAAATAGCTTATAATAATGTCGGCAATTTTTTTGAAGTATTAAATAATTGGTATATTAGAAGAAGTAGGAATCGTTTTTGGAAAATTGAAAAAGATCAAGATAAAGAAAATGCTTATAATACCTTATATAGTTGTCTTGAAATAATGTCTATTGCTCAATCTAGTTTACTACCATTAATTTCTGAGGAAATTTATTTAGGACTTACAAGGCTAGAAAAGCAAGGAGGCAGTGTTCATTCAGCGGATTTTCCTAAACTTGATATGATAGAAGTCGATTATGATTTAGTCAGCATCATGGATCAAGTATTAGATATTTGTAGTAATGCTTTATTCATTAGAAGTAACGAAAATATCCGGGTTCGGCAACCACTGAGCAGTTTAACGATCATTAGTAAAAATAATGAATTACTAGTAAAATTTGAAGAATTAGTTAAAGATGAGATTAATGTTAAAAAGGTAATTTATAAAGATGATGTAGAAAATCATGCTGATTACAAATTGTCGATTAACTTCCCTAATTTAGGAAAACGTCTACCTCATAAAGTCAAAGATATCATAATAGCTTCTAAAAAGCATCAGTGGCAACTGATGCATGAGCATCTAGTAATAGCGGGAGAAACATTAAATCAAGATGAGTTCTCTCTAGTTTTAGAACCTAAAAATGTTAAAGGTACAAGACATGCAACTAAATCTTTAGCTAATAATCATGGACTAATATTACTGGATTTAGAAATAACAAAAGAACTATACGAAGAAGGTATTGCAAGAGATTTAGTACGCTTTATTCAACAAGCGAGAAAAGATGCCAATTTTGCCATGAATGATAGAATATTCCTAGAAATCATAGGCAAACCGGATTTTATGCAAATAGTTGAGCAACATAGTACATTCATTCTTGAGCAAACCTTAAGTGAATTTGCTAGCGATTTCACGCCAGAATATATGACTAATATTGAATTAAATTCATACATAACTATAAGGGTAGCAAGAGTGTCTAAGTAACCATAGTATACTCGGTGAACTTCAAGAATTGGCGTCGTCATGTCTAAAGATATCCGCTGCTCACGTACTAATTACGCCTAGCAGCTCGACTTTGACACTCCTAGGGCATGTCGTCACGAGATTATAGTTGAATAATTTGTGAAGTTGGTTATACTAATTATAGTAATAGGGATAAGAGTTATGGGGCTAGCACATAGAAGACATGATATAAATGATGAACTTTGGAATAAGATACAAAGGCATTTGCCTGGCAGGGAAGGTTGTTGGGGAGGGGTTGCAAAAGATAATAGAACCTTTGTAAATGCAGTAATGTGGATATTTAGGACAGGAGCTCCTTGGAGAGATTTGCTACCTGATTATGGGAATTGGAAGAATGTACACAGAAGATTCTGTAGATGGCACGATAATGGAGTATGGGAGCATGTACTAAATATTTTTATAAATGCTCCTGATTTCGAATGGTTAATGATAGATTCAACATTTGTAAAAGTTCATAAAGCAGGACTTGGGGCAAAAGACGGGAATCAAACGATTAGCCGTACAAAAGGGGGCTCAATACAAAGATACATATGGCCCGTGGATGTGCCATGGTATGCCGGTCAGAATTATTGTTACAGAAGGTTCCAGAAACGATTGTACTCAAGCTTGTGAATTAACCCAAAATATAGAGGCAGAGTACCTTATAGCAGATAAAGCTTATGACACAAATAGCATCGTAGAATTTGCTGAGCAAGCAAATATAATTCCTGTAATACCATCAAAAAGAAACAGAAAGATTCAAAGAGAGATAGATAAGGATTTATATAATAAGGCACATTATTGAAAATACATTTCAAAAATTTAAAGAATGGCGTGGTATAGCAACAAGATATGCTAAAAATACAAAATCATACATGGCAGGTCTTTGTCTAAGGGGATTACTAATGTGGGCTAAAATCTCGTGACGATATACCCTAGCTCTTCTTAAAGTTATACTATCGTCTACCAACTCTTCATTTACGAGAAGTATATTATTCATCTGTATTAAATATTTAATTGTTCATTACCAAATTTATAATGGTTTTTACAATAAGTAGCAGCCACGTATAAAAAATAATCATCCTCTATATTTACTTTTTTCAAGAGTACTTTTTTATAGGATCTTTCGTAAGTAGTAACGGTAATTAGACCGGCAGATGACAAAGTACCAAGTACAGACCAAAGTAGAGTGTTAATTGTTGTATGCCGTATATCTTCGTTAATGAGGATGGTGACAGGCTTATTATTGCAGCTCATTACTCGGCGGATTAACTTACTAAAAGTACTGTGATCATAAGGTCCTTTAGATTCGATAATTTCTACTAATGTTAGTCCTTCTTGTTGGCTGGTAGTAGTGACATCATCTCTAAGTTTTATATCCTTAGAATGGTCATAAGCTGGATCAAAAAAGATGATTGCTTCAGAAGGTAAAGTTGTTGTGTATGTCATAGCAGTATCCCCTTTATGATTAAACTTAAAGTTATTAAGTTTTAACCACCAAAGAACCTTGAGGGATTACTTTGGCGATCGGGGAGTTAGAAAAACTGCCACTAAACAGCTACGATAGCCTTTAGACTTAAGGTTTGCACCTTAAGTCCTGAACATAGCTATCATCTCCCCGACCATAAAGTCGAGGATACATCATTTAATGGTTGATGCTTACCATTAGTGGATTACAGGTTTCTACACCCCAAAGTAACTTTGCAGTTACTTCATTTTTAATTCTAAACTATACTCCTATAAAGTCAATAATAGAAAAACTTATGCAAGGATAAAAAAGGTATTACACACAATTTACGCGAAACTCTTGAAATCATAGCAGTATACTTATATCTGAGATTAGGTAACTATTCTTTTATGAGCATATTTGCCGGGGGCAAGTTCGATGGATTTTAACCTATCATAATCTATCGATTTTATTAACTCACCACTATTATCTTCTAACCAAGTAAGCCAGTAAGACCACCATGATCCTTGATGCTCGTCAGCATTAATAAACCATGATTCACTAGTCAAGGTTAAGTCTTTATTAGTTTTATAATTATATTTAGACATTGCAGGAGGATTAGCCACCCCTGCAACATGTCCAGAACTTGTAAGACAAAAGGTTTTGTTACCTTTTAATAGTTTTAATCCTTCATACACCGATCGCCACGGAGCTATATGATCGTCATTTACAGCAAGGAAAAAAGAATTACAGTCAATCTTGCTCAAATCAATTGGCGTACCAAATAATGATAAGTTACTCGGTTCTTTTAATAAATTATTTAGATACATATTACGTAAGTAGTAGCTATACATATTAGTTGGTAAATTCGTTGGATCAGCATTCCAATATAATAAGTCAAATGGCATTGGAGTTTGACCAAGCAGATAGTTATTAACAAAAAACGACCATCAAAATATCCTTTATAATTCATTTCTTGTTCGATCATGGCAATCGATGACTCATTGACAAGAATACTTACTT
The DNA here is from genome assembly GCF_964031035.1 of Candidatus Tisiphia endosymbiont of Empis tessellata. Classification (NCBI taxonomy): domain Bacteria; kingdom Pseudomonadati; phylum Pseudomonadota; class Alphaproteobacteria; order Rickettsiales; family Rickettsiaceae; genus Candidatus Tisiphia; species Candidatus Tisiphia endosymbiont of Empis tessellata. Next base: position 1,291,004 of record NZ_OZ034997.1, on the reverse strand, counting down.
CCCCAGGATTTTTAAAGTCTAAAAGGGTAGTAATAAAGCTGACACTATTAATATAATTTAAATTATTTGCCTTCAGATAAGCAACAGCAGTTGCAAGAAAAGTTCCACCAATACAATAACCAATAGCATTAATATGGTTATATCCAAACCGCATTATATATTCACAAGCTTCTAAAACTCCTTCTTTTACATAGTCCTCAAAACTTTTATCAGCTAGAGTTTCATCGGGATTAACCCAAGAGACCATATATACTTGAAAATTATGTTCGACAAGAAATGCTACCATTGAATTATGTTCAGATAGATCAAGTATATAGTATTTATTAATACAGGGTGGAATTATAAGTAATGGTATCGCCCGTGTTTTTTGCTTAGGTTCATAACATATTAACTGTATTAATTGATTCTGAAAAACAATTTTTCCTTTAGTAGTAGCTATATTTTTGCCAAGTAAAAAAGCATTATTATCGGTAGTTTTTATATTTAATATATCACTAGAATTTCTTATATCTGCAAGAAAGTTCTCTAAGCCTTGAACAAGATTCTGACCACCTGTTTCCAAAATTTTACTAAGAACTATCGGGTTACCAAAAGCAAAATTTGACGGAGAGAAGGCATTAATAAATTGATGCGTCATAAATGCCAAATGTTGTTTAAGGTCAGGTGCTAGTTCATATTGTTCGATATTATCCTGTAACCATTCTGAAGACATTAAATAGAACTGCTTAACAAAATCAAAATACGCATTATCCTGCCAAGCTAAATCATTAAAACTTCTATCTTTACTATTTGGTGAAAAAAGAGGAGTGGTTGATTTCCCTACAAATTTCTCTACTGAATTTATGACAAGATTCTAAAATTTCTCAACATACTGAATATTTAGTTGCCAAAATTTTTCAGGATTTTTTATAAATTGTTCACTTAAGCTTGATAATATAACTCTATTTTTATCCATATCAATAAGAGATGCAGGGATCATGTTCCCCCTGCCCTGCATAAGACAAAGTATTATCTCTTGGTATTTATCACTAACTTTTTTTATATTTTTGATTATTTCATCACTAGAAATATTATCCACTATATCCAATTCCAATTCTTCAAGTCATTTGAGTATACTCGGTGAACTTCAAGAATTGGCGTTCCCGCGACCAAAGATCGAAGCTGCTCCGTTACTCATGTACGCTACGCCGCTCGACTTTGCTACTGCCTAACTCTTCTTGAAGTTATACTATCGTCTACCAACTCTTCATTTACAAGCAGTATATATAATATATACTATAAATTTCTAACACTAAGTGTTTTAAGAAAAAATTATTTCAAGTTTTTGCGGATATACCAAGCATATCCCAAATTTTGTCAATCTTTTCAACGACTTCACTAGTCATTTCTATTTTCTTACCCCAAACTCTATTAGTTTCTGGGACTATTTTATTAGTTGCATCTATTCCCATTTTACTACCAAGGCTAGACACAGGTGAGGCAAAATCAAGATAATCTATTGGTGAATTATCGATAAAAGTAGTATCCCTAGAAGGATCTACCCTAGTAGATATTGCCCAAACCACTTCCTTCCAGTCACGAATATCTATATCATCATCTACCACAATAATAAATTTTGTATACATGAATTGTCTTAAAAATGACCAAATCCCCATCATTATTCTTTTTGCATGACCTGCATAAGCCTTACGAATAGATACCACAGCAACTCTGTAAGAACACCCTTCAGGTGGTAACCAAAAATCAACGATCTCTGGAAATTGCTGTTGAATTATCGGAATAAACATTGCATTTAATGCTTCACCAAGTATAGATGGCTCATCTGGGGCTTTACCAGTATAAGTACTTAAATATATAGGTTGTCTTTTCATGGTAATAGTCTTAACATTAAATACTGGAAAATATTCAACGTCATTATAGTAACCTGTATGATCGCCAAATGGTCCTTCTGGTAGATACTCATCAAAACTTACATGCCCTTCAATAACAATTTCACTATGAGCTGGCACTTTCATATCTATACTGACGCAATTTACCAGTTCAATTGACTTACCTCTTAATAATCCAGCAAAATTATACTCAGACATATTATCGGGTAACGGCATAACAGCAGCCATAGTCACGGCAGGACTTGCCCCAATAACCACTGCAGCAGGGAAAGGATCAATCTTTGCTGATTGCCAACGCTTATGTTGTTGAGCTCCACCTCGCATTTTAAGCCAGCGCATAATAAGTTTGTTACGTTCTACTACTTGCATTCGGTATATACCAAGGTTAAAATTATCTATTTTTTCTAAGCTAGGTCCTTTTGTAACAACTATTGACCAAGTAAGTAGTGGTGAAATATCAAGAGGCCAGCAGGTTTGTATCGGCAATATATTAACATCAGGATCATTAATTATCACTTCTTGACAAGGAGCTTTTGACAAAATCTTGGGTGACATAGCCAATATTCTTTTGGCGAGTGGCCACATAGCAAAGGTTTCTTTAAAGGAAGAAGGTAGTTCTGGTGCTTTAAGAAAAGCTAGCAATTCACCAAATTTCTTCAACTCTTCTGTATTTTTTAAACCAAGTCCTAAGGCAATCCGCTGCGTGTTGGCATATAAATTAGTTAAAACTGGCATATCAGACTTAGTCCCATCATCTCTAATAACATTTTCAAACAAAAGAGCAGGTCCATCTTTTTTTAAAACTCTTCTACTGATTTCTGTTATTTCAAGGTTAGATGATACAGGATAAGATATACGATTTAGGAGACCATTTTGCTCTAAAATTTTTAGGAATTGTGGTAAATCTTGAAAACTCATATAATTTTACGAAAATATAAATACAGGCTTAAAATAATAGCGATAATAATGTTAGCATAACAAGCAAAGATAAAATTTGAATCTTTAGAAGCAAGATTTTGTAATACAAAGTGTAAATATGTGATAATTATTGCAGAAAGTGCTGTAATTAGAATCTGCCTCAGACTAGATTTTTTATTATAAGGCTGTCTTAAAAAAACCGACAATGTTAGAAAAACAAGTACAAAATTATACATTGGCCAAATCAATCTTTGGTGTCCCTCAGCAACTAATTTAATCTTTCTCTGCTTTGATAGATTATTGTTGGGTTTTAATAATTCATGAATATAATATTCATTGATTTCTCGACTATACTCGTCCTTTACCAATCTTTTAGCATCATTACTGACTAACTCTACTGTTAGAACATCAAATGATAAATTAGTTAAATTACCATTATAGTCATATTCCTGCCTCGCTCCATCTTTTAGTTGGAAAAACGAAGAGTTGTTATATATTTTAAATATCCCCAATCTAGAAAATAAAATTGCATGATTATCATGTTTACGATTATCAAAAAGAATTAAATCTTTCATAGTACCATCAGGCAATCTTTTATCAAAATAAACTGTGATATCTTTAGAAATTGTATTAAATGTCTTCTCATCTAGTAGAGTGGATGCATAATTATTTTTCATGAAATTAAGATCTGATTTAAGCTTTGCATAAGATAATGGTAATAAACTAGCCGAAATATAATAAGCAAACAACGTAACTATTAAGGCTACAATCAATGCTGGACTAGCTAGTTGTATATTACTTAATCCCAAATTTTGCAGAATAATTATCTGACGCCTCTCACTTAAAGCATTATAAGTATAAATAATAGTGATAATAGTTGCAAAAGGTAACAAAATAAATAGCAAAGATGGAATAACTAAAATAATTAAATTTAAGAAATCCTGAGCTTTTATTCCTTTATCAATTAAGTACAAAAACTTTAATATCTGAGTAATCCATACAAGGCTAGTGATCGAGAAAATAATTATCACCAAGGATGGTACAATATTTTTTATTATATAACGTTTATATATTAACATTCTGTAATCATTTATAGTCTTTCAAATATGTATACTCAAATAATTTGGAGAATTGGATTTGAAAATGAAGGGCGAGTACACGCAAGCAGTACATGAGGTACGTGAGTATGCGAGTTCCTGATATTTTTAAAAAACAATTCTTCAAAGCAGAAGAGTATACTCGAATGAGTTATCACAGTACTATTATCTACCAAATCCATGTAGTATACTATAAAATTTCTATCCACAATTTCTATCCACTAAGTTAAAAAATACAATTATACCTTCTGCTTTAAAAAATTATTGTTTTATAACCCATTAAGGTTCTATATAACTCATTCGTTGCCACCTAAAATGCCTCCTCGCTAATAGCGGAATAATGCTAGTCAGGGTAACTATAAAATATCACTATGTTATTTTTTATCAGCTAGCCAGGGTAGCTTTGCAACTAAACCTTGACTTCTATATAAAAAAGCTATTTTATCAATTTAAATAGTTTATATTAACTATCTTGTTAAACTGAATATTAATCAATATTATTAAATAGGAAACAATTTTTATGAAATATTTCGCTCCTTCTTCCACATTTCTTGCTCTACTTTCTTCTTCAGCCTTGCGTTTAGCTGGCACATTTCCTACAGGAGAAAATACAACTATAGCCAAAGCTAGTAATAATTCTTCCGGATTAGCTATAACACCAAATCAACATACGGATTTTACTAAATATTCTGACGAAGCATCTATAAAAATAATTAAAGACGCTGTTAATGCACCTCCATATCGTGATCGTACAGCTGCAAAACTTAAGTTAGAGAGAGCAGAACGTTCAAAGCTTATAGAGCATGAAACTCCAGTAAACGGAGATGACCTTGTATCTTTATTTGCAGATAACTCCGATGTAGTTCATCATAGAGGTAAAAGTGGTGTGGGGGATATATCAGAAGTACAATCCATTACTTTGTCAAATCAGAACTGTTTTGCAGTTGGAGTGAAAAGACATCCCGCTAACGGGCATATAGAATGGGGCGAGTTATATAAAAAGTGTTATGATGAACCTTGCCACAAAGGTCAATCATTTGTTTCAAGTGATGAAGGAATCAGCTTTAGTTGGGGGTATGTATTAAAAGATATAGAGGTAAGAAGTGTTAATAATGAACAAATGGCAGAGATAGAATTCTCACATCTGACTTCTATAATGGACTGAAGAAAATGGACAAAAAAATAGAGTTAAAAGTTTCCTAATTAAGATAAAATAATAAGAAAAAATTAGGAGAAAAAATGACAAAAGAAAAAGTAAGAGTTTTTAGTGCTGAAGAAAAAACTAGGATAGTATTAGAAGTGCTGAAAGAAGAGAGTCCATTATCAGTGATAGCATCAAAATATGAGATAAACTCCAAGACAATTAGTAATTGGAAAAAATAATTTATATCAAATGCAGCATTGGCTTTTGAACCAGCAAAACTGGTAAGTAAATATCAGGAACAAATTAATATGCTGAAAGAACAAAATGATGAATTAGCGAAAACTCTTGGAAAAACAATAGTAGAGAGAGATTGGGCTGTGGGAAAGCTACAAAGCTTGGACTTATCAAATAGAAAAGAACTTGTCGATTCCAAGCTAGCAATGTTACCAAAGACAAGGAAATATGAATTATTAAAGATTAATCGTTCTTCAATGTACTATAAAGCAAAACCATTTAGTGGGTATAACTTAAATATTTTAAATAAAATAGATGAAATATATACTGATTATCCTGAATTTGGTTATCGTTATATCCATAGACAATTATTAGAAGATGGCTTGGTTATTGGTAAGGATCGGGTTCTAAAATATATGAACATGATTGGCATAGAGGCTATTTATCCAAAGAGGAAAAAGTTAACGTCTGAAAAAGATAAACAGCATAAAATTTATAGTTATTTGCTTGATAAATATTGGACTAATCTAGGTACAACTAAGACTGTACATGTACCTAACGCTAACGAGGTTTGGAGCGGAGATATCACTTATGTTAGAACTAATTCGGGATTTATGTACATGGTGGCAATTATAGATTGGCATAGTAGAGCTGTGTTGAGTTATAAATTGTCAAATAGTATGGACGTAAGTTTGGTAACTGAAGTATTGCGGGATGCACTTAACAAATATCCTGCACCGCAGATATTTAATAGTGATCAGGGCAGTCAATATACTAGTCATGAACACATTGAAATTTTACAAGAGCATAACATTAAAGTTTCGATGAATGGTAAAGGAAGAAGTATTGATAATATAATTATGGAGAGATTTTTCCGAACTTTAAAATATAATTGTATATTTATTAATGATTTTAAAGATGTTAAAGAGCTAAAGAGTGGTATTGATGATTACATCAATCACTATAATTATAGAAGATTCCATTCAAGTATTGGTTACAAAAAGCCTATGAATGTCTATCTAAATTCTATACAAAATTATGAACAAATTGCAGCTTGAAAAATGCAAAAATGGGAAACAACATTATTATTTTTTTTGTCTTGATTTTTCAGTCTAGTATCGTAGAAGAAAAGATACCAGGTACTATAATCCCGTCATCTTGTAGTTGCTGGTATGTAAGTTTTTCATATGTTGTTGGTAATTGAACAATAGATTTATGCTGTGGATATATAACTAGTTGCTTCCCTACATTCAACTCTTGTACTAGCTCCTTAACATTAGCGAGATCCTTAATTATAATTACTGGTATTCCCTTGAAAGCGAATTCTCCTGCTTCATGAGAATTAGGTGAAGCGTCATTTTGTATAATAACAGCCTTAACCTCATTAGCTGAAGAAAGATATGCATCTAAAGCCTCATTTATATTGTTGAAAACTAAAATTTCTTTAGCTTCTTTAATTAATTGACTATTATTGATATCCTGTGTGATTGTGCTACCCTTTAGTACTTTACCACCCTCTTCAGCAATTTCTATTAGAAATTCTGGACTCAATGCTGAGGGCTGTTGTAGGGTGCGATCTCCATCAGGTTTTGATCGCACTTGCACTATAGATATTTTGTTATCTTTAGGATCATAAACAAATTCTACATCCACTTCCATACCACTATATTCTTCTTTGACAAACTGTACAAATCGGTGCAAATATAATGAAACTGACTCAGGTAAACTATCAGCATATTTTGTATTATTAGTATTAATTATTGTGTCTAAAGACAGTTTTCCATTGTTAATTTTAGCTTGTAATCGATAATCTTGAGGACTCTTTGTTGGATAGACAATATTGTTTTTTTGGATTGCAAGTATTATTTTCTACGATGTCAATAACATTCTAAAATCTGAACTTGTTGCTGTTATGCGTAAATTACTAGCTTTTATGCACTCTATTGTAAAAAATAATTCTTCTTGCAATGAAAATTTATGTTAAGTTATTATTTTCTTATTGACTTCCATTACGGATACTGAGGTTATTATTAGCTCCAGTAATTTGTCTTTTTTGAATCATACGAATATTTTCTATATCAGTGATAGTAACCACAGCAGAACGAAAAATTTTAAACCAAGCATTGACTTAGCTCGTTTCTTGATAAAGCGGTACTCTTGTTCAGCTATATTATTCAGATATACTCTTCTGCTCCTACGAATTGTTTTTTGAAAATATCATGGATTCGCATGCGTAACTATACTAGATGTACGCTACGCCTTCTCACCATTCATTTTCAAATCCAATTCTTCAAATCATTTGAGTATAGTTGCAAGAATGGAAGATATAAAAGATTAGAGAAATTAAGATTGATCAATAAATATGGACTTTACTCCTAAATAGTAAACCTATATGTATACAAGATATTTCAAATTAAATTTAAATCACAAGCAAACAGCTTTTTTATGGGGAGCTAGAAAAGTAGGAAAATCAACTTACTTAAAAAACCTGTACCCTAATTCAATATATTATGACTGATTAAAAACTGACTTATATTTTAAGTATCTAAAACAACCATCAAATTTTAGAGAAGAAGTATTAGCACTACACTCATCTAAGCTTGATCTTCCTATAATAGTAGATGAAATACAAAAAGTTCCAGCGTTACTTGATGAAATACATTGGCTCATAAAAAATACTGATAGTTATTTTATGTGGTTCAAGTAGTAGAAAATTAAGAGCATATGGTACAAATTTATTAGGCGGTAGAGCAATAAAATATAATTTTTTTCCATTAGTATACCCTGAGGTGAAGGAGGATTTTGATCTTTTAAAAATATTTAATAATGGTTTAATTCCATCGCATTTTATCAGTAATAATCCTCGTAAATTACTAAAAGCATATGTTGAGGATTATTTAACTAATGAGATTCGGGCTGAGGGACTGGTAAGAAATATTACAGCGTTTAGTAGATTTATAGATAGCACGGCTTTCTCCTCTAGCGAACTAGTGAATTATTCTAACATAGCTCGCGATTGTTCTATTGATGCTAAAATAGTTAAAGAATATTAGCAAATATTGGTTGATAGTTTGGTAGGATATTTAGTTTATCCCTATCAAAAAAAAATTAGTAGAGAAATTATATCATCTAATCCTAAATTTTATTTTTTTGATGTAGGCGTTGCAAGTAGTATTAGCCAAAATCATTTTAATAATACCAAAGGAGCAGAAGAGTATAACACTATTATTCGTTAGAGTTATATAATTTCATTCCTTCATGTGTTGCTTCAAAACCAAGTCTTTCATAGAACTGTTTGGCTCTTGGACGTTTTTTATTAGTTGTGAGCTGAACAATGGAGACACCTTTTGTGATTTGCCATATTTCATTGCAATACTCATCATCCATTCACCGAAATGTTTTCCTCTATACTTTTCTGAGATACGAACAGCTTCAATTTGCATCCTAGTTGAACCTATGAAAGTTAGCGATAGCATGATAGTCAAATGGCAAGTGCCAACTATTTCTTTATTCATTTCAACTATCATCAAATATTGATGTGGATCACTATCTATCTTGTAGAACGCATCAATATAAGCTTGATCCAATTCTGCTGAAAACTGTTCTCTTGTTTGTCCAAGTTCATCCTCTAAAAGAAGGTTAACAATTGTTCTTAAGTCAGCAATTGTGGCTTTGCGATGGGTAAGGTTTTGATTCATTGTAATCCTAGTTCACTCGATTAGTTTCAATAACTCCTCAACTTTGTAAGCATTATCAAATCCGTGATCATAATGAAAACGAATTTCTGGTGAATATTTTAAATTAATTTTAGCAGTTATAAAGTTTCTTATAGCATATTTTGAATTATTTAAAGACTCAGTAAGTTGTATCTCATTAAAAGTAGTATTAAATGGTAAAAAGTAACAATCTGCTATTTTTAAATCAGAGGTAACTAAGACTTTAGTAATAGTTACTGGACAATTAATCAGACGTTCATCTAACATCTTACCACGCCTTAGTACTTCCACTAATGCTTCATTTATTAATATTGCCACTTTTTTTTGCCTTTGTGACCTATTTTGTGACTTGTCTTTATCAGAAAGTTTTTGCATTTACAATAACTGTTTTTTTTCTTCAATAATTTCAAAGACTTCTACTATATCACCTTCTTTTATATCATCATAATTTTCAAAAGCGATACCACATTCAAAATTCTCGTGAACTTCTTTGACATCATCTTTAAAACGTTTTAGAGTCTTAAGTTTTCCTTCGTGAATAACAATATTATCTCGTAACAAGCGAACTCCAACACCTCTTTTAATAGTACCCTTGGTAACATAACTACCTGCAACTTTACCAACTTTTGAGACAGTGAATAGCTGTCTAATCTCTGCTGTACCAATATATTGTTCACGAATAATTGGTGAAAGCATACCACTCATTATTGATTTAATATCATCTAACAAATTATAGATAATGGAATAATATCTAATATCCACTTTTTCTCTTTCTGCCATAGTCAAAGCATTATTATTAGTTCTAACGTTAAAACCAACAATAATAGCGTTGGATGCTTTAGCTAAAGTAACATCTGACTCCAATATTCCACCTACTGCGTGATGTAAAATTCTTAAACGAACTTCATCATTTGGCAACTTTAATAGACTAGTGATAATTGCTTCAACTGAACCTTGCACATCGCCTTTAACAATTATCGGTAGCTCTTTTACCATACCAGTATTACCAGAGGCTTTTAGGAATAATTCTTCTAGACTTGATCTTTGGATAACAGAAATTTTCTTTTCTTTTGCAAGGCGTTCACGATACTCTACAATATCTCTAGCCTGTTTTTCATTCTGCACTACATTAAACTGATCTCCTGCACGCGGAGCTTCATTTAAGCCGTAAATCTCTACTGGTAAAGTTGGTTCTGCTTCGGTGAGATCCACGCCTTTATCATTATTCATTCTTTTAATTCTGCCATATTTCGTTCCGGCAACTACTATGTCTCCAATTTGTAAAATACCACGTTGTACCAATATAGTAGCCACCGCTCCTTTACCTTTATCAACTCTTGCCTCTATGACTACCCCAGCAGTGAGTCCGCTAAATTTAGCCTTAAGATCCTGCATTTCTGCAACCAATAATATAGCCTCTTCTAACTTATCTAAATTAGTTTTCTTTAAAGCTGAAATTGGTACAACTATAGTATCACCTCCCAACTCTTCACTAACTAAATCATAAATTAATAGGTCATTTTTAATTCGGTCAAGATTAATATCCGGTTTATCTATCTTATTTATTGCAACGATTATAGGAACATTTGCCGCTTTAGCGTGATTAATTGCTTCAATCGTTTGCGGCTTTATTCCATCATCTGCAGCAACTATTATAACCACTATATCTGTTACCTTTGCCCCTCTAGTTCTCATATCTGAAAACGCTTCATGTCCTGGAGTATCAATGAAAGTAATAGCCCTACCATCAGCCAAGGTTACTCGATAAGCACCAATATGCTGGGTGATCCCACCTGTTTCCTGACTTGCCAAATCAGTTGACTTTAAAGCATCAAGTAACGAAGTTTTACCGTGGTCGACATGTCCCATAATCGTTACAATAGGAGCCCTATGCTTTAAATCTTCTTCTTTATCAGCTTCACTAATCAATATATTTTCAACATCGGACTCTTGAACCCTTTTTACTGTATGCCCTAAGGTCGTAGTAACAAGCTCTGCTGTATCTGCATCAATTGTTTGGGCGGTCGTAGCCATGATACCGAGCTTCATCAATTCTTTTATAACATCTGTGGCTCGCTCAGACATTTTATTGGCTAGATCTCCTACAGAAATAGCTTCCGGAATAATAACTTCCCTATATACTTTATCTGGTGTTTGTTGCTCGGCTTTACGTTTTTCTTTTTCTCTAGCTCTTTTTATTGATGCAAGGCTTCTAGTTCTACCAGTATTATCGCTTCCATCTGCATCAAGCATATTGAAGATATCTGCCTTTTTTAATTTTTTAGGTTCTTCAATTTTAACCTTTGGCACTACTGCTTTATTATCACCAGCCTTGTCTATTGAAGAAATATCTTCAAGTGCAACACCAAAATGGCTCTGAGAACCAATCAGTGTTGATCTAACAAAAGACTTGGATGGGTTGTTATCCTGTGAAGATGTAGGTGCTAATGTAGTAGGTGGTATTTCAGAATCATTTTCGATATCTTGTAACTCATCCTGAACATTTTCTTCAATATCGTCTTTTTTCACAGGTTGATTGATAGTTGCAAGTTTACTCAGAGTACTAATCTTACTATCAGTACTCTGAGATTTTGCATCTTCTGCTGCTTTTTTTAAAATAGTTAAGCGTCTGTTAAATTCTTCTCCAGCAGTAGATTCGCCGCCTTGAGAAGTAGAACCACTAGACCAAAGTTTGTTAAAAGACAAAGTATTAGCTGGAGTGCTACTCTTCCTAACTTCTACAATTGTTTTTGCAGAACTAACAAAACCTCTAGTAACATTGGTGGGTTGGGCTGGCTTACTAAGCGATAGTTTAGGACCACCAAGTGTTAGTTTCTTTGGTTTAGGTTCTTGGTTATTCGTCATAAATATTAAACCTTTAAATAGCAATTATATTTGTGATAAAGTTTTTTAAATAATTTTGCTATGTGATTAATGATTAACAGATATACTCTTCTGCTTTAAAGAATTGGCTTCTGCAAATATTTGTGGGGAATAGTAAGGTACACTCACCCCTTGTTTATTATCTCCATTCTTCAAATCATTTGAGTATATCGAATAATTTACAAATTTCTAATTTACCGTTAGACCTTTTGTAGAATTCACCCCTGCTAGGGAATTTGTAGGAGACACGAAACCTCGACCCGCAACGTACTCTAGAGTACGTGAGGAGCAGAGTACCGGTATCACACACAAATTACCAGTAGAAATAGAATTATGCAAGAAGTCTATTAAATTTTCTCTTGCACTTGACTTGCATCTCATGCTTACACTATAATACCATTTTTTTTAAGGGAATTGTTAATTTTTTCTTTACCCAAAATTAAATTACCAAGTTTCTGTTATTAGAAATGGCTAATTTTGCTAGTAGTTCTTCAGTATATCAATAAAATTCTTAGCACTAATACTTAATGCTAAATTTTTTAAAATTTTCTTGCTTTGACTGACAACTAATTAAACATTTTAGAACTCCGTCTACGCACATGGGTGTCAACTTAAGTAGTTTAGGTAGCATCCCCTGTCAGGATTGATACTGAGGTTGCTTAAATTTATTCATCTTCACGAGTACGAGCTGTACGAATCAGTAATTCTATATCATCATCTACCATGTTAGAATTAGGTGCTAATGATTTAAATTCATTAACTGTCAACTCTCCCAAATCTTCTATAGTCTTTACACCATACTCAGCTAATTTTAATATGAATTCTGGTTGTAAATCCAATACATCAATTAATTCTTGTTCAACACCTAAAGCTTCGAGTTTAATAATAATTTTTTCATTTTTAGCATTTACATAATTTATTGCTCGTTCTCTTATCTCAGTTGCTAATTCTTCTTCAAAGCCTTCAATATTCATTAAAGTTTCAATTTTACTGGAAGCTAACTGTTCTAGAGAGGTAAAACTTTGTGCAGATAACAGTTGTGCTATTACTTCTTCAACATCTAAGGTCTCCATAAATAACTCAGTAGCAGAGCAAAACTCATCATTTCTCCGTTTGGATTCTTGATCTTCCGTCATTACATTAATATTCCAGCCAGTAAGTTTAGAGGCTAAACGAACATTTTGACCTCTTCTACCAATTGCAAGACTCAAATTATCTTGAGACACAACTATATCAACTATATTCTTATCTTCATCAATAACAATTTTTGCAATTTCTGCAGGAGCAAGTGCATTCATAATAAATTGGGCAATATTCTTGCTCCATAATATTACATCTATTTTTTCGCCATTAAGCTCATTAGTAATAGCCTTAATCCTATTGCCTCTAATTCCTACACATGAACCTATAGGATCAACACTAGAGTCAGAAGCAAAGACTGCAACTTTTGCCTTTGATCCAGGATCACGAGCTATAGCTCGTAATTCAATTATATTATCATAAATCTCTGGAATCTCTAATTCAAATAATTTTATTAGCATTTGGTCATCAGTTCTAGATAGAAAAATTTGTGGTCCTTTAGACGATAATCTTACGTCTTGGACATAAGCTTTAATACGATCATTAACCTTAAAGCTTTCTCCTCTAATGAGCTGCTCCTTTTTAATCATTGCTTCAGCACGACCACCAAGGTCAACTATGATATTATTAAACTCTACTCTCTTAACAGTGCCGTTTAAAATCTCACCTTTCTTATCTTTAAAATCTTCATATTGTTTTTCTCTTTCCACTTCACCAACGCGTTGTATTATTATTTGCTTAGCTGCCTGAGCTGCAACACGTCCAAGATCAATAGGCGGTAAGAATTCATAAATCTCATCACCAATTTTAGCATCAACTTTCTTTTCAACAGCATCCTTTAAAGAAATTTGAGTAAAATAATTCTCCACATCATCCACTACATCAAGGATTCTAAAAAGATTAATATTACCATTTTTCCTATCAATCTCAGCTTTTATATTATGTTCATTTCCATATTTTCTGCGTCCTGCAATCTGTACAGCCTGTTCCATTGCCGAAAGTAGTGTCTCCTTAGGAAGATTCTTTTCTCTAGCTACAGAATCTATGATCTGCAGAATTTCTATGTTACCAATATTAATCATAAATTCACTGCCTTTTAATATTAAACTTCTTGCATCTACTTGCTACTGGTAATTTGTGCGTCGGTATACTCTTCTGCTCCTACGAATTATTTTTTGAAAATATCATGGATTCACATGCTCATGTACTATATGTACACCTAGCATCATAGTACCCTACATTTTTTATATAACCACTATTAAAATGGCTGCTGATCGTCTATTAGCGAGGAGTCGCGAAAAAGCGGCGACGCGGCAATCTAGGATACACGAAGCGTTACTCTAAAAAAACAGCTTCGCTGTTTACCTGGATCGCACAGCATCTAAAGATGCCTTGCTATGACGATTATAGAAAAATGTATGGTACTATGACCTAGCATGCTCACCATTCATTTTCAAATCTAATTCGTAGGATCATTTGAGTATAATAGACTCGAATCCGTAACGGAATTTGAGTACGCTGTGGGTCGAGGTTTTGATCCTCCTACAAATTCCCTAGCAGAAGCAAATTATCCAAGAAGTCTATTTTTTATTCATTAAATTCCTAAACATTTCATCTGTTAATACCAAAGAGGCTTTTTTTATCATATCAAATGAAAACACTATGTCTTCACCATGGTTATTCAGATGAATTTTATTATCTTCAGCTTTAACTATCTTTCCCTGATATCGAGTTTGACCATTTAATAATTCTTTTAATTTTATGGTAGCCTCTCTACCGAGGAATCTAGTATAATCTTCAAATTTTATTAATGGGCGTTCAATACCTGCTGAAGAAACTTCTAAAAAATATTTATCACTAATTATATCTTCAACATCTAAAAGGGCTGAGATAATTCTACTGCTATTCCGACAATCTATTATAGTAACTTTTTTACCATCCAACCTATCTATTAGTATTTCAAGTACTTTATGGGTTGAACCCTTTAAAGTTACTTTTACTAAGTCGAAACCAATATCTTTCAGGTTATCTTGCACCGCATCAATAATTTGTTGCTCTATAGTTTGCATTACAACATAAATATTTAAAGATTTTAATAAAAAAGGTGGGGTTAACCCCCACCTTTTTTTTTTCAACTTTATTTACAAAAATTTCAACCTGCAAAGCTAGAATACAATATTTTTATGATATTAGCAACAATTAAAAAAAATGTTATATTAGTTGTAATTTTACCATTAAAATAATAAAATTTGTCTGACTAATCATAGTTATTTACGAAAATTTGTTACATTATGGTTTATCTTCTGCTATAAATACTTAAATAGAAATGTATTATGTTCAAGTATTATGTTCAATGAACTCGACTACATAATAAGAATAAAGAGTTTTGGTATTACTATGAAAAAATTAATAATGTTGCTTTGTGTCTCTTGTTTGTCTAGCACAGCCTTTAGCAGTTCTACTCCTTCAGCTGAAGCTGCTTCAGATACTGAAATAAAATTAGAAGGATTTTTTGGTTTCCAAGCTGGTTATAGTACTCAAGGCAAATTGTCGTCAGAACAAAGTAAATATATTACTGATAATAAGAAAAAGCTTGGATTTTATAGTGAAGCAGCTTTCTCTGCCACTGCTAAGCAAGAATTTAATGATGTAATAGCTGGAATTAAAATGGTTTTACTACCAACAACTAAACCAAAGGGTTCTGCAAGTGTCAATGGCTCTTTCATATTCTTAGAGACAGATTATGGTAAAGTAGAGCTAGGCTCTCCTTATGATGCTGCAAATAAGATGGGTATTAGTGGTGCTAAAGTTGCAGCAGCTAGTTGTGGTTTTGGTTGGAGTAAGTATGTCTCACTAGACGATAGCGGTATGCAATATAAAGGTATGAAGCCACAATTTGAGGTAGTCCCACCCTCTGTCATAGACTCATTTACCAATGGCTTCGATGACATAAATAAAGGAACAGAGCCAGCTAGAAAAGTATCTTATTATACACCAGAGATGCAAGGTTTTCAGTTTAGTATTTCTTATATTCCTGATTCAGCAAATACTGGTGGTCATCGTAATATAAAAAATTTAGATAGTAAAACAGGTCGTAGTACATTAAAGACTGGTATAACTGAAGTAGAACTACCTGGTATAGATGGTGGTAAAGGTGATACAGTAATTTATAATTACAATGTCAAAGATGCGATTTCTGCAGGGATATCCTATAAGTATGAGATTTTAGATGATATGGCAGTAGAAGTTGGCGTTACAGGAGAACATGCTAAGCCAGCTCGCAAACTTATAGTATTAGATCCTGATGGAAAGATGCTATCTAGCAACAAGCTATCAGATCTAAACGCTTACAATTTAGGTGCAGTCTTAACTTATGGTAATATTTCTTGTGCTGGTTCTTATGGTAGTTTAGGTAAAAGTTTAACTTCAAAAACTTACCATAAAGTTGGTCGTGATACGAAATATTATAATGGCACAATTGCTTATGGGCAAGGTCCTATAAAAACAAGTCTTTCTTATTTTAAATCACTAAAGTATAAAAATACGGTGGATACAGTAAGCTTAGGTACTGAATATAAGATAACACCAGGCTTGTTGCCTTATGCTGAAATCTCTTATTTCCAAGCTAAGGGTAAGCCAGTTTACCTTATTGAAGCACCTAAGAAAAAAACCAAAGGTACAGTTGCTCTTATTGGTGCAAAGCTTAAATTTTAACCTTTAATAAGCCCTCGTTGTCATTCCAGCTTTTAGCTGAATGACAACGTTTTTGGTTCTGTAAATACTACCAATTCCCGAATTTAATTTATTCTGAAGGATTTGCAGAAGGCACGAAGTACAAAACCGCAGTGTACAAAGACGTACGTGAGGATTTGAGCACCGGTATCACGTACAAATTACTATAGAATAAATTAATTTCGGGAATTGGTATATTATTACTTATGCTGACTTTTTGATCGACGCGGGCAAAGGTTTCGCAGGAACAGCTTTTTTACATAAGATATTTTTGTAATAATGCTTCTAAAATTGCCACGGTCTCAACATCTAATTTTCCAGAAAAATTCTTTGGGCGGAAATGCATTTGGAACGATACTATAACATCTGTTGTTTGTTGATCAATTATTCCTGTTGGCTGCAACACATAACCATATCTGCTAAATTGTTCTTGGATTAACTTTATATTAGACAGGTCTACCTTGGGTATTAGAGCATTAACAGTATCTTGATCATACCAAGCTCCGATATTATTATCATATAATTGTTTCCATGGAAATAGAGGACCTGGGTCTTGTTTCCTTCCCGGAGCAGCATCAGAATGACCGATTACACAAGTGGGGGCAATATCATAGCGATCTATAATATTCTGACAAAGCTCCATTACCGCTGTAATTTGGTCTTCGGGATAAGGATACCAATGAATCTTTCCTTGAGAATCTTTAGTATCGCCAAGATTTACTATTTCAATACCTATAGAAGTATCATTGAGATTCTGACGCCCCTGCCAACCACTAACACCAACATCCCAAGCTCGTCTAGACTCTTCCACTAATTGGAATATATGATTCGGATTAGAGTCAGAAACTAGATAGTGTACACTAACTTTTGGACCTAGTAGGTCTCTTAGGGATCCTTCTAAGTTTTCGTTAGTGTAATGCAGCACCAAAAATCTAACTCTCTCATTAAAAGATGGGGCTCGGTAGGTTGTTCTATCAATTGTAATCATTTTATAATACCTATTTTATAAGTTGCATTAATTCATCCCATTCTCTTTTATTTATGCCACTAGATTCTTGAGTAATTTCTTCATTATTGAGTAGTTTTTTTATAACAGCAAGTCCTTTTTTAGAAATATTATTTCCTCCTAGCCTATATTCCTCGAAAGCATCATAAGTGAAAGGTACCCAAGCTTTTACTATTTCTAGCATCTTCTCTGCATATACTCTGATTTCATACTGGGCATGAGAATCCCCACGTAACAGTAGAAAATGTAATAGATTATGCAAATTAATCTTCCAATACCATTCTGTATAATAGTTTAAGGTTAAATTCATTCTTGCAAGTTCCCTAGTAATACCTATGGTATTTTCATCGATAATATTCCCATGTTCATCCTGGTTCATCATTTCAGTATAATGCTGATAACATAGTTTAGCATCTTTTTCTAGTAGCACTAAGACTTTATCTGCAATTTCTTTTGGAATTTCTTCATCACTTCTTCCTTGTTTATTTATTATGGATTGAGCAGCAAGATTCTGTTTTTCTGGTAAATAAAATTCATTTCCTAATATAGAATATCTAGCTGAATATTCATTAACACTAGCAGTTCTGTGACGTATCCATTGTCTTGCAACAAAAATAGGCAGTTTAATATGAAATTTGATATCACACATTTCAAATGGTGTTGTATGGTGGTGACGCATTAGGTAATTGATTAAACCTTTATCTTGGCTTAGTTGTTTTGTACCTTTACCATATGATACTCGTGCTGCTTGGACGATGCTACTATCATCACCCATATAATCAATAATTCTGATAAAACCATGATCTAGTATTTTTATAGGTTCAAATAATAATTCTTCTAGAGCTGGTACTGTAGCTCTTTTTGTATTGTAATTATTGTCGTGCATTCTTTTCTCTATTATTCTGTTTGAAAATTTGTTAATTCCAGCATCAAATATTCATCCATAGGAATCTTATCTTGATTAAGCATTTTGTTGATATTAGAACCAAGTGCCTTAAATGACTTACCTTTGGCAATTACTGTTCTAGTGCCAACTGGCACTTTACCATGTAGAGCATATGAAACGATTAATGGATAATTAATATCACCAATTTTTATATCTAATTTCTTACCTTTCTGTACTGAATCATAAATTACCTGACCATTCGATAATTTAGTAATCTTTACGTCAACCCCTACTTTATCTCCGCATAATAATGGTATTCTATAAGCTATTTCATCATCAAATATCTTTACTTCATTACTATCAACAAAATTATTAGGTAATATTGAATTTAAGACAATATTAACTCTATAAGGTGCATCATGTTCTCTATCTTCTTCTTTATATTGCTGGTTATAATATGCATATTTTGCAGGAAGCACCGCTTGTCTTGTTTGTCCAACCATCATACCTACTACTACAGCATCAAGACCTAGCATGATCGCTCTAGAACCAAGTGTAAAGGTTTTGGTATTTTCGCTAAGTAAATTATTGTTAATATCCAATAATTGATAACGTAATGTGACTACGTGACCACAAGTAGCTGGTCCAACAGTCCCGTTACCAAAGCTATTAATCTTAAACATTGGTTGTATTAAGTCTCTATTAACCTCTATAGTATATTTACCATCAGTAATAGGTTTGTTTGTTGGTTGTAGTAAATGCTCAAAAAATAGTCGACCTTCTTCTGTCTTAAGAGCATTTATCAAAACCTTTGAAACAGTTTTTTGAAGAAAATTACCAGTTAATGGTATATTTGCTTGTTCAGGAGCAGCGGTAGTATTTTTATTATTTTCAGCATCATTAGTTGTCTGAACTTTAGGGTCTTTGTCCTCGGAAGGAGAGAGCATCTTCATTTGGACAATAGAGTAAATAATTGCTGCAGCAATTATAAGACTTAAAGCTTTTTGCATATAATATTTCTTTCTTAAGTATTTCTTAGTTTGTTTTTAAAATATATAGCTAACTCCGATTAGCATTACTCCGGCTATTAGCGAGGAGTACATAAATCCTAGTGTCATTGCGAGGAGCTACTTTAGTAGTGACTAAGCAATCCTGTTTTGTGTTACCCTTGCGAAAGCACACTAGTGTCCGGGTAAAATCAACACATCAAACAACGTCATTGCTAGGAGCCACTTTAGTGGCGACAAAGCAATCTGTTTCTAATCACTTTTTTGGATTGCTTCGTCGCCACTAAAGTAGCTCCTCGCAATGACGGAGTAATGTTACTCGGGTTAGCTATATATTCTCTAATTTTTAATGTTTTTTTCTAGGAAGCTGTTGGAGATAACTAATTAATTATTTTCATAAACTACCTCTTTGTAACTGTAAATTACTATATTCCAAGATGGTCAAAGGCATTTTTAGTAATAACTCTACCTCTTGGGGTACGTTGTAATAACCCTATTTGTATTAGATAGGGTTCGATAGTCTCTTCAACAGCATCACGTTGTTCTGATAGAGCTGCTGCAATTGTCTCTATACCAACCGGACCACCAGCATAATTATCAGCTATAAATTTTAAGTATCTATAATCATTACTATCTAAACCTATTTTGTCAACTTCTAATCGATTTAGGGAGATATTGGCAATATTTTTATCAATTTCTAGCTTATCATCGACAGAAGCAAAATCTCTCACTCGTCTAACTAGCCTAAGGGCAATTCTTGGAGTTCCTCTACTACGTCTCGCTATCTCTTCTAATGCCTCATTGGTTAAATTAATTGCTAACAATTTACTAGCTCTACTCAAAACAAGTTTTAATTCATCCACGTTATAAAAATGCAAACGCAATGGTATACCAAATCTATCTCTCAAAGGGTTGCTGAGTAAACCGAGCCTAGTAGTTGCTCCAACTAAAGTGAAATTGGGTAGATTGATTTTTACTGACCTTGCTGAAGGTCCTTCACCAATAACTATGTCTAAAGCAAAATCTTCCATTGCTTGGTACAATACTTCTTCAATATTTGTACTAAGACGGTGAATTTCATCAATAAATAACACATCATTATCTTGCAAATTAGTAAGTATAGCAGCTAGGTCAGCTGCTTTTGATATAGCAGGTCCTGAGGTGGATTTAAAATTTACTCCCATTTCCTTAGAAATAATTTGTGCAAGAGTGGTTTTACCAAGTCCAGGAGGACCGTAAAATAATGTATGATCTAAATGTTCAGACCTATTTTTAGCTGCTTGGATAAAAATGGATAAATTCTCCTTAATTTGTTGTTGTCCGACAAATTCTCTTAAATAGCTAGGTCGTAGAGAAAATTCTTGATCACTCGGAAGTATATCAGCTGACAAAATATTTTTAGACATTGGATCCACGTGCTTTTAGTGCAAGTTTAATTAGTTCATTAATAGAGAGATTAGAATTTTCTACAATAATTCCCTGTACTAAATTTTGTGCTTCAGTTTTACCAATACCAAGCGAGGTTAACACTAATGTGGCATCAGATGATATCTTAGCTAAGTCAGTATCATTGTTATCCATGGTAAGGTTGTTAGTAAAATTAGTTAAGGCTTTATCCTTTAACTCTATGATAATTCGTTCAGCTAGTTTTAGCCCAACACCAGAAATGGCTTTAAAAGCTTCTTTATCCCTTCTTGCTATCGCTGATTGGATTTGCTCGGGTGATAAATTTGATAAAATAGCTAAAGCCATTCTTGTACCAATACCGTTTACCGATTGTAATAAATTAAAAAAAGCCTTCTCTTCGAGAGATAAAAATCCGTAAAGATTAATATGATCTTCTCTTACATGTGTTTCAATAAATAATTGACAAAACTCATTAACCACTAATTTATTTAAAGTTTTACTAGAACAATACACTAAATATCCAACACCACTAACATCAATAATGACATAATCATTAAAACATGCATCTATTTTACCTTTTAATTTACCAATCATAATTTATTTAGTATCAGATTTTACTTTTGGTTTACGATTTTTTGTACATATATGTGCTATTACTGGCAATATAGTTACTATCGAAGCTAAAATATAATGCAGTAACGTTGGAGTTTCAGTGCAATGGCATTGACCATCATCAGGAAATGTTGATATAAGTATAATTTTCGCAGTAACCCAAGTAATCACTATATATATAAGCAAATATACTACATATTTAACCTTTGCCCAAATACTCTTAATCATAATTTCCTCTTCTGCTATAGCTAACCATTATATAACAATAATGGAATATGTTAGTAAATCATAAATTTGAGGATCGTAAGTCATTTTAGATTTCCTATTTGAGATTTACTTAACTTAGTGTATTTAATAATTTTTTCCATCGGCTCATTGTTTAATAGCATTTCTTTTGCTATAGCTATTATACCTTCCTCTCTACCTTTTTCCAGTTGTTTCTTTAGAGTATTAGCTTCGATACGCAACCATTTAAGATGGTCTTCATAGGCCTCTCTTTCTTCGTCAGTAAAGTTCATAACATCTAGCACTGTTAGAGCTTTTTTTAAGCTGGCATTGTCTAATTCTTTAGGTAAATTATCTTTGTTAAGTAGGTCATGTCTTGTTAGAAAAGCTGTCCACATATCTAGAGAGTTTTTTACTTTTTTCAGTATATCAGGTAATTCCTCATAAGAATTATCAGTAAACTTATTAAGCTCAATAGTATGTAATTCGAGATCCTTGAAATACAACAATCCACTATCTTTTTCTACTATATGGAAAACATTGTGATATTTAGTCACATTCGGAATAGAAGTAAAGTTTAGTATATGAATACCAATGGCTTTGCTTAGGGTAGAATAGTCCTGAGCTACCTTTAATTGCTCGGTATATAATTTAGCCCAATAATATAAAGCTCGCTTATCATAATCAGCTTCGTCGCTAATTTGAATTTCAATATTGAACCTTTTGCCATCAACAGATTTGGCTTTAATGTCTAATATTGAGAGTTTATCATTCTTAAAGTTTTTAGGATTATATGGATTAAGCAGTGTTACCTCTGCCACTTGATCCTCTTGTCCAACGATAGAATTAATCAAGGATATCAGCAAGTCCTTATTCTCTTCAACACCAAATATCTTTTTGAAAGCTAAATCCACGCGAGGAGTTATTTTATCCATATATATGCTGCTATTAGTAGTTATCAATTATAAAGTTAGTATAGCACAGAAATTATAAAGCACTAAGTAATATAATGTGGAAAATATAATAGATATCTTTGGCAAACTCTACTTCTGCTGGTAATTTATTCGTGCTACCAGTACTCTGCTCTTCACGCACATCATCGTTCGCTGTGGGTCGAGGTTCGTGGCTTCTTTAAATCCTTACACATAAGCGAATTTCGAAAGATATCTAATGCAGAAATTGTGCTAGTATTAAGAATGAGTTGTTTTGCCACCACTTGAAGTACTGAAAAGCAATGTATACACCATAATGTATACAAATTATACGCGAATTAGGGATAAGAATTTGTCAATTATTATGTATTTAAAATAAAAGAAAATGTTGCAATAATTAGTTATCTAGGATAGATTGCTGTTAAAAGATACTGACACCGTGATGCCGAACTGTGAATTCTAGGAACAGATAAAAATGCAATATAGTTAAATACATTGAATTAGGTGGAAAGATAATTGATAAAATCAGTTGATTGTAACAGTTGATGGTAAAAACTACTGCTATGTTTTTACCACCTAATTCAATGTATTTGACTATATAATTTATCATTAGAGGTTCTAATTTTATGTAAGAAAAAGAAAGGTCAATCAAATCAGTTAACTTTTGGGATAATGTTAGTGTATTTCAAAAAATACATATACTATTCTGCTCCTACGAATTGTTTTTTGAAAATATCATGGATTCGCATGCGTAACTATACTAGATGTATGCTACGCCTTCTCACCATTCATTTTCAAATCCAATTTTTCAAATCATTTGAGTATACACTTTCCCTCTAATAAAGCTAACACAGTTTCGATGCAATTATTGTTACAGCCGTACTAATCAAAAGATTTAGTAATAAGAAATTAAAATTAATAAAAAATAAGATTATGACAAGGGTAAAACCCCATCAAAAAATTATATCTTTCGCTGAAAACAAATCTGATTTAGATAAAATTACTCAATTTATTATCGACGGTTGGGCAATAGTAAAACTAATGCCACATGGTAATTATTTTATTGGTGTCATGGAAAAGATGCATCATGACGTTACTATAGATGATCAAGATAAAATTATTTATATACCTCCAAGAAAAAAGATCATTTTTACTTAGTGGTCTCTATTTTTTAGTTTATAATACCTTATAATGCTGGTATATTCTTCTGCTTTAAAGAATTGTTTTTTGAAAATATCATGGATTCGCATGCTCATGTACTATATGTACACTATGTACACCTAGCATGCTCACCATTCATTTTCAAATCCAATTCTTCAAATCATTTGAGTATAACTAAGGGGTATTTTTTTTATTTTTAGGATTATTTATAATGATTTATTTAAAATTTTGTCTTCGTTTAATATTATTGGTATTTTTAATAAACCATTCTGCTCAAGCTAGATGGAGTAAATACGAAGATGCTCCTGTTGAAATTAAATTTTATAACAACGATATTAGTATTAATCAAGATGGCACTTCTGAAGAAATAATAGAAATGCACGCAAAAATACTAAAAGAATCAGGACGTAGTGATTTCTCTCCATATAGATTAACTTATAATAACTATAGTTCCCAAATCTCTATATTAGAAGCCAAGACTATTTATAATGGGCAAGAATATGTAGTTTCTAAAGATATGATTGAGGATAAACCGCTAGCTAGTTTTGGACAAGGTTTTGATCAACTAAATCAGATAACTATCTCATTTCCTAAAGTGGAACTTGGTGCAGAAATATACTTAAAATATAAGTATGTTGAAACAAAAGTTGCTATAGATAATTTTTATGGTGCTACCATATTCTATGGTAAGGAAGGTTACTTGCAAGCAAGTAGTACTAAGATTAATTCTAAATTGCCCCTAAATATCAAGGTAAATGACCCAAAAGGTGTATTAAAAGTTATTACTGATGCTGAAAGTGACTTTCATTCGGCAGAGATTATCCTAAAGAAACCTGTTTATAATCAATTGACTAATGAATCAACTGAGGGGATATTAAATGTTAAGCAAAAAACTTGGGTATCTTTATCAAGCTTAACTAAATGGCAAGATTTTGCCAAGCAACTAGCTCCTGACTATTCTAAGGTAATCAATCAACCACTTCCTACAACTCTCATGAGCATAGCAGAATCTGCTCTAAATAAAAATACCGATGAAGAAAAAATTAATTTTGTTACTTCTTCATTAGCTGAAAAAATCCAATATATGGGTGATTGGCGAATAGTATCAGGTCGGTATTTTCCTAGAGATTTAGAAAAGATTGCTACTTCTCAAATTGGTGATTGCAAAGATTTTTCTGCAAGTACTGCTGCTATCTTGCAAAAGCTTGGGTTTAAGGTTCAACCCATTTTAGTAATGCGAGGTATTACTAATTTTTCTAATCCAAAAGCACTACCTACTATAGGAAATTTTAATCATGTGATGCTTAAAGTAGCTAATAAAAATGGAAAAATATATTGGATTGACCCAACAAACTTTGTCAGTATGGCACAAGGAATTTTTCCGGATGTTGCAGGTAAGTTAGCCTTGGTATTAGATCTTCAACAAGCAGGTTATACCAAAATTCCTGAAATAGATCATCAAAATTCACAAGCTATAATACACAATGAGTTGGTAATAAGAGATAATATTGTAGATGTGCATGGTCAGCTTGATTTGAAAGGAGAAGTAGCAGTAAATATAACAGGTGCTGGGTTATATCAATCAAATGAACAGCTAAGGGATTTTACTTTCCACATGTTAACAGGAGTATATCTTGATAAAGAAGACAAGAAATTGTTAAAATTACCTGATCTTACTTCTCGTATTGTTAAGGATCTTACAATTAAGTATGCATATCAGCAAAAAAACCGAATTTTTAAAACCAATAAAGGGTTTGGTTTAAGGTTAAGATTATATGGGATGGAAAATATTACAAATACGGCTTTTGACCAAGTATCAGACCTTTTTATAGGTATACCTAACACTAACACAAGACATATAATTATAAAAAATATTACAATTAAAGATTGTAATAAATTAAACTTTGAAGTTGATACTCCGTGGATATATGTCAATAGATCATGTAAATATCAAAATAAAGATACTGAATTTATAGATATAATCTCCATAAGAAAAAGTTTGATTACCAATAAAGAGTTAAAAACTCCTCAATATAAAAACCTTAAAAGCAACTTAGAAAATAAATTTGAGCGAGCAGCGATAATTATTGAATGAATATCATTATCCCTTGCTGTCAAGGTAAGGGCATTCTCGCTTCAATATACTAGTGCTTGGTTTAAGTAGACGTCATCTCTTAGGCAAATGAACCCCTTCGATGTGAATGCTCGAACTGGGATTCTCTAGATTTCAAATTGTCGTATTAAAGCCAATACGGGATAAGAATTAACTAATTCTTATCCCGTATTGGGGTGTTACGGATTCGAGAACAAAAATAACGATCGATAAAGACTATTAGATAGAAATCCTCACATCACCTAGCAAAACAGGTTATTCATCTTTTTTCTTATCAATGTCTTTCATTCCTTCCTTGAAAGCTTTAAGACCTTTTGCAATATCTGACATTACTTGAGGCAACTTACCAGCTCCAAACAACACTAAGATGATTAATAAGATCACTAATAAGTGGCTGAAGCTCATTCCCATAATATCAATTTTATAAGTTTTAAGTTAGAATTACCTATAATATTATAGCAAATAGTTAATTTGATCTAGCATAAAAAATACAAATTTATCATCAACATCAATTTCGGATTAATTTGATTAATCCTAAATTGGAATGAGAATGTAAACAATCAGGCTTAAAGCGGTTTGACGCATAATTGTTAAATATTTCATTTGCTAATAATAGATTAAAATGCATTTGTGCCAGCCGCTTCAAGAATGCATTTTTCTAAGGTCATCATGAAAACATTTGAAACTAACATTACTAATATCTATGGTGTTCAAGGTAAGGTTTGGTTAGATGATTTGCCAAAAATTGTTCGTAAATTGGCTAAGGAGTACGGTTTATCTAGCTTAAATCCAGTTAAGAACTTGAGTTACCATTATGTCCTAGCAGGTTTCCAAGGTTATCAGCCAATTATCTTAAAGTTAGGGCTAGACATTGATGATCTTAAGAGAGAATCAACAGCTTTAAAAGTTTTTTCTAAATTTGGAGGTGTGAAGGTTTTAGCTGAAAGCACCGGCTTACTGCTAGTTGAGCAGGCTATTTCTAATATATCATTAAAATCCTATTTTCCTGTAAAAGATTACGAGGCTATTAAAATAGCATGTAATGTAATGAAAAGATTACACTATGCACCTTTGCCATCAGAAGGTTTTCCTTATGTCACAGATTGGTTAGCAGTATTAGATAAAGAATGGGATGTGCCAAATTACTACTTAGAAAAAGCTAGACAATTGCGAGATAAATTACTAGGCACATCGTCAATGTTAGTTTTACTTCATGGTGATTTACATCATGATAATATTCTGCAAAGTGGTGATAATTGGGTGGTTATTGATCCCAAAGGAGTTATCGGTGAAAAAGCATATGAGGTAGCAGCATTTATTCGTAATCCTCTCCCTGAACTCCTTGCTTTAGAAGATGTTGAAAGTATTATTGCAAATCGCATCATTAAGTTTGCAACTCTCTTGGATTTAGATACGGAGCGAATTAGCGATTGGTGTTTTGTCCAATCTGTACTTTCTTGGGTTTGGGCTTTAGAAGATGGTTCTGACGTACGTATGTTAGCAAAGCTTACAAAAATTTTTGATATAATCAATTGATGATAATTTGGTAACGTCGTCACTCGTCGCTCGCCTATTATCTATAGGCTTTCTTCTTCGGCTCCATCCTAGCATCAAATTCTTCTGAATTGGCTTTAATATAAGGAGAAATGCCCTCCTAAAAAAGGATTCTTATATCTAATTGAGGTTAGTATATTTATTTAGAATTCTCTTGATATTATTGAGCATGATAAGTTCATTTTTCTTTCTAGTAAATACATAATATATTACCTTACTTATAGTGGTGCGTTTTTTAACTTGCATAACCAACTCTTGTTGAACGATTGTTCGAATTGTCATTAGATTACCATTAATTAAAAATTGTGATAAAAATTGAAGCTGTTCAACACTAAAATTTGTTAGTAATATTCTAATAATTACCATAACATAACCTGCAGGAGTTGTTATATTAGTTTTCCTGACATGTTTTTTAAAACTTAAACTAGATGTTTTATTTAAATATTTGTCACTAAAAATTTCTACAAAATTTATTTCACATAATTGTTTTTTTACTTCTAACCTTTCTTGTTCAATTAGTCTTAACGTTTTAACTGAAGTAACATTGCTATTTATCTTATAATCAGCTGCAATTTTACATGTTATTACCTGTTGTACAAACTCTGCATAATTTAGCTCTTTTTTTAATAATGAAGTAATATTTTTAAATAACAACTGATACCTAGTTTTTAAAGCATTTTTAGTAAAACTATCTAAAGAAGCATATCGTTTGATAATTTTAACTTCAAGTTTTGCAGAAAATTTAGATTCAATAGAAGAAATCATTAAAGAAATAGTATGACCACTTTGGATATTTTGAGTTAACCTTTTTCTAATCTGAGCTAATATATAATTCAGATCAGAATCTTCTGTTATATTGAGCATCCTGATAGCATCTATATGCTTTGTAATATTAATTAAAATTTCATGCATAAAGACATTTTGCCGGAGTAAGAATCTTTCTATTATAGCGAACTCTGCATTTTCTATCTGATGTATTATTGCATTATAATTTTCAAATAATACTGAAAGCTCATACCCTGAATTATTAAGTTTACTGAAACTCTTCCTAAATTTTGATTCATCATGTATTCTTAGCAAAATATGGTTTATGGTCTGAGATTTAATAGATAAATCTTTTAGCCTATTATATAAGCAAATTAACTTAGCATTGGTTAACTCCATCAATACATTGTGATCATTTATTAAAAAATTAGTAATTTTTTTTAAAATGTATCCATAATCTACTGTATTCTCTACTATGTTCTCTTCTTTCAGTGTTAATAATATATTGGCATGAAATAACAATGGAACAGATTCTTTCTTTATGTCAATGGTATAATCAATCTGCCATAATTCTTTAATGAGCAACAATTGATCTAAAAGTAGATTTTGTTGCTCAAGCGATAAATTATCTAAATTCAAAACAATTGCAGTTGCCTGTAGATTATTTATAACATCTTGATTTTTAACATCTTTAGTTATTAATATACAACAATGTTGTACAAAGTTTCTAGCTAAATCCATTACAGGTTTTAGTGCCTTATTATTTTCTTCATGATGTAAAGTGGAAGAACTTTTTAAGCAATCAACCAATTGATTAAGAGAGGTAACAAAATTTGTTACCTCTTCCATTTGATATTTTTGTTGCTTTAACGTTTCAATAGAGAGAGGTCCGTAATGCTCAAGAACAGAGAGCAAGTTCTTTTGACTATCTAGACTAAGATAATCAAGCAAGTCACTATTCTGTTGTAGAATCTTTATAATATTAAAAGTACGTAAAGACCTTTTTAAAGTAATAGGATATTTACAAGACACGATGCATTCAGAGCTTAAAGAGACAAAACAGCCTTTTAATCTTTCTTCATACTTACTAATAACCTTAGTATTAAAATCTTTCATAATTAATTTTCTTATCGTGTTATTCAATATCTAGGGAGGAGAATCAATTAACTAATCAGAACATAAATTATACGGATGTATACCCATTTCATGCTTCCATCAAGCATTATATCAGTATCATCATGGTATCCCAATATATTTTTCACTTCTTCTTGGGTTGTGTTACCTTATTTGCAAATAAGACTTAATTATCACGAAAGTTACGAGGGGGTTCAAATCATTATAACAATATTTTTATTTTAACTAATAGTATTTTTGCATTTATTAGAAAAAATATTTATAGTATATAAATTAATTATTTTGTTACGAATAAGTAAAAATTTTTATTGCTTAAATATCAGTAAAACCTTATTTTTATAAGGACTTCTCATAAGAGATATAAAATCCTAGAGAGTAAAGTATTTAATTTAACTTAAAACTATATTAAAACTTATGCATAATATCCTTATCATTATAATTTCATTATTGTTAATATCATGTTCGGAAGAAAGTGATAAATCTAATAATAAAAACGAGCAACCTGATAATAAGGCTGAAGTGACTCAGGAAAAAGCTCCACAAGAAGAAAATAATGACAACCTTGCCAATGATAAATGGAATACAATAGTAAATCCTCAAGACAGTACGGCTTCAACTAATACGGAAGAACCTCTAGACACGGTAGAGGATTATGCTACTAACTCTATTGATAATGTTAGCTTGAAACAGATGCCTTATAAACCAACTTTCAATGTTAGCCAAAATGATATAGTTCTTGGTAATATTAAGGCAACTGTAGTGGTAGTTGAGTATTTTTCTCCAACTTGCCCACATTGTGCTTATTATCATGAAAAAATTCTACCTGAGCTTAAAAAGAAATATATTGATACCAATAAAATTGCTTATATAATTCGTGAATTTATCGGTAATAAGCAAGATTTAGATGCAGAAATTTTGGCACGTTGTCCAAATGATCTAGATAGTTTTCTTAAATTCCAAAGTGTAATACTAGCACAACAAGATAAATGGGGCAGTAGCAATAGATATCGTGAATTACTAACAAATATAGCTCAAATTGGTGGAGTATCCGCAGAAACTTATGCTAAATGTCTTAATGATAATAAAATTGTCGAAACATTACTTGCCAATACTAACCTTGCTGCTAGTTCACAAGGTTTTGTTGGTACACCCGCATTTTTTGTTAATGGCATACTAACAAATGGATATAGTTTAGAAATCCTTTCTAGGGTAATTGATAAAACGTTAGAAAACTCTAGTATCAAATCCGAAAATTAATACACTTACTTAATCTCAACTATTGATGTAACAAGTTAACCATAGTATCCTACATTTTTCTATAATCGTCATAGCAAGGCTCTTTAGATGCCCTGGCGATCTAGGTAAACAGCGAAGCTGTTTTTTTAGAGTAACGCTTCGCGTATCCTGATCTTGGATTGTTGCGTCGCCGCTTTTTCGCGACTCCTCGCTAATAGACGATCAGCAGCCATTTTAATGGTGGTTATATAAAAAAGTAGGGTATTATGATAACATACCTTCTATGTTATTTTTTTAGATTCCCGCCTACACGGGAATGACAGCGTTTTGACGTTAGTACTATAGTTGTAGTACTAGGGATGACATCGTTTTTGGCTAAAACCTTTTCTGTGGTTAGCTATATCATTTCTCTTTAAATGCTCTAAACATCGTATCAGTAATAGGATCAAGTAAATATCTCAGGAGAGTCCTTGTGCCAGTGACAATTTGAACTTCCGCTTGCATACCAGGATGTAACTCTAACTTTTTAGCTTTTGCAATCTTATTAAACTCATCCATATCAATCTCAATTCTAGCGATATAATAAGTGGTAGTATCTTGGCTTGGAGTATTTCTGTCTTGTACAATATCAGGAGATATTTTAACAACTTTGCCAGTAAATAACGGCGTTGTTCTAGATTTAAAAGCACTGAAGCGAATTTTTGCTACCAAGCCTTCATGCACTGAATCTATATTCTTGCTTGGAACTTTTGCTTCTATTATCAAATTATCATCAGTTGGAGAAATCTCTAGAATCGGATAACTTGGTGAAATCACCTGTCCTATTGTATGATAGTTCAATACATTTATAATACCATCAACTGGTGATTTAATAACCACTCGATTTAAAGAGTCCTGATGTGCATTAAATGCCTCTTTAAAACGAGCTACTAGCTCTTGTGTCTCTTTTAGTTCAGTCAGAGTTTTCTCTGTATATTTATTCTGTAAGTTAATAATGCTAATCTCACACTCTGTAATCGAATGCTTAATAGATGCAATCTCAGATTCTGCCATAGCTATCTCACTTTTGTACTGTGCTTCCTTAGCTTCTAAGTCTAATAAAGCGGCTTTATTGGCAAAACCTTTTCCATGCAATGTATCCATTGCCTTTAAACGATCCTTAACAACCTCTAGGGTTTTTACATTTGCAACTTTTTTAGCCTGCGTACCTTCAATTTTTTTATTTAATTGCTCGATCCTTTGATGTAAGGCATTTTTTTCACTTTTATATACTTCTTTTTTAGACTGAAATAAATTTTCTTGGGTATGTATAATCCTTGCTACTTCAGGTAAATTAATATCTTTGGTTAATAATTCTAAAAATTCAATCTGAGCTTGATTATCTCTCTCAGCAATTAAACGACTTTCCGTTGCTAAAGCATGTCTATATTGGCTTAAATTACTTTCATATGCTGACTTAATTCTTGTATCTTCTAGCTCTATTAATTTGTCACCTTCTTTAACTTGATCACCTTGTTTAACAAAAATATTAGCTATAATTCCACCTTCTTGGTGATTAATTGTCTTCTTATTACCACTCGTTATAACAACACCCAGTGCTGTAGCAGCACTATCAAGAGGAGCAAAACTGCCCCATACCCCTCCAACTAATACAAAAAAGATTATTACATACACTCCAAAAAGAATTGGGTATCTAGCAATTTGCACTACATCATTGCGATCAACATCATTATTTTTAGTAACAAAATTGACGAAACGATCAAGATAATATAATGTATTTTTAATGGCATTAGAAATCTTTACTATTACCTTTTGTGATACAATAGCTCCCTTTGTTTTTTTTGTGTGTGTTAAATCATTTTGTAGCGACAAAAGTTGTTTAAGTTGCTCCGCTGTAAATGCCGGCTTATTGTTATTTGACTTTTCTTCCATATTTAAAACTTATTCATTAATGTGGATTACACCATTTTGCAACAGTTTAACTCGATTTTGCATTTCTTCTTGAGTGCCATAAAGAGCTACCGCCCCCTCTTGTAATACCAAAATCTTATCTACCACCGATAATACAGAAGGTCTATGAGAGATAACAATTACAGCAATATTCCTAGATTTTGCTTGCTTTAAGCAATGTGATAGGGCTATTTCACCTGCTTCGTCAAGATTTGCATTAGGTTCATCTAAAATAAGTAATTTAGGATTACCATAAAATGCTCTAGCAAGACCAACTCGTTGCTTTTGTCCGCCAGAAAGATTAGAGCCTGCTATTCCAATATCTGAATCATAGCCATCTGGTAATCTTAAGATCATTTCATGAGCCCCAGCAATTTTAGCTGCCTCAATTACTTTTTCTGGCTCAGCATTTTCAGCCATCCTAGCTATATTTTGCTTTATACTACCACTAAATAACTCTATTCCTTGCGGCAAATATCCTACATGTTTACCAAAGTCTTCCCTGTTCCAACGATAAATTTCTCCACTATCAAGCCTAACAGTCCCTGACGATGCTTTCCATACCCCAACTAAAACTTTTGCTAAAGTTGACTTACCTGCTGCAGAAGGTCCTATAATTGCTAATATCTCACCAGGCTGCACCGCAAAGGACACTCCTTTTAAAATATATCTTGGTACTGGCGGTTGTGGTATATGTGGAGGAATTGGTATCGAATAATAAATATTTTCCACAGTTAAATGTCCTTCAACATTTAGAATTGGCATTGCTTCTTCTCTTGATTTATACGAAGCAAATAGTTGATTGATATTTTTATAAGATTTTATAGCTCCGCTCATACTTTTCCATAACTCAATAGCGTTATCAAAAGGGGCTAAAGCTCTACCAACTATAATGGAACTCATAATCATACCACCAGTAGTCATCTCTCTTCCTGAAGTACTAACAACAACATAAGCCCCAATACCAGTTACCAGCATCTGCATAACATTACGGATAAATCTTGAAAAATTAGAAATAGCACTATTACGGTAGCTAGCAATTGATTGCTTCTCCAAAGAAGCAATATTAAACTGATGCCAATTTGTCGTAACATTTTTCATCATGCCCATAGCTTCTACAACTTCTGAATTTCTATTGGCGATGTCAGCTTGCGTCATACCCTTTATAGAAAATTCAGTAGCTTCACCGAGAGTTTTATTAGTTGCAGCTGCATTAAAGAAAGCCGTAGATACAATAATAATAGCCCCAGCTAATGTAAGGATTCCAATATATGGATGAATTAAGAAAATTACTATTATATAGACAACACTCCAAGGAGCATCAAATAAAGTATTAATACCAGTGCTAGTTAGAAAGGTTTTTACTGTTTGGAAATCACGAAGTAACTGACTAGCCCCCATATTAGTACGAGTTGCAGAGGCTGAAATAGAGTGACCAAAAATTACAGGAGCAATTGTTTTATCCAACCATTCACCAACTTTAATTAGGGTGAATGATCTAGCAATTTGCAATAACCCATAAATAAAATAGATCGTACCAATAATAATAGACAACCACATTAATGTAAATAAGTTACCACTTCCTATAACCCGATCAAGAACTTGCAAGGAATAAAGAGGTGTTATCAACATTAACAAGTTAATAACAAACGCAAAACTAAAAACTATCCAAAACGCAATTTTGCATTTCTCAAGAGCAGTAGTTAGGGGATTTATTACTTGAGATACTAATGCACTATTATTTCTCATATTACCATTGTTATATTATATTTTTCTGAATTAATAATCTATATCATCTAACACAAATTAAATTAGCCTGTCCTGATAATAGTAGTTATCCGAACCTGATGGCTTCCTGGCTCTATTATATTTTTTACTGCTAATTAGTAAAAATTATACTATTTGTAATATTTTTTATTTGACTCTACACTATACGCAAAATAAATAATATGGCAACCTCTTTATTATACTTAGAGCTTAGAAGTATAACAGGGTAATTTAAAAATCACAACTAATGATAGAAAATACTAAATTATAGAAGCGAATAGTTGTCATCGCGAGCTACAAAGTGGCGTGGCGATCCAAATAAACAACTTGCTGTTTTATTTTTTGCCATTGCAACTTTTGGATTGCCATGTCGCCGTTTTGCGGCTCCTCGCAATGACATTTATGCATTTAAAAAACAAACTTTTCTATCATTAGTTGTAACTTTTAAATTACCCTGAAATATAACCTAATTACTTTTTCGACAAATATCCTTTTATCAACTCCTCAGCAATTTGTACAGCGTTTAAAGCTGCTCCTTTCCGTAAATTATCTGCTGTAATCCATAAATTAATGGTATTTTTTTGACTATGATCATTTCTAATTCGCGAAACATACACAAGATCTTTACCAACAACATCTATGGGAGAAAGATATTGTGTTTTATCCAAATGAGAATTAACTACAATAGAGTCTGATTCTTTTAGTATTTCTTCTATTTCTTTAGCATCTATCTCTCCGCTAAACTCAACATTCACTGAAATAGAATGACCAACAAACACTGGTACTCTTACGCAAGTTACACTAAATTTAGCATGTGATCCTATAATTTTTTCTAATTCCAAGGAAATCTTCGATTCTTCACTAGTAGAACCATCTTCATTAAAACTACCTATATAAGGAAATAAATTAAAAGCTATTTGCCTAGGAAAAATTTTAGGAGTGATGTCGCTAAAAACATATTTTGCCTTAGTTTGCTCGTAAAGCTCATCCATTCCTCTCTTTCCTGCTCCTGAAGTCGATTGATAAGTCGATATCACCATTCTCTTAATCTTTACTGCATTATCCAAAGGCTTTAATACAGTAGCTATAGGAGCAGTACAACAATTCGGATTAGCTATAATATTTTTAATAGTATAATCTTTAAGGCTAGCTAGATTGGCTTCTGGAACTATCAAAGGAACATCAGAATCAAGTCTGAAAAATGACGATTTATCTATAACTATGCAACCTTGCTCGACAACCTTGGGTATATATTTCATTGATATTTCTGATCCAGCTGCAAAAAAAGCAATATCTATTTTGCTAAAATCTACACTGTCTATGTCAGATATTTTTATAGTGCCATCTCCAAAGCTAACCTCTTTACCATTAGACTCACTCGAAGCTATAGCGTGGATATTATTAATTGGAAAATTTCTCTCAAACAAAATTTCTAAAGTTTCTCGCCCAACATTACCCGACGCACCAATTACCGCAATATTATATTGTTTTGTCATTTACATTTATTTTTTTATTATTCTTACAAGCTTCATGGATTGCCACGCTCACGTACGTTCGCTCGCAATGGCATATACGTCTATAAAACGTCATTGCGAGGAGACCGTAGGTCGACGAAGCAATTTATAATTTCACCGAATTTGGAATGAGAATATAGCAAACCAAATTAATTGACTATATCAACTTAGAAATAGTTTTTCCCCCTATAATATGGAAATGAAAATGGAACACACTCTGTCCAGACTTTACCCCTTTATTAGTAATCAAACGATAGCCATCTTGATCTAAACCAACTAGCGATGCAATATAGGCTAGTTTGGTGAAATAATCTTTAATTTCATTGCTAGAAGCTTTAAGGATAAAATCACTATAGTCAATATACTCCTTTTTTGGTATAATTATTATATGTATTGGAGCTACAGGATTTATATCATTAAATGCTATTAGATTATCATCTTCATATATTATCTCTGCTGGAATATCTTTACCAATAATTTTTACAAAAACATTATTCTTGTCATACATATTATACTCTCATTTTTATTATCTACTCCCAAATGTCAATATTTGAGATTACTATAACACATTTTTTTCATCCACTAAGCGTTCTAAAAATTTTAATTCAGCTTCTATCTCAGATTTTGCTAATATTATGTCTGTAAGTTGGTATTTCTTTTTTTGCAAATCATATTCTCTCATATCATCGCTGAAAAAACCAAATATCAACATAATGGCGAGTTGACTTACAGAAATAAAATTAGTACAACCTAAACTTGATATAAAAATACTTAATATCAAAGTAGTTATTAGTGGTAACCACATTCTATGATAGAATGCCCAAAACACGCTTAAAAATGCAGCAAATAATGAAAAACCTTGCTTGATAAGAATAAAATCATTATCTTTTTTTTGAGGATTAACATATATTGAATAAATATTCATAGGAAAGTCTTGTAATTACGATATTAAATGATTACTTAAATACCATAATAATAAACAAATAGCCAAACATCAATATTTCATCAATATTTAAAAGATTCTTTATGTCAGATAACTCGCCCGGTCCTGTCACATTACACGGGACTACTATACTTTGCTTAAGAAAAGGTGGGAATGTTGTAATCGTAGCGGATGGTCAGGTCTCCCATGGTAATACAATTTTAAAATCTACAGCAAGAAAATTAAGAGTCATGTTCAATAATAGTATTATTGCTGGCTTCGCTGGATCTACTGCAGATGCTCTAACTTTATTTGAAAAATTAGAATTAAAGTTGGAGAAATA
This sequence comes from Candidatus Tisiphia endosymbiont of Empis tessellata, assembly GCF_964031035.1. Lineage (NCBI taxonomy): Bacteria > Pseudomonadati > Pseudomonadota > Alphaproteobacteria > Rickettsiales > Rickettsiaceae > Candidatus Tisiphia > Candidatus Tisiphia endosymbiont of Empis tessellata. The sequence goes on along the minus strand of NZ_OZ034997.1, from coordinate 1,253,777 downwards.
TTCGTATCAGTTACTAAGAAGTGCTGTAGAACTGGCAAAAGATTGGCGTAGCGATAAATATTTACGTAAACTTGAAGCAATGATGATCGTTGCAGATCAAAAAAATATATTAATTTTAACTGGTAATGGCGATGTAGTTGAACCTGATGGTGACGTTGCTGCCATTGGCTCTGGTGGATTATATGCACTGTCTGCTGCTAGAGGTTTAATGTCTTTTGACAATGACCTAACTGCAGAAGAGATTGCTTTAAAATCAATGAATATTGCAGCTGATATCTGTGTTTTCTCTAATCATAATATTATTCTAGAAAAAGTTAAAGTTATATGAGTATTAATCTTAAAAAAAAATCTATGGGATTAACTCCCGCTAAAATCGTAGCTGAACTTGATAGATTCATTGTTGGGCAATATAAAGCTAAAAAAGCTGTTGCGATAGCGTTGCGGAATCGCTGTAGACGTAGAAATGTAGACGAACCACTTCGTCAAGAAATCGTGCCAAAAAATATTTTAATGATAGGACCAACTGGCGTAGGTAAGACTGAAATCGCTAGGCGACTTGCTAAGCTTAGCGGCTCACCATTTCTTAAAGTAGAAGCAACAAAATTCACTGAAGTAGGATATGTTGGACGAGATGTTGAGTCAATAATACGAGACTTAGTGGAAATAGCTGTTAACACACAAAAAGCTAATGCTAAAAAAGCAGTGATTGCTAATGCACATTTAAAAACTGTAGAAAGGATTTTGGATGCTTTAGTCGGCAAATCAGCATCAACTGAAACTAGAGAAAAATTTTGTCGCAAGCTTGAAAAAGGTGAACTTGACAATACTGAAATTGAAATAAGTATAACAGATTCAGGTGGCTTATTTGGTAGTAGTAATTTTGAGATTCCTGGTATGCCAGGAGCTGCCATGGGCGTCTTAAATATTTCTGATATGATCGGCAAAGCTATCGGTACTAATAAAACAAAAACTAAGAAAATGCTGGTTAAAGATGCTCGTTTAATTATTTCTGCTGAAGAGTCAGAAAAATTGATCGATCAAGAAAAAATTACTCAAGATGCCTTAGTGCTAGTACAAAATGATGGTATAGTATTTTTGGATGAAATAGATAAAATCACCTCAAGATCTGAGGGAAAAAGTTCAGAAATTAGTAGAGAAGGAGTGCAAAGAGATTTATTACCTATTATTGAGGGTACAACAGTTAATACAAAACATGGTCCTATAGAAACTGCTCATATATTATTTATAGCATCAGGTGCTTTTCATTTATCAAAACCATCTGATTTGTTACCTGAATTGCAAGGAAGGCTACCTATTAGAGTAGAGTTAAGCTCACTCACTAAGGACGATATGATAAAAATTTTAATTGAACCAGAATCAAGTTTAATAAAACAATATTCAGCCTTAATTGCAACCGAAGGGGTAAAATTAAAATTTACTGATAATGCAATAGATAAAATTGCTACTTATGCAGCAAATGTTAATTTAGAAGTTGAAGATATTGGAGCAAGAAGGTTACATACTATTCTAGAAAATTTATTGGAGGAGATAAGCTTCAATGCAAGTAATACGAAAGAAAAAGAGATAGTTATTGACGAACATTTTGTCGACCAGCAATTATCAAAAATTATCAAGAATCTTGATCTAGTAAAATTTATTTTATAAAAATGATAGTTCACCTTGGTAGTTTAACTTTTAGCGGTATAGATATTATCGATGTTGATGTGCAAGTACAGATATCACTAGGGATACCTAATTTTACTATAGTAGGACTTGCTGATAAAACTATTGGCGAGTCTAAAGAACGAGTTAGAGCAGCACTTTCTTCAATAGGTCTTGCCTTGCCTGCTCAAAAAATACTGATAAATTTAGCTCCAGCTGATTTGGTTAAAGAAGGTAGTCATTTTGACCTTGCTATTGCTTGTGCTATACTTAGCAGCATGAAAATTTTACCAGCTGAGGAAATACAAGAATATCTAGTAATAGGCGAATTATCTCTAGATGGTTCTATTCTACCTGTCAGCGGGGCTTTGCCTGCTGCTATTGGAGCTTTGGCTAGAAATAAAGGGCTAATTTGTTCAAAATCTAATGGTCAGGAAGCTGCATGGTCTGGCAATAATAATATTTTGGTAGCAGGAAATTTAATAGAGTTAGTTAACCATTTTAAAGGCTCACAAATATTATCATCACCTGAATTAGAAATTGACACTACTATAATAAATTACCCTAATTTTAAAGATATCAAAGGACAAAAAGCCGCTAAGCGAGCTTTAGAAATAGCAGCCTCTGGTGGTCACAATCTATTAATGCTTGGTCCACCTGGTACTGGCAAATCTATGTTGGCACAATGTATACCTGGTATATTACCCAAAATGCGATCCGAAGAAATATTGGAGTGCAGTACTATAGCAAGCGTTGCAGGCAAGCTAGCAAACGGGAAACTATCAAGAGCTAGACCTTTTTCGTAACCCCCCACCACTCATGCTCGATAGCAGCGATGGTCGGCGGTGGGGTTGGTAAAAGAGTAAAACCTGGAGAGATCTCGTTAGCACATAACGGAGTGTTGTTTTTAGATGAATTACCAGAATTTCCACCTAACGTTATCGAATCTTTAAGGCAGCCAATTGAAACCGGAGAAATACTAATTGCTAGAGCAAATTCGCATATAAAATATCCTGCTAACTTTCAGTTAATAGCAGCAATGAATCCTTGTAAATGTGGTTATTTAAGCGATCCTCACAAAGCATGTTCTAAAGCTCCAAAATGTGGGAGCGATTATCAGATGCGAATTTCTGGTCCTATCATGGATCGATTTGATCTACATATAGAGGTAGGATCTATCGACTCATATAACTATGATTTAATAGAAGATGATACAGAAGAAGAGTCGGGGCAGATAGCATACAGGGTCGAAATGGCTCGTAATATTCAACAAACTAGATATGAAGGATATAATATCAAAACAAATAACCGTTTGGACGGACAGTTGCTTATCGAACATGCATTGCCAGTAGATGACGGTAAGGATTTACTCAATGAAGCCGCGACAAAATTTCGTATATCCATGCGTGCTTATAACCGTATCTTACGGGTTGCAAGAACTATAGCGTATCTAGACGCTTCTTCCAACGTCTACAGGATACACATTGCTGAAGCACTAAACTATAGAAGAATAGGGGGTAGCTTTTGAATTAACCATTAGTTGTGCTTCTGTATCATAGTACCCTAAATTTTTCTATAATCGTCATAGCAAGGCTCTTTAGATGCCGTGGCGATCCAAGTAAACAGCGAAGCTGTTTTTTTAGAGTAACGCTTTGCGTATCCTAGATTGCCGCGTCGCCGCTTTTTCGCGACTCCTCGCTAATAGACGATCAGCAGCCATTTTAATATTGGTTATATAAATGTAGGGTACTATGCTTCTATATACTACTATGATTTCAAGAGTTGATAGACGATAGTATAACTTCAAAAAGAGGTAGCATTAGCAAAGTGGCGTGGCGTACATGAGTAACGGAGCAGCTGAGATATTTAGGTCGAGAGACCTTAATTCTTGCAGTTCTAGCTGAGTATAAGATGAAAGTGCAACCTGTATCACTTCTTAAAACAGCCTTATGTTGTCCTTTCAACCAATAAACTAATTTCTTTAGCCAAATCTACCTATTTTGCTGAGCTATTTGGTGTTGATATATTTTGACTTGTTTGTTCTTTTAGTAGTTTACTTTTTTCTTCTATTGAATTAAGAAAGAAATAAGTGAAGGTTAGGAAACCAACTAAAAGCGGTATAAATACAAAGAGAATTGCCTTTAGTTTCCTAGCTGATTCTTCACGATCCAGTCGTTTTTCTCTTTCTTCTTCTGTTTCAACAAATTTATTATCGGTATTTCTGTCAGTATCTAAATTATCTTTTGACATTTCTATAATCTAAGGTTCTCGTTAGCTGTATTGTAATGCTATCTTTAGTTAGCTCTTTAATTTATGCGTATTTAAGTTATAAAATATACCCATTAATAATTCTTAAGCTTTGTTTTTTATGTTATCACAAGTCTTAGTCATCTCTCCTGTCATACTATTTATGGCATCAAACATTTTCATTGAAGTATCAGATGCCATACTGACAAACTCTTTAATGTTATTGATTGAAGTTTCGCAAGTCGACTTAAGGTATTTTTGCTGACATTCGGCTATTTAGTTTAAATCTCCAGAAGTTATTGCATCTTTTATAGAATTCAGCATATTCATAGCATTGTTTTGAAAATCCTCTGAATTTTTTTGGATCATAGACTGCAGTGATTCAGTAACAATCTGATTTGTTGTAGTAAGTATTTTAGTACTTTTCTTGATAGTATCTGACATAGCAGAAAAATCCATAACAGGCAAGTTTTTTACGGAATTTATGTAAACTTCTGGATTCATAAAAGATTTCATAAAATCTACAAATTGGGCTGTACTATTAGTCATTGTAAATCCTCTAAATTAAGTGATCTATTTATTGTGTAAATCATAAATCTCATGTTACCATTTATAAAAATACGAGTCAATAGCTGGTTAATAATAATCTTAATATAGTCAATTGATTATACCAAAAACCCTGAATACAAATACTATATCATCGGCTGCTTCTTTTAGATAATCGAAACGACCAGAAGAACCTTTATGCCCTGAATCCATATTAGTTTTTAGCAATAATATATTATCGTCGAGTTTTGTCGCTCGAATCTTTGCTACCCATTTAGCCGCTTCCCAATAGCCAACTCTAGGGTCAGAGATTCCAGCAGTGATAAATAGACTTGGATAATTTTGTGGCTTTATATTATCGTACGGAGAATAAGACTTAATATAGTTAAAATAGTCTAATTCTTTAGGATTACCCCACTCTTTAAACTCACCGGGGGTTAATGGCAATTGTTCATCAAGCATGGTATTTAATACATCAACAAAAGGTACATGGGCAAGTGCTGCTTTAAATAATTGTGGTTGCTCATTAATTACTGCTCCAATTAATAACCCTCCTGCACTTCCACCACAGATTACTATATTACCTTGGCTAGTATATTTTTCTTTAATTAGCTCTTTACTAACCGCAATAAAGTCATCGAAAGTTCTTTTCTTATTGAGGAATTTGGCAGCTTTATACCAATCATGCCCGAGATCATCTCCCCCTCTAATATGGGCAAGGGCATAGACAAATCCACGATTTACAAGAGAAATAGCTGTATTCCGGAAAGATACTGGTATGCTAACACCATATGAACCATAACCATATAAATATAAAGGATTTTTCCCATCCTTGTTAAACAACGATTTTTTATATAATAAGGTAACTGGTACTTTAACCCCATCATTATCAGCAAATATCCTTTCTACCATATATTCTTCAGGATTAAAGCCACTTGGGATTTCTTGTACTTTCAATATTGTCAGTTGGTCGCTATTAAAATCATAACTATAAGTGGTGTTAGGTCTAGCAAGTGAAGAATAATTTACTCGGATATCATCTTCATCAAAATTAGTAGACATGGCTGAGGCAGTAAAAGCAGCATCCGGGAAGTGGATAATTTTTTCATCCTGTTCTTTAAGATGTTTTATTTTAATAACTGGTAATCCTTGATCACGATAATTAACTATCAAATAATTGTTAGTAATATCAAAACTTGATAAATATTTAGTCGGTTCTTCTGGAATATAATTATTTTCCCATAAATCATTTTGGAAATTATGTACATTTACTAATAGTATACGAAAATTCTTTGCCTCCTCGTTGGTATTAATATAAAAATTATCCCCATTATGCTCAACATCATAAAAAACCCCATCCTTTGCAGCTCTAATAAGTTTAGGCTGGAAGCTATGATCACGCATTTCTATAGCATATATTTCATTTTCATTATGACCAGAAATATCAATAAAAATATATTGTCGACTAGATGATTTGCCTGCATTTAACTGATATAATGGATTTGTTATATGATGTACTAACTTATCATTGGAAATTACATCCCCTAAAGAGTGGAACATTAATTTATCACAACGAGAATTCTCATTAATCGGCATATAAAAGAACCCTTTCAAATCTTCATGCCAAATTATATTGCGACTAACGTTATGTATTTCATCTGGTAGATATTGTTTGGTCTTTAAATTATAGACTTTAATTGTATATTTCTCATCACCGGAAAAATCAACACTATAAGCCATTAACGTATGATCAGGAGAGACTGCTACTAGACCTACATCAGTAAATTTATTACCTTTAGAGATACTATTAACATCTAATATAATTTCTTCAGAAGCATCTACTGACCCCATTTTTCGGCAATATATAGGATATTCTGTAGTTTCTTCAGTTCTAGTATAATAGTAATAATTATCTTTCTTTACGTAAGTTGACTGATCCTCGAGCTTAATCCTACCTTTTAGCTCTTCAAATATTTTATCTTTTTCTTGTTGTAATTGTGCAAAAAATTGCTCGGAATATTTATTTTCTGCCTGTAAATATTCTATAATTTTTTTATTACTAACATTAGGCCACTCATTATCCCTAAGCCAAGCATACTCATCTGTAATTTTCTGACCGTGCAATGTAAAGCTATAATCAATCTTATTAGCTATGGGTGGTTGCATTTTATCCTCATCTAGTGCTGATTATTATAAAAGTAATTAATGATACCATTACTACTAATAGAGCTGTTGATTGATTATGCAAAGATTTCATCTTATGTAAAGTATTTTTTTCTACTCTCTTAAAAACAGGGTAGTCCGCCCCTAGTCTATCATGAACCCCCTGCCCCACTAAGTTATATTTAAAATAAATATGACGAATATTATTTTCAATAAACTGAAATAAGTCTAAATTTATGTTGGCAGTTGAACGCCTAGAAATCGTTTTACTAAGAACTAAGGCGAATATTATACCTATTACTATTATTACCATTTGTTTTACTAAATCCAACCAATTTGTATCAATTATTTCAATAGGATAAGATGACCATACTAGTTTCAAACCTTCTTCTAAACAAAAGCTAGTTGCTAATAAAAACGATAGCATGACAAATAAACTAACTTTAGTTAGAATATTTAACTTAAGGTAAAAACCACTAATCAAAGATTTGTATTTAACCGCAGAAAATAAAGCAATGCATGTGACAATCTTGAGTAGGAAAATAGCATAATAATTAATATCTTGCTCCAAAGCATTGGTTACAACAATTTTGGTAACAAAACTAGCAAAAGGAGGCAATGCTATAATGAACAATACACTAACTATTAAACTAACAAACAACAAATGACTTTTGGGCGAGTAAATTCCTTTTATTTCAGAACAATTTTCTATATTTTCTTTGTCTATTAATATGGCAACGTATAAGACAAATAAAGCTTTATACAGTATATGGACAAAAAGAAAAACTATGATTCCTAAATTTGCTTGTTGAGATTTTGTGCCAATAGCAATTAGCATGAATCCAAGCTGAGAAACAGTAAGATAACATACGACCCTTTTGATGTTATCTTCTAGGCAAGCATAAATCCCGCCATATATAATCATTAATAATCCAAAGAATTTAAGTATTTCTAAGCCACTAAATAGTTTAAGGAGTATAATTATCGATATTTTACTAGTAAAGCTAGTTAAATATATCATCCCTGAGCTTGAAGCAAATGGATAGCAATTAACAATCCATCCAGAAAAAGGTATGCTAGCTACATTAATCAAACAACCACAAAGTATTAGAGCATAAAATATAAAACCAGCCTCTTGATTTTCTGTCAATGAGGTAAGAGAAATAATTTGTGAACTAGAGGTGTGAGTAATTATATAACTAATCCCTATTAAAATAAGACTCCCACTTATAAGATGGGTAAGCAAATATTGTCTTGCTGCTCTAACACTATTTTTGTAATTGCCATAAAAAATCAACAAAGCAGCAAATATCATCATCATTTCTAGAGAAGCAAACATTGAAACAAAATCCCCAGCAAATAAACAGACCAAAGAACTAGCTGAATATAGGCTACCTATAAGTACCTCAAATTTTCTGTTTTTACTTATGGCATATAAGTTAGTAGCCAGCGTTACAACAATAAAAGCAAGTGCTATTAACTTATTTTCACTACTAAAATTAATAACAAAACTATTATTGTATAGATTAACTACCATCTCATCTTTGTTGTTAATTAATAATATACCAACAACTATTGGACATATTATTGCAATAATATAAAATGTTTTATAAAATGCATTTCTCATTATTTAGCCTCAATTTGATGAAGAGATAGGTTAACCTGACTTATATATTTGCAGCAGGATAGCTAAATAACATTAAGTGGAATAAATTTAATCCAAAATGCACCATCATTGCACATATGATCCTATTTGTTTTATCGTAAGTATATCCGTAACATAAAGCACAAATCGTGGCTAATATTATATAAATGCTACCCCCTTGAAAATGAGCTAAACCAAATATTAAAGATGCAATAATAATATGAGCATTTTTACCTCCTATCCCTAAAATATTAAATCCTGCAAGTGGTTCTAATAAAGTTTTTAAGGTATTCTGTAAGAATCCACGAAAAATTACTTCCTCTGCCATACATACAAAGAATAAGTTATTAATTGCCCAAATCAATAACACATTTGGTATCTTCGGATCGAATTTTACATATCCACTAATAAAAGCAGGGATTAAAACTCCTGCAATACAAAGTAAAAGAAAACAAGCTGTTTGTTTTAAAGATTTTACATCTATAGTTTTCTCTAAAATATAAAAATTACTTATAGAATAGAGTATTAGTGCAGACATAGTCTTGTCAAAATTTAAAAACATAGAAAATGGACGTGACAACTCAGAAAGATGGACTTTATTTAAAACTAATATATTAAAGAAGCCTGGTATTAAATGAAAAGCAAATCCAGCTATGAAAGAGGATACTCCTATAAAGAATAGAATTTTTAAAACTTTATTGACATTATTAAGGTGGAAATATAAGTATGTCATTATACTAAAGCAACACAACAAAGTTAGTCCAACGATATTTATTACACCCTGAGATAATCCTACAATATTTGTTATAATGATGCTTATGTATAAAAACTTTTTATCTCTATGAAACAATGCAATAATTACTGTAATAATTAATAAAATATAAGTTATGTTCATCTGATTCCTTTATATTTGTGTTAAGTTATTTTAGCACCCCTGTTTTGGTGCTAGATATAGAATGTCTAAAACACCCTTCCTGTCTATTTCTTTAGATTCCTGCATATGCCGAGAATGACATCAATTCTATCACCACAAATTCAAGTTATAAATACAAAAAACTTCTTAATAAAAATATGTATAAAATAAAATAATACCACCATGCACGAGCATATAACTAAACTCAATAGCATAGAATTAGGTAATTTATTTTCTATAGAAAATATTTTAGAATTATTATCAATAGGCTTATAAATAAATATTATCAGCTTTGCTAAATACAGTGCAGAGAACAGCGTACTTAAAGCTAGTACTACCATAACTAATATTTGATTTTGTTCTGCAGCAGCTAACATAATATAAAATTTACTAATAAAACCACCAAAAGGAGGAATGCCTATTAAGGATAAACTGGCAATAAGTACCATAAGGCTAGTTTTTGGCATTTCTCTACCAGCATTGATCAGGTCAGAGACTTGGTTAGTTTTCTTTAAGCTATAAATACTTCCCATCCCATAAAACAAACAGATTTTAGTGAATGAATGTGAGGATAAATGTAGGATAGCTGCTCCTATAGATTTTGAGGTAAACATGAAGCTACTCAATAAAGCTATCCCTAACTGGTTAATCGTAGAATAGGCTAGAATCTTCTTAATATTATCACTAGTTAAGGCTTTAAAGGAACTATAAAATATGGTGATAATAGGAAAGAAAAGAATCCAATTAAATTCAGCAAAAATAGATTGTAAATATTTAAGACCAAAAATATATATCAGAATCTTATAGATACAAAAAAGCCCAGTTTTAACAACTACCACCGCATGTAGTAAGGCACTTACTGGGTAATGTGCTACCATTGCTGCTGGTAACCATTGATGCAAAGGGTATAAGGCTGCCTTCGATATGCCAAAAATAAACATTAATAATAAAATTATTATTTGACTCCTGGAAAAATAATGTTCGGTAAAACCTTGTGATGTAAAATCACCATGCCCTGCTTTAGCATAAATAATTATTAGGGCTGGCAAGAATAGTAATATCCCCGAGATCATCAATATTTTTAAATATTTATAGACCCCGGCCATAACTTTATCTCCACCACTATGACCAATTAATGGAGCAGTTGATAATGTTAATATTTCATAAAAAATAAACATAGTAAAAAGATTTGAAGATAATGCTACCATCCCACCAGATAACACACTTAGATTAATGAAGAATAGAAAACGACTGGAATTATCAATATTATTAATTGCCAAATATTTGGTGGTGTAAATTAACGCACAAATCCATAAGAAACTCAGTAAAGTTAAGAAAATGAGGCTTAACGCTTCTAAATGCAACCCAATAGCAAAATTACTGAATATATTTATTGATATATTTGCTCTTACTCCTTTCAGGAATAACCAATCAATAATTAAAATATTGACAAAAAAGAAGCTACTAATGGTAATTAATAAGGAGTTACGCATATTATTATCACTATTACTAATAAAGGGAGTAACTAAATTTAGCATAGCTAGAAGTAAAGTTGATAAAATCAAAAAACTAGGAGTAACAGAAGGGTACATTACTATCCCCCTAATATTTGTAATTGGTTTAAGAATATTGGCAGGAGAAATTGCATTATACTAACAAAAATTAGCCCACAATACTTAGTGTTCGATTTTAATTGTGTATAATCATAGTGATCCCAACATAGTTTTTTGGCAATTTTATAATGATAAAGTAACGACATAGCAGAACTTATGACAACAATAACAAACTCTAACCACATATCTTCCACAACCAACAACTCAAAAATACTAATCTTAATGAAAAACATGCTACTTATTGGTAAACCACAGCTGTAAATTAGACTAAAAACTACCAAAACACGCCATAACATACTAAACGGTTTTGAAATATCAGAATAAGCAATGATCAGAAATAGAGCTATCTTGTTAATGCTATCAGCAAACAAAAAGGGAAATAACAGTGATTCACCTCTAGGAATAACTAAAAGCAAAAACATATAACCAATTTGCACCGCCGAAGAATATATAACAATATTTCTAACTTTTTGACTTCTGTAAGCAAAATATGTACATAAAGTAATAGTTATCAAAGCTATTGGTCTGATAAAATTTGATAGATACTTAATGATCACATTGTAATCAATAGTAAAATGAATGAACCTCAAGATTATATAAATACCAATTATACTGGATATACTAGCAAGATATGTCAGAATAACCGGAGCAGCTGAACTATAGGCTCTAACCATCCAAAAATGCATAGGGAAAAAAGCTGTTTTTAATATAGCACCAATTAGAAAAAAACTAATTGCTAGCTTGACTATTTTGTAATCATAATTTGTCTGAAGCAGCATTGAAATATCTGACATATTAAGACTGCCAGTAATGCTCAATAAAAACCCAATGGCTATTAATATCAAAGTTGCCCCAACCGTACCGAGCATCAGATAATCAAAAGCACCGATTACAGCCTTGGGGTTATTACCCTGCGCCATTAGTGCATAGGTACTTAATGAAGATATTTCAATAAATACATAAAGATTAAAAAGGTCATTAGTACTTAATATACCAAGATAGCCGCTATGGGCGAATAATAAAACTGCGTAAAATAACGATTGCCTTTTGTTATCAATAAATTTAAGTACGGTAGTTGTAAGCAATTTGTTACAAAAAATTAGAAAAAATAATAATACGCAATTAATATAGATGATTATAGGTTGGTTCAGATAATCTAGCTTATATTCAATACCTATAGGGGCATGCCAATCACCAAAATTATATGACACAGCACCTTTATTAATTGCTGATAAACCACAAATACTTAAAAATAAACTTAGTGCAATCGAAATAACTGCTATAATTCGAGTGGCAAGCACATAACGAAAAGTTAGTATTGAAAATAATGCTCCAAAAAATGGTAGCAATACTTGCAAAGCGGGAAAATGTTTAATTAATGTCATTCACTTCGATCATTAGTCGTTTCACTAAAATTAATCTCACTTTCTGATATAGTATTAAATTGCTTAGAAATACGGTAAATCAAGCTAAGACCCAATGATAAAGTAGCAAATCCAACAACAATAGCCGTGAGCATTAACACCTGAGGGAGTGGACTTGAATAGCTATGTAGTGTTGTACGTTCAATTGGTACAATACCTCCACTTACCTTACCAAGCATAAGGTAAAAAATTAGCACCGAACTTTGCATTACACTAAGCCCAATAATTTTACGAACATAATTATCACTGGTTAGCATTATAAATAAACCACTAACTAACACTAACAGTGTAAAAAAATATAAAATTTTTGAGATATATATAGTTTCTAAAAACATTGTTACTTAATTTTATTAATAGATATCCTTTGAAACTCTACTTCTGCTGGTGATTTGTACGTCGATGCGGTACTCGAATCCTCACGTACATTAGAGTACGCTGCGGTTCGAGGTGAAGCGTCTCCTTCAAATCCTTCAGCATAAGCGAGTTTCGAAAGAGGTCTAATATACTTCCTGCATATGGTTAACCCCAACGTCATTGCGAGTAGGCGTAAGCCCTACGAAGCAATCCATTTCTAATTACTTTATGGATTACTTCGTCGCCACTAAAGTAGCTCCTCGCAATGCCACATGAAACTTTGTACACTCCTCGCTAATAGATGTAGTAATGTACCCTAGTTAGCTATAAAGTCTAATACGGCTTAAATGCTTCATTAAACACACATACTATTTTTTTACCATGACGTATTGACAGCTTGTGAAATACTTGTTCAATAATCACCATATTAGCGTTATCTTGTGAGAGTCTATAATTTACCATCGACTCTCTAAGAGCTTCATCAACTGCAAAAATAGCTGGTAACTCAGCATTTTTATCTCTGAATTGTAGGTAAGTATACACTCCATCATCAAAAATTTTAATTGGTGCAATCGATTCATTACCACTTATGGAATAATTAAAATTATATTTTTCAGGGTGTGATAAATCAAGGTTAGCTGAAGATGTAACGTAATTTTGTACGTGATCTCCAGAATCCTCATCATCAGGATAAATAAACCTTAAATTAAAAACCATATCTGGATCTCTCATATCTAAGGCTTCTGTAGCATATAGTTCAAAAAAGTAAGTTCGCTTATTAGTAATAAGCGTCATATTAGTTGTAGCATCTTGTTCCATCGGTTTAATGAAGATCCTATGACCCGCTGGTACTATTTGCCAAGAAGTAGTATCTCCCATGGAAATACTAACTATTTCTTCATCTTTTGCTAGCTCTATACTAGCCTGATAACCATAATATCCAGTAAACTTAAATACATCATCAGGACTATAAACCATTACCCTGATTCTACTATCAATCGGCATTGGTCTAGATTCCCTAACGGCTAACGCAGTATTTACAAAAAATACTACTACAAAAAATATTATTAGTTGCTTCATCTTATTTTTTTACTTTTATCTTCTATTAACTTAAGTTTGTAACCAGTGACAGCAAAATTAAATCTTGAGTTAGGCGGTAGATGTATATTAATTGCATCTATTTCAAAATTTATTGTAGCTTGCCACACCATATTTTCTAAAATATCATTAGAAGCGTTTTTTGCCAAAGATGTAAATGTAACTTCAGCCTTATTATTTTTATGATAAACCACTGATGATATATTAACAGAACGCTTTAAGGACTTTTGGTAACGCATAACTGGAGACAATGGATTGTCAATATTCATAAAATTGGCAAATTGTCTAAATATTATACGCGTAGAATTATTTTGCATAAATATATACTGAGGACGAAGTAAATCATAGTCATATGATTCTCTATGTATAACGTAATTTCTAATCATAATATCTGCAATAGAATTAATTGCATTATGCTTAATATGATTAGCGTTAGTTATTGTTGCACTTTTAAGGGATTTAGCACTAATTGCGTATCTTACCTGACGCTTTACTGGTAATAAAGTCTCAAAATTAATCACCACACTTAGAAATAATACAAAAAGAACTACACTAAATATCAACAAAAATGTTCTGTGTACAAGTGGATATATATATTCAAAATTATACCATCTTTTCGCATCAACAAAATATTCACCAGACTTAATATATTCTTGAACAGAATTTAACAGCTTATCCATTAGTTTTAAATAATTGCTTACCTATATCGGATTCTAACACATATTAGAAAAGATGTTATAATTTTTTATAAAAATTATTCTTTTAGCCTGTTCAAAAAGCTAATTTTGTGTCTACAATACCAATAAAAATCGTATTAAGAATAGTCAAATTAAAAAGAATATTTGACTCAAGAAATGTTTGTTGTTATAAGCTCTGTGTATATTAAGTGTACACTTATACACTAGTATTTAATGATGGGGCGTAGCCAAGTGGTAAGGCAACGGTTTTTGGTATCGTCATTCGGTGGTTCGAATCCATCCGCCCCAGCCATTCTCCGATTTTAGTGCATTTTACGAATGCGTCAAACGGTGGACGTAGCATAAAGTCTAGCTTTCCGTCTTTTAATTTTAGGTTCGAAAATACAAGATTTAACAATTTGCGTTTTTTCTCAATATTCGAACCTTTAAAGGTTTCTAACGCTCTGGAAGCTAGTTCTACTAGGTTAATCAATAGTTCTGAAAATTCATCATCAGCATAATTATGGCTTTCTAGTTCTCTCATGATATCTTCACGTTTTTGTATTAATTGCTGACGTTTTTCTTCATGATCTTCCTTGCTAATATTACCGTCTAAAAATAAATCAGTTAACCTATCCATACGAGTTTTAATCTTAGTATGTTCAGTATGTAGCTCTCCTATACGCATTTTATAAAAACCTTGCTCTATTTTTGCTGAAGCTTTAATATAACCAATTACTTCAGCTAACAATTTAGGCTCTAAATGGAGTGTTGCTAGTACTTGCTCAACTTCTTGTAGTATTATTTCTTCTTTCACGTATATCCTTTTATTAGGGTTATCAGGATGCCATCCTAGTAAATATATCCACTCTGCTGTACTACCATTAGTATAAGTCTTTTTCTTAGTATCAGCAGTGATCACACAACCAGTAGTAGCACATTGTAAATTGTAATCAGGTTTTGCCCCCCTATTGTAATGAACTATTGCCCCCCTAATCACATTAAAAATTAGATAATATTTAGTTACACTCAATTAGTGATTTTCAATTATATTTTTTGCTAATTTACATCTTTTCTTCCTCTAAAACTTTTATTACCAGTTTCTATGATGTGACAATGATGTGTCAATCTATCGATCATTACTTTTGTTGCTTTAGCATTACCAAATATATCACCCCATTCTTCAAATCTCAAATGGTTAGTGATAATAAGCGAAGACTGCTCATATAATTTAGCAAATACCTCAAATAATAGGAATCTAGCATCCACTTTTATTGGTACATTTATTGGTACATAACCTAATTCATCTAGGGTATATCGTCACGAGATTTTAGCCTACATTAGTAATCCCCTTAGACAAAGGCCTGCCATGTATGATTTTGTATTTTTAGCATATCTTGTTGCTATACCACGCCATTCTTTAAATTTTTGAAATGTATTTTCAATAATGTGCCTTAACTTATATAAATCCTTATCTATCTCTCTTTGAATCTTTCTGTTTCTTTTTGATGGTATTACAGGAATTATATTTGCTTGCTCAGCAAATTCTACGATGCTATATTTGTGTCATAAGCTTTATCTGCTATAAGGTACTCTGCCTCTATATTTTGGGTTAATTCACAAGCTTGAGTACAATCGTTTCTGAAACCTTCTGTAACAATAATTCTGACCGGCATACCATGCGCATCCACGGCCATATGTATCTTTGTATTGAGCCCCCTTTTGTACGGCTAATCATTTGATTCCCGCCTTTTGCCCCAAGTCCTGCTTTATGAACTTTTACAAATGTTGAATCTATCATTAACCATTCGAAATCAGGAGCATTTATAAAAATATTTAGTACATGCTCCCATACTCCATTATCGTGCCATCTACAGAATCTTCTGTGTACATTCTTCCAATTCCCATAATCAGGTAGCAAATCTCTCCAAGGAGCTCCTGTCCTAAATATCCACATTACTGCATTTACAAAGGTTCTATTATCTTTTGCAACCCCTCCCCAACAACCTTCCCTGCCAGGCAAATGCCTTTGTATCTTATTCCAAAGTTCATCATTTATATCATGTCTTCTATGTGCTAGCCCCATAACTATTATCCCTATTACTATAATTAGTATAACCAACTTCACAAATTATTCAACTATAATCTCGTGACGACATGCCCTAGCCTAGTTGAGCTACTATATAGTTCCTCAAACCCTGTAATCTCTATGGATGATGCTGCTGATATAGTAAAAACATTAGAACGAATTGGGGCAATCAACAATAATCAGTTTTGCTCAAATGCGGTAGAAATTATTAAGCAAAACCAACTTGGAGTAGGTGAAAAATATCGAGCTAAAATCAGCTCATTTGCCAGTAGAATGATTGCAAGTAGTGCGAAAGATTACAAATCAGCGATTAATCATTTAATTACTCAACAATCAGCACTAGTTAGTAAGAGTTTGATGGGTCATTACCAACATCAGCTAGCTAATCCGATAATACAGGAAGGAATGCATCAAGTATCTTTATCTGACAAAATCAGTGATACACTTCTTGGCGATTCTTATCGTTTGAATGATGCTATAAGAGACATACAGAGCCGAAATGGTTATAAAGTAATAAATCTAGCTGGTTCAAAAGGAGTAGCAATAGCAGCTGGTGATGATGATAGCACTATAATGATGCATGATAAAAATAAGAGCAGCAATAGAGAGCATGCTTTAAAACTTGATCCGCACAACACTAATGTTCAGGTCGGACTAACCATCGGGCAGCCGCAGAAGCTAGATAAACGTCTTTTCGGCACAGGTGAAGAGTCAGCACAAGGAACATCTAGACAATTAGGTACGGTAGATTCCATTCTTCGCAGGAAGGATGACATTGAGTCGTTAGATTATGACAAATATTCTTTGTTAACTACCTCTATCATCCAGCCACCAAAAGTACCAATGTCTTTGGATACTCTCAATTACCTAAACAATGTACTGCAAATAAATCCGCCACAAAAAAATATGTTAAGCATTAATGATGCTATATCCGCTAGTAGTAATGGTAAATACTCAGCTGATATATTACGAGGCGTAGTTCAGCCGATTCCAGTTGGCCAATACCACTCCGCCAAAACCGCCATCCCAGCCAACTCTACAACCAAAGCCCTTAAGCCAGTCGGAGTTATCAGCTGCACAATTTTTAGTTGACACTTTAACGGCGGACAAGCAACAACTACAAACGAAAGAAAATGAATATCACAGAAATATCCTGCAAATCGCTAAACAAAATATGCATGATTCTGCAGCTAAGAAATTTGCACGAGATGAAGCTTTGATGCAGCAAGCTTATGCAATTGGCAGGGAGATGGGGTCTATACCTAGACTTGTTGCGCCAATGGAGAGACGCAAAACCACTGCAGATACTGATCGAAATATTTCTGAGTATTTTGATAATCCAAATAATAAATATGCTAACAACCAAATAATTAAAGGTGTAGCACAAGCTGGAGAGGTAATAGAATTGGCAGGCAGTAATCTTGCTTATGGGATATCACGTGTGGAAGGTGGGTGGGAAACATTGCTAGCTGTAGGTACGGTTGTTGGTGGTGTAGTTGATGGGGTCAAAGATGTAGCTAAGAGTGTTGCAAAATCTGTATTGTCTAACGATGGATACTGGACTGAAAAATCAAGACAAAAAAAATAATAATTTTGTTTCCCATTTTTGCATTTTTCAAGCTGCAATTTGTTCATAATTTTGTATAGAATTTAGATAGACATTCATAGGCTTTTTGTAACCAATACTTGAATGAAATCTTCTATAATTATAGTGATTGATGTAATCATCAATACCACTCTTTAGCTCTTTAACATCTTTAAAATCATTAATAAATATACAATTATATTTTAAAGTTCGGAAAAATCTCTCCATAATTATATTATCAATACTTCTTCCTTTACCATTCATCGAAACTTTAATGTTATGCTCTTGTAAAATTTCAATGTGTTCATGACTAGTATATTGACTGCCCTGATCACTATTAAATATCTGCGGTGCAGGATATTTGTTAAGTGCATCATGCAATACTTCAGTTACCAAACTTACATCCATACTATTTGACAATTTATAACTCAACACAGCTCTACTATGCCAATCTATAATTGCCACCATGTACATAAATCCCGAATTAGTTCGAACATAAGTGATATCTCCGCTCCAAACCTCGTTAGCGTTAGGTACATGTACAGTCTTAGTTGTACCTAGATTAGTCCAATATTTATCAAGCAAATAACTATAAATTTTATGCTGTTTATCTTTTTCAGACGTTAACTTTTTCCTCTTTGGATAAATAGCCTCTATGCCAATCATGTTCATATATTTTAGAACCCGATCCTTACCAATAACCACGCCGTCTTCTAATAATTGTCTATGGATATAACGATAACCAAATTCAGGATTATCAGTATATATTTCATCTATTTTATTTAAAATATTTAAGTTATACCCACTAAATGGTTTTGCTTTATAGTACATTGAAGAACGATTAATCTTTAATAATTCATATTTCCTTGTCTTTGGTAACATTGCTAGCTTGGAATCGACAAGTTCTTTTCTATTTGATAAGTCCAAGCTTTGTAGCTTTCCCACAGCCCAATCTCTCTCTACTATTGTTTTTCCAAGAGTTTTCGCTAATTCATCATTTTGTTCTTTCAGCATATTAATTTGTTCCTGATATTTACTTACCAGTTTTGCTGGTTCAAAAGCCAATGCTGCATTTGATATAAATTATTTTTTCCAATTACTAATTGTCTTGGAGTTTATCTCATATTTTGATGCTATCACTGATAATGGACTCTCTTCTTTCAGCACTTCTAATACTATCCTAGTTTTTTCTTCAGCACTAAAAACTCTTACTTTTTCTTTTGTCATTTTTTCTCCTAATTTTTTCTTATTATTTTATCTTAATTAGGAAACTTTTAACTCTATTTTTTTGTCCATTTTCTTCAGTCCATTATATTTCATCAAAAGATCAACAAGAAGATTATTCTCTTGAGGTACAAACTGATAGATTGGAAAAATATTGTGAGCGTAAGGGGCTATTTATTTTAGATCGCTTTAAGCTTGTTGAATCATCTAACAAAGGTGATCGTAAACATTTTATGGAAATTATCAAATTTATAAAAAAGCAGCGTGAGCCTATTGCTTTTGTAGCTGATAAAGTTGATCGTATTCAAAGAAGTCAAAAAGAAACGCCTATTTTAGATGATCTAATAAGGCAAGGCAAGTTAGAACTATATTTTAACAGTGAGGGTTATGTAATCCATCAGCATTCCAGCACACATGAATTAATGATGTGGGGTATGAGTGTTGTATTTGCCAAATCTCATACTGATCTGCTTAGCGAGAATGTTAGGAAAAGTTTTAAACAAAAAATAGAAATACATGGGGAATGGTATGGTCCAGCTCCTATTGGTTATGTAAATAAACGGGATGAAAGGGGGAGAGGGCTAATAGTGGTAGACCCAGTGATTGGTCCAATAATAAAAAAATCTTTGAAACTTATGTTACAGGAGTTTATACTTTATCTGAAATGGTAGCCAAGGCAAAAGAGTGGGGTTTAAGGAGTAAAAAGGGTTTTCATTTTACTAAATCACCTTTGCATCGACTTTTACAAAATCCATTTTATTACGGAGAAATGAGGATTAAAGAAGAATTATGGCCTCATAAGTATGAACCACTTACCACAAGAGAGATTTTTATGGCATGCGAAGCAGTAAGAAATGGTTGGAAT
The DNA here is from genome assembly GCF_964031035.1 of Candidatus Tisiphia endosymbiont of Empis tessellata. Classification (NCBI taxonomy): domain Bacteria; kingdom Pseudomonadati; phylum Pseudomonadota; class Alphaproteobacteria; order Rickettsiales; family Rickettsiaceae; genus Candidatus Tisiphia; species Candidatus Tisiphia endosymbiont of Empis tessellata. Next base: position 1,233,672 of record NZ_OZ034997.1, on the reverse strand, counting down.
AAAACATCTTTTCAGTATAGAGGTAAAGAATTTTTATTTAGGGGTATTCTCAAATGTGCTGTTACTGATAAACTAATTACTGCTGATACTAAAACCAAAAGATACAAGAATGGTAAAGTATCAGAATGGACTTATTTACGCACTTGGAATCCACAAAATCCTGAAAAGATGATTTGGATCAGAGAAGAACAAATAGTGCTGCAGCCTGAAGAAGTGCTGAAAAGCTTAAAAATCAAAGATCCTGAAATATTAAAGCAGACGATGGAATATCTTATGAATGTTAATCAAGGAAAGGCACATGAATTTAACCGTGAAGTTGGTGCATTAAAGCAAGAACATACCCAAATTCAAAATAAACTTGACTCGATTGTAGACTTAGTTACAGAAGGGGTTTTAACTAGGGAAGAATTTTTGCGTAAGAAAACACAATTAAGAGATAGGCAATATGAATTAAGTGAACTGATTAAAAGTTATGACAAGGTAGATGACAAATTATCAAAAAAGCTTGTAGACCTAATAAGTATTACTATAAACGCCTATGAAACTTTTAGGGATTCGACGATAGCTGAAAAACGGGAATTACTAAATTTTATGTTTGCGAACCTAAATCTTAATGGTTCAAACCTAGAGTACACCTTGGCTTTCCCCTTCACAGAACTAGCAAAATTAACCAATTGTCCCATTTGGCGGGGCGTAGTGGACAATTTCAGAACCACTATAGACACTAAATTACTTGTTATTCAAGCCATTACACTCTATTATTAGGGTTCATTAACTTGGTATTGTAATTCCATATTTTTTCTACAAAAAGCTATTGAAAGTTTAATGATTTTTTTGACGTGAGAATGTTCTTTTACCTTTACATCATATTGCTTATCTATAATTTGCTTTAATCCCATTTTGGCTACCAAGGCTAAATCTTCTGTATTTTTGGCAATCTTGTACTCAATAATAATAGCCTTATCTTCTTTACCAACCTTGGGGATCATGATAATATCAGCTCTACCACTACCTGATTCCTGTTCACTTGCTATTATGTAACTAGGGGCTAACATGTTAACAAGTCCTAGCATAAAGCCACTATAAAATAATTCTGCCTTTTTCTCCCCTGTTTGATAAAAACTGGTAGAATTTACCAACAACTCTTGTAAACGCTCTTTAAATTCCTCTACTTTACCTGCTGGCAATAAACTGATAAAAGAGTAATATCTAGAACTATCAATTTTTAGCTGATCAGTTACCCATTGTAGAACTCTTGTTTCATAAATATATTTTACTTCATAATTAGGGATAGATAGCTCATAAACATTCTTTTCCGGTATTTTGGCAGTAGGGTTTAAATAACCGCTGAACAGTAATAAACTGAGTAATCCTATTGGTTCATTGATATCAGCAAAACTTATTTGTTTGGTAATAGGTGAGATAATACTTCTCCCGGCAGCTAAGCTCTGTAAATCTTCTTGCATTTCATCAGATAGCAGTATTTTATCTATTAAAGTTGTTCCCCCACTATCTAGCCAATAGTGATCAAGCTTACCTTTATGTGCTAAACATTGCATTATTGACCACGGATTATAAATTATCTCGCCACCAAAGGTGTAACCATTATACCAATTTTTAATTTCTTTGGGATTCGTTTCAGTTGGCACGATGGTTAATAACTCATCAACTTCTGCTTGGGTGAAGCCATAGAACTTAGAAAAGTCATTATCAAGTAAGGTATATTCACTAACATTATTAAGATCTGAAAACAAATTAGCCTTAGCAATACGTAATATGCCAGTTATTACTCCTTTCTCTAAGTAGGGATTTGTTTTTAAACTGCTACCAAGTATTCCTCTAAATAGCTTAAGAATTTGGTCAAACTCTTTTGTTTTATGTCCAAGTTCTAAATATGCATTATTAATTGGTGTATCATATTCATCTATTAATATGTATACTTTTTGTTTAAAATGTTTATACAATATTTGACTTAAAAACTTCAGGCTATTTTTTAAATAGCTTATATTAATATCACCACTTAGATAATTTTTTAACTTTACTTTTTGCGGAATACTAAAAAATTTATTATCTTCTTGAATATATTGTTCTAAATAATTAAATCTTTCGTATAATTCTATTATTTGATCTATAATGCTACTAACAATTTCCTTATAATTACTCCCCTTCACTTCTTTAAAATTTATATATATTACTGGAAATTGGCCTTGACGCTTTATTATATTTTTATGAATGGATATTTTTAAAGGCTGTAGCTCTTTGGTTTCATCAAAGCCCAAATCTACTATGCCTCCAGTAAAGAGTTTATAATTTACTCTCTTTTCTTGAGATAAAGGCTTACCTCTCTCATCTACTTCAATTTCTAAGAACCTCCTAATCATATCCATATTAAGGCTTTTACCCCAACGTCTTGGCCGAGTGATTAGGATAACCTTACCGCTATCTTCTAATAATTCTTTGATCATTAGACTTTTATCAACAAATACATCACTATTAACTACTAAGTCATAGAATTCATCCGTACCTACTAGCATTTTAGGCAGCTTATTACTCTCCTTAACAGTGTCAGCCCCCTTGAGATGTGTGTTAGTGTTTGAAAGTTCAACTATCATATTATTCAATTATATTTATATTCTGATACCAAAGTTTTTAGTTAAATTTTAATAAATTATTTTACCGATTAAGTTTTAATAAAATGTGGTAATATGCTGTTTCGATAAAAATATGATATAGTATAGATAAGTTTGATTCAATATAGAATTACATCTCGTGACAACATCGCCTAATTATCATAATTGTGTTCATTTAAAAAAATATTGGATAAATAATTAAGGTCTTTTTCTAAACTAGGGTTTTGACAGATATTAATTAAAAAACCCAACGGACTTGGTAAAACGTATGTTACTCCTGCTATTGTATAGGCAACACCGTATTTTTTTTCTATGTAATTGCTAATATTTTTGGCATAAACATAATTACATACTTTCTTATAGCTTCTTCACTTAACAGCAATGCTTCTGCTATTTCTTCATAGCTCCAACCTTTATCATACAGCAAAACTGCCTTAATTCGGTCACATACTCTCCTATCTCGTTCATTACCATGACGTGACTTCAGTGCCGTTCTTTGTTCAGATGTTAAAATATTTCCCTTAATCATATTCTAGCTTCTTTCTTCTCTTCCTTCAACTCTTCATTTACGAGCAGTATACTTCAATATTAAGCTGGCGGCATGTAAACCTGCATGGAACATACGATTTCAGCAATATATTATCAGCCAATGATCGAGATTATTCTTTAAGTGAAGTGGTAAATTTTAAAGTAGCGTAACAACTAAATTTAGCTAGAAATTAGATAAAATTCCGTTTCCAATTCGCTTCTGCCCCGTTTCTGTAATTTAACCCAATGTTCTCTACAACAATACTTACTTTGTTTGCACTACAGTGGTATGAATTTAACAGTTACACAAAATTCATACCATTATTTATTAGGAAGAACTACTTACTGAACGATTAACATCCCTTCTTCTCCAGATAGTAGGCATTGTGTAGAAGTTTCAGCAAGATTATAAATAACATTATCACCATTGAACTGTTTATTATCCTCCCCGTTCCTTAACGTTATGACTAATGCTGGATATATAAGTTCTTGCTTTAATACACTATCTTCAAATAACAAAGAGTGGATATCTAATGCTTCTTCCTCAGTTACTCGTATTCCGCCACATATAGCAATGAAATTTTCTATTACTTCTGGACCACAATTATTATATTTTTGACTTTGTACTTGTTGCTCAGTAATCTCAATGTGTAAATTTGGATATAACTTAGCCAGTCCCACTTCAAAACTACTTTTTAAAGTCTTAGGCATTGTCCTGTTCTCAGAGTCCATATAATATGCTATAATTTTATCTAAGCTATGTTTTAACGCTAAACCAACCCAGTGCTTATTATATAAATTTATCGGTATTAATAACTTAGTAATATTATTGCTACCACTAATGCTGTCACTAATAACGTTATCACTAACAGCAAATTCAACAGGGATTTTTGCTAGCAAATTCTTAACGAAATCAAACTTACTAGCGTCATCAAAAACGCAGTCTGCACTGATGATCTTAGCATCTTTGATTCCTGCACTCTTAAGATATAGCTCTAATATTTGATCCATTACCTTTTTACTATACTTATACCAATAATCATGCCAGTAATTATCTTCTTGATGTTTAGCACAACCTCTACCTGTAGGATTAATGCTAGCAAGCACCGCCTCTTGTAAGATACTGTCTGTAATACTATCCCTCACGATATTATCACCTGCAATTTTTATCAATAAAGCTGGATGTTCTTGAACAAAACCCTGCACACAAGATAGATTATTCTGTGTAGTAACTTCACACATATGCTTGAACATTATTTTTTGTGCATTAATCATTTCATCACTTGATATGTAACCATCAAAATAATCTTTCTTTAAAACTTTTTCTAAAAACTCTTCACTAAATAATTCCTTTATATCTGCCAACATTCCATTACTAGATACTTTATTATGTAATTCGTCAATATTACCACGTAGAGCAATTTCAATATTATCTATATTTTTTATAAGTTCATTAAACACGATTGTTAGTAACTTTTTTTGTTTCTGAATGTTTTTTGGAATAGCAGCCTTAATAGCCACCTCCGCAATTTCAATGGTACAAAAATATTCTGGATGCATAGTTACAATTTTTACCAGTAAATCTTTATGTTCTTTCTTATTAGTAGGAAGAAGACTAGAATGTTTTGTCTCAGCAAATTCCTTCACACAATCTATAGCCACTGTATTTGAAGCTGCTTTTATAGCTTTACACATATGCTTAAACATTATCGTAGTTTACCAGTCATAATGCCTCTGTAATAGTTATTTGTTTATTAGTCTACCTTTTTTACCTTAGAATGGTAAATCCGCTGTTTCGGTTGTTCTCTTAATAAGATTAACCTTTTAATCTCTTGCTTATCGGCTGTAATTAGCCAAATCCAGCGTTGAGATATGTCGTGAACTTTCCTGACTTTTAATTCGTTTTTTTTCATCCAACTATATAAAGTTGATCCTGGCACATTTATTTTTTGTGATAGCTCACGAAAAGTAAATTCATTTTGCCTACGGTTAATTTCTACAGGTAATATTTTCTGCTTATTAGCTGTTGCACCACTGCGTATAAGTAAGCTACTAACAATGTTTTTATTAAAAATATTTAACCGTTTTGCTGGACGCCAACCTTGCTGATTTAAAATATCGGCAATTTGTTGTAATGTCATATCTTGGTTTTTGAGATTGCTTACTAGTTCAAGCAATTCATCATAATAACTAAGTTGCTCCAATTTTGCCACAGGACGAACAAGATTACTATTGGTTTTATACCCACCTGCCCAATCTATTTCTACCAGGACTTTCTCTGTTACACCTTCTATTTTTACAACAACACGTTCTATTAGTAAACGTAAAATTTCTTTGCGTTCTTCTACCGTAGTAGTAGGCGATGACCATAAAGCAGGAATATCAGAAGCCAATTCATATATAGCTTGACGCTCAACAGCAGACAAAATCTTTGACTGATCAGCTAGAAACTTGTCATATTCCTGTTTTAACTTTTCTTCTGCAGATAATGATTCTTCCCACTTTTTCTCAAGAGTTCTGGTGACAAGACGATTCTCAGGTTCTGAAGAATTATATTGCCGATATGCCCGCTGAACCTCATATTGTACCCTTTCCAATTGCTTCTGCCAATGTTTTTGTAAATTATTATGTTCGGTTTCAAGGTCTGTTGCAACTCGTAAACTAATTTCCAAAGTCTCCGGTTTTAACACTTCTAATGCCTGCTTAGCAATTAATTCATCCAAAACATTGCCAACCAATGATTGGCAAACATCTTCACCATAATTTACAGACATTCTGCTACAACTGTAACGCAATTTATTACCATTATTCGTATAGCAAGTTGCCATTCGTAAACCATAGCGACCACAAACAACCAGACCGGCTAATAGTCCATTACCATGTCTCGCCACACCAATTCCTTGTATGGAGTTAGCTAATAATTGTCTGCCGTTACGTTCATATTGTTGCCAGCTAATATAAGCTGGAATTTTGTCTTTTAACAATACTTGCCAATCTGATATTTTAGCAACAATACGCCCTGTAGATGGTCTGCCAGGCTTTTTTCTATGTACTTCTGTTTTTGGGGGGGGCTACGTCCATATACATAAGCACCAGCATATATGGGGTTATGTAATAGATTTCCTAAGGTAGTTCTATTAGGACGATTCCAGCTTAGTTCACCTTTTTGTAAACCACTACGTTCTCTATAAGGCATTTTTATTTTATGACTCACTAAGTATTTTAATACTGCATTAATTGTAGAAAATTTATCAAATAACTCAAATACCATCTGAATAGTTGCCTGTGCTTGCTCATCTGGATCTTTAACAATTTCGCCAGATGGTCTTCTAATATATCCCATAGCAACTTGTATGACCAGCTCACCTCGACGTGCTTTTGCGTTTTTTCCTTGTAGCATGCGTTGCTTAATTATATGTAACTCAGCTTCAGACATTGTACCCTTAAGACCTAATAACAGCCGATCATTATAGGAAACCGGATCATAAATACCATCAGTATCAGCAATAATGGTTCTAAAAAGTGCACATACTTCTAGCAATTGGTACCAATCTTTGCATGAGCGTGCTAACCTCGATACTTCTATTCCTAATACTATACCAATATGGTCTAATCCAACTTCAGCAACTAAACGCTGAAATCCTGGACGACCTTCGGCGTTTGCACCAGACTGCCCCAAGTCATCATCTATTACAAGTACTTTATCAGCACTCCAGCCTAAATCATATGCTCTTTCTACTAAATTATACTGTAATTTAGTAGATTCACTATGCCGTTCTACTTGTTGTAGTGTTGATTGCCTTACATATACTATTGCTAGACGATCGTGATGATAATCTTGAATTTTGCCATTTGATAATATACTCTGAGTTGATTGTTTCCCCTTGTTTATCATTTGCCTTCTCCATATTTATTATCGATTCTGGCAATTTCTTCAATGATAATGTTGCTAATAGAGTTATTAGGCGATGACGATTCTCTTTGGGAACTCTTTCCCACTTCATTGGTTCCAATATAGGAATGCCTTGCATGATATTTTCTTACCCAATCAACCAAGTTTAGCAATACTGATTTGCTAAGTGTCACGGATTGTTCTGAATTTGTCAAATTAAAACTTATAGATGTTTTAATAATAGAAGATAGTTTTTGCTTTAATTATTTCATCATTTGATACGTTACCATTGGGATAATCTTTCTTCAGCATATCTTTTAAGTATTTCTCGCTAAATAATTCTTTTACATCTGCCCATTTTCCATTGTTAGATACTTTATTATTTAATTTGTTAGTACTATCACGTAGAGCAATTTCAATATTGTCTATATTTTTTATAAGTTTGTTAGTAACTTTGTTTGTTCCTGAGTGTTTGGAACAGCTTTAGTAATAGCAGAATTCGCGATCTCAATAGCACAAAAATACTCAGGATGATTATATGCAATTTCCTTCACTAAACTTTGATATTCCCCGACCTTTGCAAAATCCTCCACACAAGCTATAGCCTTATTTTGTTCTGAAGCTTCCTTTACAGCTCTACAGAAAAGTTTAAATGTTATTATGTACTTTTTTTATTTCTTCATCTGATATCTCTTCAATTTTCTTGTTAAGACTATTCTGGAGTTTAGATTTTAAATGAGTTGTATTAAATAATTCTTTTAGTTTATTTGTAAACAATCCTTGAGATACTTCATTGTGTAATTCGTCAACACTAACAACATAAAATCCACCATCTTTTACAATATCTTGTGCAGCTACTTTAAAGGCATGACTCTTGTCAGTTTGTGGATGACTATTATCAGTATGTAGATATTGCTTAATCAAAGCTTTAGCATCTTTATGACCTAATTGTTCTGCAACTGTAGAATACATTTCACCATAAAGGAATTTTTTAACTTGCTTCATAGAAATTTCAAGTTTTTCAACCTTAAGTTTTTCTTTTAACAATTTTAAGATTTCATTATCCGGCATTTTCTTTAAATCTTCTGTGGTAGTATTTATTATTTGATTTTGTTTATATTGATTCTCTATTATCATAATAGCCTTTTGGGATACTTGCTTACTTAAATTGCTAGAATCATTAGCTAACTGCTTGATCTGTTTAGCAACTTTTGCACTAGGACCCAGTTAGATCATCAGCAATTGACTCACCGGCCTTTCCGATGGGGGAGGTTAGCACCACCGGTTATAGCTGCCTTAATAAGTGCTAATATTGGTTCTGATGTTATCTTAACAAAGTCCCCAGAAATAGATATGAGAGGAAGTAAACTAGCGGTAAGCGTAACTCCTATACCTTTTTTAGTTTCTACTTGTCCACTATCTACTACTTGTGCTGTAATATACAATGATGCTATTGTTCCAGTAAAAGCTTTGTAATATTCTTTGATCTTTATCTTATTTTCTTCAGATAAATCTGAAGATTTCAGATAGTCTTCTAGAACCACATCATAATCTTTTAACGTTTGTCTACGCCCTGAATCGAACCGTTCTTTAAGATACTCTACAGTATCAGATACACCTTGCACTTTACTTTGCATAGCTGTTACAACTTCAAGTGATGTACTTAAAGTCCTTGTGTATTCTCCTAATTCTTTCTTTAGATCTGAATTCTCCATAGACAATACATCAAATCTTAATTTTAATTGTTCCTGAGATTTAGTATTCACCTCGCTTTTATCCAAATTGCTAGCAGCCATAAAAACGACTGTAGTTACAACATCTTTATATTTCTCAAAGAATTTAATAAATTTTTGAGTCTCTGGACTATTTTTATCAAGTCCGCTGATTATTTCTTGCATTTGTAAGACATTATCTTCATCTTTAATAATTAATTTAAGAGTATTTGTAATATATGAAACATTCTCTTTAGTTAAGTTTTTTGCATCAACTAACTTCTGTAAATGTCCTTTTTCAATTAAATTTTCAGCCTCTTTAAAAACTTCTAAAGCATCACTATTTTGCCCCTTAGCAATAAATGCTTTACCTTTATTACAATAATACAAAGGATTAGGTTCTTTTACCTTGTTTGTAACTTTTATAGCTTCCGTAAAATCTATAATAGCTTTATCATATTGTTCCGTAGTAATATATATTAAACCACGGTTGTTATATAATGCACCTTTTGCCTTTGCATCAGTTGAGTTATCTTTTTGCCATATTGTAATACCTTTTTCATATTTCTCTAGTGCTTCATCATGTTTAGCTAGTTTACGTAAACAATCTCCTTGTGCTTTATATACTGCTACCTTATGATTATTGTTAGGTAATCGTTCCTCAAATTGGTTATAATGTTGTAAGGCTTGTTCATGATCTTCAATCTCGTATAATATATAACCACATTTACTTAGGTATAAAATTTCTTGACCTTGCTTATCCTGAGTCGTGTTTTTAACCGAAGGTTTGTCACTCCTATTAATATTAAACCTAGGCAATAAATCCTGTTCTATTTCTTCTAAAATACCAATTGCTGTACTGATATCTTGTTCCTTTAGTTGCTCTGCTTCTTTAATCTTTTCTTGTACTTCACTTTTTATTTCATCCCGTGTTTTCATAAAAAGATACTGGACTGAAAAATCAAGACAAAAAAATAATAATGTTGTTTCCCATTTTTGCATTTTTCAAGCTGCAATTTGTTCATAATTTTGTATAGAATTTAGATAGACATTCATAGGCTTTTTGTAACCAATACTTGAATGGAATCTTCTATAATTATAGTGATTGATGTAATCATCAATACCACTCTTTAGCTCTTTAACATCTTTAAAATCATTAATAAATATACAATTATATTTTAAAGTTCGGAAAAATCTCTCCATAATTATATTATCAATACTTCTTCCTTTACTATTCATCGAAACTTTAATGTTATGCTCTTGTAAAATTTCAATGTGTTCATGACTAGTATATTGACTGCCCTGATCACTATTAAATATCTGCGGTGCAGGATATTTGTTAAGTGCATCATGCAATACTTCAGTTACCAAACTTACATCCATACTATTTGACAATTTATAACTCAACACAGCTCTACTATGCCAATCTATAATTGCTGCCATGTACATAAATCCCGAATTAGTTCTAACATAAGTGATATCTCCGCTCCAAACCTCGTTAGCGTTAGGTACATCTACAGTTTTACTTGTACCTAGATTAGACCAATATTTATCAAGCAAATAACTATAAATTTTATGCTGTTTATCTTTTCCAGATGTTAACTTTTTCCTCTTTGGATAAATAGCCTCTATGCCAATCATGTTCATATATTTTAGAACCCGATCCTTACCAATAACCAAGCCATCTTCTAATAATTGTCTATGGATATAACGATAACCAAATTCAGGATTATCAGTATATATTTCATCTATTTTATTTAAAATATTTAAGTTATACCCACTAAATGGTTTTGCTTTATAGTACATTGAAGAACGATTAATCTTTAATAATTCATATTTCCTTGTCTTTGGTAACATTGCTAGCTTGGAATCGACAAGTTCTTTTCTATTTGATAAGTCCAAGCTTTGTAGCTTTCCCACAGCCCAATCTCTCTCTACTATTGTTTTTCCAAGAGTTTTCGCTAATTCATCATTTTGTTCTTTCAGCATATTAATTTGTTCCTGATATTTACTTACCAGTTTTGCTGGTTCAAAAGCCAATGCTGCATTTGATATAAATTATTTTTTCCAATTACTAATTGTCTTGGAGTTTATCTCATATTTTGATGCTATCACTGATAATGGACTCTCTTCTTTCAGCACTTCTAATACTATCCTAGTTTTTTCTTCAGCACTAAAAACTCTTACTTTTTCTTTTGTCATTTTTTCTCCTAATTTTTTCTTATTATTTTATCTTAATTAGGAAACTTTTAACTCTATTTTTTTGTCCATTTTCTTCAGTCCATTATAATCTTCTACTTTCCAACCAGCTTTGTCCAAAGCCTTCTTCGATGCTGGTACTGGACCTGTTCCCATAATATTTGGTTCTACCCCTACTTCAGCATATGATACAATTCTAACAAGAGGTTTTAGATTATATCTCTTTAATGCTTCTTCAGATACTACCATTAAACAAGCTGCTCCATCATTAATAGAAGAAGCATTACCAGCTGTTACAGTACCTTCTTTGTCAAAAGCTGGACGTAGTTTAGCTAGAACTTCTAATTTAATATTAGCTCTAATTCCCTCATCTTGATCAAATATTAATGTAGCTTTTTGCATCTTAACTTCTACTGGTAAGATCTCATCTTTAAAACGACCTTCTGCTTGTGCTTCACGTGCTTTTTGGTGTGATTTTAGTGCAAACTCATCTTGCATTTCTCTAGTAATATTAAATCTTTTAGATATATTTTCGGCGGTAATTCCCATTAAATTATTAGAAAATACATCGGTCAAACCGTCATACTGCATCAAATCTACCATTTGTGTGCTACCTAACTTATGACCAGCACGAATATACGATCCATGTAAACCCAAAGACATATTTTCTTGCCCACCAGCTATCACAATCTCATTATCACCTGCAATAATACTACTTGCTGCTAAACATACCGTTTTTAACCCAGATCCACACACTTTATTAACTGTGAAGCCTGTAACTTCTTTAGGTAATCCAGCTTAGATTAGAGCTTGCCTAGCAGGATTTTGTCCTACGCCACCAGTGTGATTACCTGTCCCATTATTACTTCATTAATAATAGCTGTATCTAGTTTACTATCTTTTAAAATTGATTCTATAATGATAGCTGCAAGTTTAGTTGCTGGAATTGATCCTAAGCTTCCTAGCAGAGATCCTACTGCTGTTCTTTTTGCATGAGTTATATAAACTGCCTTTTTACTCATCGAGTATACTCCACATTCTATGATTTTAATAAGTTGGTAGACGATAGTATACTCAAATGATTTGAAGAATTGGATTTGAAAATGAATGGTGAGCAAGCGGAGCGTACATATAGTACGTGAGCATGCGAATCCATGATATTTTCAAAAAACAATTCTTCAAAGCAGAAGAGTATATAACTTCAAGAAGAGCTAGGCAGTAGCAAAGTTGAGCAGCGTAGCGTACATGAGTAACGGAGCAGCGAAGATCTTTAGACACGACGAAGCCAATTCTTTAAGTTCACCGAGTATACTCCTTAAATAAGATATCTAAATTGTTATTAATCAAATAGCTAATATGACCACTTGGTACTTCGAAGATCATAGATTCTCTAAATAATTTGTGTAAGGATAACATAGATGATTTTGGTACTATTTTGTCATTACTTGCAATTATTTGATATACTGGTTTATTTATTAATGTCGGATCAATGGTGATATTGTTGACTTTCCATTGAAGTTTTGCAAGCATATTATTGCCTACTACATCATCCATAATTTGTATATATGTATTTCTAGACAAAGCAGTTCCAGACATCAACCAATTTTCTACTCTAAAAGATAAATCTCTTATTTTTGGTACAGTTATGGTAAAAAATTTATCAAGTTTTGTACTGAAATAATTTGGCATTAATAGGAAAAAAAGAATCTGAATATGTAGTTTAGGAATCATTGGCAAATTTCGTACATAATAATCTAGACCAAGATATTGGTATATATTCCTTGCTGTAGCAAAATGGGAGAAATCCCAAGGTGTTGAAAGTAATGTTAATGTTCTTATCATGTTTGGTACTATTATAGTGGCTGCCATTCCTATAATACCACCGATGCAGTGTCCCACTAAGTCTATTTGATACTTTTTTTGTCTTAAATTGCTAATAATTTTGCTAATAATTTCAACTACCCTCTTTACGTAGTCTTCTAACAAATAATCAGCTTCATCAACTTCAAACCAATCAACTAGAAACACCTCCCCACAATGTCTTAAATTATCAACAAAGCTTTTTGATTTAGCTAAGAAAAGAATTTCCGGGGAGTTAAAGATCGAAGGAATAACTAAGAATATTCTTTTTTTACTAATAATGCAATCTTGCGATGCCAGTGTTTTATAATATAAAATTTGATAATATTTTGTTTTAGTTATTTTTTTACCCAAGGAACAATACTTATTACCCAATAAATATTTTGATGAATAATCATTATATTGATCAAAATATTTTTGATATTTATTATTATATATCAAATCTTATGCCAGCAATCACATTATGAGTTCTGTAAGAATTTTTAGTCATTTCAGCAGTGCTATATTTCTTTTCAGTATCATTATATTTATATTGCTTAGATGATACTTTTCCATAATCTCTCCAACTATATACAACATCAAAATTTACATGATCAAGCACATTGATAGACGTCCCAATAGTCAACTGATAGGCAAAATTATTAGCCTTATTAGAAGACGCAGAAACTGCTACCATTGGGTTTGTGACTGTATCGCTGTCACAGTAGCTGTTATTGTTTCTTTTATTTGAGCCATTCCAACACCTGCTCCTATAAAGAACTTGCAATACCTACACCATACAAATCAATATAACTATTAAGTAACAATGACTCTACTTTGGCTTTATGTGCTACTTCTGCACGTGTTTGAGATATTTTCGGTAGTGTCTTATTGTCATTCCTAACAATATTTAGAATATTCTTATCAATCTTACTGCTTTCCAATTTTGGAACAAAATCGAGTGTTAAATCTACTCTAACATTATTCATTACATAATAGCCTACACCAAAACTAGAAATAGCCTTAATTGGATAGTGCTTCTTTCGTATAGTAGAGTTAGCCTCACTTCCTTCACTTAATATTGTTGCACCAACTTCTGCTTTTACATAAAATTGATTTTCATCTGCTATTGATATGGTAGAAGTTAAAATAACAGAAGTTGCAACAGCGATTAATAACAATAGTTTTCTCATATACTCTCGTTAGATTTTCTATATAGACATAAAGAGTTATAGCATCTCCTATCTTGCTATACAAGCTAAATTTAAATATCTTGACATAGGGAGGCTAATAATATATAAGTTCCTAACTTTCTTTGGTTTTCATAATAGCCTTAAGCCATTATAGAGAAACTCTTGAATATGTCCTCAAGTTTTTTTTTTGTCTTAGGGAATCCTTATTATGACTAGTATACAGTCAAACTTATTTAAAAGCAAATTCAGAACTATATTTTGGCCTATCCATAATCATGAGCTTGGAAAATTCATACCTATGTGCGGTCTGATGTTCTGTGTCCTATTCAATCAAAACATATTAAGAATTTTAAAAGATAGTATTTTAATTTCAGAGATTAGTGCTGAAGTAGTAAGTTTTACTAAAGTTTATTGTGTAACACCTGCAGCAGCTTTATTCGTTATAATCTATGCTAAGATGCTTAATCATTTTAGTTTTGAAAAGATTTTTTGCTATTTAATCACTTTTTTTGTTGGATTCTTCATTCTTTTTGCTTTCATTATTTATCCAAATGTCGATATTTTCCATATTAGTCCAAATTCACTAGAACAAATTATGGGAACTTATCCTCATCTTAAATGGTATATAGCTTTAATTGGTAATTGGAGTTATATGGTTTTCTATACATTATCTGAACTTTGGCCAAATATCTTTTATGTTTTACTTTTTTGGCAGTTTGCTAATGAACTTACTACAACAGAAGAAGCAAAAAGGTTTTACACGCTTTTTTCATTATTTGGCAATTCTTCTTTAATATTTGTGGGCTTTTTGATAATGAACTTATCATCTGAGAACAGTATTGCTAAATATTTTTTAACCGTATCGGACAACAAAACTACACTTATAAAAATATCAACAAGTCTCGTGGTAGTTTCTGCTGTTATATCATGTTTACTTGTAAAATTTATTACCAAAAATGTTTTTACAAATCCAACATTTTATGCAAATGCTAAAAGTGGTAGATCTACTAAAGAAGGCATGGGTTTAATTGAAAGTTTTAAATATATAACAAGATCAAAATATTTATGGTTAATGCTAATTTGCTCTGCTGCCTTTGGTTTATCAATGAATTTGGTAGAAGCAGTATGGAAAGCAAAAATTAAGGAATTATACCCCACTGTTAATAGTTATGCAGAATTCAATAGTCTTTACATTCTTTGGACTGGAGTTGCTATTATGGTAATGACTATAATAGGCAATAATATAATGCGTAGCCATGGCTGGTTTGTTGCTGCAGTAATTCCGCCAATTGTTATGATGATTACTGGTATATTGTTTTTTATCTTAATCGTATTTGACCACCAAGTATTATCTATATTTGATAGTAGCATTCTCATGACACCCTTAGCTCTTGCGGTGTCAATTGGTGCTTTACAAAACATTCTAGTGAAAGGTAGTAAATATTCAATTTGGGATACCTCAAGAGAAATGTTATATATTCCTCTTGACCAAGAGCTAAAGACAAAAGGTAAGGCAGCTGTAGACGTCATTAGCTCGAAGGTTGGTAAATCTTCGAGCGGGTTAATACAGTCAATTATTTTCACATTAATACCAACAGCCACTTTTAGCTCTATATCACCATTTTTAATGGTGGTATTTACCATTGTTTGTATTGTATGGATTCACTCGGTAAGAAAAATATACTTTGAGTATAAAAAAATTGCCTAGCCTACTTCACTATGCATACTCAGGTAGAACTTCAAGAATTGGCGTTCCCGCGACCAAAGATCGAAGCTGCTCCGTTACTCATGTACGCTACGCCGCTCGACTTTGCTACTGCCTAGCTCTTCTTGAAGTTATACTATCGTCTATCAACTCTTCATTTACGAGCAGTACAATATTGTTCGCTTATCGAATTCGCGTATAATGTATTGACATAGTATGTACTATTTATTATTATATTAAATAAAATATATGAAACTATGAGCTACAAATTAGATAAATATGAGCAGGATATAGAGATTAATTTTGAAGAACAACCTAGTATTAAAAATCAAAATGATATTAAACTATTTCAAAATGCAGCTAAAACACACCTAAAGAGAAAGCATCCTATTACTATAAGAGTAGCTGAGCAGGATATTGAAGCTATAAAAATTAAGGCTTCAAAACTTGGGTTAGCATATCAAACATATATTAATATGTTAATTCATAAAGAAGCCACAAAATTGTAGTTGTTAGGTAGTTTAAGTTGATTAAATTTAGATATAATTATGAAAATAATTCAAAATTATTGCTTGAAAAAGGAATAGGTTTTGAAGAAATAATTCAATCTATAGCAAATGGGAATCTATTAGATATAACTAAACATCATAATCAAGAACAATATCCTGATCAGCAAATTCTATATGTAAGGATACTAACTGAAATATATGCTATACCTTATATAAAAGAAGATGATAACACTATTTTCCTGAAAACACTATTTCCAAGTAGAAAAGCAAGAAAGAAATTTTTAGGTTAAGGTTTATAGGTAAAATTATATTCAGACAAAATTAAATCTAATTTAAAAGAAACTAATTAACCTCAAGTATCGATGTAATAAATTGATAGTAAGCTCAGTATCATCACCCTTAGAACATCGAGGACTATTATACCTACTTAAACTTGCACACTTGGCAATATTGAAATTAATCACTTTTCTACTTAGTGGAAGATAATTTTAGAATATAATATTTAAAGACTTAAAGAATTACTTTATTAATTAGTAGGTTTTTTATATACTTCCATTATTCAGATTATTACGCTTACAAAAAGAATATATAAAATTAGCCTCTCAAAAATAGGAATTTATGCTCAATAACATTAACTTTATAAGTAAAGAATTATCAAATAATCAAGCAACTGTAGTTTTTATTAACGAACAACTGAAATTAGACAATGAGTTATTGCTACTTGACCAACAACATCATGGTTTAATTTCTAAAACTATTCAGAATAAATTAGTATTTGCTGGAAAATTTGGACAAATTAAAATTGTTAATTCTATTGGTAAGGATGGAGAGATAAGATATTTAATTATAGTTGGTATTGGTGATGAAACAAAACTAAAGACCTCTTGTATTGAGGATATCGGGGGAAAAATTTTATCCAGTAGTACTTGCTGTAAAATTAGAACTATTGGTATAAAAATCTCTCATAATATTGGACAATATGAGCCAGCTATTGTAGCTTCTCTTATAGCTAGCGGCTGTTTGCTTGCTTCATATAGATTTGATAAATACAGAACTACCCAAAGTGAAGGAGAGAAATTTGTTGTAGATTCTCTGGAGATTTCTATAGATGACAAGTCTAAAGCAGAAGAATTATTTAATGATAAAAAATCATTGGCTGAGGCAGTATTCTTTGCTAGAGATATGATAAATGAACCATCCAACATCAAAACCCCTCAATCTTACTCTGAAAAAATATTAGAACATCTTGAACCATTGGGAGTTGAGACTATTATTATCGGTGAAAGAGAAATGAAAAATCTTGGCATGGGGGCTTTACTTGGTGTTGGACAAGGTTCGCAAAATGAATCTAAACTTGTAGTAATGCAATATAATGGTTTGGATGATGATACCCCGCCTGTAGCTTTCGTTGGTAAAGGAGTTACTTTTGATAGTGGTGGGATTTCTCTTAAACCAGCAGCCAATATGGGAGATATGAAATATGATATGGCTGGCTCAGCCGCAGTAGTTGGAGCAATCATGGCTTTGGCTAGTCGTAACGCCCAAGTTAACGTGGTCGGGGTAGTTGGTCTTGTGGAAAATATGCCATCAGGTAATGCTCAACGACCAGGAGATGTGGTAACCACTATGTCCAAAAAAACAGTGGTGGTGGATAACACTGATGCAGAAGGTAGGTTAGTCCTGGCTGATGCAATTTGGTATACTCAAGAAAAATTTAAACCTCAATGTGTCATTGATCTTGCTACCCTTACTGGAGCTATCATTGTTGCTCTTGGCAAAACTTATGCTGGATGCTTCGCTAATAATGATGAATTAGCTAATAAGCTAATAGAGGTTGGTAATAAAGTTAATGAAAAATTATGGCGTATGCCTCTGCATAAAGATTTTGATGAGATGATAAAGTCTGACATTGCTGATCTTGCCAATATTGGTAATGTCCCTGGAGCAGCTGGTAGTTGTACGGCAGCTCAATTCATAGGAAATTTTATTAAGGAAAATGTAGCTTGGGCTCATCTTGATATTGCTGGTGTTGCCTATAATAAAACAGGTAATCCTCTTGGTCCCAAAGGAGCAGTAGGTTATGGTGTAAGGCTTCTTAACCAATTTATCCAAGATCACTATGAAAAATAATCAAGCAAATCAAACAAATCGTATTTTTGTAGTTGGTAATGAAAAAGGTGGAGCAGGTAAAACTACCTGCTCCATGCATCTAATTACTGGCTTATTGTATAATGGTCATACGGTAGCTAGTATTGATACTGATTCACGTCAGGGTTCTTTAACAAATTATTTAAAGAATAGAGATGACTATAATCTAAAGAATCCGGACAAAACGGTTGCTATTCCTCAGCATGTTCATTTAACTGAAAGCCAAGAACAAGTCATTAACCTTAAAGAAGAGGACGAGAAAACTAGGTTTGAACAAATAATTGAACAGACAAAAAAAGCAGATTATGTAGTAATCGATACACCAGGAAGCTACTCTTTTTTATCAAGACTAGCTCACTCTTATGCTGATACTATAATTACGCCAATTAATGACAGTTTCCTTGATTTTGATGTACTAGGTAAAGTTAATGCTAACAATTTGTCAATGATTACTCCGTCAATCTATAGCCAAATGGTTTGGGAACAAAAAATGCAGAAGGCTAACCGTAATGGCGAAACAATTAATTGGATTGTAATGCGTAATAGATTAAGCAACTTGGATGCAGTCAATAAAAGGAAGGTTGCTACTTCTCTTGAACAATTAGCAAAAAGAATTAGCTTTAAAATTGCCCCAGGCTTTAGTGAAAGAGTAATTTTTCGGGAATTATTTTTACAAGGATTAACATTACTCGACTTAACAACAGCTAATCATGGAAAAACACTTAGTATATCTCACGTAGCTGCTCGACAAGAATTACGAGATTTCTTAAACTTTCTTGAAATTATTTGAGTGTATAATCAATATAACTATTAGTTCGATATCGAACTGAAGCAAAAAAGTCCAAGAGGATAATATGACAACACCATTGATATCAAAATTTATCGGTTGGAATTATTTGGCAAAGAAGTCACTTGGAGCTAATGAGGGCGGAGAATTAGGAGGAATATACAAAAGTTCTGATGATATTCTATCCATGATTAAAAGCGAAGGGGATTCTCGAAAAAATATATCAGAGTTTCTAGGCTCACAAATTTTTCAAGCAACAAATCCAAATCATGGAGCTAAAGTTTCTCTCACTGTACCTGATCATCTTACCGAAAAAGTACATCAGGAAGGAGGACTTCAAAGTGATGGCTCTGAGGTATATGTACGGTCTGAATTTTTTAAGAATTATAGTGGTGACATGTATGTAGATATGGATAAACACATGTCTACAAAAACTAAACCAAGTGGTTGGCTTCGAAAAGATGGGGGAAGACCGATTTTCATGGGAACAAGAGAATTATTATCTAATACTTTAAGCAAAGCTTTTGAAGAACTTCATTATAGTTCTTTTGATAAAATAGCTCCAACTAGCTTATTAATAGGTGACTTTGATATTCATACAGGTAACATAGGAGTTATAAGAGACCCCGAAGATTCTACCATTCTTCCCAAACTAGTTCGTATAGATTTTGCTGGAAGTCTTGACCAATTAGAGGATAACATCCATCCATATTCTTGGTCTAGACATCTACCATTACTAGGCCCAACTAACCATTTTAGGGAATTCCCAAGTAAATTAAGTCATAATGATTCATTTGTAAAAGGTTTACTTGATACTGCACAAGTCGATTTAAATAAGACTATCGATGACAGTTTTGCAGAATTATCAAAATATTATAGTGACAAAGCACTAGCAAATTGGGCAAAAATGGCAATGAGTCAAAAATTTAAGAATATCCCCCTAGAAAACATAAAGGTTGCCGATATTAAAGATGCCTTTAAGGAAACTATGCAAAAGAGGCAACAATCATTAAAAGAGTATGGGTTGCAAATTAAATTGGGTCTTTTAGTAACAAAAGGAAAAATTAACACACCAAAATTACGAGAATTAGTCCAAGAACATCCCGATTATTTTAACAATATAATCAACCAAACCAAAAAATTAAAATTAAGAAAAGAAAAGAAAATAGAGTATATTTTAGGCTATAAAGCTCGAGAAGTATTATTAATTAAAGAAATAGCAAAAATATTACAAGAAGAAAAACAGCTACTGACCAAAAAAACAAGCGATCTCGAACCATCTATGCAAATATCTAGAAAAGCACTAGACGTTATGCTGACTCACGAAACAACAACTACTAATGTTCAATCCTCAACCTCCAAAGTGGATTCTATAACATTAGCCTTTAGACAAGAAATTATTGCCAAACAACAAGCAATATTACAATACGTCCTTGCTGAAGCAAATATTAATACGGATAAAGGAGTTGCAGTTGCAGGTCTTGCTACTAATTCTCAGGAGTTTAAAGAGTTTATAGAAAATAACAACGGATTAATACAAAAGGCTTGGGCTGCCCCCAGTGTAAAAGCAAATATAGCACAAGCTATGAATGATGAAGTACAAAGTTATGCTAAAGTCCTTCAGGCTAATCATTTTAAACCTTTAACTTGGAACGAACAAGAAACAGTAACAAACACAACCTCTACTAGGTCAAGGGTTATTAAAGTCAAAGATGAAGAATTATTTAAATTAATAGAAACTAATATAAAGACTTATAAGAAAGTAATGTTAGAAGATGGTGTAACAGAGAGAGAGATTAGTAATTATCGAAATATTAATCTACCATTAACAATCAAGCCCTCTAGTACAGCTGTCCATCTTTCATTCCCGGTACAAAACGAGAAAGGTGAAAATATTGCAAGCTCGAAAGCACTTTATTTTACTGCTCACTATAACGAGCAAGGAAAACTAGTGGAAATAACCAACCCATTATCACTAAAGTTTGCTGGGGATAATAAAGATGCTATAGGATATATACAAAGAGGGAATAATATCTACACTATCCCTGTAACCAAAGGTCAATATGAAGCAATGGTACAAGAAGTAGCAAAAAATAAAGAAGGTAATATCAATATGTCACAAGCTATTATTCCCCTTGAGGCAAGCGACTCTATAGGTGAATTAATGCAGATTCAGAGTAGCTTAAAACATCATGTGAACAACACTCCACCTGAAACAAACACAGCAGTATCAAAAGCACAAAACACATTATCCCGACAGCAACAACGTAATAGAACTCATGGTTACATTTAATATTTCATTTTTGCTTTTAATAGTGAGCTGATTTTTAGTAGCAGAAGTAGAGAAGGAATTGTGATTATAATAATAAATGTAAAAAAGCTTTTCCATCCAAATTGTACGACAATATATCCTGAAAGAGCTGGAAAAATCGATCTTGAAAATCCCATCATAGAAGAAAAAAATGAATACTGAGTGGCACGAAATTTGCCTGTGCATATTGAAGCTATAAAAGCAATGTAAGCTGTCATAGCCATCCCGCAAGTTATACCTTCACAGACTGTGGTAATAAAGAATAATGGTAAATTTTTGCCATAAATCTCATGCACAATAAGTAAGGTATGTGCGATTGCATGAATTACGCCAAATATCAGCAAACTATCTAAGATATTCTTTTTTTTTATCACTAAGCTGGCTATTAGTCCGCCAATTATTGTAGATATTATGCCAAAGAATTTCCCTGCACTGGCTATTTCAAATTCGTTATAACCAAGATGTATTAAGAAGGGGTTCATCATCATAGTAATAAAATCATCTGGTAATCTATATAAAATAAGGAAAACTATTATTAAAAAGACTAAGGAAAAAGACCCTACAGGTCTTAAGATATTTTGTACAAAGTTTGAAATATTTATTTTATGATCTGGATAAGTTTTTGAGGCTAAGTCGTGTTCTAACCGCAAGATACTTGTAACCAAAATAGCAGAACAAACAAGTACAGAAATGGCAAAAATTTTATATATATTATTCCATCCTAAATAGCTTGACAGATAGATAGCTCCAGAACTTGAAATTAGCATACCAATGCGGTAGCCAAAAATATAAATTCCAGAAGCTGCTCCTTGAGATTCTTTTGCAATAATTTCGGTTCTGAAAGCCCCTAGGACACTATCTTTAGCTGAACTTAAAAATGATATTATCAAGCCTACTAGTGCAAACAATATTAGACTGTGGTGAGGATTCATGGTACTTAAAAGAAAAATAGTAAATGCCAACAAAATCTGGATTAGACAAATCCAAGATAATCTATGACCAAGCAGTTTACTTAATTGACCTAAATGTATAGTGTCAAAAATAGGAGCCCATAAAAAGTTAATAGAATAGGGCATTATGATAAAAGCAAACATACCAATAGATTGTAATTCAATATTTTCCTTGGCCAACCAGTAGTTTAAAGCATTACCTGTAATCATTAAGGTAAACCCGCTAGTTAGTCCAAATAACCAAATAACGAATAATTTTAAAGGAGTTAACATAAAATTAATATTGGAAAAAAGTTAGAATATAGTAATAATTTTTTTATACAAGCTAGATTTCTCTACATCTATGCTAAGGCAAGTACATCCCAACTTTTAAATTACCCTAAAGAAGTTTTTAGGTTGACTGAATTGATAAAAAATATTATTATTACTTTTTTAAACTTAAGCTAGTGAAAGTTTGAAGGTTGATTTATCACTTTCTAGGTTTTTGCAAATAATACCAAGGATAGTTTTATATGAAAGTTGTAAGTTCGTTAAAATCTTTAAAGAAAAGAGATAAAGATTGTCAGGTTGTAAAAAGAAAAGGTAAAATCCTTGTAATAAACAAGAAAATCAAAAGATTTAAAGCTAAGCAAGGCTAAACTACTCCAATTCAGGATAAGAATTAACTAATTCTTATCCTGAATTCGCGTAGGTTATATTATTCTATATTTTTATTGCCCTGACCATCAAGGCCTTTAGTTCCATCCAGCTTTGCATTAACTAAAGATATTTTACTAACAAAGGCTTTAATGAAATTAACATTTGTTAAATCAGTATCATTAAAATTTGTATTATAAAGTTTGGCAGATTCTAATTTGCTACCGATAAGCGATGATTTACTAAAATCTGTGTTATTTAGATTTGCCATAGTTAAGTCAGTATTTTGTAATATACAACTCTGAAGCTTAGAATTAGATAAATCTACCCTTTTAAGAACAGAACCTGAAAAAATAGTTTGATTAAATACAATATCTAGTAAATTTAAATCTTGTAAATTCATATTTGATAAGTCTTTTACCTGCTCTAAATCTTTTACAGAATATATAATATTTGTTGACTTAAGCTTATCAAAGTCTTGACTATTTAATACAATATTTCTATTAAAATCTGAATTAACAAAATTACTATCTTTATATCTCACATTATTTAGTTGAGAATTTATAATTGATGAATTATCAAAGGTTACTTCTGACAACTCTGAATTTATGATAGCCATTTGATAAAAATTACTATCAACAAATTTGGTACTATTTAAAACAGTATTCTGCATAAGCACTTTAGTGAAATTCACCTTATTAAATTGAGTACTAGAGAAATTAGAGTTTATTAACTCACTATTAGTCAAATCAGAATTAATAATAGTTGCTTGTTTGACATAGCTATTATTCAGTAATATACCAGTAAGATTACTATTCTCAATATCGCTATTAACAATGTTAATTTTATTTAACTTAAGCAAAACGCTACTGCAATTCTTTATTGATAGATCCTTTATGCTAGTGTTATTAAAGTGAGTATTATCCATAATACTCTTTTGAATTTGCACTTGCTGCAATTGTGCATTATTAAAATTGGTATTTTCAAAATTACAACTTTCAATAATTGCATTGGTAAAATTCACAGACTGAAAAGAAGAAAAAGAGAATAACGAGTTAGTAAGCTTTATATTTTTTAATTGAGCCTGATTAATAATACCATGAGTAAAATCTGAATTATTAATAATCGCTCCAGTAAAATCCACCCCTGTTAGATCTACAGATTCACAATAACAATTAGTGATACTAGCGTAATTAGCTAATATTTGCCGCAAATCTGTACCATAAAAAATAGAGTTTGATATAACTGCATTTTTGAAACTACTTTTTCCTAAATTGCTTTTCTGAAAATTAGATTTACTTATAATACTATCATCAAATACAACTTTAATAAGATTGGCATTTTCAAAATTAACATTTTCTAAATTAGCTTTGATAAAATCAGTGTCCTCAAAATTTGATTGAATAAAATTACTATTTTCCAAATTGGCATTTTCAAATATAGATGCTTGA
This sequence comes from Candidatus Tisiphia endosymbiont of Empis tessellata, assembly GCF_964031035.1. Taxonomy (NCBI): domain Bacteria; kingdom Pseudomonadati; phylum Pseudomonadota; class Alphaproteobacteria; order Rickettsiales; family Rickettsiaceae; genus Candidatus Tisiphia; species Candidatus Tisiphia endosymbiont of Empis tessellata. Next base: position 1,209,182 of record NZ_OZ034997.1, on the reverse strand, counting down.
AAATCTGAGCCATAAGCTGATATATTTTTTAATCTAGTATTAGAGAGATCACTTTCTTGAATTACAGATTTTGTTAGAACTGCATTCTCAAAATTCGCTCCTGAGAAATCCACACGTGATATTTCACAGAAACTTAAATCAACACTAGAAAGGTCTTCATCTGTCAGTTTAACACCTAATAATTTTAATCCCCTTAAATTTGAACCAAATTTACTTTTAATATTTACTCGTACCTTATTTTTATTCTGCTCTATTATATAATTCCTAATAACAAGACTTTGACTATTAGATAATAAACCATCTGCATTTCTCGGAGAATCCGAACATCCGGTAAGGAATAAAAGTAAAGCTAGAATAAAGAATTTTAGTTTAAAATACTCGCCAACAAAAGAGATGTTACTCTTGCTTCCTTTAACGTCATTTCCGCCGTAGCTCGAATGACACCGAGGCTGCTTAAAGATATTACAGAGCATTCTTTCTGTTTACCCCTGTTATATAATGATATAAAGAAGAAAATATTAATATCTTCACTAAACCAGTTGGTATAAATACTATAAACCCACTATAAATAGCTTGTTTAATTCCTATAATTGTTGTCAACCAGCTAACTCCCAAAAAGTAAATTATAACGTGACCAATAAGACAGCTAAAAAACCCTGCTAAAAATCTCTTAGTAAATTTTTCAGACAACCTACTATTAATTATACCCATAACAGGAGCTGCCAATAACATTCCTATAAGATAACCACCTGTTGTACCAAGAAGAAAATATAAACCACTGGATAATTTTGTAAACATTGGCATCCCTACTATTCCGGCTGTAAGATAAGTTAAAATCGTAGCAAAACTAAGTCGAGGGCTATAAGTAAAAGCAATAATACTAACCACCACAGTTTGCATAGATACTGGTACTGGCTGGGTAGGAATAATAATCTGAGCTCCAGCAAAGAGAGCTATTACCCCCATCATCACTTTAATAACAACTACAGCATGCTTATTAGCTATAAAATTTGCTAGAGTTTTCTTATTCGTAACTGTCATAAATTTCCTCTTCGTTAAATTTATTATTAGGAATATGTAAATTGAGCAATTTCAATTTACGATGTAAAGCCGAACGTTCCATACCTACAAAGGATGAGGTCTTAGAAATATTATTATTAAACCTATACATTTGAGCAGCTAAATATTGTCTTTCAAAAATCTCTCTTGCCTCTCGAAGTGGCATGGTCATCATATCAACATTATCTTCCTGCTTTGCAGAACTAGCACTATTAACTAGAATTTCTGGTGGTATCATAGATGGTTTTATTACTTCATTATTATTTGAAGATAGTGGATTCATAATTAAAGTCCATTCTATCACATTGCGTAATTGCCTTATATTACTTGGCCAATTATAAACTTGCAGAGCTGCAATAGTTTCATCAGAAAATTCACGTGCTTTTAAACCAGAAAACTTAGCAAGTTGCTTAACAAAATATTTGACTAATACAGACATGTCATCTTTTCTATCATATAAAGATGGTACTTTTAAGGAAATAACATTTAGGCGATGATATAAATCTTCCAATAGTTCACCTTTACTTATTTCTTCTTGTATAACCTTAGAAGTTGCAGCAATAATCCTTATATCTAATTTTATTGCTTTGCTTCCCCCCTTATGAAACATTTGATCTTGCACAAATTTAAGCAATTTTACTTGTACCGAAACTGGCAAACCACTAATTTCATCTATGTATAAAGTACCATTATTTACTATTTCTAATATCGAAGGACGTATAACGCCTTGGTTCTCTATTCCTTCAAATAATTCTTGATGGACTCGGTCAGGATTCATGCATACTGGACTAAAGATTACGAAAGGAGCATTAGCCCTTTTTGATTTTTTATGAATTAACCGAGCAGCTAGTTCTTTACCACTACCAATTTTACCTTGAATCAATACTCTACTAGTAGCTAAAGCAGCTTTTTCAATATCCGACTTAAGCTTAGCTGTAATGTGAGAGTTACCTATAAGCTCAGTTTTATCAATAACCTTTGATTTCAGATCAAGATTTTCACGCTTTAACTTAGCTGCTTCACAGGCTCTTTTTAATAAAATCACTAACTTATCATGACTAAATGGCTTTTCTAGATAGTCATATGCACCCATTTTGATAGCATTTACTGCAGTTTCAATAGTACCATGTCCACTAATAACTATCACAGGCATTAGTGGATAGCGTTTTTTTACTATTTCCAAAATCCCAAGTCCATCAAGTTCACTACCCTGGAGCCAAATATCTAGAATAATTGCCGAGGGGGTTCTTTCCTGGAGTATTTTAAAAGTTTGAATACTATTAGCAGCGGTCTTGGTAGTAAATCCTTCCTCTTTTAAAATATCTGAGACTAAATCTCTAATATCTGCTTCATCATCAACAACAAGAACATCTATAGACATTGATTTTTCCTAAAACTAATTATTGAAATTATACGTTAATAGCTTACATAAAAGAAATCAACTAATTTTTATAACATTTTTACCACATAATCAAAATTATACATATTAAGCCCACACCAAGGCACGCTAATTCGTGATAAGACTATACTATTTAAGAACTTGTTTTATAAGAGGAACAGTAATAGCTCGTTTATGAACTAATGCAAAATGCGTTATTACCCCTAATAATTTTATCATTTGTTCAAATTGTCTCGGTAAATTAATTAATAAATATTCAATTACACAGTCAGATACTTTAAGCGATTGATCGGAAAAATACTTAAAGATTAACTTGGTCATTAATTCATCATCAGGCTGGTTTATTTCTAATCTTACAACAGCATTAATTCTTGAGGATAAATCCTGTAACGCAAAATTACTAGCTAAACTTCCTGTAGTCATCAACAAATATTTACGATACTCACTTATTAAATTAAAACAATGGAGCACTTTCCTTTCATCCCAAAATTCTATATCTTCCATAATAAAAGCATTATACTGCATTATATCTTCTGCACTAAGTATATCTAAATCTTTTTTTATAAAAAATGCATTCGACAAATTTTGCCATATTTTACTAAGATAGGTCTTACCAGAGGATGGTGGCCCGTAAATCAAAACTGTAAACTCATACGGTTTACTTCCCCAAGATACAGACCAGTTTTTGATTGAATTGTATGCAACTTGATTAGAAAGTGAATTAATAAAATTATCTAGAGCATATAGATTATTACTAAATAATGGTAATACATATTGCTGGGAGTTTGGCATAATTAATGTTTAAGTCTTATAAAACTTACTGGATTTATAAAAGTCGATAGCGGCTAAAAACAAAACTTTTATTATACTAGCAATTGGCACAGCAAAAAATATACCAATAAAGCCAAATAGGTTACCCAGTGCTAGAACCGCAAATATTATCCAAAGAGGATGTAATCCTATTTTATCACCTATGATTTTCGGTGATAAAATATACCCCTCAACTATTAGACCAATCAAATAGATAATTATTATATAAAATAATTTATTGACCATACCAAAAGAAAAATAACTAACAATCATGGTAAGAGAAAAGGATATAAAAACTCCAACGAATGGTATAATTATTAAAAAACCATATACAAGTCCTAATAATACCCCTAGATCTACGCCAAGAATCGATAAAGAGACCCCATAATAAACTGATAATAATAAACAAACATTTAGTTGCCCTCTTATATAAGCAGATAAGGAATAATTAATTGCTGATAATATTTCTTGAATTCTCTTTTTACCTTTTAAAGGTAGCAAGAGGTCTATATTCTTTGCCATTGTTAGCCAATCCCGTAAAAAATAAAACAATATAAGCGGTATTAATAAAATTAACACAAATAAATTGATTGTTACCTTCGTCACATGCCAAATATTATTAGCAAGGCCTGTGATAAGCAAAAATATGCCATTAACAAAATTACTAATAGAATCTTTTATCTTATCGGCAATATTTGGATCTATTGAATAAATTTTTGCCGTAATAACCGGTACTAATTTAGTTTGTAAGTAATCTTTATAGGTAGGAATTTTACTAATAAGTAGAGTTGTTTGTTGATATATGATAGGCAACACTACCACAACCACTATAGTAAAAATACTGAAAAACAGCAAAGAAATTACCGAAACTATTATAGTTCTAGATAGTTTATATCGTAATGAGAGATTATCAATTATAGGATGTAATATATATGATATTACCCCAGCTATAAGAAATGGCATCAATATATCAGAGATCAAAGTCAAAGTTACTATAACAGTCCCAATAACAATAAACCAAAAAATAACTTTATCCAAGATTATGCCTTTTCTTTATTCATGTTTTTTTCGATACTTGCACTATAGCAGGTCTAACTAACCTATCTTTTATCTTGTAGCCTGATTGCATAATACCTATAATACTATCTTGATCATATTCATCTGATACTACTTGTGAAATTGCGTGATGTATATTGTAATCAAACTTTTCTCCTAATAATGGTTCTATTGATTCTAAACCGTGCTTTTTTAGTATGCTAGTCAATTCACTTTTAGTCATTTCTACCCCGGTAATAACACTAGCTAGATCACCTTCCGTATTTTGTGGCTTATGCTCCAAAGCTCTAGAAAGATTATCATTAACACTTAGCATATCTTTAGCAAAAGAGAAAATTGCATAGTCTTTTGCATCTTCAATTAATTTTTCTAAACGTTTCCTAGTATTGTCAGATTCGGCTATTGTCCTTAGCAATTTATCCTGTAAAACTTCAATTTGACTTTTCAAACTAACAATCTCTTGCAAACTATCTTGCAAAATCAGGGTATCTGTAGGATTTTCCTCTATTTCATTTACTAGATGAGCATCATTATCAACTTTAATTTCTTGGTTGTCATTATTCTTCTCCTGTTGTTTTTCCATATTTACAGCCTTTTTTCTTGCAAAAATCTATTTTCTTAACATATAGTGTAAATCTTTGTATTTTCAAGTCAATTTTAATTAAGTAATAATCCATGAGAGCTTTTAATAGAAAGAATAATCAATTACGCAATATTTCAATTGAACCATCAGTTCTACTTAATGCTTGTGGTTCGTGCCTTATTAAGTTTGGCAATACCCATGTAATATGTAGTGCAACCTATGAGGCAAGTTTACCGCCATTTTTACGCGGGCAAAATCAGGGCTGGATAACTGCCGAATATGGTATGTTACCAAGTTCAACCCACCAGCGTATAAAGCGTGAATCGACGCAAGGAAAGCAGTCAGGTAGGACGCAAGAAATTCAAAGACTAATCGGTAGATCGATGCGTGCTGCAATTGATCTAAAAGCCTTAGGAGAAAAACAAATTATCATTGATTGTGATGTAATTAATGCCGATGGTGGAACTAGAACAGCGGCAATTACTGGTAGCTATATTGCACTTCATTTAGCGATTAGATCATTAATTGCTAGAAAAATACTTAAAACTAATCCTTTAATTAGCCAAGTAGCCGCTATTTCATGCGGTATATATAAAGGACAGCCCATAGTTGATCTTGATTATTTAGAGGATAGCAACGCGGAAGTAGATGCCAATTTTGTTTTCTCAGGCAATGGAAATATAATAGAAATTCAAAGCACAGCAGAAAAAACCCCCTTCTCCGAAGAGCAATTTTATGATATGCTAAAATTGGCGAGGTTTGCTTCCTCTGATCTATTCAAGCTACAAAACCAAATATTATTAAATAGCACAATTTAATATTTTTACATGGAATATTTATGACTATAAAAGAATTTTTTACTAGATATTCGGAATTAAATATTGAAGATTTAAAAAATCTTTTAGTTGATCGTGTTAAGGGTCTTAACATAAATCCAGCAGACAGTAAAGAAAAACTTATACATAATATAATCAAAACACCTGAAAAATCTATATATCCAAAGGGTAGCCTTGAAAAAGCTGGTGTAATAATAGATATAATGAAAAAAGTTGTATTGCAGCATGCGGGTGATTTTCTAAAAGGAGCTCATGTAATGGTTGAGGACAATGGAGATATGTATGATACCTTAAAAGATTTAGGATTAGTTAAAGAACGAATCTCTTCACATCATAGAGGTAATAAAGCTGAGCCAGATGCATCAGTGCAAGCTGGAGAAATATTTAGGGAATTTTTAGTTGGAAAAACGAAAGACGGGAAAACATGGTTTCAGCTAGAAGCTCATTCTATAGGAGGGCTTAGCAATTTTATAAAACATATGATAGATTATGTGACTTATGTATTAACCGGCAAGAATGTTGGGCAATATGGCCTTTCAGAACACGTGGACAGCAAACCTATTACACTTAAGACTAAAGAAGTTAAGGAAAAAACACAAAAGAAAACTCCTACTACAACTGCCAAATTTGTACAAAGAATAGGAGATGAAAAGAGAAAAACACAACATATTGAACGTTAATATCATCGTTCGTAGTTAATACCTACTATGCACATTAACTATTGGCTGTGCAAATTTCCCTGTAAATATACAGTTTAACGCGAATTTGGGATAAGAATTAGTTAATTCTTATCCTGAATGCTGGGGTAACCTGAATTATCTTGATGACAAAATATGTATTTTATAGTGTCTATAAAATTAAGTCTTAACTTTTTATAAATTAAATGTTCTTAGGTTATTATGAAAAATGTCATGATATTTTTACTTATATTAGTAGTATTTACTGCTTGTACTCCTAAAAAACAGATGCAATATAGCAAAAAAGACTCTCCTTTAATTTCTGCCAACTTATGTCCTTTAGTAACAAAAAATATATCTATTCTTAAAAAGAAAGCTGTTAGAATACTATCAATAGATGGCGGTGGGGTTAAGGGTATTATACCAGCACGTATTGTTGCAGAGTTTGAAAATCGAAGTGGTAAACCTGCCAGTGAGTTATTCGACCTTATGGTAGGTACTTCTACAGGTGGACTTGTGGTGTTAGCTCTCGCTACACCTAATGAATCAGGACAGCCAAAATATAAAGCTTCTGACATTTTAGATATATATATGCAAAAGTCTAAAGATATTTTTTACGCTTCCATGTTTAGAAAAATATATACTGGTTTTGGTCTTTGGGGACCAAAATACGATCGTAATCAATATGACAAGATATTAATAGGGCTTTTTGGTAATACTAGGATGAGCCAACTAATAAACCCTACGGCTGTTACTTCCTATAATTTGGATACTAATTTACCACAGGTGTGGACTAGAAAGCAGGCACTTAAAGACCCTAATAATAATTTTTTGATAAGTAATATTGCAGCAGCTAGCAGTGCTGCCCCTATATTCTTTGCACCAAAGCTTCTAACTAATGCGTATAATAACAGCAGTTATCAAGTAGATGGGGGTATGTTTGCCAGTAATCCTGAGTTGACAGCTGCTAATTTAGCTTATGAACTAGATGATACACTAACTCAAAAAGATATCGTACTCATATCACTTGGTACAGGATTTACAAAACTAGGCATAGAGTCAAAAGATTTATGTAAATCAGGGGTTATTGGTTGGGTAATAAAAGCTAATTTAATTAGCGGAATGATGCAAGCTCAAGGTTTGTATAATGCTGAATTAGGGGAAATTTATGGTAATTCCTGCCGCCTACAATTTGAACTTGATAAAAAGACAAGTGCTATGGATAATGCTTCTAAAGCCAATCTGCTTGCGTTATTAAAGTTAACTGAAGACTACATTAATGCTAACTCTGATCTTATCGACCAAATTATTAGTATATTACTAAATACATCACCAAACTATTAAATGGCAGAAAGATGCCATTCCTAGCTAAAAGCGGGAATCCAAAAAATAGCCTGCAAAGGCTATTAGATATTATGGATTTCCGCCTACGAGAGAATAACATACTAGTGATCCACGCGGGAATGATATCGGTAGTGGTTAAACTGACGACCTTAATTCTTGAAGTCTAGCTAGTATAACACACTTTCTTCACAGCACTAATAACATCTTCTATAGTTGGCAGTGCTAATTTCTCTAGATTAATAGCATATGGTAGAGGAACATCCTTACCCGAGATAATCTCTATAGGAGCATCTAGATAATCAAATGCTTGGTTCATTACCATACTAGCTATAGTTGCACCAACACCTACAAAAAACCAGCCTTCCTCTATAACAACCAACCGATTAGTTTTTTTAACCGACTCTAATATAGTTTCTATATCTAAGGGCTTGATAGTTCTTAGGTCGATTACCTCACAGTTAATACCACTATCATACAAGCTATTTGCTGCATCTAAAGCCAACTTAACTTGCAAAGAAAATGTTACTATTGTGACATCATCACCTTCAATAAGTTTCTTAGCCTGACCAAATGGAATTGGTTCTATTATTTCTGGGACTTCAAAACTATATCCATAGAGAATTTCATTTTCTAGAAAAACAACCGGGTTATCGTCACGAATAGCAGTCATTAGAAGCCCTTTGTGATCTTCTGCACTATAGGGAGCTACTACCTTAAGCCCCGGAATATGACTATAACAAGCTGTATAATTGTGACTATGTTGGGCAGCAACTCGACTTGCTGCCCCATTTGGTCCACGAAATACTATTGGACATTTAATAGTTCCACCAGACATATAATGAGTTTTAGCTGCAGAGTTAACTATTTGATCCATTGCTTGCATGGCAAAATTAAATGTCATGAATTCAACAATGGGACGAAGCCCAGCAAATGCCGCTCCAATAGCCACACCAGTAAAACCATGTTCTGTTATTGGCGTATCAATTACCCTTTTTGAACCAAACTGCTCTAATAACCCTTGGGTTATCTTATACGCTCCTTGGTACTGAGCAACTTCTTCTCCCATAATAAAGATACTATCATCTCTTAACATTTCTTCTTGCATTGCTGCACGTAAGGCTTCCCGTACTGTCGTTTGTAACATGTTTCTACTCATTCAACGTAAATATTCGTATATAGCTCTTCTTCATCCGGTAATGCCGATCTTTCTGAGAACTCAACTGCTTCTGCAATGACCTCTTTAACCTCTTTCTCAATTTCTTTTAACTGCTCTTCACTAGCATATTTATTAGCCAGAATTATATTTTTCACTTGTGATAATGGGTCCTGTTCTTTATAGTTTTCCACTTCTTCCTTACTACGGTATTTACCTGGATCAGACATTGAATGTCCTCTGTAACGATAAGCATCCATTTCTAATATTATTGGTCCACCATCATTTCTAACAAACTCCGCAGCCTGCCGAACATAATCATAAACTGACTCTAACGACATACCATTTAGTCTAAATCCCGTAATACCACATGACTCCCCTTTCTTGTAAAGGTCAGTCATAAAGGTAGAACGAGCTACTGAAGTACCCATTGAATATTGATTATTTTCAATAATATAAACTACAGGTAAGTGCCATAACGCCGCTAAATTAAAAGCTTCATATACTTGACCTTGATTAACTGCCCCATCTCCCAAGAAAGTAAAACATACATTATTAGTATTTCGATATTTTTCAGCAAAAGCTAGGCCTGTACCTATAGGTACTTGAGCCCCTACAATACCATGTCCACCGTAAAATTTGTTTTCTACGTCAAACAGATGCATTGAACCACCCTTGCCTTTCGAGCAACCAGTCTCTTTACCCATCAGTTCTGCTAATACGTATTTTACTTCAGTCCCTGCTGAAATAATATGAGCATGATCCCTGTAACTGGTAATAGTACTATCACCAAGCTGTTTTACTAAATCCACACCAGTAATTATCGCTTCTTGTCCAATATATAAGTGACAAAACCCACCTATTAGACCCATACCATAAAACTGCCCACATTTTTCTTCGAATCTTCTAAGCAACAACATCTTCCTATAAGACTCAAGATACTGAGGACTATTTAATTTATATTTCCCAAAAACAATCATGTATACTCCTATAAAAGCTTGAAGAATTGGTTTTCCAATTTGGGCATACACTATAATACAAAAATCATCAAGGGTTAACTGCCAATTTATGTTTTAGATTTACTAATTTAATATGACAATTAACGCTACATTTAGGATTGGCTACTTTCTTTTTTGCAATACAATTTTCCTTAGGCTTTAAAGCAATATTATTCAAAAATTCTTTAGTCTCCTTATGCATATATTGTACTCTAACCTTTGCTGTACCTTGTTTTTTAAATCCTAAAATTTTAGCAGATTTTTCCGAAACATCTATAATACGGTTCTTTTTAAAAGGACCGCGATCATTAACCATAAGAATAAGAGATTTATTATTACTTAAGTTAGTCACTTTAACCAAACTAGGTAATGGCAAACTAGGATGGGCTGCACTTAGCATATGTTTATTATATGTATCACCATTTGCTGTTTTTTTTCCATGAAATTTATGTTTAGAACCATACCAAGATGCTATACCTACTTGGTTGCAATTAATATCTTCCTTAGGTTTATAAGTCTTACCTTTGATAGTATATTTTTTACCTATCTTATAATGCCCCTTATAATGAACATTTTTAGGATCTTCCTGCGATAATTTACGATATAGACTAAGCTTAGTAGAACAAGAGCTAAGCCCTATACAATAAACTAACAACAAAAGAATATATCTAAGTTTCACTTTCATTTATATCATATTTAACCTGAATTTGATATGACAAGTTATATCGAATTGAGATTATTTATTATCATTTTCTTCAGTTTCTTTTATTTTAACATGACAGACAACCCTTGCCACACCATTAATCTGGGAAGCAATAGAAGTAACTTTTTCTAATTCTTCCTCAGACCTTGCTATACCAAATATATATACTATATCATTCACTGTAACAATGGTATAATTTACCCATTTTATATCTCGGTTAACAAAAGTTCTAACCTTGATCTGACTAGTAATCATAGCATCTTTAGTATATTGCACTAAGTCAAAATGATCACTTTTTTTATCTATTATTAGTTCATTAATAACTTCACAAACTCCTTTTTCACCCCACACAATTTCTACAGCTTTTAATGCATCTTCTTTTTTGTCTATGATTCCAGTCAGTAGTACCCTACCCTGATTTACCTCAACCTTAATCTTAGTATATAATTCCCTGAAATTATTTTTTATAAAAGAAGCTTTGATTTTTGTAGCTATTTTTACGTCATCAATTGTCTCCGCAATTGATTGATCTTTTGCAACTGCAAGAGTAGAGGTAGTTGCTGCAGTAAAAACAGCTGGCAGACAACCTGTAAGCATGAAAGATAAGATTATAATAATAAAGTTAATTCTATACATAACCGTCCTTAAATCTACTAATTTAATCTCAAATATCGATGTAAGACATCGGTTTAATAGCCTAGGTCTAGGGTGTCATTCCCACGTAGTCACGCGGATTCGGGATAATAATTTGTCAATTCTTATCCTAAATTCAGTGAAACTATATTGCTTCGTCGACCTATTGTCTCCTCGCTAATAGATGTTTTTAGCTTTAGAAAGGTTTTAAATGCATTCGCGTTAGCCGCTTTAAGAATGCATTTTTCCTTATATTAAAGTCAGTAATATTCGTGCCTTAAGATAACCTTGAGTTAAAATAAAGGCTTTAAATAGTTCATTATAATAAAATTCACAATAAACACAACTGATTTCTATTGTTTTAAGTTAGATTTGGGGAGTATACCCATAATGATTTGAAGAATGGAAACAACAAATAAGAGGCGGGCGAACGCAAGTATTACCATTTAATACGTGAATCCATGATATTAAAAAAATAATTATTTAAAGCAGCAGAGTATTACGAAAAAACTCACAAGACTGATCAAACTACAGCTAAAGTAACATGATTCATTCCTGTAATCACATAATTCTTCCCACATACCATTCAGAAGCTACAGTTAAGCCCATGCTTTTAAGGAAATTACGTTTGGGTTCGTCATATGCACCACAAACGACAAGAAACTGAGTAGCATTTTTAGTTTTTGCGAGTTTCTTGATTTCCTTAATCAATTTCTGACCAATAGAATTCCAATCGTGTTTACTTTCCACACAAAAATCATCGATCATAAGCGTTAGTCCACCCGGGTTATAGACTTTTGGTGCTGACATTAATCTACCGATGATGAAACCTAATATTTTTTCTTTGTAAACTGCAGCTAGCATAATGTGATCGTCTAACCTCAATAACTCTTCGAACCATTGCTTTTGAGATTTCTCAGCTTCAGGACCGGCATATTTCCAAAACTGTGGCTGAACTTTTTCATAAGCACGACGCTTTTTATATGACAGAGCGACAAATGATGAAATGTCAGTAGTTTCAGCAAGCCGGATTAAAATATTTTCCTGAAACTTTACTGTATTCTTTATTTTGGTATTAATTTGTACCATTGATTACAATCGCTTTACTAAAAAATGTGTTTTGCGTCCAGCAAATACTCCCTCCCCTTCCATAATAAAATCATCGATATATTTAAATCCTGCCTTTTCATAAACATGTCTAGCCCTTGGATTTGTGACATCTGGATCGATAAAAAAAGTATCAGCTTGGCTATCATAACTACTTTTAATAAAATCAATAAACACTTCTAAATTTTTTGCCCCTAATCCTTTGCCAAAATAGGCTATATTACCAATGGTATAATCCATGCTATAGGTGTGACCATGCTTTGAAAGATAAGCTTTTTTGAGTAGTGGTATAGAATATTCCTGCTTTTCTTGTAGTGTCATGACCAAGCAATAAGGTTCGTTGTAGATACACCCAATCCAATATGTGTATAGACCATCTGCATAACTTGAAGGTTTTATACGACCGTTGATGAAATTTAAAATATCATCTTTATGTTCTTGGCTATTATCCCAAAATTCCTGAACATGGGGTTCTTTTAACCAGTTAAAAATAGTGTCTTTATGACTTAAGTTAGCTTTTTCAAAATGAATATTCATAACATATCCTGTAACAAGGTTTATCTTATTTTTTCTTGGCTATAACTTCATAATAATGATCAATTTTTCTATCCTCTGAAGACCTATACCCAAGTTGTTCCATGAGAGGCAACATGCAAGAGAGGTCCTCCATTGCACAGTAACGAATTTTGATATTACTCATAAATCTCCTCCTCACAACTAACCTGAGGTTAACTTAGTTCACATATAGACCATAATTGACTTTGTCCGATTGGTGGACTGTGAAAAATAGCAGAACAATTTTTAAGATGTATAATTGACCATCCTAAAAGTCTTTGGATAGCATAATAAACTCCACTATGTGCAACAATTAAAACGGGCTCTTGAAAGCTGATCGTACTATTTAAAGCACACAAAACTCTCTTGTCAAAATCATTTACATATTCTGCTCCTTGGTGAGTATTGCCATCTCGCCATCTTTTCCAAATATTATCATCAACGGACTTGCCTTCATATTCACCCCAACAACATTCTGCTAACTCCGGGACAATTATAATATCAACCTTTAGCTTTTCATTGACGATCTCAGCAGTCCTGTATGCTCTCATAAGCGGGCTTTTAACAATATGCTTTATACCCTTTTTTCCAAGAATATCAGAGGCTTCCCGTGCTTGGTTTTCTCCAGTTTGATTAAGAGGAATATCCTGCGAACCCATGTAAATATGGTGTCGATTCCAATCTGTTTCACCATGACGTAAAAAATAAAAAGGTTTTAAGGGAAGCGTCATAACTGTAATCTCTCATGCATAGTTATAAAACCTTGTGGTGCAGGATTCTCCTCTACAAAAATCAGAATTTGCTTGGCAATCTCAAAAGGTGACTTGCTAGTAGTATCAACTGTTAAATCATATTCTCGCAGGCTACCTCTACGTGGACCCTATCTATTTGGTCATTAGATAAACCTATAGCACGATCACAGCGTAAAATTTCTCGCTCCTGCATCACTTTTGAAAGATCACAAAAAACTCCAACAAAATAGACAATATAGCCATTCAAGCTTTTTATATAAGATTTGAGGCAAGCATCTTCAAATAAGACTTCATCAATGATAAGGTTATTGTTACGACTTGCAAGTAGATTGGCAAAATCTGGCATGATACCAAAGAGCTGTTCACCTTTTGGATTAGTTTCAACACGCATGGTTGGTGTCCACGATCATTTATCCCCGGAACGAAGGAAAAGTATCTAACATCCGGTTTATCATCAGATGAGCATGGTAATGGTGTCATACTAATAAAAGTATCTATGCCAAAAGTAAGCCAAGAATCCTTACTTAAATACTGTATTGCTCTTGCAATAGATGTTTTACCAGCAGAGCCACATCCATTTAAAAATATAATCTTACTCATATGGTATCTTGCTGTTCTTTCTCATTGCTACTAATACTGTGTCCTCCTAGGGTTAACTATATATAATAAATATAACAGATTTTTATGCTCCACTAATAACAATTTTCATTATTTTTGCAAGGTTGCTTATTTTTTTTCATTCCTCAATACATTACTCTTGCTCACATTTTTTTAAGAGTTATCATTATCCTGAATTAATAGTATAGTGATTACGTTAGGGAATCAATAAATTAAGAACCACCGTGGATAAAAATATTATAACTACAGAATATAAAGAGTTTTTAGAACAGTTAAAAGACCGTGTAATTATAAGTCGTTATAAGGCAGCTTTGTCAGTTAACAAGGAGCTAATAATCTTATACCATCATATTGGTAGCGAGATTTTACAGAAACAACGTAATCAAGATTGGGGTACAAAAATTATTCATAATTTAAGTAAAGATCTGTTAAAAACATTTCCAGATATGAAAGGCTTTAGTGTTACCAATTTACATAATATGCGTCGATTTGCTGAACTATATCAGGACTATACAATTCTCCAGCAACTTGCTGGAGAATTGCCATGGTATCATCATGTTATTTTAATGGAAAGAGTAAAAGAGCAGGAAGCAAGGATATTTTATATGCAGCAAGCCGTGCAGTATGGTTGGTCACGTGCCGTAATGATACATCAGATTGACATGAATCTTTATAAACGTCACGGGAAAGCCATCACTAACTTTAAAGAAAAGTTACTATCTCCAACATCAGATTTAGCTAACCAAATTCTAAAGGATCCCTACTCCTTTGATTTCTTAAGTATAGGTCAGGATGCACATGAAAGAGAGATAGAAAAGAGCCTAATAGCACACATTGAAAAGTTTCTTATGGAATTAGGTAGCGGATTTTCTTTTATAGGACGTCAACATCATTTAAAAGTTAGTAAAAAAGATTATTACCTAGATTTACTCTTCTATCACTTAAAGCTTCGGTGTTTCATAGCAATCGAAATTAAAGCAGTTGAATTTGAACCAGAGCATGCCGGCAAAATAAATTTCTATTTATCTATAATTGACGATCAAATAAAACACCCAACAGATAACCCATCCATTGGTTTGATATTATGTAAGACCAAAGATCAAGTACTTGCTGAATATGCACTGCGGGACATGACTAAGCCGATTGGTCTTGCTGAATATAAGTTGACTGAAAGCTTGCCAGAAAATATTAAAACTGCCCTACCAACCATTGAAGAGTTGGAAGATGAATTGTCCAAGGATTTTACTAATGAGCCTTTTAAGCAGGAAATTAATGAATATCAAGAAACCTTGGATAAATTACAATCTGCAATTAACTTGCTAGAACAAAAAATAAAATCATTTAGTACAGGATTAGAAGAGTTAGAGAACAATACAAAAATAAGTGTTTGTTATGAAAAATGGGTTTTAGTACAACAACAATTACCTGAATCGAGCGAGATACAACAAGAAGCTACCCAAATAGTCAAAACAGTAGACCAAATGATGACCGATCTAAAGGCAACTGAGAAATTTTTTCATGAGACATTGAAGAAAATAAAATTATCACTCAGATATATCTATAGCTAACTTTATTAAGTTCTCGATATTGTCATAAGTTCCTAAATAGTCATATATGAACGCCAAGGTGGAACGCACAAAGAAACAATTTGGTTTTTTACAGTAATAACTGTGTTTTGTAATGAATGATAGTCGTCCACTCTAATTAAAGCTATTGCACTATTCTTATAGCTTGAACATACTACTCCAATTTTTGTATTATTTGCCATAATTTCATCATCTTTTGAGATATCTAAACTGTCTGTAGTAGCAGATATACTCTCCTTCCCCTTCGAATTGGAACGTAAAACAAGGGGTGAGTGAGCGGAGCGTACATCTAGTACGTGAGCACGCGAATCCCCCACAGTTTTACGGAGGCAATTCGAAGGGGAAGGAGAGTATAATTTAAATATTTTTTTCCTTACTACTCCTTGGTATTTTGTTCTTGAAATAACTTCCTGTCCAATATAGCAACCCTTAGTGTAACTTACAGCGTTTAATTCCTCACAGCCATATTCGACCGGAATGGATCTGTTGAAAATTAGATCCTCATACCCATCAACTATGGCAAAATTATATTTATCTTGCAGGTATAGTCCTGCTGTTCCTGCAGTTATTGGTACATCTTTACTAACAATGGAACGGAAACCGAGTTGCTCATAACGAGGGTCTTTGTATCCATTAAATTCCAACTGTTGTTTTGAGTAAATAACCTGATAGATGTTAGTTAAGTCGTTCACTTCAATTTTAGCACGTAATTTATACTGCACTAAGTGATTTTTAAATAAATCAGACTGATTAACATTTATATCAATAAAAAGTCTTGTTGCTGATAGTTTTAATACAAAAAAATCAAATAAATACCTTCCTTGATTATTTAGAGCATAACTATAACAATAATTATTATTTTTTATATCATTAGTTGTCAAATTATGCAAAAAATTCATCGCATCATCACCCACAACTTCAATAATTGCTCTATTTGTTAATATTTCATGCATAATTACCAACTATGATATTTTAATTGACTTTAATAAGTTTTATAATACTATATTATACTGATGCAATAGTTGTTTGCTATAAATTATTTATTATATGAGATGTGCTTCCTACTGTACGACTTCTGAATATAAGATGAATGACTTAGTAATAAATCTCAATAAGATTGGTCTTGAACCTAAACACTTTGATGATGTACTATATATTCAAAAAGAACAAGTAAAAAACTTAGATCCTATAGATGTTTTCTTTTTCCCATTTGGCTGTGTTACTATATGGGGAGCTGAAGAAAGCCAAGAGAAAATGATTCTAGACGATATAGTAGCTCTGCAAGCTAATCAAACTGATGAGATAATGTCTGACTTTATCTATTTTGATTATGATGAAACTACAGGTAAAACCTTTATAGATGAAGAAAAAAACCAAATCATTCTAGCAGATAAATCAACTTTTATAAAATTATCTATATCGCATGCTTTAGCTCAGTCAGTTAAACTTAGTGTACTAGAAAAATCAGTAAGTAATTTAATTGTAAAAACAACACCGATTCAACAAGAGCTAGCCAGCACTGGCAGTGTATCAATTTCAAAAAAGGAAATATCTCAACAAATTGGCATATTATTTAACGAACGATATTCTATTAATTTACACAGCGATATACTAGATACTCCTGAATTTTTTTGGCGTCGTCCTAGTTATGAACCTTTATACTTAATGACTGCAGAGTTTCAAGATATTCAAATTCGTCAGAATATTCTTAACCATCGACTGAACATGATCCATGAACTCTATAACATTTTGTCAAATGACTTAAACTATAAACACTCAACTAGACTTGAATGGATCATTATAATATTAATTACCATAGAAGTAGTACTATCCCTTATTCATGATAAACTCTTTTTCAAAATAATTGGTTATCTTCTGAATGGAAATTAATTAACTCTACTCATATTAGACCTATGACTTTACATATGGATTCTCAGTTTTAGTATAAGTAAATCTTATTGGCACACCTGGTAAATTAAACGCTGCCCGCAAGTTGTTTATAAGATACCTAGTATAACTATCAGTGATTTTCTCAGGGTTATTGGAAAATAGTTTAAAGGTTGGTGGACGAATTTTTGTTTGAGTCATATATTTAATTCTAACACGTCTACCGCCTTTTTGTAAGGGCAGTGGATGTTGTTCAAGGACAAAACCTAACCAATTATTCAGTTTACTAGTAGCAATTTTTTTATTCCATAAAGTATAAACTTTTATAGCCTCATCTAGTACCATATTAATATTCTGCTTTTTTAAGGCTGATATGAATATTATCGATACTCCCTTAACTTGTGGTAGATTGGTTTCCATCTTATAAAGAAATTCTTCCTTAAATTTATCTCTATTTTTCCCTTCAATTAAATCCCACTTATTAACTACTATAAGCAGGCTTCTGCCTTGCTCTATAACATAACTAGCAATATTTAGATCTTGTTGCTCCAAATTCATTTGTGCATCAACCATCAAAATAACAGTATTAGCAAACTTAATACTATTAATAGTATCAGAAGCTGATAATTTTTCTAAGGACTTGTTAATAGCTCCCTTTTTTCTTAGACCAGCCGTATCAATTAATTTAAATTTATTATCATTATATAGCCAATCAATTTCTATAGATTCCCTTGTTATACCGGCTTCAGGTCCTGTTAACAATCTTTCATTATTAATAATACTATTAATAAAAGTAGATTTTCCTGCATTTGGTCTACCACTCACCACTATTTGTATATAGTCAGCCTTTATTGGGTCGATTAATTCTTCCTCTAGTTCCTCATCTCCTAATTTTTCAGTTATTGCATCGTGTAAATCTGCCATACCAACACCATGTTCTGCAGAAATTGGCACTACATTATCAAAACCAAGCTTGTAGTATTCTTTAGCAAAATCAAACCGTCCTTCACATTTATTGACAATCAACACAGATTTTTTATCATATTTTCTGATAAAATTAGCAAAAAACTTATCTTCCGGTAATACACCATTTTTGCCATCCACCATAAGGCATAGTAAATCTGCTTCTAGAATGGCTTCTACAGTCTGCTGCATCATTCTATATTCTAATTTCGCACCTTCCGCTTCTTCTAAACCAGGAGTATCAATTACCATAAAATCGAATGATCCAATTTGAGCATCAGCATATTTTCGATCACGTGTTACCCCCGGGAGATCATGTACGATAGCCTTTTTCCTGATAGCCAAACGATTAAAGAGCGTAGACTTCCCTACATTGGGTCTACCAATAATCGCCACAATTTTTTTATGCATCACCTTTATATTATCATAATAATTCATTAGCACTAATACTCAAATACGCAAATTCGGGATAAGAATTTATCAATTCTTATCCCAAATTGGGGTAAATCATTTGAATATTGCAGTATTTGAGTATATTATTAACACTTAATTATATAAAATTAAAGCATAAACAGACTTCTAAAGGACAAATATTATGCATAATGGCAGTTCTAATAATCTTTATTATGCACTAGAAGGCTTTAAAACTATGCTTATTCCAATGCAAGCAAACATAGAAATTTTAGAGCAGTGGTTTAAAAATAGTAATAATCCTGTAAAAGATAGCGGCTATACTCACGTTATGTTAGCATATTTGACACTTGCTGAAAGGATGACTAGAACATACAAGAAGCCAGAATTTAACATTAATGAATGTATTATTGATGGTACGTCTTATGTTGTTAAAGAAAAAACAGTTGCTACTAAAACATTTTGTCAATTAAAGCATTTTAGCAAAATTGGTATTAAGCAAGAAATGCCAAAGTTATTAATAATTGCTCCAATGTCAGGACACCATGCTACTTTACTTAGGGACACTGTAACTGAAATGCTCCCCTATGCAGATGTATATATTACAGATTGGCTTGATGCAAGCACTATACCTAATCAACTTGGTAAATTTAACTTAAATGATTTTATAGACTACTTAATTGAGTTTATGACGTTTCTAGGACCAAATCTGCACACTATGGCAGTATGCCAACCAACAGTCCCCCTTCTAGCTGCCATTAGTATAATGTCTGCAAATAATGATGTAAATGTGCCGCGGTCAATGATTCTGATAGGTGGTCCTATTGATGCAAGGCTTAATCCTACAGATGTTGACTTGTTTGCAATCCATAAAAGCATGCAATGGTTTTGCCAAATGATGATTACATCCGTCCCCTTTAACTATCCTGGTTACGGAAGAAATGTCTATCTAGGGTTTTTACAACTTATGGGTTTTATCAGTTTAAATATTCCTCGGCATATTAATTCGCATTTGGATTTACTACAAAATTTGCTAGATGGCAACCTTGAAAAAGCTAATCATACCATAAAATTTTATGATGAATATTTAGCCACTATGGATATAACATCGGAATTCTATCTCCAAACAATACAAGAAGTATTTAAAGATTTTGCTCTTGCCAAAAATGAATTTGTCTCAAAAAATCGTAAAGTTCATTTAAAAAATATAACAAATTGTGCTTTACTAGGTATCGAAGGCGAGAATGACTATATAGCTGCGGTTGGACAAACTAAAGCTGCATTAGATTTGTGTTCCGGTATTCCTATGACAATGAAAAAATATCATTTACAAAAGGGAGTTGGGCATTACGGCTTATTTAGTGGTAGCAAATTCAAACAGTTTATTGTACCGATAATTAAGGATTTTATATATAGTTGTCAAAATTAGACTTCTAATGCAAAAAAGTTATTGCATTAATTAAAATGCAAATTATATGAGCAAAAAAAATTTCAGCTTTTACTACAAAGAGAATTTAAAGTAAATCTTAATTCACTTGAATCACTTCCAACAAGACAAAGTAATAAAGATTTTATAGACAATATTTGTTCTAATGCTCATCCTGAAGTGTTAATGGCACTAATTAAGCAAAAAATGTTGGGAACTGATATAGAACTAACAACAGAAGCTTTGCTTGTTAATTTATGTTCTTATCAAGAATATAAGGGGAGGCAGTATATATACAACAAACCATTTGCCCAATTTATTGGAGACTATGGCGATATTAAAATTAGCAAAATTCATCCAACTAATCCAAGCATCACATTTAAGAAGCCAAATGATGATATAGTAAAAGTAATCTCTACCCAAAATAGTTTAAATATACGTCAAAGTGAAAATGTATGGACGTCTTATGCCGAAGCATTACTAAACTTACACAACTATAAATCAAAAGACACAGTAATACCTAAGGATATACACTGTATAAAAAAGTCTTTCCTATTAATTATAGATTCTATAGATAAGAGCACACTATTTATTGAATTGTTTTTTGATTTTACCAAAGTTATTGGATCAATGGATCAAGATACTTTACAAGTAATTCGTAATAAGCAACTCTTTAAAGAGTCAATAATACTTTCCCAAAACTTAACACAATATTTTATTAATATTCATAATATAGAAGAGACAAAATATTTTTTAAACATTACAGATCAACTAATACGTTCTTCTCAACTTCATGAGATTGATAAACAACAAGATTTTACAGTATTACAAGCCAATCATTACTGGAATAACGGTAAGCTACTAATGGCTGAGAATAAACCCTTAGAAGCTATAGATTGTTTTAAAAATATTATCAATATAATCCTGATCCAGATACTGTCATTAATTTATATAGTCTATACATTACAATAGGAGACTATAATAAAGCAGAGGCTCTATTTAATAAACATTCAGATGCGTTACCTTGTGTAAAGATGATTAAAGATGTTTTAAATAACCAAGAATATACTGATTTGCAATTAATAAAAGATTTTTGTTATACAGATAAGCACAATATAGTTATTATCAATCTTAAATTGGCTATATCATTAAATGATGAAGAACACATAGAATCTTATAGGTCAATATTAAAACATGAGGTAATAGCGAAAAAAGAAGAGTTTAACAAAATCTCACCTGAATTTCAGGCAGAAGCTAGATTATTATTAGATAATCGTGTTGAGAATGTCAGTGCAATTATAAAAAAGCTTGATTCTGATATAACATCAGCACTGTTTTATAAGCTATCAGTATTATATTCTAATGGTTTCAATTATGACATTGCCTTAAAATATATAGATCTAGCTATATCCTATAAATCAAACGATCCTTTATACTTATTTCACAAACACATTTTAGAAATTTATAAGGAACTTTTAGATAATCTTCAGGAATCGTATCCAGAAAAACAAGCAGAAATTGAACATAAAAAACTGGATGAAATAACTCTAAGTAATGACGAAGAGTTACAGATAGAAGAAAGAGTTCCAAAAGAAAAAACTAGACCAACACAAATTTTGTCTTTGTATGATGATATAATTGATAGCTATGACCCTAAAAAAATAGACCAATATTTCAAATTAAGTAAAAAAATTCTTTTAGAACAATCGATAAATCCGGTTAATAAAGATAAAGATGCTGGATGGATAATCAATGCAGAGACTAAAATTAAGTTATTAGATGCAATTAATATATTTCCTAATTTATACGCTGCTATTGATTCTAGTTTAAAATTAGATGATCTTAGTAAGTGGGAGAACATTCTAAGAAAAGGTTTTACTTCAAGAAAAAATGCTGAAAATGGCATTAAGTACTTAAAAAAACATGGTATTTATGAAGCAAAAGATTGTAGTAATGATGTTAGATTAGTTGCTCATAAAACTTATATAAACGAAAATAACGAAAAATTAATGTTATTTACTGAACAAATGAATCATAAAGAAGTAAAAAAATATATAGGGAATACTACTTACGAAGAGATTTATTGTACTAATCATAATAATGAACTGCCACTAATAGGAGCATCGTCGATGGATGAATAGAGTCAAGACTCGGTACAATGTCATTTTCCCCCCGCGTAAGCGGGAATCCATAACATCTAACAGCCTTTTAAACTATTTTCTTACTAAGATTTTTGCTCTATCGGTGATAATTTCATCAACTAGTCCAAATGATTTAGCTACTTCGGGATCCATGAAATTATCACGTTCCATACTTTTTTCAATAGAATCTAGTTCTTGTCCTGTATGCTTGACATACAAGTTATTGAGCATTCTTTTTAATTTCATGGTTTCTTTAGCATGAATTTCTATATCTGTAGCTTGCCCTTGGTAACCACCTGACAGTTGATGGATCATTATACGACTATGTGGCAAGGAATAACGCATACCTTTCTCACCAGCCGTAAGCAACAAAGACCCTGCAGAACAAGCTTGACCTATACAAAGCGTAGAAATCTTAGGTTTAATATATTGCATAGTATCGTAAATTGCTAAACCAGAAGTTACAACACCACCAGGAGAATTAATATACATGAAAATATCTTTTTCTGGATTTTCTGCCTCTAAGAACAGTAATTGTGCAACCACTACATTTGCCATATAATCTTCAATTTGACCACAAACAAAAACGATACGTTCTTTTAACAACCTAGAATATATATCATAGGCTCTTTCCCCTCTAGGGGTTTGTTCAACTACTATAGGCACGTATGTCATTAAATTTTCTCCTAAATTTATTGTAACCTGATTATTGTAACCTGAGTTCGATATAACTTGTTATCAATATAGTCCCTGTTAGGGTTGACATTCGAAAATGCTTAGAATAATAATTATTTTTATGTCGAATTCAAGTTAAATAAGTAATTACTCACTAGCACTAGTTTGTTTCTTCATAGAAGATTCCTTAGACAATTTCTTATTGCTCACTGATTTTAGCTGATCAAAAATGCTTAAAGATTGAGTTATAAAACTTCCTGGTTCAGAAAGATTTGCCGGAAGAATTACTGTATTGCTATCTTTGGCTAACTCACCAAAAGCATTTATATATTGTTCAGCAATTTTTAAAGATACTGCGTCATTACCCCCAGACTTTTGAATAGATGCGGCAATAACTTCAATACTTTTAGCAGTAGCCATTGCTACTAATCCTATTGCCTCAGCTTCACCTCTAGCTCTATTTACTTGGTCAGTATAGGAAGCTTCAGAATTTAATACAACTTGAGCCTTCTCACCTTCTGCATGGTTTATTTTTGCTTGTCTATTGCCTTCTGAATCCAAAATTTGAGCTCGTTTCTGACGTTCTGCTGCAACTTGTAATTCCATTGCTTTAAGTATTGTTTGTGGTGGCTGAATATCTTTAATTTCATAACGCATACATTGTATCCCCCAATTCATTGCAGCTTGGTTAATAGCAGACACAATAGCGATGTTTAACGTTTCCCGTTCTTCAAAAGTCCTATCTAATGGTAATTTTCCTATTTCTGAACGCATGGTGGTCTGTGCAAGCTGTGTGATAGCATAATATGGACTATTAACACCATAAGATGCAGCGACTGGATCAACAATTTTTACATATAAAACTCCATCTATTAATAACGTAACATTATCATTTGAAATGGCTGTTTGAGCAGTAACATCAATAGCTTCTTCCTTCAGGGTGTGTTTATAGGCTACTCTCTGAATCACTGGAATCAAAATATTCAATCCTGGCTGCAGAACCCTATCAAATTTTCCAAACTTTTCTACAACCCATGCTTGTTGTTGTGGTACAACCTTAACCATCTGTACAATAATAAGAATTGCCACGATACTACAAACTAATAATATATATTCCATTTTAATCCTCTGTTAATTTAATCTTAGTTCGGTGACATCGTTCACGGTTGATGCTTAACAATGTAACCTGTTATATGAATTCAGGTTAATCTAACAATTTGACGATGCTACCATCATAAATCTTAGTAATCCCTTCCAATACCACCATATCTCCTTCCTTAATTTCACTTGAGATAATCTCTGTTAAACCATTTAAACTAGTGCCAAGTTTAACATAAAGTTGTTGTACCTTATTGTCATTGACTTTATATACAAAATACTCACCTTTATTATTACTCTGTACCGATTGATTAGGCACAGCTAAATTCCTATGTTTGTTAAGAATTAGATCTATATTTACATAGCTTCCATGCACAATATTACTATTAGAATCAATGATAACTTTAGCACTTATAGTACCATTATCTGAAACATATTGTGAGATTTCAGCAATTTTTCCATTAATTAATCCACCCTTATTATCGGTTATCACTAAATTAGTGGATTCTGACACCTGATTATAAAGCCCCTCAGGTAGCTCCATTAAAATATTATTAGTAGTAGAGTTTTGAGCAATAATGCTAAAAAGATAATCTCCTTGTTTTATCTTATCCCCTATTTTGGATTTTATTATACCAATATATCCATCAAATGGAGCTATAAGAACCATATCGTTGTAACTATTCATTGCTTTAGCAAAAGCAAGCCTAGCTTCTTCTAACTCGCTATTAGATTTTTCTAGCACATCACTACTAATATATTTTTTGGCAAATAATTCCTTGTCACGGCTATAAGAAGCCATAGCTTTTCTTAAAGAGACTTCCGCTTGTGACTTAATTGACATAGCTAAATCTTGGTCAATAATAAGCAAAACATCACCTTGATGGATCTTACCTCCTTGGGAAGTAGATAGTAAATCAAGTCTACCAGAAACATTTGCATAATAATCACGGCTCATACCACTCTTACATTGTCCTATAACACTGAAAACATTATATAAATCAGCCATTTGTACTTTAGTAGCTTTTACCCCAATACTCTCTTGTTCTTCAGCTATAGCATAGCAAGAAGTAATGCATATACACAAAAAAATAATTATAGTTTTAAATCTGTTATCCAACGATGTTCCTTCTCTAAAATCTCAAAACGAATTTTTTCACTTTTTTCATCTAGTTCTGTTTCCGGGATCAAAGAAGCTCCGTCAAATTCAAAACCATAAAAATTAATCTGTAATTTGCTACATATTTTTGCCACTGACTCAATATTTTCTAAAATATCGTCCACAAATATTATTGTTTTAGGATAGTAGTTTTTTTTGTGTAAAATATTCTCTAATACTGCACCTTTATCAACATCGGCTGTAAGAATCACACCTTCTTTCATCGTTGGCACACCACCCCCAATATGTAATTCATCAACTAATATTTCCTCTTTTATCGGAGTAGATTTCATAAAATCTATATTTATCCCTTTAAGCTCTGTAAGACGCCAATTGGTAAAATCCTCAATAACACTAAATTTCCCTGTGTATAATTTGGTCAGAGCAGCAGTTGGGATTTGTATCTCCCATAATCTACCTAGTATATCAGTTATATTATAGTCCACTAAGCGAATAGTACGATTTTTTAAAATAATACTGTATAAAAGATGCCTTTCTTCTCTCGTAAGACGGTTTTTGCTTTCAGCACGCCACTGCCGCCTATAAGGATGAGTTAAGCGATATTCATCTTGATCCATGATAAGTACGTCATCTACATCAAAAAGCACCAAGCTATCTTGATCTAATTTATCTATTACTTCCGATATCTTTAAAAAATCGGAAACTTTAGTTATTTTAGCAAATATATGTTTATTCATCGTTCTAATGATAAGTTTATTATTTCTTCCAAAGAATTAGCTATTATAGCTAATTCTGATTCTCGTACAAGAGTATGAACTCCATCTTTTATCAATTTTATCACTACCATGTCACTAGTAATTTTTTCTGCAAGGTTATTTGAGATGGTATAAGGTACGTCCTCATCTAGCATCCCGTGAATTAAATGTATAGCTCCCTTAAGATTAATACTATTTGAATTTAGTAACAAGTGATTTCTAGCTTCGATTATTAATTGATAACTTATTGGATATTTATCGTTGCAATTACGCCCACTAATCTCAAGGTATTTTTGTTGTTGCATTTGTGTTTTTTGCATTTCAGTTAAGTTTTGCCAAATAGTTTCTGTAAAATCTAGGGCAGGAGCAATACAAACAAGACCACAAACTTTATTAGGAAATTTTATAGCAGCAAGAATGGCTAACCAACCACCCATGCTGGAGCCTATGATAATAGCTGGTTGCACTACAAGTTTATTTAAAACTAATTCAACCCCTGTAAGCCAAGATCCAATCGTTTCATCTAGAAATCTACCTGATGATTCTCCATGACCAAAATTATCAAATGTGATAAAATTATAATCACGTTTTTTACAATAATTATCAAGAAATATAGCCTTTTTTCCATTCATACCTGACATCAAGCCATGCAAAAAAATTACCGATGGCATATTTTTTTTGCTACTTTCATGATGATTGTAAGTGATAAATCTTTTCTTTTCTGTATTATATATTTTACGCATTTAAATTAATTATGTAAAAGATTAATGATTTCATCAGATTCACCCAAACGATATCATAAACCCACTATTTTGCAAGTAGTTCCAGCTTTATTCTCTGGTGGAGTAGAGCGAGGAACAATTGAAGTGGCTAAAATGTTAAAAAAAGTTGATTATAATGTTATTGTAGTCTCATCTGGTGGTTCATTGGTTGAAGAATTAGTGGCGGCAGGAGTGCCACATATTTCTATGAATAGTGCTACTAAAAATCCTTTGACAATATGGAAAAACGCAAGAATTCTGTCAGAAATAATTAAGGAATATAACGTAGATATAGTACATGCAAGATCGAGAGCTCCAGCTTGGAGTTGTTATATGGCGGCAAAGGCTACAGGCACTAAATTCTTAACAACATTCCACGGAATTTACAACATCTCAAATCCTTTCAAACATTTTTATAATAGCGTTATGGTCAAAGGCGAAAAGATCATAGCTGTGTCTAATTTTGTAAAACACCATATATTAATTAATTATCAAATCCTAGAAGATCAAATTGTTGTAATATATCGAGGGGTAGATTATAGTTATTTTGATCCAAAAAATGTTACCGAAGAAAAGTTACTAAAACATAAAAAGAAATACGGTATATCTAACAATACTCCTATAATATTGTTACCATCAAGAATGACCAGTTGGAAGGGGCATCTTACCCTTGTTGAAGCACTTGGCAAATTAAAACATCTAGATTTCTACTGTCTAATGGTTGGAGATTTATCCAAACATCCCAATTTTACCAATCGAGTAAAATCTCTTATAAACTTATTGAAGCTACAAAGTAAAATTCAAATTTTTGGTAATGAAGCTGATATGCTCAGCCTTTACGGTGTTTCAGATATAGTAATATCTACCTCAATTGAGCCAGAAGCATTTGGTCGCACTATAACTGAAGGACAATCAATGGAAAAGCTAGTAATTGCTACAAATATAGGTGGAGCTATTGAAACAATATTAGATAAAAAAACTGGATTTCATGTCAAACCAAACGATGCTGTTGATTTAGCAGAAAAAATCGAACATTGCTTATCTATACTCAAAACCAATGAAGGTAACAAAATACAACAAGCAGCAAGAAAAGCAGTCATCGATAATTTTTCCCTTGATTTAATGCTTAGTAAAACCTTAGATCTATATAAAGAAATGCTCAAAAAAACATAATATTTTCCCCAGTTCTTTGTAGTGTTCTTACATCTTTCCACCTGTATCTATGATTTTTAAACTACCCTAGAGAGGCAATGAAAATTCTATTCTTGAAATCTACTAATTATACTTTATACTGATCCGTTATTGTATATATATCTTATAAAATTAAAAAGAGAGTATTATGGCTAGGATAACGATTGAAGATTGTGTTGGAAAGATTCACGATAGATTTAAGCTTGTAGCTTTAGCTGCTCAAAGAGCAAATGATATAAATTCTGGTAGTAAAATGACTATTAATAACGTGAAAAAAGGCGATAAGGCAACTGTACTGGCATTACGTGAAATAGCTGCTGGCCATATAACGATTCCAGCCCTAAAGGCACAATTATTAAAACGTCTTCGAACAAAAAGCAGAATCGATCCTATTGATGAAGAAAATACTGATGCTTCCCTTGATACTGCTGTAGAAGAGTTTGATTATTTACCAAACGGCTCAGATCTTTGTGTTACTGAAGACTACTCTGATTTAGATGATCAAATATTTGATGATAATGCTAGTGATGATGAACAAAAATGATTATTGGTGTTGGTACAGATATAGTACAAATTCCAAGAATAGAAAGGATATTAAACCTATATGACCAGCGTTTTGTAAACATAATTCTTTCTAAAACGGAAATACAAAAGCTAACTTCTCTAAGCAAAGACCAATATGGTTGTTTTTTGGCAAAAAGGTTTGCTGCGAAAGAGGCAGTTAGCAAAGCCCTTGGTATCGGAATTGGGCGGGGTTTACGATTTAAAGACATCTCTATACTAAATGATGCCTTAGGAAAGCCCTTTGTCCAAATTTGTCATCCTGAAAATCCAAACAAATTTGGACAAATCAAAATTCACTTGTCCATTTCAGACGATTACCCAATTTCTGTAGCTTTTGCAGTTATTACCTCTAAGGTTTAGAGCTTCTTTAATAGTTCAAACATAGTTTTACCAATATCAGCTGGCGATCTAGTGATAGTAACACCTGCACTTTGCAATGCCTCCAACTTATCTTCAGCTGAACCCTGTCCATTAGAAATAATTGCACCAGCATGCCCCATTCTTTTACCTTCAGGAGCAGTAACACCAGCAATGAAAGTAACTATTGGTTTTTTAATCTTTGAGCTTTTTATTAATTCAGCAGCCTTTTCCTCAGCATCCCCTCCTATTTCACCAATCATAATAATCGATTCTGTTTCATCATCTTGTAAAAACATTTCAATACAATCAACAAAATCGGTGCCATTAACTGGATCTCCACCAATACCAATACAGGTAGATTGACCAAGACCAACAGCTGTAGTCTGTGCTACTGCTTCATAAGTCAAAGTACCAGACCGGGATATAATTCCTACCCTGCCTCTCTTATGAATATAACCAGGCATTATGCCGATTTTGCATTCATCAGGAGTAATAATGCCAGGACAATTTGGCCCAATTAATCTAGTTTTTGATCCGATTAATGCCCTTTTGACCTTTATCATATCAAGTATCGGTATTCCCTCTGTAATACACACTACCAAACTAATTCCTGCATCTATAGCTTCCAAAATTGAATCAGCAGCAAAAGGTGGTGGAACATAAATAACGCTAGCAGTAGCCTTAGTTTTTGCAACTGCCTCATGTACTGTATTATATACAGGTAGATCTAGATGAGTATTTCCACCTTTTCCAGGAGTTACCCCTCCTACCATTTTAGTACCATAACTGATTGCCTGCTCAGAATGAAAAGTCCCTTGAGCGCCAGTAAAACCTTGGCAAATTACTTTTGTATTTTTATCAACTAATATTGACATATATGCATTTTCCGTATTTTTATATGAATTATTTTACTGCATCGACGATCTTAACAGCAGCATCACCTAAATCATTTGCAGCAATTATTTTTAAACCAGAATTTGCTAAAATATTTTTACCTAATTCAAAATTGGTTCCAGCTAAACGTACAACCAGTGGAACTGTAATGCCAATCTCTTTCACTGCAGCAATAATGCCTTCGGCTATTATATCACAACGCATTATACCACCAAAAATATTAACTAAAACCCCTTGTACATGTGAATCTGATAAAATTATTTTTAGTGCTTCCGTTACTTTCTCACGATCAGCCCCACCACCAACATCTAAAAAGTTTGCCGGTTCAGCACCATAAAGCTTGATAATATCCATTGTAGCCATAGCTAGCCCAGCCCCATTCACCATACAACCAATAGTACCATCCATCTTAACATAACTAAGACCAAGGCTAGCTGCTTTTATTTCAAGAGCATCTTCTTCATCATCATCCCGCATATTTAAAATATCAGGATGTTTAAATAATCCATTATCATCAAAGTTAATCTTGGCATCAAGTGCCAATAAACTACCATCAGCTTTTGTTATTAATGGATTAATTTCAATTTGGTTAGCATCAGTTGCTATAAAAGCTCGATAGGTTGATTCAACAATTTTCATCATTTGTTTTGCCTGCTCATTGTTAAAACCAAGCTTGTATGCCATTCTACGACAATGAAATGGCTGTATGCCTGTTGCAGGATCAACTGATACTTTAATAATTTTCTCTGGAGTATTATGAGCAACTTCTTCTATATCTACCCCACCTTCAGTAGAAGCTATAAAAGTTACCTTGCTATTACTACGATCAAAAACGGCACTAAAATAATATTCTTTTAAAATATCACACCCAGATTCAACATAGAGATAGCGAACCTTTTGCCCAATAGCTGACGTCTGATGAGTTACTAAGTTAATGCCAAACATTGCGTGTGCTGCTTTCTTTGCCTCTTCTTTAGTTCTTACAACTTTTACACCCCCAGCTTTCCCCCTACCACCTGCGTGGATTTGGGCTTTAACCACATATATTTCTGCTTCTAAACCATCAATTAGCCTATCGATATCTTCTTTTTGCAATATTACAACTCCTGTAGAAGTAGGTATACCATATTGCCTCAAAATCATCTTTGCTTGGTATTCATGAATATTCATTTTTATAATTCTTTAAATAATTTAATCCTAGGCTCTTATACTACAAATGTTGCCAATTTGTAAAGCTTCATTTACTACTTGTTAGACGTTAGTAGTCTTGAGGATATCTAAAATTCACCAATGTTATCCCTGCAAAAGCATAAACTAATAGATATATTCATCTTACTCTACTTTTTGCTTACGATTTTTGTCTCCTAGATATATATACTCCACTTGAGATTATTATTATTGCTCCAATAATTGAAAAACTACCTGGTATTTCCCGCCATATAACTACACTTAAAATTAAAGAAAATACAACTAGAGAAATAGGTATACTACTATTAAGAGATTTTACTATACTAGCTTTCATTGCTCCAAGTCCAAATGAACTTAAGATATATAATGTTGCTTTCATAGTGGTTCTACTTCATCACTCCTATTTAATTGACAACTGGGGTTATACAAATAATCCTACTTCAATTGGAACATAAAACAATCCATAATGGGTAACTCGCATTAAATCAATAACTTAATCAATAAATTGTCCTGCCACTACCTTTAAAATTCTGATGAGCCTTATCTAATTTTTTGATAAATTCTGGAGAATAAGATTTAAGATCATTTTTCGATCCACCCTCATATTTTTTAGCTAGATCTATCCCCCCTCTAATCATATTATAAGCAAAATTTTCTTCCTTTGTTTCTCCAGCTATTCTTTTAGGGTTCATGAACTTATAAACTTGGTATAAAGCAAAATTTTTCACTAAACGTTTTGCTTCCAATCTAGATTGATTACTTATGCCTTGTAGCTTATCTTTTGATTTTATCAAACCTCGGTTAGCTTCTTTTACCAATTGTGAATGTTGTTGCATTAAGTAACTACTTACTTCAGCAACATTCTTACTAACAAGGTTCTCATCAATTTTAACACCTAATTTTCCTAATTTCTTGTGTGCAATTTTACCTAAATATTTTTTTATTAATAGGATGATCTGTGTCTGTAATTTTGTTAGATACATTGTTTGCTCGTTAAGACAAGCCAATATTTGTTCTATTTCCTGTTCGAAAGCATCGTTTTTACTTAACTCATTGAAAATTTCCATCGCCTCATCAGATCCAAGTTCATTATCAGTGATGCCTACTAATGCATCTTTAATTTGGTCTGCCAATTTTCTAGAGTCCCTTGGTTTTTTGTCATCTGTTTCCATTTATTAGTCCTCTGTTTACGAAGTCTATTCTTGAGTAGTAAAATGTCCTCTATAAGTTCGGTGCAACGTGACTCCCCGATGTTTTTCAATTATACTTTGGCACAGTAAGGCTGAGTCAATAGATTTTTGTTTTTTAGTAAATTTATGTTCTTTTTCAAGACATAACTCACTTATATTAATATTTTGCCAAACAAGTCCATCAAAAATTTTTGCTTTAATATAACCATTTAACTTTAAGTTATCATAATCTCCTTTGTTAAGACTCAATGCATCATCATTTAATAAAAGCTTAACATCCCCAACATTTGGGACTGGTATAGGATCAACATATTTAATATAGACTTTACCAGTTAATTCTATCTTGCTAGGTATCATAATTCTCTATCTATATTAAATTAAGCTTCTGTTATACTGCTCGTAAATGAAGAGTTGATAGACGATATAATCAAAATCATAATCCTTTATTTTATATCACGACTCTTTGTTATCTTCTACCTCTGATTCTAGAGATGGTTCAATAACTTCTCCTTGAAAATGATGCAATAGTGATTCTTGTTCATCATATTCTTTCAACATATAGCCACGCCCCCATACTGTATCAATATAATTTGTACCACCAGCAGCATCAGCTAATTTCTTACGTAATTTACATACAAATACGTCTATAATTTTAATTTCCGGCTCATCAACACTACTATAAAGATGGTCTAAGAACATCTCCTTATTCAGTACTGTTCCCCTACGTAAGACTAATAATTCTAAAATAGCATATTCCTTATTCGTTAAATGAACCCTTGTTCCATCAACTTCTACAATTCTAGTATCAAGATGAATACTTACCTTGTCAAACCTAACAACTAACTCAGAATGTCCTTTAGAACGACGAACAATTGCATAAATACGAGCAATTAACTCTTCGCGGTTAAATGGTTTTGTGATATAATCATCTGCCCCACACGTAAGTCCTTTAATTTTTTGATCAACTGTAGTAATACCTGATAAAATCAGTATAGGTGTTTTTACTTTAGCAGAACGTAATCTCAGTAGGACTTCGAACCCACTAATATCTGGCAGCATCAGGTCTAAAATAATTAAATCATAATTATAAATTTTAGCTATTTCTATTCCTTCTGTACCAAACTCCACCACCTCACAAATAATTCCTTCTGAAGCTAACGTTAATTCAATAGAACTAGCTATATCACTATTATCTTCTACTAACAGTACCCTCATGATATTTCTCCCATTAACTTTTCTATAATTATTAATTTATTATTCTTTATTACACATCTATGTTCTCATTTTATCTCTATAAGAGCAAGTAATTTTATCAAAATAATATCCAAGTAACGCGAATTTGGGATAAGAATTTGTCAATTCTTATCCCAAATTCAGTGAAATTATCGAAACAATCAGATTTGAGACAGCTCTGCATCTGATTGTTTCGATAATTTTATGGTTAACTTACCTTACACATAACCCCCATGGCAATTTAAAAGTCATAGGAAAAACAGCCTAGCACCTATTAGCGAAGAGCTGCTTTGCAACGACGAAGCAATTGTAAGTAAAAAGTATGATATAATAGATATTAAAGTCAATGTAAATAATGATTTATAATGACTATCGCTGTGCAGGCGTGAGCGACCGTGAAGCAATTGGTCTTAAGATCGTATAGATACTGGTACTCTATCCCAAATCCCCGAGACGTTTGAATAGTTGATGGGGATGCCTTTGCACTCCCGCTTACAATCGTAAACATTAAAAGTCTTCGAGGTATTATGCTATTATATAATAATTTTATCGGTCTTAATATAGGAAAATTCAATTTTGTTGTTGCTATTCATGGAAAAAAAGAAACTAAAGAATATAATAACAACTCTAATGGAATAGCTGATTTTATCAAGGATTACAAAAAAGAGATTAGTTCTGGATTATGTGTTTTAGAAACTACTGGTGGATATGAAATGGAACTATTACTAACGCTTTGCAATCAGGGTTTTGCTGTACATAGAGCCAATACTCGCAAAGTTAAAAACTTTATTAGGTCTTTTGGTAATGCAGCTAAAACTGACAGTCTTGACGCTAAAGCTTTGGCACTTTATGGTTTTGAACGATCAGAAAGATTAGAGCTATTTAAAGTACAATCTAAGCAAGCTTTAAACTTGTATGAATTAGTAGGACGTAGGAACGATATTAAACAAATGTTGATTGCAGAAAAAAATAGGTTTCAGTCCCCGAGAGCTGATTTAATCAAGTCTAGTTGCGTTAAAATGATCGAAGTACTAGAAGAACAAATTGCATCTATTACTAAAGAAATAGATGACTTAATAGTAAAAGATAAACTCTTACAGGCTAAGAAAGAAACTCTACAAACTATTAGCGGTATAGGCACAGTAGTATCTAATGAGCTTATAACTTTGTTACCTGAACTTGGTACATTGAACCGCAAACAAATAGCATCATTAGTAGGTATTGCACCAAATATCTAATGATAGCGGTAGATATAACGGATATAGACATACAGGTCATGGTCGAAATTTTGTTAGACCTATGTTGTTTGTAGCTGCTATGGCTGCTAGAAACTCTAACTCTGAACTGAAGGTATTTTATGAAAAATTGATCAATAGAGGAAAAAAGAAAATGGTGGCGATGGTAGCATTAATGCGTAAAATCATTGTGATTGCAAACGCTAAGTTACGTGATTTAACTAGCTCTGCAGAAGCAATAAAAATTTAAACCAAATTTATTTAAATTTTTATTGCGAACATAGTTGATCTAATAGACCTCTTTCAAAACTCGCTTATGCTGAGGGATTTGAAGGAGACGCTTCACCTCGAACCGCAGCGTACTCTAATGTACGTGAGGATTCGAGTACCGCATCGACGTACAAATCACCAGCAGAAGTAGAGTTTCGAAAGAGGTATAATGAATGTGGATTGCCTCGACACTCATGTGGTCTTGCTAATAGACGTCTTGTACTTTTCTACAATTTTTAAATGCTATACGTAAGGTGAATGGTTAATTATCATTTTCTTGCATTTTTTTATGATATAAAGCACCAAAATCAATCGGGTCAATCATCAATGGTTGGAAACCACCATCCTGAGTGACATCAGCAATAATTTTTCTAGCAAATGGGAAAATCATTGCTGGACAATGAATTGCTAGTATTATTTGGTGTTGATCTTCCTCTATATTAATTAAATTAAAAACCCCTGCATATTTTAAGTCCACTATAAATAGTCTATGCTTTTCACTCATTGCTTTAGCTTCTATACTTAATTCTACCTCATAAAAATTCTCTTCAGGTAAATTAGAAATATTGAGGTCTAGGAATAAGTCAATTTGTGGATTACGTTCCAAAGATACTAAAGATCTCGGAGCGTCTGGATTTTCAAAAGATAAATCCTTTATGTATTGTGCATTAACAGCGATATGAGGCATTTCTTTTTGGTTAGTATCTTTCATAATAATATAGTCCTTTACATTTTAAATTTTAAGTTATTGGAAGGGTAACACCTTTTTGTTTCATATATTTCCCATAACGATCGGCATAAGATATATTACAAGTTTGATCACCTTTTAAAAACAAAAATTGACATGCTCCTTCATTAGCATAAATTCTTGCTGGCAGTGGGGTAGTATTGGAAAACTCTAATGTTACATGCCCTTCCCATTCCGGTTCTAACGGCGTTACGTTAACAATTATACCACATCTTGCATAGGTTGATTTACCAACACAGATAACTAGCACATCTCTTGGAATTTTAAAATACTCAATTGTTCTTGCTAAGGCAAAACTGTTTGGCGGAATAATACAAACATCAACCTCTCTGTCTACTAAACTATATTCATCAAAATTTTTTGGATCAACTATTGCCGAATTAATATTAGTAAATATTTTAAATTCCTTCGAGACTCTTGCATCATAACCATATGAAGATAAACCATAAGAAATAATTCTCTCTGAATTATTCAATCTAACCTGCGTATCAGTAAAAGGTGCAATCATATCGTGTTCTATACACATTTTTCTTATCCAATTATCAGACATAATGGTCATATATAATTACACATACTATGTTTAAATTACCGAATATAAATGATATAGTTAAAAATTAAAAGTACTAAAACTTTAATTAGCAGCTTTAATTAGCAGGGCATCCTCATTAAAATATTTATATATTCTTCTACTTTAACCTTAGTTCGATATAAGAATTAATAATTCTTATATCGATACTTGCTTTGTTATAAGGAAAAATGCACTCTTGAAGCGGTTCTACACCTGATTGTTTCTATATATAATACTGAATTCGATGTAACTTGTTACATCGAATTCAGGTTAATTTAAATAATTAGTTTCGCAAAACTGTAGGAGATTCACGTATATACTCAAATGATTTGAAGAATTGGATTTGAAAATGAATGATGAGCATGCGAATCCATGATATTTTCAAAAAACAATTCGTAGGAGCAAAAGAGTATACTCGGATGATCTAAAGAATGGGAACAACAAACAAGGAAAGCTTTGCCAGCGTAGGATGACATCTAGACTACCGATACTAGAGTTAACGATAGCTGGCATATAAGGCAAATATCCATTCATTATAAGAACGACTAACTACTTTGTTTTTACTTCTACTTGGACAACTTTCTGAAGACCATTATCGAAATATAAGGATAAATCAAAGTTATCACCAACTTTTAGTATAGTTCTTATATCCAAGAGCATAATATGCATACCACCCGGTTGTAAAATAGCACTACTTTTAGCTGGGATGACTAGCTTATCGAGTTTTACCATTTTACTAACCCCTTTTTCATCAACAAAACTTTTATGTAATTCAACCTTGTTAGCTATATCTGAAGAAACATTTACCAAATTGTAATCGAGGTCAGAGTCATTAAAAATCTCAAAATATATTGCAGAATTATTATTTTTGCTAACAGTAGCAGAAGGTCTTGCCCAAGCATTTAGTATTGTAACAGATGCAGTTAATGCCGTAGGAGCTGATGCTTCTAATGATGCTGCTAGATTGTTATTACTTGGCATGGTAGTTGCAAAACATATTGATAGACTAAAATATAAAGTAACAGCAATGAAGGTTACTATGTTCTTAAGTAGCATATTATTACCATAAATTAAATTAATTACACAATCGATTCACTTAATTATATAACATATTATAATACACTAAGTATATTTTGCAAAAAAATAATATATTTATAGTGTATAATGCTAACTTTGGCTTACTTTAACAAATCTTTGTTTAAAAGAATCCCAATTATAGTGAACATTTACTGTTTTAATTTCTGTAACTGTAATATCTCCATTAGGTAACTGTGCAACATCAAAGCCTTTTTGTATAGATTCAGTAATTAGAGTCGTTGATTGACAAATATACCTAACATTAAAAAAGGGATTATTATCAGTATCTAATGAGCTTGTAGTTTTCTTAGTTGGAGTATTCAAAATAGGTACGTTTTTTTCTTTCATTCTAAACAACTTCAGATATTCTGTACGTTTTTATAACAGTTTAGTAATAAGGTGGCAAGAGTTTGTTGTTAGATTAATTTAGGTTATTTAGTCTAATTAGTTTTTTTTGTAATGAGGTGTGTGCTGTGTTAGAAGGTTTTGATTTTTCAAAGTCTGCAATAAGGTTATTTTTCTATTTTTTAAAGAAAAGAAGAATTAAACTAACTATTTTAGGGGTGTTATGCATAATACGGGGAATGATACCAGCTATTGATAGTGTGTTGCTACAAAAAATTATAAATTTGATTGAGTCTTTTTCTAATGAAACAGTTAAAGACCTACCTTCCTCCATGTTGTTTTGGGCAATAATATATGCATTTTGGTGGGTATGTGTAAATACTATGTGGCGAATTTATGATTATATTTATCTAAAAACTATGCCATATATCAAAGCTCAGATATTAGACGAAATGTATAATTACACTCAGTACCATAATCATAGATTTTTTCAAGAAAACCTTGCTGGTCATATTACCAATCGTATTACTGAAGGGGCTAGATCTTTTGAAATGGTTTTGTCTTTATTTGGAGAGAAAATTCTATACAAACTAGCTATAATTGTTTTTGCTCTTGGAACAATGTACTGGATACATCAAATATTTGCTACTATATTCCTTATACATATTTGTGTTTTTGTAGGGACTAGTGTTATCTGTTCAAGTAGAATAAACAAATATTCAGTAAATTATGCACGAAGCAAATCAATAGTTGCCGGCAGTATTGTTGATGCAATTGCAAATATTGGTGCAATACGGATGTTTACTTCTCATAAATTTGAACGTCAGAATCTAGAAGTAAGGAT
This sequence comes from Candidatus Tisiphia endosymbiont of Empis tessellata, assembly GCF_964031035.1. Lineage (NCBI taxonomy): Bacteria > Pseudomonadati > Pseudomonadota > Alphaproteobacteria > Rickettsiales > Rickettsiaceae > Candidatus Tisiphia > Candidatus Tisiphia endosymbiont of Empis tessellata. Next base: position 1,170,369 of record NZ_OZ034997.1, on the reverse strand, counting down.
AGATGATGCTGTAGTTAATGAACAAATTATGCAACTCTTTATGTTTAAGCTACGTATTGTACTAGGCATAGCTTGTTCTATAATGATTTTTATAATGGTTTATTATCTAGCTCAACTTCGTAGTCAAATGCAAATAACTATAGGAGATTGCGTGTTGATACTTACTTTATCTATAACGGTTAGTAGTGAAATTTGGGATCTAACGCAGGAAGTAGGAGATATGTTCGAAGAGTTTGGTTCTTTTAATCAAAGTGTATCATTAATGAAACCTCATATTATAGAAGATATTGAGAATGCCCATCTTCTAAAGGTTACAAAAGGTGAGATAATATTTAAAAATGTTAGTTTTAAATATTACCATAATAATAATTTATTTGAGAATAAATCCGTTACAATTTTGAGTCAACAAAGGGTCGGATTAGTAGGGTTTTCTGGTTCAGGAAAAACAACTTTTATTAATCTTATTACACGGTTGCACGATATAGACCAAGGAGAAATTCTAATTGATGGGCAAAATATTAGATATGTAACTCAAGACTCTTTACGAGAAAATATTAGTATAATACCGCAAGAACCAATCCTATTTCATAGGACAGTCATGGATAATATTAGATATGGAAAAAAAGATGCTAGCTTAGAAGAGATAATAGAGGCAGCAAAACTAGCTCATATACATGAATTTATTGAGAGCCTAACAGAAGGATACCAAAGCTTATGTGGTGAAAGGGGAAATAACTTGTCAGGTGGTCAGAGGCAGAGAATAATAATAGCACGGGCAATATTAAAGAATGCTCCAATATTAATTCTTGATGAAGCAACAAGTAGTCTAGATAGTAAGACTGAGGAGTTGATACAAGATTCTCTATATTACTTAATGCAAAATAAAACTGTATTAGTTATAGCTCATAGATTATCAACTTTGTTGAATATGGATAGAATTTTGGTTTTTAATGAAGGTAGCATAGTTGAAGATGGACAACATGAGGAATTACTAAAAAACAGTAAATTGTACAAAAAACTATGGAAATCACAAGTAAAAGGCTTAATAATTTAAAGAAATTGCTGATTATTTCACCTTATATACTCGGTGAACTTCAAGAATTGGCGTCGTCGTGTCTAAAGATCGAAGCTGCTCACGTACTAATGTACGCCTAGCAGCTCGACTTTGACACTCCTAGCTCTTCTTGAAGTTATACTATCGTCTACCAACTCTTCATTTACGAGCAGTATACGTAAGGTGAGTGATTATTTATTACATGACTTATAGTTCTCGTACCATTTCCGATTATGGCACACACTCAACTATTGATTGCAATTTTTAAATTACTCTGCTAATTCATTTAAGATTTGGTATTGTAATACATTATTATTTTGTGTATCATAACTTGAGTTCGATGTAAGACATCGGTTTAATAGCCTAGGGTGATATCACCCCTAATGAGGATAATACTGAGCCTAGTATTAATTTGCTACATCGATACTTAAGGTTATCATAAGAATTATTTTTAATCACTTGAAACTGAAGGAATTTAAAATGCAAGTATTCGTTGGAAAAGCTGCACCGGATTTTACAGCTAAAGCTATTATGCCTGATAATAGTATAGAATCTGAATTTAATCTTAAAAATTATGCTAAGGGTCATAAAGTTGTATTGTTTTTTTATCCCCTAGATTTTACTTTTGTTTGTCCATCAGAAATTATAGCCTTTAATAATAGATTAGGAGAATTTACTGAAAGAAATACAAAGTTAATAGCAATAAGCGTTGACTCGCATTTTTCTCATTTGGCTTGGAAGAATACTCCTTACAATAAAGGTGGTGTCGGCAATATCCAAATTCCTATGGTGGCAGATCTTAATAAAAATGCCTCACATAGTTATAATGTACTTCATGATGATGGAATATCACTGCGTGGTACTTTTGTTATTGATGAAGAATTCATAGTACGCCATTTGTCAGTTAATGATTTGCCAATTGGTAGAAATATTGATGAAGTAATAAGACTAATAGATGCCCTAGACTATAATGCAAAGCATGGTGAAGTATGTCCAGCTGGGTGGCATAAAGGTGATGAAGGTATTACCCCATCACATAAAGGAGTAGCAGATTACTTAGCTTCCAATGCAGAAAAATTATAGTATATAGAGTAGGTTTGCCGGATCAGTAGATGTCATTGCCTAGCTACGAACACCAATGTACCGTATACCGTAGCTAGAGATGACATCGAGATTACCATATATGACACGCATAGGTTTATGCAGGTTTTTACCGCTAGTTGTAGCTTTTAAACTTCTCTAGTTAGAAATTAATTGTTTTTTTACTTAGTGGGGGAAAATTTTGTTATATACTGCAAATATCATCTAAGAGACTCCAATTTGGGATAAGAATTGACAAATTCTTATCTCGAATTCGCGTAAGGGATAATTTATGTCAAAGTAAGCTTAAAGCCAAAGAAAGAGATTTGATGCTTAAGGAGCTATTTTTGGATACTAACCGAGTATCTTATACAAAAGAAACAATTGATATTCTAAGACTAATTAGGAGTGAAAATGTTGGTCCAAGGACTTTTTGGAGTTTAATAAAGATATTTGGTAGTAGTAGTACTGCAATTGAAAATATACAAGAATTCTCACTGCGAGGTGGACGCTCTAAACCAGTAAAGGTATTTTCACAAAGTGAGGCAAGTAAAGAACTTGAGCTTTTGGAAAAGAATAACGCCAAAATTATTACCTATAAGTCTTTAGAATATTCAAGGTTATTGTTAGAGATTTTTGATTGCCCGCCTATACTAAGTTATAAGGGCAATATCGGGTTATTATCACACGAAAGATGTTTAGCAATTGTTGGAGCAAGAAATGCTTCAGTAAATGGTCGTGCTTTTGCAGCTAGAATCGCTAAGGAATTGACAGACGCAGATTATATAATGGTTTCTGGACTTGCAAGAGGTATTGATACGGCAGTGCATCAAGTTAATATCTCTAAAACAATAGGAGTTATCGCTGGAGGAATTGATCATGTCTATCCCCTAGAAAATGTTAAATTATTCGAGCAAATTCAGCAAGAGGGGTTAATAATTGCTGAATTACCAATAGGTTCAAAACCTCTTGGACAACATTTCCCACAACGTAATCGATTGATTTCTGGTATATCTCTTGGAACGGTAGTAATTGAGGCAAGCCTAAAATCTGGATCATTAATAACAGCAAGGTTTGCTTTAGAACAGAATAGAGAAGTATTCGCAGTGCCGGGATTTCCGTTAGATCCTAGGTGTCATGGTACTAATAAACTTATCAAGGAAGGAGCATATATGGTGGAATCTACCCAAGATATAGTAACTAATCTACCACATTTTTCTAAGGTTGTCAGCAAATCTAAGGATGTGGCGAATGATTCAGCTGAGAATAACCAGTTTAAAGCGTTAGATATAAAATATGCTAATCCAATTACCAACGATATGCGTATGAAAGTTAAGGAGCTTTTATCTTCAACTCCTATAGATTTTGATTGTTTGCATCAAACGCAGCTAGCTTTGCAGGTTATATATATGATAATACTGGAGCTAGAACTGGCTGGAAAAATAACTAGATATCCTGGCAACAAGATATCTTTAATTTATAAATAAATATGAAATTAGTAATAGTAGAATCGCCAGCAAAGGCGAAAACGATAAATAAATATCTAGATAATGGTTTTAAAGTTATTGCTTCGTTTGGGCATATTAGAGATTTACCATCTAAAAATGGTTCAGTTCTGCCAGATGAAGATTTTGCTATGAAATATATTATATCAGATAAAGCAGAAAAATATGTTGAAGCAATAACTAAAGATGCTGCCAAGGCTGAAATGGTTTATCTAGCAACAGATCGAGACCGAGAAGGAGAATCAATTGCTTGGCATGTTGCAGAAATAATAAAAGAAAGAAACTTGGTTAAATCTAGTGATTTCTTTAAAAGAGTAGCATTTGATGAAGTTACAAAAAAAGCTATTTTACATGCAATTGAAAACCCAAGAAAGATTGATATTGATTTGGTTAATGCTCAGCAAGCAAGAAGGGCGTTGGATTATTTGGTAGGATTTACTTTATCACCGATATTATGGCGTAAATTGCCAGGATGTAGATCAGCCGGAAGAGTCCAGTCTGTAGCACTGAGACTTATTTGCGAACGAGAAGACGAAATTGAACGTTTTAAATCGCAAGAATATTGGGATATTAGTCTTAATATTCTTAATAGTAATAATGAACCGTTTTTAGCAAGATTAACTCATGTTAATGGTAAAAAATTAGAGAAATTCTCAATTACTAATGAACTAGCTGCCAATGATCTAGTCGAGAAAATAAAACTAAAGAATTTTCATGTTGCCTCTATAGAAAAAAAACAGCAAAAACGTCAACCGCAACCACCTTTTATTACCTCTTCGCTGCAGCAAGAAGCTGCAAGAAAATTAGGGTTTACTGCTAAGAAGACTATGCAAATTGCCCAAAAACTTTACGAAGGTATGGATATAGGTAATGAAACTATAGGTTTGATCACTTATATGAGAACGGACGGGACAACTCTTGCTAGTGAAGCTGTTGAGCAAATACGTCAGTTGATAGATAAGAATTTTGGGGATAAATATCTGCCAGCTAGCCAGCGAGTTTATAAATCTAAAGCTAAAAATGCCCAAGAAGCTCACGAAGCGATTAGACCAACTGATATTACCCTGCTACCAGAAAAGTTAAAGGATAAACTAGATAAAGATTTTTACAAGCTTTATGACCTAATTTGGAAGAGGACGGTAGCTTGCCAAATGGAAAATGTTATTATTGATTTGGTAGTAGCTCAGCTTGATACAGAAGATAAAGAATTTACATGCAGAGCAAATGGCTCAATTATTGCGTTTGATGGTTTTTATAAAATTTATCAAGAAGGTCTAGATGATGAAACAGAAGAAGAAAATAGGCTTCTACCACCGCTAAAAGAAGGAGAGAAATTAATTACAGATTCAGTGAATCCAGCACAACATTTCACTGATCCGCCACCAAGATATTCTGAAGCTAGTTTAGTAAAGAGGCTTGAGGAACTTGGTATTGGTCGCCCGTCTACTTATGCTTCGATTATATCAGTGTTGCAAGATAGAAAATATGTAGTTGTTGAGAAAAAACGATTCTTTCCAGAGGAATTAGGGCGTTTAGTTACAACATTTTTAACAGGTTTTTTTAAGAAATATGTGGAATATGATTTCACAGCTGATCTTGAAAATGATTTAGATGAGGTGGCAGAAGGTAAAATAGAATGGAAGTCTTTACTAAAAAAATTCTGGGATGGGTTTAATAACAATGTAGAAGTAGTTAGTGGAAAGAAAATATCTGATATAATTATTTATGTTGAAGAAGCCTTAGATTATCACTTATTTGGAGAAAAGTCAGAAAGTAACAAGTCAAGAATTTGCCCATCCTGCTCTACAGGTCAATTAGATCTGAAGCTTGGTAAGTTTGGAGCATTCTTAGCTTGTAGTAATTACCCAGAATGTACTTTCAAAAAACAAATTACCTCTAAAAATAGTGATGATGTTGCTACTACTATGGAAGAGAACAAACTATTAGGAGTAAATAAGGATGGTTTTGATGTTTTTCTAAAGAAAGGTCCATATGGTTTATATGTACAGACTAGTGAGCAAGTTGCCAAGGGTGAAAAGCCAAAGCGTGCATCATTGCCACCTTCTATTGCCCAAAATGATGTCACTCTTGCTTTAGCTATGAGGTTGCTTGAGTTACCGGCTAAATTATGTTTGCATCCTGAATCTCAACAAGAGATTATACTTGGTATAGGTAGATATGGCCCGTATCTTAAATATCTTGATAGGTTTATTTCAATACCAAAAAGATACGATCCTTTTACCATAACAACAGAGATCGCTGTAGAAATAATTGAAGCTATTAACAATAAGTTAAAGAATAAACAAGAGAAAGATAATGGCAAGCAGGTAATAGTTGCAAAAAAAAACTTCTAAAAAGAATGCTACAGCAAAAAAAACAACAAAAAAGAAAAAAGTACAATAAGCGGTTAAGATAAAATTATGGGAAGGGTTATCACAAGATTCGCACCATCACCAACAGGTATGCTGCATATAGGTAATAGTAGAACAGCTATTATAAATTGGTTATATACTAGAAAGCATAATGGCATATTCATTTTAAGGTTTGATGACACCGATCTTGAACGTAGCAAGCAACAATATAAAAATGCCATTGTAGAGGATTTTAAATTTTTAGGACTTAACTGGGATCAAACTTTCTGTCAATCTAATAGACTTGCTAAATATGAGGCTGTAAAGACATTATTATTACAAAAAAATAGATTATATCCCTGTTTTGAGACTCAAGAAGAGCTAGAACTGAAACGTAAATTACAATTATCAAGAGGACTCCCCCCCATCTATGATCGGGCAGCTTTGAATTTGACTCAACAACAAATAAATGATTATATTAGTCAAGGAAGAAAGCCACATTATCGATTCTTGGTATCGCATACTCCAATTATATGGCAAGATATGATTAAGGGTGAAGTTAAATATGATGGGAAAAATCTTGGTGATCCGATAGTTATCAGAGAAGATAATAGTATGACTTATATGCTTTGTTCAGTTATTGATGATATTGATTATTCGATTACCCATATTATTAGGGGCGAGGATCATGTAACTAATACGGCAATTCAGCTACAAATGTTTGAAGCCCTACAGGAAGAACTATACTCAAATCAAAAGAGTATACCGAATTTTGCTCATCTTGGTCTAATTATTAGCCGAGATGACAAAATATCTAAAAGAATAGGAGGATTTGAGATCGCTGCTCTAAGGGATGAAATTGGATTAGAACCAATGGCAATTAACAGTTTTTTTAGTTTAATTGGTTCGTCATCAAGTATTGTATCGTTTAAGAATTTAGATCAGCTAATAAAAGAGTTTGACATTAATAATTTTTCTAAAAGTCCAACAACTTATTTGCCGGAAGAATTAGAACGTCTGAATCATAAATTACTAATTAGCCTTAGTTTTGATGAAGTAAAAGATCGCTTAAGAGAGATTAAGGCTGAGCAAGTAACTGAACAGTTTTGGTTGGCAGTGAGAGCTAATTTGCAAAAATTATATGAAATAAAAGATTGGTGGAATATTTGTTACTCACCATCCAAAATTGAAGGATTAGATAAAGATTTTTTAAAACAGGCAGCTATATTGTTACCAGACGAACCAATAACCCTCGATAGCTGGAGCATTTGGACTAAAAGGATTATGATCGTTACTGGTAAAAAAGGCAAGGAGGTATTTCTGCCTTTAAGACTTGCTATAACGGGAATGGCATCCGGACCGGAAATGTCGATCATATTACCCTTACTTTGCAGAGAGGAAATTATAAAAAGATTAAAGTTGATTTTTGTGTTGATCTAAAAAAATAGCCTGAAAGGCTATTAATCCCCATTCGCGTCTCACCTTCGAGATAAATATGAGCAAAAATTATACTTCAAAGTAGTATTATTATGCGATGTGTGGGATGAAAATTTATATTAGACTTCTTTCGAAACTCTACTTCTACTGGTGATTTGTACGTCAAGCCGGTACTCTAATCCTCATGTACATTCAAGTACGCTGCGGTTCAAGGTGAAGTGTCTCCTTCAAATCTTTCAGTATAAGCGAGTTTCGAAAGAAGTCTATTTTAGTTACTGGCTACATATTGTCATTTTGCAGATTTTGTCATTTGGGGCATAGTTAAATCAAATAAATTGAACAAACTTTACCCTAGACTATCAAACCGATGTCTTCTAACAAACTGTTCTAATAGTTTGTTTATATTTTTACATAATGCATAGCATTTTGTTTGCTGCTTACATAAAACTGAAATTAAAGTAAATTAGGATAAACCATGACTCCTTGCATTCCGAGGTTTAAAAACAGGAGCTGGCTTTTGGGATTCTTGATTAATTTCAACAATTCTATTCTTTAGGAATGTTTGTAAATTTACATCATCTTTAACATTAACATGTTCTCCTTTCCGTTGGTATCCCATTTTAGGAGATCCATTTATACTTGTTATTCTCTCTTCTGTTCTCAATCTAACCTGGCCTACATTCGCTTCTTCCTCTCTTCCAAGAGCAATTTGTTGAACTTTTTCCATCCTTTTATCCGATTCAACCCGTACCAATTCCTGTAATAGTTCTATCTTTTCTTGAGGAGTTGATAATTTGTCTAATTCTCCATTGATATGTTCTTTTTTTCCTGCAAGATCTTTTCCACGTAAATTTGCATATAAAGATTCTGCTAGTTTCGTAATATCCTTACTGATTTTCCGCACTGGAAATAATAGAGAGTGCCTAAGACTACTCACCGTCTTTTCTAAAGTGTCCTCAAAATGCTTTGGCATAGCTGGTTTGCTAGCTGTACGTACCATATCATCGTTTGTTGGGAATTGCATGAGATCAACTTCAGGAGTTTTAACCTCTAATTTCACTTCTTCACTTTTGAGTTCATGAGGAGAGGAAACCACAGCTTCTTTTGTTCTATCCAACTCCTCAGTCTTCTGAGGGGAAGTTATAATACTGTCCACAGATAGTGTATCGATAGATTGTGAAATATCCACGCCATGTCCCTTGTTTTTGGCTACTTCTTGCATCATTGCTTTATATTTTTCTTGCGTTACTGGCAAGGTATAGATTTGTCCACCATGTTCTATATACCCAACTGCATCAGAACCAGTTCCATTAAACTTAACTGGACATGGCGAGCTGACCTCGATTAGCTTACCATCATCATCATAGTGAGCCGTAAAATATACAGCCTTACTTGCAGCAATATTCCTGCCATGCTGATCCTTTACCGCTAGCGATAAATGCATTGGACCACCATCCTTAAGTTCTATCGGAAAATCTATCGTCCTATAATTTTTAATTTCTACTGTAGTACTATCACTTTTTTGCACTGTTTTAGGAGGATTTATTTGATGTGTTGCTTCTGTTAATGTAGCAATCTCGTTACCACTTGCATCTCGTACTATCTGCGTTTTAGTAGTAATACCATTACCACTTTCTTCTCCAACTCCATCCTTCCATTCCATAGGACTAAATCTATCTGTAAACTTGGTATGAACATTTTTGTAGCCGGCAATTTCTACTTGTTCTAAAGCTCTTTTTAACTCAGATCCTTTAAGAACTTCACTGATTTTCTCTTTGTTTTCTTCATTTTCACAGTACACACGAAATTTAGTTATATCTTCAATTTCTTCTAGTTCTACTATATTATTCTTTACTAGAGCTTCAACTATTAGCTCCCTCTGCTTGGTTAAGATTTGCTCTCTAATTGCTTGGGTTATAGGGTCAACATCTCGATCAGCAGCAGAAAAAGAAGGGGTACGGATAGCGTCAAGAGAATGGTCTGCTAATTCTCTAGGATTTTCCTCAGCAGTATCTTGTAACACAAAGACGTCCTGAGCAAGTTCTTCTTGAGCAGATTCCTCTCCTTTAGTAAAAGCAATGATTGCCTGCAACTTATCTTCATATCCTTGCCAACTATCAGGTATTTCCCCGTTCTGTATGGATTGTGCCAATTTGTCAGCTAGTTTCTCAAACACTATAGCTTTCTTAAATGTTAACTCATCTTGTTCAGTATTTTCCCCTATCTTTTTACCTTCATCAGCAGTAGTCTTGATTATTTCAGCCAAGCCGTCTAATACATCATTTATTACAGCAACCTTGTTTTCTTTTGAAAGCAAATGATTTCCCGAAACTCTATTTGGAATTTCAAGTAGATGGTTAAATAGAGGATCAACAACCTCATTTTCAACTGTAATACTTTTTTCCTTAATGTCTACTTTTTCTCCAGATTTATCTATTTCAATCATCAAGTCTGTATAATAATCAAAATACTCTCTAGGATTTTCTCCTTTACTCATTTTTACCACCCTATTCTTAAATTCTAATTATATTGATGCTAGATAATATTCTTCTTTAAAGCAACTAATTTGTTTTTATTTTGTTTTATTTTTAAGGCAACTTCCTTAAAAAGTATAGTCCATCACTTTAATTATCACCTCAACTATTTATGTAAGGCATCGGTTTAATAGCCTAGGGTGAAAGTTAAAAAATCGTCATTGCGAGAAGACCGTAGGTCGACGAAGCAATCTATATGACAAGCTTCATGGATTTGCCGCGTTCACGTACGTTCACTCGCTAATAGACGGTTTTTTAACTTTCAACAGTTATAGGATGACACCCTAGGCTATTAAACCTATGTCTTACATAAATAGTTGAGGTTAATTATATCATAAATAATATTAGCACTAAGCATATACGAAATTATATCTTGACATTTTCTTTGCCTAGAGGCAAACTAAGCTTTAACAGGCGGAAGTAATGGTAATTATGATCTTGATATTTATTTTAATGTTTTATGTTTTTACAATTAATAGGCATAGAGATAGTCAAAAGAGCTATAATTTTATCATACCATTATTTTATATTAATTTTTTAATAGCTAATATCTATTTTTACTTACATGCTACTGACCACTTAAATATCTCTTTTTAATCTGTTATGAACCCAGTTTCAAGCCAACCTACAATTATATATATTGCTATTGCTATTTTATGTATAGTAACAAATGTCTTAGCCTTTATTTTCCAATTTTTTTATTATGAACTACCCTGCCCTTTATGTTTATTACAAAGATTCGGTTTTATTGCTATCGGACTTGGAGCACTACTTAGCATAATATATAATCCTTCTTGGAAATATGATATGATTATATTCACCTCTAGTATTTATACGTTGATGGTAGGGCTTAGGCAGGTTTTGCTGCATATTTTACCCCATGATTTAGGATATGGTAATACTTTCCTTGGGTTACATTTTTATACATGGTCAGCAATAATTTCTTTTTCTTTAATCCTATTAATGTCTATAATTCCTATAATTAGCCTTATTCTAAGTAAATTTAGTATACTACAATTTTATCCTAGTTTTGTACCTACATTAATTGAGATTAGTTTGATAATTATCACTCTTGTTAATGTGTTTGCAACTTATTTTGAATGTGGTTTTGGCATGTATCCTAGCGATCCTACAACTTACTTAGAATGGAAAAATTTACAGCAATTATTTGGTAGTAGTTAAGTAATTTTAACTTATTAGATCTATGTTTAAAAAAGATAATTATTCAAGAAGTTTAATTATATTATTATAACAGAACATCATGAAAATTTTTAATAATAACCAATAAATGGAGGATACAATGTCAAAAAGCTTTGTAGAAAAAGTAAAAAAAGGAGCAGCAAAATTAGCAGATAAGGTAGAACAAAAGGTAGAGCAATTTGTTGATGCTGTACCAACTGATGATTAGATAATAGACAAACTCCGCGCGAGAGGGATTAAAAAAAGTTAACTCTAAAGTTGCTCAAGTAAGCCCAGAAACTGCAAAAACTTTGCGGAAGATAGAAGGAAAAATAGGGGTTAAGCCAAGTCCACAAAATCTTGCTGAAATAGTTGATGACTTATATAATCTCAAAGATAATTTTATGAAAGATATGAAAACTCCAAAAGTTATCACTCAATTCGGTGATTTTTTAAAATCTACTGTCGCTTTAATAGGATCTATTGGTAAATCTGCTAAAGAACGTGGAAAAGCATATGATAACTTTACCAAATCAGCAGAAGCTCTAGGTAAAGCGATTAGCAAAGCATTCGAGGGGTCAAGAACACGTTGAGGATAAAATAATATTACCAAGGCAGATATTGATTCCCTGCGTGGGTTCATTAGTGTCCGGAGCTATCTTTATAGTTAACCAAAGAAGATTTTTGCTATAATAAGAGAAGTGCTGTCACCCCTGCTTCAGTGCGGGGTCTAAAAAAGTCTAATAAACCATCTTGGTTTATTTTTTTAGATTCCCGCCTACGCGGGAATGACAGCTCTGTGTAGTAACTACAACTGTAGTAGCCTGAATTCAACGTAACAAGTTACATCAAATTCAGGTTATTAGGTCATACTAGATTATTTTTTAGTCTCATTTGTTATTTGTGACTTCGGTAACATTATTTTGATATCAGCTTTACTTTCAAGATCAGCAACATACTTTAATATAGCATCTCTACTAAGTTGATTGGTTATACTAGCAGTAGCTTCCTCCTTAGAAGGTATTTGTGCAGGTCTTTTATCAAGTACAGTAATTATATGCCAACCAAATTGGGTTTTAACTGGAGAAGAGATTTCATTTACTTTCATTGATAATGCTTTATCTTCAAATTCAGGTACTAGCTGTCCAGAAGTAATATAGCCTATTTCTCCACCATTGGCTTTAGACCCTTCATCTTTTGAGAAATCCTTAGCAAGCTTAGCAAATTTTTCCCCTTTTTTAAGTCTATTTTGTACATTTATTGCTTCTTTTTCAGTTGCAACCAAAATATGACTTACTTTTACTTCCTCTTTTCCTTTTAGGCTAGCAACTAATTTATCATATTCAGCATTAATCATTTTCTCATCAACATGAGATTTTACATAACGCTCCATCAATTCTTGCTGAACCAATTGGTTTTTTACTATATTCAACTTAGATTGGAATTCTTTTGAAGATTCAATATTAGAATTCTTGGCTTCTTGCTCAAGCAATTTTGCATCGATATAGCCCTTTACTAACATTTCCTGTATATTCGCATCGAAATCAGTAAACTTTTTTCCTTTAACACTTGGTTGGGTATCTAAAGAAGATTGGAATTGTTGCATAACCTGTGATTCTTTTACTTCACCACCCTTGTAGGTAGCAACAATTTTATCTTCATCAGCAAAAGCACTACTCGCAAGTAAACTAGCAGCTAAAAAAATTATAGTTGTTCTTTTCATTTGTTATCCATTATTATATATTGTTTATGATAGCTGGATTTTATAAGGATAACCCTTCTACGTCAACAGCTATTTACAATTTGTTTGATAAATATCATAAAATATCATATTTTACAGGATATTTACTATTTGAATCTAGGATATAAATGCTTTCTTTACTTAAAAAATTATTCGGCACAGCAAATGATAGAAGTATAAAAAAACTATCTTTAGAAATTGAAAAAATTAATTTGCTCGAGCCTTCAATACAAAAACTTTCTGATGATGATTTGAGAAATAAAACAGAGCAATTTAGGCAAAGATTAAAAGATGGTGAGTCATTAGATGACTTAACTTATGAAGCTTTTGCTGTTGTACGGGAAGCTTCAAAAAGAGTCTATGGGATGAGACATTTTGATGTTCAGCTAATTGGTGGATTGATATTGCACCGTGGTATGATTACTGAAATGCGTACAGGAGAAGGAAAAACTTTAGTTGCCACATTACCTGCATATTTGAATGCTCTTACTGGTGAAGGGGTGCATGTTGTTACGGTAAATGATTATTTAGTAACACGTGATTCTGAGTGGGTGGGAAGAATTCATAATTTCCTAGGGTTATCTGTTGGTTGTATCATCGCTAATATCAGTGATGATGATAGACGTAACGCTTATAGAGCAGATATTACTTATGCAACTAATAACGAGCTTGGATTTGACTTCCTCAGAGATAACATGAAATATAGTGAAGATTCTAAGGTACTTCGCCCTTTTAAATTCGCTATTATTGATGAAGTTGACTCAATTTTAATTGATGAAGCAAGAACTCCGCTAATTATATCAGGTCCAGTAGACGATCGCTCGGATTTATACAGCACAATTGATAAATTAGTTCGTCAGTTTAAAGATGAAGATTACGAAAAAGATGAGAAATTACGGACAGTTAATCTTACTGAGGATGGTATAACTCATGTAGAATCAATGCTTGTGACCAATAGTCTTATTGAGAAAGGTTCAAGCCTTTATGATTTTGAGAATTTAAGTTTGGTTCATTATGTCAATCAATCACTAAGAGCACATATTCTCTTCAATCGTGATGTTGATTATTTAGTACGCGATGGAAAAGTTATGATTATTGATGAATTTACTGGACGCGTTATGGAAGGTAGACGGTATTCTGAAGGGTTACACCAGTCACTAGAGGCAAAAGAGCATGTACAAATTCAAAATGAGAATCAAACCTTAGCTTCTATTACTTTCCAAAACTATTTTAGGAATTATCCCAAATTATCAGGTATGACTGGTACAGCAATGACCGAAGCTGCAGAGCTAAAAGACATATACAATCTTGATGTTCTTGCTGTTCCTACCCATAATCCAATTACTAGAGTTGATTATGATGACGAGATTTATGGCAGTAAACAAGATAAATATGAAGCTATCCTAAAATTAATAAAAGAATGTCATGATCGTGGTCAACCTATTCTGGTTGGAACGGTTAGTATAGAGAAGTCTGAAGAAATTTCTAACTTACTTACCAAAAATAAAATAACTCATAATGTTTTAAATGCAAAATTTCATCAGCAGGAAGCATTTATTATAGCTCAAGCTGGACGATTTAAGGCTGTGACTATTGCCACAAATATGGCAGGTCGTGGTACAGATATTATGCTTGGCGGTAACCCAGAAATGCTAATAGAACAACTATCTCTAAAGAACCTAGCAAAAGAGCAATATGAATTAGAAATAGTAAAAATAAAAGAGCAGATAGCTGAAGAGAAGCAGCGTGTAATAGAGGCTGGAGGATTATTTGTTATAGGTACTGAAAGGCATGAGAGTCGTAGGATAGATAACCAGTTACGAGGAAGAGCTGGTAGACAAGGTGATCCAGGCAATACAAAATTTTTCTTGTCTTTAGAAGATGATCTGATGCGTATTTTTGCCTCAGACCGTATCTCCGGAGTTTTAAGAACGTTAGGTTTAAAAGATGGTGAAGCAATCCATCACCCTATGATTAGTCGTTCACTTGAAAAAGCTCAACAGAAAGTTGAAGGACATAATTACGAAATACGTAAAAATTTATTACGTTTTGATGATGTTATGAATGATCAACGTAAGATAGTTTATGAACAGCGTAGTGACATCATTAAGTCAAAAGATGCACATGATTTTTTAACTAACATGACAAAAGAACTAGTGGAAAAAGTGGTATTAACTTTTATTCCACCTAGTTCTTATAGAGAAGACTGGGATATAAATGCTCTAACAGGAGAGTTGCAGCGTATTTTTGCTATAAAACTACAGCATGAATCCATAACAAAAGCTGATGTTACCAAACTACAGGTGGTATCTGACGTTGTACAAATGGTAAATGATTTGTACCAAGCAAAAGAGGAAGCATATAGCGTTAACTTGATGAATGACGCAATTAAGTATATTTTACTGACAACTTTAGATCAAGTATGGAAAGATCACTTACATAATTTAGATCATTTACGACAAGGTATATCACTAAGGGCTTATGCCCAAAAAGATCCTCTTAACGAGTATAAAAGAGAAGCTTTCAATTTATTTGAACAAATGCTCGATAATTTGAAGGAATTATTTATCCAAAGAGTTTGTCATCTCCATATGGATACTAGCCATATTAAAAAAGAGTCAATGTCTTTAGAAAATAAAAAACTTCAAAAGACAATGCAAGAAACTAGGGAGTATCCAGCTTTTAATAAATATAATGCTGGTGTTAGTATTGAAACTCAACTTAAAACCATTAAAACTCAAGTCAATCCACAGGATAGAGTACAATCAGACCCATCAAGTTGGGGAAAAGTGGCTAGAAATGAGTTATGTCCCTGTGGTTCTAGCAAGAAATATAAATATTGTCACGGAAGTAATGAATAAGCAGTGCAATTTAATGATAGACAGTCAACTTGTGAGTTGCTTAGTAGCCACCCAGTTTCCACAATTTAGAGATTTGCCTGTTCAGCCGGTCGAACTCAGTGGTTGGGACAACAGAACATTTCGCTTGGGTAAGCACATGCTTGTACGCATGCCTAGTAGCGAGAGGTATGCAATACAGGTAGAAAAAGAGCAAAAGTGGTTGCCTAGATTGGCATCTTTGCTGCCACTTCCAATTCCACTGCCTGTAGCAATGGGAGAAGCTGGTGAGGGCTATCCATGGCGATGGTCCATTTACCGCTGGATTGAAGGGCGAAACTACTACATCTGCACACATAGCCGACCTAGGTGACTTCGCAACCAATCTCGCACAATTTCTTATCGCTCTGCAAAGCATTGATCCCACGGACGGACCTCTACCAGGCTTACATAACTTCTATCGTGGTGGACCTCTAACGATCTACGACACTGAGACACGACAAGCAATCTCTGCATTAAGTAACAAGATCGATATCAGCACTGATACTAAAATTTGGGAAGAAGCTCTGACTACTACTTGGCAAGCTTCGCCAATATGGATTCATGGTGACATCAGCACCGGCAACCTGCTAGTACAAGAAGGAAAGTTGAGTGCTGTCATTGATTTTGGAGGGCTAGGGATCAGGCGACCCAGCCTGTGATTTGGCAATTACTTGGACGTTATTTCAAGGAAGAAGTCGGGAAATCTTTCGGACAATGCTTCCATTAGACGCCGGCACTTGGACTCGCGGTCGTGCATGGACATTATGGAAGGCCTTAATTATCGCAGCAGACCTCTCCCGGGTACAAATACTGCAGAAATCACACAATCATGGCGTGTTATTGATGAAGTACTTACAGATTACAGGCATAACTAAACAATGTTATGAATAGCAAAAATAGGACATAGAAGTAATTTCTATATTAGCCCTCTTATGTAACCTAAAATAAATGATCATGATGATAAAAATAATCTTTATCATGGAATATATGTAATTATAATATTTTGGAGATGATGAGTTTTGTAGATTAACAGTAATAAAAAGATCTGCATTTGAGAAAATAGCTGGGTTCTATGAAGAAAGTAATAAAAATAGGTACAAGAAGAAGTCCTTTGGCTTTAATACAAACAAATTTAGTAGTAGACCAAATTAAAATTCATTATCCAAACATAATTTATGAAATAGTTCCAATAATTACCTCTGGTGATTTGATTAAGGATAAAAATCTGTATGATATAGGTGGCAAAGCTTTATTTTTAAAAGAAATAGAAAATGCTCTTATAAATGGCGAAATTGACTTAGCTGTACATTCCTTAAAAGACGTACCTTGCAAACTACCGTCAGAATTGATGATATGTGCTGTACTTGAGAGAGAAGATGCACGAGATGTATTTGTCTGCTTAGATTATAAATCAATAGAAGAACTGCCTTTTGCTAGTAAGGTAGGTACATCTTCAGTTCGTAGAAAAATCCTAATACAAAGAAAAAGACCTGATTTAAAAATTGTTACTTTTAGAGGAAATGTTGATTCAAGAATAAAAAAATTAATGCAAGGTGATGTTGATGCAACCATTTTAGCTTATAGTGGTTTAAAAAGATTAGGACTATTTAATACACAATATTGCCACTTAATAGAGACAAAAGAGATATTACCATCTGTAGGTCAGGGAGTTATAGCGGTAGAGATAAGAAAAAACGATCATAAAATACAGGAAATATGTAATAAAATTAACCATCTTGAAACATGGGAGCTAATGCAAGCTGGAAGGGCATTTTTGGAATATTTAGATGCAAATTGTAAAATTCCTGTAGCTGCTTATTCAACGTATATAGGTAATGATATTCATACAGAGTTTATGCTTTCTGATTTTGACGGGAGTAAAATAGTTTTTCATAGCGATATTTCTAAACCAAAAGATTGCAAAAATTCTGGCATACAGGCTGCAAAAACTTTGATGTTAGCTATAGTGAATTGAGAAAAATTTGGTAACGTCGTCTTCGATCCCTCGCCTATTACATACAGGTGTCGTTCCATCGCTCCTGCTACTCAATTCTCTTCAATTGACTATAGGCTAAAACCTTCTTGGGTTAACTTAGAATTATTCTTAATAGCATTTCATTATTAATTCGAACTGGTTATCATTAGAAGGAATAATTTTTGTACTAGTATTGTAAATAATTGGATCATTAATTTGCTCGTGACCAAACCTATTAGTCTTAAATACTGGAATTTTTAAGGTTGCTGCAAAATCAGTAAGAACAGTAATGATACTCTTACCATCACCTCCACAAGTCCCAAATATTATAGCATTTACATGATCTAGCAGCCTTGCTTGTTTTAAATGATATAAAATGCGATCTAGCTGATATAGTTTTATGTCAACATCTTCCAAAAAAAGAATCTTATCTGCTGTTTTTATTTGCCATGATGTACCTATAGATGTTTGTACAATGGTTAGATTACCGCCAGTAAGATTACCTGTAACAATTTTGCTAGATTTTGCAGCATGGTTGATTGCTGATAACCCTTTAATTTTAGCTAGAGTTTCTTTACCAGAAATTATTTTTGCTATTTTTATAAAATTCTGATGATCTCTTGTTGGATTAAATATTTCAATGATTCCGTTACCATGAATTGTCTTCCATCCCCATTCTTGAGAAAAGAAAATATGTAAAGCAGTCATATCACTAAACCCTATAAAAAACTTTTCCTTTATAGGTTTTTTCATGCGTTGTAAGTCAGGAATCAATTTTGCTGAACCATATCCCCCGCGAAGTGTCCATATTACGTCATTTGATTGATCCAGTAACGCGTTTTCTAAACACGATAACCTTGTTTTATCGTCGGTAGAATGGAATAAGCTTTTTCCTCCAAAGCAACTATTTGGAATATCTAGTTTCAATGAAGTAATATTTTTTAAATTAGATAATAATTCACTGCTTACCCCTGAGGCAGGAGCAACAACAGTAATTTTTGTATCTTTCAATAAGCTAATAAATTCCTTATTATTTTTGTTAAAGTCTAGATTCGAAAATGCTGATAATAACATAAAAACAACTGGTAGGAGTATTATACAAATATTACTTCTCATCGAGCATAGCCTATTTATAATATGGATGGTTTTCTATTATAGTCTGAATTTTATTATTGATTAATTAATTTGATTATACACGATAAAAGTTATGCACTAAGTAAAAATTAGTCAATGGCATTAATATTTTTTCTATTTACAATTAAGATATTAATAAGATTTAATCTATACTTTAAGCAATTATAGCAATATATTTGCTTGTTAATAAGATGTAAAATTAAGTTGAACATGGATTTTACAAAATGATCATTCATTTTTTATTAACAAACTTATCCTCAATGCTTTTATATTATAGAGGACTATACATAGTTATATGCAGCAATTCCAAAAGTTGCCTAATTCCTTACATTTTCAATTATTTCTGTTATTGAACCACATTCTCTTCAATACATCATCTTTTCTTACAAAATGGTGATAAAAGGCAGCTAAAGTATGCAGAGCAATTAAAACACAGAGAATAAATGCTGAAAATTCATGCATTTTGTAAAATATTTTGGCAAATGATGCATTCTGAATGAATGAAGTGATAGTAAACAGTCCATATATATCAATGTTACAACCTGACAGAATGGTCATTAACACACCACTAATTGGCATTATAAACATTAAAAGATAGAGTATATTGATATTTAAGGTAGCAACATTTTTTTGCCATCTTGGTAAATCACTTGGTAAGATTACTCTGATATTAATTAAACGCCATAGCAATCTTATGGATACTAGTAATAATACCATCACGCCTATAGCCTTGTGGGAGGCGTAAATTTGCTGTTTTATAACAGGATATTCTATGTTTTGCATAGAAAAACCAACTATAATCATTGACACTATCATAACTCCAACTATCAAATGTAGAAGTTTTGTAACTAAACCATAGGAATTTTCAGTGTTTTTAATAGTCATATTCAAACCTACAACATAGCTAAATAATTTTAAGTATATTCAAGTTTCTATCTTAATGTTAATATTTTTTTAGTTAGCAACTGTAAAATTATTATTCACTAAAGCTAATTTTAGTACTTGATCTATATTTGACACTGATAAAATTTCCAAGCTATTCTTTATATTCGGTGGAATATCTTTTAAGTCCTTGATATTCTCTTCAGGTATTAATACTGTTTGTATACCACCTCGGCTAGCAGCCAATAATTTTTCTTTTAGTCCTCCAATTGGTAACACTGTACCCCTTAGGGTAATTTCTCCAGTCATTGCCACAGTTCTTTTGACTGGTATTTTGGTCATAAGTGAAACAATAGTGGTAAATATTGCACATCCAGCAGATGGTCCATCTTTTGGAATTGCACCAGCCGGTACATGTAAATGGATATCAAGGTCTTTGTAATCTTCGTACTTCAGTCCAAAATTATTAGCTCTAGAGCGGAAACAACTATAAGCTGCTTGAGCGGATTCTTTCATTACATCCCCAAGCTTGCCTGTAGTTTTAATATCTCCCTTTCCAGGGAATGACAATGCTTCAATGGTTAATAGTTCTCCGCCAACTTCTGTATAAGCAAGCCCTGTGGTACTGCCTATTTGGTCTTCTTTCTCAGCTAAACCAAAATTATGTTTTCTAGCACCTAAATATTCTTCAAGATTTTCAGATGATATTGATATGCTTTTTACTTCTTTGTTACTCAGAATCTTTTGCAATACTTTTCTTGTAACAGAGCTAATTTCTCTTTCAAGCGATCTTACCCCTGATTCTTTGGTATAATATCTGATTAACTCTAAGATTGCTCCATCATCAATAATTAGCTCATTTTTCTTCATTTGATGTAGTTTCAATTGCTTTGGTATTAAATAGTTTTTAGCAATTTGTGATTTTTCTTCTTCAACATAACCAGAAACATTAATGATCTCCATACGATCTAGTAAAGCTCTTGGCAAATTATAAGAATTGGCTGTTGCAATAAACATTACTTCTGATAAATCATATTCTACTTCTAAATAATGATCAACGAAATGGCTGTTTTGTTCAGTATCCAAAACTTCAAGTAAAGCAGATGCTGGATCGCCTCGGAAATCAGAACCCATTTTATCAATTTCATCTAATAACATAACAGGGTTATTAGTTTTAACTTTTTTAATTAAGTTTATGATTTTTCCTGGCATAGAACCAAGATATGTTTTTCTATGACCTCTAATTTCCGATTCATCTCTAATGCCGCCAAGAGCAAATTTAGTATATTTCCTACCCATTGCTTCAGCAATTGACTTGACCAGTGATGTTTTTCCCACTCCTGGAGGACCAATTAAGCATAGTATAGGTCCTTTAATTTTTTTAGAGCGTTGTAATACTGCTAAATATTCAATGATGCGATCCTTGACTTTCTCAAGACCAAAATGATCCCGATCCAAAATTTCTCTAGTTTTATTTATATCAGTTTTACTATTATCAAATTTTCCCCATGGCATAGCTAATATTGTATCAAGATAGTTACGAACAACTGAGGATTCACCTGACATTTGATTCATAAGCTTTAGCTTTTTCAGTTCTGATTCGGCTTTTTCTTTTGCTTCTTTTGAAAGTTTTAAGGTCTTAATCTTTTTTTCTATATCAGAAAAGTCAGATTTATCCTGCTCGAGTTCTTTTTGTATAGCTTTCATTTGTTCGTGCAAGTAATAATCACGCTGAGTTTTTTCAATTTGTTTTTTTACTCGTAGTTGTAAAGCTTGTTCTGCTTCCATTTGAGCCATACTAGATGTCAATGTATCTATTATAGTTTTAATTCGTGTTTGAGGTTTTGTTTCTTCTAATAAAGTTTGTTTTATTAGTAATGGTGCAGTCAGATAAGAGGCTAGCACATTAGTAATATAACTAAAATTTGTCGGATCTTTGGTTATTTCATCAGCTATTGTTTCTATTATTTCTGGATTAATTTTTTTATGATTCTTGGTATATTTCATAAATAACTCAATGACAATTGACGTAGAAACTTTTAAAGCTTCCACATCAATTACCTCTTCATCTTGTAGTATGCTATATTCAGCTTCAAACATTTCTTTATTAGTTATGTTATGAAGTTTAACCTTCTGCATTGCTTCAACAAGAATTTTTGCATTATTTTGTAATCTTACTGTTTGTATAATTTTAGCAATTACTCCTGTAGAATGAATATCTTGAATATCTGGAGTGTCTTGATCTTGTTGTTTTTGTAACACCAATAATATATATCTATTAGTATCTGTAGATTTAGTATTCAGTAAGGCTTTTAGAGACTTTGTCCTACCGACAAATATGGGAGCAACCATGCCGGGAAATATCACCATGTCTTTTAATGCGAGTAGGGGTAATTTTTCTTTATTTGTCATACTAAAACCTTGAAAAATTTATATACTAAAGGGATTGTTAACTATATAATGTTGCCGTGCTGGGATTTCAAGCTACATTTATTTTGTATATGCATTTATCACCTCAATCTCTAAATATAATATCAATAGCAAGTAATAGGGTAAAACAATATCTGCATTTGACTCCAATAGTCCAGTCTGAAACTTTAAATGAAATGCTAGGGCATAAAATTTTCTTTAAAATAGAATCGTTGCAAAAAACTGGAGCATTCAAGGTTAGAGGGGTATTAAACCATTTATTAGAGTTACAAGAACGAAATTGTTTACTAGATAAAATTGTTGCATATAGTACAGGTAATCATGGAATTGGTCTTGCTTGGGTAGCAAAAATTCTTAATCTAAATGCAAGAATTTATTTGCCCAAAGATACTTCTCCAATTAAGCAACAAGCAGCAAGATATTACGGAGCAGAGGTTATACTGACCGATACTAGGCAAGTGGCAGAAGATAGGGCAAAAGGTGACATAGAAAATGATTTCTACTATTTGCATCCTTCTGATAGTGATTCGAGTATAGCTGGAGCTGGTACTATGTGTTATGAAGCCTTGCAACAACTGGGGTTTAGCCCAGATGCTATTTTTGCTTCTTGTGGAGGAGGTGGATTACTTTCTGGATCATATTTAGCAAAAAAATTACTGTCTCCATCCAGCTTGCTTATAGGTTCAGAACCGGTTAATGCGAATGATGCTTTTTTATCTATTCAGCAAGGTTCAATATATAGATTTGCTAATTCACCACATACTATAGCAGATGGCTTGCGTACTTTAGCAGTTTCACCACGTACATTTAATTATCTAAATAAACTTGATGATTTCTTTCTTGCTGATGAATATTCTATATATTACTGGACCGCTTGGTTAACGCATTTACTGAAAATTGCTTGTGAACCATCATGTGCTTTAAATATGGTTGGAGTAGTTGATTGGTTAAAGAGACAATCAAAACCTAAGAGAGTTTTAGTACTTATATCAGGTGGAAACATTGATCCTGCTCTTTATCAGGAGCTTTGGAAGGGGAATTATCTATCTAATTTACCAAGCCCATTAATGTAACCTACCCCTGTTCGGGATAAGAATTAGTTAATCCTTATCCCGAATTCGGTGAAATTAGGACATTTTTACTTAATTGCAGTCCTCGTTAATGGTTGGATTTTCACCCGTTAAAGCACAGCTAGAGGCATTATATCCAGCTGCTACATCAATAGGGGGATTGTCGTTTGTGCGAGAATCATTAATTGTTAGGTGGCTATCTAGCACTGCTGTTAGATAGTTTTCAAGCTCTTCAGGGTTAGATAAAGCTTCCCCTAGGTCTCGTGAAATTTCCTTTAAAACTTCACAGACTTTTTTGATAGTTTAGCTATAGATGTTAAGTGCATTTTATTTTGCTGACTCCAACCAATAGTACTCTCCTGACAACTAGCAGTACTAGACATTTCCTCCTGTTGTTGAGAAGAGTTTTCTTGTGTTTTATTAAGAAAATCTAGGACTCCAGCCCCAACTTTTAGGACTCCACCACCAACTTTATCGTCGGCTATTTGCTTCTCTAATACTGCTGCTTGAGACATATCTGGTTGCATTCTCTTTAGAAAACCTCCAAGGGCTTTGTCGTTGAATGTAGCCATTAATAATATTCCGTTTGGAACTTTACTGGGAACTTCATCTTCAGAAATCCCTAATCTCTGAGCTGCATCTTGTAAGAGTTCTTTATTACGTCCCGTAATTCTATCTTTACTCATTTTAATTTCTCCTTAAATAATTATTACTTTTTTTTAAGTTATTATACTTAATGCAAAAAGTCTATTTAACATCAAAATTAAAATACTGATCCTTATAAGGTTCGTCTTGCAAGGTATAATGCCACCACTCAACCGAATATTCCTTAAAATTATGTTTTTTCATTTTCTTACGTAGATAATTACGATTTTGTAAGTAAAGTTCATCAATTAGTTTACTATCATGGGAAGATACTATATCCATAAGATCTACAGAGCTATACATGTCAACCGTATTATCATCAAAATAAGGAATTAGACGACCATCTTTTAGAGGTCTTTTTATCATTTTAGGGTTTGGATTTAATTGTTTTCCAAGTTCGATAATAGTTAAATCTACAGTACTTCCACGACTATGAGGTGATCGTTTAGCAACATAACCTAATTGAAAAATTTCAGCCTTATTAATGTATGGATAATAAGAGTCTTTCATTTTTTGATCAGCAACATCTTCTCCCCATCTAACGAAATGTTGTACAGCTTTATTAGGTCTATAAGCATCATAAATTACCAAAGAGTAGTTATCATTTTTTTTATATCTTGCTGAAGATTTTTTAAGGCAGTAGCCGCTTCTTTAGTTAGTATAGCTCTATTAGCTTTATAGCCATCGATCTGCTTTCCTACAAAATTTCTAGTATCATAATACATCATCTGTTGAATTATAGTAGGATCTATTTGATCCAAATACACAAAACCTTCCGGTAAATTGACTGTTTCATTCAACATAATATATCTCTCAATTAAACCAATATTCAATATTTAGTAACAAAATTATTGTTAATAAAAAATAATAATTTATTATACTTTTTTCTACAATACAATATCTTAATTTATTGAATTGTCCTTGTGATAATATAGCTAACCCGACTAACATTTATCCATTTGTTTCAACGAAAAGGATGTCATTCCCATGAAGGCGGGAATCTATAATATTTCAGGGTTTTTTGAACACTATTTTAGATCACCGCCTACGCGGGGATGACAACATTGCCCTAGATCAACTGTGGATAAATACTAATCGAGTTAGCTATATTGTATATTATTTTAAGATTTTATAAAGAAACTTACAGAAAAAATTTAGCAGATAATTATGAATGAAATTCTAGAAGTACCAAATGGTGAAAGTAAAGTATTACTACACTCCTGTTGTGCTCCATGTTCAGGAGAGCTGATGGAAAAAATGTTAATGTCTGGTATTAATTTAACTATTTTTTTCTATAACCCTAATATTCATCCTAAAAAAGAGTATGAAATTCGTAAAAATGAAAATATCCGTTTTGCTGAAAAAATGGGTATCAGTTTCATTGACGCAGATTATGACGTGCAGAATTGGTTTGCAAGAAGCAAAGGTATGGAATATGAACCAGAAAGAGGTAAACGTTGTTCTATGTGTTTTGATATGCGTTTTGAACGGACAGCTCTTTATGCCTATGAGAATGATTTTAAAGTTATTACCAGTTCTCTTGGTCTTTCCCGTTGGAAAGATATGGATCAAATTAATGAATCAGGGATCAAGGCTGCTTCTCATTACGATGGAATAACTTACTGGACTTATAATTGGCGTAAAAATGGAGGTAGCAGTAGAATGTACGAAATAGCTAAACGTGAAAATTTTTATAAGCAAGAATATTGTGGCTGCATCTACTCACTTAGGGACAGCAATAATTGGCGTAAGTTAAATAACCGTAGTGAAATTGAAATTGGAGAAGAATATTATAAGGAATAACTAAGAGTGCAAGTGTTAGTAACTCACCTTACGCATAATCTACACGACAATTTAGAAATTGCAGAAAAGTACAAGGCTCTATTAACGAGACCGCGTGAGTGTAGTGGCAATCCACATTTATTATATTGCTTCGTCGCTACTAAAGTAGCTCCTCGCAATGACGCTGTGCTGTTCTCCCTATAACTTTTAAATACTATGCATAAGGTCAGTTACTAACACTTGCACACTTGGTAAGGAATAAGGATTTTTTTACACATGAATTGTAACAATTATCTTGATTATCAATAATAGTAAAGGTACTTTGGATAGGGAAAATGATTTATTAAATTTTAAGTCTTTAAGTATTAGTGGTCAATTATTTTTAGTGTATAGTGTTATTTATGAATAATTTCAGAGTTTTATTGGTAGTTTTTTGCCTATTTTTTACTAGTAATTGCGTTTTTGCTTCACAGAAAACAGTGAGAATTGGGTCTGGTTCTATTTTGAAGGGTTATTACTCTATCGGATTGGATTTGTGTAAAACCTTTACTTTAGCTGATAAAAGTGTGAATTGTGAAGTAGTACCTACCAGTGGAGGGGTTGAAAATTTAGCTTTGTTAAAAGAAGGTAAGATAGATTTAGCTTTAGTGCAATCTAATGTAGCACTTGAGGCTTTTGAAGGTACTGGATATTACTCTAATACAGAAAAAATGCAAGAAATGCGTCAGGTACTTAATCTATATGATGAGTTTTTTACTGTTGTTGTAAAAAATCGGGATGAGATAAAGACTTTTTCATATATTGAGGGTAAGAGAATATCAAATGGCTTGCCATTCTCTAGTAATACTATTACCTATAATGCTATAAGGAAGTTATATAATTTTACTAAAGAACCAATAGATGTTGATGAAATTAATTATGAAGAGTCAATAAAAGAATTTTGCGGTGGTAACATTGATGTGATAATGATGACGGTAGGTCATCCTAATGCCTTGATGGGATTTACTGCTAATAGCTGTAAAGTTGATTTTGTGCCTATTGAAGATAATAAAATTGCACAATTAATTGCCACTAATAAAGCTTTTCATAAGGCATTACTGGATAAAAGATTATATCCTGGGATCACTCTCGATCAGAATACAGTAGCAGTAACAGCAATTTTAGTTACTAATAGCAATATGGATGCTAAACTATTGGATAAATTTATCGGGATGTTTCACAAAAACGTAAAACATTTTAAACATTCTAATTATATGTTATATAATATAGATATTGAGCATTTTGCTGATACTAATAATTTTGTTTTACCAAAACATTCAGTAGTAAGAAATAGAAAATAATATAAATGCACCGGAGTAGTGTTAATTGTGTTTAAAAATATAATAATACCAATAGATTTGTCGGATAAACAATCAGTTAAGGTGATATTACCAAAGGCTTTAAGTTTTGCTACTATCTTTAGTGCCAAATTACATTTTCTTTATATCATTTCAGATTTCGGTATGAAAATGGTTGAAGATTATTTGCCTAAAAGTTGGGCAAAAGATCAAAAAGAAAAATATCGGGTACAAGTAACAGAATTAATTAGACAATATGTGCCAGAGGAGATCGAAGTTGAATTGCATATTGGTCGAGGGGCAGTATATGATGAAATAATACAATATACTAATGAAGTGAAAGCTGACTTAATCATTATTTCAGCAGTCAGACCACAGCTTAGAGACTATATGTTAGGTCCTAATGCTTCCAAGATTGTGCGGCACTCGGGTGTGTCTGTTTTGGTTGTCAGAGAATAAAACATTGGCTAGATATGAGAGAGGAATTTTTAGGAAGAACTATAAGTTTATGGCTATTGGAGGTTATCTTGATAAAATTTCTTGAAGACTTAATTAGTTTTCAATCAGTAACTCCTGAGAGTAGTGGTTGTATTGAATATATTAATGATTTATTAGAAGAAAATGGTTTTAAGACTGAAATCAAAATATTTGGAGAGGATAATTATAAAGTAACCAATCTTTATGCTGTTTATGGTAATGCAAGACCTAATATTTGTTTTGCTGGACATGTTGATGTCGTGCCAACAGGTGATAAGGCATTATGGCTTAACGACCCTTTTATAGCAACTACCGTAGGTGATAAGATTTATGGTAGGGGAGTTGTTGACATGAAGGGAGCGATAGCATGTTTCCTAGCTGCTAGCTTAGATTTTATTAAGTTAAATCCAACTCCGCATGGTTCAATTAGTTTTCTAATTACTAGCGATGAGGAAGGAAAAGCCAAATATGCCACTGTGGAAATGTTAAAATATTTGCATAAGGATAGTAATAATTTGATCGATCTTGCTATTGTAGGTGAACCAACAAATGAGCATCAAATAGGCGATACCATAAAAATTGGTCGACGAGGAAGTGTTAACTTTAACTTAGTTCTATATGGTACAATGGGGCATGTGGCATATCCATTACAAGCCAGTAATCCGATTACTCCTTTAGTTCAGATACTCAATGAGTTGGTTAATTATCGACTGGATGAAGGAAGTGAATTTTTTCAACAGTCGAATCTAGAAGTTACGTCTATTGATGTAGGTAATGATGTTACTAATGTAATTCCTTCAAAAATTACAACAAAGTTTAATATTCGTTTTAATGATCTTCATTCATCATCGAGCATAACAGATTTGATAGATCAGATAATTAATAAATATTGTGCGAAATATAACTTTAAATATGAATTAAGTAGTGTAACTTCAGCTAATTGTTTTATTCAAGAACCAGTAGGGTTAATTGCCGATTTTGTTCGGGTAGTATCTAATACAACAGGAGTATATACAAAATTATCTACTAGTGGTGGTACTTCTGATGCGAGGTTTATCCAAAATTATTGTCCTGTTGTGGAATTTGGTTTACAATCTAATACAGCTCATAAAATTAATGAATACACAGAAATTAACGATTTACAAAGTCTGTATCATGTGTATTATAATTCTCTGATAAAATTCCTAGCTGAACCTATTTAATTAAGTTGTTAAAACAATCTATGTTAAGGTTAGGGATACAGCTATGCGGGTGTGACGAAATTGGGAGACGTACTAGATTTAGGTTCTAGCGCCGCAAGGCTTGGGGGTTCAAGTCCCTCCATCCGCACCACAAAATAATAATACAAAAACTGAAGAGCTTGATTTAATTTAGTAGCTCTTCAAGTTTTCGTAAGGTTTTAATATTGCTAATGAGTTTTTTAGTATGCAAGTCACAGAACTTAAAAATGAAGGTCTAGATTTTGAAGTTAAAGTAGTCCTTCCTTCTTCTAAAATTGCCAATGAAGTGCAAAAAGAATTAGATAGTTTAGCAAAAAAAGTTAAGCTTGATGGGTTTCGTGTTGGTAAAGTGCCAATCAGCATTGTTAATAAAAAATATAAGCAATCTGTTAGGTCTGATGTGGTAAACCATGAAATTAATCATGCAGTACAGCATGTTATTAAAGATCATAAACTAAAAACAATAGGTGATCCGCAGTTAGAAAATTTACGTAATGAAGAGAATGAGGATATAGAATTTACTCTAAAATTTGAATTATTACCTGATATTGAATTGCCAGATTTTAAAAAAATGAAAATTACTCATCCAAAGTTAGTAATTAAAGAAGATGATGTTAATAAGCAAATAGATAAGCTTGCATCTATATCAAAAATTTATAATAAAGAAAGTAAAGGGAAAGTAAAAAAAGGGCAGGAAGTTACTATTGATGCGATTGGTTATGTCAATAATGAGGCTTTTGAAGGTGGTAAGGTTACAGATTATAAACTAGTAATTGGTAGTGGAACTTTTATTGAGGGGTTTGAAGATCAGCTTATTGGAACTAAGATTGGAGATGAGGTAGAAGTCAACGTTAAATTTCCTGAAGATTATAATATGGAGCAAGTCGCAGGTCAACCGGCTAAGTTTATTGTACAAGTAAAGGCAGTACATTCTGCTGATGAGGTAGTTATTGATGATGAGTTTGCTAAGAAATTTAATTGTGAAACACTAGAAGAGTTACGTGATAATATTTCTAAAAGCATAGAAAATGAATATAGTGAGCCTATACGCACTTTAATGAAAATGAGCTTATTTGATCAATTAGAAAAGCTATTAATGTTTAATGTTCCTAAATCTTTAATAGACCAAGAGATAAGTATTCTGAAATCTCAAACGGAGGAGAGCAATAGTGACTCAGATTCGATATTTAAAGATAAATCAGAAGCAGAAATTAGTGAGTATTATAATAAGCTAGTCTTACGTCGTGTTAGAATAGGTCTAATGTTATCCGAATATATGAAAATTAAGAATTTGCATATCGAACAGAAAGATCTTGTAAGTGCTATTATGGCTCAAGCAAGGAAGTTTCCAGGTCAAGAAACAGCAATATTTGATTTTTATAAAAAAAATCCTAATGCTCTTGAACGCTTAAAAGGTCTGTTATTAGAAGAAAAAACAGTACAACATATTTTTGACAATGAAGTGATCTTAGAGGAAAAAAATTATACGAAAGAAAAGCTTGAAGAATTTTTAGCACAAGAAGAAGATCGTGTGGTATAGAGTCAAGTAGCAGGGCATTATCAGTAAGATATATTTGGAGGGTTTTATGCAAAATACTAATTTGATAATCGCTGTAGTAGGTTTATTTCTAGTGTTTGTCACATTCTTTATTTATAAAAAGAGCAAGAAAACATCGGTTAGAACGCTTGTTGATGATCCTAATAATGCAGAACCATTTAATAAAGAAAATAATAAAAAGAACCTCTCACTCAATGATAGAGTCGAGCTATCTTGGAAGTTTTTATATGAAATTACAGAATTAATTATTAGTAAATTATCTAAAAAGGATGTAGAGTTAGTAAATAAACTTGGTCATATCCTGTTAGATAATGGAATGAGATATGAGCATGTAGTAGATCTTGGTATCAAACAACAGGCTATATCAAGGGTTGCAAGCATTGAACAACAAGCATATTCCCAATCTCAGAAAACTTTGGGTAAATAAGTATACTCAGGTAGAACTTCAAGAATTGGCGTTCCCGCGACCAAAGATCGAAGCTGCTCACGTACTAATGTACGCCTAGCAGCTCGACTTTGCTACTGCCTAGCTCTTCTTGAAGTTATACTATCGTCTACCCAACTCTTCATATACTCAAATGATTTAAAAAATTGGTTTCGATAGTTGAGAGCTATTAACCATAGTACCCTACATTTTTTATATAACCACTAGACCTCCTTCAAAACTCGCTTATGCTGAGGGATTTGAAGGAGACGCGCGGAACGCAGAACCGCAGCGTACTCTAGTACGTGAGGATTCGAGTACCGCATCGACGTACAAATCACCAGCAGAAGTAGAGTTTCGAAAGAGGTCTACTATTAAAATAGCTGCTGATCGTCTATTAGTGAGGAGTCGCTGGAAGCGGCGACACGGCAATCCAGGATACGCGAAGCGTTTAACTCTAAAAAAACAGCTTCGCTGTTTACCTAGATCGCCACGATATCTAAAGAGCCTTGCTATGACGATTATAGAAAAATGTAGGGTACTATTGTTTAAGCCTTACAACAGCACTTAGCTAATAGACGGTTTTTTAACTTTCAATAGTTGTGCTTTAGACACGACGACCTTAATTCTTGAAGTTCTACCTGAGTATATTAGAATGCTTTATTATTTCTAGCAGGACCAGCATAAGGTTTCCTATCATTATTATTACGAGGAAAATAACTTTTTTTGCCATTATGACCATTAAATGGTTTTCTGCGATTCTTACTTTCCCTCATATCTGCTCTTGAAGTAGTTTCACCTTGATTTATTAGGCGGTCAATAGCTTTCCATCTGATATTATCTTCTGGCGAAATGAATGATAATGCACAACCTGAGAGACCAGCTCTACCAGTTCTACCTATTCTATGCAAATAATCTTCTGGAGCCATTGGTAAGTCATAATTGATAACATGCTGTGTATGAGGTATATCTAAACCACGAGCTGCAACATCTGTTGCCACCATGATCCTATGACGAGAAGAGCGAAATGATGAAATTACACGATCACGTCTACCTTGTGTTAAATCACCATGTATAGCTTCAGCTTTGTGATCTTCAAATTTCAACATTTTTGCAAGCTGATCAGCACCACGCTTAGTTTTTACAAAAATAATTATAGAACCATCACGTTCATTTAATTGCTTTATAAGCTCAGGAAATTTCTCTTTATCAGAAACACGCAAAGTTTCTTGTTTTATTTGAGATGCAGCCTTAGTAGTTGATCCAACAGTAATACGATGAGGATTAACCACGTATTTTTGCGATAATGCAATAATATGTTTTGGCATAGTAGCTGAAAACATTAAAACCTGGCGTTTTGCAGGTATATATTTATTTATCTCTTCTAATTGTTCTTTCATACCCATATCAAGCATTCTGTCCATTTCATCAAGTACTACCAGTTGGATAGTATTTAATTTTAAAGTACCACGAAGTAAATGATCTATGATACGACCTGGTGTGCCAATTATAACTTTAGGATTTACTTTTAGTTGTGTAAATTGTTTATACATTGGTTCACCGCCTATCAAAACCGCACTAGGAAGTTTTATTTGAGTAGTTACCTTAGTTAAAGTATCACGCACTTGAGTAGCTAATTCCCGAGTTGGAACAAGTACCAAAGACATTGATTTAGTCTGTATAAAAGAATTGATTATTGGTAGCAAATAGGCAAGGGTCTTACCCGAACCAGTTTGACTAGAAGCTAGAACATCATTACCTTGCATAGCAACCGGTATGGCCTTTCTTTGAATTTCCGTTGGAGAGGTTATGTTCATGCGTTCAAGTGATATAATCACTTCATTTGGTAAATTAAAACTTTTCATTATATAAGTCCAATATTATTTATCTTAAATTAAAAATGCTCAAATGCTTTACCCCAATTCAGGATTTTAACCGTCTATTAGCGAGAAACCGCTGCAAGCAGCGACACGCAAATTCGGGATAAGAATCAACTAATTCTTATCCCGAATTGGGGTGCGATGTGGCAATCTTGTGAAGGAGACCTTATACTTCATGAAGATTGCCACAGTGCCTAACGGCACTTCGCTAATAGACGATTTTTTAATAAGAATTAGTTGATTCTTATCCAAAATTGAGACACCCTAGGCTATTAAACCAATGTCTTACATCGAATTCAGGTTAGTCAAAGCATTTGAGTAAACATATATTCTATACTTTAAAAGAATAAGTGTATGATTAAGTTCTTACGTTATAATGTGAGTTGTCAATTAATTGTGTAGTAAAAAACTATTATATTATGATGTAACAAAATATACTCACATGACCCAACAAAATTATAACTTTAACTTACAGTGAAACACTGAATTACAAAAAATAATCCATGAAGTGTATAAAAAGATGATACTACCCAAAATTCACTAGTTTAATAACCACTCATAAATTTTGAGTAGTTGCTTGTAGTTTTAAATAAATATTATTTTATTTGTAGATTAACAGCAGAAATTTTCCCCTTATTATCTTCTAGATCAAAGCCAACACTTTGACCTTCATTAAGATTACGGATACCGGCACGCTCTACAGCCGAGATGTGAACAAAAACGTCACTCCCCCCATCGTCTGGCTGGATGAAACCGAAACCTTTGGTTGTATTAAACCATTTAACCTTACCTACTTTAGTAGCCATAAAAACCTTTTAGTATAGAGTTACTTATTCGAACTTAATTCACAACTCTTCCGTAGAAATTAAACCAAATAAATTGACAGATACAAGGTTTTCATGCTATTAAAGAGTTAATTATTAAACTCAAGCAAGTATGTTACTCTTTTTCTTAATAATTGTCAACAAGGGATAAGACAATTATGTGTAGATTCTATATTTTTCTTTGAAACATAGATATTTTAGCACAGTTTATTCACTGATTTATCAATTCTGTAAGTAGAATTTGAAAAATAAAAATTGTAAAATTGCTAGATGTATAGCATAGATATATAAAGCATTATGGCTTATAATCCGTAAATTTATAGTAATTTTTTGCTCAAAATTTCTTGCAACCATAAATATATATTGCAAAACTCCAAATATAACTACTATAAGTACATAGATATACGACAAGGGAAAAACAGCAATGGTATGCAGTACAGTCAAAATCATAGATATTGCAAGGGCAAGCCTAAGATTACCTAGATCATGTTTAGCTATATAGCCAAGTAACATGATAGCTAAACCTATGGTACCATAATCAACCAAAAACCAAGTGCAGAACCAAAGAGTCCCAAGGAAGACAACGTGACAATAACCCTTATAGAAAAAATTATTTAGGCTATTTTGAAAACAATAAAGATAGCATTGACCTAGAAAAATAGGAATAAGTATGTTAGTTGTGGTGAACTGCTTAAATAATATGGTAGTAAAAATATGTAGTAGAACCCCGACTACAAGGATTTTAATTTTTGGTTTTTTATGAAAATTATAGCCAACAAAAAAGCAGAAAATCGGCATACTAATACGACCGATAACCCGCATTATTTCATATTCAGGGAAAAAGTATAACCCTAAATGATCTATCACCATGGTTATTATGGCTATAGTTTTCAAAAAATCTTGATAATTAGATTCAGTTTTCATCATTAATAAATTAACCTCAAATATCGATGTAACGAGTTAGTAGATTGAGCATAATTCTTGTATAGTTGGTGTTTTTAATCCACGTTTGCAAAGCCCCCCACTTTCGTAGGAATGACACCGAAGCGATTTAACCTATGTCTTACATAGAACTAAGGTTAAATTATTTTGGATAAAGTTTAAAATAATAAACCATTAGAAAAAACGTTATCGCTCCAGCTAAAATTGTGGCTGCAAGCATAAAAGTTTTTACTAATAATAATTCGGAATAATAATATTCAGAACAATAGTGCTTAATCACCCAAATTACTAGTACCATTATTACGCAGCTGAATAAAATCTTGCCACAAAAAGAGTATAATTTTGAATCAATGAAAGAATGACCATATTTCTTTGTATATATATATAACAACCAAACATTATACCAAGCGGTAATAGAGCAGCCAAGAGCGATACCAAGATGACCAAATGGTTTCATCAGAACGATATTTAATATAGTATTCACAGTAAGAGAATATAATGTTATTTTTAAAGGAGTTTTCGTATCACTATTAGCATAAAATATAGGCATCAAAATTTTGGCAAGTATAAAAGCTGGTAAACCAAGGGCAAAACCGGAAATAGCTTCAGCAGTTTTAATTGTATCAGCATAAGTAAAAGCTCCACGCTCATATATTACATGAATGATTGATTCTGATAAAGCGATAATACCGAACGCAGCTGGCAAAGATAATAAAAGTCCAACTTTAATAGCATTATTTTGAATCCTTGCCGCTTTTTCTAAATCATTCATTTGGTATGTTTTTGATAATTCTGGTAATAATATCGTACCAAAAGTTACCCCTATTATAGATAAAGGAAATTGGTATATTCTATCTGCATAGGATAATATTGAAATTGTCCCTTCGATGAAGCTAGCTATTGATTGCGAGATAAATAAGTTAAGTTGCTGAAATCCAGAGCTAATAGTCGCTGGACCCATACCAAACAAAAACTTTTTTACATCTTTATTACATGGGTCAAAAACTAGTGGGAATGATAAACCAACCCTAATTACACAAAAAAACATAAAGATAATTTGTAATAACCCAGCAATCAACAAAGATAAACTAATCGATATAGGAGTAGATATATGTTCTTGTAATATTACTGTTGTAATTATAACAGTAATACTTAAAATGATCGGAGAAAAAGCAAAAGCTGCAAATCTTTTTACTGAATTTAAAATTCCCCCTAGTAAAGCACTTACCGAGATAAAAATTAAATATGGCATGGTAATGCGACACAAAATAACTGTCAAATTAAACTTGTCTATATCTTCATGAAAACCAGGAGCAATGATGAACATTAATGATGGCATGAAAACCTGCATTAACACTACTACACTTACTAAAGTAATAAGTAAAATAGTAAAGATAATTCCAGTGAAATGGCGTGCTGCTTCTCGAGATTCTATGAGTTTTGTATTAAAAATAGGTACAAAAACGACTG
This sequence comes from Candidatus Tisiphia endosymbiont of Empis tessellata, assembly GCF_964031035.1. Classification (NCBI taxonomy): domain Bacteria; kingdom Pseudomonadati; phylum Pseudomonadota; class Alphaproteobacteria; order Rickettsiales; family Rickettsiaceae; genus Candidatus Tisiphia; species Candidatus Tisiphia endosymbiont of Empis tessellata. The sequence continues at coordinate 1,134,559 of NZ_OZ034997.1, read as the reverse complement.
AAAGCGCCCCTTCCCCAAAAATACGCCTAAATAGGTTGGGTAATTTAAAAGCAACATTAACACTATCAGCAATATTACCAGCACCAAATAATGAAGCAATGAATAATTCGCGAGCCAAACCAAATATACGGGAGATTAAAGTAAAGATAGATACTATAATTCCAGAACGAAATAATGTATATCCTTCGCCTTTCATTTAAGCTGCCTCGATATCATGTAAGCACTGTTCTTCACCTTATCGTTTTCGGTCATAAAGCAAATGCCAATTATTGATTTTCTATCTTAGTAGATACCCTTAATATACCTTCATTAATCAACTCCTTAGCTTTTTGAGCATTTTCCCAGCCAGTTACCTTCACCCACTTACCTTTTTCTAGATTTTTATAATGTTCAAAAAAATGTACTATACGTTGTTTCAACATCGGACAAAGATCATCTAAATCTTTTATTGAATCAAAAGTAATATCTAGCTTAGAGCTAGGCACAGCGATAATTTTTTCATCCAATCCAGATTCATCTTCCATCATTAAAACACCAATAGGGCGTGACCTAATCACAGAGCTAGGTATGACAGGATAATGTGATACAACCAATACATCTACCGGGTCTCCATCCTCTGATAAGGTGTGCGGAATAAACCCATAATTACATGGGTAAAACATAGCGGTTTGCATAAACCTATCAACAAATATTGCTCCTGATTCCTTATCCATCTCATATTTTATAGGACTATCTTGCATTGGAATCTCGATAATCACATTTATCTCTTCATGACCAACTTTGGTCTTAATTTTTTCAACTAACATCACTTTACCCAATTAATAAATAATTCATTTTGCATTTTTGCAAGCAAACATCTACATAGTGACTAATAAATGGCTTTAAAAGGTTTTCGTCGCTTATCTTACCATTTTCATTAGATGCTACTAATACTCCAGCAGCAAATTTTTCAAATATTTTTTCTTCAATCTGTTGTATAGAGTTGTGTCCATCTAATAGTTCAATAATATGTTTTTCATGTAATTGCAATGGAACAACAGCATTAACTCGATTTGTCACAAACAAATTAGTTGAGTCTAATTTTTGGGCTTGATATCTTGCTAAATCGCTTACTTTTGGTTTGGACGAAATGTCATATATTGACTGAGGTCTTGTTGCAAATATTTGTACGTACCCTTGTAACACTAGTTTTATAATTACAGAATCTAATTCTTCTCTAATATCTTTAAGCTGTAATTTTTCTAATTTTTTCATAGCCAATTTACAAATTTGATCCAAAGTCAAAGGATTACCAATATTATCAGCATAAACATAGAAAACTGCCTTTATTATAGGAGAGGACGTCGAAATATTAGGGGATTCTGAATTATTATAATGAAATCCCAAACTTTCTACTGTATTATTCATATCCACTTCGTTTTCAGACATGACTGGTATAATATTAAAAGTAGTATAAAAATCACTTAACTTACTTGGTTCAATTGTCCTATTTATAGAGACATTATTGTGGCATAATAAAGTAGTCCTAAATTTACGATTAGTGATAAAATCCATATATTGTTCGGTTCTAACAATATCATTTATCGCTTGTAATTGCTCTGCAGCCTTGGCAGGTAAATTACCGACAAACATCGCAGAAAGTGTAGAATCCCCAAGGTAATTTAAATTATGTTTTCTAGCTGTACTTATAAATTCATTGAAATAAAAAGCTGTATTTTCTTCTCCAAGATATTCATGTAGTAAATATGAATCATTTGTAGTTTTAAGAAGTTTAGTTTCGTGTTGTAAGAATTTAGAATAAGAATTATCTGAACCTTCTAAAGAATCAGTAACAAAATCTAATAATAATTTAGCTTGTTGTATTTTACTATGGTTGTCAGTAAAGGTGCTACTGTGAAACATCATCATATCTCTGATAGTTTTTTGCATATTCCAGCCTGGTAGAGTATTATAACTAATAAAGGCAATACCGTCGGGGTTTAATAATTTATTGCAAATTTCAAAAATCTTGTCCTTAACTATAGTAGACACCCACGAGATTACTCCATGGCAAATTATATAATCAAACTTACCAACTGACTCATCAAGATTTAGTATAGATAAGTGTTTTAGTTCAATATTTTTAAGACCTAAACTCTTAATTATTTCCATGCCATTAACAATTTGGACCTTTGACAAATCAATTCCTAAAGAATAAGATTTTGGGTAACTTTCAGCAAAATCAATCATATTGCCACCTTCAGCACAACCAATATCAAGTATCCTAGCAGTATCTATAGCAGGAGGTTTCATGTTAAATAATAGGCCAATAGTTCTTAAATGTTCCGGTCTTGTATAAATAAAAGGAAAACTTTCATAAGGGAAATCATCATAATTAATATTATTTATTTGCTTTTCTAGTAAAGTGTTATTAGGATTGTTATTAGGATTATTTTTTTGCCCCATATATTTGCTCCATGATAAAAGTAATAATTTCTAGTGGATTTAGTTATTTTAAGCAAGGATTTTCTACATTTCTATAGGATACCTAATTAAAAGTATCTACGATTAAAATTAAATTTCTTTTGATGTTATTTCTTCTTGATCTTTTTACAGTATTTCCTTATATTCATGAGTTGTTTTTATATAAGTGAGCCTTTTAAAAGCGGGTGTAGCTCAGGGGTAGAGTGCTACCTTGCCAAGGTCGAAGTCGAGGGTTCGAATCCCTTCACCCGCTCCAATATAAAAATGGTTCTAAGAGTAATACATATTCTCTCTACGGAGACGACCTAAATATGTCTGGAATAGAGTTAAATAAAATTGCCGCTTCTATTTTGTTAGCCAGTTTAATTGCAATGATGGTAGGGTTTATAACAAATATTTTGTATAAGCCTGTTTTACATCCTGAATCTCGAGGTTATAGTGTAGAAGTAACAGAAGATTCTCATAGTGACCTTGACGCTAAAGCTACTGTAGAAGCACCAGTGAATATAGAAGAATTGATGAAAACTGCTAATGCTGAAGCAGGAAGGGAGATAGCAAAAAAATGCCTAATGTGCCATTCTCTTGATAAGAATAAAGCTAATAAGGTTGGACCACATCTATGGAATATCGTTGGGGCAGAAAAAGCTAAAGCAGAGAATTATAAATATTCAAGTGCTTTATCCAGCAAAGGGGGAATTTGGAATGAAGAAAGTTTATTTCATTTTTTGCATAAACCTAGTCAATATATACCTGGTACAAAGATGACTTTTGCTGGTTTAAATAAACCTCAAGATATAGCTAATGTTATAATGTTTTTAAAGACATTTGTTCATGACTAAATTCTCCCTTGATACCTCAATTTCGGATTAATTTCATTAATCCGAAATTGGAATGAGAAAGTAAACAATCAGGCTTAAAGCGGTTTGACGCCTGATTGTTAAATATTTCATTTGCTAATAATCTTATTTTTATACTAATAAAAATAAGATTATTAGCGATAATAGATTAAAATGCATTCGTAGAAGCACTTCAAGAATGCATTTTTCTGATATTATAGCCAGTTTTGGATTAAAATTAAAAATTTTAATCCAAAATTGAGGTTTGATGTACGCGAATTCGGGATAAGAATTTGTCAATTCTTATCCCAAATTCGGTGAAATCATTTATCTATAGAAAGTATCCTATGATCCTATATGAAATTTCAATAGTAGAATGGTGGCTGATCGCTGGCGTTATTTGTATAATTATAGAATTTGCTAATATTCCAAATGTTGGTTTTTTATTTTTGGGTCTAGGTGGAGTATCTACTGCAATAATATTAAACAATTACCCGGGTCTTTTAAAATACCAGTATATAATTTTTGGCTTTGCTTCTTTTATGTGGCTGATTACCTTATGGTATCCGCTAAAATTTTATGTTTACAAGAAATATGATAAGTACGAATATTCTGATATGGTTGGTAAGGAAGTAGTGGTATACAGCAATGAACTTCTAGTAGGGGAAACAGGACAGGTATTATGGTCAGGAACTATTATGAATGCTAAACTCAGCAAAGATACTATAAAATCAGTACATAAAGGAGATATACTCTGCATAGTGCAAGTTGATGGTAATGTCCTTATATGTACTGCAAGAAATGGGAGTGTTACGAACTGATTTTTTTTGGTAATTTTGTTGTCAAAATTTGCTTTTGCTCTATAACAATCGTCTGTGTATGCGAAGCACAACTGTTGAAAGTTTACAAATACCTATACCACAGCGTCATATATGGACGAAGCCCATATATGACGTGTAGAGAAGGTGTATACTGCTCGTAAATGAAGAGTTGGTAGACGATGTACTCGATGAAAATCAAGAATTGCGTCGTCATTATCCAATATCTGCGGTACTCACGTACTATACTCAAATGATTTGAAGAATTGGATTTGAAAATGAATGGTGAGCAAGCGGAGCATATATGTAGTCACACTACTGGACAAAAAGGTTAGGTTGGTTGCACAAAGTGTAACTTAAACAATTTTATGATTAAGAAATCAAAAAATTGCTTATCTTTATTTCTTTCATGCTATCGATCCTAATCCATTGACCTTGTTTATTAACTATTCTATTTGTCCTTCTCACCCTTAATGCATAATTAATATTTTTATTGTGAAGATAGGTAATTAATTTCTCATTATCAAATTCCCTATCTCCTAATATTCCCTCTATCTTTTCCTTACCAAATTCCTCTATAAATTTCGATATTACTGCAATTTGATCGTCTGCCGTACATGCTCCTTTATAAGGAATTATTTTATATATTAATGGCATAGCAATTTTATTATATGATACCGACAATACTAATATATTTCTTATCTCCTGTCCTAATTCCCAAGTGGTTCTATCTAAGTGTTATTAATCACTTGAATTCTTGATTTTATTAACTATAGAATATATTTCTTTTTTGCTGTAGCTTCTTCCAAAATTTTCATTAGCTATATCTGTGACACTTTTTGCACTCCATCCTTTAGATAAGTATAAATCTATAAATTTTTTTAAGTCATCTGCAAGAAGAGCTTTATGAGGTTCAGAAGCACTAGAAATTAGCAGTACTATTTCGCCCTTGATAATATTCGAGTTATAGAAATTTAGCACATCTTCTATTAACCCAGACTTTACTTCTTGATAAAATTTAGTAAGTTCTCGTGCTACACATACCTCCCTATTACCAAAAACAGTAAAAGCTGTATGTAGCGATTGTTCTATTCTGCTAGCAGTTTCAAAAAAAATCAAAGTTGCTTTTATATTAGATAATTCTGTAAAAATCTTCTTTTTACCTTCCGTAGTTTTTGGTAAGAATCCAGCAAATAAAAAGCGATCTGATGGTAATCCAGAAATGGTTATAGAGGTAGTTAATGCCGAAACGCCCGGCACTACATCTATGTGATAATTCAGTTTCCTTAAATCCCTTACTAGTTTATAACCAGGATCAGCAATTAACGGTGTTCCAGCATCGGATATTAGGCTAACTATTGCTCCATTATCAATTAATGTGCGGATAAATTCTCTTTCTTGATAATCACTATGATCATTATATACTTGTAACTTAGTCTTTATATTATGTTTTGCTAGTAATTTTCTTGATATTCTAGTATCCTCACACAGTATAATTGTGGAATTTTTTAACGTTTCTAAAGCCCGGAGTGTTATATCATCTAGGTTACCAATAGGTGTTGAGACAATGTATAGCCCTGGTTTAAAGATCATAATTTAATCCTATAAGTAAGCATTATGAGCAGTATAAAAGACTTCCTGCATAAGTCAAAGATAGTTGAAAGATTTTTAGGAGAAATGAAGTCAAGTCGAGCTGCGGACTCAAATGTACGTAAGGTACTAGGGCAAGTTCCGACGACAAAATCACCAGCTAGATTGACTTATGCACAAAAATTTTTAAAGGCTACCTTATCATTCATATGTCTTGTCTCTTTATTTTCTTGCCAATCTAATAAGGAGACTGTTGTTCCTAGGTCAAAAGAAGTTGCTCAGGAAACTCTAGAAGTAGCTATTTTAATGCCCCTAACAGGAGAACATTCTACATTAGGTAAGCAATACAACCAATTAATTAAAATGGGTCTAGAAGATGGCTTAAAAACTTATGTTCATGTTACTTCTTATGATGGTTCTAATGAAAAGCAGGTACTTGCTGCAATGGATAAAATACTACTACGTAAAACAAAAATTATTCTCGGACCATTATATTCAAATCTTACTTCTATAATTGCCAATAAAGCTAAAGCACATGATATTATTATCATTACCATGTCTAATAATCCTGTATTGGCAGACAAAAAACTTTTTGTATTTGGTCATGCTCCGTCAAAGCAGCTCACAAAAATAATTAATTACTTTGCCGATAATGATTATAAAAATTTCATTGCACTTTTACCTTCAGGTAGTCATGCACAAGCTATAAACCAACTTATCCAAAATATACTAATTCAAAAAAATTCTACCTTAGTGCGGAGTGAATTTTATGCTAATATACCGGAATCAATAGAAAAGGCGGTTTTAACTGTCTCAAATAGTGTTGATAATTTAAATGAAATGGAGGATACGGCAACTAAACCTGTAATTTATCTGTCAGATGATAGTAAAAATTTAGATTTGCTTTTTGATAGTATTCATAAGTATAATTTAGATAAGAAAGCAGTTATAATAGGTGATAACAGAATTGATATTGATCGTTCTGAACCGGTAGATATTATCTACACTGGTTCATTGAATATTGTTAATAGTAATATAATAGAAAGGGCTAAGAATATAGGTATTAATCATTTGTCTTTCATGCATACTGTAGCTTATGATCTAGGAAGGATAACATCAAAATATATAGGTAGCAACTTTAGCGAAGAACGATTTTTAGCAGCTATTAATGGCAAAACTCCGTATACTGGTATATCAGGTAATGTCTACTTCATCGATTCAATAGCTCAAAGAGAGTATGATATAATTAAGAAAGAAGATGGTCTGTATAGTACTATGGCAAAAAGTGATAACAAATTCTGATTTAGATATAGTTAACTCAAAAATGTTTAATTCGATAATCAAGTTTTTTTCTGAAGGCTACAATTCATGGTAGTTTATAGCGAGTAGGAATTATGTAGAAGCTGCTTAAGTTAAGGTTAAATTCAATGAGATATTTTATAAAATATTCAAAAAAAACTCAGTCCAATTTTATCTTCAATTTGTTAACATTTTTGATAATCGCTAGCATCCTTATCTTTATTGCTTGGGGTTTAAAGCAGATGGCAGCACCAATAGCTGTATTAGAGCAACAACTAGTAACTTTAGAGTATAGTAATCTTTTGCAGTATTCTCTTAGAACGCTTTTGAGGATGCTAATTGCAGTAATTGTCTCATTAATTTTTACTTTTATTTATGCCAGCCTAGCTGTTAAAAGCAAGAAATGTGAACAAATATTAATTCCGTTACTAGATATTCTTCAATCTCTTCCTATTCTTGGATATATTTCTTTTACAGTTACAGTTTTTTTAGCTCTTTTCCCGTCAAGTATTATGGGAGCTGAATGTGCAGCGATATTTGCCATTTTTACATCGCAAGTTTGGAACATGACATTTAGTTTTTATTATTCGCTTAAGAATATCCCACAAGAATTGCATGATGCAGCATATATTTTTAGAATGTCAAAATGGAGGCAATTTTGGCAGGTCAGCGTTCCATATGCAGTGCCAGGATTAGTTTGGAATATTGTAGTATCAATATCTAGTGGGTGGTTTTTCGTAGTAGCTTCAGAGGTTATCACAGTTGGCAATACTCATATAACCTTGCCTGGAATAGGATCATATATTGCTTTAGCAATTACGCAGAAAAATCTTTATGCAATTAGCTCAGCAATTATGTCAATGTCACTGGTGATTATATCATATGATCAATTGCTACTTAGACCTCTAGTGGCATGGTCTGATAGATTTCGTTATGAAATGAACGCAGGTAACAATGTGCCGCACTCTTGGGCATTCAATTTATTTCAAAGAAGTTTGATTATTCATAAATTATTCTCCCCTATTGCTTATATTGCAAAATTTATACTTTATCTCCCCATACTTAATCGTTATAGCGAAATAAATTCAAGTTCATCAAATAATTTTTCCAATAATCCTTCGTGGAGCGATTATTTATGGTATACTATGCTGGGCGGCATAGCATGTTTTTCAGGCTATTACATATATCATTTCTTGCATTACGATATTGGTGGGTCTGAGCTATTGAATGTATTTGTTTTAGCATCAATTACTATGTTACGTGTGGTAGTACTTATAATTCTTGCGGCAATTATATGGGTACCGATTGGTATATATGTTGGACTAAATCCTAGAGTAACAGCTATTGTACAACCACTAGCACAATTTTTTGCAGCTTTTCCAGCAAACTTATTATTTCCAATTATCTTTATAATTATTACTCGTTACGATTTAAACCCTAATATTTGGCTTAGTCCTTTGATGATTATGGGAGCTCAATGGTATATATTATTTAATGTTATAGTAGGAGCATCAACTATTCCCAATGATCTTAAAGATGCCACAAAAATTTTCAGAGTTAGTGGTTGGAATTGGTGGTTCAAAGTAATGTTACCAGCAATTACCCCATATTTTATAACAGGAGCAATAACTGCATCAGGTGGGGCATGGAATGCTAGTATCGTGGCAGAAATTATTAATTTTGGCGATCGGAAAATAGCAGCAAGCGGTATTGGAAGTTATATAGCTGAAATGACAATAAAGGCTGATTTTAATAAAATAGTTTTAGGTATGGGCATTATGGCTCTATTTGTGGTATTGTTTAATCGTTTATTTTGGCAACCGTTAAATGAGTATTCTATTAAAAGATTTCAGCTATAATTCTATGAATCTAGAATATCCAAAAATTTCAAAAAAGCCTATTGCATTTAACTGTAAAGTTATTATAATGTAATGTTTCGTTTAGCTAACCTAAATTCAGGACAAGAATTAGTTAATTCTTATCACGAATTGGCTTGTTATAAGGAAAAATGCATTCTTAAAGCGGTTTTGCAAATGCATTTTAAGCCTTTCTAAAGCTAATAATTTTAATCTTTCAAAATCATGTTTTTAGCAAATTAATATTTAACAATCAGGTGAAGAACCGCTTCAAACCTGATTGTTTCTATATGTATCCCTGAATTTGATGTAACTTGTTACATTGAATTCAGGTTAGCTAGGCTAGCAATACAATGAATAATAGAATAAACAATCCATCTACGATAGTAGTTGCAATGTCTGGTGGGGTTGATAGCTCAGTAGTAGCTGCTATGCTCCATGAACAAGGCCATAAAGTCATTGGTATAACTTTACAATTATATGATCACGGTATAGCTACCAAGAAAAGAAATGCCTGTTGTGCTGGGCAGGACATTTACGATGCAAGAATGGTAGCAGATAAGTTGAACATTCCGCATTATATCTTAGACTATGAGTCTAAATTTAAAGAATCAGTAATTGATGACTTTGCTGATAGTTATATTAGAGGCGAAACCCCCCTGCCCTGCGTAAAATGTAATCAGTCAGTTAAATTTAAAGACTTATTAAAAGTAGCAAAAGATTTAGGGGCAGACTGTCTTGCTACTGGTCATTACGTGCGAAAAATCGAAGGTATCGATGGGGCAGAATTACATACTGGTATTGATATAACCAAGGATCAAAGCTATTTTTTGTTTGCAACTACCTTAGAACAACTAAATTATCTATCTTTTCCCTTGGGAGAATTAAGTAAAGAGCAAACAAGAAATATTGCTACTAGATTTAATTTAGGCGTCGCAGATAAGCCTGATAGCCAAGATATTTGTTTTGTGCCAGATGGTGATTATAGGAAGGTAATTAGTAAGATACGAACCAACGCTAATGAGAAAGGTAAAATAATTCATGTAGACGGCTTTGAACTTGGGACACATAATGGTATAATAAACTATACTGTAGGTCAACGTCGTGGGCTTGGAATAGCTTTTCATGAGCCACTTTATGTAGTAAGAATTGACCCTAATACAAAAATTGTACATGTTGGTCCAGATTCGGTATTAGATTCTACCGAATTTACTATTAAGGATGTTAATTGGCTAGGCAGAGAAATGGTTGCACAAGAGGAAATTGATGTGCAAGTTAAGATTCGCTCTACTCGTCCTGCTACCTTTGCCAAGATTAGTAAAATGAGTAATACAGAAATTAAAGTAAAATTAATCTCTGCAGAGAAAGCTGTAACTCCTGGTCAAGCTTGTGTCATATATGATAATGATCGGGTTCTTGGTGGGGGATGGATCACTAGAGAAATTGTATAGATACAATTTCAGAAAAGTCTATTTTTATAAAATAAGTAATCTTAGCACTACAGTTGTAGTTACTCACAATGTTGTCCCTGCGAGGCTTTGCCTACGTGGATCACTAGTATGCCATCCCCCCCCCCGCGTAGGCGGGAATCTATAATATCTAATAGCCTTTGCAGGTTATTTTAGACCCCCTACCTACGCAGAGGTGACATCGTTTTTACTACTGATAGTCTAGTGATACGATACTACAACTGTAGTAATACACCCTTCTAGGGTTTTCTACTATTTAAAATCGGAGGAATTAATGAGTTTTTTAACGAGGAAAAGTTTTGAATCAATAAAAGAACTAGGTAAGACTAGTGGTCTTAGCAAAACCCTAGGAGCATTTGACTTAGTGCTACTAGGGCTTGGTGCTATAATAGGCACAGGTGTATTTGTAATGACTGGTATAGTCGCTGCCATATATTCTGGTCCTGCCGTCATGCTATCATATGCTATTGCCGGGATAACATGTATATTCGTTGCCCTTGCATATACAGAGCTTGCTACAATGTTACCTACTTCGGGTAGTGTATATACCTATGCTTACGTAGCTTTTGGGGAAATATTTGCTTGGTTAATTGGTAGCGTCATTGTACTAGAACTTGGTTTTGCTGCTGGTGCTGTTGCAGCTGGTTGGTCTGGATATGTTCAGGCAATATTGTCAGCAGGCGGAATATATTTACCTAAGGCTTTAACTGCTGTACCCGCCAATGGTGGCATGATAAATTTACCAGCTTTTCTTATTGTAGTATTTATTTCTTTTATTTTATATTTAGGAACAAAAGATAGTAAAAGACTCAATGCTATATTAGTATTTATAAAAATGGCAGCTATCTTTGCTTTTATCATATATGCTACACCACATTTTAATGCTACAAATTGGCAGAATTTTTTACCTTTCGGCTTTAATAATATGCTAGTTGGTGCGTCTATCCTATTTATTGCTATGACAGGTTTTGGTACGATAGCCGCTACAGCTGAAGAATGTAAAAACCCCAACCGTGATTTAATGATCGGAATTATTGGGTCACTGGTAATTTCAACAATAGTATATGTTATAATAGCTGGGTTGGCTACTGGCATAGCATCTTTTGATCAACTTAATAATGATCAACCACTTGCTTATGCACTGAGCCTAAATAACAGTAATATTGGTTCTGCCATTGTTGCTACTGGTGCTGTCGCTGGTATGACCACAGTATTAATGATGAATATTTATGGTACGTCTCGTATCTTTTATGTAATTGCCCGAGATGGGTTACTACCTAAAAGTTTTGCCAAACTACATCCTAAATATGATAGTCCATATATTACTATCTTACTATTTTCTGCCCTTGCTGCTATATTAGGGGGATTTTGTCCAACTGCAATTCTTGTTCAGCTATCATCTATGGGAGCTTTAATAGATTATACGGCAGTTGCTATAATAGTTATGTTATTTAGAATAAAAATGCCGGGTGCAACAAGACCGTTTAAATGTCCTGCTGCATTTATCATTATACCATTTGTTTTAGTAGCTTGTCTATATTTACTAGTTATACAAATAGTTGATGGTGAGTTTAATTTAATGACTGCGGGAAAAGCACTAATCTGCTGGTTTGTGGCAATGTTTGTCCTATATATTTTTAGGTCATTTTTCATAAAACGAGAGGTCTAATTTGTATGAGTGATAAATTACAATCTTTACGTGGTATGAAAGACCTACTACCTGAGGATTACCTAATTCACGATTACATAATAAACACAGCCAAACATATAGGTGGGCTTTATGGTTATCAAGCCATAAGTACACCTATAATTGAATATACTAAAGTCTTTGATCGTACACTTGGAGAGACTTCTGATGTAATAAGTAAGGAAATATATAGTTTTCTTGATAAAAGTGCTAATCATATCTCTCTTAGACCGGAGTTTACGGCTGGCATTATCAGGGCTTTTATATCTAATAATCTGCAACAAACATTACCTATTAAATTTTTTTCAAACGGTCCAGTGTTTCGTTACGACCGACCACAAGCTGGAAGACAAAGACAGTTCCATCAAATAAATTTTGAGTATATTGGTGAAGAAGGACCTAGCACCGATGCCGAAACGATTAAGCTTGCATTAGATATCCTTCAAGCTTTAGAAATAGATCAAAATACAACTTTAGAAATAAACTCACTGGGTTGTACTACAACTCGTGCTGTTTACCAACAAAAGTTGGTAGAATATTTCAATGATTATAAGTCAGAATTATCAGAAGATAGCCAAAAGCGGCTTATCAAGAATCCAATGCGTATATTAGATTCGAAAGATGAGCATGATAAAAAAATAGTTGCAAATAGTCCGCTAATGTCATGCTATTATAGTAGTGATGCTGCAAAATATTTTGACGATTTGCTAAAATACTTAGATTTACTCAATGTAAAATATATCATTAACCCAAGATTAGTAAGGGGACTTGACTATTATTGTCATACAGCTTTTGAGTTTACTACTAGCAACCTTGGTAGTCAGTTTGGTAGTCAGTCGACAGTTCTTGCTGGTGGTCGTTATGATGGGCTGAGCAAACTTATGGGAGGTCCTGAAGTAAAAGCCATTGGCTTTGCTGCTGGAATTGAACGCCTTAGCCTAATGAGAGAGTACCACATATCTAAACCAAGACCAGTATTTGTCTTTCCCATTAGCGACAATAATTTAGAATATTGCTTAATTTTAACAAATCAATTGCGTCAAAAAAATATTCCTGTTACCTTAGATACTAACGGCAAAATAGCTAAAAGAATGGTACGAGCTAATCTACAAAAGGCTAAATATGCTATTTTTGTTGGCGATAATGAACAAATGAGCAATAATTTAAAATTAAAAGATCTTGATAAACAACAAGAATATCTATTGCAATTTGAACAAATTATGGAATTATTAGTTAATGTAAACAAATTATAATTATATATGAGCAAATTTGTACGAGCAGATGGTAGGGTTATATATACTCAGACCACCCTAACTAAACAACAGAAAGAAGCTATTGGATTACTCTCAATTGGCACGTTCTTAGAATATTTTGACCTGATGCTTTATGTTCATATGGCTGTATTGTTGAATGAGCTTTTTTTTCCGAAATATGATCCTTTTACTACTTCCCTTATCACAGCATCTGCCTTTTGTTCTATCTATATTTTTCGTCCCATCGGTGCATTAATTTTTGGTTGGTTAGGTGATAATATAGGGCGTAAATCCACTGTTATCATCACAACTTCTATGATGGCTATTTCTTGTATTACCCCATGGCTAATTTACCAACTTATGCTCAAATAGGTGTTACTGCTTCTTGGTTCGTTACTATATGTCGTATTGTTCAAAGCATGTCTTCCCTAGGGGAAACAATAGGAGCAAAACTCTATATTACTGAAATAACAAAACCTCCTATACAATATCCAGCTGTTTCATTAGTTACACTTTCTTGTAGTTTAGGGGGGATGGCGGCTTTAGCTATTGGCTGTTTGGTTACTGAAAATGGGTTTAATTGGCGTATTGCCTTTTGGATTGGGGCTGGCATTGCCTTAGTTGGGTCTATAGCTAGGACAACTCTTAGAGAGACTCCAGAATTTGTTGATGCTAAACGTCATTTAAAAAAAATTTTAGATATGACTTCAGATAAGATAAACATAGATAAAACAAATGTGCAAAATAATCCAATTTATAAAGAAAAAGTTAACCCTAATACATTACTTGCTTTGTTTTTAATAGATTGTACATGGCCCTTCTGCTTTTATTTTGCTTATGTTCATTGTGCTAGTATCCTTAAAGTTTCTTTTGGTTATAGTGCTGAGCAAGTTATTCATCAAAATTTTATCGTATCTATAATACAATTGTTGGGTATATGCCTACTAACATATTTAAGTTATATTATCTATCCTTTAAAAATTCTTAAAGTAATAGCCTCCATATTGTTTATTTTCGTATTATTTTGTCCATATTTATTGGATAATATTAAAACTCCTTTTGATTTACTTTTAATCCAATCATTTATTATGTTTTTTATTATTGGTCCTGTTCCAGCAGTATCAATTGTTTATAGGCATTTTCCTGTCTTTAAACGCTTTACTTCCGTTAGTTTCATATTTGCTTTATCACGAGCCTTAATGTATGTTATTACTTCTTTTGGGATTGTTTATTTGACAGAATATTTAGGAAACTGGGGGTTATTACTAATAATATTGCCAACAATCATAGGGTTTATAGTGGGTCTATATCATTTTGAAAAATTGGAGAAAGAAGCTGGGAATTATCCACAAAAATCTGATATAGATTATGTTGGACGAACTGTGGTATAGATAAATTTTCATAACATAATGCAACTAAATTTTGTAGTATTGCTGGTATTTTTAAATGCATAGCAATAATTATGAATTATTCCATAGTTTCCTTGATGATTTTCTTCATTTTCTCCGGCGATTTAACTCCTATAGTCTGTAAATTATGCTTTCTATCAAATAATTTAATCAATGCCACATCATATTTTTTTTGTCTATATAAGATTTCCATAATTTCCGCCGAGCTAATCTTGCCGTGGGGTTTGTTCCTACTTAAAGCTTCTACTTGACTAGCAACCTGCTCTCCAAAAATATAGGCAATCATTTTTTCGGTAAGTGTAGTGTCTTCGATGGTGTCGTGTAATATGCTGGTAACAATAATGTCAGTGCGGAAAAGATAATCAGAGATCATATAAGCCACCTCTATTGGGTGAGAGTAATAAGGCTCGCCTGACTGCCGCATTTGGCTGCCATGATATTTCTTGGCATAATAAATAGCCTTTATAATCTCATCAATATCTATTGACCTATTTACTTCCTCATTCATCTTACGTAATTTGTCCAGTAACCTAGTAGCATATTGACAAGGTGCATACTTTGAGTTGTCCCAATAATTAATATCTTCTTCCATAAGAACCATAATATTTTAAATCACTACACAAGTTAAACTAAAAATTAGAATATTACTAGGAATTTATTATATTTTTTTGAAAAAGATAAATATTTATACCAATTCCCAAAATCAACAATAAAAAATTTTTTATATTGACCTGCCTATAGATAATTATATAATCCACGCTTTCAATAAGTATAAAATTATAATGATTAAATTACAAAAAATATTATTTACAACTTATATATGTTTCTTAGTTTTTGTGAATGCTCAGGCAGATGAGATTACAGCTGATCAAAGATTTTTTTATATTGGTACTGAAGCTGGTATAGTAGAACCAGTAGTGAAAAAGTTCCGTCATAGTTCAGGTAGTGGTTTTACTTTAAAAAGGTCTAAGATGTATAGCGGTAAGATTGGTTACAGCTTCTATACGCAAATGGCAATTGAGCTTTCGGTAACACACCAACCAAAATACCGACTACATTATGTTTTACCACAAAAAGAACTAGCTCCCTCTCTAATTATACCACAAACTCTAGGGATCACTAAGGTAATTTCCAATATATATATGATTAATTTAGTATATGATCTCGATAAAGTGAAGGGAATAACTCCTTTTGTTATATTAGGTGCTGGGGTGGCACGGGTAAAAGTTAACTCTGCTTCTTCTCGTTGGGATTTAATGAATGTAGAGTATTTTAGAATTAAAACAACTCGTAGTAATTGTTTTGCTTGGCAAGTGGGTCTTGGATTTTCTAAGGAGTTATCTAGCAATTTTAGCATTGATGCAGCAGTAAAATTACAAGCTGCTCATTCAATAAAGATTAACTATGCTACTTTGGATATGAAAACCCAGCAATTTATACCAGCCACTCCTATTAAAAAGACCATAGGGGTTGGAGAATTTGGTATAGGGTTTACTTATAAGTTACCAATTTAATGCAAGAAGACTATTAGTGTATTGAATTTTTTAGTGTATAATAACCTGAATTCGATGTAACAAGTTACATCGAATTCAGTGTTATATATAGAAACAATCAGGTCTGAAGCGGCTGCCCACCTGATTGTTAAAATATAACACTCCATTCAATATGTGATTTTAATAATTAAAATCACATATTGAATGATGAAAAAAGTTAAAATGCACTCGTAGAACCGCTTCAAGAGTACATTTTTCCTTATAACAAAGCAAGTATCGATATAAGAATTATTAATTCTTATATCAATAGTTGAGGTTATACTAGTAAAAATTTAAAGAATTGACAACAAAATACGGTGTTATCCTTGTTTTGTTTTACGTTATGGAGAATATATGACCACTAATTTAGAACTCACCTCAGCACCTCATAATACATACGATGAAGTGCCTTACGAAAGTTATCCGTACGCCTTAACCAATCCATATCACCTACGGACGCTTGCTGTTTTATTTGGGATGAAACCAATAGCAATTGAAACTGCACGAGTTCTAGAGCTAGGATGTGCTGCAGGCGGGAATTTAATACCTCATGCTGTTAATTATCCTAAAGCACATTTTGTTGGAGTTGATCTATCTAAAGTGCAAATAGATGAAGCTAATAAACATAAAGAAGGATTAGCTCTTAAAAATATAGAATTCCGACATTGTTCTATTACAGATATTGATGAGTCATTTGGTAAATTTGATTACATAATTACTCATGGAGTAATCTCTTGGGTACCAAAATTTGTTCAGGATAAGATTTTTGAAGTAAGTAGTAAAAATTTATCAGAGAATGGAATCGCGTATATTAGTTATAATACACTACCTGGTTGGAATATGGTTCGTACCATAAGAGATATGATGCTTTATCACTCAAATACATTTAATAACATTCAAGATAAAATTGCTCAATCTAGATTGTTACTTGAATTTGTTAAGGATAGCTTGGAAACTTCCGACTCTCCTTATGCTCAAGTGTTAAAATCTGAAGCCAGTTTGCTTGCCAAACAAAATGACCATTATTTGCGTCATGACCATCTAGAAGAAGATAATGTACAATATTATTTTCATGAATTTATGGATGAGGCTAAAAAAAATAATCTACAATATCTGTCTGATTGTAGTATAGCTAGCATGTATTTAGGAAATATGCCGGCAAAAGTGGTAGAAAAATTACAAGCGATAAATGATATTGTTAGAACCGAACAATATATGGATTTCATTACCAATCGTCGATTTAGATCAACCTTACTTTGCCATAATAGTGTTAAATTAAATAGATCTATCAATAATGAGGATATTAATAAATTTAATATGACATTTAATATAGTACCAGAAAAGCCTCTTGTTGATATAGATCTTAATTCACTTGAAACAGAGAAGTTTTTTTATAATGGTAATAAGGATAGTAGTTTATCAATATCTTCTCCTTATATGAAAGCAATACTCTATACTTTCTCTGAGAATATCAATAACCCAATGAGTTTTGATAAAATTGCCGTGAGTAGCAATAAAAAATTACATGGAACAAAATTGAGTGAAATAAAGGCTGAGTTCTTAGCTAATGCCATGAAATTAGTATTGCAAGGATATATTAATATAACGTTACAGGTAACTCGAAAAGAAGTATATCTTAATAAACCTAAAGCATCAAAGCTGATCGCATATCAGGTAGCTCATACACCCAATATGTGGGTAACAAACCAAAGACATGAGGTGGTAGCTATTAACCTTTTTGAAAAATTTGCTCTACAATATATGGACGGTAAGCATGATAATAAGCAAATAATTGAATCTGTCATGCAGCATGTTAATTCTGGTGAGATGACATTAAGCCGTGACGGTAAAAAAATAGATAATATTGATGAAGTCAGTAAAGAATTAGAAACATTCTTGCAACCTACACTAACTAGATTCGTGACTAATGCTCTGCTGATTTAAAGATAAGATATACTCAAGGAAAAATGCATTCTTAAAGCGGCTAACGCGAATGCATTTTAAACCTTTCTAAAGCTAAAAACATGATTTTAAAAGATTAAAATCATGTTTGATACTGGACTGAAAAATCAAGGACAAAAAAATAATAATTTGTTTCCCATTTTTGCATTTTTCAAGCTGCAATTTGTTCATAATTTTGTATAGAATTTAGATAGGCATTCATAGGCTTTTTGTAACCAATACTTGAATGGAATCTTCTATAATTATAGTGATTGATGTAATCATCAATACCACTCTTTAGCTCTTTAACATCTTTAAAATCATTAATAAATATACAATTATATTTTAAAGTTCGGAAAAATCTCTCCATAATTATATTATCAATACTTCTTCCTTTACCATTCATCGAAACTTTAATGTTATGCTCTTGTAAAATTTCAATGTGTTCATGACTAGTATATTGACTGCCCTGATCACTATTAAATATCTGCGGTGCAGGATATTTGTTAAGTGCATCATGCAATACTTCAGTTACCAAACTTACATCCATACTATTTGACAATTTATAACTCAACACAGCTCTACTATGCCAATCTATAATTGCCACCATGTACATAAATCCCGAATTAGTTCGAACATAAGTGATATCTCCGCTCCAAACCTCGTTAGCGTTAGGTACATGTACAGTCTTAGTTGTACCTAGATTAGTCCAATATTTATCAAGCAAATAACTATAAATTTTATGCTGTTTATCTTTTTCAGACGTTAACTTTTTCCTCTTTGGATAAATAGCCTCTATGCCAATCATGTTCATATATTTTAGAACCCGATCCTTACCAATAACCACGCCATCTTCTAATAATTGTCTATGGATATAACGATAACCAAATTCAGGATTATCAGTATATATTTCATCTATTTTATTTAAAATATTTAAGTTATACCCACTAAATGGTTTTGCTTTATAGTACATTGAAGAACGATTAATCTTTAATAATTCATATTGCCTTGTCTTTGGTAACATTGCTAGCTTGGAATCGACAAGTTCTTTTCTATTTGATAAGTCCAAGCTTTGTAGCTTTCCCACAGCCCAATCTCTCTCTACTATTGTTTTTTCAAGAGTTTTCGCTAATTCATCATTTTGTTCTTTCAGCATATTAATTTGTTCCTGATATTTACTTACCAGTTTTGCTGGTTCAAAAGCCAATGCTGCATTTGATATAAATTGTTTTTTCCAATTACTAATTGTCTTGGAGTTTATCTCATATTTTGATGCTATCACTGATAATGGACTCTCTTCTTTCAGCACTTCTAATACTATCCTAGTTTTTTCTTCAGCACTAAAAACTCTTACTTTTTCTTTTGTCATTTTTTCTCCTAATTTTTTCTTATTATTTTATCTTAATTAGGAAACTTTTAACTCTATTTTTTTGTCCATTTTCTTCAGTCCATTATATTTTTAGCAAAATATTAATTTAACAATCAGATGCAGAGTCGTCTCAAATCTGATTGTTTCGATATGACAAGCTTCATGGATTGCCACGCCTATTAGCAAGGAGACCGTAGGCATGCTAGGCGACATAAGGTACATGAACACGCGAATCCTTGATATTTTCAAAAAACAATTCTTCCAAGCAGAAGAGTACACTCCCTATTAAAGAGAATCTATCCTAAAGTTTTCTGATAATCGACCTCTTCCTGGTCCAATTTAGCTGCAAGTTTACGCATCCTATTCATGTAAAAGCCTGTTCCTGCTGGCACTAATCTACCAACTATGACATTTTCTTTCAACCCACGCAATTTATCAATTTTCCCAGCTATAGCAGACTCCGTTAGAACTCTTGTTGTTTCTTGGAAAGAAGCAGCAGAAATAAATGATCTAGTTTGCAGCGATGCCTTAGTAATACCTTGTAGGATTGGTTGGGCTTCAGCCGGTCTTAAACCATTATCTATAGCTTTTTTATTAATTTCGGCAAATTCACGATAATCTATCTTCTCATCAACCATTAATGTCGTATCCCCAGAATGGGTTACTTCTACTTTTTGTAACATTTGACGAATTATTACCTCAATGTGCTTATCGTCAATTTTTACGCCCTGTAAACGGTAAACCGCTTGGATTTCTCCCACCATGTAGCTTGTAAGAGCTTCCACTCCCATTACCTTTAAAATATCCTGTAGAACTGGATTGCCATCAATTAACATATCGCCTTTTTTTACAAAATCACCTTCATTAACAACAACATGTTTGCCCTTTGGTACCATATACTCAATTGGTGTAGTGTTATCACTTGGCTGAATAACAATACGCCTTTTTGACTTATAGTCTTTGCCAAATTCAACTCTACCATCTACTTCTGCAATAACAGCATGATCTTTTGGACGTCTAGCCTCAACAAGTTCAGCTACTCGTGGAAGACCACCAGTAATATCTTTTGTTTTGGTTGACTCCTTTGGAATACGTGATAAAATATCACCTACTGACACCTTAGCACCATCTTCAACATTTAAAATAGCATTCACTGGCATGTAATATCTAGCCTCCAAACCATTGGATAGCATAATAGTTTCTCCATTCTCATCAACTAATTGAATACGAGGACGTAACTCTGCTCCGCGTGAATATTGTTTTGATTCAATTATAACTTTGCTAGAAATACCAGTTGCTTCATCAGTGATATCACGAATTGACACTCCTTCTACCATATCCTTGAATACAACCTTTCCAGATTTCTCGGTAATAATCGGAATAGTGTACGGATCCCTCTCTACTAATTTTTGTCCTTTTTTTACCTTATCTGAATCATCGGCTATTAATCTTGAACCATACGCTACTTTATGCCTTGCTTTCTCATTATTATTAGCATCCAATAATAATAACTCACATGAACGACCCATTACGATCTTACGTCCCTCAGAATCAACAACCACATTACGACCTAAAATCTTCACTTTTGCATCATGAGAGGCTTCTATTGAAGATATTTCAACACCTTTCGTTGCAGCTCCTCCAATATGGAAAGTTCTCATGGTCAGCTGAGTACCTGGCTCACCAATTGACTGGGCAGCAATCACCCCTATTGCTTCTCCAACTGATACTAAAGAACCAGTGGCTAGATCTCTACCATAACATCTTACACATATTCCATCAATAACCTCACATGTTAGAACAGATCTTACCATTACCACATCCAAACCAGAAGATTCGATTTCTTCTAATTTTGCTTCATTAATTAATTCACCAGCTGATAGTAATAATGCATTAGTAACTGGGTGATATACGTTAATCGCAACTGTTCTGCCTAAAATTTGCTCTGCGAGCGATACAATAACTTCACCACCATCGATAATACTTCTGACTTCTATGCCTTTTGTAGTTTGACAATCTTCATCATTAATTATACAATCTTGAGCAACATCAACTAATCTACGGGTTAAATACCCAGAATTAGCTGTTTTCAACGCTGTATCTGCAAGACCTTTACGTGCACCATGTGTAGAATTAAAATATTCAAGGACAGTAAGACCTTCTCGGAAATTAGAAATAATCGGGGTTTCAATAATCTCACCTGATGGTTTAGCCATTAAACCACGCATACCAGCTAATTGCTTAATCTGTGCTGCTGATCCCCTTGCTCCCGAAGTAGCCATCATATATATCGAATTTACTTTCTGATGATTAGGCTTATTATTAACAGGTGTCATAGCAATTTCTTTCATCATGTCATTTGCTACTTTATCCGTACATTTAGACCAAGCATCAATCACTTTATTGTATTTTTCACCGTAAGTAATTAGACCATCAGAATATTGTTGTTCAAATTCTTTTACCTCAGTCAATGTTGAATTAATATGGCTATCTTTTGATTTTGGTACAACCATGTCGTCCATACCAAAAGAAATGCCTGAGGAACAAGCATATTTAAATCCAAGTTTCATTAGTTGATCAGCAAAGATCACTGTAGCCTTTTGTCCACAGTGGCGATATACCAAATCAATAACCGCAGATATATCCTTTTTAGTCATGGATTTATTTACGAACTTAAATCCAACATTATGATTACGTGGTAATAATTCTCCTATAATTAACCTACCAAAGCTAGTATCCACTATAGTTGATACAACCTCCCCTTCAATATTAAGCACATCGCGACGAAATTTTATCTTTGAGTGAATAGTTATTACCTTATTATACAAAGCATGTTCAATCTCCGACATGCTAGCAAAACTCATCCCTTCACCAGGTTCATTGTCAAAAACCATTGTTAAATAATAAAGACCTAGTACTATGTCCTTATCAGGGACGATAATCGGACGACCATTTGCCGGACTCAATATGTTGTTTGTTGACATCATAAGTACTCTTGCCTCAAGCTGAGCTTCAATTGAAAGAGGGATATGCACTGCCATCTGATCACCATCAAAATCAGCATTGAACGCAGCACAGACTAAAGGATGTAGCTGGATAGCTTTCCCTTCTATCAGTAAAGGTTCAAAAGCTTGGATACCTAAACGATGCAAAGTTGGTGCTCTATTCAACAACACTGGATGTTCACGTATAACTTCTTCTAAAATATCCCATACTTCTGATTTCTCAGCTTCAACCATTTTCTTAGCGGCTTTTATAGTGGTAGCAATTCCATATAATTCAAGCTTTGAATAAATAAATGGCTTGAATAATTCCAACGCCATCGTCTTTGGTAAACCACATTGGTGTAACTTAAGCTCTGGTCCCACAACGATAACAGAACGACCAGAATAATCCACTCGTTTACCAAGCAAATTCTGACGAAAACGACCTTGTTTACCTTTTAGCATATCACTAAGTGACTTAAATGGACGTTTATTAGTATTTTTCACTACTTTACCACGACGACCATTATCAAATAATGCATCGACCGATTCTTGTAACATCCTTTTTTCATTTCTGATGATAATATCCGGTGCTTTTAGTTCAAGTAGTCTCTTTAATCTATTATTTCTATTAATAACCCTTCTATAAAGTTCGTTAAGATCAGAAGTTGCAAACCTTCCTCCATCAAGCATAACTAATGGTCTAATTTCAGGTGGGATAACTGGCAGAACAGTCATAATCATCCATTCTGGCTTATTCTCAGATTCAAGAAAATCTTCAACTAACTTAAGTCTTTTAACAATCTTCTTCTTTTTAACTTCTGAAGATGTATTTAATAAATCTTCTTGCAAACTCTTCTTTAATTCAGGTAAATCAAGTTCTGTAAGCATCTGCTGAATAACTTCAGCCCCAATAGAAGCAGTAAAACTATCTTCTCCGTACTCATCTTGTGCCTTTTGCAAACTGTCTTCTGATAAAAGGTCACCCTTTTGCAGAGCAGATAACCCAGGATCAACAACAACATAACTTTCAAAATATAGAACTTTTTCTAGATCCTTCATAGTCATATCTAGCAATGTACTAATCCTTGATGGTAAAGATTTCAAGAACCATATATGGGCAACTGGTGCTGCTAGCTCAATATGCCCCATTCTTTCTCTTCGGACTCTAGATGTAGTAACTTCAACACCACACTTCTCACAAGTGATACCACGATATTTCATACGTTTATATTTACCACAAAGACACTCATAGTCCTTCACGGGCCCAAAAATTCTAGCACAAAATAATCCTTCTTTCTCTGGCTTGAAAGTACGGTAATTTATTGTCTCAGGTTTCATTACCTCACCAAAAGACCATGAACGCACTTGATCAGGACTAGCAATATTAATTCTTATTTGATCAAATTGCTGAGTATTGCTTAATTGTCCGTAAAAATTTGTCATCCCTGTTGTCATAAAGATTCTTCCTTAAAAAATTTTTCAGATATAGTTTAGTAAAAAGCCTCTTGGACCTTCTGTAGCAATTGCAAAAAATATCTTTAATCTGTGGTAGTATCCTCAAGCTTTACATTTAAGCACAAAGACCTGAACTCTTTGATCATCACGTTAAACGACTCAGGAATACCCGATTCAAAATTGTTATCACCTCGAACAATAGATTCATAAATTTTAATTCTACCAACCACATCGTCCGATTTTACAGTTAACATTTCTTGTAACGTATAAGCAGCACCATAAGCCTGCAGTGCCCAACACTCCATCTCACCGAATCTTTGACCTCCAAAATGCGACTTACCACCTAATGGTTGTTGAGTTACCAAACTATAAGGACCGATAGAACGAGCATGAATTTTATCATCGGCCAAATGATGTAATTTTAGGAAATATTTATAGCCAACTGTAACGGCACGATCAAAATACTCTCCTGTTCTACCATCAATCAACCTAATTTGACCTGATGGGTCTTGATCTGCAAGGACTAGCATTTCTTTTACATTCTCAACCTTTGCACCGTCAAAAACTGGGGTTGAAAAATATACCCCCTTATCGATATTATTACAAAACTCAATAATCTCTTGATTGGACATTTTCTTTATATTTTTTGTCGTTGAGTTATGCCCATATACCTCGGAAATAAAAGATTTAAGCTCTTCTACATCAATTTTTTTGTTATGAACTTGATCCAACATAGAAGATATTTTTTTACCAAGATTTACTGCCGCCCAACCAAGATGAGTCTCTAAAATCTGCCCAACATTCATACGTGAAGGTAAGCCAAGTGGGTTAAGAACGATATCAACTACTGTACCATCTTCTAAAAATGGCATATCTTCTTCTGGCATAATACGAGAGATAACACCCTTATTCCCGTGTCTTCCGGCCATTTTATCTCCAGGTTGTAACTTATGTTTAGTAGCAATGAATACTTTTACAACTTTAAGAGCACCTTGTGGTAAGTCATCACCACTTTGTAATTTCTCTACTTTGCTAGTAAAACGCTTATTAAGCTTGTCTTGCTTTTCATTATAATGACGTTTAATTTGCTCAATTTCATTCATTACATTAGCATCTTCAACAATCAGTTGCCAAAATTGTCCTTTTGATAATGACTTAAGGGTTTGATCACTAATCAATTGACCGGATTTTACGGATTTAGGACCACTAACAATTATTTGTCCTGTTAAAATCTTTTCTAAACGCATAAAAACAAAATGCTCTATGATTCGAAGTTCATCATCCCTATCTTTTGATAATTTTTCAATTTGTTGCTTTTCAATAGCTATAGCACGCTCATCTTTTTCTATTCCCCTACGAGAAAACACTCGTACTTCTACCACTGTACCAGTGATCCCAGTAGGAACACGTAAAGATGAATCCCGAACATCTGAAGCTTTTTCTCCAAAAATAGCTCTGAGTAATTTCTCTTCTGGAGTCATAGGTGACTCACTTTTAGGGGTAACCTTACCCACCAAGATATCGCCTGGTTTTATTTCTGCACCAACATATACTATACCTACTTCGTCAAGATGGCGTAAACTTTCATCACTAACATTTGGAATATCGCGAGTAATTTCTTCGGGACCAAGTCTTGTATCTCTAGCAATTATTTCAAATTCTTCAATATGAATTGAGGTATAAATATCATCTTTTACAATACGTTCTGATATTAAAATCGAATCTTCAAAATTATAACCATTCCATGGTAAAAAAGCTACCAGCACATTTCTACCAAGAGCTATTTCACCATTATCTGTACTTGGTCCATCAGCAATTACTTCACCTTTTTTTACATAATCACCAACGTTAATCAACGGCTTTTGATTAATACAAGTATTATGGTTAGATCTTTGAAATTTTAATAAATTATAAATGTCCACACTAGGTGATCCATCTGTTTTCTGCTCCTTAGTCCTTACAACTATTCTAGTTGAATCAACTTGCTCTACTATTCCATCATGCAAGGCTACAACTGAAACCCCAGAATCTTGTGCAACAATTCCTTCAATACCAGTACCAACTAAAGGAGCATCACTTCTAATAAGCGGTACAGCCTGACGTTGCATGTTTGACCCCATCAAGGCTCTATTAGCATCGTCATTTTCTAAAAATGGAATAAGTGATGCAGCAACGGAAACAACCTGCATCGGGGTAACGTCAATGTAATCTACTTCTAGAGGGGTAACCATAACAAAATTACCACCTTCCGTTCGACAGTTAATTAATTCTTCTTGTAACAAACCTTTTTGATCGACAACTGCATTAGCTTGAACAATTTTATATTTTCCTTCTTCAATAGCTGACAAGTAAACAACTTCGTCAGTTACATGACAATCCACGACTTTTCGATAAGGTGTTTCAATGAAGCCATGCTTATTAACTCTAGCATAAGTAGCCATGGAATTAATCAAACCTATGTTCTGTCCTTCTGGTGTTTCAATTGGACAAATCCTCCCGTAATGAGTAGGGTGGACGTCCCTCACTTCAAACCCTGCTCTCTCCCTGTTAATTCCACCAGGTCCTAAAGCTGATAATCTTCTTTTATGAGTTATTTCTGATAATGGATTAGTTTGATCCATAAATTGAGAAAGTTGTGAAGTACTAAAAAATTCTTTTACTACAGAAACCAAAACTTTTGAATTTACTAAATCATGAGGCATAACGGCATCAAGATCAACCACCGACATTCTTTCAAGTACTGATTTCTCTATACGAACAAGACCAATTCTGAACTGATTCTCAATTAGTTCACCAACTGACCTAACTCTTCTGTTACCAAGGTGATCAATATCATCTATCGAACCTTTACCATCTTTTAGCTCTACTAAAACTTTAAGAATATTTTTAATATCTTCAATAGTTAAAATAGCTGTAGATTCTGGTATATTAAGTTCCAATCTTGCATTCATTTTAATACGACCAACTTCTGAAAGATCATATCTTTCATGGTCAAAGAACAAGTTGTTAAATAATGTTTTAGCAGCTTCAATATTAGCTGGTTCTCCTGGTCTTAATACCCTAAATATGTCTATCAATGCTGATTCAGAATTTTGATTTTTATCAGCAAATAAGGTATTCCTTATGTAAGGACTTGATTGTGGATTTATAGCAAGTACATCGACAGACGGAATTTCAAGAGTCATAATAGAGTCCAGCATATCCATTGTGATCATTTCACCAATTTCGGCTAGTACCTCACCATTATCCGGATTAACAAGATCTTGTGCTAAATATTTGCCTACTAAATATTCACGTTCTACCAAAATATTTTTCACTCCATCTTTAGCAAATTTTTTAGCCAAACGAGGAGTAATCTTCTGACTAAATGCAAGTATCACATTGCTGGTATCCGCATCCACTAAGTCATTAACTAGCCTATGAGCAGTTATAGACTCAGGTATAAACTTTGTTGCCCAGCTTGCATTTTTGGTAAAACATGTTACCGTATCATAATAGAATTTTATAATTTCATTGGTAGACATTCCAATGGCTCTAAGAAGAGTAGTAGCATAAAGCTTTCTTTTCCTATCTATTCTAAAGTAAACAATATCTTTAGCATCAAATTCAAAATCTAGCCATGATCCTCTATAAGGTATAACTCTAGCAGAATATAGAAACTTCCCTGAAGAATGAATTTTCCCATCATCATGATAGAAAAATACGCCAGGTGACCTATGCATCTGTGATACCACTACTCTTTCTGTACCATTAATAATAAAAGTACCATTCTTTGTCATTAGGGGAATATCCCCCATATAAACTTCTTGTTCTTTAATACCTTTGATTTCTCTTGCTCCAGTGTCTTCATCAATATCCCAAATACTTAATCGCAATGTGACTTTAAGAGGAGCAGCATAACTAAGACCTCTTTGAGTACACTCTTCGACATCATATTTAGGATTATCAAATTCATATTTAGCAAATTCTAAATATGCAATATTAGAGGGGTCGTGAATCGGAAAAATTGAACTTAATACTGATTGTAATCCTCTGTTTTCTCGCTCAGAATCTTTAACTCCTAATTGTAAAAAACCTTTTTCATAAGAATTTTTCTGAACCTCTATCAAATTTGGTATAGACGCTACCAAATTTATGTGACCAAAATTTTTTCTTACGCGTTTGCCAATTGATAAGGATTGCGTTGTCATATAATCTCCCGATTAATGCTTTTAATAATTTTTTATTTTGAAAACAAGTAAAAATCTACTTCAAACTTGAAATCTCACATATTACAATAGTCTCAATGTCATTCCCTTCAAATGTCCCCCTACGAAAGTAGCAAGGTCTAGAAAAAGCCTAGAAGGCTACTTTTTTAGATTCCACTACCTACGCTGAGATAATATAGAGTTTGCTTATCCGTGTATCATAGCTCGGATAACATCAACCCTAATAAAGATAACATTAAATTTGCTACTAACTTGTTACATCAAATTCAGATTATTTAATTCAAAATTAAACTTTAATTACCAATTTCTTTACCTTAACATAAACTAAATTGTTATACTCGAATGATCTGAAGAATGGGGACAACAAACAAAGGGTGAGCAAACGCAACGTAGTAAACCGTTGTTCGTACGCGAAATCCCCGCAAGTATTTGCGAAAACAATTCTTCAAAGCAGAAGAGTATACCTTAAATTTCTTTTTTAGTATTCTATATAAACTCCAAATAAAGATAAAAATCTAAAAAAACTCGATTTAAAAATATTACTTGAATGATTTAAAGAATTAGAGCATAAAACAAGAGGGGAGCGTAGCATATGTACATTAGGAATAAAAACATGCGAATACTCTGTAATTTTGCGAAACCAATTCGTTAAATTATTCAAATATAATAGGAGTGTACTTAAATGATTTGAAGAATGGGGACAATAAACAAGGGCTAAGCGAACTAGGCGTACATCTAGTACGTAAATACACAAATACCCGAAATTTTGCCACACCAATTCTTTAAAGTAGAAAAATATACTAAAATGTACAAATCTGTTTCTTATCTTCATCTGATTCAGAATTTTGGATGAATAAATACAAAGACCTATTAAAGCAAAAGAACTTTGTCTTAAAAGTTTTATAAGTTTTTGTACAAAATGTAATAGTTTATACGGGTATGATAACATATTTAGCAACATAACTCGTAAACCAAATAGAATATCACACAACAAGTTCATTTCCATTATTAACAATACAAACCTAGATTTAGTCCCAAAATGTTTCTACCAATCTATGTATATTCTAAATCTTGCGGTATACTCGAATGTGACTCCAAATTGGATTTGAAAATGAGGGGCGAGTCAATGGAGCGTACATAAGGTACGTGAGTACACGAGTCCCTGATATTTAAAAAAACAATTTTTCAAAGCAGAAGAGTATACTTAGGCTTCTTAAGTTATACCCATGTAATAGTTTTGTGATAGCCTTTCTTTATAAAGCAAAACAATAATAAATATATGTATACTTGAATGTGACTCCGAATTATTTTTTGAAAATATCAGGGACTCGTGTACTCACGTACCTTATGTACGCTCCATTGACTCGCCCCTCATTTTCAAATCCAATTCTCCAAATCATTCGAGTATATCATCCCTGTGACGGTTAATGTCATTCCTGCCTACACGGGAATAACATCTTTTTTGTTAAAATACTGCTCAACAATAACAACCCTGTGCTTAAGTTAATACCCATAAATGGGGATTCTCATACTTACAAATGTACGCTTAATCTTTTACCCCTTTGTCCCTATTCTTTAATCACTATACTCTATAATTAACTTAGAAAGTTATCCTAACAACCTTCACAGAGCCTAATTAATATGAGCTTACACAAACAAGTTTTTAATACACCCCCAAAATAAACTCTAGGTTTTTCCGCCCGATGGTATACTCAATTACTTTAATTCAATTTTTGCTCCAGCTGCTTCTAATTTTGCTTTAAAACTTTCAGCATCTTCTTTATTTACACCGGATTTAATAGTTTTTGGGGCAGCATCTACTAACTCTTTAGCCTCTTTTAAGCCAAGACCAGTAAGTTCTCTAGTTACCTTAATTACTTCTATTTTTTTATCACCACTACTGACTAAAACAACTTCAAACGCTGTCTTTTCAGCTACTGCTTCTGATGCTACAGGACTCGCCACCTGTGCTACAGGAGCTGCAGCTGTTACACCCCATTTTTCTTCTAGCATTTTTGCAAGCTCTGCTGCTTGAATTACTGTAAGTGTTGACAATTGATCTACAATTTTTACTAGGTCTATCATAATTTTCTTCCTTTTAAAACTTTTTTATTAAATTATTCTTTATTTGCATAAGCTTGAAAAACTCTAGCAAGCTTGGCTGCAGGAGCTTGCACCACACCAATAATTTTGCCTCTAAGCTCATTTAATGAAGGCAATTTTGCAAGTTGTTGTACAAAATTCGCATCTAATACTTGATTATTTACTAAACCACCAACTATTTTCAAACATTCATTAGTTTTAGCAAATTCTACAACAACTTTCGCAGCTTCAACAGGGTCTTCAGAATATGCAAAGGCTGTCGGACCAACAAGCAAATGTACAATATCACCAATACCAGCCTTATTTGCTGCTATTTTTGACAAAGTATTTTTAACTACTTTGAACCCCGCATTTTTTGCTTTAAGAGACCTACGTAGTAGAGTTACTTGACTAACAGTAAGCCCATGATAATGAGTAATTATCACGGAATTTGACCGTTTATACACCTCTTCAAGTTCTACGACAAATTCATGTTTCTCTGATCTTAACACCTTAACTCTCCTTGTCGTATTTTACGATATACTTGCTAAATCTATTTTTACTGATGGACTCATAGTAGAAGATAGATATATTGCTTTTAAATAATTTCCTTTAGCACCAGAAGGCTTTGCTTTAACTACAGCAGATATTAAAGTTGATGCATTATCTAGCAAATCTTGTTTGGAAAATGATAATTTACCAATTCCAGCATGAATAATACCTGCCTTTTTAACCCTATACTCTACTTGACCACTTTTGGCATTTTTAATTGCCGTTACGATATCGGTAGTTACAGTCCCCAGTTTTGGATTTGGCATTAAGCCCTTTGGTCCTAAAATTCTTGCCACTGCACCTATTGCTGGCATCATATTTGGTGTTGCAATACAAACGTCAAAATTAATTTTTCCTGCTTTAATATCATCGATAATTTCTGTAGAACCAGCAATATCTGCTCCAGCTTCTTTAGCTTCTTCTATCTTTTCATCCTTACAAATCACTGCAACTCTACTAACTTTACCCGTACCAGCTGGTAATGCGACAACACCACGCACCATTTGATCCGAGTGCTTAGGATCTACCCCTAATTTCATCACCATTTCCAAAGTAGAGTCAAATTTAGTATAAGACACAGACTTGAGTAGCTCTATTCCTTCTGCTAAAGTGCGATTGCCAACTAGAGCTACTTTTTTTCTTGCTTCTCTAATCTTTTTGCCACCAACTAATTTTTTATCAACTAACATACATTAATCTCCTACCACTTCAAGACCCATAGATTCAGCAGTACCACGAATAATTTTAGCGGCAGCTATTAAATTATCAGTATTAAGATCTACCATTTTAATTTTTGCAATTTCAATGCAATCTGACATGGTAACCTTACCAACAAATGCTTCTTTTTTAGTAGCACTGGAACCTTTAGGAATTTTAGCAAATTGTTTTAAGTAATACGATGCTGGAGAAGTCTTAGTTACAAAAGTAAAACTATTATCTTCATAAGCAGTAATCACGACTGGGATAGGAGTCCCTGGTTCAATAGCTATCGTCGCAGCGTTAAACGCCTTACAAAACTCCATAATATTAAGTTTCTTCTGACCAAGTGCAGGACCAATAGGTGGGGATGGATTAGCCTTACCTGCTGGCACAGTTAACTTAATATAAGCGGTTATTTTTTTTGCCATTATAATCTTATCCTTACTTATTTAATTAATAGCTTTATTCACGTGAGCCTTGTCAATACACTCTCGTTCCTAGCTAAAAGCATTGCCCGCATGAATCACTAGTATGTCATTCCCGCTTCGGTAAGGAATCCATAATATCTAATAGCCTTTGCAGGCTATTTTTTGGATTCCCGCTTTTAGCTAGGAATGATATCGTTTTTGACCTTGTAAGTACCATACTAACGTTACCGTTTTTGATCCACGCTAGCAAAGCATTCCCACGTAGGCAAGAATCTAAAAAAGCAGCCTAAAAGACTATTAGACCCCAGCTTACGTTAGGATTACATCACACGGTAATATTATATCGAATTCAGCTTAACCTCAGTTCGATAACAAATTAATAATAGGCTTAGTATCATCCCTATTAGTGCTAATGTCACCCCGCGTAGACAGAGGTCTAAACAACCTAGAAGGCTCTTTTTAGATACCAGCTTACGCTGGGATGGAAGAAGGACATAGAGTTTGCTTAAGTTGACACTCATGCACCTTTAGCTAGGATGCTAGAGACAATAAGCTGTATACTCTTCTGCTCCTACGAATTGTTTTTTGAAAATATCATGGATTCGCATGCGTAACTATACTATATGTACGCTACGCCTGCTCACCATTCATTTTCAAATCCAATTCGTAGGATCATTTGAGTACACACCCTACCCTAAACAAACCCTAATTATTTTTCTTAACCTGCGTAAAATTTAGTTCTATAGGAGTTGCTTTACCAAAAATAGATATAGACACACGCAATCTATTTTTGTCATAATCAATTTCTTCTATAACCCCTGTAAAAGTCTCAAACGGACCGTCAGTAACAATTACTGCCTCACCAATTTCATATAATTTCGAAACCCTAGCATCTTTGGTTTCAGCTTCCAGTTTACTAAAAATATTTTGTATTTCTTTTTCACTAAGGGCTTGTGGTGTACTTTTACCACCTAAGAAACCTGTAACCTTAGTTACACTTTTTACCAAATGCCAAGAATCATCTGTCATATTCATTTTAATCAGAATATAACCAGGCATAAATTTCTTTTCTGTCTTAACGTTTTTACCACGTTTAACTTCAGGTACTTCAATAACCGGAACAACGATATCCTCAAAAAACTCCGACATACCCTGTTTAGCAATTTGATCGAGAATCATTTGCTTTACACGCTTTTCTGATCCTGATAATGTATGAATAACGTACCACTGCACCACAATTTTTCCCTAAACCTATTCTTTACTTCCCAATATTAAGTAAAACTTGCATTATGCTATGTATACCGTAGTCTAACACCAAACAAATTATACTAAAAATAAATACAGCCACCACTACTATAAGAGTTGAAGTTATCAACTCTTTCTTACCAAGCCAAACAATTTTATAAACTTCTTGCTTTACTTGCTCGTAAAATTTGTAGACTCTATTTTCCTTTAACATATTATACGAACTCATTATAGTTGGCAGGAGCGACAGGAATCGAACCCGCAACCTTCGGTTTTGGAGACCGACGCTCTACCAATTGAGCTACACTCCTATCATATTTTTATCAAAAAGTCAAGTGTTTTAATTTCAATAAAATTCTTACTTATTCGAATGATGCCATTAGCCAAGGCAATTTAAAAGTTACTTCTCATTTTTGATGTCATATATAATATCATATTATACATGATACACTAATTGATAACTGCTTTTCGGCTTATCTCATGACCATTTGTTATCTGTATAGTATCCTTCATCGTTGCCTAAAAAATCCATTTTTCCTTATCTCCTTATTATTCACAAAAAATAACATTATAGCATATTATATGTAATACACTAATAGCTATCTTAATAATTTTTTTTATTTCTTAGCTTTAATAGTTTCGGCCACCTGTAATGGTACTTGCTCATAATGAGAAAAAACCATACTATATTGAGATCTACCTTGTGATAAAGATCTCAAAGTACTAACATACCCAAACATCTCGGCCAATGGCACATTTGCAGTTATAACTTGTGCATTACCTCTTGGATCCATACTTTGCATTTGCCCTCTACGACTGTTTAGATCACCAATAATATCCCCCATATACTCATTAGGAGTAATTACTTCAACCTTCATAATTGGTTCAAGTAATTTTGGATTACCTTTTGGCATACCTTCTCTAAAAGCAGCTTTTGCAGCAATCTCAAATGCAAGTACACTTGAATCTACATCGTGGAACGCTCCATCTATCAAGGTTGCTTTAAAATCAATCATTGGATAGCCGGCAACTACACCTGTATCTTTTATATTATTTAGACCCTTTTCAACACCAGGAATAAATTCTTTGGGTATAGATCCTCCAACAATTTTGCTTTCAAAAGCAAATCCTGTTCCAGCTTCTTGAGGTTCAAATATTATTTTAACCCGTGCAAATTGCCCAGCTCCACCAGATTGCTTTTTATGAGTATAATCAATTTCACAAGGCTTGGTAATTGTTTCTCGATAAGCTACTTGTGGTGCTCCAATGTTAGCCTCAACTTTAAACTCACGTTTCATACGATCAACCATAATCTCTAGATGCAGTTCACCCATACCTTTAATAACAGTTTGACCGCTTTCCTGATCAGTTGATACTCTAAAAGATGGATCTTCAGCAGCTAACCTAGACAATGCCATTCCCATTTTTTCTTGATCAGCAGTTGATTTTGGCTCTACAGCTAATTCAATAACCGGTTCAGGAAATTCCATTCTCTCCAAAATAACCTGCTTATCCGGATCACACAAAGTATCACCAGTAGTAGTATTTTTAAGACCAGCTAGAGCAACAATATCTCCTGCAAAAGCTTCTTTAATATCTTCTCTTTCATTAGCATGCATAAGAAGCATCCTACCTACTCGTTCTTTTTGGTCTTTTACAGTATTAATGACAGTAGCACCTGAACTAATCTTACCAGAGTAAATCCTGATAAATGTAAGAGATCCCACAAATGGATCGGTCATTACCTTAAAAGCTAAAGCAGAGAAAGGTTCAGATGCTGATATTTTAAAATCTTTTTCTTCTCCAAAATTAATATCTATTCCCTTGACTATTCCAATATCGATTGGTGAAGGTAAGTAGTCAACAACCGCATCTAGCAAAGGTTGCACACCTTTATTTTTAAAGGCACTACCACATAACACAGGAAAAAAGACTCGGTCAATCGTTCCTTTCCTTATTACTACTTGAATTTCTTCCTCAGTAAATTCTTCACCTAATAAATATTTCTCCATCAAATGATCATCAGCCTCAGCAACCATTTCAATTAGCAAAGCACGATATTCTTCAGCCTTTTCTAACATATCAGCAGGGATTTCTTGGTACGAATATTCAGCTCCAAGAGATTCATCCTTCCAAATTATTGCCTGCATCTTGATTAAATCAATAACTCCTTTGAAATTCTCTTCAATACCAACTGGCAACTGAATTACTAGAGGTTTTGCACCAAGACGATCTTTAATCATTTCTACACATTTGTAGAAATTAGCACCCATTCTGTCCATTTTATTGACAAAGCACATTCTAGGTACTTTATATTTATCAGCTTGTCTCCAAACTATTTCTGACTGAGGTTCAACACCGGCTACACCATCAAATACCGCCACCGCTCCATCTAAAACACGTAAAGACCTTTCTACTTCTATAGTAAAATCTACGTGACCTGGAGTATCAATAATGTTAATCCTTATATTTTTCCAATAACAGGTAGTAGCAGCAGAAGTAATGGTGATACCACGTTCCTGCTCTTGTGCCATCCAATCCATAGTGGCACCACCTTCATGAACTTCACCAATTTTATGTGATTTTCCTGTATAAAAGAGAATACGCTCGGTTGTAGTAGTTTTACCAGCGTCAATATGAGCACAAATACCTATATTACGAGTATTAGCAAGAGAAAATTCTGTAATCGCCATATGATTTAATTACCTTGTTTGCGATTTTTTGGGACTAAAATGAGCGAAAGCTTTGTTAGCTTCAGCCATTTTATGAGTGTCCTCTCTTTTTTTAATAGCAACCCCTCTATTATTTGATGCTTCAAATAATTCCTCCGCCAACTTATCAATCATCATTTTTTCAGAACGCTTATTTGCTGCATTGATAATCCAACGTGACGCAAGTGCATACCCTCTTCTTTCATCAACAGGGGAAGGGACCTGATAATTTGCACCTCCCACACGCACTGAGGTAACCTCAAGATATGGCTTTACATTATTCATAGCATTATTGAAAGTTTCATAAGGATCTACCCTATGTTTTTTTTCTATTTTACTAAAAGCAGAATATACTATCTTTTCGGCTAGAGCTTTTTTCCCTTCCTTCATAATATTATTAATAAACCTAGCAAGCAGAGGACTATTATATTTCATATCAGGCAAGATAACCCTTTTCTCTGCGGCATGACGACGTGACATCTTATCTCTCTATTTCAAATTATTTTTTTACAGCTTGCTTCGCTGATGTACCATAACGTGAGCGTCCTTGCTTACGATTTTTTACACCCTGAGTATCATAAGCACCACGTACTATATGGTACTTAACACCTGGAAGATCAGGAACCCTTCCGCCTCTTACCAACACCGTAGAGTGTTCTTGTAAATTATGCCCTTCACCAGGTATGTAAGCATTCACGTACTGCCCATTACTTAAGCGAACACGTGCCATTTTACGAAGAGCAGAATTAGGTTTCTTAGGAGTAACAGTTTTCACTATTACACAAACACCTTTCAAAAATGGATTAGATTCCAAAGCTGGGGATTTTGTCCTACGAATCTTCGACTGTCTTCCAAAACGTACTAACTGATTGTTTGTTGGCATTCAATACTCCAAATTTTTCCTTTTGATATTTATCTATCAACCCTTAAAGCTATAGGGAAAACTATATACTGTACCACTTTCACTATTAAGCGGCAACAAGTGGAACTATAGCTATTTTTTTTATAAAAGCAACGAGTTTTTAACAACATTGACTAGATTAGTTATTTTTATGAGCTTAGGGTTGTAATTACCCCCCTTAAAGTTTGTAGTTCTGTACTAGATAATTTATCTATACGAGTAAAAATATTCATAATATTTTGAGTCATGTGTAATTTTTTCTCAGGCACTTTAAAGAAATTCTTTTTGTTTAATTCAGTAAACAAATGTTCAAAGAAATATCCTAATTCTCCTTTTGATGCTACGTCCTGTTCATTATTAACATTTATTCTCAGCTGTTTATTACGAAATAGCTCATAACATATAATAATTACTGACTGTGCAATGTTAAGAGAACTAAAACCCCCTGTATTAATGTTAATAATTTTATGGGCATAAGTAATTTCTCTATTTCGCAAACCACAATTTTCACGACCAAACATGATAGCGACTTTAAGACCTGTAGGATAATCCTGACTTAAATTTTCTGATAGAACATAGTTTTTATTGATATTACGTGTTGCTGAACTTGTTGCATATAAATAATCAATATCCTCTATACTTGCTTCCAAACTATCATAAATCTTAGCATTATCTATGATATTTACCGCTGATACCGCCATACTACGTGCCTGTTCATTCGGCCAACCATCTCTAGGTGAAACGATTCTCAACTCTGAAACATCAAAATTTTTCATTGCTCTAGCAGTAGCACCAATATTCTCACCCATTTGAGGTGCTACTAAAATAATAATTGGCATAAACATCTTTGATTAATATGTAATTATTTTCTTTTAAATAGCTACTTAATTCCTATTAACTACTCGTATCCAATTACTATACTCTTTTATCTCTATCAACTATTAGTTTCATAACGAACTAATGATTTTTTCATTTCACCTAATCTTCTTTAATCAAAGAACGTATCAATGCATTAACTGCTTGCTGATGTTCTGAGTTACGAATTTTCATAAAATTCCTTGATACTTCTATACACATACGCTGATGTTGAGTAAGCACAGGCTCGACATTGTCAGCATCTTCTAAACCTTGATAGAAATAATCGATATTTTTATCTAATGCTTTAGCAATAAGAACCAACCTACCTATTGATATTCTATTAATACCCTTCTCATATTTTTGTAACTGCTGATGTGTTACCTCTATTACCTCTGCAAGTTGTTGACGTGACAACCCTTTGGCAAGCCTTAAAGAATAGATTTTCCCACCTATAAATTGATCAACTTTTTGTATGTAGTCATTTCTTCGTACCATAATTAACTCCTTTATGCATGAACTATTAAATTTTAAGAATATAATAGATTATTAACAAATAAAAAGATTACTGTCATATATTATATAACCTAGAAAGCCAACAATTCACATAGGAATACCCACATGTAAACTGTCTACTATCAGTAAGTATTGATTATATTTTTTGTTTATGTACAAGTAGTACTTAATATTTTTTAACTATTATATAATTATACTGATCTTATAGATACTTAGCAACCTTGTAAATTATAATTTCATTTTTATCGTATTTTTTTAACCTTTTTTTTACTATTCTAGATAGAATAAGACTAAAAAATTAAAATCATAGAATTAACTATGATTTTTAAAGAATTATTGCAGAATATTAAAACTTCAGTTTTGTATTAAAATTAAAAATGGCTAAAATAATTTAGGTTCTATTGAGGTTTAAAAAATATACTTAATATAAATAAGTGATAATGTTGAATTTTATATATATACTTGAATGATTATATAAAACAAAAGAAAGTTACTTGATGCAAAGAATTATAAAATGCCTATATCAGGCAGCCTTTAGAACAATTGAACACGATGGTGTTGAACATTCAGGGTATATGTCATTTATGGTACTCCTAACGATCTTTCCTTTTTTAGTTTTTTTGTTAGCACTAACAAGTTTTGTTGGAGCATCAGAACTTGGAAAGAATTTTATCACTATTCTTCTTGAAAGTATGCCAGAACTGGCTACTGACTCAATAAAAATTAGGATAAATGAACTTGGGAAAACTCCTCCTCAGAGCCTAATGACCTTAGCAATAATGGGAAGTATTTGGACTGCTTCATCTTTTGTTGAATGTTTAAGAACAATTTTAAATAGGGTATATGAGATAAAATCTCCTCCCACCTACATAAGGCGAAGATTACTTAGCATAGCACAGTTTTTAGTAATCAGTATATTCATTACCTTTGCCATGCTTATTCTTATTATAGTACCAATAATATTAACAAAACTACCAATAATTTTACAAATGATAGAAGAACATAAGCACACTTTAACCCTTTTTCGATATGTTATCATTTTCTGCTCATTATTTATTACCTCCTCATCACTATATTATATAATCCCTAATGCAAAATTAAATTTTACAGACGTAGTTCCTGGAGCTTTATTAACGGTAATTTTATGGGTGATAAGTGGATATTTATTATCTACCTATATAATATATTATAACCAATTAAGTATAATATATGGTTCACTTGGTAGTATAATAGTGACTTTAATATTTTTTTATATTATTAACATGATTTTTATATATGGTGCAGAATTTAATTACCTACTAAGAGAATATCCTTGAAAGCAGAAGAGTATACTCTTCCGCTTTCAAGAAAAGCTATCGCAAAACTTTGAGGTGTGCATGCACGAACAATAATTTACTACTATA
This sequence comes from Candidatus Tisiphia endosymbiont of Empis tessellata, assembly GCF_964031035.1. Lineage (NCBI taxonomy): Bacteria > Pseudomonadati > Pseudomonadota > Alphaproteobacteria > Rickettsiales > Rickettsiaceae > Candidatus Tisiphia > Candidatus Tisiphia endosymbiont of Empis tessellata. Next base: position 1,094,995 of record NZ_OZ034997.1, on the reverse strand, counting down.
ACCTGAATTCGATGTAACAAGTTACATCGAATTCAGTGTTATATATAGAAACAATCAGGTTTGAAGCGGCTGCCCACCTGATTGTTAAAATATAACACTCCATTCAATATGTGATTTTAATAATTAAAATGCACTTGCGTCAGCCGCTTCAAGAGTGCATTTTTCCTTATAACAAAGCAAGTATCGACATAAGAATTAATAATTCTTATATTGAACTGAGGTTGAGGTTACTATAGTCAACTGATGAGAAGTAGGTAGCATCGTCTTCGCTCGCCTATTACAATAGGCGTCGCTCCATTTAATAATTTCACTTCTTCAATTATATCATCAACATTCCACCATTAACATGGATAGTTTGACCGGTGATGTAGGAAGCCTTGTCGCTTGCTAGGAAAGCTACTACGTTTGCAACATCTTCGGCTTCTCCGAAAGTTCTAAGAGGAATTTTTTGCATTATAGCCTCTTTTTGAGCTTCGTTTAATTTATCAGTCATGTTTGATTTAATAAAACCAGGAGAAACTGCATTAATTGTGATACCCCTACTTGCTACCTCAATTGCTAGAGACTTTGTCATACCGATCAAACCAGCTTTGGAAGCACAATAATTTGCCTGTCCTGGATTGCCGGAAACTGCAACCACAGATGATATGTTAATTATTCTACCATAACGAGTTTTCATCATTTTCTTTATCGCTTCACGATTTAGAATAAAGCTAGCTTTTAAGTTTATATCTATAACTTGATCAAACATTTCATTGGACATTTTTATTGCCAGCATATCTTTAATGATTCCGGCATTACAAACTAAAATGTCGATTTGCTCAAGACTAGACACCAAGTTAGTACATTCATCAATATTTGCTAGATTACATGGTACTATCGTATAATTATCTTTTAAGTTATTTGCAAGTTCTTGTAGTTTATCTTGGTTACTACCACTAATTATCACATGACTACCAAGAGAGTGGAATAGCTTAGCAATGCTACCACCAATTGTCCCAGATGCTCCAGTAATTAGAGATTTTTTAGCAGTTAAATCTATCATTTCTATTCTTCCTCTTCTATAGTTATCGTTTCGCTATCAAAAGTAACACTAGTATTATGAGAAGATTTTTGACGAATTAGTTGTTCTATTTCAGAGCAGATAGCAGGGTGTTCTCTTAGGTAATGTTTAACATTTTCTCTACCTTGACCTATACGAGTGTCATTATATGAAAACCAAGACCCCGATTTTTCTATTATTTCAAATTTAACACCAAGATCAATTATCTCGCTTTCTCTAGAAATACCACTACCATACATTATATCAAATTCTGCCGTTTTAAACGGTGGAGAGACTTTGTTTTTAACAACTTTAATCTTAGTTTGGCTTCCTACTATATCTTCTTTATCCTTGATTGTTGAAATTCTTCTAATATCTAGCCTTACTGAGGCATAAAATTTTAAAGCATTACCACCTGTGGTAGTTTCTGGACTACCAAACATGACACCTATTTTCATTCTAATTTGGTTAATAAAAATAATTATACAATTAGTTCTTGAAATTGATGCAGTAAGTTTTCTAAGTGCTTGGCTCATTAATCTAGCTTGTAACCCCATATGAGAGTCACCCATTTCCCCTTCAATCTCTGCTTTAGGCACAAGAGCAGCGACACTATCTATAACGACCATATCAATAGCTCCAGAGCGTACTAGAGTATCAGTTATTTCAAGTGCCTGCTCTCCAGTATCTGGTTGAGAAATAATAAGCTCGTCAATATTTATGCCAAGTTTTTTGGCATATGCTGGGTCTAAAGCATGTTCTGCATCAATAAAAGCACAAGTACCACCTTTCTTCTGTGCTTCAGCAATCATATGTAGAGTTAAAGTGGTCTTTCCCGAACTTTCCGGCCCAAAAATTTCAATAATTCTTCCCTTGGGTAACCCACCTATACCGAGTGCCAAGTCAAGCCCTAGCGATCCTGTTGGTATTGCCTCAACATCTACAGCAGGACGTTGACCGAGTTTCATGACAGAACCTTTGCCGTAACTTTTTTCAATTTGGCTAACTGCAGCAAGCAATGCTCTTTCTTTGTCTATAACGTTCATTTCTAGAATCAGCTTAATAAAATCAAATTAAATTTATAAAGTAACATACGAGGAAAATCCAGTAAAATAATTACAAATATTAATATCATAGTGATTTAAAAATTGTAACTAAAAATTAAAATCTATTCTTTAACCTAAAGATGATCTGTCAACAGCAACCTTAATGTTTAATTGTTCTTGCTCTACAAATCCATGTTATATTGTTTGCAATATTCAAACATACTGATAGTATTAGGGTGATGTATGCCAAATTCTTTAACTTGCGGTTTACCAAAGAATTTATAATTATATAAATCTTTGCTTTTACAAGCTGCTTTTGCTGCATGATTATATAAATCACTTACTTGAGCAATATTTTTACTTCTATCTCTATATAAATAATGGTATATAACAAATGCTTTTTTATAAGATTCTATAGCCTGCTTTAGCTTATTTTGGGTAAATAGAATATCACCTTGTACTATATAACTAGATGCCAAGCTGAAATTATTAGAATAATTTGTTTGCTTCGAATTGCTATTTTCACTTGCTAAAAATATGGAAATAGCTTTTTTAATATATTCATAAGCTTGATCTACTTTATTTAAACCTAATATACTTCTCGCCATTTCTGTATAAATATTTCATTATCTTCATTCTTTATGGGCTTATGTATATAATATAACTGTTGAGCTTGAGCATAAGCTTCTTGATATCTACCAAGGGAATTCAATATCTTTGCTCTAGGTATGTAAACCCCAGTAAAGTATGGGTCATTAATATGCGATCCGTTTTTTATAAACAGCTCAATAATTTTATCTACATATTCTAAAGCCTCATGATATTTTCCTTGCATATTAAATAATGTACTTTTTAAAGAATATATTATAGATACATCAGCTTCTTGTATTATTCTTTGTTTTACTAATTTTTCTATCTTTTTAAGAAATTCTTCAGAAGTTTTATCTCTCCTAAAAACATATAATATCCAGATATATGAGATATACAATTAAATTTGAGAGAATAAATAGATTCATCATCATCAAGTTTACCTAAAATCTTTAATGATTTAGTAAAATAAGAAATCGCTGTTTCAAAATTTCTTAATATTATTTTATTATACACTCCTATTGCTCCCAAATATCTAGCGTAATAAAATTTTTGATATTCAGACATTTGCCACAATTTAAATTTTTTGTTTTTATCTTTCCAATTAAACCAATTAACCATTTGTTGTGCTTTATTATTATAAACGTTTATATATAGAGACAATAATTCACTTCTTAAGGTAAGCATTGCATATATGTTAACATTATATTTCTCAGAATTTATAAGAATAATTTCTAGGTTTTCTAATACAGTTTGAGCACTCCTCCACAAATATCCTGAGTGAGTTCCTTTCGGCTTAGGTATCTTAGCAATAATATTTTCTAAATATATTTTATTATTATCACCATTTAGTTCCATTATTTTATTACTAACTATATCATGCATTTCAAAAATAGGGTTATCTTCGCTAGAACTAATATTACTGATTAGCATAAATTTAGATAATTGATATATATCATCATCTAAAGTATCTTTATGATCAGTAATGGTGCTAAGAAGCTGCTTCGAGAAGCTTTGGTTATTTAGCAAAGCTATTTTATTAAGTAACTTTACTGCACTAGGATTTAATTGTTGAATAGCCATGCTAATATTTGTTGCTATTTTATCAGTCGATTGATAAATTTTCTTTTTATATTCCTCTTTATCCAAACCTTTAACTCTGTTAAGTAATTGAGCTCCTTGCACTATCAACATTGGATAACCACTAAAAGATTGCGTTAAAATTCGATACTATTATTATCCTTATTGTTTAATAAGCTATTAGCTAAAGCTATAATAGTAGGCTTATCAAATATGGGCATTGCTATAATATTAGGTAACTTTTCATTATCTTGCGAACAAAACACCACATTACCATTATGTTCCCATTCAACTAAATCTTGTACTTTTTTATTTTCATTAACTTTTAAATTATCAAACAATAATAACCATTTATTAGTAGAAGTTAAATATGACATTACTTCTTTTTTTGCTAAAGCAACTTCTTCAGATATATTAGTTTGTTTAACCTTATTAAGTTGTTTGGCTAATTTAACAAATTGTTCATCAAAATCAAGGTTACAATCAAAAAACCAAATTAGATCATAATTATTTTTTTTCTCATAACTATACATCCTAATCAGTTGAGTTTTACCTATACCACTAGTACCAACTATACTTGCTTGTCTATATTTACTTAAATATTCATCAAGGATTTTAAGTTGTTGCTCATGATTGACAAAATAACTAACTGGGGTGATTAAATTAGATACTTGTTCTTGAGCAAAAGTTCTAGTATTAATGATTAATAATATGATTGATAGTAGAAAATTTTTCATATAATGAAACTGTTAAAAAATAAATTATGCCCTAACGGTACGTATAAAACATATTATACGCATAACTATAAAGTATAAGCAAAAATAACTCAACTTAAGTTTGAATATTAATAATAATCATCATTAAAAATATGAATAGAGAATTTTTATGAGAAAAATTTTAATAATTCTGATTTTGCAATTTATCGTAATAGAAGCATTTGCAAGTATTGAAAGAATAAAGCTACATTCTTTTGATAATTTAGTTGATCAAATTAAAAATGACCCAATAAAAGCTAAAGATACGCTAATTGTATTTGATATTGATGGAGTTATTCTTTGTCCTAAGGACAGCTATTTAAGCCATAATAATCGTGAAGTACGTCATAAATTTCTTGATGACATTGAAAAATCACAAGGTCTAGCTCAGAGAAAAAATATATATGCACTTATTGCTGCTCAGATGGAATATAAGCTAATTGAACCAAGCTTAATGAAACACTTTTGGTTTCTAAAGTTCAATGGTTACGACGTTATTGCCTTAACACCAATGGGACCAAATAATCCATATTTTGATCAGGAACAAGATCGTGTTGATATGCTTAAAGATAAAGGATTATTGTTTGATAAAAGATATCACGGTCAAATAAAAATTGATAAACAAAAAAGACCCCAGCCAAAAGCCATTGAGGGAGTTATTTTTGCAAGAGGATATGAAAAGGGATTAGTTCTCAAAGCATACCTTGATCAACAACATACTGCCTATAGCAAGATAGTGGTGATAGACGATAAACCTCAAAATTTAGATTCTATTAAAAAACATCTAGAAAATCAGATTGGTAAAATAGTGCTAGTAGAATATAGCTATGATAAATTTGTAGAACAAAAATTTACAAACAATATTTCTACTTTGCAGCAAAATTTTCTTAAAACTCAATCTATTTGGTTAAGTGATAAACAAGCCTCAGTTTTATTACAAATGAGGAATAAAGCCAAAGTTGAATAATGTAAAGAAAAGTTAGGTTAAATGTGAATTATAAAATTAGCCTTTGTGAACATTTCTAAGTAGGAGCAAAAAATCGGAAGATGTGATAGTGTAATTTTCGGACAAAAAATCACTATCAGAGAACATAGATATTGTACAAAATGCCTTGAGTAAGAGAGAGGTGGTTAACTAGAATTGAAATTTGATCCCTTTTAATCAGAATTTCGGATGGACCTCATCTTCAGTCGAGCTTGTGCCTCATCGTCACTCAGCCATATATGATCTTGGGATAATACTTGAAACTGTTTATCTGCTATATCCTGATTTAATACCTCATTTTTATCTTTGAGTTCAGTATAATGAATACCTAGATAATTAATTTGAGGATATTTATCTTTAAGTACATTTTGCACTGAAATTAGATTTTTCAAGTGGTCATCGACAAAAATGATATTTTTGTAATTTTTATTTAATTGCTCCAAGAAACCTAAAAGCACTTTCCCTTTATCTATTTTGTTCGTGAATATAACACGAGAGATACATTTAGGAAAGTCCTCCTTTAATAAATCACCATTATCTTTAAAATGATATCCCAGAGACTTTAAGCGTGATAAATGAAGTTGTGCTTCATTCTGAACGATACCATAGTTCCCACTGCTGTTGGCCGTAAACCCAACAATAGTCATTTTTTGAGCATCAAGTTCGTTAACAAAATTTGGCATGTCTAGAGAAAGCAATTCAACCTTAATAGAAGACAAAATCTGACTAGTTAAATACTCAGCCATCGGTACTTTACGCCCACTAAGTGCAATCTCTTTTCCTTGGAAATCTTTAAAGATGGCTTTGAGGTGTTTTGAGCGATAATTGTCTTTTTCGCCCGCATATCTCAACACGCTATCCCGTGGTACAAACAGCACATAATCGAGGTCAAATAAAATAAGAGTGTTTTCGCCATCAAATTGAGAAGCATATGTTTTAATCTCGTTAACCGAAGATACTTGTACAATTTGAGCATTTGCTTCAAAAGCGAAAAAACCCATGAACACCATGAATACAATCTTAATATACTCAAATGATTTGGAGAATTGGAGCGTAAAACAAGGGGTGAGAGGACTAGGCGTAGTAAACCGTTGCTCGTATGCGAATTCTCCGCAAGTATTTGCAAAAGCCAATTCTTTAAAGCAGAAGAGTATACCCAATTTAATCTGGTTCAAGTAGTTTTTCATCATTACACAACCTATCTTGATGATATCTATTTTTAGTCGCCATTTGGATGAATGGTATCCCAATACACTTCTACTTTTTGCTATAACAACTTAGTTAACGGTAGCGCCTATGAGTTTTAAACATCTAAATTAACTACATTCAAAGCATTTGCTTGAATGAATTGTCTTCTAGGTTCAACAAAATCTCCCATTAATGTTGAAAAAATCATCTCGGCACTATCTTGCTCATTTATTTTAACTTGCAGTAAAGTTCTTTTTTGCGGATCTAATGTTGTCTCTCCTAACTGATCAGAATTCATCTCTCCAAGACCTTTAAAACGTTGAATAGCTATACCTTTCTTGCCGCTTTCTAATATATAATTTAGCAACATACTAGGCAGTGTAATAATATATTCTTGGTTTTTAATTAGTAACTTTGTTGGCTCAATAAATAAATCTACAAGAGGAGTAAATGATTTAGCAAGTTGAGTAAATTCAAAAGATTCAAGCTGTTCTTTTGATAAAATTTTACTTTCTTTTACTCCACGAACAAAACGGAAAAATTCTATATTATTTGCGTTAACTATAAACTGCCAGTCTGTCTTATCAGGTGCGATATCACCAAGATTTAAAATATTTAAAGCCTGATTTATTTCATTCGTTTTATTTTCATCAAATATTTGATTACCTAATAAACCTTTTATAGCTAGACATTCTACAATTTGCCTATTAAATTTTTTGCTTACTTGGTCAAGCAACGTAGTAAACCTGATAACCGCCTTTATTGTCCCCTCAAGATCATTACCAATGATCTCTATGATCTCTGCCCCATTATACAGCATAATTGTTGCATCACTAATAGTAGATTTGACTAAATAATCTTGCAGAGCTTGTTCATTTTTTAAGTAAAGCTCGTTATTACCTTTTTTTACTTTATATAAAGGCGGCTGAGCTATATATAGATATCCTTTATCAATTAATTGACGCATATGCCGGTAAAAGAAAGTAAGTAATAAGGTTCTGATGTGCGAACCATCAACATCAGCATCAGTCATAATAATTATTTTATGATATCTTAACTTATCCAAAGAAAAGTCTTCATTACCAATAGCAGTGCCAAGAGCTGTTATTAGAGTCCCTACTTGCTCAGAGTTTAACATTTTATCAAATCTAGCTCTTTCAACGTTTAAGATTTTACCTCGCAGTGGCAAGATTGCTTGAAATTTCCTATCTCTACCCTGCTTTGCTGTACCACCGGCAGAGTCTCCTTCCACAATAAATAACTCTGAAAGAGCAGGGTCTTTCTCTTGACAATCGGCAAGTTTCCCAGGTAAGTTAGAAATTTCAAGAGCCGATTTCCGACGAGTTAAATCCCTTGCTCTTTTTGCTGCTTCTCTAGCAGTTGCAGCTTCAATAATTTTATTAATAATTATTTTTGCGTCACTAGGATGTTCTTCAAACCATTCTAAAATCTTAGTATATACGGCACCTTCTACGATAGGTCGAACCTCAGAACTAACTAATTTATCTTTAGTTTGTGAAGAAAACTTAGGGTCTGGTACTTTTAATGATAAAATACATGAGAGACCTTCTCTCGTATCATCACCAGTGAAATTTACTTTATTTTTTTTGTTAAGCCCAATATTCTCGGTATAAGTGGTAATAACTCTAGTAAGAGCAGCTTTAAAGGCAATAAGGTGCGTACCGCCATCACGTTGTCTTATATTATTGGTAAAACATAAAATATTTTCATGATATGAATCATTCCAATTCATTGCCAATTCAAAAGTAATCCCTGTTGCCTGATTATTAGTATTAAGTGATATACATTTATGTAATGAAGTTTTAGCTTTATCTATATATTTGACATAAGCTTCTACACCACCAGTAAAACAAAACTCTACTTCTTGTTGTTCAGCAAAACGATGATCCTTTAGTAATATCCTTACACCAGAATTCAAAAAGGCTAGTTCTCTAAGCCTATGCTCTACAGTAGCAAAATTAAATTCAATTGAGCTAAAAGTGGTAATAGATGGAAGGAAAGTAATCTCAGTGCCTTTTTTTTCTACGGACTCTCCTTTTAGTACAAGTGGCGTTTCAGCCGCCCCATCTCTAAATTTTATAAAATATTCCTTATTATCCCGCCAAATTCTAAGTTCTAACCATTCTGACAGAGCATTTACCACAGATACACCAACACCATGCAATCCACCAGATATTTTATAAGAATTTTGATCAAACTTACCACCAGCATGTAATTGGGTCATAATAACTTCAGCTGCTGATATACCTTCTTCTTCGTGAATATCAACAGGTATCCCACGTCCATTATCACGTACTGTTACAGATCCGTTAGCATTTAGGATTACTTTAATTAGGTCACAGTGACCAGCTAAAGCTTCATCTATGGCGTTATCAACGACTTCGTAAATCATATGATGTAATCCTGAACCATCGTCAGTATCACCAATATACATACCAGGCCTTTTCTTAACTGCCTCAAGACCTTTTAAAACTTTGATGGAGTCAGCTCCATATTCTACTTCTGCTATTGATTGCTGTTGATTAGTTGACATATTTATACATAAAATGAAAGATAAAGAATAACTATACACAAAAATTACAGCAAGTGTATAGTTTTCAAGTAGTTTACTAAAATTATAGTCCATTTAGGAGAAGTGGGTAGTAGGAGCGACGAGTGACGACGTCACCAAATTCTCATCAATTGACTATATATACTAAATATTACCTTTTTCGTACTACACCTTGGGTTTTACTACTATTATTTTCAAGGACTATTTTCATAGCATTTCCTACTCGTAGTAGTTCAGGCAATGATTCTAACGGGGTTCTTAACGATGTAAGGTTTTTCAAAAAATATGCTGGTAGAATATTCTTTGTCTTATCCTTAACTAAATTCGCAAAAGATGTGGTGATTTTTTCCCTGTCAGGTATTAATTTGACTGTTTCTTGTATTTTTGATTCAATAATCAATATATTTTTGGCTGCTTTTTGGCAATATCCTAACTTCTCAAGAATGCTTTTATTGGGATCTAATGCAGCAATGAGGTTTTCTTTTATGTGAGATAATTCGGTTTCAATTAATTTTTTTAGATATTTTCCTTGATTAGGTATATTTCCAAGGATTTTAGTCATACCTTTACGCAGAAGGTCAACACTCCCCATTATACCATCTTTAGTATGAGGGATTTCTTCAGATAAGTCAATAAGTTTTTTAAAAGATTTTTTTTCTTTTGGATCTTGTACAACCAATTTATTAATTTTCTTTAAAGAATCAATATCTAACCCTAATTCTGCTACAGCTACAGGCGACACTCCTGCTATCTCTGCTATTTCAACAATCTGCGTAGCTTTGGAATATTTTTCTTTAAGGCTTGTACTTTTTTCTATTTCAACTCGTTTTTCTCTAACTATTTCTAGTTTTTCTTGCCAACTATCTATTGTCTTCGTTAGATTCTCAGTACTGAGAAAAGATTTCACCGATTCTAATAAGCCACTTCCCTTGAGTATTAAACCAACTACAGGCATTTGCACAGCTATTATACCAATTAATAAATTACCTAAATAATCAACGATATCTTTTGATGCTCCAGGATATAAGTTATCTAGTCTATTTTGAAACTCCAAAATACTTTCAAGAACTTTTATTATTATCTCAATGAAAGCATCTTCAAAGAATAATATCTCTTCTTTTACCCGTTGCTGTTCATCAATGTACTTTTCTAATTCATCTAAGGAATTACCTACTGTTTCTCTGAATGATTCAGCTATTTCTTGCTCCCTTTGTTGATCTTCTGAATCTAGAAATATGTTATATATATAGTCAACTCTTTTTTTAATAGCCCTTAAGTTCCTAGGAAACGTTTTGAGTGTTTTCATAGAATCAAACTTTAACTGTTCTATAGCACTAGCAATAGAAGCATTTGATAAGATAGTGGGTAAAGCGACTTTTGAAAGGAAAGAGTATATATTAGGCATAATAGATAATTGAATTATATTAAAATTTTTAAATTATTACTCAAATAATACAAATAAAAACTACACTTTAAAACTGTTATATTGCTCTGACAGTTAGTTTTTTTATATTGCTCTGACAGTTAGTTTTTGATATGTTATAGCTACTTACGCGAATTTGGGATAAGAATTAACTAATTCTTATCCCAAATTGTGGCTACTTGATTTGATCTGATTAAATATTTTGAGCTATACGTGCTAGCTTTATCACAACAAATCAAGTTTTAGATCAAGAATACCTTTAACTTCTTGCATAAGCTAGCAAAATTTTTTAACATAAACATATTTTTAGAAAACCAATTATGCATAAATTCATATACTTCACCGTTATCATTTTATTAAACTATTCAGTTTATGCTATTAACTTGTCTGATGCTCTAACTAGTGCGTATAATAATAATGGTGAGTTACAAATCAATAGGCAGACTTTTTTAAATGAAATTGAACAGTTCCCTGCAGCTTTTTCAGGTTTTATGCCCAGTGCGTCTTATAATATTGATTCTGCTATTAATACGAATAAACCAAATAGTCAATATGCTCCTTCTAATAAAAAAGAGCTGAAATCACAACAGGGAGCTTTAGTAATAGAGCTGCCTCTATTCAGTGGTGGGAGTAGTGTTGCAAATTTGGAAGCCGCCCAATCAGCTTTTAGGGCATCACGTGCTAAATATTATGCAGAAGAACAAAAAATTCTTCTTAACCTAATAAAAACTTATCTCGATTGTTATGAAACAAAAGAAAAATATGAGATTTCTGAAACTAGTGTAAAAGCTAACAAACAGCAATTAGAAACCATTGAAGAAAAACTAAAATTAGGTGAGGCAACATCAATAGATTTAGCTAGTGCCAAGGCTGGTCTTGCAAAAGCTGAAACTGAGAAGTTAACCGCATATGCTAATTATCAAGCAACAAAAGCAAGCTTCATTCGAATGTTCGGTATAGAAGCGAATGATATTGATATGCCTCCTATACCTGATAACTTACCTACTTCATTAGAGGATTTAATGCAAAGAGCGATAAATGTTAATCCTAACATAGATAGTACAAGATATAGTGTTAAAAGTCATAAAGCTAGTGAACTGGCAGCAAAAGCTGAACTTTTACCCAAGGTAAGCTTTAAAGTTCAATCTGGTAAAACCCATTACACTCCAGAAAGTCCATATAATACCAACAATAGAAGTACTACATCTACATTATCAATTAATATACCTATTTATTCTCACGGGGGTAGCGAATATTCAAGAATTAGGAAAGCTAAAAATAGTACTAGGAGTGCAGCTATTCAACTTGATGACACAATAAAACAAATTCGAGCAAGTGCTATTGGTAGTTGGGAAGGATTTGAAGCAGCAAAGTCTAAAATTATTGCCACATCACAAGGTGTAGAAGCCGCTCAAATAGCTTATAATGGCACAATACAGGAAGAAATTGTTGGTTCTAAAACAATCTTAGACGTTTTAACTGCTGAAGAAAAATTACATAGTGCTAGGGTGTCAAAAGTTGATGCACACAGAGACTCTATTTTAGCAGCTTACCAAATGAAATCTTTAATTGGGGAATTGACAGCAAAAAGCTTAAATTTGAAAGTTAAATATTTTACTCCTGAAGATGAGTTTAAAGGACTTAAAAAGAAACTTATTATAGGTTTTTAATGAGTAAAGATCATAGAAAAAACCAAGATATGTCAGTTGAAGAGATATTGAAATCAATTAAAGGAGTGATTGATAGTCGTGCTACAATCAATGCAGGAGGATTGGGTAATAGGAGCGATGGAGCGACACCGCCTACATATAAAGATGACTCTACCGACTTCTCCTCAATTAACTATAGTAATAGCCAATCTAACGATGATGAAATACTAGAATTGACAAATATAGTAGAGGATGAGGCAAATAAGTTAGAAAATAATAAGCATAGTGAACTAGAAGAGGAACTATTGCAGACATCCTTGGTATCCGATAAATCTGCAGCAGAAACTACTAAGATTTTTCAGCATTTCTCTAAAACAGCTCAGGAGATTAGTGCAAATGCTTCGAACCCTACGGTCAAAACATTAGAGGATATAATTATTGAAATGTTACGACCACAATTGAGTCAATGGTTAAATACAAACTTGCCTTTATTAGTAAAACAATTGGTAGAAAAAGAAATTCAAAAATTAATACCAAATGATAAAAAATGACTTAGTGGAGGATATCATTTGTGTTAGTCTTATTTTAACAATATACTGCTCGTAAATGAAGAGTTGATAGACGATAGATCAAAATCATGATAGTAGCAGGAGTCGAAAGATCGAGGTGCTAGGCGTATATATAGTACGTGGCTACCTATGATCCACAACTGTCGAAAGTTTACAAACACCTATACCACAGCGTCATTCTATAATGATGTTACTGGATTGCTTCGTCAGTCTTACAGCCTCCTCGCTAATAGACGTATAGGGAAGCTGTATTTACTAACTTTCGACAGTTGTGACCTATGATCCCTGAAGACGACAACGCAATTCTTGATTTTCATCGAGTATATAATAAATTTAACGTGAGAATAATTATAAATGTAATTTAACATGGAAAGTAAGAAGATTATCTTAGGTAACAAATTTTTTATAGTCCTAATAACTATCTTTTTGTTTATGGATAAGGCTGATGCTGCTCCCCCACCTCTTCCTCCAGCACTGCCACAATTAGAAAGTGATAAAGTGAATAAACAGAAAGAAGAGGCAGATTCTTTGCTGGGAAAAATACAGCAATTTATGCATTCTAAGAAAATTGATAATGAAGTATCAGGATCAAGCAAACCAGCATCCACACCACAAGATACTAATAATGAAGAAGGTGAGACAGATTCCTTCATTGATTTAGGGAATAATAAATTACCAACCTTAGAAAATACAAAAGAATTGGATCAATTAGATAAACATCCGTACCAAAAAATTGATCTAGATACACCTAGTAAGAATGACAGTAATACCAACAAAGATTCTCCTACTCTTCCAGCAACTGAGGTTAAAGATGCTGTACCTATTAAGCCACTTGATTCATCTGCCCAGTCTAAACCTCAAATAGATATTCCAAGTAGTAATAAGTCTGAGCCACAAGCTACTGTACCTTCTGTAACTATACCTGATAAAGAGAAATATCCAGTAATATTACAGCAGCCAAGTAATGCAGATAATAAAGAAGTGGTTGCTCCTAATCTAGATATATTGCCTTCTTCGCAAGAAAAAAAACCTACTGAACCACAAGTAACTGCTCCTATCGTACCGATAGTATCACCTAAGGAAAATACTGAATCTAAAATGACTAAGCCTCAAACTCCTATACCAGTATTTGTAAAAAAGGATAAGCAACTAGATGACTCTAATAAAACTGTCCTAGAGAAAGATAGTAATGTAACCAAAGAAGTGCAAGAAGTAAATAAGCATCAACCTAATCAATCTACAATTACAAAAGATAAAGCTAGCACCATCAAAGAAACATCTCCTAAAATAACTGAATTTGTACAAGATGAAGCACAAATGTTACTTTTACCAAATGATGATGTCGTATTGGGAGAGCTTACAGAAGAGGCAAGATTAGAGCAAATGGATATGTATTCATTTATTCAAATGTTTAAGAAAATTTATGATAGTGACAATAGAAAGCAGCAAAGAAAGATGATAGATAATTTTATTGATAATTATGATAGTGCTTTCCATACTACTATAGTAAGTGATGCAACGGATAGAGCATTTGAGGCAGTTAGAAAAAATAATTTATTTGTTCTTAGGGTTCTTTTGGATAATTATCCAATCATCCAAAGAAGGGGGAATGATAATTATACTCTTTTACATGAAGCTGCAGAAACTAATAATTACTATATAGCAAAATTGTTAATTATGCGTGGTATAAACATTAAGGCTACTAATTATCATTGTAGAACGGCATTGGACATCTCTGATGAACAAAATAATAATGTGGGCTGTTTGATAATGAAAGCAACAGCAAATTAGTTTGAAAATGCTCTAATATCACTTGTTATAATTCAGGTAAATAATGGATTCAAAAGAAAATTAGTTTACTCACCTTACGCATAACCCCTATGGCAATTCAAAAATTGCAGAAAAGTACAAGACGTCATTGCGAGACCACGTAGTGGTCGTGGCAATCCACATTTATTGGATTGCTTCGTCCGGCCACCAAAGTGACTCCTCGCAATGACTCTAGGCTATTTTCCCTATAACTTTTAAATGCCATGCGTAAGGTGAGTTAGTTTATTTTTGCTAATCTAGCACTATGCCTTCCACCTTCAAATTTAGTCGTTAAAAATTTATCGATCATTTTACAAGCTAGTTCCTCATTAGGTATTTTAGCTCCTAACACTATTATATTAACATCATTATGAGCCCTTGATCTTTCTGCCATAAATAAGTCAAAACATAAAGCTGCCCTTATTTCAGACGTACGATTTGCGGCAATTGACATACCTATGCCAGTTCCACAAATTAAAATTCCCAAAGGAGCTACATTTTCTAAAATCCCATCAACAACTTTTTTAGAATAATCTGGATAATCCACTATTTCTTGATTGTAAGTACCACAATCAAGAATAGATATATTTTTATCGTGTAAATAACTGATAATTTTGCTCTTGAGTAGAAATCCAGAGTGATCACTGGCTATTATAAGATCGTAAGTTTTCATAATTACTTAATTTTGATAAAAAAATACTAGACTTGATTCTATATTAAAGTTAGTTTATTGCATAATAAAATTGCAAATTTTTTGGTAAGTTATGAAGAGTAATATAGTTTTTGTCTATTTTATAGTCTTTTTGATTTCTGGATGTAGCACACAACCTCCAGCCCCTATTGAGTATAATCATGGAAAGGATTTTACCAAAAAGTCTACAACCATCAATTCACCAACTACAGCATATTCCGAGAATAAGAACATATTAGAAAGCGATGAAGATGAAATAATAAGTAGAGAAATTGATGAGAAAGAAAAAGATTTTGACGCTCCAACTGGTTTCTTAAAAGATCGTAATGCCATAGAAACTGAAAATCGAGACGATGTAATAATAGTTCCAAAAGTGAAACCAAATGATAGTAAGCTAATCTACCACGAGGTGCAACAAGGAGAAACATTAGTATCAATAGCAAATGATTATGGTCAGAAGGTTGAAGAATTAGCTGAGCTAAATAACATATCTGCACCATATCATCTTAATGAATCCCAAATTATCACAATAAAAATTAGTACTGAGTTATTAAATAAAAAAAATCAAGAAAGTCTTGTAAGAAAAACGAAAAATGCTGTTCAAACTAATACACCAAAATTTATCAAACCAATTGAAGGTAAAATTATTATCAAATTTGGTGAACAAACATCTAAAGGAAAAAGCAAAGGAATTAATATTGCTGCAGACGAAGGAACTGCTGTAGAATCTATTGCAACAGGTCAAGTAATGTTTGCAGGTAATGATACAAAGTTTGGTAATTTATTAATAATAAAGTTAGATAATAGCGACCTTTATGTTGCTTATGCTCATTTGCAAGACCTACTTATTCAAAAAGGAGCAACAATTTCACAAGGCAAGATAATAGGACATGTAGGGAGTACTGGAGATGCTAAATATCCTCAGCTACATTTTGCTATTCGCGAGGGAAAGATAGCTGCTGATCCGCTGAAATATGTAGACTATTAAGCTATAGCTAATCCGATTAGCTATATTTCCGTCTATTTGTGAGGAGTACGCAAGCACGGCGAAGCAATTGTAAGTCGTCATTAGCAACAGTGGGAATCCATAATATTTGATGGCTTCTTAAGCATTTTGTATTTTTATTTTTAAACTAATGTTTTTGAATTTATAATTGCTGGTTAGCTATATTCTCCTTGCTCGGCAAAAATCCTCTATATTGTGCATCCTAAAGAGTTTTATATAGCCCTCCTTTAGCGATTAATATAGCATGAGTACCGTCTTCCACAATTTTGCCACGCTTGAATACTAAAATACGATCCATATGCAGCAATGTTGATAAACGGTGAGCAACGACTATAGTTGTAGCATTACTGGTCTCCAAAACTTCATCAATAGATTTTTGAATTAGAGCCTCGGTTGGTGAATCAAGTGCCGATGTTGCTTCATCTAAAATAAGGATTGGTGCATTTTTTAAAATAGCTCTAGCAATTGCAATCCTTTGCCGTTGTCCGCCACTTACTTTTACTCCTCGTTCACCAACTATTGAATGGTAACCATTGGGCATTCGTAGAATATCATCATGTATTCTAGCTTTTTTACATGCTTCTTCAATCTCTGGTAAAGTAGCATCATATTTAGCTAGCTGCAAATTTTCTAGAATAGAACGATGAAACATCGTAATATCTTGCGGGATTACTGAAATATTGCTTCTTAGCGACTCTTCCGTTACCTGTGAGATATCATATCCATCAACTAAAATAGCTCCGCTTTGCAAATTGAAATATCGGAGTAAACATTTGATTAAGGTAGTTTTTCCAGCCCCTGATGTACCAACTATTCCGATCCTTTCTCCAGCTTTGATATGCAATGTAAGATTGTCAAATATATTATCTCCACCACTACCATAGTTGAAGGTGACATCTTGATATTTAATATCCCCTTTGATAGGAGGAAGCAGCTTAGCATTTTCTGCATCGGTAACATCTGATATAGTATTAATAAAGTTATATGAAGATTTGATGGCAGCAATTTTGGGGTTGATGGAAAATATTATATTGTCTAATAACTGATCAATCGCCCATTCAATGTTAGAAGTAATTATTATACTAACGGCAAAATCACCAGCAGTGATTTGTCCAGTTTTGTATAAATATGCTGTCACAAATATTTGGGCTGCTGCCAATTATAATGGACTGAAGAAAATGGACAAAAAAATAGAGTTAAAAGTTTCCTAATTAAGATAAAATAATAAGAAAAAATTAGGAGAAAAAATGACAAAAGAAAAAGTAAGAGTTTTTAGTGCTGAAGAAAAAACTAGGATAGTATTAGAAGTGCTGAAAGAAGAGAGTCCATTATCAGTGATAGCATCAAAATATGAGATAAACTCCAAGACAATTAGTAATTGGAAAAAACAATTTATATCAAATGCAGCATTGGCTTTTGAACCAGCAAAACTGGTAAGTAAATATCAGGAACAAATTAATATGCTGAAAGAACAAAATGATGAATTAGCAAAAACTCTTGGAAAAACAATAGTAGATAGAGATTGGGCTGTGGGAAAGCTACATCGGGTTCTAAAATATATGAACATGATTGGCATAGAGGCTATTTATCCAAAGAGGAAAAAGTTAACATCTGGAAAAGATAAACAGCATAAAATTTATAGTTATTTGCTTGATAAATATTGGACTAATCTAGGTACAACTAAGACTGTACATGTACCTAACGCTAACGAGGTTTAGAGCGGAGATATCACTTATGTTCGAACTAATTCGGGATTTATGTACATGGCGGCAATTATAGATTGGCATAGTAGAGCTGTGTTGAGTTATAAATTGTCAAATAGTATGGACGTAAGTTTGGTAACTGAAGTATTGCGGGATGCACTTAACAAATATCCTGCACCGCAGATATTTAATAGTGATCAGGGCAGTCAATATACTAGTCATGAACACATTGAAATTTTACAAGAGCATAACATTAAAGTTTCGATGAATGGTAAAGGAAGAAGTATTGATAATATAATTATGGAGAGATTTTTCCGAACTTTAAAATATAATTGTATATTTATTAATGATTTTAAAGATGTTAAAGAGCTAAAGAGTGGTATTGATGATTACATCAATCACTATAATTATAGAAGATTTCATTCAAGTATTGGTTACAAAAAGCCTATGAATGCCTATCTAAATTCTATACAAAATTATGAACAAATTGCAGCTTGAAAAATGCAAAAATGGGAAACAAAAAGCTTGGACTTATCAAATAGAAAAGAACTTGTCGATTCCAAGCTAGCAATGTTACCAAAGACAAGGCAATATGAATTATTAAAGATTAATCGTTCTTCAATGTACTATAAAGCAAAACCATTTAGTGGGTATAACTTAAATATTTTAAATAAAATAGATGAAATATATACTGATAATCCTGAATTTGGTTATCGTTATATCCATAGACAATTATTAGAAGACGGCGTGGTTATTGGTAAGGAATTATTATTTTTTTTGTCTTGATTTTTCAGTCCAGTATCCATTGCCAATAATTTTAATACCAAAAATATTGGCAACAGAATCGTTGATAATACCAACCGCTTCTTGTCGAGCCTTAACATATTCTTCTTGCAACTGCCCTTGTTTTTTTAATAAAACTGACATTATTGGTACATACACAACAAGAAAAGCAATTACAACCCCTGCTATTTTATAATTCATCATGAACAAAAATATTATGCCACTTACCATAGTTGTAAGATGTACCAAAGAACGATTTAGAATAGTAACTATGGTTATAATACCATCTTGAAAATCAGTGATTTTACTGGCAATTTCTCCTGATAAATGAGAATCAAACCAATGTAAAGAGTGTCTGATAGTTTTGCCATAGGTGCTTTCGACGATTTCTGCAAGCATCGCTGGCTTGTATTTAATATCAAAGAGCCTAACGATAAAAAACGTACCGTGATTCATCATTTTATATAATACGAACAAGATAAGAAGTAGAGTAACATCTATTTTTGGATCTTTGGCAATAGTATCAGTAATTTCTTTAATTTGATAGTTAACGAATAAAGTAAATAGTGAAGCACCAATGGACATAAGCGTAAGGCTAGCTAGGTATATGCGGTATTTGTAAGCCAAGCAGTATAAATACGATTTTAGCTGGTAGTTTGAGTCCATAAAAATATTTCTTCTAGATTATGCAAAAATGCACTTTATTATAGCAGGTTACAATATCTCCACTAAGTACTATCTTCAGTATTTTTTTTATTAGTGGTAAGGTTATAACCTGCTATAATAAATTCTTTACATAAATTAAAAGAGAATTGTAGTGCAAAAATTTCTAAAATATTCAGTAGCGTTACTCATTTTAATAATTGTTATACTGCTAATAACGCCTCTATTTATTTCCTTAGAATCATATAAAAGACTAGCTTCTGATAAAGTCAAAGAAATAACTGGTAGAGAGCTGCAAATTAATGGAGATATCACCATCTCTTTGCTGCCCACTCCGACTATTACCATTAAGGATGTAACTCTTACTTCTCTACCTAATGCCCATTACCCTTCTTTATTGGAAGTTAAGGAAGTATCTGCTTCTCTTTCTATATTATCCTTACTTAAAGGAAAGATAGACATTTCAACGATTGAAATTAACAAACCAGTAATTAATTTAGAACGGATGCGTAATGGTGTGGCTTCTTGGGAATTTTCCAAAATACCAGGCAATGTTAGTAAAACTTCAACGGGTGAAATGAATGATAGCAAGGCACCGTTTTCTTTATATATCAACTTAATTAAAATTGTTGATGCTAAGTTAAATTATGTTGATTTTGCTGATAAGGCTAAGGGTAATAATGCTATCCCAACAACAATAGATATTGATAGATTAGAAATCAAAAAGCTTCGCGGTCCATCTGATTTAGCTTGTCAGTTTTATTCTTCCGGTAAGAATTATGATGTCAAAGGTAATATACAAGACAAGCAAGGTGTCATAGCTTTAACCGTAGATTTAAATGCCCTACAAGAAAAGGTTAATTTCTCAAGTAACTTTGCTTACGACAATATGACTTTTGCTGGACAGCTCAAACTGGAAGGAGCTGCTAAAAATCTGCAAAGTATTTTTCCTGATATACCTATCCTACACGATTTAGATCATAAACTAACTTTTAATATTAATAGTGATAAGAAATCATTAAAAATTAGTGACATTGATTTTACTGCAGGTAAGATATTAGCTAAGGGTAACGCTAACTTCCATTTTGCAGATAATAAGGTAGATTTAAGAGTTAAATTATTAGATAAGACATTTTCTCTAGCAACAAGCTTTGCCTATTTAGATCAAAATTTATCTCTAAATGACATTAATTTTGCTGCAGATAAAGCTAATTTAACAGGCAATGTTGGGGTTAAGGATTGGGATAAAGAGCTAGTGGTTTCTTATAATGTAAAAATTAGTGAGATACCCACCATTGCTAGTTTATTTGGTAAGACTCTACCGACTAGTCTTGGAGATATGTGGCTAAAGGGTGAGACTATTAAACAACAAAAATTTCTTAAAACTAATATAAATAAATTTACTCTTGAGTTTAAAAAGAAGCCTATAAACTTCAGTGGAGCAGTAACTATCAATTTAGCGTCTGCTAAACCAAAAATTTTATCAGATATAATGATAGCTTCCCTAAATTTAGATGATTTCACTGATGTGCCATCTAATAGCTTATCTACTAGTTCTGGGCAAAGTGTAAATAATTCTGTGCCTTGGTCTAAAGACATTATAGATTTATCATTTTTAAATAAGCTTGATGGAGACTTAACTTTAACTATACAAAAGATCATTAAAGGAAGCCTGATCTTTGATAATGTCAAAACTACTATGTTACTTGCAGGTGGTGTGCTGGATATTAAATCTTTAAATGGTAATTTATTTGGGGGAAGTTTAACCGCTACTGGACAAATTTCTTCGCAAGTTAATCAACCTGTTAGTTTTAAAGCTAGTCTTAAAGATGCTAAATTAAAAAATATAGTCTCACAGGGCAATAAAATTAAAGTTACGCAAGGGACGGTTAATCTAATAACAGATATCAAAACAAAAGGTCAAAGCCAATCTCAATATGTAGGTAACTTATTCGGTAAAGCAACATTAACAGCATCTGACGGTATAGTTAGTGGATTTGATCTGCAAAAACTATTAGATAGCCTTAGAAATATTAAAAATCTGGCAACTATTTTAAAAATGCTAGATGCTTCTTTGGCAAGTGGTGAAACAAAGTTCCAAAAACTAGTAGTAGATAGTGAAATAACAGAAGGTATAATTAACATAACAAACGGTAAGTTAGATGCTGTCTCGTCAGAGATAACAGTTACTGGAAATGTTAACCTGCCTAAATATACACTTGATATAGATAGTGTTATTAATGTAAATATAAATTCGATACCACCATTGAAAGTTCACCTGTATGGCAATCTGAATAATCCACAGCATAAACTTGATACTAACGTATTAAAGAAATATCTTACGAAAAATTTAGTAAATAGTGTGGTTGATGGCGTTAAGAAAGGTATCAAGCCTGAAGATATATTAAAAAATATTATTGGAGGAAGAAAAAAGGATGCAATTATTCTACTCTTCATAAATTAGTGGCAACAGGAAAGGCAAAACTTGATATAAAAGCACCACCATCACCTGAGATAGACAAAGATTTAGGATTTCATAAAGGAATAATAAATTTTTATAAAGCTGTTTTATCAGAGGAAAATAAAGAAAACTATTTTGTAAGTGCTATCAATGATATAAAAAGCTTCATTGACCCATTACCAAACCCTTCTGAAAAAATAGAATATATCAATAGCAGCTTAGAATTTTTAGTTAAATTATATCAGTACTATAAATATGAAGATAGTGCTGAATTGCAAAAATATATCATAGATAAAGTTATATTCCATAAGTTACCTACTATCTCAATATTATTATATAATATAATGTGTGTAGAGTATTTAGGAGCAGCAGATTACCATAATGCTATTAAATATGCTGAATATGCCCATAATTCTTTGCTTAATAGTTCCAAAGAATTACAAAATAAGACCTATGAGGGATCGTTATATGAAATCTTATTTAATCTAGGGTTAGCGTGGAAATATCTTGATACAATAAAGTCTTTAGACTATTTTGCCCAAGCAGAAGAAACAAAGCCAGGTGATCAGGACGCAATAATAGAGCAATTAAAACATTATCTTACTCTTGTTGATATTGATAATGCTTCAAAGCAAATAGAGAAAATTAAAGATGGTGATCTTAGAGATTTATAAAGAAATATGGATAAAATTCTTTTTACAAAAGAAGGAATTTAATAAAGCCATTGAGTGTTGCGATGAAATCAATATTTGTATGGAGGAACATAATGTACCAATTCAGCTATTTAAAATATTGGAAATTTGTAAAAAAGCTGAGTTTTGGGGCGAAGGGTTAGAATTTATTAGAAAAAAGAAGTACCAACAACATAACGAAATTTTACAACATCATGGTTTCCTTCCTCTTAAATATCTAGGATTTATATTTTATAAACAAAATAACTTGGAAGAAGAATCTGAAGCCTGCTTAAATTTTTTAAAAACTAATGCTAATTTAGGTGACAAGTCAGCTCTATCACTACTATCTTATGCTAATGAGTTTGCTTTTTACATAAATGTAGAAAAAGGAAATTTTGACAAAGCATTAGAGTATTTATATTTAGTTCCATTAAATAACAAAACAAACAAGTCAATATATTTATTAAACAAACTTAAACAATATCTTGAAAATGATCGTATAAATCTAGCCCTGCTCACTAAATTAGAAGAGGAAAAAGAAAAAAGTAATATTGTTTTAATCGATTTGATAGAAGATCATGCAGAGTTATATGGTTTTATTGCTAAGCTTGATCCAAAGGCAGTTCATGATTTCTTTCAGGACAGAAAACACAGGTTACTTGCAAAATCAGTAGACACTACTATTAAAGAACAACCATATATTTGGTGTATTGGTAAAGATACTTATGCTTCTAATCAACAGGATGTTTATCCTATAGAAGATAAACCAAATTTTTATGTGACGATCGATCGAAAGCTAGCGGGTAAATTGGATCATCAACTATTCGAGAAATTTAAGGCTGCCATATCAAAAGGGTTAATTGATAAAGAGCATAAGAGTAAAGGGATAAAAATTATACCTAACAAATTGATGGAAGTTAAAATTCCTAGCGACGATGATCGATTACATACAGAGCGGGTATATAAAAATCCTCAAGGCGAATACTTAATTGTTTTTGACCATCTCGGTGATCATAATGATACAAAGAAAGCGGCAATGGCAATCAAAGGTTTAGAAATTATTGAAACTAAAGAAATATCTTTTGCACCTCCTCTTCCTAAAGATACTGAGTGTAGTGCTAGTACACAAGAGTTAGATTTAGACTTGATGATTTTAGCAATGAACTTACAAAGAGAGGGGATAGAACCATTAGGCGTTAATGATGATAATGATATTAGCATTTAAGTTACGGCAACCTAGGTTAGTTCTTTTAAGTTATTCTATAAAAATTTGTTCCTATTTTCTTGGATTTAGGTCATAATCCGTCGTTGTCATTTCCTCAAGAAATCAAGAAGTAAAAATATATAATAAATGAATATTGATAAAAATATACCAAATTATCTGACGATAGCTCGTATTGTGGTTATTCCAATTATTGTAATAACCTTTTATCTAGATAACTCCAAACTCGCTCATAGAATTGCAGCGTTATTATTTATTATAGCTAGTATTACTGATTTTTTTGACGGTTATCTTGCTAGAAAATTTGATTTAGTATCAGGGTTTGGTAAAATGTTTGATCCAATAGCTGATAAATTATTAGTAGGTTGTGTAATTATAATGTTGGTAAAAAAAGGAGCAGCGGGAGAGATACCGTGCTTATTAATTTTAGCTCGTGAATTTTTAGTGGCTGGACTACGTGAATTTCTAGCTTTAATTCAAGTAAGTATTCCTGTGTCTAGATTAGCTAAGATTAAAACATTTACCCAAATGTTTGCTTTGTCAGCGTTAATTCTTGGTTCTAAAGGTTCAGGTATAATTTATATGGATTTAATAGGCCAAATAGCTTTATGGATTGCTGCACTTTTAACTGTAGTAACCGGATATTCATATTTGAAGGCCTGTAGTAAATATTTTTGAGCAAATTAGTCCCTAAGCCAAAATATCACTATTGATTTAAATTATACCATCTAAGAGCAATTATTTATTATAATAAAAAATAAAATTATTGATATAATAGTAACTTAGTGTAGCATAAAAAGTATGATATATAATTAAATAATAGGTATTAATCCTAAATGTTTTAGATATACTCGATGAAAATCAAGAATTGCGTTGTCATTATCCAATATCTGCTGGTGCTCACGTATTATATGTACGCCTAGCACCTCGACTTGGTAATTCCTGCTACTATCATGATTTTGATTCTATCGTCTATCAATTCTTCATTTACGAGCAGTATACATTACGCAACTATTATAAGCAGCCAACTTACGTTTCAAACAAAAGAATAGCTATGAATCTCTAACTATTAGTTTATTGGGTTATGAAGGAGCAAAATTCACCATATTTAGATAAATTAAAGCAAAATTTATTCCAGATATTTATCTTAATTTTTATAGTTTATAGTACAATCATAGCTTCATTGTATAAATATTATAATGCTAAAGTTGAAATGGAAAAAACACAAATTCTACAAAACCAGTATAATAAAATACTAGCAGTAAGTATGAATAAAATCTCTTCTCTAGCGTATCATTTATCTAGCAATATTTAGGAAAAAAATGTTACAATCAATAGTAATGGTAGTGAACTTGAGATATGTAATGAGGCAGAAAAATGTATAAACTATAATCTTTTTAATTTTGGAGCATTATTGAATAAGCATGTTCCGGTATTCATTTATTACAAGATAGAACTCAATAAAAAATTTCTTTATTCAAATATCAAAACTCAAAATTATCAAATAGATAAAATATATCCTATCAACGCTTCTAACCAACTTAATATTAGTTTGGCAATTAATAGTACATATTGGCATAAAGTAAAAGCAGATATTAAAAGACCATTTTGGATATTAACAGCATTTATTACTGCTAATCTTCTATTGTTATATTGTTATATTTTCTCTTTAAAAGCTTATTTAAGAGTTTCAATAAATCGTATGCATTACATTATCAAGACAAACATGCTACAGAATTAGAACAGCTTAAGTTTAATTATCAGAAGGAATTAAAAAATTGCGAGACCTCTTTAATGAGAAAAATTTGGAATAATGATTTCAATAAACAAAAAGATTTAGAAATTAATTGTTTATTTGCTCAGGAAGCTAATCAAATATCCTTGCTTGATAAGAGTTCTAACAATCAAGAAGATATGATCAAGGATTATAGGTTAAAAAACTTTGGTGATAAAGTACCTTGCTCTATACTTCTGTATCAAGAAAATAAAATAGAAGAAATTAATGCCAGTAAATTAGTTGACTTATTTACTGATAGATTTAATCAGGAAGACGAAAATATATCGATTGAAATTTTAAGCAAAGCAAAAGTATTATATTTTGCTTCTAATGCAGCGTTGTACCAAATCATTTATAGTATTATTAACTATCTATTTTTTTTGTTAAAAAAACAATCTTCTACTACCAAACACACTATTAGATTAACTATTGATGATATAAAACAAAAAATAGAGCTACGTTTTGAATATGACGGTTATCCTATAATGACAGCAGAAGAACTGCTCAAAACATCAAATCATTTTTTCAAAACGCATGCTAACCCTTTTTTACTTAATTTAAGTCAAGTATTTAATATATTAAGAGCTGATGGATTCAACTATAAAATAAGTTATAACCAAAGCAATATTATAGAAATCTATCCAAATGATTCAAGCATAAGACAGGAAAATAAAAGTAACCAACAACCAATAAAAACAGAAAATAATGTGATTATACTAGCTATCTTTAACGAGGAAAAAAATGAATAAATATTTATTACCACTTATGGTGTTATTTATAGTCAATAATTCATTTGCCCATACACAAATATCTAATTTGATCACTCCAGTTAGCTATTTTATTAATCATGAGCAACAAATTAAAATGCTTGAGAAACATTTAGGTAAATATAGACAAGCAAGTATAGTTGGTACTAGTGGTATAGGTAAAACTCAGTTAATTAGGATGTATAGTTATGAGAATAAAAATAATTATGATCTAATCTGGTTGTTTGATTGTAACCTAGACCTTAATGAACAATTTGTTAAATTAGCCCAACAACTCAATATAGTCAAACAAACTAATATATCTGAGGCAGTAACTCTAGTCAAAAAAGAAGTAATGTCATATTTAACTTCTACTAGTAAATGGTTATTGGTGTTTGATAATTTAAAAGTTAATGAAAATAAAAAAGTGCAAAACTTTATTGATTGGGAACATAATGGTCAGGTCGTGTTTTGTTCTCAAAATAACGAAAGATTACCTAATGTTATATTAATGACCTTATTTGATAAACCTACTATCGTAACTTTGGCTAATACTTTATTAGATAATAAAGATAAAAATAGTATCGAATTTTTAACGCAATCTTTTAGTGGTTATCCAATACTTATAGTTCAAGGAATCCAATTACTAAATAAAATTAAAGGTCTAGATAAAGAAGAATATAAAAAGAAAATTTATCAATCAACTGATAAAATAGCAACAAATATTAGTATGGCTATAAAGGAATTAAAGCCTAGTGCGGTAAAGTTACTTAATAAAATATCTTTGATAAATAACCAAAGTTTCTCAAAACAATTACTTGCTATAATTACTGATAACAAGAATACTCTCGATGATGATATATACCAATTATCTAAGTTTATGTTGATTAGCAATATTGATTCTAATCAGGATAATCCTATTTTTGAAATGAATGATGTAGTTAGCAACAAAATAATGGAGATAAATGGGGATAAAAACAATAAAATATGTTTAGAGGATATTATTCTAAAATTACCTAAACTCAAAGGAGTGCATTCTGCCCATGTATGGAGAGCTACTAAGACTATATCCGAAAATTTAGAGATTATTTTTCAAAATGCTGAAAAATATAATATTAACATATATTTAATGCTTAACTTAAGATTGCAATTGTTTGCCTCATATATGAATGCCTGGAATCTATACAAATCAAATCCAATGGTTAACTGGTTTGAGCAAAAAGAACAAGACGAACAGTTTAAATTTTGGCAAATGTCTACTTATCAAAAATTCTGTTACGCTAGATATTTAGTAGGAGTAGGACTTTACAACAGAATAACATCGATAAATTATCAAAAAACTATTTCTTATTTAACTAAAGCACTTAAAGTTTTAGATACCCTAGGTGATGATTATGATTATATTTATTCTAAATTTAACTGTAGCTTAAACATTGCTCTAACTCATGTATATTTAGGTAATATAAAAACTGCTGAAGAAATTATTAACGAAATGGAGAAGCTATTTAAACATAGGATAGAGGGAGGAGATATATTTATATTATATCATGTAAAAGCTAGAATATTTTTTATTCAAGGTAAATATAATGAAGCTTTAGAATACGTCAATAAAGGCATCGAGGTATAGAAGACGTTAGATCCTAATGATCTAGGTTTTACTAGAGATTATTTACTTAGGGAAGCAATATTAAGCTCTATTGGCAAATATCAAGAAGCTTATGTTCAAACTCAACAAGTATATAATATGCATAAATCTGTAAACCAATAGGCATTAGGTTATATTTATACACAAATGGCAAAAAGTGAATTAGGATTAAATAAAATAGATATTGCTTTAGATCATATTAATAAAGCTATAACAATATTTTTAGCAGATGAACGTAGAAATCCTAAGAATATAGATCATTTGGAATATCCAGATTTAGCAGCAGGTTATGTAGTACAATGTGATATTTTACTTGCTCAAGGTAACATTAAAGGAAGTATAGAATCTTATAAAAAAGCTTATGCTATATACCACTATTTCTATGGGGATAAAAGTAAAAATGTTGTCCAAGTAAGTGAGTTATATAACAAAGGAGCAAAAGCAGCTTGTAAAAACAAAGATTTATATAATTATAAATTCTTTGGTAAACCACAAATTAAGGAATTTGGAATAAATCACCCTAATACTATTGCCATGTTTGAATATTGTAAACAATATGACATGGATTTATGGGTAAAGCAAGATTAAGGTTTGTGATATTTATCAATCATCCAATCTATAAATGTATTATCAACAGACTGTTTTTTCAGTGCATATTCATATACTTCTTTTATTATAACTGTAAGATTTGTAAATGAAAAATTTAAGTTTCTTTCAATTAACATATTAATTGTTGCACTAGTGGCTTTACTAAAAATTTTCATTTGATCAATAGTTAGCACTTCATGGCTTATTTCGTTATCAACAACAAGAGCTTCTAGGCTAATATCTAAGGCTTTTGCAATTAATTGTAAATTATTAGCACTAGGGTTTTTTGAACTACCATACAAAATGCTATAAACAGTATTTCTACTTAATCCAGTTTTTTTCTCTATCTCTACAGCATTTATATTTTTTTGCACCATTAATGAGCTAAGTTTGGTTTGTAAATTTGCCATAGATAAGATTCTATATATAAAATTAATATTTCTAGATAATAAGGTATAACCATCAAAAAGTAAATAACTAAAATAATTAATTATAATTAATTATTTTAGATCATGGAAGTTTGTAACACTAATTTTTAATGATCTACTAAAAAATTTAAATTACCCTGACCCCTCTTATAAACATTTATACTTGAATTTTTTTAATCTATCTGATATGTATTACCTTGGATAGGTGTCCGAGTGGTTTAAGGATCTAGTCTTGAAAACTAGCGTGCGGCCAACCGTACCGTGGGTTCGAATCCCACCCTATCCGCCACTGTGGTACAAGTCATCGTTTTTTTAAAAATATCGAAAGGGAAACGTAGAGAGGTATCAAGTTTTTTGCTCCTGACGTTTAAGGTTCTGAAATACGAAATTTATCATTTTGCGTTTTTGAGGGCTTTCAGAATCTTTAAAAGTTTCATAGGTCTTGCGATGCTAGAGTTATCAGCATTGTAGCGGTATCAGTAAATTTATCATCTGCTTCATCATAAGTTTTCACTAAATGATCAATTTCATATTGGCGATCTTTTAATTGTTGTTTTTTTGTTTGAAATTCTTTTTTGCTAAGTTCACCACTGATACTAATTATCTTTCAATATAGAATGAAGATGGTATAATTTAAGTTATAGAATAAAAATAAAAAAGCTAATGTCAGGTTATCAATATGTTTATCCATCAGAAACAGTTTGTCGGATGGAATTTTTGTTAAAATCAGCCTTAGATATGATAGCATTTCGTAAGATTCAATGTATTTATTTACGTGCCAAGTTTTTATATTTACCTAAGCATATCTCTGAAATTACCGGTGTGAGTATTAGTCGAGTTAGGCAAATTCATACAGCTTATTACAAACTCGGAGAATCAGTATTAAAAGAAACTAAAAAAGGTGGTAGGAATCATTGCTATATGGACGAGGCTAATGAAAGTAAAATACTGGAATCTTTTAATCATAGAGCATCACAAGGGGAAATTGTAGTAGTCAGAGAAATACAGAAAAAATATGAAGAAGTTTTGCAAAAGAAAGTAACTAAATCAGCAATCTACAAAATTTTACATCGTCATTGTTGGCGTAAATTTTTCCCTCGTCCCCATCATCCAAAGCAAAATAAAGATGAGATGGAAGCTTTTAAAAAAACTTCAGCTCAGTGGTTACCGCCGCAAATACACAATCTAAATCACAGGGACTTGAATTACAAGTGATGTTTCAGATGTCAATACACTTATCCTCACTTTATTAATTCTAGTACCTTTTATATTATTTGGAGCTATAGCGTTAGAATATCATTGTACAAATTTTTTAATTGGGGCAGATAAAGTTTCATATATTAATAGTTTTATTAATTATACAAGGGTAGATATTAAGTACGAGGATATAAAAGAACTAATTTTAACATGTGGTGTCTTAAAACGTATTTTTGGATTGGGTACTGTTTCAATGATTAGTAACGCAACTATGAATCAAGTTGGTGTAACATTTTATAGTCTAAAAAATCCCCATAGAGTTTACGAATTGATTCAAGCAAGAATAGCTGAGCATAAGAAATTGCAATTGAAATAACCACATGCAAGGATAGGAAAAATAAATGAACTAAATAATAACGAATGACCATAATTCTTTGATAGAGGATATAAAACTTCTGATAACTCAAGCCAAGAGTCGAGTAGCAAGAGTAGCAAACTCTGAAATGACCATGATATATTGGCATATAGGTAAGAGAATTAAGGAAGAGACTCTTAAAGATACAAAAGCAGAATACGGGCAGCAGATCATTCAAACACTGGCACAGCATCTCTCAGCTGAATATGGTAGAGGATTTACCCGTGCAGGATTGTTTAGAATGCTACAGTTTTATGAAGTTTTTCAGAAAGAGCAAATTGTCGCGACAGTGTCGCGACAATTGAGCTGGAGTCATATAATAGAGTTATTGCCATTGAAAGAACAAAACCAAAAAGAATTTTACGCATATATGTGTATACAAGGTAATTGGAGTGTACGGCAACTTTGCACTAGCATCCATAAGATGACTTATGAAAGAAGCGAATTATCCAAGAAATCTGAAAAACATAGTGGGCAAATCTTGTCATTATTAAAATCAAATAATGAATTAGTTCCAGAGTTAGTGTTAAAATACCCATACATATTAGAATTTTTAAATTTGCCGGATGCCCCTTATGAAAGTGATCTAGAAAGTGCTATTTTGCAGCAAATTGAACAATTTATTTTAGAGCTTGGTACAGGAGTGCGACACGAGGTCGTATTAAAGAGTTGTTTCCGCATGTTTGCAGGAAACCATCCATGTCACTGGATGAACCTAGGGATATGAATAAAGAGCTATCCCGACAATGTGACAATATGCTAACTACATAGGGAGAGAATCGTGAGAGGACCTCCCGTCTGGTAACCATAACCGGATAAGTTGCTAGGTAGCCAATATGGTGAAGATATCTGAATCTGTGATAAAGGTTGTTACTAGTGAGAAGCGGAAATGGTTTATACGCTTTGACCAAAAAGGTGATGAAGGTAGGTAAGCGCCGTGTCCTGTAAGCGCTTCGTGACCAATAAGCCTTCCGGCTGAAAGCAGGCATCTAAGTTGGCGTACTCTTTGATAGGAAACGTGGAAACCCAGTATTACTCCTGTGCACACAGGAAGATTTATCGTGAGATAAGTTATGGTAGTGCTGGATTGGGATATTGGAAGAAGCGAATGCTGAGCAGTAATAACTCAGATACGGGTTGTAACATTACCTGGCACGAAAGTGAGCCTACGTCCGATTGGTCTTTTAATGCAAGATAATTTGGAGAATCAAAATTATGAGGAAAAGCAAATGACAGGGCAAATTAAATTGCAAACTGGTGCGTCTTCAGCATCTACCAATTGGAACTCTATAAACTGGGAGACAATTGATAGAAATGTATATCGACTGCAAGTCCGTATTGCAAAGGCTACTAGAGAGGGGCATCAAGGCAGGGCAAAAGCATTGCAATGGATATCTTGACTCACTCGCATGATGGCGAAGTTGTTAGCAGTAAGGCGAGTAACCCAAAATCGCGGTCGTAATACTGCAGGTGTTGATAATGTTATCTTACAGACACCAGAAGAGAAAATGCTTACTGTTGGTTGAGTCGTTGAAGAGAAGAGGCTATCAAGCCATGCCACTTCGACGGATATATATACCTAAGAAAAATGGTCAGAAAAGACCGTTAGGCATTCCAACAATGAAGGATAGAGCCATGCAAGCACTACACTTGCTTTTTAGAACCCATTGCTGAAATGACAGCGGATCTCGATTCGTATGGTTTCCGTCCGAAACGGTCTGCAGCTGACGCTATTGAACAATGTTTCTGTGCTCTCAGGGCTGGTAATAGAGCTCAATGGATTTTAGAAGGTGATAATATAAAATCATGCTTTGATACTATAAATCATGAATGGCTCGTAAAGAACATTCTAACAGATACAATAGTATTAAAGCAGTGGTTATCAGCAGTATACCTAGAGAAGCAAGTCCCTACTACCTACATCAGAAGGAACGCCACAAGGTGGTGTTATATCGCCAGTGTTGGCTAATATGACACTAGATGGACTGGAAGAAGCTGTATATAAAGCAGTTTATCCTCGATATCTGAATAAAATCTATGTGGTAAGGTATGCGGATGATTTTGTTGTTGTAGCTGAATCGAAAGAACTGCTAGAAGACAAGATCAAACCAGCTATCGAAAACTTCCTAAAAGAACGTGGTTTAGCTATTTTGGAAGAAAAGACCAAAATCACGCATATAGATCAAGGGTTTGACTTTCTTGGATTTAATGTACGCAGGTATGGAGGTAAGTTACTGATCAAGCCTGCTAAAGCTAGTGTAAAGAGCTTTATGCAAGAAATACGAGAAGTCATTAGGATGAATATATCGTCAACCACTGAAGTGTTATTGCGGCAACTTAATTCTAAAGCTAAAGGATGGGGGCACTATTACAAACATGTGGTATCAAAACGAATCTTCTCTAAAGTAGATGATAGCATTTACGTAGCCTTGAAGTGGTGGATAAATAGAAGGCATCCGAAGAAGAGTGGAACTTGGCGAAGTACGAAATACTTTCGGAGCGAAGGTCTACGAAACTAGATATTTTTTACTAAAATCCGCGATAAATTGGGAAAGGTGGTAAACTTTGACTTGTTCAAAATTGCATCTCTACCAATTAAAAGGCACGTTAAAATCAGGAAAGATGCTACTCCTTATAATCCAGCATACGATGATTATTTCGAGAAACGTTTACGCCTTAAGAGAGGATCATCAAATGCACATTGGACACATTTAAGGACACAGCACTTGGTAGGAGTAAGATGATAAACAACCTAGTATCCGGGTCTAATATGGCCTTTGAGAGACTTGAGCCGTGTGCGGGGAAATTCGCATGCACGGTTCTTAGAGGAGTGAGCAGTAGTAATACTGCCTGCTTACTTGACTTCTAATTTGTTGCACGTCAAAAGCGAATGACCATAGATAATGAGCATTTTTACTTAGATTTACTTATGTATAATCGGAAACTCAAAAGGTTAGTAGCGATTGAACTCAAAACTGGCAAATTTAAGGCAGAATATAAAGGGCAAATGGAGCTTTATATAAATTGGCTTAAGAAGTATGAGACCTTTGAAGGAGAAAACCCACCAATTGGTATTATTCTTTGCACTGAAAAATCACATGCTCAAATTGAGCTTTTGGATGTATCAGCAAGTGGTATACATGTAGCAGAATATTGGACCGAATTTCCACCTATTAAGGTCTTTGAGAAAAAAATTCAGGAAATAGTCCTACAAGCAAAAAATCGATATGACCAAAAAGCAGTAGAAATAAAAAAGCATTAGTAAATTATGAATGTTATTAATCAAGAGGAAGCGGATATCAACTTTATGCCCATAAACTCCGTATGTTTGAACCTAACTATTCTACTTAGTTGGTTATCAGCTATTATATTCTTGGCTGCTACTTCTGCTGGTAATTTTATAATGGACTGAAGAAAATGGACAAAAAAATAGAGTTAAAAGTTTCCTAATTAAGATAAAATAATAAGAAAAAATTAGGAGAAAAAATGACAAAAGAAAAAGTAAGAGTTTTTAGTGCTGAAGAAAAAACTAGGATAGTATTAGAAGTGCTGAAAGAAGAGAGTCCATTATCAGTGATAGCATCAAAATATGAGATAAACTCCAAGACAATTAGTAATTGGAAAAAACAATTTATATCAAATGCAGCATTGGCTTTTGAACCAGCAAAACTGGTAAGTAAATATCAGGAACAAATTAATATGCTGAAAGAATAAAATGATGAATTAGCGAAAACTCTTGGAAAAACAATAGTAGAGAGAGATTGGGCTGTGGGAAAGCTACAAAGCTTGGACTTATCAAATAGAAAAGAACTTGTCGATTCCAAGCTAGCAATGTTACCAAAGACAAGGCAATATGAATTATTAAAGATTAATCGTTCTTCAATGTACTATAAAGCAAAACCATTTAGTGGGTATAACTTAAATATTTTAAATAAAATAGATGAAATATATACTGATAATCCTGAATTTGGTTATCGTTATATCCATAGACAATTATTAGAAGATGGCTTGGTTATTGGTAAGGATCGGGTTCTAAAATATATGAACATGATTGGCATAGAGGCTATTTATCCAAAGAGGAAAAAGTTAACATCTGGAAAAGATAAACAGCATAAAATTTATAGTTATTTGCTTGATAAATATTGGTCTAATCTAGGTACAAGTAAAACTGTAGATGTACCTAACGCTAACGAGGTTTGGAGCGGAGATATCACTTATGTTAGAACTAATTCGGGATTTATGTACATGGCGGCAATTATAGATTGGCATAGTAGAGCTGTGTTGAGTTATAAATTGTCAAATAGTATGGATGTAAGTTTGGTAACTGAAGTATTGCATGATGCACTTAACAAATATCCTGCACCGCAGATATTTAATAGTGATCAGGGCAGTCAATATACTAGTCATGAACACATTGAAATTTTATAAGAGCATAACATTAAAGTTTCGATGAATAGTAAAGGAAGAAGTATTGATAATATAATTATAGAGAGATTTTTCCGAACTTTAAAATATAATTGTATATTTATTAATGATTTTAAAGATGTTAAAGAGCTAAAGAGTGGTATTGATGATTACATCAATCACTATAATTATAGAAGATTCCATTCAAGTATTGGTTATAAAAAGCCTATGAATATCTATCTAAATTCTATACAAAATTATGAACAAATTGCAGCTTGAAAAATGCAAAAATGGGAAACAACATTATTATTTTTTTGTCTTGATTTTTCAGTCCAGTATCTTTATTCATGCTACCGGTACTCTGCTCCTCACGTACATCATCGTCCGCTGCGGGTTGAGATTCCGTGGCTTCTTTAAATTCTTCAGCATAAGCGAGTTTGTCAAAGATATCTAATATATAATCACTCAATACCCAAAATCTTATGAGTTTGTAAGGAAAGGCGATGACCATACTTAATGGTCAAATCAATAGCTAACCGTTCATTTTCTTTATTTAGCAACAGATTATTTTGATCCATAGGCTGAATAAATACTGGTATATTATACTTGCTTTGTCCTACTTCTGGTATGTTAGAGTATTTGGGTATATTTTTAGCCACCAAAAATTTTAGGGCATTAATATGAGATAGTAAGTCATCTCTCAATAGTGCATAACCATTTTTCCCAGCTTTTGGTGAGCAAACTATATGGACTTTATCTGGAAGATCACGATATAATGTGCCATTAGTTTCAATTTGCACTATATAATCCAAATCTAATAATTTGTAGCACAATAATTCTATAGGTTGACGAAAAGGCTCACCACCAGTTATAACCACTAATTTGATATTAGATATCTTGCATAATTCTACTTTTGCTGGTAATTTGTGCGTGCTACCGGTACTCTGTCCCTCACGTAGATCTAAATACGCTGGGGATTGAGATTCCATGACTCCTGCAAATTCCCTAGCAGAAGCGAATTCTGCAAGAGGTCTATTAATTGCCAGTTTTTCAACTTCTTCGATAATATTGTTAATAGTTAATATATTAAAATCTTCAAAGTCGGTATCGCAGAAATTACAAGCAAGATTGCATCCGCCAAGCCTAATAAAAATAGCAGGCATACCTACAAAAGGCCCTTCTCCCTGAATAGTCTTAAAAATACTTTTGATTTCTAGATTAGTTCCATCATTAAATATTGCTGGTCTTTTAGAATTTTGTCCAAACATAATATACTCAGGTAGAACTTCAAGAATTAAGGTCGTTGTGTCTAAAGATTTCAGCTGCTCCGTTACTCATGTACGCCTAGCTGCTCGACTTTGCTACTGCATAGCTCTTCTTGAAATTGACCTCTTCGTCTATCAACTCTTGAAATCATAGCAGTATAAAAGCCAATTATTAGATTCATTGAGGAAGCAATATACTGACAAACTCAGTTTTTGATAAGTCAACTACAGGCTTTACAAGAACCTTTTCTGCATTTGCTTTTTTTACGTAACCTACCGTTATGCCGTAAGGGTAAATATTACCATAACCAGATGTTATAACTTTTTCGCCTTTTTGGACAAGATGAGTTTTTGGTAAATAGAGTATTTTGCTACCATTACCATAACCGCTCATGATACCTTTCTCTTTTGAAGATACGGTAGTGATCGGGATTCGAGAGTTTACGTCATTAACTAAAATTATTTTAGAGTAATTGTTGCTTACTTGTATTACTCGCCCAACTAATCCTTCACTGTTGGTAACTATCTGATCAACTTCCACACCATGTCTTACTCCAGCTGACACTAAAGCAGTTTTACTGAAGGGGTTTAATGAAACACTTAGTAATTTAGCACTGACATAGTTATATTGTTCTTCTTCTACAACTGATAGTAGTTTTTTTAGTTCTTTATTCTCATATTGGATCAAATATATATTACTCTGTAACTTTCTTAGTCTTGCCACTTCTAATTGTAGTTCGATATTTTCTCTTGCTAAGTCTCGTAAATAAATAAAATTTTGGGTTATTAAATTAATTTGATTAAATATGTTTTCATGAATTAGCAATCCACCAAAAATAACATGTCCAACGACTTCAAGAGAAATGGAAGAAAATCTTTTTGGAGCAGCAAGAAATAAGTAAAGTGAGGCGATAACAAAAAATAAAACGAAAACACGTCTCAAAGTAACACGTATAAATCTAGCAAACTCTACCATTTTACTAGAACGCTTTATTCTGTTTGCAAGTAATGCCATTGGTTAATCTTGTTTAAATAACACATGCTTAAATTTTTGAAAATCTTCTAGTACTTTTCCCGTACCAAGAGCTACGCATGATAGTGCTTGATCCGCAATAATTACCGGCAGTTTAGTTGCTTCTTTTAGGACATGATCTAAGTTTCGGAGTAATGCCCCACCACCAGTCATAACAATTCCTGTATCTACAATATCGGATGAAAGCTCTGGAGGAGTGCATTCCAACGCCACTTTTACTGCTTCTACAATTTGACTAATTGGTTCAATTAGACTGTCAGCAATTTGTCTTTCGTTTAGTAGCATTTCTTTAGGGATACCATGGATTAAATCTCGTCCTTTAATTTCCATTACTCTTGGTTCTAAACTATCATCTACGTAAGCAGCTCCAATCTGCTTTTTGATTTTTTCTGCTGTAGCTTCGCCGATTAGTAAATTATAATGCCTTCTAATATAAGAAATAATAGACTCATCCATTTTATCGCCACCTACCCGTACTGATCTAGCATACACAATACCACCTAATGATAGGACGGCTACTTCTGTTGTCCCTCCGCCTACATCAACAATCATTGAACCAGTTGCTTCTGTTACTGGTAAGCCGGCACCAATTGCTGCTGCCATAGGTTCTTCTATAAGGTATACATCTCTACCTCCTGCACTCTCTGCTGCTTCTTGAATAGCCCTACGCTCAACTGGTGTAGAACCTGAGGGTACACAAATTATAATCATTGGACCAGTAAATGATCTACGATTATGTACTGTTCTGATGAAATATTTTATCATTTCTTCAGCTCCCTTAAAGTCGGCTATAACACCATCTTTTAGTGGTCTTTTTGCTTCAATGTCTGTTGGGGTACGTCCTAACATATTTTTTGCTTCCTGACCAAATGCGTATGGCTTAAATGCTCCGTCCACTTTAATCAATGCAACTACAGAAGGTTCGTTAAGTACGATTCCTTTGCCTTTGACATACACTAAAGTATTAGCCGTACCAAGATCTATGGCCATATCACATACAAATTTCCTGAAAAAGTTTGTTAGCATTTTTATTTCTCCAAAATCAAATCATTTTAACGCATCAGGTTTCTTGAGAATGCATAATAACAAAATTACTGAAAAATAATATACATATATTTGGCAATAAAATAGCTAAGAAAGGGGGGGTTGCATTAGATGCGAGTATTTTAAACAAAATCTCTAATAGGAAATAAATAATAAAACCTAGAAATAAGCCAATTACTAAGATTTTCTCTTGAGAATTATCACGTTGCTTGAGACTAAAAAAGCAGGCTGCTAAAATCACTGTGGTAGCCATAATTATAGGCTTAAATAACTGTTTATAGAAATAAATTTGATAGTTAGTTATTGGCAAACCAAATTCTACTAAATGTTTAATTGTATCTGGTAAATCCCAAATAGCAATCATCTCAGGATTTATAAAACTATTTAGTAAGTTACTTATTGATAAATTTGTTGGAACGGTAAAATGCTCATATTGTTTGACATTATAGTTATCCGAAATTTTTACAGAAGTTAGTTTTAAATTATTATCAACTAAAATAGCATATTCCCCATCAATTCTTTTTAAGAAATTATTTTTGTCATCTAAAAATAATATAATAATCTTATTTAACTTATTGTTCACTACATCAATAGACCCAGCCTGAATAATTCTTTTATTGCCTTGATAATTCTCAAAAAATAGTAAACCAGATTTTGATATTATCAAATTATTAGATGTCTTTTTACTCAATTTTGCTTCTAAAGATTCATATTTTTGTAAACCAAATGTACCAATAGGGTTGCATATAGTTATTAGTATTATACCAAAAATCACCGTTGCAAAAACTGGAACAGCAATAACCCTCCAAATATGGATACCATTGCATAAAATAGTTATTAGTTCGTTATGTTTAGTTAGTCTTTTTAGAAAAAATAACATCGCAATGAAGCTAAGAAGAGAAGCTACTTCATTAACTAAATAAGGTATTTTATATAATACAAGTTTCCAAAAAAAATGTGTTGGGATATATACAGCTTTAAATTTTTGCAAAATGTCAAAGATATTTGAAAGAATTAAAACCCCGATAAGCAGAAGCAATATACCGATGAAATAGCTACAATATAGCCTGAGTAGGTAAATTGAAAGAGTTTTAAAATTAATCATTTTAAAATAAAAATTGGTGACCGTAGTGGATGATTTTACAACCAAAAGTGAAGTAAAAACTATTATAAAACACTACTACTAATATAATAACTATATCAGTAATAATACTCGATAATCAAGTTTTTTCTAAGTCATTGTCAATAACATGTTATTGACATTTGCTTCTAATTAATCTAGA
This sequence comes from Candidatus Tisiphia endosymbiont of Empis tessellata, assembly GCF_964031035.1. Taxonomy (NCBI): domain Bacteria; kingdom Pseudomonadati; phylum Pseudomonadota; class Alphaproteobacteria; order Rickettsiales; family Rickettsiaceae; genus Candidatus Tisiphia; species Candidatus Tisiphia endosymbiont of Empis tessellata. The sequence continues at coordinate 1,055,261 of NZ_OZ034997.1, read as the reverse complement.
GATATAATAAAATATAGTCTAATATTTATGGCTCGATATTATTATTAACTTGTTATGAATCATCTAAACCAAATATTAAAATCTGCAAAAAGCAGAATAGAATCAACTCAAGCTCTATCAGAGTTGCAACAAATTAGGGTGGAGTTTCTTGGGAAACAAAGCTTACTTAACCAAGAAATGAGAAAGCTTGGTAGTCTTGAGCAAAATGATCGTAAAAAGTTAGGCGAGGCAGTTAATCTGCTTAAAGAACAGATTAGTAATTTGCTAGAAGCAAAACAAGCAGCCTTGGAGGAAATTGAATTAAATAAACGATTTGCTGAAGAAAAGACAGATTTAACAATTCCAGCTCGGCAGTATAAGAAGGGGAGCATACACCCCATTACCCAAGCTACTGAAGAATTAATTCAAGTATTTACAAAATTTGGGCTAACCATTAAGGATGGTCCAACTATTGAGAACGATTGGTATAATTTCACTGCCCTAAATTTTTATGAAGATCACCCAGCAAGGCAGATGCACGATACTTTCTATCTAAAGGCAAAAGAGGCAGAACACCCCCTATTGTTACGTACTCATACTTCACCGATACAAATCAGGACGATGCAAAATGCTAAACCACCTTTTAGGTTTATCGCGCCTGGTAGAACTTATAGGTCGGATTCCGATATGACGCATACACCGATGTTCCATCAAATTGAAGGTCTAGTACTCGATGAAAATATTAATATGGGGCATTTAAAATACCTTATCATGGAATTTATTAAAGATTTTTTTGAACAAACAAATATTGAAGTGCGTTTTAGACCAAGTTTCTTCCCGTTTACTGAGCCATCTGCCGAAGTGGATATTAAGATGCAGGATAGCGATAAATGGCTAGAGGTGCTTGGTTGTGGCATGATCCATCCAAACGTTCTTAAAAATGTTAATATAGATAGTGATCTCTATCAAGGGTTTGCCTTTGGTCTAGGTGTTGAGCGTTTTGCTATGCTAAAATACGGAATCAAGGATCTCAGGCAATTTTTTGAAGGAGATATAAGATGGTTAAAACACTATAACTTCTCTGCTTTTGACTTGCCAACTCTAGCTGGAGGATTAACAAGATGAAATTTACTTTATCTTGGTTAAAAAAATTCCTAGATACCGAGAGTTCTGTTGAGGAAATTGCTGAATGTTTAACTATGCTTGGTCTAGAAGTGGAAGAAATAGTAGATAGAAGGACGGAGCTAAAAGATTTTGAAGTAGCTCATATACTAGCTACTAAACCCCATCCATCGGCGGATAAACTTAAGATATGTCAAGTCCAAACTAATGAGGAAATTTTACAAATAGTTTGTGGAGCAAGTAATGCTAGGGAGAATATTAAAGTAGTATTGGCAAAAATTGGTTGTGAAATCCCTAATGGTAAATTTAAAATTAAAGAATCAGTAATTCGCGGAGAAAAAAGTTGCGGAATGTTATGTTCTGAAGCAGAACTATTAGTGGGTACTAATTCTGATGGTATAATAGAACTGATGCCCGATGCTAAAATAGGAGAACCATTTATACAATATTATGGGTATGATGACCCAGTTTTTGATATTAACGTTACCCCAAATCGTGGTGATGCTCTTGGCGTCTATAGTATAGCTAGAGACCTAGCTAGCAAGGGTATTGGTACGCTTAAAGAATTAGAAGTGCCATCAATTACCGGAGAATTTAAATCTACTTTGGCTTTAAAGATAGAAAATAAAGAAGCCTGCCCATTATTCTGCTTTCGGGAAATAAGAAATTTACAAAACAAGACAAGCCCTGATTGGTTAAAGCAATTATTGCAAAATATTGGGCTAAAACCGGTTTCAGCCCTAGTGGACGTCACTAACTATATATCGTATAGTTTCGGGCAACCAATGCATGCTTACGATAGAAGTAAATTATCAGATAAGCTGCAAATTACACTACTTAAAGAAAAAACTAAATTTCTAGCTTTAAATGGCAAAGAATATGATTTAGATGAAGAATCTTTGGTAATTCAAGATGATAGGCAAGTACTTACTCTTGCTGGTATTATAGGAGGTGATAGTAGTAAAAGTGAGCTTGGGACGCAAAATATTTTGCTAGAAGCGGCGTGTTTTTCTGCTAAATATATTACTAAAACGGGGAGATATCTACAGATTGATACTGATTCGCGTTATCGTTTTGAACGTAATATTGATCAGGCATTTACCTTAAAAGCCTTAAATATTGTAAGTAAAATGATTTTATCTATTTGTGGAGGTGAAATTTCTGATATAGTGTATAATGAAGGGTTTGCTTTTGTACAAAAATCCTTGGACTTCCCTATAAATTGCCTAGCTAAAATAACCGGTCTAAACTTAAGCAAAACAGAGATTTGTAACATTTTAAAAAATCTTGGCTTTATTATAGTAGATATAGGCGATACTCTCAAACTTACCATACCATCTTGGCGACATGACATCACAATTAAAGAAGATATTGTTGAAGAAATTGTTCGTATTTACGGCTATGACAAATTAGAGCCGATTAAATTACCAGAAATGCAACTAACAAGGATTATACCTAAAGAGCAACGAAGAATTTCTGATATTAAAAGAATTTTAGCCAGTTATGGGTATGATGAGGTAGTAACAAATTCATTCATGGATAGTGAAATAGCAAAATTATTTGCTTCAATAAAAGAGGAGTTATTTTTGCTAAATCCTATTAATGTTGATAATAATTATATGCGACCTAGCATCATTCCTAAATTACTTAAATTAGTTCAAAAGAATTTTACAAGATCCATTAAAGAAATTGCTTTGATGGAATTGGGACCAATCTTTAACTCTTGTATATCAGATGGAGAATTAATTTTTGCTTCTGCAGTAAGATGTGGGCTATATAATGAAAAAGATTGTCATTCTGTAGCTCGCTTAGTAGATGTTTTTGATATTAAATCTGACTTAGAAAATGTTTTAAATTATGTAGGTCTACCGATTGATAAGTGTCAATTTGCTCCTATTGATTTACCTTATTACCATCCGACAAAATCAAGCCTTATAAAACTTGGTAAAAATGTTATAGCCTATTTTGGACAAATTCATCCCTCTATATTAAAACATTTTGATATTGACTGTCAGATATTTGCCTTTGAAATAGATATTGCCAATATACCATTTGCTAAAGTAAAATTTGCTAAAAGAGACGAGTTTATTGTTTCTGACTTCCAGCCAACCTTTAGAGACTATGCTTTTGTAGTTGATCTAGAGCAGCCGGTTAGCAAGATAATTGCTTATATCAAGAATTCTAATAAAAAAATGATAAAGTCTGTTGATCTATTTGATATTTATTCGGGAGATAAACTACCTTCCGGTAAAAAATCAGTGGCAATTAAGGTGCAATTTCAAGCAGATGATCGGACGTTAAATGAAGCAGACCTAAATTTATTAAATCAAGAAGTTGTTACAACTGCTTATGAGAAATTTCAAGGTAAGTTAAGAGAATAAACTCCTACTTTCAGACTAAATATATATCCAAAAAATGCTAAAGTAACCTAAGCATCGATATGAGACATGGATTTAACATTCTCAATGTTTCCCCCCCCCGCGAAGGCACAACTGTTGGAAGTTAAAAAATCGTCTAAACGCCGTTAGGCACTGTGGCAATCTTCATGATAGTCAAGACCTCCTTCACAAGATTGCCACGTCGCCGCTTGCAGCGACTCCTTGCAATGACGGTTTAAGCCTTACAACAGCACTTCGCTAATAGACGATTTTTTAACTTCCAACAGTTGTGATACTCACTCCACCGCTCCTGCTACCCAATCCTCCTGAATTGACTATATCTTAGTTTTTTGCTTCTGCACTAAAATTTCTACTTTGTTTCTTTGTCATTCGTTTATCCTAAGTATAATTTTTTATTCTATCTTATTACAAAACAAAACTACATGCTTTTTTGTCTAAATTTTTTAGCCCATTATATAAGAAGAGAAAGCAAATTCTGACGACAAACTTATCAGGAAGAATCAATTCGTAAGCACTCTTATTAAACAAAAAGGGTTTTCTTTTTTAAAAGAAAACCCTTTTGTTTGAAGTAATAGATAAGTAAACTTAAAAGATTAGTTTAGAAGTTTACACGAACTTTTAAAGTACCTTGGTGACCAACATATTTACTACTAGCTAAATATGCATCGTAACCAGCTCCATACTCCATATTACCAGCTTTAGCAGTAACGCCTAAACCAAGGTTAAATAATGTTTTTGCCTCTTTGTCAGATCTAGTAGCAAACGAACTAGTCATACCATCTAATTTAGCACTAACTTTCCCTAAATTACCAAATAACTTTTGAGAAACAAAAGCATGTGCTTCAGGCATCACTGTAATACCGCTAGTATCTACAGAAACTGCAAATCTAGTACCAAACACAGCTTCAACTTTATTGTTAATCTTCTTAGCAACGACCTTATTTACGTTGTCTGTACCAGTTTCTTTATAACCTTCATCGCTAGAACCTGTATAACGAATTCCAGCCATCGGTATTAATGACATTGAGTCAGACATTTTAGCATTGTAACCAAATAATACTTGACCACCGTAAAACAGAGAATCATAACTAGCTTTAGCAATTTGCTGACCACTAGCATTACGAGAAGTAGGAACTTTTCTAGGATCGCTATTCTTAATTTTATTTGAACCAAGAGAAACCAAACCTTGTACAAAGAAATTTTTATCAAGTTGTTGTGATCCATAAATAGAGAGCATCACAGTATTAATGTTTGTTTTTTCTCCAATTTTATAATCTTTGTATTTCATATCAGTTCTAACAATACTAACAGCAGCACCGATCATTAGATTTTCGTTTGCTAAAGCATCGAAACCAAGGATTCCACCAGTAGATTTCGTTTTATAGCCAACAACACTATCTTCACCCTTCTGAACAGCTTGATTATAGTATGGCATAGCCCATGCACCCATTGATTCATCAGCTACATCATCAGAACCACTACCTACAGGTTTTTGTTGATCATTAACTTGAGCAAGTCTTGCTCCCACTAAACTAGCAATCCCAGCATTAGTATGTTCGACAGCATCAGTCACTAGTGAATTCTCAGCATTTGTAATTCTTTTTAGTGCTGCACCACGTACTTTTGGGTCTTGTGATAACGTACCAATATCAGTCATAGCAGCTAATGCCTCACGACCAAGCAAAGCAGCATTTTCCTGATCTTTATCATCACCACCAGCAAGTTTCACATCAGCTGGAGCTATAGTTGCAGCATCATTTGAACACAACAAGTAAACATCTTTATCATCTTTAGTAGAAACAGTCCACTTTGCATATGCTTGATTTGTTGATTTTGCTACTGTTAGAGGACCAAATCGTGCATCATTACCTAGAATTAGATTTTTACCATTGCTAATCAACTTGTACTCTTGATCCGCCCCTAATTGAGCTTCATCCTGCACGACTATAACATTAACTGGTACACTAGCAGCCACCTCTATATGAGTATTAACTTCTATAGAACCAAGTTTTCCATCTGCAGTTAAGGTAGTTGCAATAGAAGTCTTAGGACCCCATGTAGAATTTACATCATTTTGGTTAGCTTGGAAGATTAACTTACCAGAGTTCAAATTAATATTGGCATTAACATGTGAAGTACCACTAATTATGTTGTTATCAGTAATTACGATATTTTCAGTACCGAAGTTAACTACTTCTGCATACATAGCATCATTCTTCAAGTCTACTTTTTTATCGCCATTAAATGTTATAGCCTTAAGACGAGCATTCTCTGTACCAAGCTTAGTACCAATAATAGCAGCATTATCTGTGAAGTTAATCTTATTATCTGCTCCCTTACTGGTTACAGCAGCTGTCAAAATAACACCATCTTTAAACTCAGCTACAGAACTACCTTTATCACTACCAACTTGTAGTCCACCAGCTACTGTTCCACCAGCTGTGTACTTCACATTGTCATTAATAATAGCATTACTGACATAAGTATCACCAAAGTTTTCGGTATTTACTTCAAAAGTTGCAGCTTTTAAGTTATGTCCGCTAGAACCTAAACCATAAACCTTATCAGAACCAGCCTTAAAGTTAACAGCACCTTGATTATCAGTTGTAGTTGTTACACCAGCAAAGAAGTCTGTAGTAGTAACATTTAAGGTATTATCTCCAGCAAATTGTAGATTAACCAAATGATCCTTATCACCAATATGGTTAGGTTTACTAATAGTGTGATCAATAGCTGATAATATAACTGTAGGTCTAGCACCTTTAGAACTCGCACTATCAAGAGTACTATCAACATTTATATCTTTAATTTCCATCTTTGAAGCTAAAGTTAAGCTTGCAGCAGTTGCAAACTTAATATTGCTAAATTTTAGACCGTTATCACCTACTAATTCAACATTACCACCATGCAATTCTAAGGTAGATATACCGTTAATAACACCAGTATTAGCAGCTGCTGTAGTAGTGAATTTTACACCAGTACCAACATCAGCAGCATTAACAAATTTCAGTGTTCCATTACCAGGAACATTACCAACAACTGCTTTAGTAGTATAATTACCATCTACAACTAATGTAGATCCGCCATCTGCTAATTCTATATTTTCGCTGAAAAAGCCTTGACCCGATGTAATTGCCTTAACACCAGCATTTACTTTGAGACCTTTAAATTGCCTGTTTGATGTTCCTATGTCGCCTTTTAGAGCAGCATCCCCAGCAAAAACTAGATTACTTCCATTAGCTCCACCGGAAGCAGTTATACTTTTAGCAGTAATATCATTACCTTTATGAAGAGTAAGAGTCTTATCGTCTGCTGTAAACTTGATTTCCTTTACTCCCCCATCCTTAGAGGTTGTTGTATTATATAAGTCAACATTCTCACTAATTTCAAATGTAGCTTCCTCTGCATTTGTCAAAGCTCCAAAGGCATATTTAGCAGTATCAACATTCATCTTAACTGTTGAAGCTCCACCACCAAAATCAATTCCAGCAATATTAACCCATTTATTGGCAGCTGCAGCTATGTCAAAGTTAGGTTTTTGTCTGTTCAGTAATAATTTCTTTAAAGCCTTAGAATCATCACCAGCAGGATTCGTACCAATAGTGCCAGTAATATTTAAAGTACTATCCTTTTTCATTTCAGTTGCATCAATAATACCGCCACTATTAGCACTCATTGTAGATGTAATGGTTACATCACCTGCTTTATTAGTTAATTTCAATGTTCCACTATCAGCAGTATCAAAGATACTAACAGCATTAATCGTAGCACCACCAACTTTTACTGTGCTATCCTTAGGGATGATAATATTACGAACTACTCCAGCACCAGCAGCACCAATGTCACCAGTAATTTCAGCATCACCCTCAAACGTTAAATCTGAAACAGCAGGAGCAGTGTGATTAATATTACCGATCAGTTTATAATCCTTAGCAAATTTAAAATGTGTATTAGCCACAGTTCCTCGTAGTTCAGTGACAGTATGCTGTCCTGACAATCTCAGAAGACCAGGTTGTGTATTTTCAATTGCATCTAATTTGTTTATTACATCAGCTTTTAATACACCATCACCTTTAAAAATTATCGTTCCAACTTGAGCTGCACCGCCACCGTTTAAGTCAGCATGAAAGTTTCCTTCAAGTGTTTTACCAGCTTCCACAGTAATTGTACTATTAGGTATATTATGGAAATCTGTTGTACCAAGATTACTATTTTCGTTTAGAGTTAGAACTGTAGCTGCTGTTATGTTTGTCTTACCCTGATCTCCTACATCAACTTCACCTTGTAAATTGATAGTCCCACCGCGTAATTCAAGCTCTTTAGTATATACTTTTCCTGTAATTGTTCCAGCATTACCACCACTAGCATCAACTATGAATTTCCCAGCTCTATGCTCCTTATCTATACCAACTACGGCTCTACCTGCACCTCCAAGATGAGAAAGAGATGCAACTAATCCCTGAGTATCGAAGTGAATTATACCATGTCCATCTTGAGTACCACCAAGAGATCCATCTACAACTTTAAAGTTAACAGCAGCAGCATTCTTAGAAGTAAGTAACAATATACCATTACCCTGATCACCAAATTTGATTCTACTATTTGCTCCTTGTTGTTGTAAGTTCAACGTATTACCACCAGCAACAGTTGGAGCAGAGTTGAATTGAACAGTACTATTATCAGAAATGTTAATTGTGTGGGATTCGGCAACTGATGCTTTATTAAATGTTATTGTCTTATTAACATGGTCAATACTCAATGTTGCATGTGCACCGTTAGCAACTTCAAACTTAGCAAACGTGATGTTAGTAGTAGCATCAATAGGTTTAATATTTAAGGTATGATCACCTACAGCTGTGAAGTCAACCGTACCTAAAGCACTATAATCGTTAACACCTGCAACAAAACCATGCTGAGCAGCAGTGGCAGCTGCACCGTTTAAGGTAAGAGTACTACCAGGATCAACAAAAGTAAAATTTACTACATTAGCACCAACAATAGCACCAACCTCATCAACGACAGAACCAACAGTAAGGTTTGCATTAAGATTTACAAGAGTACCAGCCTTGCCACCAGCACTAATTGCCTTAAGTATCCGAGGAGCATCAATATTAATTGCATCATTAATACGACCAAATATAACTGCCTGATTATCAGTTGGACCTGCTGCGTCAGCACCAGCAACAATAACAGCACCAGCAGCAGCATCAACAGTTGACCACAAATTGCGACCTCCAGCACCTGCTTCACTAACGGGAGCTGGGGTACCAGTAGTAATCCTACCTTGTGGTGCAAGAGCAGCACCAAATGCCGTATTACTACCGACTATAACTGAAGCAATAGAAGCAGTCGCTAGCAATTTTTTCAAAAAACTGCTTTTTTTACTTTTATTATTCATAATTTTTTCCTATTTAAGTTAATTCATTTTCTAAATACAGTTTCTTAGAGCAATTAGTTTCAAAAATTATTTTTGCTCGATGTCATTCCCGTGCAGGTAGAGAAATCTAAAAAAACAGCCTAGCAGACTATATTAAACTTTTCTAGCCCCATACTTTTGCAAGGGTAACCATCGAATGCACAGGGATGACCCTACGCAATCATAATACCTTAAAAACCTTTTTAGAAATATCTAAACACGCAGCTACTATATATGTAAAAATAATTAATTACAAGCTACTTGACTATTTTTTTGATAAATTTCTATCAACTGTGTTATATTTGAAACAGCTATAGAAATTTGTTATACATGATAGTTTGACTTACTTGACTCCCAAACTTTCTTCCAAGCACCAAACAAACCGCTGTGCATTTGTGATAACATAAACAAACTGTTGTAGTGATCTATCAATCTTAAGGCATAGGCTAAAATGAATCCTTCTTTAAACCAGTTTGTTATAAGGAAAAATGCACTCTTGAAACGGCTGACGCGAGTGCATTTTAACAATCAGGTGGGCAGCCGCTTCAAACCTGATTGTTTCTATATATAATACTGAATTCGATGTAACAAGTTACATCGAATTCAGGTTAAATTACCCTAGTTTTAATCCATGTCATCGTTAACTGTTATACCTGTTAAAGATGATGTCTCTTCATTATTGTCTAAACGATTGTCTAGTTCTACTAATGCTAAGTCAGCTAATGCTAATGCTTCATGACCCAAATGGCTTACTCCACCCCAAAACTTCTTGATAGCACATATAACAACACCTCCACCAACACCTATAGCAGTTACAGCAAAAGATATCAGAGCTAAGATTTCTTTTGTTGACATTGTGCTACTAGCAGGATTATTAGGATTTAATTCCTCAGGAATATGCTTTTCTGTAATAGAATCAACAACTACACCAACAGCGATTGGTTCTGATTTCTCAGTAAGATTTTTCTTAGGAGTAGTAAGTTCTTCCTTAAGAGTAGTAGGATTTCCAGCAGAGGAAGCAGTAGACTTTGTCGTAGTAGTACTAGACCCATCTGTAGTAGGAACAGTAGTCTCTTGTTCAGTAGTAGCCGAACCTTCAGTAGAGGAAGTAGTAACCCTCTTTGTAGTAGTACTAGACTTCTCCATAATAGGAGTAGTAGTCTTTTTCTCAGGAGCAGTTGAATCTTCAATAGGGGAAGAAGTAGTAACCTCCATTGTAGTAGTACTAAACTCCTCCACAGTAGGAACAGTAGACTTCACGGTAGTAGTAGGTTCTTCCTTAGCAGTAGTTGAATCTTCAATAGGGGAAGAAGTAGTAACCTTCATTGTAGTAGTACTAGACTTCTTCACAGTAGGAACAGTAGTCTCTTCCTTAGCATTAGTTGAATCTTCAGTAGCGGAAGTAGTAGACTCTGTCGTAGTAGTACTAGATACATCCGTAGTAAGAACAGTAGTCTCTTGCTTAGGAAGAGTCTCATCAGGAAGAGTCTTCTCAGTAGTATGAATATCACGCTTCTCTCGCTTTTTCTCAGTAGTACTAGACTCTCCCTCAGTAGTACTAGACTCTATTGTAGAGGTGGGCTCTTTATTAACATGTCTATTTTGTTCTAGTACCTCTAAGACTTTTTTGAATGTCTTACGTTTTATACCTTTGTCTTTTAGACCTAATTCAATAATCTTAGTATTTTCTTTAAGTTCTGGTATAATATCATTTACCTTTTTATCACTCATATTGTTATCTGATAGATCTAGTACTTTAACATTAGTCTCTTTAAGTGATTTTATAAGACCTTTTGCTCCTTTTCCTTTATCGCCTATTCTATTATCTGATAGATTTAGTTCTTGAACCTTAGTCCCTTTAAGTGATTCTATAAGACCTATTGCACTTTCATCATCTATTCTATTATATGCTAGATTTAATGTAGTAACTTCAGTATCTATAAGCATTCTTCCAAAGTCTATTGTTCCTATATCTCCTATATTACTATATAATATACTTAATACTTTAACATTACTATTATCTTTAAGAATTTTTCCAATCTTTTGTGCTTTCTGACGAACAGTCGCAACCTCCCATAGACATAATTCAGTAATATTACTATTTGTGAGTTGTTTTTTGAGTATCTTTATGTCTAGATGATGGCTGAAAGTTAACTTTTTACCATCACCACCTAGTATAATATTACCATCAGCACTATGTCGTATAAAACCATCTTTTTCCCTAATAAGAGATGGGTCATCACTATGTTTTGTCAGCTTTTTTGATGGGGCATGGTTTTGGCTAGTTGAAGTAGTTGCAGGAGTAGTATCAAAAAGAACAGGCATATTCACCTTAGTGGGACTTGTTACTCTACTCAATGAGCCATTTGGATTATCGATAGCTTTATTGGGTGGAGCAGTAGTATTAGGAAAAGCGGCAGAAAGGAGGGTAAGAAGAGGCAATAAAGCTTGTGCAATAGGAGTATGTGCTGTACCTCCGTCAATAGGCTTTATACTATCCTGACTTGTAGCAGTATCCAATGCAGGAATATTAAATAAGTCATCTATGTTTACTGTATTCTTTTCTTGTATGTTGTTCCCATTATTCATCTTTTTACTCAATGAGTATGATTCAGTATCTTGTTTTTTTAGGAACTCCCCCTGAATCTCCCGATTCTGATTAACCAAATTTCCATTACTATACTTATTAATACGTCCCATATTTTTTCTCTCCAGTTATATTACAGATTATTAAAAATTTATTTACTATAGGATACTATTAGAATAATATCTGTTAACTAATGTCAAGCAAATAATAACAATATCTTTAATATTTAGGAACTTTTTTGTAAACTAACTTAGTCTAGATAGCATTCATGTAATCTGAGTTCGATGTAAGACATCGGTTTAATAGCCCCGATGTCACCTCTAACAGAGATAATACTGATAACTTGTTACATCGAACTTAGGTTAAATTACCTTATATTCGACAACAAATTTTTGCTCTTGAATAAACTCATGATTAGCTATATCTTGAATATATCTACCAATAATATAACTCTTTTTATTAGACTTCTTTCGAAACTCTACTTCTGCTGGTGATTTGGACAATGATGCGATACTCGAATCCGTAACGGAATTAGAGTACGCTGCGGTTCGAGGTGAAGCATCTCCTTCAAATCCCTCAGCACAAGCGAGTTTCGAAAGAGGTCTATTATAGTTATTCAATAGCCTAGTCATGATTCTCTACTTTTTTTGATAATACTTCATCAAGTTCTTGCATAAGATCTTCAGGGAGTTGTTTTTCTGTATTGGGAGATTCTTGAGATTGTGATTTTTCTAACACATTTGTAGTACCAATAATCTTTGATGTTTTAGGTAATTTAATGAATTCCAAACTATCTTGTGGTAGAGTTCTTATAAGATTTTTACTTAAATTATCTAGATACGATGTAGTCACAGATTCCTTAAGCCATTTTGGATATTTATCAATAGTAGTATTTTGTATAACGTCTTTTAGGGTTTCTGCTTGTAAGTAACTGTCAGAAAAGAAAATTGTTAGGACTAGGAAGATACCTAAACAAATAATCATACCTCTAAACATGCCTGCGGCTAAGCCTAGATATCTGTCAATGACCCCACCACTTATAACAGAGATTATCAAAAAAAATTTACGGGTTGCAAAAGAGCATATGATTAGAGAGATAATATAGGAAATAATCCCAGAGGTAACTACCAATGCAATGTGGTTATTAAAATATCGAGTAATAATGGAAATAGTATATGGAGATAGGTAATAGGCAAAAAGAATTGAGACTATAAAGCTAAGTAAGCTAATAGTAAGCTTTATTATTCCTCCATATGCCCCGAGCATCGATGAAGTAGTAATAATTGCCAATATTATTATATCAAACCAAGTAAACATTAGACTTTTTAAAAAATTACTTTAAGTTTAGAACAGAAGTTGAGTATATTTACTATCATGTTCAAAATTTTTATTAAACCTCTCAGATGAAGTTTCAAAAGAGGTCTATTGAATAGCAGTAATTTAACATTATATGTATCTAAAAGCTAGTATGTTAATAAATTTTAAAATACAATAAACATTATGAGTGTAAACGATAAGATTTTTGATAATTTATCTGGTAAGGTTCTGATCGCTACTCCTTACATTTACATGCTTGATGGTATATTTAATAAATCACTTTTTATATGCTGTCTCATACAGCAGAAGGAGCAATGGGTTTAATTTTCAATAATTTGGTGAATCATATAGAGATAAAATCGTTTTTTAAAATATCTGATGATCAAGTAGATAGTAATATTATGATGCCTATATATCTAGGAGGACCAGTTGAGCATGAACGCGGATTCTTCCTACATTCTGATGATTATGATGAAAATCTACTATTGAAATTTCAGAATCATTTAGCAGTTAGCTCTAATCCTAAAATCCCTCATGATATTGCTTCTGGTCATGGTCCTAAAAATAGTTTATTTATTATTGGATACACTGCTTGGAAGGTAGGGCAGCTTGAAACAGAGATTAAGGAGAATTTGTGGATAATAACAAAATGTGATAAAGAATTTATTTTTTCTGATCATCCAGAGAATAAGTGGCACAATGCTTTATACAATCTCGGTATCAAAGAATCCCACTTTACTTCACGAATGGCTAATGCTTAACATCAGATCATAAACTTGAGAATTAATTCTTCAAGTTGTTATAGTAGTTTATGGAGGGAATCTTGACTTGGGTTGTTTTTTGTACAGTGATTGCAGGTTTACTAATCTACGATCTTGGTTTTGCAAACCAAGAAAATAAAGTGATGAGCTTCCGCCAAACTATTTATTTTAGCCTTTTTTATTTAATTATAGCATGCCTCTTCGGTATTTTCATTTTTTTTGATATGGGAGGAGAAAAAGCCCGGGAATACTACACTTGCTTTTTTATAGAGAAAGCTATGTCATTGGATAATATTTTTATTATATTGATGGTTTTTCAGTTTTTCTCTATTCCTTTAATATATCAGCATCGGATATTATTTTTGGGAATTCTAGGTGTCATTGTTTTTAGAGCCATAATTATATATCTAGGTGTCATTGTTATCTCGAAATTCTCTTGGTTATTATATATTTTTGCAGCTATTCTTATAGTTACAGGCATCAAAACTTTTTATATAGCAAAAAAAAGTTTTAAAGTAGAGGAATCGTATATTTATAGAATTCTACAAAAATACTTTAATCTTACTCCTAAAATTTCCGGTTATAAATTTTTTGTTAAAACTAATAATAGGTTAAGTATTACGCCTCTTCTTGCATCATTAATAATTATAGAAATCATGGATATTGTCTTTGCCATTGATAGTATACCAGCAATATTTGCTATCACTAAGGATCCTTACATAATTTATACTTCTAATATTTTTGCCATATTAGGTTTACGTGCCTTATTCTTATGTTTAGCTAATATTGTTGAGCAATTTAGTTATATAAAATATTCGCTAGCATTAATATTAATATTTATTGGCATAAAAATATTCGCTGAACATTTTATTGAGATTCCATCTTACGCTGCATTGGCTATGACTATTACTCTTCTGTTGTTTGGTATTATTGCTTCTATTATCAGGAAAAGGAGTGTATACTAAACTGTAAACCATTAGTAATATTTTAATTTAAGAACTAAAGAAATTTTACACTAGCATAAAATATTTTTTTATGCTAGAAGTTTGGAATTATTGTATCGTCTTATTCAAAGCTTACTTATGTATAGATTATGTTTATTCCATACAAGTCAATCATGAGTGGCTAGAGTTTGAATATTTTACTAAAATTAAATTAAGTTATGAGGTTCTAATTATGGATGCAAGTGTTGCTCAGAATATCATCGAACAAGATGTTATTGAAATCGTTGCTAATACATTAAAAGTAAAGAAAGATTCAATCACCCTTGAGTCTAGATTTGTTGAGGATCTTAAAGCCGATAGTTTAGATACAGTTGAATTAATGATGGCAATAGAAGCAAAGTATAAATGTGATATACCAGATGAAGATGCCAGTAAAATTTTAACTGTCTCTGATGTTGTACAGTACATAAATAAAAAAATAACTAATTAATAAATAATCATGTCGACTAGAAGAGTTGTTATAACCGGTATTGGGCTTATCACACCACTAGGAGTTGGTGTAAAGCCCTCTTGGGAAGGTATTATAAAGAGCCGCAGTGGCATCAAGTCAATCACAAGATTTGATACTTCTAACCTTGCCTGTAAAATAGCGGGTACAGTGGATCACTCAACAGATAATGGTTTTAACCCGGAAAAATTTATTGACCCTCGCAATGTCCATAAGATGGATTTATTTATCCAATATGGTATAGGAGCAGCTACTGAGGCAATCGAGGATAGCGGGTGGAAAGTAAAAGATGAATTATCGGGAGATAGAACCGGCTTAATACTTGGTTCAGGAATAGGTGGACTTGGGATGATCGAAGAAACATCCGTAAAGTTTCATAAAGAAAATAATGGCAAAGTTAGTCCATTTTTTATCCCCTCCTCATTAATTAATCTCTTTGCAGGTCATGTTTCCATTAAATACGGATTCACCGGACCAAACCAAGCTGTCGTTACAGCTTGTTCCACTGGCTCTCATGCTATAGGGGATGCTATGCGTATGATTCAATATGGTAATGTAGATGTTATGGTTGCTGGTGGGGCCGAAGCACCGGTTACTCCGGTCGGGGTGGCTGGATTCGTTGCTGCAAGAGCATTATCTACTAAATATAATTCTACGCCTGAACTTGCATCAAGACCATGGGATCAAGATCGCGATGGATTTGTAATGGGAGAAGGGGCAGGTGTTGTAGTACTTGAAGAATATGAGCATGCTTGTGCTAGAAACGCTAAGATTTATGCTGAAATTATTGGATATGGTTCTACTGGCGATGCTTATCATATGACCTCACCTCATCCCGATGGAAGAGGTGCTTATAGAGCTATGTCTGAGGCTCTTAAAGATGCAAAAATTGATGCAAGTCTTATTGATTATATCAATGCTCACGGCACTTCTACCCAAGTTGGTGATGCTATAGAGTTAACGGCTGTTCAAAAATTATTTTTGGATGCTAACCCGAATGTTCTTATGTCGTCAACCAAATCATCTATTGGTCATTTGCTTGGAGCAGCTGGTAGCGTAGAATTAATATATTCAATTCTTGCTATGCGAGACCAAGTTTCTCCACCAACTCTAAATTTGCATAAACCGATAGCAGAAGCAAAAATAGATTTAGTTGCTTTAGAAGCTAAAAATACAAAAATTAGTTATGTACTTTCTAATTCATTTGGATTTGGAGGAACTAATGCAAGCTTAATTATTAAGAAAGTATAGGATTTACTTTTGGTTTGTATCATTTTCAAAAGTAGGAGTAGGAAGCTGGTATTTATGTTGGATAATTGTTGTAAGCTCTAAGGGGGATTCAGTAATTAGTAAATGTTTGTAACATAAAGTAGTTAATATATTTTCTAGTTGTTTTGTTCCACAACACATGCTAATACTTATAAAATTTTTAAAAGTTTCTTCTATTATCTTCTTAATTTTTTCTAGAGATTTTATACTAACAGTTTCTAAATTGTGAATTCTTTCAAATATTTTAACCATTATGATATCATATATCTTGTGCTGCTATAATAATTCCATGATTTCTGCCGAGCTAATCTTTCTGTCGCACTTACCCCTAGTTAGTTTTTCTATCTGATCAGCAATTAGATCACTAAAGATATAGGCAATCTTGCTTTTGGTCAGTTTAGTATCCTCAATGGTATCATGCAGTATAGCGGTTACAGTTAAATCGGTTCTAGATGGCAACCAAATAGTGGTTGAAATTAATTAAAATAACCTGAATTCGATGTAACAAGTTACATCGAATTCAGTATTATATATAGAAACAATCAGGTTTGAAGCGGCTGCCCACCTGATTGTTAAAATATAATACTCCATTCAATATGTGATTTTAATAATTAAAATCACATATTGAATGATGAAAAAAGTTAAAATGCACTCGCGTCAGCCGCTTCAAGAGTGCATTTTTCCTTATAACAAAGTAAGTATCGATATAAGAATTATTAATTCTTATATCGAGCTGAGGTTGAGGTTAAATACAGTGATTCACTTTCGTTCACCTCCATAGGTCATACCTGACTGTTTCCAGCCTTTTCCTTAACACTCACCACCATATTCCTTAGAATACAGCAGCTTAAGGTAGTTTGATATCTGCTCATACCAGCCGATTCCGGTGGACCTACCACCATGTTAAGTACAGCCACCACTCCTCACTTCTACAGTGACTCGTACTCTTGGCCACACCGAAAATAAGTCGCAAGCAGTATAACAAATATACGTGAGGATTTGAGTCTAATCCCAACGCCCAAATTACCAGCAAAAGTAGAATGATCCAAGAGGTTTAATAATAAGTCTATTGCAGATGAGTCTTTACCTGCACCACTATATCTGCAAAACCTTGTGGGTTGTTGACTGCCAATTCAGCTAGCACCTTGCGATCAATATCTATGGCAGCTTTTTTCAGTCCACCTATAAACTGCGAATATACTAAATCATGCTCACGTACTGCTGCATTAATTCTTTGTATCCAAAGCCCTCTAAAATCACGCTTACGATTTCTACGATCTCTATAAGCATATTGTAGAGCTTTTTCAACTTTTTCAATTGCTACCCTAAAGCAATTATTCGATCTCCCCCTATAACCTTTAGCAAGTTTGAGAATTTTTTTATGACGATTTTTTGAAACTTTTCCTGATTTTACTCGTGACATATCTCACCTATTTCCTTATTTAAATTATTAAATTCCATATGGAAGAAAGAATTTTTTCAAGTTCTTTGCATCTTGATCGCAGAGAATTGTTGTTCCTCTAAGGTTACGAAGCTGAGATTTTGTACGACGTCGCATGAAGTGCTTTTTTCCAGCTTGAGTGGCACAGACTTTGCCAGTAGCAGTAAGCTTAAAGCGCTTTTTTACCGCTGATTTTGTTTTTAATTTAGGCATTATAATTCCTTTATTTGGTATTTTAAGATCAGTCTAGCAAAAACTAGGCATACCAAAGCCACGTTGCTAATAGACGTAAGTATAATGTTTTTAAGTATTATTTCAAGTCAATTTTGCAAATATTTTTGCTAGGATCGTTTATATATATTATTTTTTTCTTGCATTTTACAGGAGGTTCATACATGAGGTTAGCATATTAACTATATGAAATTATTAAAAAAGCTGTATTACTAAATAAATATTTAGCTAAAAACATGATTTTAATCTTTTAAAATCATGTTTTTAGCTTTAGAAAGGTTTAAAATGCATTCGCGTTAGCCACTTTAAGAATGCATTTTTCCTTATATTAAAGCCAATTCGGGATAAGAATTAACTAATTATTATCCCGAATTGGGGTGTAATGTCTAGATAATTGTTTGAAAAGATGGATATCACTCCTGAATATGCTAACTAATCATACACGCTCTTATTTTATTTGTTTCTTCTTGCTTGGAATAGTTGCAGGAGTAAATTTTTCTTTAGTATCATTTACTATTCATTACCAATTATCACAGGCGGGATATTCAACTGATATTATTGGTGCAATGTTTCTAACATCTATTCCATATTGCTTAAAACCAATATGGGCACCGTTTATTGATAAATATTCTATACCTGTTATATGTCGAAAATTTGGCCAACGTCGTGGATGGACATTAGTTACCCAAGCATGTTTATTAGTCACTACTAGCGGGTTTTTAATTATAGATCCCCCTGTTAACATAATTATTACCGCAATTTTAATTTTTATTATTTCCTGTTGTGCAGCAACTCAAGATGTTGTTTTAGATGCATACCGTATAGAGCGGACTATAAAAAAAGAATATCTCTCAATTGCTACAACTTTTAGCTCAACTGGTTTTCGCATAGGAATACTTATTAATAGTACAGGGGCATTATATTTATCTTGCCTCTTTAATTGGTACTTTGTATATCTATATATCTTTCTTATAACAATGGCTGCACCTATAATAACCTTATATATGCAAGAACCTGTTACAAAAAAAACTCAACACATCTCTACTGATTTAATTTCACCTGCACAATATTTTCAAGTTATTGGTGATAGCTTACTATTGTTAAAACGAAATCATCCAAACTGGATGTTCATTATACTGTTTGTCTTTCTATATAAAGCAAGCGACTCAATTCCTATGGCAATGAGTTCGCCAGTGTTTATTGACTTGTCTTTTACCTCTCAAGAAATTGCTTCTATTTCAAAAGCATATGGATTCATGCTAATGATCTCTGGAGGAGTCATTAGCGGTATTTTAACTGCAAAAATAGGAATATCCCGAAGCATCCTAATATGTGGGAGTCTACAATTACTGTCACCCTTAATGTTTGTGTTTTTATCTATGCTAGGTCATGATATGCTTATATTTACTATAACAATTACTGTACAGAATTTTTGTTGCGGGCTTGGTAATACAGCGATTCTTATTTATTTTTCTAGTTTATGTAGTAGCGAATTGATAGCCACACAATACTCAATTATATCTTCTTTTGGCTCCTTCGTACGGATTATTTTATCCTTTTTATCTGGCATTTGTGCAAATTATATGGACTGGTCTCAACTTTTTTTATTGACTACGTTATTTAGCATGTTATTTGTACCAGCCTTTTTAAGGATACGTAAGATTTAATAGATTTGATACTTTACTATGCTATCTATATACGCGAATTCGGGATAAGAATTTGTCAATTCTTATCCCAAATTCGGTGAAATTATCGAAACAATCAGATTTGAGACGGTTCTGCATCTGATTGTTAAATTAATATTTTGCTAAAAACATGATTTTAATCTTTTAAAATCATGTTTTTAGCTTTAGAAAGGTTTAAAATGCATTCGTGCCAGCCGCTTCAAGAATGCATTTTTCTGATATTCTAGCCAGTTCTAGATTAAAATTAAAAATTTTAATCCAAAACTGAGGTTTCTAGTATATAATCACAGGGGCATGGTTTGATAATTGATCTACTAGAAGTGATTATGAGCAGTTATTTTGAGTTATTAGGTGTAGAAAGAAAATATAATATTGACTTAAATATATTGGATCGTCAATATTTTGCTATGCAATCAAAATATCATCCAGATAGAGTTAAAACTAACAATGCGAGGCAAGAAAATTTGGCTCTCTCTATTGATATAAATAAAGCTTATTCAATTCTTAAAGATGATTTAGCACGAGCTGAGTATCTTCTACTTTTAAACAATATAGTCTTGGATGAAATAACGGTTAGGCAAGGTATCTCAAAGGAACAATTAAATATTGTGTGGAGTGAATTAGAGCTTGTTGAAACTACTCAAGAATTAACTAAGTTAGAGCATATGCTAAATAACAAAATCCTTGAAAAAGAAAAACTTATTGAATCTCTAACTACTGCATTTCAAGATCAAAATATGCAAAACGTTCTTGATATTACCATAAAATTTAAATACCTTAAAAATTTAATTAATAATATTCAACTAAAAATCAAGTCATGCAAATAATAGAAATTAGCGAAGCTGGCTCTTCTAACCAGCATGAACATGATAAGGATATAGCAGTTGGTATTGATTTTGGTACAACTAACTCATTGATTGCTTTATCAAATAAACAAATAATACAAATTATCATAGATGATCATGGTCAAGAACTTATACCATCAGTTATAGCATTTCATGGCAAAGACTTTATTGTTGGCAATGATAATATAATTGATAATTTTCGTTCTATTAAAAGACTTTTTGGTAAAAAACTATCTGATATACGCAACAACCCTGTGTTTTTTGCCTTAGTGAAAGATTATATTGATTTAGATAGCGAAATTTTACGAATAAGGTTTGCTGGAAAATTACTGACGATTCCAGAAATTGCCGGACAAATCTTTTTGTACTTAAAGAAACAGGCTACTCAAAAATTGAATTCGGAAGTCAAAAAAGCTGTAATAACTGTGCCAGCACATTTTAACGATGCTGCTAGAGGAGAAGTAATGCTAGCTGCAAAAATTGCGGGGTTTAGGGTATTACGGTTAATTGCAGAACCAACAGCAGCAGCTTATGCATATGGTTTAAATAAAGAAAGTAGTGGATGTTATTTAGTGTATGACCTAGGAGGTGGTACTTTTGATATATCAATTCTAAATATGCAAACTGGTATATTTCAAGTCATCGCCACTGGTGGAGATAATATTTTAGGTGGTGATGATATTGACCACTTAGTGATGAGGCATTTTTGTGATAAATATAAATTACTAGAATCTAGCAAATTAATAAAATTAGCAAAAAAAGCTAAAGAAACACTTAGTGTACAAAATAAATGTAGTATTATATATGAAGAGAAGATATTAGAATTAAATATAGAGGATTTTGAACAATTAATATCACCATTAGTAGAACGTACAATAGCTATTACCAAAGATACGCTAGAGCATGCAGGGAATCCTAATATTTCAGGTATCATCCTTGTTGGTGGTTCAACTCGCATACCCTTAATTAGTAGAAGTTTAGCAAAAATGTTTAATACTGTTATTTTCTCGGATATTAACCCAGATAAGGCGGTAGTATGGGGAGCAGCCCTGCAGGCAGAGAATCTAACTTCAGCAAATGTTAATTCCTTATTAATTGATGTAGTTCCTTTGTCACTTGGTATCGAATTAAATGGTGGTATTACTGAGAAAATCATTCTTCGTAATAGCCCCATACCGATATCGGTTACTAAGGAGTTTACCAATTATGTAGATAACCAAACTTCTATGAAGTTGCATGTGGTACAGGGAGAAAGAGAAATGGTAGAAGATTGTCGGTCACTTGCAAGATTTGAACTAAAATTGCCACTAATGAAAGCAGGTGGAGTAAGGATAGAAGTAACATTTTCTATTGATGCAGATGGTATTTTGTCAGTATCAGCTCTAGAAAAAAATAGTAATATATCACATAACCTTGAAATAAAACCAAGTTATGGTTTAAATGAAAGTGAAATTACCGAGATTTTAGAAAATGCTTATCAAAATACAACTAATGATCATAATAAGAAATTGTTGCAGGAAACACTTATTGATACAAAATCTTTGATTTATAATATAAAAAATGCTATTAGGGAGATGCCAAATCTTCTTGCAAAGAATGAAATGGAAAAAATTGATATGGCAATTAAAACTTTAGAAGAAGCAATAAACTCAAATGATCGTGATTACATTATAGAATGTAGCAAGAATTTTGAGAATATAACAGAGCATTTTCTTTCTGAAAGATTAAATAATGCTACTCTGAGCTTACTTAAAGGTAAGCATGTTGATGAAATAAACTAAAAAGGAATGATAATTAATGCCTAAAGTAATTTTTGTGGTAGATAAAGATGGTATAGAAAGAATAGTGGATGCCCCTATAGGACTGTCTATTTTGGAAATTGCTCATCAAAATGACATTGATCTTGAAGGTGCATGTGAAGGTTCACTAGCATGTGCCACTTGCCATGTTATTGTAGATGAGGAATTTTATCACAAATTAAAAAATCCTTCTGAGGCAGAAGAAGATATGCTTGACTTAGCATTTGGTCTTACTCATACTTCAAGACTTGGTTGTCAGATTATTGTTAGTGAAGATCTTGACGGTATAAGGGTTCGCTTACCATCTGCTACCCGTAATATTAACTTATAATTGAGTATATAGAGTGATACGTAAAATTTTGTTTTTTATTTGTTTAATTTACACCATAATATGGTTTAGCATTGCTTATACTATCAAAAGCAATATAGTAAATACTATAAAGAATTCAGAGACAGATAATACTAAAATATCTTATAGCCAAATCAAAGTTTCTGGCTTTCCTATTCGCTTTCAAATTCATTTAGTCGAGCCAAAAATGAAATTTATCGATCATGTTAATTCCAAAGAAATATCTACTGAAGAAATGACATTTTTGTTTGATTTTAGTTTTAAAAAGGCTAGATTGATTTTAGGAAAACAAGGAATAAAACAACAAGAGAATTTTGATGGTAAATTAGTAGAGTATAGTGTTCAGTCCAAGGAATATATTACAGCACTAGTTAAATTTAATAAACCTATATATAAATTATCCCATGGAGATAATTTAAAATCTATCGTAAAGTTTCTGCAAGTTAACAATAAATTATTATCCTTCATTCAGGAAGATAAGGAAATTTTTAATATTGCTGATTTAGTTTTCCTAATCAATAAGGCAAAATCTCAGGACGGTGAAAATATAGCTCTACAATTACGTTTGTTGTACTCTGCGGGGGAAGATTTTCTTAATTTCAAAACAGCACAGCTTGATTTAGCCACACTGATCAATATTGCTACTAACCAGGGTAAAGATACAAATTCTATCAGAAATCTAAATATCGATCGTTTAGTTTTTTCTTGTGATGATAATGCCCAATTAGATTTGGTAGGGTTTCTACAATTTTTTGATAGTAAGTTACCAAAAGGTAAATTATCTTTTGAATTAACTAATTACCATGATATCATCGATAAATTGATTCCTAACAATTTGTTATTACCTAAAAAAATGGTCAAAACTATCATTGAGAAAGCTGTTGATTCTTCTTTACCTGGAGTAGTTAAGACAGATGATAATGAATTAGCAACTTATGAAAAGGTGAAATTTGATATTGAGTTTTCTGATAATGGTATACATATAGGTTCAATTAATTTGCTTGAGTTTAAACTAGAGGATAGTAAAGTAGATGAGGCTATAGAAGAGAACAACACTGAAAGTTAACATGAGTTCAATATAACTTACCCCAGCATCGGGATAAGAATTAACTAACTCTTATCCTGAATTCATACTGCTAAAATTCGATTCTACTTCATGTAAATTATGGTAAGCTTTATCAACCAATTCTTTACTCATCAGTTTAATTTCAATCTGTGTTTCAATCGCATAACAAACATCAAGAGCAAATAACTCTTTTTTCTTATCTTGATCAATTTCAACCACTATTTGGTTGCCGTCTAATTTTAGGTTGATAAATTTATCTATCCGCCATTCTTCAGCAATTTTTTGAATATTATTTAAACCAGTTTTTGGCTTTGCTTTCTTATGCGTTGATACATATATATTATGTTCTTCCACCTTGCTAACTAGTTTTTTAACTCGGTTATTCCTATCAAACTCAACTTTTCGGGCTATAGAACCATTTTTTCTTAAAATATATCATTTATCGCAGAATTCTTGTAAACCTTACTCTCCTGCCTCTTCAAGCACTTCTCCCTCTCAAAGATAAGTTGCGGGTTAAGGTTTTGGCTCTCCTGCAAATTCTGCAGAAGAGGATTCTGTAAGAGGTCTATTGTTGCGTGCAATTTAGAAGTACAACTTAGAAGTAGTTTTGTCATCAAAATAATGATAGTGTTGCGAACGGATTTTTTGTGGTAATTTTGTCGTCAAAATTTGCTTCCATTTCTCACATACATCTGCGTACTGCTTGCGGTATTCAGCTACATTTTTCCTAAAAATTATTCAGTTTAATTGGCAACTGGAGATAGTAATTTATTGCATGTATCTTTGTACATTTAGTATAATCTTACTTTTAATTCATTCTTAAATTTTATTAGCAATATAAAAATAATAATTTTATGATTAAAAAACTTTTATATACTTTTTTGATTCTTATAATTGCTTCTACTCTTTCTAGTTGCGGTCGGAATCTTGCGACAAATACATATACTAGTGATTCAACATTAAATATTGTATTGGAAGGAAAGCTTCTTGCCAAAAGGGATGTCAAAATCACGAAGGATGAAAGACTTGGTGATAATACAATTGGTGGTCTAACTGGTGCTGTCGCTGGTGGGGCGGTTGCTGCTAGCGGAACTAATAACGCAGCTATAATTGTTGGTGGTGCTATTGTTGGAGGTGTTACTGGTGCAATAATGCAATCTGCTTTGGGAACATCAAAAGGTACAGAATATATCGTACAGGTTAATAGATCGAATTTGAAAGACGATTATTACGAAGGTAGCAGACTTTTAAGAAATGCTATAGCAGCTGTACGTGCGACAGGTATTATCACCATTGTGCAGGGCTAAAGAAGATAAAACCAATCCTATGATAAATGAGGGGCAAGATGTTCTAGTTATTCTTTCTGAGAAGAGATCTAGACTCATTCCAGCTACATATAAAAATTAATAAAAACACATAGTTAATGGTCAGAATTTTCTTTATAATTTTACTGTTTTTTTCTACATCGGCTTGTACTAAGACGACTTTTGTTAGATATGCACCTGATTATTCGCAATCACTAACTAAGTCCAAAATTGTTTTATTTTTACCACCAATAGTTGAAGTAAATCAAATTGATGCTTTTAACAAAAAAACGAGAGTTTATAGTTATGAGGATCGCCTTGAAGAAAATATTGTAGATACATTCATAACCAAAATGCAGGACAAAGGGTATAATATTAAACTTTTCTCTAGAACAGAAATTGGTACTAATAAACTATCAAAATACGTCGTTGACATTAAGGATAATTTTGATGAGACTCTAAATATACTCTATGCTAGTGGAGCTTGGAAAGAGGATGCGGCATATTCTATTGATGAAAAGATTCCTTCTGTAGTTGATCTTGGTGGGAAAGCCGGAGCTGATTTACTAGTTGTAATGAATTTCTATGCGGAGAGTAAAACATCTGGTGCAGTAACTAAGGATTTTTGTACAGAGATTTTGAAGGGATGTATAACTGGTAGAGTCAATTTAGACCCATCAGAATTTTCGCGAGTTAGATTAGCTATTCTTGATGTACCAACTGGTAGGGTACTATGGACACACTCGGTAGGACTGCCTAGTGATATGATTGACACCACTATTGCTAGTTTTTCTGATAGTGACAAAGTAGATAAGAAAAATCTTTCTAAGTTGTTTAATTCAGCACTTGCAGATCTCCCTGACGCGAAATAGGTCTATTATACCTTCTTATATTCATCCACAGATGGCTGGTTGAATGGGTCGATTTTTAGGTGATTTGCAATTAGTATAGTACTCAACATTACGTGAATAATTTGATCTACAATTACCTGTTCATCGATATATACAAAATTCTCTAGCTTCACTGGTCGTTTAACTTGATCTAATGCATTATATATATTATTAGCATGAGCAGTTAGAGCTATTTCAATATCTGAGCTTGCTTTGTTAGTAATAACTTGATAAAATTTATCATCCGGACCTTCTAAATAAAGCTGCAATTGACTGTGTTGATCAAATGTTCCTTTTGCTATTATAGGAGTTATACCAAAACCATTCTTACCAAGTGATTCAGCTATAATCTGTTGTTGCCATCTACATAGACCATCTAATTGATAACAATAATTAAACATAACTAATATATGTCTATTTAAAGAATATTGATTAAGGTAATACTCCGCTATCTCACAAATATTAAATCCATCAAAAATAATATCTGATATTTTTTTTGAAGCAGCTAGTAAGACTTTATGTACATCAACTCCTGCAACTGCGGTTGGGAGCAAAGATGCATTAGAAATTACGCCAAATCTTCCACTACGAATGTTATCATGTTCTAGACAATTTGTACCAAAATACTCTGCTAAATTACGTAATAAATTATTACTAAACGGTACTATTACATAAATATTTTGAGGGGGAACGTGTAAAACTTCTAAAACATACTTAGTTAATAAATAGGTTTCATTTGTGTTCCCAGACTTACTCAATGAGAAAAAGACTGCTTTACTTAAATCAACTAATGCCAGTTTTTCATCAATTTCCAACTGATCTAAACTATCAAGATATATTAGCCTTTTAGTAGCTACTGCCTTTATACTTAATAATGCTCTAACATTTAGAGAAGACGCACCAAAACCTATAACTACCACAATATCATATTTTAAAGCAAGCTGAGCTGCAAGATCCTTTATTGCATCTTGCTTAATCAGATCAAACCTTAAAAAATCATATTTATTGGATTTAATCTGTAAAATAAGATCGTTATATACCTTGCTAAGCATTTAATCTCCAGTTACGCGAATTTGGGATAAGAATTAACAATTCTTATATCGAATTAAGGTAATTCAGGTTATCATAATTTAAATAAGTTGCCTATACCACTACGCATTAGGCTTTTAGGATTCATATTGCTTGCCTTTTTCATGAAACCACTTATTTGTTTAAATTGTTTCAATAGACTATTCACTTTTTGGACTGATGTTCCAGAGCCTTCAGCGATACGTTTTCGACGTGAGGCATTTAGCAAATCTGGGTTTTTTCGTTCTTTTTTGGTCATAGATAAAATTATTGCTTCTTGGTGGTCTATTAATTTGCCACTTAATTTCGATTGATCGACTTTATCGATAATTTTATTAATACCAGGCAACATACTCATCATACTACTGAATCCACCTAGTTTCTTTATACTCCTCATTTGCATTAGATAATCTTCCAAATCAAATTTACCTTTTTTAAGTTTAGCAGCCGCTCTTTCTGCCTCTTGATGGTCTATTATGCTTGCTGCTTTTTCAACGAAGGAGATAATATCTCCCATATCTAATATTCTTGAAGCTATGCGTTCTGAGTCAAACAATTCTAGATTTGTCAATTTCTCGCCAGTGCTTAAGAACTTAATAGGTTTCTTGGTAACATGTTTAATGCTTAGAGCTGCCCCACCTTTGGCATCGCCATCAATACGGGATAAAATTACGCCGGTAATCCCTAATTTTTGATCAAAATTGCTAGCTATAAGTACCGAATCTTGCCCCGTCATTGCATCAACCACCAAAATTATCTCTTTTGGGTCTATTAAATTTTTTATATTTGATGCTTCTTTCATCATCTCATCATCGATTTGCAACCTACCTGCTGTATCATAAATAACGACGTCATAGGCAGATAATTTCGACTCGTGTAAAGCTCTTTTCGCAATATCTATAGGAGTATAGTTGGGGACAATAGTTAAACAATCTACCCCTATAGATTTACCAAGGATAGTTAATTGTTCCTGTGCAGCTGGTCGATAAATATCAAGAGAGACTAAAAGTACCTTTTTATTTTGATTTTTTAGCCTAAGTGCTAATTTGGCACTTGCTGTAGTTTTTCCACTACCTTGCAGACCAACCATTAAAATATTTACCGGCGGTTCAGATTTAAGCTGTAAACTACTTTCATCTAGAGACGAGGATAATATATTAATTAACTCATTATGGACAATCTTTACTATCATCTGCCCTGGAGCTACTGATTTTACGACTTCCTGTCCCGTAGCTTTTAATGTTACTTCAGCAATAAAATCCTTAACTACCGGTAGTGCAACATCTGCTTCAAGAAGGGCAATCCTAATATCACGCATAGTATCGTTTATTTGGGACTCCGATAAAGTACCACTTCTTTTGATACGATCAAAAATTTTCGTTAGATTTTGAGTTAATGTTTGAAACATAAAATGTAATAAATTACTTGAATTCACCGCATTGTAGCATATTTACTAATAATCACTAAGCATATTAGCAAAAAAAATAGTAATTAATTTGTGAAATAAAATTTTCGGATTCTATTGAGAACTAGTGATATTGTTACAATCAAGAATTTATTATTTCAATTTTCTATATTATTTTCTCTTGCTATCAATAAACCAAATCAGCAATATATTTACTAAAAAATAGATATATAAAATTAAATCAAATGGTAAAAAAGAATAGCTATATTTTGGCAACTGGCGATGAAACAGATTATAGGATCAGTATTTTGAATAAAATATATGGCAAATATACTAATATTCTATTGGATAGGCTAGCACTTCGTCCAAATATGAAAGTGGCAATTATTGGTTGTGGATCGGGGGAGTCTATTGATGTAATATATCAGAAAATTGGACAAGATGGCAAACTATTATGCCTAGATATAAGCCAAAAACAGATAGAGCTTACTAAAAGTAAGTTAAGTAGTAAAAACATCGATATTGTTGAATACCAAGTTGCAGATATACAAGATTATCAGGGTAATGAGCAATATGACCTCGTATATTGTAGGTTTGTACTCATACATCTAACACATCCTCAAAAAGCCTTAAATAATATGTTAAGTTTATTAAAGCCGGGTGGAACTATTGCATGTGAAGAGCATGATTATACAGCTATATTTAATTATCCATATGCTCGTTCAATAGAACAATATAAAGAATTATTACATAAAATTGAAAAAAGACTTAGTGTAGATTATTCTTATGGTATAAAGCTATTTAATACTTTGTGTAGTCTTCAATTAACAGATGTAAAATTTGATTTTCATCAACCAGTTTTTAATGGGGCTGAAGAAAAATTATTATTAAAATTATCTCTTTTAGAAGAAAAAGAACATTTTATTAAGCATAAGTTGATCGATAATTTAGAAATAGAAAAGATGCTAAAAGAAATGGATCAGATTATTCAGGATAAGACGGTTATACAAAGTGCAGGTGGGGTGTTTCAATCTTGGGGGAGAAAACCACAACTGTCGAAAGTTCGAATGTAGAGCGGGTTTTAGACAGGGCAGTTTAAAAGTTGTATATGGTCAAGGTCATTGCGAGAAGACCGTAGGTCGACGAAGCAATCCATAAAAGTAACCAAAAATGGATTACTTCGTCGGCTTATGCCTCCTCGCAATGACCTTGGTTATTTTTCTGCAACTTTTAAACTGCCATAATAAGCTCTAAAACCGCTTCCTCTTCTAACTTTCTACAGTTGTGGGATGATACCCTAGGCTATTAAACCGATGTCTTATAGTCAATTGATGAGAAGTTGGTGACGTCGTCACTCGTCTCCGCTCGCCTATTACATATAGGCGTCGCTCCATCGCTCCTAGCACCAAATCCTCCTGAATTGACTATACATCAATAGTTGAGGTTAGGTTATATCTTAAATATTGCTTTAGTTAGCTCATCATAGCTCTTTAACCTAACCAATATAGGTTCTAAATCATCCAGCTTGATCATACAAGGTCCGTCACTTGGGGCATTATCTGGGTCTTGGTGAACTTCCATAAAAACACCTGCTACTCCGACGCTAACAGCTGCCCTTGCTAATATTTCAACATATTTTCTTTCGCCACCACTACTGTTGCCTATGCCACTTGGTTGCTGAACTGAATGGGTTGCGTCAAAAATTACAGGGGTCTTAGTTTCTGCCATAATTGGCAAACTACGCATATCTGATACTAGTGTGTTGTAACCAAAACATGCACCCCGTTCGGTAAGCATGATATTCTTTGCACCAAACGCTTCAAGTTTAGCATACACATTCTTCATATCCCAAGGGGCAAGAAACTGACCTTTTTTAACATTAACAACCTTATTAGTCATAGCTGCAGCATGCAGCAAATCTGTTTGTCTACATAAGAAGGCAGGGATTTGGATTATATCAACAATTTCAGCAACTTTAGCACACTGATTCTCTGTATGAACGTCAGTAAGAATAGGGCAGTTAAAGGCTGTTTTTACTTTAGACAAAATTTCCAGCCCTTTCTCAAGACCGCTACCCCGGATACCATTTATTGAAGTTCTATTAGCTTTATCGAATGACGATTTATAGATAAAGGGTATGTTAAGTTTAGCAGTAAGGGTCACAAGCTTGTCAGCCATAAATAATGCATGATCTAGACTTTCTATTTGGCAAGGTCCAGCAATAAACACAAATGGTAAGGCATTACCAATTTTGATATTATGTAAATCAATTATTTTTTGCATAACTTGGTCCTTAAATTTTACTTGGCAATTGGCAAGCTAGACTCTTCTTGTTTATCGTCAACTTGCTCAATTTTCTTAATTATCCCAAGGTTTTTCTTAGAAGACAGATTGGCAAGAATAATAGCATTAATTATAAACAAGGTGGCAAGCACTACCGTGGTTTTAGTCAAGAAATTAGCTACAGTTCTGCCTGTTACAACACCCATATTACCACTACCACCGCTCATACCACTTAACCCATCATTGCCAGTCTTTTGCATCAGAATTACGATAATTAGCAGTATTGCTATTACAATATGAACAAAAAGTAATATATTCATCATTTTTCAAAAAACCTATAATTTAATATTTGAACTAAAATTTGATAATCAAGTGAAGATTTGCCAATCATAACCCCATCAATATTCTGTACACTTAATATTTTTTCTATATTACCTAAATTTACAGATCCACCATACACTAAGCTAACATTATTTGCAACTTGGCTTTGCTTGAGAAAATAATTGAGGGCATCAAATATCTCTATTAATTCTTCTTGGTTAGGAATAATCCCTGTTCCTATAGTCCAAATCGGCTCATAGGCTATTATCACATCTATCCCCTCCCCTATTTTATCATTTGGTAGGGATTCCACTAATTGTTTTAATAAAAAATTTTTATAATTATTATTTTTTCGTGTAGCTAGGTCTTCTCCGATACAAATAATAGGGCTAATCTTGGCATTTAAGCAATTCTCTGCTTTCTGTCTGATTAATTTATTGGATTCTTGAAAAAAGCTTCTACGTTCACTATGACCAACAATAGCGTAATTAATACCACTTAGTTTCAGTAATAGGCTTGAATATTCTCCAGTATAACTTCCTTGTTCTTCGAATTGACTGACATTTTGTCCACAAAACTCTATAGATTTAAATTTATCAGATAAATAAGCAAGATAGGGAGTAGGAGGAGCTATAATAAATTTGTTGTTATGTTGCTGCTCTATCAGTCTAGCACAAAATTTAAATGCATCATCTAAACTTATATGCATTTTCCAGTTAGCAATAATAAGTTTTTTCATAAAAATCGCTTGCAGATATTAGTGTACAGAACTATTGTAGTATACTACAAAAACTTGAAGAAGAAATTTATAATTTATGTTAAATAATATTAGAAACGCTGCTGATAGTTTTGTAATGCGTGTTTTACTTGGAATGATTGCCTTTGCATTTGTTGGATGGGGAATTAAAGATGTATTACAGACTACCAATAATTTTGATTTGATTACATTTTCTGATGCAAAAACTATTAGTGAAGAAGATTTTCTAAAGGCAAAAGCCGAACAAATTCGTGTTATTCAAAAACAAACTGGAACACATCTTAGTGAAGAAGATATAAAGCAGTTGAATATTGATAATTTTATTATTAAAAAACTTATCAATAATCGCATTATGAATTATTTAGTACACTATTATAATCTAGATATAACTGATGATACTGTGATTCAGTTTATTAAAGAATCCGCTAATTTTAAGAATGAGCAAGGTCTATTTGACATAGCACTCTTTAAAGGTTTTTTAAAAAATTCTTATATTAATGAGGAGGACTATGTATTTGATGTTAAAGAACATACCTTAAATAATACTCTAATTAGTATTTTTATAGAATCATTTCAAACACCAAAAATAATGGTCAAAAATATCGTAGACTATATGGCTGAAACAAGAGAGGTCGACCTTGTACAAATTGACCTAAAAGCTCAACCTAAAGGTGCGTTTATGACTTATGCAACTCCGGTCGAGTTAGAAGAGCTGTACAAGGAAAATCAAGAGTTATTTGAAATACCAGAAAAACGTAGCTTGTCTTATGTAAAAATATCAAGTGAACTGTTAGCTAAGCAAATTCATAATAGCGATGAAGAATTATTGAAGTTTTATCAGGATAACCAAGAAGAATTTGCTAATAAAAAATTTAGCGAGGTACGAAAACAGGTTAATGAATTATTGCAACAACAAAAAATAGAAGAACTGAAGCTACTGTTAGCAAAAAATCTAGAAGATGATGTGGCAGCTGGTTCAAGTTTAACAGAAATTGCCAAAAAATATGAATTACCAATACAGAATTTAGATTCTGTAAGTTATAAGGATTTAACTAATAATATACAAGATGAATTTCAAGAGTTGGCTAAGCCTGCGAGTGGCGAGCGGACTAGGCGTAATCAAACCGTTGTTCCTACGCGAAGTCCCATCGTGCCACAACGCCAACACTTAAAAGGCGAATGGTATGTTGATCTTGGCAAAAATGCTGACAGTATTTTTGATCTTGCAGAAGGAGAATTATCATATCCAATGGAACTAACTGATACAGGAGCTTTTATATTGGTTGAGATTAAATCTATTCAGCCAAGTAAACTACAAGAATTCTCGGCAGTCAAGGATCAAGTATACGAACTATGGTATAAGCAATATATTAGAAAGATAAATTTAGGAAACATAGAGAGTCTTGCTAAAGAATATAAACCTGGTAAAAGTAAAAAACCTCTAGACATTACTACCAACCAAGCTGCAACTTTTTCTAGGTATGAAGTTCATAATAATCAGCAATTACCAACAGAATTACTATCAGCAATTTTTAATGCTAACATTGATTCCAATACTCCAGTTTTTCAGTCAAAAGATAAGGCGTATTTTGCTTATGTAAAATCAAAAAGAATTGATAAGACGAAAAGGCAAGAAATTCAGAAAAAAAATGAAGTAGATATTGCAGTAGCCATAAGAAACAATGTTATGGATGAGCTGATTAGCTATGCCATCAAGAAAAATAAAATGAAACAAAATAGTATGTGATCATGATATAAATATGACAATTTAGATAACTAATTTTAACTATATTGTTACTAAACCTTGCATATTAATATATATTAAGACTATATTATGTCATATTAATATAATCTTAATATGTGTTTATTATGTCAAAAGATCGTACGCTATTAGTAAGGCTTTCTACCGCAAAACAATTACTTATAAGACAGAACGAGCTATAAAGTTGTTTGCTACTGATAGTAGTGTTTATGAGATATTGAAGGCTGCTAATTTGGAGGAATGTTGTAATTTTGTAAAAACTACGGAAGATAGATCATCAGCTAGTCAGGAATTAAAAGCTAGTTTAAAAGGTCTGCATAGTCAATAATCTGTCTTATCAAAGTATAATACAGTTAATTGCAAAAAGTTTGAAGAACGTAGTGACCAAATACACACAATAATTCAAGCTAGAAAGTTACTTAAATGTATTGACCAACATGATTTTAAGGAAGCACTGAAGATTGCTGGGTTGAGCTATATAATTAAGAAGGGTGCACCAGGAATAACTAGAATATGGATAACAGAAAATACTTTTTTTGAAAATTTGGATAAATATTTAGAAGTTAAACGGGAAGAATATAAGATAATACTAGAAGCACATCAAGCTGAATGTGGAGCAAGTGTTCCAGCACTACCCCTATATCAACTCTTCTTGAAGGATCAAGTAACTGTAATAATACGTATGTTACTAATAACAACTATCCAGCAGCAGATTCTGCACAACCTAGTGTACTACCATCTAATCAATCTTTATACCCGCAACTATCTCTAGGTATTACAACTACATCCCCAATGTACTCTTACCCGAAAGTTCGTAAACCTGCACCACCACCTCCTCCAATACCACCTTCATATAATGAAGTAGTGCATGATGTGTCAATAGAATCTGATGAGAAGAACCAGCTTTTAGGTGAGATTGTATATCATCATGATTAAGCTCAGCTTTATGGTTATACCACAATTGTTGAAAGTTAAAAAACCGTCTATTAGCGAAGCATTGTTGTAAGGTTTAAACCGTCTATTAGCGAGCGAACATACGTGAGCGTGGCAATCCATGAAGTTTGTCATATGGATTGCTTCGTCGACCTATGGTCTCCTCGCAATGACGTTTTATAGACGCCTTTTATAGACGTATTCGTAGGTAGCCACGTACTATATGTACGCCTAGCACCTAGACCCTTTGACTCTTACTACTATCAGGATTTTGATTCTATAGTATATCAACTCTTCATTTACGAGTAGTATATTATTCATCTGTATTGAAATTTAATGGTTCATTAGCAAATTTATAATGGTTTTTACAATAAGTAGCAGCCACGTATAAAAAATAATCATCCTCTATATTTACTTTTTTCAAGAGTACTTTTTTATAGAATCTTTCGTAAGTAGTAACGGTAATTAGGTCGGCAGATGACAAAGTACCAAGTACAAACCAAAGTAGAGTGTTAATTGTTGTATGCCGTATATCTTCATTAATGAGGATGGTGACAGGCTTATTATTGCAGCTCATTACCCGGCGGATTAACTTACCAAAAGTACTGTGGTCATAAGGTCCTTTAGATTCGATAATTTCTACTACTGTTAGCCCTTCTTGTTGGCTGGTAGTAGTGACATCATCTCTAAGTTTTATATCCTTAGAATGGTCATAAGCTGGATCAAGAAAGATGATTGCTTCAGAAGGTAAAGTTGTTGTATATGTCATAGCAGTATCCCCTTTGTGATTAAACTTAAAGTTATCAAGTTTTAACCACCAAAGAACCTTAAGAGATTACTTTGGCGATCGGGGAGTTAGTAAACTGTATAGCATAACAGCTACGCTAGCCTTTAGGTTTAAGGTTTACACCTTAAACCCTGAACATAGCTAACATCTCCCCGATCATAACAATCGAGGATTGCACCTTTATTCGGCAGATGTGTTCCGATGCTATAAGAGGTTACTACACCCCAAAATAACTTTGCAGTTACTTCATTAGACCTCTTTCGAAACTCGCTTATGCTGAGGGATTTGAAGGAGACGCTTCACCTCGAACCGCAGCGTACTCTAATGTACGTGAGGATTCGAGTACCGCATCGACGTACAAATCGCCAGCAGAAGTAGAGTTTCGAAAGAGGTCTATTTTTAATTTTAAACTATACTACTATAAAGTCAATAATAGAAAAACTTATGCGAGGATAAAAAAGGTATTATACACAATTTGCTCACAGCAATTATTCTTAAAAATTTTTCTTTTTACCCCTTGAACTGTTACAAAATCAAGCATATATAGAATACACATTATTAAGTATTAAATCTATGGAGGTAAAAATGTCTTTTAGACCGTTGCATGATAGAATTGCGGTAAAACCAATTCAACAAGAAGAAAAAACATCCGGTGGAATTATCATCCCTGATACAGCGAAGGAAAAACCTATGCAGGGTGAAGTAATAGCTGTAGGAAAAGGAGTGAGAGGAGAAAATGGTACTATCCACCCATTAGAAGTTAAAGTAGGCGATAAAGTACTATATGGTAAATGGGCTGGTACAGAGGTTAAAGTTGATGGTTTAGATCTGATTATCATGAAAGAAAGTGATGTCATGGGCATAATTTAATAGTAATTTACTTAAATTGTTATTAAGAATTATTTAATTTGTAAGGAGAACATAAATATGGCAACAAAATTAATAAGACACGGCTCAAATGCACGTGAACAAATGCTAAGAGGTATTGATATTTTAGCTGATACCGTAAAAGTAACATTAGGTCCAAAAGGTAGAAATGTTGCAATTGAACAGTCATTCGGGGCACCAAGGCTAACCAAAGATGGTGTAACAGTGGCAAAAGCTATTGAACTAAAAGATAAGGCTCAGAATTTGGGAGCTCAATTGGTAAAATCTGTGGCAAGTAAAACATCTGATGTTGCTGGTGATGGAACAACTACCGCAACTGTTCTAACTCAAGCAATAGCAAGAGAAGGTAACAAAGCAGTAGCAGCTGGTTTTAACCCTATGGATATAAAACGTGGTATAGATTCAGCTGTTAACCTAGTAGTTGAAGAAATTAAGAAAGCTAGTAAAAAAATCAGCAGCCAAGAGGAGATTGCTCAAGTTGGTACTATTTCATCAAATGGTGACAAAGAAATTGGCGAAAAAATTGCCGTGTCGATGGAAAAAGTTGGTAAAGAAGGCGTAATTACCGTTGAAGAAGCTAAGAATTTTAGTTTTGAAGTAGATGTAGTTGAAGGCATGATGTTTGATAGAGGCTATCTATCACCATATTTTGTTACTAATTCCGAAAAGATGGTAGCAGAATTGGAAAATCCGTTTATCTTACTATTTGAAAAGAAATTATCAAATTTACAACAAATGTTACCAGTACTTGAAGCAGTAGTGCAATCAGGACGTCCTTTACTAGTAATCGCTGAAGATGTAGAAGGAGAAGCACTTGCTACTCTGGTAGTAAATAAATTACGTGGTGGGTTAAAAGTTGCGGCAGTTAAAGCTCCTGGCTTTGGCGATAGAAAAAAATTCATGATGGAAGATATCTCTATTTTAACAGGTGGTCAGCTTATCAGTGAAGAGCTTGGTATGAAACTGGAAAATGTTAATATCAAAATGCTAGGTACTGCTAAAAAAGTTACTATTTCCAAAGAAAATACCGTTATAATTGATGGTGCTGGTAGCAAGGCGGATATCGCTGCTCGTTGTTCTCAAATTCGTACACAAGTTGATGAATCTAGCTCAGATTACGATAAAGAGAAATTACAAGAGCGTTTGGCTAAACTTGCTGGTGGCGTAGCTGTCTTAAAAGTTGGTGGTGCTACTGAAGTTGAAGTAAAAGAAAGAAAAGATCGTGTTGAGGATGCATTGCATGCTACTAGAGCTGCAGTGGAAGAAGGCGTTGTTGCTGGTGGTGGTGTTACTCTTTTCTATGCAGCAAGATCCTTAGAGTCGTTAAAAAGTACTAATGAAGATCAGCAAGCTGGTATTAACATCGTTAAGAAAGCTCTACAAGCTCCAGTAAGGCAAATTGCAGAGAACGCTGGTATGGACGGAGCTATTGTAGTTGGAAAACTTACTGATAGTAAAGAGAAAAACTTTGGCTTCAATGCTCAAGATATGACTTATGTTGATATGATTAAGGCTGGTATTATCGATCCAACTAAGGTCGTGCGTACTGCTTTACAAGATGCAGCATCGGTTGCTTCTTTGATTATTACTACTGAAGCATTTATTATCGATGAACCAGCTGATAAAGATGAGCCTGCTATGCCACGTGGTGGTATGGGCGGTATGGACTTCTAACGCTCATTTCTTCATACGAATAACACTTTACCCCAACTCTAGATAAGAATTAGTTAATTCTTATCCAAAGTTTGCGTACTTTGATGTCATCCCTCTGCTTTTTTGTAGGGATGACATCTTTTTATTAATAGACCTCTTTTGAAACTCGCTTGTGCTGAGAGATTTGAAGGAGACGCTTCATCTCGAACCGCAGCGTACTCCTAATTCCGTTACGGATTCGAGTACCGCATCATTGTCCAAATCACCAGCAGAAGTAGAGTTTCGAAGGAGGTCTAATGTACTAAAATAATTTTTACCGGAAGCTTATCAGATAACTTTAACCAAATTTTATCAGTAGTATAAATTTCCATATTATAATAACTACCAGTTGCTATACATGCTCTGTCACCTAAAGATAAACCATAATCTTTTGTTAAACTTATTAACTTGCCTGCTTTGATACTTATACTTTCAGAAAATGGTATGATGTCTGGAACTATATCTGTTATAATTGTATCAATTTCATTTTCTTTTATATTAGATCTAGTTAAGACAGAAACTAATTCACTTAAATTAACTGATGATAAGGCACTACTTGCAATAACATCCTCTAATATTTTATAACCTGATTCTTGTTTTAATAAGGCAATGATTGCAGATGTATCTAATAAAAATTTCTTAGTCTTGATTAGAGATTTAGAACTTGTTTGCATCTTCGTTCCTCATCAGTTTTAGCTCTTTTTGTAAATCAATATTCTTGTATTTACTTAAAATATTTCTAGCTTTTTCTATATTAGCATGATAAGTCGAAACTATTAATTCAGAATCTTTATATTTAATGGACACTTCATCACCAGCTTTAAGATGCAGTTTTTTCCTAATTTTAGCGGGGATAGCAAGTCTCCCATTACTGTCTATATAACTTTTTAATGCTGTCATAATATATACCGATAATGTTAAGATTAATATAAAGATATAACTATATACATAGTAACTAAAATTATAAAAATGGTCAATTTAATAAATACTAGATAAATACTAATTTTAATAATCCTGCTTTTTAGTCTAATTTTTTAATTTTAGATTTCTAATAAGCGAGTTTGCCAAAAATATCTATTAGACCTCTTTCGAAACTCGCTTGTGCTGAGGGATTTGAAGGAGACGCGGAACGCAGAACCGCAGCGTACTCTAATATACGTGAGGATTCGAGTACTGCATCGACGTACAAATCACCAGCAGAAGTAGAGTTTCGAAGGAGGTCTATTAATAAAATTTACTTTGCTATAAGCCGGATACATGACTGCATTCGATTTTTAGGTCGCGAGAATCTTAATTCTTGAAGTTCTACCTGAGTATGCTAAAGAACCTAAGCAAGGGGTAGATATGTTTGTTGCTTATCAGAATAAGTAAAAATTTGCCCAGTTTTTATATCAAAAAACCATAAATGAATAGTTAGCTCTTTCTTGGTCACTAGTTTATTAATCCATGGAAACGTCATACAATTTTGATGTGATTGTTTAAGTGCTAATTTTGTATAATCATCAGCATTATGATATCTAAAATTAGGTGTTTTTATTAGAGCAACCCAGTTGGTTATAAAATCATTCTGCACTCTATCGTCACTATTTAATAATTCTTGAATTCCTCCACATTGGCTATGTCCTAATACAATTAAGTGTTCAACTTTCAAAAAGCATATTCCAAACTCTAAGGCAGCACTTGTGCCATGATGAGATCCATCTTTTTCGTAAGGAGGAACAATATTTGCTACATTACGTACAACAAATAAATCCCCTGGATCACATTGTAGTATTAATGCTGGATCTACTCGTGCATCACAACAAGCAACCACCATAATCTTTGGTTGTTGACCATCACGGGATAGACTCTGCATAATAGATTTATTACCATAAGCATATTTTTTTCTAAATAGCTGATAGCCTTTTAGTATTTTTTCAAAACTTTGTTGCATATATGACCCTCAAGACGTCACTACAATTATAGCAGATATTTTTCAAGCACTAATAGATTTTAAATTTTTGTAGGCATACCATCCCAACGTTTTATTAAATCAGTATTAATATCAAAAATATCAAGAACCCGCGAAATTGAATAATTTATCATGTCATCCAAGGTTTTAGGTAAACTATAAAAAGCAGGTACTGGAGGTGCAATTATCCCACCATAATTCGTTACTTTTAACATATTTTCTAAATGACCTAGATGTAAAGGAGTCTCTCTTATCATCAACACCAGTTTTCTTCGTTCTTTTAGTGTAACCCCTGCTGCTCTACTGATTAAATTATTCTCAATACTGCCAGCAATTGATGCAAGAGTTCTCATGCTACATGGAGCTATGAGCATACCAAATGTCCTAAAAGCACCGCAAGAAACCCTAGCACCAATATCAGAAAGATTGTAACAGTAATCTGCTATATCTTTTACTTGTTCTATGGAATAATTCGTCTCATGTAATATGGTAAGATGAGCAGATTTTGAAATAATTAGATGACTCTCAATATTTATCTGCCTCAGAATCTCAAGTAACCTTATACCATATATTGCTCCAGAAGCTCCAGAGATTGCCACAAGTAATTTTTTTTTATTATCGCTAGTCATAGCTATATTTTTTCCTTTCAAAGTGTATTTGCTTATATTAAAATGATGCTTGGTTTACAAAAAACCAAGCTTTTAACTGATTATGGAGTTTGCAGATGAGTCTCATGAGCCACATACAAAGTTTACAAAAAAAACATAATGATTTAGAAAGACTAATAAATACCGGATTTTTGCATTTGCAAGATAATACTAAAGTCAGGCAGTTAAAGAAACAAAAATTAATATTAAAAGATAAAATTCTATTGCTATATAAAGGTTTCACCAAGAATGCTACTATCTCTCAGAAGTAAAGGATTAGTTATTATTTTGTCTTCGCCCTCGGCTACTGGTAAATCTAGCTTAGCTAGAGCAGTTTTAAAAATCGACAGTAATCTTAGATTATCCATTTCTGCAACTACTAGAAGGTCAAGAACAGATGAAGTTGATGGAGTAAGTTACTATTTCAAGACCAAAGAGGAATTTAATAAATTAATTGAGCAAGATGCATTTCTTGAATATGCAAATATTTACAATAATTATTATGGAACACCTAAAAAAGTTGTAGAAGACTTACTAAGTCAAGGGTTAGATGTTTTGTTTGATATAGATTGGCAAGGTACAAAGCTAATAAAAAAAACCTTGCCAAATGTAATTACAATTTTTATTTTGCCACCGAGTCTTAGTATTTTGCAACAACGAATTAAAAATAGAGGGCAAGATAGTAAAGAATCAATAAAGTTGCGTGTGAAATTGGCTACTAAAGAAGTGTATTATGCCAAACAATATGATTACGTGGTTATTAACGATGATTTTGATACCACTCTTGAAACAATATATTCTATAATCACTGCTGAGCGATCGAAAAGAATAAGACTTGATTTAGGCAAGTTTTATAATGATTGGCATGACCAACTCTGATGTTATCCCACAACTGTTGAAAGTTTACAAATACCTATACCACAGCGTCTATTAGCGAGCATAAGCGAAGCAATCTAGGAAACAACCTATAGATATAAATGATGTTACTGGATTGCTTCGTCGGTCTTACAACCCTCCTTGCTAATAGACGTATAGAGAAGATGTATTTATTTACTAACTTTCGACAGTTATGGACGTTATTCCAAACAGTAGAGTTTACTATTACCCACAAATATTTATAGGGTTAGCCAACTGCCAACCTTGGATTAGTTAGACAAAATTTCTCTCTAACGGTTCTACATTATTTATTTCTTTTATAAATTGCTCTTGTATTGTTTGCAAGTTATCTTGAAAATTATCCCAAAATTTTTTAATTTCTTGTTCGTAAGCAACCAGTTCAGACATAGTCCAATTAAATTGTTCAAAAAGTTTATATAAATTATTTAGTCCGATGTGCAGAACAATTATATTAAGTAATTCTGGAGAAAATAATTTTTTTATCCTTGCTTCTTGTGCTTCTTTATATTCACCATGATTAGCGATACCAAACTCTGCTATATCATGCATTTGACTAGTCCGTACTTGTATTTCCACATTACGTCTAGATATACCAATAGTAGTCACAATATGCAAGGAACTATAGCCGTTATCTTTGGGATTAACAATATAGTCTTTATATTTTTCATGGTTACTAGGATATATATCATTAATAATATCCAGTACTTTATAACAGTCTTCTAGCGTATCAACTATAATTCTAAAAGCAATGAGGTCAGTTAATTGATAAAAACCAATACCTTTTCTTACAAATTTCTTTACGATAGAATAAGGGTCTTTTAATCTGCAAGATATCTTCGCTACTATAGAATTCTCTTGCAATTTAGTACTAATAATATCAGTGATATTGTGTAAATTATCAATATCCTCGTATAACATAAAATGCACACTGTTACTTTAATTATTGATTTAGATTATTATATATACTTTACTATCAAGAATTCGCAAGTATTTACGAAGGCAATTCTTCAAAAGCATCTAATATACCTGTAATATTAATAAAAACTATTACCCTGTCAAGATCAAATTATTAATTTATAAATAAGAAAGATTTTCCAAATGATATAATTTGTTAAACAATTTTTATATCGAATTGAGATTAATGTACTTAGTGTTTAGTTATTTTATGTTATTATACAATCAGTTGATTTGAATTTGCTATGTTATAGAGAGGATAGGGTGAGAGTTTTAGTAGTAGGTGCTAATGGTTTTATTGGTTCATATATCACCGCTGAGTTATTAAAAGATAATCATGATGTAGTTTGTGCAGTTAGAGATATAAAAGCTACTAAAAGAAAATTTCCTAACCTAGAAATTTTAGCTTGTGATTTTAACAATGATACTGATCAACAAAAGTGGCTTAACAATTTACAA
Source organism: Candidatus Tisiphia endosymbiont of Empis tessellata (assembly GCF_964031035.1). Lineage (NCBI taxonomy): Bacteria > Pseudomonadati > Pseudomonadota > Alphaproteobacteria > Rickettsiales > Rickettsiaceae > Candidatus Tisiphia > Candidatus Tisiphia endosymbiont of Empis tessellata. The sequence continues at coordinate 1,012,545 of NZ_OZ034997.1, read as the reverse complement.
AATATTGATGTAGTCATTAATGTATCCGGAGTGTTAACTTCAACTAATAACAACAAAATAGAGAATGTTCATTTCTTTGGTCCAAAAGCTTTATTTGATGCATGTATTTTAGCTAAAGTAAAAAGAATTATTCATATTTCAGCTCTTGGTATAGATAATGAGAAAACTACTGACTATGCTATAACAAAGAAAAAATTGACAATTATTTAAAAACTTTAAAAAATATTGATTGGGTGATTTTACAACCATCGCTTGTGTATACAAGTGGTTGTTATGGAGGTACTTCATTATTTAGATATCTTTCAGCTTTACCTTGGTTTATTCCTTTAATAGGAGATGGATCACAACAATTCCAACCCATACATATGGATGACTTAACTAAAGTGGTTGTTAATTGCACTAAAAGAGAAGGAAAAATTTGTAGAGTATTAAAAATAGTTGGATATGATTTCTTTGATTTATGGCTTGTTCTAACTTATTTAGGATATGCTATTACAGGAGCATGTTGGCTACCAGTAGTATGGATTCAAATACAATTACGGAGTATTGCAGTCAGAACATTAAAAAATAATGAGCAATTACCAGCACAGTATTATAAATTATTTAATTTATGGTTTTATCTTGGCTGGCCAGCATTTATCAGCCTAGTTATTATTTTCTTTTTAATGGTTTTTAAGCCGATGTAAAATACGCGAATTCGGGATAAGAATTGACAAATTCTTATCCCAAATTTGTATATAAACGTACACTAGGAATTAGAAATGAAAATAGCTACTTGGAATATTAATTCTATAAGAATAAGACTACAACATTTACGGGACTTTTTAACAGAAGTATATCCAGACATTGTTTTGTTACAAGAAATCAAGTGTGAGACTGATAAGTTTCCTTTTGATGAACTATCAGATCTAGCATATAATTTCTATGTGTATGGTCAGAAATCCTATAATGGTGTAGCTATCTTATCAAAGTTTCCAGCTGATGAAGTGGTAAAAGACTTTCCGGGTATTAATTGTACTAATCAAGCACGGATTATAGAAATATCTCTACAAACTCCTATAGGTTTTTGTAGTATCACTTCATTATATGCACCTAACGGTTCATTGGTAGGTAGTGATAAATTTAAAATGAAATTAGAATTTTATGATAATTTAATTAATTACTTCGAATCCAAAAGAACTCTTGATACTAAGGTGATAGTTGGAGGAGATTTTAATATTGCTCCTTTTGATATTGACGTATACTCAGCAAAAGAGTTACAAAATACTACTTGTTTTACTAATGAAGAAAAACAACGATTGAGAATTATTTTAAATTCTAGTTTTGAGGATTTATATAGATTATCAAATCCTACTAAGCAAGAATTTTCTTGGTGGGATTATAGAGCAGGTTGCTTTGAACAAAATAAAGGTATGCGTATTGATATGATACTTGCATCAAGCAATGTTGCAGATTATCTAAATGATTGCTACATGCATTATAATCTACGAACTAAAATTAAGCCTTCTGATCATATACCCGTTGTTGCTATCATTAGTTAACCTCAAATAGACCTCTTTCGAAACTCGCTTATGCTGAGGGATTTGAAGGAGACGCGGAACGCAGAACCGCAGCGTACTCTAATGTACGTGAGGATTCGAGTACCGCATCGACGTACAAATCGCCAGCAGAAGTAGAGTTTCGAAAGAGGTCTAATATCGATGTACGCGAATTCGGGATAAGAATTTGTCAATTCTTATGCCAAATTGGGGTGATGTAAGACATCGGTTTAATAGCCTAGGGTGTTCCTTGCGTAGATAGGGGGCTAAAAAAATAGCATGTATTGCCAAAAAAAAGTTAAAAAATGGTTACAAAAAAGTTTTATAGAAATAAAGAAGATTTTATTTGTGATATATGTAGTGAATTGGTACAAGGAAATGGCTATACTAACCATTGTTCAGCATGTTTCTACAGCAAACATGTGGATATTAACCCTGGGGATAGAGCCTCTAGATGTAACGGACTAATGCAGCCAGTTTCCTATAAACTCGATAGTAAAAAGGGCATAATTCTAACCCATAAATGTCTTAAATGTGGAGAATATAAAAACAACAAGCTTGCAAGCACAGATAGCGTAGAGAATTTGCTAGATGCTTTCAGTTATGCATGAATATACCCCAATTAGGGATAAGAATTAGTTAATTCTTATCCCTAATTGGCTTTAATATAAGGAAAAATGCATTCTTAAAGCGGCTAACGCGAATGCATTTTAAACCTTTCTAAAGCTAAAAACATGATTTTAATCTTTTAAAATCATGTTTTTAGCAAAATATTAATTTAACAATCAGATGCAGAGCCGTCTCAAATCTGATTGTTTCGATAATTTCAACGAATTTGGGATAAGAATTGACAAATTCTTATCCCGAATTCGCGTAATATCAGGGCAATGGCATAAATTCTATCACCATTACGATGGCTCAAACATTTTCGGGTTAGCTACAGATTCAGTCTATTGTGTTTTTATTGCCACAAAGTATCTCTATAACACTATTGATTAATGCTCATAATAGTTTTTTAGTTTGTCCTAAAGAAAATAGTATGCTATATATACCGAACTAGGTAGCCTAAGTGGAATTTGGAGAGATTTGTGTTTCACGGGCATTATTTGAGAATCTAATAAGGGAATTCTTGTCTATATAATTTAAGGAGAAATATTATGAAAAAGTTGTTTTTAATCGCTGCTACAAGTACGGCTCTTTTAACTTCTGCTACATCTTTTGCTGAAACAGGGGGGTTTTATCTTAAAGCTGAAGGTGGTGCAGCTATGTTGAATAAAGAAAAGGGTAAATTACCTAAAGAAATGGAAAACTTATCCTTGACACAGAAAGTTAAAAGAAGTGCTGTTGGTGTTGTTGGTCTTGGTGCTGGTTATTATGCAATGGATAATGTTAGAGCAGAATTGACACTTGATTTCCTTCCTAATATAGAATTCAAAGATTCTATTACTGTTACTGGTGCGGTGGGAAAAGGCGAGGGAAAGCTCCAAGGAACTCTAGCATCAAAGCGTAAAGGGCAAGTAATATCATTGTTGCTCAGTGGTTATGTTGATTTGTATGATGCAGGTTTTGCTAAGTTCTTTGCAGGAGCAGGTGTTGGTATGGCTCAAATAAAAGAGAAAGCAACTCTAAATGGACCTATAGTGACTACACGTAACACTACAGAGGTTAATCGAAAATCAATCGATATATCCACAAAGTCTAATAATTCTAATAATTTTGCTTATCAGTTGAGTGTTGGTGCTTCTGCTAATGTGGCTGATGGTATAAATGTTGAGCTTGCCTATAGCTGGAGAGATTATGGAGTAGCAAAACATGGGAAAGGGAAAGAAAGCAAATCAGAGAGTGCTTACAGAGGTCACCATTTAATGGCTGGCTTAAGATTTGATATCTAATAGTAAATGATTTATAGATTTATTATTTTTGTGCTACAAAAGAAGAGGGCTTTTAGTAACCCTCTTCTTTTGTTATTTGTAGGGTTATCTTGAAAATAAGCTAGCGGATTAGTTTAATTTATAGTAAAATGTAAATTAAAAAATAGAATTATGAAAAATTTACTCTTAGTAACGATTATAGCTATTTCACTTTTAGTCTCTTTTTCCTCTTTAGCTATTGAAAATCAATTTTATTTGAAAGCAGAGGTTGGGGCGAATAAAATGGCTAATATTAAGTTAAATGATAAAAAACTAAAGCAAAATACAGCTATGTTTCTTGGCGGAGGTTTGGGTTATTATATTTTAGATAATGTTAGAACTGATCTCATGCTTGCTTGGATTGCTAATCATCAATTTAAGCATTCTTTTGCCGGTACAGACTCAAAAATTAAGCCTCAAATTGCTACTTTAATGCTTAATGGTTATGTGGATATTGTTGATATAAGTATTTGTGAATTTTTTGTTGGTGCTGGTGCTGGAGTTGGTCAACTAAAAAACCAAATTACTAAGAATAATGGTGTATCAGTTTCTAGTGGTAAAAAAAATAACCTAGTCTACCAGCTTACTCTTGGAGCTGCTACAAAGTTAGCCCCAGGAGTAAAAGTTGAAGCAGCTTATAGTTGGAAAGATTTTGGTAGCACAAAAGAAATAAAAAATCATATTAAGTCATTAGCATATAAAGGTCATAATGTATCACTTGCCGTTAGGTTTGATGTGTAATATCATAGTACCCTACATTTTTCTATAATCGTCATAGCAAGGTTCTTTAGATGCCGTGGCGATCCAGGTAAACAGCGAAGCTGTTTTTTTAGAGTAACGCTTCGCGTACTTGGATTGCCGCGTCGCCGCTTTTTCGCGATTCCTCGCTAATAGACGGTTTAAGACTTACAACAGTGCTTCGCTAATAGACGATTTTTTAACTTTCAACAGTTGTGGAATAACATCATTGAACAATTCGGACACTATATGAAAATACCATACCATTGTGATGTTGCCAAAAGGGTTATATTAAAAGAATCTGCTGCATTAGTTGAATTATCTAATAATATTCCTAGTGATTTTAACAATATAGTAGATTATATAATTAACTGTAAAGGTAGGGTTATTTTAACCGGTATAGGAAAGAGTGGTTATATAGCTCATAAAATAGCAGCAAGTTTTGCTTCTACCGGTACGGCTGCTTTTTATCTGCACCCAGCTGAGGCTAGCCACGGTGATCTTGGTATGGTAACTGACAATGATGTAGTATTTATGTTGTCTAATTCAGGAGAGACCAGAGAATTATTTGATATAATGAAATATTGTAAGAGATTTTCTATAAAAATAATTGCCATGACTATGAATGCCAACTCTACTATAGCAATCAATAGTGATTTCCTATTATTAATACCAAGAATCAATGAAGCATCTTATATTGCCGCTCCAACAACTTCTTCAGTAATGATGTTATCTCTTGGAGATGCACTTACTACTTCTGTACATGAAGCACGAGGCTTTTCTGAAGATGATTTTCGGCTGTATCATCCTGGAGGAAAGATTGGAGCGAATCTTATAAAGGTAGAGAGCTTAATGCGGGTGAAAGATCAGTTGCCTTTAGTATATGCTGATACCTCATTTACCGATACTATATTGGTTATGAATCAAAAGAGTCTTGGATGTGCTATAGTGGTAGATAAAGATTTGAGTTTGGTTGGTATTATAACAGATGGAGATTTGCGTAGACATATTAATGATAAAATAGATATGAAGTATGCATGCGATGTAATGACTTCTAATCCAAAACAAATTTCTCCTTTAAAATTAGCGGGAGAGGCTTTAGGTATAATGAATAGTAAATCGATTACTAGCATACCAGTAACTGAAAATAATATGGTGATTGGTATTGTTCATATCCATGACTTACTTAGGGCAGGAATTAGTTGATGAATGTCCATGATAATGTTACCCCAATTTTAGATAAGAATTAATTAATTCTTATCCAAAATTCGCGTATAATGTTGGCAATATTATGGTTAAGATTCCCTTCATAGATAAAGGTAGTAGTGCTATCATTTCATCTTATAGACGTTCAATTAGTCTATCAAAGATCTTATCTTGTTTAGGAATAATATTAACCTTATGTTTAATTTATATAAATTTAAATCCTATCAGTAATAATTCAAAATCAACGGAGGATAATAGTAGCAATAGTGCTTTTAATCCAAATGATAAAGATTATGAAATAAAAATTTCAAATTCAATTTTTAAGGGGTTCAATAAAAACTTAAATCCTTACCAGATTCAGACTATGCAAGCAGTTAGGACTTTAGGTAATCAATATAAACTAGAAGAAATTAATGCTACATATAAAATAAATGACAACAAAGACTTAGTGATCAGTGCAAAAAATGGTATATTGAATGAGAGTAGTCACATATTAAAATTAGAAAATGATGTACAGTTTTTTTTAGGAGAAAGCACATTAAAAGCACAAGAAGCACAACTGAATCTACTAAATAAAGAAACATATAGTAATACAGGAGTGGTATTATCTTATAAAAATTGTAAAATTACTTCTAATAATTTTAGTGCTACACATGATAATGATATTATAAATTTCAAAGGTAATGTATCGACGGTTATTGATGTATCGGATTTTTAGCATGATTTGCTATGTATTGTTTTTTCTAATCATGAGTTCATCCGTAGCTTATGGGAAACATCCGTACTCAAAGCATTCGAGTATGGATAGATTATATATTCATTCTGACAATTTAATAATTGATCAAACTAAGAATCAAGCTTGTTTTACAGGAGAGGTGATTTTGTGGTTTGATGATATGATGGTAAAAACAACTAATTTAGAAATTTTTTATAAAACAGTTGATAATAAAAAAACTATTGATTACATCTCCATACCGTCAAGATTGACTGCTAAAAAGAATAATGGTCAAGAGTTACTAACTGCTACTTCTGCAAAATATTTTGTAGAAAGAAAAGAACTAGTACTGCTTGGTGATGTAATAGTACAGAATAAGGATGGTATTATAAAAACTGACAAACTAGTATATTATACGGAACTCAATAATATAGATTATAGCAAATCAAAAAATTAGTTATGTAAGAAATTTTTAAAGTATGCCGCATTTAATAATAGAGAAATTACAAGTAAGTAGTATTTCAAAATCTTATAATAAGAGAGTGATCCTAAACGACGTATCTCTTCAATTAAAAACAGGAGAAATAGTTGGTCTTTTTGGTCCAAACGGTGCAGGTAAAACTACCTGTTTTAGTATTATTATAGGACTTACCAAACCAGATAGTGGAGCATTATTTTATAATGATCATGATATTACTCATTTACCAATTTATTTAAGAGCTAGGTTTGGCTTTAGCTATCTTCCTCAAGAACCATCAATTTTTCGTGGGCTATCTGTAGGAGATAATATTAGATTAATGCTAGAGATTTTAGAAAATGACCAAGAAATTATCGAACAAAAAACATTAGATTTGCTTAAAGAATTTTCTATTCTTCATCTAAAAGACATGCCAGTAATAGGATTATCCGGCGGAGAAAGACGTAGGCTAGAAATCGCAAGAACAATAGCACTATATCCCAAATTTATTATGCTTGACGAACCACTTGCAGGCATTGATCCGTTAGCAATTGAGGATCTTAAAAATTTAATTGTTCACTTACGTAACCGCAATATCGGCATCCTAATTACCGATCACAATGTTAGAGATACTCTTAATATAGTTGACAGAGCCTATGTTATTTACGAAGGAAAAGTCCTATTAGAAGGAACTCCACAAGAAATAGCCACAAGCTATCAAGTAAAGGAAGTATATCTAGGGCAATCTTTTTGTTTGTAATACCATTTCCAAAAACTAATCATCACGTCGTCGTACTTCATGATCTCCGCTCCTCACGTACTAGTTGTCCACACTACTGGACAAAAGAGATGGTGTGGTTGCAAGAGCTAGTAAATAGAATATTTTAGATTGAACACAAAAAAATCTGTGGTACTCTATGTTACTAGCCGAATTACTATATAATCATTTTGAGATGAAAGATACAAGACTAAATACGTTCAAGGGCATAATAAAATCATTAATGTTGTGTCGAGGAAGCAAATATAAAAATATGGCAGAAGAAATAGAAGGAGTGTAAATTGTAATCAGGTTTTGACCCCCTATTGTAATATTTTTGTCTTACTTGGCATAACGATACTGGACTGAAAAATCAAGACAAAAAAATAATAATGTTGTTTCCCATTTTTGCATTTTTCAAGCTGCAATTTGTTCATAATTTTGTATAGAATTTAGATAGGCATTCATAGGCTTTTTGTAACCAATACTTGAATGAAATCTTCTATAATTATAGTGATTGATGTAATCATCAATACCATTCTTTAGCTCTTTAACATCTTTAAAATCATTAATAAATATACAATTATATTTTAAAGTTCGGAAAAATCTCTCCATAATTATATTATCAATACTTCTTCCTTTACTATTCATCGAAACTTTAATGTTATGCTCTATAATGGACTGAAGAAAATGGACAAAAAAATAGAGTTAAAAGTTTCCTAATTAAGATAAAATAATAAGAAAAAATTAGGAGAAAAAATGACAAAAGAAAAAGTAAGAGTTTTTAGTGCTGAAGAAAAAACTAGGATAGTATTAGAAGTGCTGAAAGAAGAGAGTCCATTATCAGTGATAGCATCAAAATATGAGATAAACTCCAAGACAATTAGTAATTGGAAAAAACAATTTATATCAAATGCAGCATTGGCTTTTGAACCAGCAAAACTGGTAAGTAAATATCAGGAACAAATTAATATGCTGAAAGAACAAAATGATGAATTAGCGAAAACTCTTGGAAAAACAATAGTAGAGAGAGATTGGGCTGTGGGAAAGCTACAAAGCTTGGACTTATCAAATAGAAAAGAACTTGTCGATTCCAAGCTAGCAATGTTACCAAAGACAAGGCAATATGAATTATTAAAGATTAATCGTTCTTCAATGTACTATAAAGCAAAACCATTTAGTGGGTATAACTTAAATATTTTAAATAAAATAGATGAAATATATACTGATAATCCTGAATTTGGTTATCGTTATATCCATAGACAATTATTAGAAGACGGCGTGGTTATTGGTAAGGATCAGGTTCTAAAATATATGAACATGATTGGCATAGAGGCTATTTATCCAAAGAGGAAAAAGTTAACGTCTGAAAAAGATAAACAGCATAAAATTTATAGTTATTTGCTTGATAAATATTGGACTAATCTAGGTACAACTAAGACTGTACATGTACCTAACGCTAACGAGGTTTGGAGCGGAGATATCACTTATGTTCGAACTAATTCGGGATTTATATACATGGCGGCAATTATAGATTAGCATAGTAGAGCTGTGTTGAGTTATAAATTGTCAAATAGTATGGACGTAAGTTTGGTAACTGAAGTATTGCGGGATGCACTTAACAAATATCCTGCACCGCAGATATTTAATAGTGATCAGGGCAGTCAATATACTAGGGCATATCGTCACGAGATTATAGTTGAATAATTTGTGAAGTTGGTTATACTAATTATAGTAATAGGGATAATAGTTATGGGGCTAGCACATAGAAGACATGATATAAATGATGAACTTTGGAATAAGATACAAAGGCATTTGCCTGGCAGGGAAGGTTGTTGGGGAGGGGTTGCAAAAGATAATAGAACCTTTGTAAATGCAGTAATGTGGATATTTAGGACAGGAGCTCCTTGGAGAGATTTGCCACCTGATTATGGTAATTGGAAGAATGTACACAGAAGATTCTGTAGATGGTGCGATAATGGAGTATGGGAGCATGTACTAAATATTTTTATAAATGCTCCTGATTTCGAATGGTTAATGATAGATTCAACATTTGTAAAAGTTCATAAAGCAGGACTTAGGGCAAAAGGCGGGAATCAAACGATTAGCCGTACAAAAGGGGGCTCAATACAAAGATACATATGGCCGTGGATGTGCAATGGTATGCCGGTCAGAATTATTGTTACAGAAGGTTCCAGAAACGATTGTACTCAAGCTTGTGAATTAACCCAAAATATAGAGGCAGAGTACCTTATAGCAGATAAAGCTTATGACACAAATAGCATCGTAGAATTTGCTGAGCAAGCAAATATAATTCCTGTAATACCATCAAAAAGAAACAGAAAGATTCAAAGAGAGATAGATAAGGATTTATATAAGTTAAGGCACATTATTGAAAATACATTTCAAAAATTTAAAGAATGGCGTGGTATAGCAACAAGATATGCTAAAAATACAAAATCATACATGGCAGGCCTTTGTCTAAGGGGATTACTAATGTGGACTAAAATCTCGTGACGATATACCCTAGTCATGAACACATTGAAATTTTACAAGAGCATAACATTAAAGTTTCGATGAATAGTAAAGGAAGAAGTATTGATAATATAATTATGGAGAGATTTTTCCAAACTTTAAAATATAATTGTATATTTATTAATGATTTTAAAGATGTTAAAGAGTGGTATTGATGATTACATCAATCACTATAATTATAGAAGATTTCATTCAAGTATTGGTTACAAAAAGCCTATGAATGCCTATCTAAATTCTATACAAAATTATGAACAAATTGCAGCTTGAAAAATGCAAAAATGGGAAACAACATTATTATTTTTTTTGTCTTGATTTTTCAGTCCAGTATCCTCTTGTAAAATTTCAATGTGTTCATGACTAGTATATTGACTGCCCTGATCACTATTAAATATCTGCGGTGCAGGATATTTGTTAAGTGCATCATGCAATACTTCAGTTACCAAACTTACATCCATACTATTTGACAATTTATAACTCAACACAGCTCTACTATGCTAATCTATAATTGCCGCCATGTACATAAATCCCGAATTAGTTCTAACATAAGTGATATCTCCGCTCCAAACCTCGTTAGCGTTAGGTACATCTACAGTTTTACTTGTACCTAGATTAGACCAATATTTATCAAGCAAATAACTATAAATTTTATGCTGTTTATCTTTTCCAGATGTTAACTTTTTCCTCTTTGGATAAATAGCCTCTATGCCAATCATGTTCATATATTTTAGAACCCGATCCTTACCAATAACCAAGCCATCTTCTAATAATTGTCTATGGATATAACGATAACCAAATTCAGGATTATCAGTATATATTTCATCTATTTTATTTAAAATATTTAAGTTATACCCACTAAATGGTTTTGCTTTATAGTACATTGAAGAACGATTAATCTTTAATAATTCATATTGCCTTGTCTTTGGTAACATTGCTAGCTTGGAATCGACAAGTTCTTTTCTATTTGATAAGTCCAAGCTTTGTAGCTTTCCCACAGCCCAATCTCTCTCTACTATTGTTTTTCCAAGAGTTTTCGCTAATTCATCATTTTGTTCTTTCAGCATATTAATTTGTTCCTGATATTTACTTACCAGTTTTGCTGGTTCAAAAGCCAATGCTGCATTTGATATAAATTGTTTTTTCCAATTACTAATTGTCTTGGAGTTTATCTCATATTTTGATGCTATCACTGATAATGGATTCTCTTCTTTCAGCACTTCTAATACTATCCTAGTTTTTTCTTCAGCACTAAAAACTCTTACTTTTTCTTTTGTCATTTTTTCTCCTAATTTTTTCTTATTATTTTATCTTAATTAGGAAACTTTTAACTCTATTTTTTTGTCCATTTTCTTCAGTCCATTATATTACCTTGTTACCAAATACGGTCATACACCTTGTTATCGACAAAATTTTCAAAAATCTATTAGTACCTAAAAAATATATGCTATACTTAATGCTACAATTGTAGTGCTAACGTCAAAACGATGGAGCTACGGCGGGTATCTAAAAAAATCTCCTGAAAGAGGAGGTGTTTATATATTAGACCTCTTTCGAAACTCGCTTGTGCTGAGGGATTTGAAGGAGACGCAGAACCGCAGCGTACTCTAATATACGTGAGGATTCGAGTACCGCATCGACGTACAAATCACCAGCCAGAAGTAGAGTTTCGAAAGAAGTCTATTTAACCCCTGCGGGGTGACATAGTAGTGATTGGCAAGGGGTAAGAGACTATTATTTTGCACTCATTTTGCTTTGAAAAAGTTAATTATTTTTTTCATATTTAGGCATTTTAGCATTTAAGCGATATTGATTAATTCCATCAATGTGAGATATAACTTCTTTCTTAATAAGTTCTTTTCTTTCCTCTATTTTCTTTAGTACTGCTTTACTATACTCTAAAGATTGATTATCCCCATTAGCTTCAGCTTTCTCACGCATAATTTCATAATGTTCTTGTCTGCGTGCATATTTATCGTTATCTATTAGTGTCTGCTTAATTCTATAAGCACTGTCAATCATATTACGAGTTTGAGTATCCGTTGCTTTTTCTCGTATGAATCGCTCGCCCATCAACACGGGATTCTCCCCCTTATCACCTTCACCTTTAGCTAAAGCATCATATATCTCAAAGGCAAGTTTTTTGTTAGATAGTTCTGCATAATATGCAATATCTGCTGTTCTACCCTGTAATTCAAGCTTGGCTAGATATTCAGGAGATGAAATATCTTCCTGAACAGCAATGGTTTCTTTATTGATTTTAGTTAGAAGTTCTTGATGTTCCAAAGATATTTGCTGATCCTTAAGTGATTCACTATGGGTTCTAAGTCTTGGATCATTATAATTAAAATCTTCCCACTCTGCTCCAGTTAAGTTACCCTCAAAAGCATCCCGTAAATCTTTACCAACAATAGCAGTAAGTGCTTCTCGTTTTAACCCTTCATAACCAGCATATATTCTCTCTCCTATATTTTTACGCTTCTTATCACGTAGCTCTCTCTTTTCATCAACACGCCTATTCATCTCTTGCCAACTTTTGAGAGGTGCTATATTTTTACCAAATAACCCTATTCCCCTTGCTGACATTGCTTGATGTGTATCCACATAAGCTTGCTGGAAATCTTGGGTAAACTTTGCATCACTCGCTAATTCTCGTAAAGTTTTACCATCTTTAGTTTTCATTAAATCATTAAGTTCTTTCTTTTGCTCTTCGCTAAGAGAATCATATTTTTTACCTTCTCCAAATTTAAGAGCTGCTAAATGATCCTTAAGTTCTGCATAACTACTGCCAGTAAATTCTTTAACTTGTCCATCAGGTTTAATAGTTTCCATAACCTCGCTAATAGCCCTTTGATAATCACTTCCAGCTTTAACATTAACGTCTTTATAATCTATACCATAAGTTCTTTTTACTTCACTTAAAACACTAGATTTTACTGCTTTTGGGTCAAGTACCTCTTGGGCTACACCCCCCATCATCCAATCTTCATACTGATCGGCAACAAACATACTTGCCTTCTCAGTTACTTGATCTACCCTTTGCTTGACAGCACCGAAAGCATAATTTGCAGGTCTCTCTATTTGCTGTTGAATAGGGGCAAAAGCAGCTTGTCCAATTGCTTGTAAATTTGTTAGATTACCTGAGGTGCTAGATAAGAATTTAGCACTTGAAACAGCTATATCATTAAATTTACTTAGTAAATAAACACATACAAAAATTAACAATAATCCATCCAGCTGAACAAAGTGACCACTGAAAAAATTATCAATTCTTCTTACATCTTGGACTAAATCTAAAAATGGTAATTCAACATATCTTTCTTCGATACATTGATAAGCTAAACATAGGTTGCCATCAGGCGAGCCATCATCGATGCGATGATCAACAGGCACTAATATATTAGCCTTTGTTTTAGAAAATTTGCCAGCTTTCATTGGAGATGGAAACCACCAATAAAATATTGAGTCTCCAAGACTAGTGTCTAGATATTCATTCATACTACCAAATATGTCATTTATCGGACCTAAATTTGGGAAGTCATACTTACATACCCCAAAACCAAGTGAAGAATATATTTCTGTTCTGATAATCATTGAAATAAAAGCAATACCAGTAAATAATATAATTGGTTGTAGTGCATAGGAAATCAGCTGTCTTAACCAGTTTTCAAACAATGAACGCGTGATACCAAATAACATAAAGCAAATGAATATTGGAGCCATTATGATAATCATCCCAACGGTTATCAGTGCCGTAAGATATATAATAGTAGCCTTAAATACCATCATGAAGATAAAATAAAGGGCTATCAAGAATAAAATTATATATATAAATCCTAACGGATCAACAAATAGTAATGAAAATAATTTTGCCATAGTTTGCGGGGCTATCATTAAACCTATAATACTCCAAGACCCAGGTCCGGTAGCCGCTGTTTCTTTAATTATTCGTAATATTTCCTCTACCCCTTCCATAAAAAACACGAATAAGTAATCATGAAAAAATTGCCAGCTACTAGTTGAACTAAGTAACGTAGATACTATACTAACTTTTACTATTCTAATTATTAATTCAGTATGTGTGAGATTAACATTGCCAATCAGGAAAGAAAACCCTGTAAACATAATATACAAAGTTAATAGAGCCGAAACAGATACACGATACCCTGGTGTTTTAATAATACCCTCGTAAATTGACCTAACTAGCCCATGATTCTTACCATCACCAAATAACTCAGCTTTTATTAAATTCGTTAAAAATTCAATAGGGTCAGGTCTAGTGTCAGTGACCCCAGATTTAATAACTACACGATACTGACCATTATTATCATCATAAAATTTATCTAAAATCTTAAAATATAATGGGCATTGAACGTATTTAACTTTATCCTCACCTTCATATTGATAACTTATTCCTCCAGCTTTTACTAATTCCCCTCTTTTATTAAGATCATAAAGTTCATAACCAACAAGAGGTTCACCAAGGTGGGCGGTAATGCAATAGGGTGTACGCTGTGTATCCAAAGAGAGATTAGGATTTTTATCACGCTCAGCAATTAACATGTATAGCCCTACACCATTTTTAAATAAACACGGTGCATTACTAATTTTGGCATCCTTACTACTAGTACACATCCTGCCATCTATAAATTGGCATATTTGTAGTCTCTTACAAAATTCAGATAAAGTATTGGTATTCTTTTCTTGACCATACCACGCACTCCAAGCTGATAATTCTGTAGAGTTGTTTTTATCTCCTTTAGAATAATCCCAAGTTTTTACCAATATAGTAAGTGGTTGACCATTCACATTATATCCAGTATTGATCCAAGGAGCTGTTTGATTATCTTGTTGTTGTCCGCTTAACTCTTCTTTTTTATATCTTGAAGAAATTACAAATTTTATAAAGCCAAAATCATCTGCATCAATGCACCTATCGCCAGTACATCCTGAAAGGCACAACATAGAAATTAATAAAATAGCAAAAATATTCTTCATTTATAAAAACCTAGGCTTAAATAGTAATTATTCCTTTTTATTAGATCCACCATCTGCTTCACCACCAGTGTCTAAATCATTTCTTGAGGCAAATATTTTGCCAGTATATTCTTTCTTGCCGTCAAGATCACTTTTCCTAGCTTTATAATTTTGATCTATCACCTTATCTTTAAATATTCTAGCTGAAGCAAAAGCTAGATCCTTGACTGGTCTTGCCACAGATTCCATATCCTGCATAATAGATTTTGTAGGATTATCAGGTCTTTGGAAATCACCCTCTTGTCTTGCAGGTGTTACGTTGGTCAATTGAGCAACTACTATAGTCACATAATCGACAAGTCCATAACACATTAGGCAATAAGCATAGAATAACAAGCTACTGGTAAATATTACCAAGAATGTCCCGGTAGAATTTAATAAATCCTGTGCATTATTAATTTCCGTAACATCCGGTGCAAAGAAAGGTATCCCAGGTAAAAATGGTAATTTAAACGAAAAATTAATCGGCATGTTCATATGCGTTAAATCTAATCCTATCTCTATTGGGATGAACATACTATCCCAACATGCTCTTACCACAATTTTTAAAAGTTGTTCAGACATCACCTGATCTATTAATAGAAAAAATATTAATAATATGGTTGGTTGCATCATGTAACTAAATAAAGTAGATAACCAGTTATCGAAAATGCTTTTTGTCTTCTCAAATAGTACCAAAATTATGAATAATGGTGCTAAAGATATCATAACCGCAAGACTAATATATGCTATAACGTAACCTATGATAACTTCCAAAATAGCTCTAAAATAAAGCGTCAGAGAATAAATAGTTATGATAGCAACAAAAGTAAGACCATTATGGATTTGGAGTAATTGTATAAATAAAAGCCCCCAAAATCTGCCATTGGTATATTTATCAAATATTGGATCAATAAAACCAAAAATGTTAACTGTAGAACTAGTAAGCCCTACTACATTGGTAATTAGATAGTCAGTACCCTTAATAAAGGCATTAAATAAGTAATTATTGAAAAAGTTCCAACTATCATCTCCTATCAGTATTACTATCAAAGTTATTTTTATAATTCTTGTTAATAAGTCTTTGGCAGTTATTTGAATAGCACCCGCTAAAAAGGTTAAAGCATATATTATTACGTAAAGAATCAATGCAGCTTTTATGATTCGGTGTAATGTTACATTTTTAGTTAATTTAGTATAAAAATTCATAGTAAATTTATGAAACTCATCGGTAATAGGTTTAACTGCCCCGTTATATACAATATCTGAAAACCAAGTACTCCCCGTATAATTAGCATAATTTACCTTAATTAACCCCATTACCTCTTTATTAGGATTCTTTACTCTAACCCATAAATAGCCATCTTTGTCAGCATCAGTTGCAAAATCTTGGTTGATTTGTGTACCCACTAGCGATGCAAGTGGTGTCCCACCATCTTTCATTATTACATATTCAACTTCTATGTCTTTTTGTTGTGCATCACTAATACTCTTATCACCATTACCTATTTCCACCATCATAATGTAGCGTCCAAAATGTAAAAAACTACTACTTAAGTCTACAGCTGGGCTACTAATATAAGAACTAAGTTCATTAATATCTGAAAAAGCTCCAATCCAATCACTCATTAAAGGTTTGTCTAGGGAGGTAAACATGCCTTGGATTGACCAATCAGTTAAAAAATCTAAATCTCCAGCAATATCAGATTTATAATATAAGAAACTCTTTTTTAGAAATTTAGAATATACAAAACTTTCCGCTTCTCTCTTTATAATCTGGTTATTTACTAGTATCCTCATCCCTCTCCCTTGATCATAGAAGCACACTGGAGAGTTATCTTTATCATTAGCAAAATCAGGACAAATTGTAATAATCTGTTGTATAGAACCTTGGGTTAACGGTTTACCAACTAATACTAACTTATCTAAAGCCTTATATTTGGTACTTGCTCCAGTACCCTGACACACTTTATCCCTTGAGGGGTCAATAGAATAACATAATTTTTCTGCAGTTGAATATAGTATTTTATTATCAAGGTTGCTATTTGTATAAAGTGACGGAATTCCTAACATATTATTGTCAAGCTCTGACTTTAAAAAATCTTCGTCAGTAGCTACACTAAAAAAATCTCCTGCTCTTGCAAGAGTTATATTTATTACATCACCTTTTTCTACCCGAATTTTCTGACGATTTTCAACAAAATTAAAATAGTCTACATAATTCTGCATTTTGCTAAATGCTAGACTTATATAATCTTTAGTTGGATCAGTTGCCTTAAATTTAGGAAAATTAGTAGCTTCATACTTTTTAGTTAAATGATTAAAAGTTTTAATAAATATTTTTGGTCTATTGAACCTTGGATCTATACGGTACATCACTCGGTATTTTCTTGGACTACTTACAGCTCCACTAGTACTCCAGTCAAACTTAATGGCTTTATCTTTTTTGACATAGTTACCAGTAGAATTCCATTCATTTGGTTTTGTAAGGTCTAAAGAAATGCTACCTTCTTGAAAACTATTGAATTTTGGTACTTCTAGACATGCTGAAAATAGAGCTGCAAGTCCACTTAAACTCGAACTCATCCAATCAAATTTAGCATCTTTCTCACTATCATCAGCTTTGACAGGATTACAGGCTAATAGAACTACTAAGGCAATAAACAGTTGCCCTTTAAATAGAAAATCTACCAACAAAATTAGATACCTGAAATTTCTCATCCTATTCACTTCATTTTCAGTTATTACTTTGGATTCGCATTAGAATCACTTTCATTACCACTACCACTCTCAACACCACTTCTTGGATTCTGATCCTTATTATTACCATCACTATCCTTTGTATCACCTTTTGACCTAGCTTTATTCCCTTTATATATTGCTTTATTCCTATCTTTTAATCTACCGGCAGCTTCTTTCTTAATTGTATCTCTAGATGCCTGATCTAAACCAACCTTTTTTAAAGCTCCTTGTTCCATTGCCGATGACATCGCATGCCCCATAGATGTTGCAGAAGGTCCAGCGGTACTAGTCAACTTTGCCACCATTTTTCCAGAAAATTCAACATAACCATACATTCCATAAGCAATCATAATTAATGCAATATAATGTTGCATATTCAAACCCATCATGCCAGAACGAGAATCCATTCCCCAAGGTACAAACCAATTGATACAAAAAATCTCTAAATTAGAGAAAATCGCAGGAAGACCTGGGATAGCAGGAAATGGAACTTTTATAGGTAAAGCACATTTCCAACACACACTATAACCAGTTGCAAAATCCAAATAAATTGTAAATAACTGAGTAAGTATAATAATTCCTGCCATTAAAATTACTGGCTCTATCATATATCTAAAAGTAAACCTCACCCAATTATCAAATAAATATCTAGTGAAATCAAATAGCATAAACGTAAGAAATAATGGAGCTACACCAATTAATATAGCGATTGCCATAAATGCCATAATATAAACTGCCACGGCTCGAAGAGCGGTGATGATTACTATCATTGTAGCAATAAATACTATAACAAAATAAATCAATCCACTAAGACCCATAGAGATTAAAGAAAGCACTTGACCAGCAAAAGTTTTACTGAACAATATTTTACTCATTAATGCATCTAGGAACATGAAAGGATTTGTTATCTTATTCGTCGATGAAAACATGCTATAGCCACTCATATTGGAGATAATTCCATCTGAAAAATTAGTTACAAAATCAAATATATAATTATTGAAAAATTCAAAAGTACTTTCATTCATTAACCCACTAACTATAGCGATTTTTACTATCCTAATTACCAAATCCTGTTGGTTGATTTTGACCATACCTAGTAAAAACATTGCTCCGTATGACATAACGTAAAGAATTAATACGGCTTTTATATAGTTAAAAAAGTTAGTACAAGTAGTAACTCCCCCACCATAGCAAGTCATATTCTTAAAAATCATCACAGCTGCATTCTTGATTTTGCCTTTTAATAACTCAAATAAAGGGGTTAAAATATTTAAAGTAAAACTACTAACTTTTTCTGAGGTAAAGAATTGTACTTGGTATCTACCATAACTTTCTTTATAATCCTCTTGTTTATTGTAAATTCTCATCCATAGATATCCATTGGCATTCGCAGTAATTTTTGCATTGCCGTCTGCATCAACCACTTTAATATTACTAGTGCTATAAATTGTACTAGTTTTGTTAGGATTTTCGTCATATGGTACTACTAAATATTGCACTTTACCACGATTAGCTACAACATCATCAAAACTCTCACCATTAGTTCTTCGACATTTGGTCTGCTTAATGTTTAAGACATAGCCACCAGTATTCTTGCTATAGTCAGGATATTTTGACCATAAACGATATTGTAAATAGGTTCTTGCTGTACCGGCTATAATATCGTTATAAATGATTTGATATTTAATATTAGCAGCTCTACTATTATTTATTGGATCATAATCTTTGTTTCCAGCAATTATTTTAGCAAATTCATAGCCTGTCCCTAAAGATTTTGCATTAGTTGAAGTCTCACTATTATCCATTCTATATAACAGACCTGTTGGACCATCGGCAGAATACCAAAAATATCTTTTATTTTGGTATTCTCCTTCTATGTAAGCTTTATCTTTAATGCTATGATCAACATCAGGACATCTACGAGATGAAGCACTAGAATTGTTAGAACATTCAGGGTAGAAATTAGTAAATAGCTTATCAGTATTATCATACCAAGGCGAAGTAAAAAAACCGTCATCACGATAAGATTCTGGTGCTGTACTCATCACATTAGCCCAAAAAGGAGTCTTATCACATATTGTTTTCCAGTAACTTCCTACATGCAATGGATCTATGTTACAAACAGTCGAGGGCAATTCCCAGTCATATGGCTTACTCCAACACACCTCATGTGGATTAATATTAACGCAATCATTCGGATTGTTACAATTTGCTGACCACTTACAACCACTAACATACTGCCCGGAATATATCGAGTATCTACCACATAATGGACTATATGTTTTTTGTCCTTCTGAACAATCTGCTGTCTCTATAAAATTTTTAAATTCACCATATTGCTTAACAAGCTTAAAGATATTTTTTACACTAGCCATATTATTTGGCAAATCCGGCAATTTCTTGTGATCCGGTGAAACTGATATTATGATCTTATCGTTAATAAACAATTCAGCTATATTTCGCCATTCATCAGTTTTAGCATCAAAAATTAAGGATAGCGGTTCTACATTAGTTTCTTCAACCCTAGGAATGGCAACTTTGTTACCATTGTCATCCAAATCTGAAAGCTGTTGAATATTATTCTTTGGTACATAAGCCCTGCAAAGGCTTATATTACCGTCTATTTTAAACTTAATCTCCTGTTCATTTGTAACAGCTAGGTTAGTATTTAACCATTCTCCGTAACGGTTAGGATCATACTCGGTTTCAAGCGACCCATCTGGTTTTGTTGTAGTAGTAACAGTATAGTTTGCTGTTGCGTTAAGCATGATTGTATTAGTAATACGATCAGTACTACCTCCCTTTGCGTCTTGATCATATCTAAGGAGGCAACCGTTGGTAATTTTTACTGACCCTATCATCCCAAGTAATACCATAACAACGCTAACCACTAAAGCCGCTATGCCTAATACCATTATGAGTTTTGATAAATTTCCTTTCATACAATAATATCCAAGTTAACCACCGCCACCACCACTCATACCACCACCTCCTCCAGAACCCATACCACCGTCGCTACCGCCACCACTAGAACCTGCCATACCTTCAGCTTTGCCACCACTATCACCACCACCTGAATCTTTTGCTTCTTCTCCTCCTTTTCTTGGTTTTTCTAAAGGATTTTTCTGCGGTGGTTTTCCACCGGAGCTTTGTGCAGCATCGGCAATAAATTCTGCCCCCTTCTTAACCATATCAACTATCTTAGTAGGACTAGCTGTTACAGAATCCATGATAGGACCACCAGTAAGCTCGGCAGCAAACTGACTAATTGATTTTGAAAAATAATAAAAAATAATTGAAAAAATTAATACATAAAGTAAGTCTACTAACAGTGATACGACATCTACAACAATTGATTTAATTGGAAAAAGACTTAAAAGATGCTTCTCCCAACCTTCCCCTGAATAATATCGCAATAATTTATATCCAGCACTATTTTTACAATCATCAGTATTAGCATTTGGTAATCTAAGCTCAAAAGTACTAAACTGAACATCACTGCTATACGTATAGTCATGCCTCATAAACTCACAATTCTTGTATATTGCCGAATCATACATAGTAAGTAACAAGGCAATAAAACCAGCCACCACTGCGGGTTGCACTGCACAAGATATACAAATTTTTAGCCATGCATCAAAATATGCTTTGGTTCTAGTAAATAAAACCATAGGAATAAATATAGGAGAAATATAGGTCATGACATATATGGTAACTAGACATACTAAGTAGTGTGTTATAAAATATAAAATTATTGAAACAAATATTACAGAAAATATTATTCCAGATGCTACTATTATTATTTGTCCAGATAATAATAGACCAAACATTACAGTAAGAAATCTGAATCCTCCTACTTTCCTCAATGCATCCGGAGCTTCATTTCCAGGTTTTTTAAAGTTTACAGGATTATTTTTATTTTTGCCCGGCACACTTCTACTAGGAATGCCGTTTAAAACGGATTCTGTGTTATAATATAGTCCCATACCCAAATAATAACCTATCCTGCAATCAACAGCATCCCAAAGTGCATAAAACTTATACCCATCTTTATACTTACTAGTATCGTACTCACATAATCCTCGAGAGCCACCAGCATTAAAAACTATTTGGGCAAATTGTGGAGTAAGCTCCGTGAGTAATGGTAAACCATACTGAAGCATACCATTTTCGGTAGTTTCCTTTCCACCTTTAAAATATACTGGTCCAAGACCTGTAGCAAAATAAGTGACAACTATTAGCTTCATAACAAAAGATGCTATTTTATCTAAATTACCATATTCTTTGCTTAAAATCATATTAACAGCAAAAAACATAACATATAATATTAACGCCGCCCTAATAGATATTTTCAAAGATTCTTGGAAGGTTGAGAAAGGATTAAGGGCAGTCAAACTAATCTGATCATTTTTTGGATCACAGCTACTATAACGAAAAAAAACTTTATCTAGAGTTTCCTTTACACAATCTACAGCTAAGCCAGAAAAATTAAGTAATGACTGACTTCTTGTAGTACCCATATAACAAGTTTTACCTATATTCCGGCATTGTTCGTTTGGTGGTGGTATCGGAGTTGGTGTGGTAGTATTTTTACAAGCTAGTGGAAGTTGTCCTTTTGAGGTAGACATGACTAGGCATAATCTTTTATCAATAATTTTTACTGTTAAAATAATATCTTTTAATAAAGTATTTCCACCTAAATCGGGATTATTATCAGTGCTTAACTCACTAAGACGCTTAGAATCATTTAAATTAAGAGTAATAACTTTACACTCTATAGGACTACCATCTTTATTTTTTAGACAGAATTTAAATTGTGGGTCAGTTGCATCACACCCATTAGGAGTACCGGTCATATCAATACTATATAGAAGATGCCCGTAAGCTGTGTTTTGTCTTAAATAATCATCTACTGCAAATGAAACTGATGGACACGGATCTCCAAAACCAGCAAAAACTTTGCTTGAGAAAAGTACCAAACAACATTGTATCAAAACTTTTATGACTTTACCAAATGTACGTAGGTATAACAGCCCTAAGGTATCATTTCTGTTTCCCTTAATGTCATCCCTGCGAAGGCAGGAATCTAAAAAAGTAAAATAACTAAAGCTGTTATTAGATACCTGCTTACGCAGCGACGAAATCACCCCTAACAAGCATGATATCACCCTTGACATCGTCATTCCCGTGTAGGCAAGAATCCAATAAATAGCCTGAAAGGCTGTTAAATAGTATAGATTCCTGCCCACATAACATCGAGGACTATTATACCTACTTAAACTTGTACAGTTGGTGACTTTATGAATTTTCATCAGAGCCATCTTTTTTTACATTAGTTCTAGCAGTTGTAGTTTTCTTAGCTGGTCTAGTTTTAAGATAGCTTTCCTTCCTAACTTTTTCCTCACGATTTTTTATTTCTTGTTTAATGTCACCAGCCTTTCCAGCTTGCACCGTAGAATCCTCAAGTCCTCCCAAAGTTTTAGAGAGTAACTCATGGGTCTTTTGCTCTTTTGGTAATTCCTTAGCAGTACTTGATTTCTCTACTGTCCTTCCTAATTCTTGTGTATTTGTTGTAGCTATCTGTGGTGATCTATTAACAAAATCCTCTGTTTCTACTATTTTATTAGTTGGAGGTAGAATAGGTTCGTCAATAGTCTGCAAATTAGCCCTTGATTCCCTTGAAGAACCTCCTGCATTTGAAGAACTCGATTCAGATACACTAGCTGCAGTAGATTCTGCTATATGACGGGTTGGAGAGATAGGAAGTCCACCACCTAGAGACTTACCACCACCTCCTCCTGTTGTTGATACAGTATCTCTAGATGAACCGCTGGTGTCTAAGCTATCTTCTGCTGATTCACCACCAGTAGCTTCAGTATCTTCAGCTGATCCACCTCCACCACCCATATCCTTAGTAGCACCTCCAGCACCTCTAGCTACTTTATCAGCCGCCTGCATTTTACCAGCAGCTCCAAGAGCAGCCATACCAGCTTTGTATATTGCTTGTGGATGTATGGCAACACCACTAAGAGGTACACCTTCAGTCATATCAGCCGCAAACTCTGCTAATTGGCTACTAAAGTGATACATTAAATACAAAGTAAAGCAGGCAGTAATTAAAGCTAGAGCAATATCCTTAATTTTCTCAAAAACTAATTTGGGTGATACAAAGAACATACCGGGTCCCATAATAATGCCCTGCAAAAATTGGTATTTAGATAAATGATCGCTTGTACTACCACTACCTGGTTTTTCTTTCACTATCTCATTTAGGTTATCTTTGGCAAAATCAAAAACTGTTGCAAGTGGATTATTAAGCATATAACCTAGGCTATTCTTACAACTTTTAACATCGTCTTTATTAAGATATCCATCCCAATTAGTATTAACATAAAATATTTTTACCTTTCTTTTTCCATCTCCTCCACTTTCTATACTATTTTGTATAGGTTTACTTTCATATTTACAGTGACCATAAAAACCGAAATCATAAACTGAAAACATCATAATCAGAAAGGTTACCACTACCATAGGTTGTAGCAAAAATGATATTAATAACTTTACCCATGATTCAAAGTAACAACGAGTATATTCAAATAAAAACATTGGCACAAAAAGAGGAGCTAAAACACCTAATATTACTATAGATATCATGCACATCACTGTAGCATTCACCATAAACGCTCCAACAGAAATCACTAATAAAGGATAGGACAGTGCCAAGGATACTAGAGTCATGTTACCTGAAATAATAGCAGGAATCAGTAAATATACATAAGGTGGGGCTGAAAAACTAAAAAAGTCAAAACTCTTGAAATCATGATTTTTATATTGATTTTCTACCAGTAAAGTTGAGAGAATATCTAATCCCAAATAATGACTTATTCGACAATCTAATGCATCCCACAAGGGCATATAAGAAAGATTTTTATCGACGTAATCTTTGGGATCAAATTTACACAAATCTGATGGAGAAGAATTCATAACCCAACCACCAAGCGTATCTATTCCTCCTAATAATAAAGGAAAAGCCCATTGCACCATACCATCTAGTCGATTATAGTCAGAACCACTACCAGGGGTAATGTTTATACCTACAGAGAAATAGGTCACAAATAACATTTTTAATATAAAATTAATTATTTCATTTTTGGGTGGAATTTCACTAGAAAGTATGATTTTAAAACCAAAGAAAATTACATATATAGTTAATAAAGCAGTAACAGTCCTGTGCATATTACGTTGGAATTGAAATAATACACTACTCTCCCTTTTACTGGAATTAATCACTTTATTAACATCATCGAATGTACAAACATCTTTACTGATCAGTAATCTTGCTGTCATTTCCTTAATACATTCGATTAATGGTGAAGAAATGACTATAGCTGTCTTAGAGTTATTATAAGCCCTTTGGTAACAACTAGAAGATGACAAGCCGCAATCAACTATTGCCATTGGGTCAGTAGCGGTATTAGGACCTTTCTTAGTTCCACCATCAAGACTCATAAAAGTCGCATAGATCGATTCAGGGTAAGGTTCTCTAATATACTTACAGCCAACTGATACCCAATCTGCTAATATAGTAGGAGCAGCCACACACATGGTATCTTTTATTTTTACTACTTTAAAAATAACTGGTATAGGTACGTCCAACATTACACTAGAATAACCATCTTTTGTGTCCTTATAAATAGTATGAAATGATGCTTTATTGCTTTTCCATGCATTCATAATCTCTTCCCACGGATCAGAACCGGTTAATACGGCTTTAGCAATAGCAAGAGCAGAAATGGCTATTGCCTGTACTCTAACAGCTGCTAGCTTAACATTATTACAAAATGCAAAGGTTAATTTAGGGTCATTTGGATCAATTTTATTATTTCTTGCACATTGTCCTCCAGGGTAATCTCCATCAAATAATTCATGGTCATTTATTTTAAGACGTAGCATGGTATTTGCATATAATCCTGGCGAAATTATATTAGCAACAGCAAAGGTAAAAAATGATGCTGGTATACAAGTGTGAGAAAATTCCGTACGTAATAAATCACCGATACCTTGAGTTTCACAGGTCAAACCTGAAAGAATATCAATTATAGTATCTAAAGTATCTTTTTGTTTTGGTTCTTCTGCATAACTATTATGGATAATAGTAAAATTTAGTAGACTGCATAGCACTACTATTTTAGCAAATATTTTTGTCCCACTAAGTAAATTTTTTATAAAATTATAATGCATAAATTAACTAAAGTGATTTTACTTCCTCATAAAATACCGGTAACCATTTCTCAGGATCATTACCATATTTCTCTCTAATCCGATCTAACAATAACACTGTTTCAACCCGACCAGAAAGAACATTGATAATATCAGTCATACCATCTAAACTTATTTTTGCAACAACTGCATCTACCCCCTGTTTTATTAAGAAATAACGCGATGTTGGATCTGTAGTTTTTATCAAAATATATTCACGTTGACTAAGCATAAAAGCACTACGATAAATATCAGTTGCCTTAAGGTTTGGTAAGAATATTTGTGTTGCAGTTTGTTGGATCAAGGTATCACTAATCCTGCTTTTAGCTGCATCTTCAACACTTTGGGTAGCAAAAATTACAAAAGTATTTAACTTACGCAAAACCTTTAGCCAGTCCTTAATTTTGGGAGCAAATACTGGATTATCAATCAAAGCCCACGCCTCATCAAGAACTATCATAGTTCTTTGACCATCTAAAGAAATACTAATCCTATGGAAAATATATAGTAGCACAGGAGCAAGACTAACTGGATCTTTTAACAGTTCGGTCATATCAAAGCCAAATACTCGAGCTTGCTGCAAATCAATATTATCTGCCTCATTATCAAATATTCTAGCATTAGAGCCTTTACCAACCCACATAGCAATCCTGCCTGCTAAGCTATTAGGACCATCTATGCCTAAAAATGCTACAACATTTTTTAATCTTCTATCTTTTTTCTCTAACTTAAAATTACCACTTACTGCTTGTGATAAAATCTTATTATCTTCTGATGATAACGACTCTCCATTAGAAGTCACCAATACTTTAAGCCATTCTAATATAAATGTTCTATTCTCCCCAGTATCATCAAGTTGCAAAGGATTAAAGTTACATTCTCCTCCTGGATCAATTGTGGTATAAATCCCATTAAGTGATCTAATAAATATTTCAGCACCGTGGTCTTTATCAAAGAAAAACATTCTAGGTTTAAATTTTTGTGCTTGTGCACATAAAAAATTCATTAATACTGTTTTACCAGCACCAGTTGGACCAATGATCAGAGTATGCCCAACATCTCTAACATGAAAACTGAAATAAAAAGGTGTTCCCGAGGTAGTATCGAGTACAGTTACATATTCTCCCCAGTGATTATTAAAAACCTTACCTAATGGATAATTGTGCATAGATGCAAAACTAGCCATGTTTAAAGTATTTATAGTCGAACCCCTTACTATATAATCCATATTTCCAGGAAGCTGCCCCCAATAACTTGGTTCCATATTAATTCTTTCTCTAACAGGTTGAATTCCAGAATTGGAGAGTTCAACAGAAGCCATAGATAGGGTATCCTCAAGGGATTTTAAATTACTATCAGAGCATAGAAGCGAAAAATGATGCTCTCCAAAACCAATATCACCACTGGTAGCCATATCAAGTGCTCGAGAGATTTCAGCAATTTGTGATACAGCTTTATCCCCTGCTTGAATCATTCTATTTTGTTGTAGTTGCATTTTGCTAATCGCCACTGTCCTATTAGCAAAAACAAAACTTTGGGTCATTACAAACTCAAAAGGCATTTGTAAAAATCCGTCAAAAATTCCAGCTGACGTAGATGGTCCATACTCTAAAATACTTAATATACCGGCGTATCTTCTACCCTTTGGACCACGTGCTTCTATAGATCTAGAACCAAAAAACAATCTATGAGTGGGGAGATATTGGTCTATTGAATTTCTTGGAACGGCCATTTGCATTGAAGATCCACAATTCACCAAAGTACCCAAGAATTCCATAATATCACAACAATAGCCACTATTTGACTTGCGTACGCCAAGTAACCTCGCCGAATAACTATGGAATGTATTAACTACTCTTGAGGACATTTCTCGCAAACTATCCTGCATATCTCGCATGTCATTTTCCCAAGCTGATTTATCAGACTTTTGCATCAGCTTTTTAATGAAATATTCGATTATAGCAACCCCAGCTTTATCTGGTCTATAAAGAATACTAACATATAATTCATTAAAAAACGACCTAGAACCTGCATGTTTCTTACGCCATTCATTTGATAAATAAGTTGTGAAATCATTAGGTACTTTTATGGTAGGGTCAGAGGTATATTCAAGCCCATCAAAAATCACTGGTTTGCGTCTCCTGATCGTGTGGAAATACATCACAATATTGCCTGATGACATATTTTTAAGTAACGAATTCCTGATATTTTTTTTAATATCTAAATCTTCATCATCGGCTGTTTCAAAGGAGAAACCACCTACTTTTACTACTTGTAATAATTCATTATTTTTAGTTAAAATAGTATTACTATCCCAATGGCATTTATAAGGAATAAAATGAGAAGTAGGTTTTTCTTTCCTAGATATTGACTCTTTGGCTGTTTTTGTTACAGATAATTTTATCATTTTGTCATTTTATACTTTGCTCATAAAACCTAGATACCGTATGAATTCGCTCCATAGAATGATTTATTAGGACACTGACTACATTTAGAAGATTTATTTAAAAGCAATTCTATAAATCTTGGTTCTTTAAAACATATTACATACCCTATCATATGAATCACAAAAGCAACAAGCAAATTCATAACACTATTACTTTGAATAAATAATGACATAGATATAATCATATTAAGTGCTGCAAATTTTATACTCACACCAAATATCATTGCAGGTCTTGTTAACCCGACAAATAACGGGTCTGATACTAAAATGCCTGACATAAATTACCTCTCTTTTGCTTTTTTACCAAAAATTAAATCTATAACTCACTACGCGAATTCGGGATAAGAATTAACTAATTCTTATCCCAAATTGGGGTTCACTCATATTCTTTACTTATAAACATACTTAACAATATCGAATCAGGGAAAGCCGAATTGAGAAAATGTACATAATTGCTACTGTTTTGAATAGCACTTAAAGCTGCTTCAAGCAAGCTAACTTTTTCAGGATCAACAGTATTATTCAACATCTCTTTCAATACATTAATATCCCTTACTCGTATGTACTTCTCTCCGGCAAATTCTATCCCATCACATAATAATACTAAATGATCTGCATCTAATGAGGAAGCAATTATCGAGGTCGTCAGATTTACATCCAGTAGATGAGTATTGCCTTTTTCATCACTAGCTACTGGTGTTATAACAGGAATAATATTACTATCTTCAAAATTTATTAAAATCTCAGGGTTTATTATAACTGGTTCACTGACAAACCCAATATCTATTACAGCTTGATTACTGTCTCTCCTATGTGATAATTTTGATTTTTTAGCTTGAATAAGATTAGCATCTTTGCAGGAAATACCAATAGCATAACAACCTAAACTACAGAGCTTTGAAACTATACGCTTATTAATATAGCCAGACAGAACCATTTCCATAATCTGCGAGCTTTTATAATCGGCTACCTTAATATTATTGATAAATTTTTCATCACAGCCAAACAATTTTAGCGTATCATTTACCAAATTAGTATGATCATGAACTATAAAGATTTTAATGCCACAACTGTCAAGTAACTGTATTACCTCTGCAAAATTCGTTAACAATTTGTCATCATCAATAATTAATGACGGTAGCTTAAATACCATGACTTGGTCTCTAACTTCACTACTACGTCTTATTATGTCTTTAATTAGGCTAGTATCTTTGACACGGGCAAAACCTTTCCCCTCCTTTTCTTTATAATTTAATGCATTTTGCCAAATTAAACTGCAATTCTTTTGCACCTTCTTTACTCCTGCTACTTGTATAAATTACATTACAGGAGTAGCCTAAAGTTGCAAGAAAATTCTGTGTTAACGTCGTTAGGTTTTCTCTATGTGTTACCTTATCCGACTTTGTAAAAACAATTTGAAAATTTTTATTACAAGAAAGTAATAATTTAGCAATCTCTATGTCATTTTGCTTTATTCCTCTTCTAGCATCAATCAATAAATTTACTAATTTGAGGTTTAAACTCGTTCTGAGATAATATGCTATTAAGGTTTCCCACTGCTGCCTTATGTATATTGGTACTTCTGCAAAGCCATATCCAGGAAGATCAACTAAAATAAGTTTATCGGCAAGGGAGAAAAAATTTATTTGCCTAGTACGACCAGGGGTATTAGACACCCTAGCAAGACTTGAATTATTACATATACTATTAATCAAACTTGACTTGCCAACATTTGATTTGCCGACAAATGCAATTTCTGGCAAAAATATGCTAGGAAACTGATTTATTTTTGCCACACCAACGATGAATTTTACTTCTTGACGGAAAAGTTTTGTAACCTTATCAACCGACATTATTGTCTAACTTATTGATGTAATATTGTTGAATTATCGATAAAATGTTATTCCAAGACCAGTAAATCAGCAATCCTGCTGGAAAACTACTAAACATTACTAAGAAAACCAGCGGCATAAATTTCATTACTTGAGCTTGAACTGGATCAGCTGGCTCTGGACTCATCCTTTGCTGTAGAAACATAGTCAGAGCCATAAAAATGGGCCATACACCAATCATCAGGAAGCTTGGACACGTAAATGGCAGTAATCCAAACAAGTTGAAAATTGTTGTGGAATCCGGAGCAGATAAATCTTTTATCCAACCAAAAAATGGTGATTGACGCATCTCAATAGTTACATTTAACACTTTATAAATTGAGAAAAATACTGGGATTTGTACAATAAGGGGGAGACAACCAGCTATGGGATTAACCTTTTCTCTTTTGTACAATGCCATAACTTCTTGGTTAAGCCTCATTTTATCATCAGCATATAAAGCCCTAATTCTCTCGACTTCAGGCTGAAGATTTTTTGTCTTTTTCATCGAACGATATGATTTATTAGCTAGAGTAAACATTAGCAGTTTTATGATAACAGTTACAATCAAGATACTAATACCGAAGTTACCAACATAGTGATAGAAAAAGTTCATAGCATTAAAGACTGGCTTAGTGATTATATAAAACCAACCAAAATCAATTGCCCGGTCAAATAACTTAATATTATATTGCTTTTCGTATTTATCTAATAAATCAACTTTCTTTGCTCCGGCAAATAATCTTTGTGATATAGTAAATTTGTTTCCTACTTCTATAGTTTGAGTTGGTGAAATGAAGTCAACCTGATATTTTTCAATACCGTTTTTTATTACACAATTGAAATTAGAACTATACTTGCTAATTTTATCCGGAATTAAGGAAGCTAGCCAATATTTATCTGTTATGCCAATCCAATCAACAACGCCTTGCGGAAATTTTTCAGTCTTTTTATCTTTTAAGTCATCAAAGGAATGTTCTTTAAGCCTACCATCAATAGCACCAATTGGTCCTTGATGCAGGATATTAGCCACTTTCTCTTTGCCAGTATATTTACGGTTAATTAGTCCATAATACTGAACTGATATTGGCTGCTTACTATCATTTACCGTAGTTTGATCTATGGTGAACAAGTAATTACTATCCATGCTGATAGTAACCAAGAATTTAACCCCATCTTTGTTAGTCCATGATAAATTCACAGGTTTTGTAGGAGTAAGCTCATCACTATCAGCTTGCCAAAGAGTTTCACTGTCAGGAATAATAGTATTACCAATTTTATCAAACCAACCTATTTCTGCAAAATAGGCTTCTTCTGACTGAGAATGAGCAAATAATACAACAGGCTTACTGTCTTTTGATAGATCTTGCTTATACTTCAATAAAACCAAATCATCAAACCTTAACCCTTTTAAAGCAATCGATCCGGAAAGTAATTCTGAGTTTATCTGAATTCTCTTGGTAGCAACAAAGGATTCAGCTTCTTTAGAGGCTTCTACTTGAACATTCTTTTTCTTTAACTCTTGAACTTGCTTATTATATATTTTATTTTGCTGTTCTAATTTTTGTAATCTTGGTTTATCGTAAAAATATTGCCATCCAAAAATAATACCAAGGGACAAGACAATGGCAGCTACCAAGTTAACTATGTTATGATTCATCACGGTCTAAAAATAATTTAAGTTTACTAGAATATATCAGAATATTTGATTCCACTAAGTCTTTTTATATATAATTAATTTAGGTACATACAATAAAAATAGCTCCCTCATCTTAGGATCTTCATTAGACTTTCCTATGAGTTCTATAAGATTTAAGCAAAATAATCAAGAAATTTGATTGATACTCAAAGGGTCATTTGAGTATACGTCTTGATTTGCAATCAAACTCTGATATTATGCGAGGTAAAATTTTAATCGTAACACGCGAATTCGGCATAAGAATTTGTCAATTCTTATGCCAAATTGGGGTATAACATAATATTTACAGCCAATTGCTAATTGTCTAGCAATTGCTAATTGGGATAATTGTAAACTGATGAACGAAATCTTCTCTAGTACATTACCTGTTTTGTTGATTCCCTTGTTTGGTAGTATTATCAAAAGGAAATGGTTGACTTCTGAAGAATTTTGGCGAGGATTAGAGAAATTATCATATTTTTTTCTTTTCCCTATTATGCTTTTTAATAATATATCTGCAGCCGATTTAAATGCATCGTCTATAATAAAACTGGTATTTGCATTAATCATCTCCACCTCTATTATTTCTTTGGCTTTAATTATCTATCAGAAGAAAACCAATTTTGACAAGGTTCAGTTTACTTCAACTTTTCAAGGTGCAATACGTTTTAATAGTTATATATTTTTTGGTGTTAGTAGTCCTCTCTTGGGTCAGGAGGGACTTGCTATAGTATCTGTGATTTCATCCTATATGATCATTTTTACTAATATCATATCAGTAATGATTTTTGCACGTTATATCCCTGATAGTTCAGTAGCTAAGTCGCCTAAAGCTAGCTTTATATTGATACTTAAATTGATAGTACAAAATCCCTTGATTATAGCTAGTATAATTGGATTTCTTTTTAATTATTCTGGTTTAGAATTACATCTTGGTATAAAAAAAACCTTATCTAGCCTGTCCAACTCTGCTTTAGCTATAGGCATGCTAAATGTTGGGGCAAGTCTCAAATTTTTTATGCGTGGTGCTATTTTACAAAATGTATTGCTTACTAGTTTTGTTAAGTTAGTGGCTTTTCCTGTTGTCACAATAATTGTGTTGTCACTAATGTCAATAACTGGTACTGCTAAATCAGTTGGTGTCCTGTATAGCTGTCTGCCGTGTGCTAGCACTGCTTACGTTCTATCACGCCAACTTGGTGGTGATCCAGAATCTATGGCATCAATCATTACGTTCACAACACTTTTTTCAATAGTATCATTGTCAGTTCTTATGTGGATGATATAACTAATAAACACTTGAAGTAATTAAGAAGGAATAACATCATGGGTGAAATGAATAAAATAAATTATCTCAAAGCCTTAGAATATCATCAAAAAGGTAAGCCAGGCAAAATTGCTATTGTGACAACTAAGCCTTTGGATACTGCACATGACTTGGCTTTGGCTTATTCGCCAGGGGTAGCAGCTCCGTGTCTTGAAATTGCGAAAAATATAGATGATATTTATAAATATACTGCTAGAGGTAACTTAGTTGCTGTAATAACTAACGGTACGGCAGTTCTTGGCCTTGGTAGTATAGGTGCAGCTGCGTCGAAACCCGTAATGGAAGGAAAAGCCGTTTTATTCAAGAACTTTGCGGATATTGATTCTATTGATCTTGAAATAGATACGACTGACCCTTATGAGTTTGTTAATGCAGTAAAATATCTTAATTACAGTTTTGGAGGCATTAATTTAGAAGATATTAAATCTCCTGAATGTTTTATAATTGAAGAAAAATTAAAAAGCTGTATGCAGATACCTGTTTTTCATGATGATCAGCATGGCACGGCTATTATTGTTGCTGCAGGTTTAATTAATGCAGCTTATCTTACCAATCGTTCATTTGATAGTCTAAAAATTGTCGTAAGTGGTTCAGGGGCAGCGGCAATTGCTTGCATTGAATTACTAATTGCTCTTAGTGTAGACAAAAAAAATGTTATACTATGTGATAAAATGGGGGTAGTTTACCAAGGTCGGCAAGAAGGCATGAACAAATGGAAAGAATTATATGCAGTCGAGACCGATCTTAGAACTCTGAGTGATGCTATGAAGTCAGCCGATGTATTCCTTGGTTTATCTGTTAAAGGAACAGTATCGAAAGAAATGGTAGCTAGCATGGCTGCAAATCCTATCATTTTTGCCATGGCTAATCCAGACCCAGAGATTACTCCAGAGGATATACAGCTAGTTAGAAGCGATGCAATCATTGCTACTGGACGCTCTGATTATAATAATCAGATTAATAATGTTATGGGATTTCCATATATTTTCCGTGGAGCTTTAGATGTTAGAGCTACTACTATTAATCAGGAAATGAAAATAGCGGCAGCAACTTCTTTAGCTGAATTAGCAAGACAAGCTGTTCCGAATGAAGTTTATAAAGCATATCCTGGTAAAAAAATGTTTTTTGGTCCAGATTACATAATTCCTGTACCATTTGATCCAAGATTAATTACCACTGTTCCGGTAGCGGTAGCTAAAGCTGCTATAGATAGTGGGGTTGCTAAAATTACCGAATTTGATGTTAAGAATTATGCAAAGGAGCTGGAAAGTAGGTTAAATCCTACCTCTCATTACATGAATCTATTATTTGAGAGAATTCAACAGTCAACACCTCAAAGAATAGTTTTTGCTGAAGGTGAGGAGGAAGAGGTAATTATAGCTGCTATGAGTATGCGGGATACTTCGCATGCTCATCCTATCCTAGTTGGTAGATCTGATAAAATATCTGCTGTTTTAAATAGAATAGGTATGAATTATGATTTAGATGGTATTACCATAATGAATGCTGCTATTAACCAAAATCTTGATAAATATATAGATACTCTTTATAGCCGGTTACAGCGTAAAGGTTACTTATACCGTGACTGTGCTAGACTAGTTAAAAGTGATAGAAATATATTCTCAGCTATCATGGTAGCTTGTGGCGATGCTGATTGTATGGTTACTGGTGTAACAAAGAGCTATTATAGTAGCTTAGAGGATATTATGAAGGTAATGGAAGCCAAAGAAAATAACAGAATTTTAGGTTATTCCATTCTGATTGCCAAGGAGCATAATATAATTATTGCTGATAATAGTGTGGCTGAACTGCCAAATGAGCAAGATCTTGTAGAAATAACCTTGCAGACTGCTAATATAGCAAAAAATATGGGAATGACGCCAAAGGTTGCACTACTTTCCTTCTCAACTTTTGGTAATCCAATGAGAGAAAAGGCAAATAGAGTACGGGAAGCTGTTAGAATTTTAGATAGTATGAGTCTAGATTTTGAATATGATGGCGAAATGTCAGCTAATGTTGCTCTGAACCCTAATCGTAATTCATATAAGTTTTGTAGGCTATCAGGTCCTGCTAATGTATTAATTATGCCCGGTCTACATTCGGCTGCAATATCAACACAATTGTTGCAAGAATTAGCTGGAGGTGTTTTTATAGGACCAATAATTAATGGTTTTGAATATCCGGTACAAATAGTACAAATGGGAGCGTCGGCAAGTGAGATAACAAAAATTGCCACATTTGCCTGTATAGATGCAATAAATCTATTGAACGAAAGATAATTAATTTTCGGATTTTATATTATTTATGAATAGGTTATAATAACTCTTTCGAGGAATTTTAATGATATATACGTTAATTGCTTTAAGCTTGACTACATTAGTCTTAGTGATAGGGATTGTCTCTATGGCTATTGGTGGGAAATTTGATAAAAAATTTAGCTCAAAATTAATGTCACTACGGGTTATATTTCAGGCAGTTGCTGTATGTTTGCTTGCTTTTCTCTATCTTTCAAAATAGTATATATACTCGATGAAAATCAAGAATTGCGTTGTCGTCTTCAGGGGACAACTGTTGAAAGTTAGTAAATACAGCTTCTTTATACGTCTATTAGCGAGAAGACCGTAAGGCCGACGAAGCAATCCAGTAACATCATTTATCTATTAGATTGTTTCTTGGATTGCTTCGCTTATGCTCGCAATGACGCTGTGGTATAGGTATTTGTAAACTTTCAACAGTTGTGCCTTTGACAAGACGACCTTAATTCTTGAAGTTCTACCTGAGTATACTCGAATGATTTGGAAAAACTTGTAAGTTAATACCATAATATGTCTGATCTATTTAGTTTTAATGATAAAAAGCCTAAAATTAATAATTCATATACTGCAAAAGATATTGAAGTATTAGAAGGGCTTGAACCTGTACGCAAGCGTCCTGGTATGTATATTGGCGGAACAGACGAAAATGCTATGCATCATCTTGTTTCGGAAGTACTGGATAATGCTATGGATGAAGCTGTTGCTGGTTTTGCTAACATTATAACCATAAAAATGCATGTGAATAACAGTATCACTATTTCTGATAATGGTAGAGGAATTCCTGTCGATAATCACCCCAAATTTCCTGAAAAATCTGCTTTGGAGGTGATTCTAACTCAGCTCCACTCGGGAGGTAAATTTGCGAATAATGTATACCAAACAGCAGGCGGATTACACGGAGTTGGTATTTCTGTTGTTAATGCTTTATCTGACTATTTAGAAGTTAAAGTGTACAAGCAGGGTAAATTATTTAAGCAATCTTATTCTAAAGGGCATAAATTGAATGATTTAGAAAGCGAAGATGTTGCAAAAAAATTAAAGGGAACATCTATACACTTTCATCCTGACCTAGAAATTTTTGGTGAAAAATCGTGTTTTTCTCCTAAAAAAATATACGAATTAGCTAAATCAAAAGCCTATTTGTACAGGGGAGTAATGATAGAGTGGCAATGTGAGATTGAGACTAAAAGTGATGTACCGACAACAGCCCTGATCCATTTTCCAGATGGTTTGAAGGATTATTTAATATCAAAAATAAATCATGACGATTTAGTTAGTGGAGAGATTTTTTGTGGTAATATTGACTGGGACCAAGATCACGTAAAAGTGGAATGGGCAATTGCTTGGCATAAAAATGAATACCAACCCTTCATACAATCATATTGTAACACTATTCCCACCCCCCTTGGTGGAACTCATGAACAAGGTTTGCGTAATGCATTACTTCGCGGCTTAAAAATATACGGCGAGATGATAGGTAATAAAAAAACAACTCTACTTACTATTGAAGATATTCTTGAAACTTCTTCTATTGTTCTCTCTATATTTATCCAAGATCCAATATTTCAAGGACAAACAAAAGAAAAATTGGTTTCACTAGGGGTTAATAAAATAGTAGAAAACATTATTAAGGACCATTTCGATCATTGGTTGAGCAGTAATAAAGTAGCCGCAAACCAATTAGTTGAGCATATAGTCAATATTGCTGAATTCCGAATAAATAAGCGTAATGAAAAAAATACCTTACGTAAAACTGCTACACAAAAATTGCGACTACCAGGTAAATTAGCCGATTGTACAAGAACGTCTCCTAATGGGACGGAGCTATTTTTGGTTGAGGGAGATTCAGCTGGAGGATCAGCTAAGCAGGCAAGAGATCGAGAAACACAAGCTATTTTGCCTCTTCGGGGCAAAATCCTAAATGTTGCCAATGCGACTCTAGAAAAGATTACTAATAATCAAGAAATTCAATATCTAGAAGTGGCACTAGCATGCGGTAGCCTTAAAAATTACCGAGAAGAAAATTTACGTTATGAAAAAATAATAATTATGACAGATGCTGATGTTGACGGAGCTCACATCGCCTCACTGTTAATGACGTTTTTTTACCTTCGTATGCCAAAGCTAGTATCATCGGGTCATTTATATATTGCAAAACCACCACTTTATCGACTAACACAGTCTAATAAAACTTACTATGCAATAAATGATCAACAAAAGACTGATTTAACTGCTAGATTATTAAAAAATAGTAAAGCTAAAATAGACATTGGTAGATTTAAGGGACTGGGGGAAATGATGCCAGCTCAGTTAAAAGAAACAACAATGAATCCAAAAAATAGGTCACTTTTAAAAGTTACTATAGATGATTTTGATAATATTGCTAAGATGGTAGACAATCTTATGGGCAAGAAACCAGAAAAACGTTTCCAGTTTATTTATGATCAGGCTTTAATTAAAATGGATACTATTATAAACAATCTAGATATTTAAAATTGCGTCATCTACCAACTACTTATAAATTACAGGAGTACTATGTTCTTACGTTTAATTACAATATTATTATCAAGTTCTATCATTTTTTCTAATATAACATTTGCTGAAGAAGTAAAGAAGAAAGAATTACCAAATTCAGCTTATTTAAAACAATTCCAAGATATCTTTGAACGTGTTAATAGAGACTATGTCCAATATCCTGAAAAACAAAAAATGACTGATGCAGCTATAGAAGGCATGTTAACTTCGCTAGATCCTCATTCTAACTACATTACTGATGAGGATCTAGAATATTTTCTTGACCACACTAAAGGAGAATTTGGAGGTATTGGTGTTGAAGTGCAGTATGACAATGGTGCTATCAAAGTCATTTCCCCTATTGATGATCTACCAGCTTATAAGGTAGGTATAAAAGCTGGAGACTATATTGTGGGGGTTAATGATGAGTTGGTATCAAATTTGGGATTTAATAAAGCGGTCAGAGAGATGCGTGGAGAACCAGGGGCAAAGGTAAAATTATTGGTAATCACGGAAGGTGAAAGCAAGCCAAAGGAACTTGAACTTACTAGAGAAATAGTTACAATTACACCAGTAAAAGCCCATTTAGAGAGAAATAATATCGCTTACGTAAGGATAGGGAGTTTTAATGAACATACTATTGCAGAATTAAAAAAATCTATAAAAACTTTAAAAAATGAAAGTAAAAATGGTCTAAAAGGTATTATCTTAGACCTACGTAATAATGGTGGTGGTTTGTTAGATCAGGCTGTTGCGGTTAGCGAATATTTTATTGATTCTGGGGTAATCGTTACTACCAAAGGCAGAAGCAAAAATAGTAATTCGGTATTGACTAGCAATAAATTTGCAGAAAAAGCACCATCTGTCCCGATTGTTGCTCTTATTAATGTTGGATCTGCTTCAGCTGCAGAAATCGTAGCTGGTGCATTGCAAGATCATAAAAAAGCAGTAATACTTGGAACAAAATCTTTTGGTAAAGGGTCCGTGCAAAGCTTTACTACAATTAGTCCTAGAGCTGCTATAAAGCTTACAACAGCTAAATATTACACTCCTAGTGGTCGTTCAATTCAAGCAGAGGGTATTGAACCTGACATAGTGGTTGAGATGGCAGAAGTTAAGTATCCCGAAACAAAATCAATAGATAAGAGATTTTCTGAATCTTC
Source organism: Candidatus Tisiphia endosymbiont of Empis tessellata (assembly GCF_964031035.1). Lineage (NCBI taxonomy): Bacteria > Pseudomonadati > Pseudomonadota > Alphaproteobacteria > Rickettsiales > Rickettsiaceae > Candidatus Tisiphia > Candidatus Tisiphia endosymbiont of Empis tessellata. Next base: position 973,364 of record NZ_OZ034997.1, on the reverse strand, counting down.
TCTAAAGAATTATCTAAAAAACGATAATAATAAAAATGATGATAAAAAAGTAGATACTACAGATAAAAATAAAGAACTTATTAAGAAAACAGATGATACTACAAAAAATACCAAACCAAAAAATACTCTAGAACAATTATCTGATCTTTATAAAAAAGATTATCAATTTGCTAGAGCTTATGATTTAATTATGGGATTAATCTTGACTAATAAAAGTAGCAATGAATTGAAAAAATAAAGGGTATACTCGGTGAACTTCAAGAATTGGCGTCGTCGTGTCTAAAGATCGAAGCTGCTCACGTACTAATGTACGCCTAGCAGCTCGACTTTACTACTGCTAGCTCTTCTTGAAGTTATACTATCGTCTACCAACTCTTCATTTACGAGCAGTATACAATGGGTAGGGTAATTGGGCATAACTGTTGAAAGTTAAAAAATCGTCATTGCGAAGCGTTGTTGTAAGGCTTAAACTGTCTATTAGCGAGCGAACGTACGTGAGCGTGGCAGGCAATCCATGAAACTTGTCATATAGATTGCTTCGTCGACCTTATGGTCTCCTCGCAATGACATGCTAGATTCTTAAGTTGACGCCTATGCGAATTCGTGTGATTAGGAATGATAAGGTTACAAAGGAAATATCAGCTATTAGTTATGACTTTAATATTGTCCTGTGTCTATATGTGTAAGTAATATATGTGCAAACCTAATGATTCAAAATAAATATATTGTTAGACTGTCATCCATTGGCTTATTTATAAACATTATTGTAAATATGATTTACTATCGTTACTTCATTATTGAAGAAATGATTTTAAAGCAAGTCGGAGAAACAAATATTAAAATAGCTGATGTTTATACAAAAAATGTTTGGGATAGGAATAGAACTGCTGTAGATAAGATACATGAATTTGGTTATATAAATTTATTACAAGATACAGATTTTATTAGGTTTGCAACTACTTCAGTTGATATTTTTGTTAATCTTAATGCCTATATTTCTTTATATGATCTACAAGGTAATAAAATTATAACTAGTTCGCCAATTCAAGTAACAAGTCACATGAATTTTCCTGAAGATACTCTGTATCAAAAAATTCTTACCAAAATTGATAGATATTTTTTAAAAGAATTGAGTATAGAACAAGCCTTTAACAAAGCTTTTAAAGGGATAACAACTCATCTATTAATTCCTAGAGCCATGTTACATATATCAGGGGAGGTAAAGAAAGCATCTTGTATAACAAGTTATATCCCAATAATAAACCGTGATCCATTGAACTATCCTGTTGATGGTGTATTAGAGATACATACCAATATTACTAGTTTATGGTCAAGTATTATAGAGCTTGAAAGAAAAGTATTATTAACTTTTGTTATCATTTTGGTAATATTTTTAGTTATAGTTATGAGCAACACAAATTATGCACAAAAAATTATAGACCGGCAATTTGAGGCTAATAAAGCATTAGAGGAAGCAGTAACTAAGGTTAGAAATGAAAGTTCTGCTCATACTAAATTTTTTGCCAATGTTAGTCATGAGCTGCGTACCCCTCTAAATGCTATTATAGGCTTTTCAGAAATTATGATGTCTACACCTTACAATAAGGAACATGATGTTTATGTAAAAGATATTCATAACGCAGGCAAGCATTTACTAGGTATAATAACCGATATATTAGACTTGTCAAAAGCATCTGCTGACAAGCTATTAGTTGATTTTGTAGAGTTAGACCTAAATAAATTAATTACTTCTACTATAAGGATAATGAAACCAAGAGCTGACCAAGCGAATGTAGCATTAATTGAAAAACTACCAAAAGATCATATTATTATAAAAGCAGATCCCAAAAGGCTTAAACAAGTATTTTTTAACCTTTTATCTAATTCTATAAAATTCACCAACGCATTAGGTTCTATAACAATTCATGCTGAAAAAAATGAATCTCAAGGACTAGTTTATGTGCAAGTTATAGATACTGGTATAGGAATTGATGAGAAAGATATTCCAAAAGTACTCTCAACATTTGGTCAAATTGATAGTGCCGTTGGCAGAAAATATCAAGGGACTGGTCTTGGTTTACCACTCACTCGAAAGTTGGTTGAACTAATGAGAGGTAAATTTGATCTACAAAGTAAAATAGGTATAGGTACAACTGTAACACTAACTTTTGCTTATGATAGTAGTATAGAACAATAACTACCCCAATGTTGGGAATGCAGGTGTATGATTATTTGACTATATTTAATGGAGAACTGGTAGTTTTTATAGTGATAGCATGTAATTTATTATTATTCAGTATTTCTGCTAAAGCTTTTTTTACCATCTTGTGCTGATTAATTAGACTGATTCCAAGAAAAGCATCATCTTGTATTTCTAAGGAATAATGATCCTGATCTCCAGCTAAATCAACAATTTTTGTTTTAGCATTTGGAAAGCTATAACGTATAATTTCTTCAAGTTCTTTAATAGATATTGCCATTGTTCTTTAGAGTTTTTTATGTAACATACAACAAAAGCTTAAAGTCTGCAATCAGAGAAATTTAAAAGTCGGTCGACTGGCAAAGTAATACATTTTTTACTTTCTAATAACAGTCAACTAAGTCGTCAGCATGCTCGTATAGTGTATCCTGTCCCTCAAGTTTAGTCACTTCTTGAACATAAGACATATTATACTTATCATCATGAGAGGTACTAATTATTAATGACTTAATATTTTCTAATAGCTCTGAACGACTCTCTATATCTAACCCTACAATCCATTGAACGGTTTTCTGTACTTCTTCAGGTAGTGATGCAATTGTAGTAAGATCTAACTCTTCAGGAGATACATTATTAACATATTCTAAATATTCTAATGCACATTTGGAATCCTTTGCATATAACTCTTTAATCCACTGAAGTGTTGTTGTAAATTTCTCACTACTTACAGTAGAATCTGTTTCTCCATTACTCACTATAGTACTACTAGATTCTAATTCATTACTTACCATTGCATTTAAGACTTCAGGTTCTGCAGTAGCCACCACTATATCAGAATAGTCTGATTTTCTATCACTTTCATAATCTTCATCATTAGCTCCATTACTTACCATTATATTTGAGACTTTAGATTCCTCAATATTATCTTTCCAATCAACTTTTAACCTATCACACAGATCTTGTACTAACTTGGAATTATTTTTCAAATATTGCTCAGCAACTATTTTTAACTTTGCTATATTATTTTGGCTAGAATCATCTAATTTGCTACATTCTTTTGGAATAGGAAGCCATATCTCTGTATTTTGTCCTTCACTTGTTAGATATAACCTAACCTCATTTACATCAGCTTCTTCGTCATTTTTCATAAGTGTATCAATTAAGCCGTTAATTAACCACCCTAATGCTCCATCAAAATTAGGTGATGGTATTTGGGATTTTGTTTGCTCACCTTTTCCAAAATTGATAGAACAAATCATAGTGCGTTCCATAATGTCTGCTTGTTCATGATAACTAAGCCCTTCTTTAAGCACCTGTAGCACTGTAGCAGCTGGACGATTAGCACCAAGACCACCATCGGCAAAAGCATAAGGCTTACCCGCAGCATAATCATAATCTCTTACAGCTTCTTCATTAATAACAGCTTTAAAATAGGTTGGGGCTGCTGTAGTTGCAAGAAGCACATCCTTTGTTCTAATATGTGGACTATGTTTATCATGACTGTCAAAGATCTTCATACTATTCTTTCCTTCATTCAAATCAGCAACTGGTATAATAAGACGGCATAGACTATCATCTAATCTATTATCCCCTAAATGCTTTTCTAGCATTTCCTACAAAGGTTTTTGACTATATTTGTGTTTTATTATTCCCCAGTTAAACCAGCTTTGGGGAAGATTTCAGGAGCAGTATTTTCAAATAATTCCAAAGCTTCTTTAGCTGAATAACGAGGTTCTGTTGATCCTTCTTCTTTAGGAATTGTCAATAAGGCTGCAATTAACCTACCAACACTAGTGCCAGAAATAATATTAAATAATTTAGATATAGGTTGCTGGGTTATTTCTTCTATTTTCGCTAGTACAACTAACTCAGCTATTCCTTTTACCCCACCACCTGAAAGGCAAAGAACTTTATTTTGTCCTGTTTGATTTGTAGTCATAAACTATGCCGCCGTAACCTTTTAAAGTTTCCTAATATTTAGGTTATCATAAAATTTATATTGTAACAAATAAAATTTTGCATCATAATAAATAAAAGTAAAAAAATAAATTATATAGTATCATAGGAAACCCTAAAATATTACACACCAAATTTGTAAATTGATTTATCAATTTTTCAAAGCATTTGAGTATATATTACATTAATTACAACATCGCCATTCTTTAATACTTGACTTGTTGATGAAAATTGCTCAACAAATTCTATGGTGCGAGCAGACGTAACGTTTTTGAGATCTATTATTAACTCATCAGAAAGTTTTTCTCCTATAATTTCTAGTATCCCAATATCAGCTTTGACTGACAAATTCTTTTCTGCTTTAGCTTTCCTAACCAAGTCTAGTATTTCAATAAGTCTATCAGGCTGAATTTGATCTACCGGAAAAGATAAATTTTTGATTTGAGGCCAGTTGCCCCTTGTATGTATAGATTTTGTACTATACAAAATTTGCCAAATTTCTTCTGTTATATGTGGAAGGAAAGGAGCTAATAATTTAAGCAAGATTTTTATAGAATGATATAAGGTTATTATGGCACTATACTGCCCTTTATTATCTGAACCATCCATATTATAAGCTCGGGTTTTAGTTATCTCGAGGTAATTATCACAAAATACTGACCAAAAAAACTTTTCTATCAAATCCACAGCATTGGCATACTCATAATTTTGCATATCTGATTCAATTTTGCTTACTAACTCAACTAGTTTAACTATTAACCACTGGTCAAACTTATGACAAATCTTGCTTTCTATATCAGAAATCTGGGCGTTTTTATCTAGTATATCTAATTTATCAAAATGAATAGCCGCAAATTTACAAGCATTCCATAATTTATTAACAAGCCTCTTGCCATTTTTCATTACGTCTTCAGAGTAAACAGTGTCTGCCCCAAGTCTAGATTTAGAAGTCCAATAACGTGTTACATCAGCACCGTATTGCTCTAGCAATTTTTGTGGTACAATAATATTCCCTTTAGATTTTGACATTTTGCTACGATCGAATGCAAGACACCATCCACTAATCATGATGTTTTTCCAAGGTAGGGTATTTTCATGCAATTGAGCTTTAAGTATTGTGTAAAAAGCCCATGTCCTAATAATTTCATGAGCTTGCGGGCGTAAATCAGCTGGAAATAATTTATGGTGACGCTCAGCATCTATATTAAACTTTTCAGATATACCGTGACTACTTAATTGCGGCGAGATGGCACTAGTAGCCCAAGTATCCATAACGTCATAATCTGGCTCTACCTCTTCTCGCGAATAGCCAATTGGTAAATCTTGGGTTGGGTCTACCGGTAGTTGGGTTATATCTGGAAATATAGCTTTGCCTACTTCACCAATTCTTTTAGAATACCAAACAGGGAATGGCACGCCAAAATAGCGTTGACGACTTATACACCAATCCCATGATAGGCTATTTATCCAGTTCTCAAGCCTAATTTTCATATTTTGGGGATACCAATTAATCTCATTTGCTCGTTGCATTAAAATGTCTTTATGTTTTATCGTACAAACAAACCATTGAGGTGTTGTAAGTATTTCTAGCGGCGCCCCTGAACGTTCAGCACATTTTACTGTTTGAGTAATTTCTACTTGTTTAATTAATAAATTTTTCTCTTTTAAGATTTCAATAATTTTACTTCTGGCATCTTTTATTTTCAAGCCATTTATCTGATTATAAGAAGATGAATTTGATAATTCGGCTGGGAAATCTATCGTACCTTTTTTATCTATAATAATCTTCATAGGTAAATTATGCGTTCTCCACCAAGTTATGTCGGTTACGTCACCAAAAGTACAGCACATAACAAGCCCAGTTCCTTTATCTATTTGCACTAAATCATCTGCTAAAATAGATACTTTAACATCAAATAGCGGTGTTATGGCAAATTGCCCTTGCAAATGTTTGTATCTATCATCATTTGGGTTATAAAATACCGCAACGCACGCTGCTAACAATTCTGGTCTAGTGGTAGCAATAATAATCTTCTCACCCTTATTAGTCTGGAAAATTATGTCATTCATCATTGAGGTTTTTTCTTGATCTTCGATATCAGCCTGAGCCAAAGCCGTTTGATCAACTGTATCCCACAATATTGGTTGATTATTGCGGTAAATTTCTCCTTTATCGACTAAGTCTAAAAATGACATTTGTGATATTTTTCGTGATAACGGATTAATTGTTTGATACTCTAAAGTCCAATCAACCGATAAAGCCATTTGATTAAATAATGAACGAAACTTTTCTTCTTCAGAAATAACGACTTCTTTACATATTTCAATAAATTGCTCTCTTGCCATACTAGCTGCTTTTAGCTGTTTTTGTTTTTCAACTAAACGTTCGGTAGGCAAACCATTATCATCAAAACCGATTGGATAAAAAATATTTTTGCCTAGCATCCGTTTAAAACGGACAATAAAATCCGCCTGGGTATAACTATAAACATGTCCTATATGCAGTTGTCCTGAGACTGTTGGTGGCGGAGTATCTACTATAAAACTATTTTCTCTTGTTTCATTTTTATCCCAAAGATAAATTTTTTGTTCTTGCCAAAATTTTTGCCATTTTCTTTCGCTTTCACTAAAGCTATAATCTTTTGGAAATGCTATCATAATAATATCCTAATTATATAGGGAGTGTTGCTAACTAACCTGAATTCGATATATAGTTAACTCTAGTTAGCACTACGCCGTCATTACGAGGGGGGGGGAGACCAAAGGTCGACGAAAGCAACCCATATCTCATCATTGATTGCTTCGTCGCTACTAAAGTGGCTTCTCGCTAATAGACGTTTGTGAGTTTGGTATAATACTAATCGGGTTAGCTATAACGAGTTATGCCAAATTTGGTTATATTTGTGAATATAGCAGATTTTTATGTTCTACTAATAGCTATTATCATTATTTTTGTGGTATTGCTCATTTTTTTAACCAAGATATATTATAATTAATAGTGATGCCAAATAAATTTTTTCTGAGCCTTAAATTAATGAGACTGCAAAGTCCTACTGGCTATCTGTTACTATTTTTCTCAACATGCTTTGGGGTACTTCTTACCAATATTGCAATTTATAATTTAGTAAAATTATTATCATTATTTTTTATCGGAAGTATCATTACTAGGGGAGCTGGTTGCATTCTTAACGATATTTTTGATAAAGATTTTGATAAGCATGTTTTACGAACAAAAAACAGACTTTTGGCGAATGGATCATTGAATGTAAGTGACGCGATGATTTTATTAACTATATTATCAATTATTTCCCTGACCATTTTATTGTCATTAAATAAAACAGCAATTTGCTTAGGGTTCTTTTCCTTTATCTTGATCGTTTTATATCCACTAATGAAGAGAATTACTTTCTTTCCACAAGTATTTCTAGGGTTAACATTTAATGGAGTTTTAATTGGTAATAGTGCGGTAATTGATAAAATATCACTAGAAGCTGTTATTATGTATATTGCCTGCTGTTTTTGGACTATCGGTTATGACATTATTTATGGCTTTATGGATATAGAGTACGACAAAAAGATTAATGTCAAATCAATGCCACTTTTTTTAGAAAAGAGAAATTATAAATTACATTTATATATTTACTATACTATCTTCATATTATTATTCATACTTTCTAACATTATAGCAACCCATCGACCTAACTATATAGTTATTCTCTGTGCTTATATAATGCTAACTTGGCAGGTAGTAACATTAGAAATCTCAGACCCACAAAATTGTTTTACTAGGTTTAAAAATAATAATTACGTTGGTTTAACCTTGGCTTTAGGTGCATTAGATTTAAATAACTAAATAATTATGCTAAAGTGTCTAACTTAACTCTATCCCTTAATTATCAAGGTTTCTTCAAGCAATTTTTTCTGTTGCTCATTATGTATGATCGGTGAGCCAACTGCTGGTGAAGCAGACTCATTCCTACCAACATATACAAATTGATTATTAATTGATGCATTTTTTAGGATATCATTTAAGTGATCTTTAACAAAATTCCATGCCCCCATATTTTTAGGTTCTTCTTGACACCAAATAAACTCTTTAGCTTTATGATATTTACCTAATATTTTAACTACAAAATCCGTTTGAAACGGATATAGCTGTTCAAGTCTAATAATCACAATATCTAAAATATTCTTTTCTTCTCTTTTTTCTAATAAATCATAGTAGACTTTACCACTACATAATATAATTCGTTTCACTTCCTTGGCATTTATAGCATCATTAATTTCGTCTAGTACAGGTATAAAGCTCGTATTCTTATCAAGCTGGGAGAGAGGTGATACAACCATTTTATGTCTTAATAAAGATTTTGGTGACATTACTATTAGTGGTTTACGAATATTACTGTATATTTGACGACGTAATAAATGAAAAAATGAAGATGGCGTCGTAGGATATGTAACTTGCATATTATTTTCAGCAGCAAGCTGCAAGAACCTCTCGAGTCTTGCAGAGCTATGCTCTGGACCTTGTCCTTCAAGTCCATGTGGTAGTAGTACTACTATACCGCTCATCCTGAGCCATTTGCTTTCACTACTGGAAATGAATTGGTCGAAAATTATTTGAGCTCCATTAGCAAAATCACCAAATTGAGCTTCCCAAATTACTAAATCTTTTGGATTAACTAATGAATAACCATACTCAAAACCTAAAACTGCATATTCAGATAAATTACTGTCAGCAATTTCAAAATTTGCTTGGCTTTGCGATAAATTATTTAATGGTGTATAAGTTCTATCATCCACCTGACTATGTAACACTGAATGACGGTGAGAGAAAGTGCCACGCCCACAATCTTGACCAGTAAAACGTATTCTAGTGCCTGAATTTAATAAACTAGCAAAGGCTAACTGTTCTGCAGTTGCCCAATCAATAGGTCTATCTTGCTTTAAGGTATTTTCTCTTAATTCAAATAATTTTGCAAGTTTGGGATTTAAAGGAAAATCTTTTGGTATCTGGCAAAGCTTTATACCAAGTTCTTTTAAGGTATTTTTGTTAACACCAGTAGGGAGCATTTGAGCATTTGATCTAGTATAACTAGACCATAAACCTTCTAAAAACTGAGCTTGCGGTTGATAATTTTTGGCTTGTTCATATTCTTGATCTAATTTCAGTTTAAATTGTTCTTTTAATGTAGGAAAATAATTTTGGTCAATTATTCCACCTGCTATTAGGTTATTTGCAAAAATAGTTGCCAGGGATTGCTTATTTTTTATTACATTATACATAACAGCTTGAGTATACATAGGTTCATCACCTTCATTATGACCATATTTACGATAACAAATGATCTCAACTACTATGTCTCTAGCAAATTTATACCGATAATTCACTGCAATATTGGTAGCCTTGATCACTGATTCAATATCATCACCATTTACATGTAGTATTGGACTATTAATTATCTTAGCAAATTCAGTAGAATATCTACCTGGTCTAGTGTCATAACTATTCGCTGTAAATCCAAGCTGATTATTAATGACAAAGTGAATAATCCCGCCAACATTATAAGGCTTTATATCCGACATAAATAAACTCTCAGCTACTACACCCTGACCACAAAAAGCACTATCACCATGAACCAAAATACCCATTACTTTCTTACGATTAGTATCTTGGATGCTATCCTGTTTTGCTCGTACTTTACCAGCTACTACCGGATTCACCGCTTCTAAATGCGATGGATTATCTGCCATAGAAAGATGTACCTTAACCCCCTCTCTTATCTGATCTGATGAATAGCCAATATGATACTTCACATCACCTGAAACACCTAAATCGGTTGGCAATATACTACCTGTTATAAATCCAGATAAAATAGCTTTATAAGGTTTAGTCATTACCTTAGCTAGTGTGCTAAGTCTTCCTCGGTGAGCCATACCTATTACTACATCTTCTATTCCATGGATAATAGACATATCTATAGCTTTATCTATAGCCACTACACTTGCCTCTCCACCTTCCACTGAGAAGCGTTTTGCTCCAGGAAATTTGGTATGTAGATATTGTTCAAATCCTTCAATTTCTACTAAGTCTTGCAATATATTCTTCTTGTTTTGTTCTAATTCTAATAGACTCTGGTTATTTTCTATCTGCTCAAAAAACCAAATTTTCTCATCTTCATTGGTCACATGAGCAAGTTCTACGGCAATATCTTTAGTATAAGTTTGATCAAGTAAATTAACTAATTCCTTAAGTGAACATGCTTTTATTCCAAAAAATTCATCATCAATTTCTATAATATTATTCAACTGATCTTTGGTAAAACCAAAATCTTCTATATTAAGTCTCAACTCATTTTTAGTCTTAAGAACTTCAAGATTCAAGGGATCTAGCTTGACTAAATAATGTCCATAATTACGGTAGCTGGCAATCATTGCTTTTGCTCTGAGCTTGTTAGTTGCAGCAGAAAATTCCGTAACATACGGCAAAGGTTTTTCTTGAGGTGAAGTAATAACATGAGCAATAGTTTTATTAACTTGGTAACTATTATTATTCTCAATATTTTGGAAATAGTTTTGCCAGCTTTCATCAACTGCTGTATGATCTGATAAATATAGCTGATATAGCTCTTCTATAAAAACAGCATTACTACCAAATAAAAAACTAGTTTGTTTTAAATTTTTATCCATAAACTCCTATTCCTGATTAGTAAAAAACCTAGAGAGCATTCCCTGTGGGGAATGACATCGTTTTTGGTCTTGTAAGTATCATTTCCAATTTTCCAAATCATGTGAGTATATACAATTACGTTACTTCTGTATTATTAATTCTTTCTAAACAGATTCTTTCAGTAACTGTCTTTAATTCTTCTACCCGGTTGATAAGATAAAGTAATTGTTCTTTACTAATTTTATAGTGTTTATCATATCTTGCACCAACATAAGCATTTAGGAGTAACTTAAAGCACTCTTCTTGTTCAAGGGTCTCAAGTGGAAATATCTTGTAGAGGTCATAATGATAAATTCTAGCCTGCTTGTTAAGTTCCAGTATATCATGTAACTTTGGTTTATAACCAGTAGAAACTAGCAGAACAGCATTATAAAAGCTCTCGGTAGCTTGATGAAGTGAAAAGGCTGATAAAGCATTTTCATTATTTTCAAGATAAGCATTTACGCCAATAAGAAATCCTTTACCTCTTCCAAACTAAAATTCACCACTATCATATAAAAGAACTCCTTCTTTCTTGATATCACAAAAGAAATACTGACCTTTTTCCAATTGGCTATTTATCCGCTTAATAGGCTCAAATATCAGGGTAACTGACTGCCTTTTTATCATGGTATCTATAGTAATTGGGAATTTTTTATCGAGCCTTTTTTCTATCGTATATTGTAATTCTCTAGCTTGATGACCTGCATATTTGCCTTTCTTTAAAATCAACAAAAGATCAAAATCACTTTGATAGCTGTAGGTAATATGCTCTTGCTGATATATGTCTTGTACCCAATCGCCTCTAGCATAAGAACCAAATAAAATAATCATCGCTATTTTTGATTTGCCTACGTCTAGAATTTCTTTAACAATATTGTCTAGTTTTTCTTTAATAACTAGTGATCGGCTAGGTAAGGTAGTTTTCATAAAGCTATTTTTTTGTCTTAGATCAACTATATAGCAAATAATTAAATAATCAACAATAATTTAATCTTAGACTGTAAAATAATTTAAAATTACAATCAATAATTGTGCATGTCATAATCAGCAATAATAATACCATTTCCCAAAACTAAATTGCTACTCGGAGTACGAGTGTCAAGCACCGGAGCGGAGATCATGAAGTACGACGACGTGATGATTAGTTTTCGGAAATGGTATAATATATATAGTCAATTGATGAGAAGTAGGTAGTGCCGTCTTCGATCGCTCCTGCTACCCAATCTTCCTGAATTGACTATAGCTTTTCTACCGCAGTTTTAGTGAAGATAAACCAATTAGAGCAAATATTATGGCTATAATCCAAAAACGTATCACAACTTTTGATTCCGGCCAGCCATGTTTCTCAAAATGATGGTGCAGCGGGGCCATTTTGAAAATTCTTTTACCATTAGTAGCTTTAAAATAATATACTTGAATAATTACTGATAAAGTTTCAATAACAAATAATCCGCCAATAATTGCTAGTACAATTTCATGTTTGGTTATAACGCTAATAACACCAAGAACGCCACCTAGACTTAGGCTTCCAGTATCTCCCATAAAAATTTCTGCTGGCTGGGCATTAAACCATAAGAATCCTAGGCTAGCACCAACAATTGAAGCACAGAAGATAGTTAATTCAGAAATATTTGGTATATACATAATTTGTAGATAATTTGCATAGAAACTATTACCGACCAAGTAAATAATTAAGGTAAAAGAACCTGCAGTAATAGCAATAGGTACTATGGCAAGACCATCAAGACCATCTGTTAGATTTACCGCATTTGATGCACCAACTATCACAAACATACTAAATGGTATATAAAACAAACCTAAATCAATCAATAAATTTTTAAAAAATGGAATAGTTAGCAGATTGTTTCCTTGACTATTGGAATCTCTTAATAGTAAACAGGCAATTAGACAAATAGTGAACTGAAAAAATAATTTCTTCTTTCCGCTAACGCCTTTATGGTGGTTTTTTGTTACTTTAGCATAATCATCCATAAAACCAAGTACACCAAAACTAACAAAGACAAATAACACTATCCATATATATTTATTAGTAAGGTCAGAGAATAATAGAGTGGAAAGACAAACGGTGAAGAGAATCATTATCCCCCCCATAGTTGGTGTTCCTACTTTTGCTTTGTGCGTTTCTGGTCCATCGTCACGAATTGGTTGACCATATTTTTGTAAATTTTGTAAAAATCTAATTAATCTAGGTCCTATTAAAAAAGAAAGGGTCAAACTAAATAATATGGCAAGTCCAATACGAAAAGTAACATAGTGGAATAAATTTGCTATATGTAATTTATGTATATAGGGGGCAAGAAGGTTGTATATCATTGTAGCAATTCAAAAGATTGTATAATTTTACTAAGTTGGATACTGTTAGATCCTTTTAGTAAGAGTAATTCATCGCCTTTAAGTAATTCATTTAAGTTTTCTATCAACAAATCAACATTATCAAAATGCATTTTTTCTATGTCATTTGGCAAAGAGTCGTATATATGTTTGGTAAGATTACCTACTAAAAAAACCCTCTTAGTACCGGAGTCAATAATTGCTGGTATTAAGTCTTTATGGAATTTTATGGAATTTTCTCCCAATTCTAGCATATCACCTAGTATAGCAACTTTTTTCTGTCCACTAAGCTGTTTTAGATATAATAAAGCAGCTTTTACTGATGCTGGATTAGCATTATAATAATCACAGATGATTTGATAGTTCTGATCATTATATTTAGCGTTGACTAATTTACCACATCCTTCAGTTAATGATATTTTGCTTAATTGTGTTGCTGTAGCATTAATATCTAAGTTCAGTATTGCTGCTACCTGAAGAGCGGCAGTATAATTTCTAGCATAATGTTCCGGTACAAAAGGAATTTTAGTATCTATTTTAGTGTTACAGATAGAATAATGTAGACGTACTTCTTGTCCAACATGCTCATATGATGTTAATCTAGAATCTGTGCCTTCAGACTTACCAAAACTATATATATTATTAATCGATAATTGTTTAAGATTCTGTAAAATTCTGTCATAATATTGATGGTCTGAATTTACAACAGCTATGCCATTTTTTGGCATTCCTTCAAAAATTTCACATTTGGTATCAACCAAACTAAGCATAGATTCAAAAAATTCAAGATGGGCTTCCGCTATTGTGGTGATTACTGATATGTTAGGTCGTACCATTTTTGTCAGCTCTCTTATTTCTCCTGAATGATTCATACCCATTTCAAAAACAGCATATTCTATATCATCAGGCATCGAAGCAAGATTTATAGGCACGCCAAGGTGGTTGTTAAAATTTCCTCTGCTAGCAAAAGTAGGTCCAAAATAACTTAATATAGTTTTGATTGCTTCCTTAGTACCCGTTTTACCAATACTACCGGTAACACCAATAAACCTTGCTTTAGATTTTTTACGTTTATACTCAGCCATGTGGTGTAGAGCAGTTAAGGTATCAGAGACCATAATTACTTTATTATCAGATAATCCTTTTATTTCCTTACTAATAATTACTGCATTTGCCCCTCGCTGCAGAGCATGTAAGGCATAATTATGTCCATCATTATTACCTTGCAGAGCAATGAACAGATCGCCGTTTATAACGGAATTAGAATTAAACTGAATCTGCCTCCCCTGAATATCAGGATGTACTTCAATATTCAACGCACTAGTTAAGTCTTTTGCTGACCAAATCATTATTTTCTCAAATATAATCAGTTTTTCCTAACTTTGCATGACAGCTGCAACTTCGTCCACAAAATTCTTATCTTCTTGCTTTATGCCTGCACCTAGTTCATATCTTATAAATTGTGTAATTTTAATCGAAGTTCCTAATTCTTTTGCAGCGTTATCCATAACTTCAGAAACTGTTAATTTATCATCAAATAAAAAGTTTTGTTCAAGCAGAACAACTTCTGCTAGGAACTTACGTATTCTACCTTCAACCATTTTTTCAATGATATTGTCCGGTTTACCGGAAGCTTTTGATTGTTCAAAAAATATATTTCTTTCGCGTTCAATTAATGTTTGATCCAAACTTGATGCATCAAGGCTATAAGGATTACTTGCCGCTATATGGGTAGCAATTTTCTGTCCTAATTCTAGAAGCTTAGCTTTATCTTTGGTAGTTGATTGTAAACCAACAATGACAGAAATCTTACCTAGACCATCAGCAACGGTATTATGTACATAAGATGCAATCACACCTTCTGATACCCGTAAAACATCCATACGACGTAGATTTAAATTTTCACCAATTGTAGCAATATTGTCTAATATTTCTTCTTCAACTGATCTACCTGTTGATGTTTTTGCTAATTTTAGTGATGGTAAATTATCTTGTGTCAAAGCTAGTTCAGCAATATTCCTAACCAATTGCTGAAACTTATCGTTTCTTGCAACAAAATCTGTTTCCGAATTTACTTCTATAATAGCCCCAACATTATCTTTAATGCTTATTGCTGTTAGTCCTTCAGCAGCAATTCTATCTGCTTTTTTTGCTGCAGCTGATAATCCTTTTTTTCTTAACCAATCAATAGCTGCTTCAAAATCTCCCTTTGCTTCAAGCAAAGCCTTCTTGCAGTCCATCATTCCTGCAGCAGTTTTCTCTCTTAATTGTTTTAGAAGTTCAGCATTTATCATTTTACTCTCCTTTATTTAAGGTTTATAGTTATTTTTATTGGATTGAGGAGTAGTATACTCAAGTATAACTTCAAGAATTGGTGTTCCTGCGACCTAGCATCCCTACACCTTCAATAGACCTCCTTCGAAACTCTACTTCTGCTGGTGATTTGTACGTCGATGCGGTACTCGAATCCTCACGTACATTAGAGTATGCTGCGGTTCGAGGTGAAGCGTCTCCTTCAAATCCCTCAGGCACAAGCGAGTTTCGAAAGAGGTCTAATGTCATCCCAGCCTAGACTGGGATATAAAATGTCTAAAGCACCATTCCTGTCTGTTTCTTTAGATTCCGCACTGAAGTAGGAATGACATCGAAGGGGAATCAGGGATAGCATCAACCTTAACAGGAATAACATCGAGGCTACTTAATTAAGTTAATACCCCCATAAGTACTAGTTATTTTGTTGTTGCAGCAACTTCTGCAAGCTCTAAAGCTGTCTCAAACTCTGACTCTAGTGCTTCTTGATTATTTAGATATAGAGTCTTAGAAAATTTCTTGGTTGATTTTAACTTAGTAACACCTTTTATATTTGTACCTTTTTCTTCATGAGTAGCTATGCTTCCTAAATCAACACCAGATGCAGCTAAAGCCTCTTCTATACCGGCAAGTACGGCATCAGCAAACAAGGTGCAATAGAGTCTTATAGATCTTATTGCATCATCATTACCGGGAATAGGGTGGTCTATATTATCTGGATTGGAATTAGTGTCAACAATAGCAATTATTGGGATACCTAACTTTACTGCTTCTTGGATTGCTAAATGCTCTTTATTAGTATCAATTACCACAAGCAAATTGGGTCTTGTCCCAATATGTCTAATACCCCCTAAGGATTTAAGTAATTTATCCTTTTTACGGGTCATTTCCAGTATTTCTTTCTTAGTATAACCGGAATATTCCTCTTCATTCCCCAAAATTTTCTCAAGATTATCTAGCTTTTTTATTGAGCCAGAAATTGTCCCCCAATTAGTTAACATACCACCAAGCCATCTGTGGTTAACGTAATATTGCCCACATTTCTCTGCATACTCAGCTACTATATCACTGGCTTGAACTTTAGTACTGACAAATAATATTTTACCGTTTTTCTTGACAGTTTCATAAATTACACCCAAAGCTACCTGCATTAGAGCAGTAGTTTGTTGTAAGTCAATTACGTGAATATCATCTCTTACACCATAAATGTAAGATGCCATTTTTGGATTCCAACGTGAGGTTTTATGACCAAAATGCACCCCCGCATCAAGTAAATCTCTGACATTAACAGCTTGTAGTTTAGACATTATTAAATCTCCTTAAAATGTTAGTTATGTACCTACATATTATAGGTACTCCTCCGCAAGAGTTGATACCAAAGAAATTGGACTAACAACTAGGCTCTTACGTGTGAATTTTGCTTTAATATTAATAAGCAAAGCTTATTATATATTTGATCAACATATTTGCAAGGGTTATGTTGAACGTAATATTCTTAATTAAACTTTTCTCCAACTAGTTGATCCATCTAGTTTGTCTTCTAGAATTATGCCATCTTTTGATAAATTTTGACGAATTTGGTCAGCTAGTAACCAATTTTTTTGTAATTTAGCTTGCCTACGTTGCTTAATATGTTGGAGAATCGGTTCATCATTTATTTCACAGTAAAACCACCTACTAGCTGGTTGGGTCATTAGACCTATAAAATTGCTGCATGAAAGTAAGTAAGAGGCATATAAGTATTTATCATCTTCTTTGTTACTTGCAAAGATCAGTTTAGCATAATCGTTTATTACTTTAATGGCTAGAGGTGTATTCATATCATCGAATAAGTGAGATAAAAATTCTTCTGGAATGTTCTGAACGTCAAGTTTGTTAATGTCTAAATTTTCTATCGCTCTATACCAATAATTTATGGTTTTTGTAGCATCTTCTAGAGCTTTATTGTTGTAATCTAATGGTTTACGGTAGTGGCTACTCAATAACAGTAATCTAACTACGCTACCAGGGATTTTTTGGTCTATTAAGTCTTTTACCGTAATAAAATTATTGAGCGATTTACTCATTTTCTCACCATTGCAGGTCAGAAATCCATTATGCACCCAATATTTAGCAAAGTGAGAGTTCGGGAAAGCACATGTACTTTGTGCTATCTCATTAGTATGATGAGGAAAAATTAAGTCTGCCCCTCCACCATGAATGTCAAAATTTTCTCCGAGATATTTATAGCTCATCGCTGAACATTCTATATGCCAGCCTGGTCTACCTCTTCCCCAAGGACTATCAAAATTTGCCAATATTTCTTCATCTTTACTGGCTGGTTTCCATAATACAAAATCATATGGTTGCTTTTTTGATGGATTATTTTCAATACGCACTCCCTCTAGCATTTCATCAAGATTACGATTTGATAATTTTGTATAATTTGGGGCGGTAGAAATATCGAAATAAACGTGATTATCTGCGATATAAGCGTGATTTAGGTCAAGTAATTTTTGAATAATCACAATCATGTCATCAATATGCATGGTAGCTTTTGGCTCGATATTTGGCGTTTTGCAACCTAGATATTGCATATTAGCATGAAATTCTTCGGTGATTCTAACTGTTAAGTCAGAAATCGTTATTTTGAGTTCTTTGGCTCTATTTATTATCTTATCATCAACATCGGTAATATTACGCACATATTTTATATGATTTTGACCAAATATTTTGCTTAGTGAGCGGTATAAAATATCGTATACTACTACGGACCTAGCGTTACCAATATGGGGATGATCGTAGACAGTTGGGCCGCAAACATACATTTTTATTAAATTACTATCTAGCGGTACGAAAACTTCTTTCTTGTGAGTAAGTGTGTTATGTAATAATAATTTCATGTTTTTTAATCGTAATCAATAATGTCATTTTACAGCTAATTTTTATGGATATCTACCTAGAATGTCAATTCAAAGAAATTATTTTGAAAAACTAAAGAAGCTACCGATTACTTTAATTATTCTTATTAGTGTGATTTGTAGCATTGGTTTTGTTGTACTGTATTCCGCTTCAGATAGTAATATTCACCCTTGGGCGTATAAGCAGATGATGCATTTTCTCCTGTTTTTACCAGTTGTGATTATTATTGCAACCATTGATATAAAATATATATTTAAGTTTTCATATATATTTTACATTGCTATTATTATCTTATTAGTTAGTGTTGAGCTTTTTGGCTCTATTTCTATGGGAGCAAAGCGTTGGATAGATTTAGGAGTTATCCGTGTGCAGCCTTCTGAACCAACAAAACTAGCATTAGTGTTAATGTTAGCTAGGTATTTTCATCAACTAAAAATTGAGAACTGTGCTAGATTTTACAGGATATTATTGCCTATAATAGGTGTGATAGTACCAGTTATACTGATAATAAAAGAACCGGATCTAGGTACTGGAGTGATTAATATCATTATTGCTAGTATTATTTTTTTTGCTGCTGGTTTTAGAGTGAGAAATTTTGTGATAATTGGTATTATAGTCCTTACTTGCATACCAGTTATGTGGCAAGTGATGCATGATTACCAAAGAAAACGAATCATGGTTTTTTTTGATCCTGAAAAAGATCCTCTTGGAGCTGGATATAACATTATTCAATCAAAAATCGCTATTGGTTCTGGTGGGTTGTGGGGCAAGGGGCTAGCTAAAGGTAGCCAAAGCCATCTAGATTTTTTACCAGAGCATCAGACCGATTTTATCTTTGCTACTTTTGCTGAAGAATTTGGTTTTGTTGGTAGTTTGTTTCTGTTAATTCTTTATTCTGCAATTATAATAATTTCATTAATGATTGCTGTGAATTGTAGAGCTATATTTAGTAAACTGATGGTAATAGGCATAACATCAATCCTATTTAGTCATGTATTTATAAATATAGCTATGGTAATGGGATTATTGCCAGTGGTAGGTGTGCCTTTGCCTTTTATATCTTACGGTGGTACAATGATGGTATCAATGCTTATTGGTTTTGGATTAATAATGAATGCTCAGGTACACCAGCATAGTAATGTTTCTTAAATAGACCTCTTGCATAATACCACTTCTGTTGGTAATTTGTACGTGCTACCGGTATTCTGCTCCTCACGTACATTTGAGTATACTCATACTCTGCGGGTCGAGGTTTCAAGTTGCCTTTAAATTTCTCAGCATAAACGAATTCTGTAAGAGGTCTATTGATTTTTTATAGATAAAACAAGAAAATACTGGACCATAGTCAAAAGATTTGTTATAAGAAACCTAGTCTATATAAAGGCAAATGTTCCTCGGTAGCTCAGTGGTAGAGCAAACGGCTGTTAACCGTTCGGTCGCTGGTTCGAGTCCGGCCCGGGGAGCCATTCAAGACTAGTAGTAGTTTTTTCGGATATATCAAACGGGAGTATTCTAGTAAGCTACTTTATCTCTTGAAATCATAGCAGTATATTACTCAAACTTAGTTCTGTTTGTAAATTTTTCCATAAAAACTGATCTGATTGAACTAATTTAATCAATTTATCTAGGGATACTCTATCTTCATTACCATTTCCATGGATTAATACTATATCACCATCTTTAACTGTTTCATGTTCAGGAAGCTTATGTATCCACGCACTTGCACCTAATTGTATTAGCCCATAAGAAGTTAATATATCTAATATTTCTTGACTGGCTACTAACCCAGGAAATCTAAAAAATGGAGATGGTAATTCGCCCCTTTCAATTAGCAAGTGTTCGGTTTGTAATATTTCATTTTCTATATCAGTATTTGGTAGTAATAAAAAATTGTCTGTAAAATCTTTATCAGGGTAGAAAATATGACTAAAACTATGATTAACCCACGTGATTTTTATATTTTGGGTTGGAAGAGTTTGTAACCACATAAAGTCTTCTAGATGTGTTGCTATCCATAAACCACTTACAGCTATTAATAGGTTTATTTCTTGACTTCTTTTAGCAGTTTTTAAAATTGCATCAAATAAATTATGTTCTAACATTTTTATTGATGGACACATATCTATGGATAAAAAACATCCTTTGACTCCTGGAATATTCTTGAGTCCTTGATTCTCTCTACTATCTTTTATATTATTAAAATAATACAATGATCTATAATATACAGAAGATTCAAGTTCCTTTAATGAGAAATATCTGCCATCTTGATCACTCTTACGGTAAGCACATAAGTTCTGAGCGACTATCTTAACTTCTAGAGTATTAATATTAACTATTACAAAATAGTCCTCATTACTACTTTTAAATGACCGAATTACAATAAATGACTGATTATTAAATATGCATGGTATATGAGATGTTTTTTTGTAATTAAAGATTAACTTATTTGTTTGTTGCATAAACCTCTTTTTCTTATTACATATTGGAAATTAGGTACAAACTTATAACACTAAAACCTCACTGTTTCATGACTTAGTATAATCCCATGATAGACCATATGTTCCTGAATATCACGATAACTGTTATTGAACCTATGATATAACCATACTGCATGACTGATAATACTAACTGGAAAACGATGTCTCTTTGGAGGTTTATTGATGTACATAAATATAAGTAATAGATTACGTGATTATTATGAAACCATTCTATAAATATATACTATCTATTATGCAATCCAAATTATTTTTTAGCTTAACTTGACGATGCCATTATGAATGTTTACAAAAATTTTCAAATAACTGCTTGCATAAAGTGAGAATGTAGTATATCAGGAGTTTCGCACTTTATATAATTAAGAAACAGTTAAAAGTAATTTAATATTTTATGATATTGCATATTTTATATGTTACACTTTGTGCAACCAAGCTAACTTTTTTGTCCAGTAGTGTGACTAAATATATGTTCCGCTCACTCGCCCCGCATTTTCAAATCACCTGAATTCGATGTAACAAGTTACACTTCTCCAAATCATTCGAGTATACACGTAATAAAACCTTGATTACAAAGGCAGCCCCATAGTACCCTACATTTTTTATATAACCACTATTAAAATGGCTACTGATCGTCTATTAGCGAGGAGTCGCGAAAAAGCGGCAACGCGGCAATCTAGGATACGCGAAGCGTTACTCTAAAAAAACAGCTTAGCTGTTTACCTAGATCGCCACGGCATCTAAAGAACCTTGCTATGACGATTATAGAAAAATGTAGGGTACTATGAGGCAAGCCCCTACACCACATGGAATGATGAACTAGGATATAATACTCCTATACTCAGCAAAGCATGTGAACTTAGGGTTTACTTGGTTTTTGTTGGAGTATTTTGATCAGTCTGTTGATCTAACTGTTGATTTGACTGTTCTTGTTTCAAAAGCTTACTTTTTTCCTCTATTGAATTAAGAAAGAAATAAGTAAACGTTAGAAACCCAACCAAAAGTGGGATAACGACAAATATAATTGCCTTTAATTTTCTAGCCGATTCTTCACGATCTAAGCGGTTTTCTCTTTCTTCTTCTGTTTCTTCAATCTTTTCTGTTTCAACATTTAATTCGTTAGTAATAATTTCTGAATTTAAATTGTCTTTTAACATTTGTATAACCTATTAATTCTATAGTTAAGAAAGATTTTAATAAACCCTAGCATAGTTGTTTGAGTCTTACAAGTAATAATATAAAATTAATTTATAAATATCTAAAAAAATCGTTAAAATAATAATAATTAAGTTAATTTAAGTAATTATTTTACAACACAAGGTATTTGTGATAAGATTTTATGAGTTGATAAATCCAGTATGTTCATAATTGTATTTGGTAACAAACCTAAATAAATTATTGCTACACAAAGCGGCATAATTGCAAGTATCTCATAAAGATATAGATCTTTAAAACTTATAACCTGATTATTAGTAATTTGTCCTAGCATTACTTCCTTATAAAGTTTTAGCATATAAACAGCTCCAAGAATAATGCCAACACTACTTATAATAGCTGCTACTACATTAGCTTGATAAATACCCACCAAACTTAAAAATTCTCCTATAAAACCGCTAGTGCCTGGTAAACCTATAGAGCCAAGCATGGCAATCATGAAAAAGGTGGCAAGTATTGGCATTTTATTTGCCACTCCACCATATTTGTCTATCTCCTTAGTATGCAATCTATCGTACAAAGTACCAATTATCAAAAACAAAGCAGATGCCACAGTACCATGACTAATCATTTGATATACGGCTCCCTTAATCCCAGCTTCTGTTAAGCTAAAAATCCCTCCAGTCACATAGCCCATATGAGCTATCGATGAATAAGCTATCATCTTTTTCATGTCTCTTTGAGTCAGTGCTACTAGTGAACCATATATTACAGCAAAAATACTCAGCACTAATACATAAAATGCAAATTCTTTTGATATATTTGGAAACATTGGTAATGATACACGTAAAAACCCATATGCTCCAAGTTTTAACAATATACCAGCCAAAATGACAGATCCAGCAGTTGGTGCTTGTACGTGTGCATCAGGAAGCCACGTATGGAACGGCAGCATAGGAACTTTCACTGCGAAGGCTATAAAGATTGCCCACCATAAAACCCTCTGCACCGGTAATGTTAATGAAGGTACTAATTCATTTAGATCAAGCATATTAAAACTATGAACTTGGCTATAAATATATATGAGTGACAATAAGAAAAATACCGACCCCAAAAAAGTATAGAGGAAGAATTTTACAGCAGCATAAACTTTATTTTCGCCTCCCCAAATTCCTATAATTATATACATAGGGATCAATATTACTTCAAAAAATAAGTAAAATAATAGTAAATTCATTGAGCAGAAAGCCCCAATGCAAAAAGACTCAATTAATAAAAAACAAAATAAGAATTCTTTGATATATTTTTTGACGGTAAATAAACTAGCTATAATACAGATAAGGGTTAAAAAGCTTGTCAGAACAATAAAGAATATTGAAATTCCGTCAACTCCAATGTGGAATTCAAGACCTATAGATTGAATCCAACTATAGCATTCTACAAATTGATAAAGTTTTGATGTATTATCAAATTGAACTAATAAATAAATAGTAGATATTAGGGTTAGGATAGAGCTTAAAACTGCGACATACATCGCATAAACTTGTTTATTTTGGGCTTGCTTATTTACTGACCTACTTTGGTTGATAAATAGCAGAATATATAATGCACTTACTAAAGGCAAAAAAATACTTATTGATAAGATCGGTAACCCGGACATTTTAAGCTCTAATAATCAAATTAACTCCGATAACTTTAGCGTTTATTAGAATATACAAAACTAATATCTCTTGAACCACGCTCAATTGCTGCTGCTACCTTTAGAGTATTATATTCATCAAGGGCTTTTCCTATTACTTGCATGCCAAGAGGCAAACCTCTAGAAGATAATGCAGCAGGTACAGAGCAACAAGGAAGACCGGCAAGACTAGCTGGAATAGTAAATAAATCGTTTAAATACATTGTCACAGGATTATCTTGTTTCTCACCTAAGTTAAAAGCTTCGGATGGTGCAGATGGCAAAATTATTGCTTCAACTTGTGCAAAAGCTTTCTTGAAATCATCTGAAATCAAGCGTCTTATTTTTTGGGCTTTTAAGTAATAAGCATCCATAAAAGCAGATGAAAGTAAATAAGTACCAATCATAATACGTCTTTTAACTTCAGCACCAAAGCCAGCAGTTCTTGTTTTTTCATACATTTCCTCAATGGATATTCCCTCATTTCCTACCCTGATTCCATATCTTATACCATCATATCTAGATAAATTAGATGAGGTTTCAGCAGGTGCTATAACGTAATATGCAGCTAGAGCATATTTAGAATAGGGTAATGAAATATCAATAATTTCTGCCCCATCATTTTTTATAATATCAATAGTATGCTGCCACATCTTAATAATATCCGGTTGTATACCATCTTGTTTCATAATATCAAATGGTACACCTATTTTCATGTTTTTTGCACTACTATTACATGCCGATCTTAGCTCTAGTATTTCAGAGTTTATAGAAGTAGAATCCTTTTCATCAAAACCAATCATAGCTTGTAGCATTAAAGCAGTATCTTCAACAGTTCTTGTAAGTACTCCAGCTTGGTCAAGCGAACTGGCAAAAGCAATCATACCATATCTAGAACAACGACCATATGTTGGTTTGAATCCGACAATCCCAGTATAACTGGCAGGTTGGCGAACAGAACCTCCTGTATCACTTCCAAGAGCTGCCATAGCTAAAAAGCTACTGACAGCAGCTGACGAGCCTCCAGAAGACCCACCAGGGACTACCGGAGTTGTAGGTGCATCTATCGCTTTCCAAGGACTAATAACGTTACCAAAATAGCTAGTAATATTAGCCGATCCCATGGCAAATTCATCCATATTAGCCTTACCAAGCATTATTGTACCGTGATCTTGAACATTTTTACTTACAGTAGATTCATATGTTGGTACAAAGTTGCTGAGTATTTTTGAGGCGGCAGTAGTTAGTACTCCTTTTGTACAAAAAAGATCTTTTACAGCAATAGGAATTCCTTCTAAGGGTCTTGCTATTCCATTATGATAATTTTGATCAGCAATTTTAGATTGCTCTAAAGCAATATCTGTAGTTTCAGTAATATAAGCATTTAACTCTTTATGTTTGTCCATTTCTTTAATATGTGCTTTAGTCAGCTCAACACACGAAAATTCTTTATTTTTTAAGGCTTTAAGGGCTTGTGTGATGGTTAATTTTATAATTTCTGACATATTTTACTCTACTACTTTTGGTACTACAAAACATTTTACTTCTTTGGCAAGTTCTGCTTTATCATTTGGCAAGTTAGCAAATAATTCATCAGAAATGTCACTATACAATACTTGGTCTTTTCGCATTCTTTGGTGCATATCACAAACAGAAGTAAGTGGTTCAACGTTACTACAGTCTACATCGTTTAAAATGTTGATCATATTCATCATATCAGTTAATTGATGGGCAAAACTGCTTATCTCTTTTTGGGTAAAATTAAACATAGCAAGTTTTGCTATTTTTTGTACTTCTTCATTTGTAATCATTATATACCTTAAATATTATAGTCATTATAGCATGAAATATGTCTGCACTAATAGTTTATGGCTATTTTATGAAAAAATATACCTAAGTCATTTAGGTGGCATCTCTTTGAGGAATGACACCTATTTTTAGACTTAAATAGTCAGTATTTCTTGTTCTTTTTGTTTAACATGCAAGTCTACTTTATTACTATACTCATCAGTTAATTTTTGGATTTCTTCTGATAGGTTATGTTGTTCATCTTCAGTTATGATACTGTTTTTTTCTAACTTTTTTAAATCTTCATTACCATCCCTTCTTATATTACGCAAGGCAATTTTAGTATTTTCTCCATATTTGTGAGCAAATTTAACAAGTTCTTTGCGGCGTTCTTCAGTAAGTAACGGTATTGTGATTCTTATTAGCTGTCCATCTGATGATGGGTTTAGACCCAAATTTGTATCTATAATAGCTTTTTCTACAAATTTTACTATAGATTTATCCCACACTTGTACAGTAATAGTTCGTGCATCTGGAGTTGAGAGACTTGCTACTTGCGACAATGGTACTTTATCGCCATATGCTTCAACCAATACAGGGTCAAGTAAGTTAACTGAAGCTCGACTAGTTCTGAGTCCCTTGAGTTCGTGATCTAATACTCTTATCGAACTATCCATTTTTGATTGTAATTCTTTACGTATAGCTGCTTTATCCATACTTTATTCACCTTCTTGAATTTTTGTGTATTCACCTTTTCCTTGCAGTACTTTTGCAAAATTACCTTTCTCTTTAATGGAAAATACCTTGATTGGCAAGTTGTTTTCTCTAGCCACAGCAATAGCAGCAATATCCATAACTTGTAAATTATCTTTTAAAAGATTAGTATAACTTATAGTAGAATATTTCACTGCATTAAGGTTCTTTGTCGGATCTGCATCGTATACACCATTAACCTTAGTACCTTTTAGTAATAAATCACAGCTCATTTCAATTGCTCTTAAAACAGCTGCACTATCAGTAGTACAAAATGGATTACCAGTACCACCGGCAAAAATTACTACTCTACCTTTTTCTATATGTTTTTTTGCTTTACGACGTATATAAGGCTCACAAACACTCATCATAGGGATTGCAGAAAGGACTCTAGTATGAACACCTAAACTTTCCATAATATTTTGTAGAGTAAGTGCGTTTATTACCGTGCCAAGCATGCCAATATAATCACCAGCAGCTCTTTCCATGCCAAATAAGACATCAGTGCCACGATAAATATTACCACCGCCGACGACTACACATACTTCTATTCCAAGATCAATTGCTTCCTTTATATCTTCAGCAATTCCTAAGATTATAGAGTACTCATGACCAAATTGTTTGTTGCCCATTAAGGCTTCGCCAGAAACTTTTAACAAGACTCGTTTATATTTCAAAGAGGACATAAATTAAATTCTTGATTTTATAAATTTTCTATGTAAACCCTAAATATACTCTCTATGTACCCCCATTCGGGATAGGAATTAACTAATTCTTATCCCGAATTCACATGATGTCCATTCCCGCGAAGGCAGAAATCTATAGTATTTAATAGCCTTTTATGCTATTTTGATCCCTATTTCAAGAGTAGTTTGTTAAGTTTATTTTAGTTAACATAGTATCTGCCCTTTTTTCAAATGCATCAACCATTTTTTCAGTAGCATCAGTAAAAAATATATTAACTAACTTGTCAACTATTGCAAATTTCATCTTAAAATCAATAAAGAACTCTATTTTACTACCAGTATCTTCTTGAGAAAATTGCCATAAATTTTTTAAATATTTAAATGGTCCGGAGATTGCCTCTACTTCAATGGAATATCGATACTGGACTGAAAAATCAAGACAAAAAAATAATAATGTTGTTTCCCATTTTTGCATTTTTCAAGCTGCAATTTGTTCATAATTTTGTATAGAATTTAGATAGGCATTCATAGGCTTTTTGTAACCAATACTTGAATAAAATCTTCTATAATTATAGTGATTGATGTAATCATCAATACCACTCTTTAGCTCTTTAACATCTTTAAAATCATTAATAAATATACAATTATATTTTAAAGTTCGGAAAAATCTCTCCATAATTATATTATCAATACTTCTTCCTTTACCATTCATCGAAACTTTAATGTTATGCTCTTGTAAAATTTCAATGTGTTCATGACTAGTATATTGACTGCCCTGATCACTATTAAATATCTGCGGTGCAGGATATTTGTTAAGTGCATCATGCAATACTTCAGTTACCAAACTTACATCCATACTATTTGACAATTTATAACTCAACACAGCTCTACTATGCTAATCTATAATTGCCGCCATGTACATAAATCCCGAATTAGTTCTAACATAAGTGATATCTCCGCTCCAAACCTCGTTAGCGTTAGGTACATCTACAGTTTTACTTGTACCTAGATTAGACCAATATTTATCAAGCAAATAACTATAAATTTTATGCTGTTTATCTTTTCCAGATGTTAACTTTTTCCTCTTTGGATAAATAGCCTCTATGCCAATCATGTTCATATATTTTAGAACCCGATCCTTACCAATAACCAAGCCATCTTCTAATAATTGTCTATGGATATAACGATAACCAAATTCAGGATTATCAGTATATATTTCATCTATTTTATTTAAAATATTTAAGTTATACCCACTAAATGGTTTTGCTTTATAGTACATTGAAGAACGATTAATCTTTAATAATTCATATTGCCTTGTCTTTGGTAACATTGCTAGCTTGGAATCGACAAGTTCTTTTCTATTTGATAAGTCCAAGCTTTGTAGCTTTCCCACAGCCCAATCTCTCTCTACTATTGTTTTTCCAAGAGTTTTCGCTAATTCATCATTTTGTTCTTTCAGCATATTAATTTGTTCCTGATATTTACTTACCAGTTTTGCTGGTTCAAAAGCCAATGCTGCATTTGATATAAATTGTTTTTTCCAATTACTAATTGTCTTGGAGTTTATCTCATATTTTGATGCTATCACTGATAATGGACTCTCTTCTTTCAGCACTTCTAATACTATCCTAGTTTTTTCTTCAGCACTAAAAACTCTTACTTTTTCTTTTGTCATTTTTTCTCCTAATTTTTTCTTATTATTTTATCTTAATTAGGAAACTTTTAACTCTATTTTTTTGTCCATTTTCTTCAGTCTATTATAATCTTTGCTTATTCAAATCATTTGAGTATATAATTCTTGATTGATAATTGTCTGAAAAATCTTTTAACTGAATTACTAATTCAGCTATAATTTGATTCTCACTCTCTGAGATGATTCTAGCCGCCCTACACCATGGTAAGAATTCAGGATATGACTTTACGTCAAGAACTAAGTGAAATAATTCTTGTACATTATATGGTAGGATTTTGGCTTGATGAAAACTTGGCATAAATTCTTTAAAAATCAGTTACTCTACCTTTATGCTGCCAATCTCCGTGGGTAGTGGGTTCTTGACCTTTAAAACCACCTATTTCCTGTGGCTTTTCTTTTTCATCTTTTATGGTAGTATCTTTTTTGTTATCCATAAATGTACTAGTCCTCTCCTATTACGTCTTTTTATTTGTATCTATATATGTTAACACTTCAGTTGCAGATTTATCCAATTCTTGCATCACTGCAATATATGGGAAAGGACCGTAACTAATTCTAGATACACCTAAATCAACAAGTTTTTTACTGTCGTTATATCTTGCACCATTATATTGACAGGAATAGGTGAAAATTCACATAATTGTTTTATAAAATTATAATTTGCTAAGCCTGGTGCAAAAAACCCATCAGCTCCAACTTCTGCATAAGCTTTGCTTCGTTCTATAGCTTCTTTTAAGTCTTGTTCATTATGCTCAGATGTATCTTTTTGAAGAAAGATATCCGTTCTAGCATTAATAAACATATTAGGCAATAACTCCTTTATAGCTTCTTTAATTGCTTTAATTCGTTTACATTGTTCTTCTATAGAGTATCTTGCCTTTTCTTTCCCAATAATTTGATCTTCAAAATTTATACCAATTGCCCCTGTTTTAATTACGTGTTCAACATTCTCTATTAAATCACTTAACTTCGATGCAAATCCTGATTCAAAATCAAAACTCACAGGTACTTTGACTTTTTCAATAATATTCTTTAAATTTTGCAAGGCTAATTTAAGTGGGAATTTCTCACCATCTTCATAACCATAAGATTTTGCTACTGCCCAGCTACTTGTAGCTAATGCTTTCGCCCCGGATTTCTCTACAATCTGTGCTGAACCAACATCCCAAATATTATACAATACTAAAGGATTACCCTTTTTATGAAGTGTTTTAAACAAGTTATCTTCTATTTCTGTGAATTTTCTTTTCATACTACATTATCTCCTTCTGTTTGAGTTAGTTTTTTTTCATTGTTGTTTTTTCCTTAATAATATTTTGAAGTACATGAAAAAGTCAAAATGCCTAGGTGTTAACCATTAGAGTTAAAATTATGAAAATTTCTCGTCTTCATAGAATATATAGCAATACCAAACTAATTGAAAATTATTCGTTAAATCTTGCAGAAGATCATAGTCACTACCTTAAAACAGTATTAAGACTAAAGGTTGGCGATCATTTTAGAATTTTTAACGGCACAGATGGTGAGTTTATAGCACAAATTACTGGTATTACAAAAAACAATTTACATGTTGGACTTACTAATATTTTAAGAAAAGCAACAGTTGAACCTGAACTTACTTTAGGAATATCTATTATTAAAAGTGATAGAATGTTAGATGCCATAGATATGGCTGTACAACTTGGGGTAACAAAAATTATTCCACTAATCGCTGAAAGATCTCAATTTCGCACTGTTAATACTCAAAGATTGATGAAATGTATTATCGAATCTACAGAGCAGTCCGAGCGTTTAATAATACCCTGCATTCTTATGCCAGTAGTATCACTTAGTCTTTTCCTAGAACAAACTTTAGATAATTCTATAATATATACCAATGAAAATGAAGATGAAAATAATACTTTATTAAAAATCATGCCTATATACTCATCAGATATTTCGGCAAATCTTTCAGTTGTTGTTGGTCCAGAAGGTGGTTTTTCACAAAATGAACTCCAAATGCTTTCATTAAGACCTAATACTTTATCAATAAGTCTAGGATCAAATATCCTCCGAACTGAAACTGCTGTAGCAACATGTCTAGCACAAATTAAATTATTCACAGCTAGTTGCGTTGCAACTAAACCAATCCTCCTAAATTGACTAATAGTAATGGTGATAGCCTGATGTCTTTATCAAACTCAGGTTATTTCAGTTGATATTTAATAGTAACATTTAAAGTTCCTCCACCAACTATTCCCACACAAGTATTAATATTATTTTTACCATTTTGTAAATGTGGCATAAGATTAAGTTGTGCTAGGTTATTAGCTCTACCTATGTCGGATGCTTTTACAAATTTGCCATTTCTAGAAATGTAAACATCACAGTGAGTACGGTCAGCATTGTAATTTCTACATTCCATAGAGTTAAAGTTATCAGGACCAGTATGAATAAGCTGATTATTAACTTTAATCATTATGTAATCATCATAATATGAGCCAGTACCACCTATGGTGAAAGAGTTTAGCATGTTAGTATTTGGTATATCAAACTCATAATTTACGCAATAAAATGTATCGTAAGTATGTGCTGCAGAACGGTATGGTCCACCAAGTATAAAGGTTCCAACCTTAGTTAAAGTATCGTAGTTATTGTTAACAGGAAAATCTTTTTTATCACTTGTATATTTGAAATTAAGACCAATATTCTCTTTACATCCAACACCATCCGGTAAGGCTTCAAAGGCCACTGTTTTAGTATCGATATTTGATAGACAATAACGTTGTAGTGGTTTATTCGGATCAATTAATACCCAACCAAGCTTACAAGTACCTAGTGCCAAATCACTTATTTTTGTGTCAGGATCACCTGTTTCTGTGCTAGACCATGTTGCGTTACCACTGGCATTAGTCGGGGTGGTAATTGCTTGACATTTAGGGGCAAGAACTGAAGTACAAAAACCTAATTCTTGTGGGGTTTTATCTCGGATTGCAGCAGTTTTGTCAAGAGAAATACCATCCTTATCGACAAGAATACCTTGCTCATTAAACTTAGCAGTATAATGCTGCCCATCAGTGTTTATTGTAGGACCTAGTGACGGGGAAGGATCGATTCTATTATTACTATCTACAGACACTTTACATACTTCAACATTTGGCTTACGATTATTTTTATAACAATACATAGAGTTATCACATTTATAAATCGTAATACCCTTTGTCTTAAGATCGTCTATAGTCTCCGCAGAGTTACAACCAGTATGAGTATCCTGACAGATTTGCAGACCTAGGTATTGCATACTTTTTGTCTTAAATTTTGAGCAATCAACTGTATCTGATTCAAGTAGTCTTGATAGTATACAGTTAGTATTATTTACTCCAGGAATACATTTGTCTATATCTTTTAATTGTAAACAACCATGCGTTGCACCTTGAATATATTTACCATTTATATATTCAAGACCCTTTAAATATACAGCATCTGTAGTAGGAATTCCTGTCTTAGCATCATAGGGGATCTTGTCGTCTTTATAATTACCATATATCGTTAAAGGATTCATAGATTTTTTGCCAGAAAATGGCATAGCAGTATATATAGTGGGGGGGGTATTAGAAATATATGCCATGAAGGAAGTAAAATTAAATCCTGCTAAATTTATTATTGCTTCTGTCTCGCCTGCTATTGACTGAGTAACCGACAATGGTGTAATAACAGTACTAGTTGAATCAACAGTATTCCCTTTATCGTCTGACACTATTGACGCAATAAATTGAGGGTTATAATAGCTATTATTATGGCAAGTAACTCCAGGAAGTCCTCCACACGGATAGGTTAGGATTTGGTAACCATCTGTTACTCTGTCTTCACAACCAACCAAGTTATCTCCTTCCGCTACACAAATAGATTTTGGATCACGACGAAGATTAGGATTTAAGGTAGTATCCAATATAGTATTCCTAGTAATTGAAGCAACAAAAGTCCTGTCACTGACATTATCTCTGAGCTTAAAGGTTTTCTTGAGCGGTAGTAAACTTGTAGTATCTTGACCTTGTATAGGAGGAAATGCAAGACTAACATCAATAAACTCACCAATATTTATGCCCCATATTTCTTGACAAGTAATCTTACCATTTGCTTCTTCGCTATTACAATCAGGTAAATCATCAACATAGTAACTACTTGGTGTAGAATGATCACCTACTTTTTGTGCGTAAACTATCCTAAAGCCATCTTTGCAACCATCCTCAATAGTACATTCAAAGGGAATTTTTGTGTTAACACAACGTTCTTTATCATTAGCTGAACATTTTTTTATTGCATCGCGTTGAACGGTAGCAATATGAATTCCTTTGGCTGAAGAAAATGGACCAAGATTATCTATTACTACACATTTATCGGTTTCTTGTGGATTTTCTTTATTTCTACAAAGAGGTACAAGATTGTCTAAACTAACACGTACGACATTATGAATAAAATTATTTCTTAATTTAGACACCACACATGGTGCATTTGAAGATTGAACAAATAAATTATCTTTCTTTTTACTGCATACAAGCTTTGTCGTAGGAGTAATAATGAACTGTTTTAATTTAGGGCAATATGGTGGTGGAAAAGGACCTAATGGTAATTCAACGCAACCAAATTGGTAGTCATCAACAGAACGATTTAGTGCACCAAGTGCTTCTACTATTTGTTTTGCCACCTCATACATCCATTGTTGTTCAAAAATATATCCTATCCATTTAACTATTTCTTTTATAACATCAAGACCTGGTGTATTGTCAGAAGCAATCATGTCTAATAACTTACTTAATAGTACTGATATACTCATACTAGACTTAATGTCTATTAAAAACTTTAGAATTTTTGCAAAAGGGTGTAACTCATCTGTTTTATGAAGAGGTTGTCTTATTGGATTCCAGTCCATCGGATCTAAGTGAACTCCGGTAGCTGAGACGAGGTTTACCAAGCCAGGATCACTATATGCACATAGCTTTGGTCTATTAAACGGTTTTCCATCATCTCCAACTATCGGTTTTCCATCACTTCCAATAATCGGTTTATCATCTTCTGTAAAGCCAACATCATTCAAATGTTTTCCAGGTGTATAACCAGGGTCTGCTGGCGTTCCTTTACTATTCAAGGCTGTTGGTGCAACTGCAGGAACAGCAACCCTAGCACAAATTCTGAGTAAGGGTAGGGCATAAGCCCCAGGCCATATTATGCATTCACCATCCCAATTCAAAGTAGTGGATTGATTCCAGCATGCAACTGCATTACAACTTTGAGTTCTTATACGAATCTTTGGTGAAAAATAAGAGCTTTCTGGTGTACGTTCCGCACAGTGCTGAAGATAAAATCCAATAAATATCTCAGGAGGGTTAAATTGAACCAAGCAATTATCTGTATCACGTCCATCCCGCCTATTCCATGGTGGGCATATAGGATTTGGCTTTATTGTTCGTTTTATACTTCCATTCCATGTTTCATTTATCTCACTATACCCGCAATTGCAAGGATCACTTAGACATTGTGCAACTCCATCCCAAAATGAAGAATAACTCTTGCTAGAGTAAATCAACAAAAAAAATGCTAGATAATATTTTTTTAGCACCAAACTCCTCTTACAACTAAATATGATTTAATGCTATATACAAAGGATTAATCCAATTATCAGGATGTCCTGGATATTGTTGTAATATTTCTTGATATATTTTTAATTCCTCGGTTCTACAGGATAGAATCTTGATAATGCCAATTAAACTTCCTATACTTAACTCCAAAGCAATAGATTGATTATTTTGATTTATTAAGAACATTCTAGAAGCAATTGTAAATTTCGATAATTTATTTATTTCTGATTCATTTAATCCTAAAATTTGTTCTAAATACTGTGATTTTATTTCTGATGGTAAAATTATTTTAGTGTCTATTAAATCCAACCAATTCTGTAGCACCTTTGTTTTTGTTGACTGTAGATAACTAAAATTACTAACCATTATTCCATTATTACTCAGCAATCTATCAGAAATCATTTGTGATATGTTATCAAAATTTTCCGGTCTATACAAGGAATCTAGATTATCTATTGCTAATATTTTTGGACTCTTCCCTATAATAGTTAAGTAATAATTAAAAGCATATATTAATCCTGCACATAAACTATTATGCTTAGTCAAATTCATTGAAAAATCTTCTAGAAGTTTTCTATCTGTTGGATAAAAACGTTCAGTAAAAGACTTCCCAGAAAAAGGATACAAATTAAATCCGATTATGCCGCCTTCAGATAAAGGGAATTTATCACTATCAAATATACCATCATATAATCCTCCTTTTGTATAATCAGTCAACCTTAGTTTAATTAAATCTCCATCTTCTATAGAAAAGTCCATTGTTTTTAAAATGGAGGAAAAATTACGATCTTTATTATCTAAAGTCCAAATTTTATCAGCGAAGTTTTCTAGAAAAGCTAATTCTGCTTTGGTTAGAGGGTAAAAAGAATGATTGCAAATTATCTTAAGAAATTCGATAACGAAATGCCTTGACTCTAGAGTATCATCTAGTAGAAATGGATTTATTAGGTTCTTCTCCTTTTCAAACCACTGCCCTTCAATTGATTCAACAAAAATCTTTGAATTATTATTATTGGAAAGATATAATATTGTTGGCTTGTATTTAGTTGCTTCAGAAATTAAAAAATTTGTTAGTACAGTCTTACCAGTATTAGCTGTGCCAAAAATACAAGTATTTCCTCTATTATTACTTTTAGCATGAAAATTCATAAAGTAAGGAGTTCCTTTTTCTGTTCTAAGCAAAGTCACTGCTTTACCCCATATGTTATTTTGGTTTCCGGTCGGGAAATTATGTAATGAGGCCAAAGCGGCGGTATTTTCTATAATTGTGGGAGCGAGCCTCCTAACATAGGAAAAGTTCCCTGGGAGCTGTGCCCAAAATGTTTGCTCTAAGTTTATATCTTCCCGCACATGGACAATACCAATTTTAGCAAGTTCCTTAGATGCTTGGGCAATTGATTGATCCAATTTCTCCAAATCTGACCCTATAATAGCAATAGAAATTTGTTGTTTACAAAATTGGTTCGGGATTGAAGCATCAAGGTTCATTATCTTATCTATTCCTGTAATTTCAGCAAGTTTAGTATCCTTACTAACTTGTAAAATATATGCCTGTTGTTCAAATGTTTTAGATACTTCTTTTTTATCAACGAAGTAAAATATTTCTGTTGCTATTAATTCCACAGGTAATTGTAGGAATCCATCAAGTGCAGCTGATGATACTTCTTGATATTCCTTTATTGAAATAATGGAGGCAAACTTTTTATCATGCCTACTTATTACTTCAATCTTATCGTTACCAACTGCATATTGATTAGAGGCTAAAGCATTAGATAGATTTGCAATCGGTACTAAGCAATATTCTTCGTTGAGATGAATTATTCTACGATATAAAAACATCAAATCAGAGTAAGATTCTTCCCCTTCAAATCTTATTCCTAACTTTACTGCACCGAAATCTTGTAAATCTAGAAGTATTTTGTCAACAGTACTATTTAGCATTTTAAAAACACTATCTAAATAGTTATTTTGGTAATTGACAAGTTTATCGAAAGACAAAGAAGTTATCAAAGAGTTGATATCTTTAACTTTAATGTTATTAGAATCATAAATTATTGAGATATATAAGGTATTAACAAATTTATCATCCCAGTAATTTTTTTGTTGCCATAAATTGTGAATATTAGCTGGTAACAATTTATTGTAAGGAGTTGGGTCATCTAAGTTTGTCTTACGTCGTACAGTATGTATCCAAAATGCAAAATTTTTATTATGAACATTTTTCTTAATCGCATTACGCACTACTTCTCGTAAATTGAATAACTTAGTGCTAATATTTTCTGCATTGATACCATTTATTTGGATAGTTTGGAGTAGTTCACCATTCTTAGTTAACAAAGTATTCTCATTATAATGACAAGCAATTGGAATGAAATCCTCTGCAGAATTATTATATAAATCCTTATCAACTTTTCTTGAGTTGCTAGCTATTTTGAACACCAATGATACCTATCAAATACATGTTATTTATACTCTTTAGTGGTATGAATTCGCTCCAACCCACCCATGTAACTCACCAAAACATCTGGAACTGTTATTGAACCATCTGCATTTTGGTAATTTTCTAGAATTGCGATTATTGTCCTACCAATTGGTAAACCAGAACCATTCAAAGTATGGGCAAGAGTGGTTTCGTTGCTACCAAATTCTTTATATCTAGCTTTCATCCTTCTAGCCTGAAAATCTCCACAATTAGAACAACTTGAAATCTCACGGTATAGATTTTGACCAGGCAACCATACTTCCAAATCATAGGTCTTTTTGGCAGTAAATCCTATATCTCCAGTACAAAGCAACATAACTCTATATGGTAGATCAAGTTTTTTTAGAATGGTTTCAGCTGCATTAGTTATATATTCATGTTCACGCTGAGATTCTTCTGCAGTAGTTATTGTAACCAACTCAACTTTACCAAACTGGTGCATACGTATCATACCTCTAGTATCTCTACCACTACTTCCAGATTCTGATCTGTAACAGGGTGTGTAAGCAACATAACGTATAGGCAATTCTTCCCTAGCTATTATGGTATCGGCCACCATATTAACGAGAGGTACTTCACCTGTTGGAATTAACCTGTAATTATTCACCGTTTCAAACGACTCTTCTGCAAATTTTGGCAATTGACCACTATTATACATAGCAGCTGGTCGCACCAAAGATGGAGGAGATAGTTCAGTAAAATCAAATTCTTGAGTATGTGTATCAATCATAAAATTAATCAATGCACGTTCTAGCCTTGCTAAATCTCCCTTTAGAGTCACAAACCTACTACCAGACATTTTAGCAGTACGTACAAAATCCATCATTCCTAAACTTTCACCAAGTTCAAAATGCTGCTTAGGTAATGGAAGAGATAGTTTTGTTGTAATGTCTCCTACTGTTTTAAGCAGTTTATTCATACTGCCATCAGTGCCATATGGTACGTCAGGATCAGGAAGGTTTGGCAATACCTCCAACATATCGTTTAACTGGTGATTACTATTTAATTTTAAATTCAGTTCTTCCAGTTTCTCATTTATGTGATCCACATCACGCTTTATTTCTTCAAATTCTTTACTAAATTTGTTAGGCATGTTGCCTAGATCCCTAGATTTTTTCCTTCTTGCATGCTGAAATTGCTGAATAAGATTAGTTAGCTGGCGTTTGCTTTCATCTAGTTTAGTAATTTTATCGGACATTGGGGGAATTCCCCTTTTGATAAGTAGATCATCAAATTCCTGCTTATTCTCCCTAATCCACTTTATATCTAACATTTAACTTCCTCGATTTTCTACAAATTTACACATAATAATTGAAGTTTCATATAATAAAAGCATTGGTATTGCAAGGGCAAATTGGCTAAGTACATCCGGTGGAGTTAAAATACCAGCAATAATAAAAATAATTACTATAGACGATCTTCTTTTGTCCACTAAGTCTTTTGCTGTTAATATTTTTAATAAATTTAATATTAACATAATAATTGGTAATTGGAAAGCTATACCAAACGCAATAATTAACTGAATTACTAAGTTTAAATATTCACTAATTCTAGCTTCTAGAATTAGTGGAATAATAGCATTATTATCTTCAAAGCTTAGAAAAAATTGCCATGCACGCGGCATAACAAAATAAAATACAAAGATGCTCCCACACCAAAACAAAACAGGCGACATAAAAAGAATAAAAGCAGCATATTTCTTCTCACCTGAATATAACCCAGGTCTTATAAATAAAAAACATTCTATAGCGATAATTGGCATAATCATGACAAAAGAAACAAAAGCTGCAAGTTTTATATAAGTAAAGAATGCTTCAGTAAGACCAGTATAGATTACTTTCCTTATATCAGCATGATCTAATTCTGCAAGTGGTTCTAATAAAATGTTATATATATCGCTACTAAAATAATAACAAATAATAAAACCAATAATGAATGCAGCAAATACTCGTAAAAACCTAGCCTTTAGCTCTAAAAAATGCTCTTTAAAAGTATATGACTTCATAAATTAACCAAATGTACAAGTTTAAGTAGGTATATAACCTCAGTTTGATGTAAGACATCGGT
Source organism: Candidatus Tisiphia endosymbiont of Empis tessellata (assembly GCF_964031035.1). NCBI lineage: Bacteria > Pseudomonadati > Pseudomonadota > Alphaproteobacteria > Rickettsiales > Rickettsiaceae > Candidatus Tisiphia > Candidatus Tisiphia endosymbiont of Empis tessellata. The sequence continues at coordinate 934,524 of NZ_OZ034997.1, read as the reverse complement.
TTAATAGCCTAGGATGTCATATATGGACGTTCCTGCTTTCGTGAGGAGGTATTACTAACGTGGATAGTCAAAATAGGTTGTTATGAACCTAAAAATTGAATAGAATGATAAAAAACTCATCAGAAGTATACTATATACTCTAGAATAGAAAACCAAAAATTGCGTCGTCATTATCCAAGAGTCTAGCGGTATACTCAAATGATCCTACGAGCAGTATACCATCTATAAAAAAGGTTTGTAACTAGAATGATTATAACAAAGCTTTAAGAAAAATGGGAGAAATAATCCTTAGTTTTAATGAAAATTATACTAGGAGTCCTAGAAGTTTTGCTATTGTCTTTTCTTCAAAGCAAAATTAGTATAATCCCTATCATAAGAGTAGTTTAAATCTCCTAGGGAAGGAACTTCATCTAACAGTTCTAATTTACTCTCTGTTGGCTGATCAAAGTTAATCTGTATTTGATTTTCTTTTTGTTCTTGTGTTGTAACTATCTCAGAAGCCTCATTTAAATACCCGATATCCTCGGTAACATATATCCCCTGCATACCATTTTTCCTTGCTATATCCACATTATCTGAATCATCATCTATTAAAACAACCTTCTTATTCTCAGAAACACCAAAATGCCTCTTGGCTTCCTCTATATGCTCCTGTTTGCCTTCATAGTCATCTCTACGAGGATGCGACACTACATAAATTTTTTCCAATAGAGTCGATTCTAAAGCAAGTTGCTCAAGAGCGTATTTGATCCAATCAGGATATGAGCCAAAAGATACAATAGCTATATGACATCCTATAGTTAATGCTTTTTGTAATAATTCTACTAATAGCTCTTTATTTTTCCAATTTTTTGTTTCATCTGCTAGAAATTGATCTACACAATTTTTACGATTGAAAGTACTACTAAGAGCATTGTGTAAGGAACCTTTTACTATTGTTCCATCCCAATCAATACATAATAACATCTTATCAAATTGAGTTTTTTTCTCCAAAAAACTCTTTTGCTGTTTAACTTCTAGTTGTTCAGCATCCGGAGTATTCAGTATCTGTCTATCTTTTGGTATGCTAAAATCTAAAGGGGCGAGTTCTAATCTTGCCTGTTTTAATTTTGACATCTGTTGTTCTCTTATATTTATTTTTTATTCTTCTTGAACCCAAAAACTCAGAACTTAATAAATTAATTTTAAAATTTTTGCAAGCAGATTATTAAGATTATTTAAGTAAAATGAAATAGATTAATCACTGTGATTAGCATATTGCATTGCTTATTAAAATATAATAAACTAGTTAATTTAACTAGTTTATTAAAGAGGATTCATGAGAATAGTTGGTATGTTTAAAACAAAAACTCACTTAACGGAGCTAATAAAAGAAGTAGAAGCAGGTGAAGAATTATGCATAACAAACAGAGGAAAAGAGGTAGCTTTTGTTATACCTGTAGCTAAATATTATTCCCAACGATTTGATGATCTATTTAAAAAACTTGCTGAACTTAAAAAACATAGTCCTCTTGGCTCTACAGATGATGTTATTAAAATGAAAAATCTTGGTAGAAAATGAATTTAGTAGTAGATTGTTCATTCATCATGTCATCGATTTTACCGGATGAACAGCAGCTTAAGGTCGATAATATTTACCATCAGATTTCTAACAAAGTATATAATATATTTGCCCCTGCTGTCTTTTTTTTAGAATGTAACAACGTGCTTATATCATCCTTAAAAAAACAGCGTATTATTAAAAGTAATTATGAAGAGTATTTACACCTCTTAAATACCCTTCCAATTAATATTGATAAATTTTGTTCTAGCCCTGAATCTCTACATATAATAGCAAGGATTGCAGCTAAATATGGTCTAACGTCTTATGATGCTTCTTACCTTGAATTATCCCTACGCCTTGAAGCAAGCATTGCTACTCTAGATAATAATTTGGCTAATAGCTGTAAGATAGCAAATATAGAATCTATAATTTAAAATACTAAAATACTTCAAATATATACTTATAGTGAATTCAGTTGAATTATGTCAAATAAATCTCCACTCGACCTTTTAGGTTGTATTAAGTACTAGTATATTGTTATACTAATAGTTTAATTATTTTAGCCTACTATATCATTTTTTCTTGCTATTAATTAACCAAATTATCAATATTTATAGTACTATTAAAATTATAAGGTGAATGAATGATAGGGAACTATAAAGAACAAAAAGGTTTAACAAGGAAACAAAAAGAAGCCATCGGATTGCTTTCAGCCGGGACATTCCTAGAGTATTTTGACCTGATGTTATATGTTCATATGGCAGTATTTCTTAATGAGCTATTTTTCCCAAAATATGATCCACATACTACAGCAATTTACTCTGCTACAGCTTTCTGTTCTGGCTTTGTTTTTCGACCGGTTGGTGCATTAATTGTTAGTTGGATAGGTGATAATGTAGGGCGTAAGAATACCGTTATCATCACGACTTTTATAATGGCTTTATCATGTCTTATAATAGCTAATCTACCTACCTATGCCCAAGTAGGTATTACAGCTCCTTGGTTGCTCACCATATGCCGTATACTACAAGGAATGTCCTCTATGGGAGAGACAGTAGGAGCAGTACTTTATTTAACTGAATCTATAAATCCACCAGCCCAATATCCAGCTGTTTCGTCAGTTTCGGTTTTTGCTACTTTAGGAGGAGTCGCTGCTTTAGGCATAGCATCGTTAGTGACCTCCTATGGATTTAATTGGCGGTATAGCATTTTGGATGGGAGCGAGTGTAGCACTAGTTGGTACAGTAGCTAGAAAGAGTCTTAGAGAAACGCCGGAATTTGCTAATACCAAACGTCAACTAAAAAAAACTCTTCAGCAGACTTCAAATGTTGCCGGTATAGTTCTCAAAAAACTGGAAAACAACCGGATATGGCAGGAAAAAGCTAATAAAGTAACAGTAATAGCCTTATTCTTAATAGAATGTATGTGTCCCGTATGTTTTTATTTTGCTTATATTTATTGCGGAAATATTTTAAAAACTTCTTGTGGTTATAGTGCTGAACAGGTCATTCATCAAAATTTTATTATTTCAATATGTTCCTTCCTAAGTACTTTGGTATTAGCATATTTAAGTTATAAAATATATCCGTTAAAAATTGTAAAAACTTTGTTATTAATATTTGGTGTATTTGTTTTAGCTTGCCCTTATTTATTAAATAATATTAATAGCTCATTTGATGTATTTTTAATGCAATTATTCGTTATGTTATTTGTACCTAATGGTCCCAGCTTAGGACAGCCAATTTATTATAAACATTTCCCTGTCTTTAAACGGTTTAGCTGTGCTAGTCTTACCTTTGCCATATCTCGTGCCTTAATGTTTTTAGTTAGCTCTTTTTTGATTGCTTACTTAACTGAGTATTGGCATCATTGGGGGATAATGATTATATTAGTTCCAGTCTACATAGGTTTTGCATTTGGGATATTTCATTTTGAAAAGTTGGAGAAAGAGACTGGGAATTATCCACAAAAGCCTTATGTAGAGGTATAGATAAATGTTGACAACATAATGTAATAATTCGTTTTGTTACTGTTGGTATTTTTAAATGCATAGCTAAAGTTAAAAAATGTATTACAGTTTCTTCTACTATCTTTTTAGCTTTTTCCAGTGATTTAGCTCCTAGCGTTTCTAAATTATGAATTCGATCCAAGAATTCTAGCAAGCGAGGAGCAACGTTGTTGCTAATTCAACTGAATTCACTATAACACAAGAACTCTATTCCAATTTGATATATTTTGCTCTATAATGCATATCTAAAAATATATTAAAGGTTTTTGATGTTTGCTATTCGCAATATTGCCATTATCGCCCACGTTGATCATGGTAAAACTACTCTAGTTGATAATATGCTTAAACAAAGTGGGACTTTCCGAGAAAACCAAGCGGTAGCAGAACGTGCTATGGATTCAAATGACCTTGAACGCGAACGTGGTATAACTATTTTAGCTAAATGTACCTCCCTTATGTGGGAAAATATCCGTATCAATATAGTTGATACTCCTGGTCACGCTGATTTTGGTGGTGAGGTAGAACGCATTCTTACTATGGTAGATGGAGTTGTATTACTAGTTGATTCTTCTGAAGGTACAATGCCTCAGACAAAATTTGTGTTGTCAAAAGCTCTAAAACTTGGTTTGAAACCAATTGTTGTTATCAATAAAATCGACCGTCCTGATAGAAGAGTAAGTGAAGTAGTTGATGAAGTATTTGAATTATTTATGGCATTAGAAGCAACTAATGAACAACTAGACTTCCCAATTATCTACGCTTCGGGACGTAGCGGTTGGGCATCGCGTCATCTAGAAGATGAGCAAAAAGATATTTCTCCTCTTTTTGATTTGATAGTATCTCATGTACCTGCTCCTGTTGCTGATAGCAGTCTTCCATTTTCTATGCTTGTTACTACTAGAGAATATAACTCATATTTTGGTCGTGTATTTACCGGTCTAGTGCAGAGCGGTACGGTTAAGATCAACCAAAATGTTAAAGTACTTAATCGCGATAATATGGTAATTGAAAATGCTAGAATAAGTAAAATACTATCATTCCGAGGATTGGAACGTGTAGCTGTCGATGTAGCATATGCAGGGGATATCATTGCTATTGCTGGAATCCAAAACGCTACGGTAGCTGATACTATCTGTGACCCTGAAATAATGCTAGCACTCCCTTCCTTACCTATAGATCCACCAACATTATCTATGACCTTTGGAGTAAATGACTCTCCTCTTGCTGGACGGGAAGGATCAAAGCTTACATCACGAGTTTTAGGTGATAGATTGATGAGAGAGATCGAAAGTAATGTGGCAATACATGTCAGTCAAACTGAAGAAAAAGATGCTTTTCAAGTTGCAGGTCGTGGTGAGTTACAATTAGGAATATTAATTGAAACTATGCGACGTGAAGGTTTTGAACTATCAATCAGCAGACCACGTGTATTATTCAAAGAGGATGAACAGGGAAAAAGATTAGAACCAATTGAAGAAATCCAAGTTGATGTTGATGATGATTTTGTTGGAGTTGTTGTTAAATCCTTGGCAATACGTAAAGCAGAAATGACTGATATGCGTCCATCTGGTGGCGGTAAAACTAGAGTCACATTCTTAGGACCATCACGCGGTCTTATTGGTTACCACGGTCAGTTTCTAACCGAAACTCGAGGTACAGGTGTTATGAACCGTGTTTTTCATAGTTATGGTCCATATAAAGGGGTTATTGAAGGAAGACGTAATGGAGTATTAATTTCTAATGGGGATGGTGAATCTGTTGCTTATGCTCTATGGAATCTTGAAGAGCGTGGAAAAATGTTTATAAACCCTAATGAACTAGTATACCAGGGAATGATTATAGGCGAACATAATCGGGATAATGACCTAGAGGTAAATCCTCTGAAAGCCAAACAATTATCAAATGTCAGAGCTTCTGGCAAAGATGAAGCTATGCGTCTTATCCCACCAGTCATTATGACATTAGAACAATCTATCAGCTATATCCAAAATGATGAAAGAGTAGAAGTTACTCCTAAATCAATTCGGCTTCGTAAGGCAGTATTAAACCCTAATGACCGAAAGAGATCAGAACGACGTAATGAGGACTAATTGCTATAGTCAAATCTTTGCTAAAATAGCATGCTCTTTCGTCACTACTGGGAAAAATTGCTTGTTAAAAGGAAATAGTTCTACTTTTTTATTGCTGACAAACTCGATTTCAATGATATCACCTGCTTTAAAATTAAAAACATTTGTAATCTTTCCTATAGCCACCAAATTGGTATCTAGTACCAGTAAGCCTCTTAAGTCTTCAATATAAAATTCATCTTCACTTAATGAAGGGAAGTCTGCTCTATGACAGAAAATCTTACATCCTTTTAATCCTTCAGCTAACGTCCTATTATTCACCTGGTTAAATCTGCATATTATATCACCTTTAGAATTTTTACTAATGAGTTTAAGGATAATTTTTTTTCCTAATTCATCCACCAAATTCATTTTAATGATATTAGTATTTGGCATAGTAAAAGATTTGACGTAAACATTACCCTGCATTCCGTGTGCTGATGATACTACACCAACAAAAATTAAATCTTTTTTAATAGACACCACCTAATTCATTAAGAGAAACCATTTTTTCTTTTTTGGATAGTTTCCAGCTGCTTTCTCTAATTTTTCAAAATGAAATATGCCAAAGCTATATCCTATCATGACTGGAATTATAATAATCAGCAATCCATAATTACCTAAATATTTTGTTAAATAAATAAGCCCAAAAGATGTGATAATATACATAATAGTACTAGATATAGCATATAAAAAACTAACATATGTGAAGCGTTTAAAAACAGGGAAATATATAAATAAAATTGAATGGGCTGGTGTTAAACCAGGTATAATCAATATAATAAATGCTTGGAACAGAAAAATATCAAAAGGTGTTCTAGCATGACTCAATAAGTATAGGCAAACTAGAATAAGAACCCAAAAAATTACCATTCTAATTTTTAAAATCATTAGGGGGTACACATAATAACCTAAATATATCAATGATAAATTCCCTAACATTTCTACTATTGAAACAAAGAAATTTTGATAGATAACTTGTTCAGCCGTATAACCAAAATTATTTCTAAGAATCTCTCCGCAATGAATAAATGTTAAATAAAAACATACTGGCCAAGCACAGAATATTAAAAACAAAGATAAAGCTGTTACTTTATTAACTTTTTCTGTCCAAATAGGATTCTTTTCCAATATACTAGAATTCTCATTAATATCTGCAAAAATCATTTTCATTCGTCGTTTTGCGTCAGCAAATTCTGGTGTTTCTCGTAGAGTTGTTCTAGCTAATGAACCGACTAACGCAACCAATGCACCAAACCAAAAAGCATAACGCCAATTGAAGTTGTAAGAGGTAGCAATAAATGCAACGCCCAAAGCAAAGGTTGCCCCTAATACAGCAAAAAAACTTATTAATGCTACAGACATATATTGTTGTGGACGTTTTATAGTTTCAGTCAAATATAATTCTGCCCCTATTATTTCTCCCATGGAAGTCATGCCTTGTATAATACGACATATTGAAACAATCACAGCAGCAGTAATACCTATTTCAGCATAAGTTGGCAAACTAGCAATAATAATACAAGAAAATGCCATCATAAAAGTAGTAATAATAACAGTTACTTTACGTCCTATAGTATCACCAATCCATCCAAAAATTAACGCCCCAATAGGTCTTAATAAATATGTGGTACAAAAAGCAAAGGCTGAAAGTAATTGTGCTGCATAGGGATCATATTTCGGGAAAAAAAGTTCATTAAGAATTACCGCCATATGTATATAGAGCATCAGATCAAAATACTCTAGAAATATACCGATTGAAAGTAATCCGACAGCCTCTTTTTGTTCTCTAGTTAGACAAGTTTGAGATACCCCATCTGCTTGTATTAATCTATTCATATTGACCTATATCTTCCTTATTTAACCTCAGTTTTGGATTAAAATTAAAAATTTTAATCCAAAACTAGCTAGAATAATTTAAGTTCTTCAGAAAAATGTATTCTTGAAGTGCTTCTACGAATACATTTTAATCTATTATCGTTCAGATATTAGTACACATTTGCAGCACTTTAATTACTAAACCCTTAATACCTTTATGTATTTGTGCTAAAGGAGAATTTAACATAAAAGCAGGAGTAGTAACCAATCTATTATCTTCGTACACGACTATATCTTGAGCATTACAAGTTTCTCCTGTTGCTCCTAGCTTATGTATCAGATCATTTGATTCTCCAAGGATAACCTTAATTTTTGTATGATTTCTTAAGACTATAGCAAGTAAAGCAGGAGCAATACATATAGCTCCAATTGGTTTTGATAAATTATAGAAGCCTACTATTATTTCCTGTAAGTCTTTTAGTACTGTAGCATTTTCATTTTTAAGTCCTATATCAGACAAATTTAGTGCAGCACCAAACCCACCCGGTAATATTAAAGCATCAAAGTCTTCAGCACGTATTTGATTTAATGGTTGAATTTTACCACGAGCAATGCGTGCTGATTCAACCAAGATATTACGCTCCTCTAACATTTTTTCTTGAGTTAGATGGTTAATCACATGATGTTGATTTTTATTAGGAGCAAAAATTTTTACATTTACATTATGCTTATCAAGTTCCAATAATGTAAAAACTGTTTCAAAGATTTCAGCTCCATCTAAATATCCACAACCTGAAATAATTACAGCAATATTTTTCATAATATTTCTATAGTTTTTTTCTGTTTCTTGCTTTAAGATTTGTAGCAACTTTAGTTGATTTTGTTTTCTTACCATATGTTCTTGATGGTACTGTTGTCTTGACTATCAATTTATCAACCATAGTCTTATTATTTCTAGGATGGTCAAAATGGGTATCTAATAGTTTTACCATTTGCATATTTCTAGACTCAGCAGATTTACCACCAGTAACAATAGCAACCAAAGATTTATTTTGTCTAGTTGCTGCAGTAATCAAGTTATAGCCGGCTGGAATGGTATAACCAGTTTTCAACCCTTCAACTCCTTCATAAGTTTCATTTACTTTATTATGTCCCCGTACAATATTGCCTCTAAAAACAAAGTTGTTTCTAGAGAAGAAAGCATAATATTTAGGGAAATATCGCTTAATAGCTATAGATAGTTTAGCAAGATCTCGGGCTGTAGTTTTCTGACAAGGATGATGCCATCCAGAAGCGTTTTTAAAATAAGTATCTTTCATACCAAGCTGTTTAGCACGAATATTCATCAAACGAGCAAAATTTTCTTCAGTACCTTTAATATTTTCAGCTACTACCATAGCTACATCGTTTGCTGATCTAATAATTAGCCCGAAAATAGCTTCTTTTACAGTAATAGTTTCTTCTGCTTTAAGACATAATTTGCAGGGCAACATTTTCTCTGCGTTTTTTGAAACATATAATCTTTGATTCATTGATAACCTGCCAGATTCTAACGCTTCAAATAACAAATACAAGGTCATTAATTTTGTCAATGAAGCAGGATATATTCTAGTAGTAGAATTTTTATCGTGCAGTATCCTACCAGTATTATAATCTACGACAAGACTTGTCTGAGTTGGCGAAGACACAAGCTTTTTTGCAGCATAAACAGGATTTAGGTTTGTACTGAATATTATTACGCAAGTAAAAAATAGCAATAATCGTATTAACATAATTTTATATTTTAGAAATCTTTTTATTAAGATAGAACAATATTATAAGTCCTGGCAAGGCTAGAATTATTGTTAAGATAAAAAAATTATCCCAACCCAACATTTTTACTAGGCTACCACCATAAATGGTGACTGTATTATTAAATAAAGTACTACTACTGCTGAGTAAAGCATATTGCGATGCAGAATATTGTTTATTACACAATATGCTAATATATCCAACAAGTGCAGTCATACCCATAGCAGAAGCAAAATTTTCTATAGTAATGGCAATAAACAGAGATTCAGAACTTACTGGTTGATGATTTAACCAAATAAATGCGAAATGCGTGATACTCTGTATAATTCCCGTTATAATCAGTCCTCTAAAATTTCCAAGTCGGTATACAACTATTCCGCCAGCAAAAGACCCAGCAACTGTAGCTAGTACACCATAAAATTTAGTAATCAGTGCTATCTGTCCCTTTGTATAACCAAGTTCCATATAAAATAGCATAGATACTACAGCAAGCATAGCATCACCTAATTTAAAGAATATTACTGCTAGTAAAATAGTAACGGCATATTTCCTAACAAAGAAGTCCTTAAAAGGGTTAATTACTATTTTTGTTAGTGATAATAAAGATAAAATATCAACATTTTCTCGTAATAATGTAGGTTCATTGACAGTAATTATAAAAATTGTTGCTACAACAAAAATTATACTCATAGACACAAATGTAGCTGACCAATCACTTGTGGCTTCAGCAAAATACAAAGCCCCAGCTCCAGTAATCAGCATGCCAAGTCTATAGCCTAATACTGCCGTAGCACTTGCTATAGCTTGGGTTTCCTGATCAAATTTATCTATCCTAAGTGCATCAACACTAATATCAAATGTTGCTGACAAGAAACCAAGGCAAATAGTAAGAAAATATAGTAAAGTTAATGATTCATTAGGTAAAATTGTACTCATAGTGAATAGTACTAAAGATATTAGTATAGTACAAAGTATCAGCCAACTTTTTCTATGACCAAATTTCTTTAATAATGGTATATTAAAATAATCTACCAAAGGAGACCAAAAAACTTTTAGCGAATAGGATAGTCTTGCAACGGCAAAAGTGGTAATAATTGCAATATCAATATTAGAATCTTTAAGCCAAGCAACTAAGCTAGTGAATAATATAGCTAGTGGCATGCCACTAATTGCCCCAAGAACCAATATTTCGAATAGTCTATAATCTTTTAAAATTCTTAATAATAACATTTATTCTTCTTTAATTTGTAGATTTCCTTCTGTTCTCTAAAGCCTTTCTTAGTTCAGTCTCGTCTGACGTTTTTATGGTATCTAATATAGTGCCTGAGGTTTTTATTGTAAGATTTATAGGTGTATTTTGATTACTAGAATTATTTAGATTAGGATTTAAGTCTGATATATAGAAAGATAATATTGAAGATAATACCATATCCAAATTATATATATTTACAGCTAATGATGCAGCTCCGCTAGCATATTTTGTATTAAATACTAAGTCTTTCATTGTAACTATTCCATTTTTTAACTGAAGATTACCACGCAAATTATTCAATTCAGTTTGCCCTTGATACATAAATTTTGCTAAATCATCTTTTAAATACTTTAGACTATAGTCTTTATTATTAATTTTTTCTATCAATGAATCAACAGAGAAGTTACTAATCTTGGCATTTTTTACTACAAATTCTGATTGAGTGTTAAGCTCATACAATAATTCTTTTAAACTATTGCCATGAGTAGCAAGTGTTCCATTTATGCTCATTCCACCGTAATTGTCTAGTAATCCTCTTGGCAAAACATTAGATAATTGAGCTAAATCAATAGAATTAAGTGCATAAACAAAGTTCAGAGTATATGGATTTAATAAAATATTACCTTCTGCTTTTAATTTACCAGAAAGTAGATTTGCTTCAAGGTTATCAATCTTAAATAAAGCATTATTATTTGCTAAAGCAAGTTTAACATTTTGTAATACTAGATCATTCTGAATTATTTTTGATAATGCACAATTTAATTTTAACTCTATTTTTTCTACGTCAAATTCATTCAATAAGTTATTTCGCAGATTAAGTAAAGATTTAGGGGTTAAAAAGTTAACATTAAGAGAACCATCATTTATTGTAATTGTTAGTTGCGGTTTAATGTTACTTGCTAACAAACTAGCACTAAGATTGATGTAATCACTATTGCCTCTTATATCAAGATTACTAATTCCAATATTACCTGGTGAGACATTTGCTAAGATATATGCTTTGCCAAATGAATTATTTCCTATCAGCAGATCATTTATAGTAATATCAAAATTACCTAAATAATCAGCTGTCCTAATGGGAATATATTTAGCTAAGTATGATTCATCTTGCATATTCTCTGACAAACTTTTAGCAAATTTGATCATTGGTGAGATTATCGGGTAATCGTCTCTATTTAAATCAATCGAAGAAAAGTCAATGGTCGCTATAAAATGCGGCATAGAACCAATAAATCTAGCAGTAATATTACCTGTAACTTTAGTGTTGTCAGTTTTTAACATAAGGTTTTGTAAATAGACATCTATTAAAGTTAGTTTTAAATCTGAAGATAAAATAAAAGCTGTAGGTTTTTTACTAGCTGCTTGTTTGTAACCTAAAGTATTCAACACAGAATTAAGGTCATTATGTTGCAAGTAAATTGTGCCATCAAATATACTTCGTACTGAGTTTTGGGTTACATTACCTATCAATTGAAAATTTCCTCCGGATTTTATTGTACCAGAAAAATCATTGACCACTAATACCCCTTTATCTAAATTAAATGAAAGTTTAGTATTATTTAATATCTCATCGTTACCTAATATTATTTGGTCAACTAAAACATTCGTTATGATTGATTTATTATCAAAGATAAGTCTTAATCCAAAAACTGAATCACTAAATTGGTTAATATTGTTTGATGAAGTGATAAGTGATTTTACGTCTATTTTAGAGAAATATAATTTTATTATACTAGTAACATTGTCACTTCTGCTCAAATATACCCCTCCATTACCTACAAGCGAATTAGAGTCTATGGTTACATTTTCTAGCTTGAGCAGTTGCCCAGTAGGTAAGATATCAAATTTTATATTTACCTTTTCATTCTGATTAAATCTTCTAAATAAAGAATCTAAATCTAGCACTAGAATATGTAATATATCAGCTAAATTTTGTATTAAATATTCTGCTTTACCATTTATTAGTTTAGAGTCTATATAGGTTTCTAGCAAATGAAAATTATAATCATTATTAGAGATAGTAAGATCGAAATTTATTTGGTTGGCCTTTTTCTCAAAAAACCCAGATAATTTTCCTACATATCCTCCATCCCCTTTGAATGAAGTGCTATTAGCAATAGAGTTATTTTTAAATAAAGAGCAATTATTTAAAGTAAGAATAGGTTGGTTATTTTTATTTAGAATACTCAGATTTTTAACATTAAAATTTATATCCATTATATCATTTGTTATAAATGAACTAACTAGCCTATCATGATTTATAATGTCAAAATCTTGTTCATCTGAATATATTGTGGCACTATATATGGTTACAGCACTAATTCTTGGTCTGAAAATTAATAATGACCATGGGACAAAGCGAATTTCTATATTTTCTAATTCTAATTTCCCTTCCTCTTTTATGTGATCAATAATCAAATAAGGTATGGGAAATTTAATTATTTTAATTTTTTTTAGATTCTGAGGAGAAATTTTTAATTCATTAACAAGACTATTACTGGCAGAAGTATAATCAACAAAGTTTACCTCAACTAATATAGTACATACTAACAACGAAATAGCAATAACAGTAAATATAATTACTTTTCTTATCATAAAATTATTATCTTCCAAGAACCAATATTACTAGGTATATATCAAAAACGTTAAAAATAAAAACTATATAATAAATATCTAACATGATGGGGGTAACAAACAAGGGGTAAGCAGACTAGGTGTGCATTTTAACACTTTTGTAATAATTTCTCCCTCAAAAAACTAGTTAAAGAGAGAGTTTTTTGGTGGTCGTATTCCGGCAACTTTAGTGAAAAAACGGCATGTGACGGGAATACAGACTTTTTATTGCAATAAATTGCAATGATAAAAACCCTGAAATCCGAGAGATATATGGTGGGCGATGACAGACTCGAACTGCCGACCGTCCCGGTGTAAACGGGATGCTCTACCAACTGAGCTAAACGCCCCTTCTTTCAATTTAACGCAGATAATGCCCTATCTCCCCAAAAAAATCAAGTTATTTCTGTAAATTATTTAGATTCTATAGCTAACCTAAAGTAAGGTCTATCTATTAGAGTATCTTAGATAGACCTTACTTTAGGTTAGCTATAGATGAACTACATGAGGTACAAGTACGTACATTCTCCGCAAGTATTTGTGATAGCTCTCCTTCAAAGCAAAAGAGTATATATTAATCTTCAAAATTACTATCTTTAATCTCTTTCCAAGCTTCGAGAATTTCTTTTAACACTTCTTTATTTGTTTCAATTTCATGGTCATCAAAATCACTTAATGATTTTATTAAGTCCTCAAGATCTTTTAATGTTAATTCCGATATATCCTCATCGGAATAATTTTTTTCTAAACTTATAGCAATTTCGTCAACATCATGCCAATGCATTATTTTTACCTAATTATTTCCATAGGCATTACTATTACCATCTAACCATTCCTCTACCAATTAAATAATATATTAGTGCAGGCTTAAATATAGTATATTATTAAAGGGGGTGAGATTATTATGCAACTATATCTGTAAAATTTAACTTAAAATACAATGAGGCTGTAAAATGCATCAATACTGGTTTAGAGATTAATTGATTTGTATAGATTTGTTTTTTCGTTTAAGATGATAGTCAATTAGATATTGATGACTTTGGAGTATATATGGCAAAAACAGGTAAAAAAGAAAATAAGGTAAGGTTATTTAATATTAATGGTCATGTAGGTCAAGAAACTCAGCACAATATTATAGTGGCTAATTCTTACTTAAACATACCAACTAGGGAGCTTAAATATAACATTCAAAATGGCAAACTAAATAAAGATAATATAATAATTGAAATATTGCACGAAGTTAAACAAGGAGAAACGCCTATACTTAATATTCAATATAATTCAAACATGGAAAAACCTATAGTTGATATAAATGATTTAGCAGCATTAAAAAAATCAGGTATTCAAACTTGTTTTACCTTTAGTAATTATAATGCATATAATCAAACTTTGCCATATTATAACTACTGGCCACCTCTTCTTACACAAGCCAATCACGTGTTTTTTACAAATGATAACGACCGAGATAATGCGATAACTCATAGGCATGTAGAACAAAAAAGAACTTCTTACATTCCATATATCCCAGTTACAAATTTAGTAAAGTCTGAAATTCTAAAAAGACCTCCTAACATATTAGTGTCAGGGAAATTGCCTAATAAAGAAAGATTGACTGAAGTTATACTTGCTACAAAAGAACTAGGTAGAAATACTAGAGTTATAGTAGCCAGCAATCCTGCATCTGTAGATGATGTGGCTAATATTATTACGACCAAATTTGGCATCAACGACCAAAATCAACAATTAGGTATTAAGCTAGAAGTTGAAGAAATCTTAAAAGATAAAATTGGTGGTGCTAAAAAACTAGAGCATTACGTGTCACAATTATCTGAACAATTCAAGAAAGATCTTAATATAACGGAAATAAACCCTGTTGATATATATTTTGACCTATCTGATCCATTAAAGCTTCAGAATATTGCCAAACAAGCTAAATATGCTGTAATCCAAGGAGGCTCGGTTGAAAATTTGACTAATGGTTGTATCCCATTAGCTCAAGGTCATGGGAAAAGGGCTGACATTGTTGCTGAAGTTAAGCAAAGGGAAACTGTTCTTGGAATCAATAGCTTAACTATTAAGGATATGCAAGAAAATTTAAATGAGTATAAACAAGAAAATGCTAAAAGAATTACCAGTACTCTTCAGCAAATGGCAGATGAAAGGGAAGTATCAACTAGACAAAATAAGGTAGAACATTCATTGCCTGAAGGTAGCAAATTAACTGCACTAGATTATTTATATGACGAAGATGATATTGGCAATGTATTAAAAGCATCTGTAAATCAAATAAAAGTTTCTATTATTACTCATGCTTCTATAGGAGAAGAAAATTTATTAAAGGACACTCTTTATCAAGCTGTGTATAGTGATTTAATAGCAAATAACAAGGAAGCGATTATTATACCCCTTAATACTGGACACGAACATTGGGTTAGTTTAGCAATCACTAAAGACAAGGAGGGGGCTATAGTGTTTACCTATAATGATCCTAAGGGAACAGATATAGATACAAGAGTGGATTTAGTAGGTATGGTTAAAGAAGTTTGTCCTGATGCTAAAATAGTAGATTTAAACACTAAGCAACAACAAAATGATAAAGATTGTGGAGCTTTCGTTGTGGATAATTTAATTAAAATGGCAAAAGGCGAAGCAATTCTTAGTACTGAAGAATCTAAAAACATAGGGACAACATTACGCCAAGCTCATGCAAAAACAATAGACCTTGAGAAAGCCAAGCAAAAAGCTAATACCATTAGAGAATCAATAAATACCTATCCATCTCGTCCTACTACATCTCCTCCTGCTATTAGGAACAATAGCCGTCCTAGAGCAGTTGGTTCTATCAGGTAGTATTAAAGTTTTGGGGTCATTCGCGTGGGTCACGATGCATAGTACCCTACATTTTTTATATAACCACTATTAAAATGTCTGCTGATCGTCTATTAGCGAGGAGTCGCTGAAAGCAGCAATCCAGGATACGCGAAGCGTTACTCTAAAAAAACAGCTTCGCTATTTACCTAGATCGCCACGGCATCTAAAGATGAGTCGCGATGACGATTATAGAAAAATGTAGGGTACTATATTAAAAGAATTTTCCATAAAATTCCATGATCTTTTCTTTAACCTGAATTGGATCAGTCATCATATTAACCCCTCCTCTAAATTCAGCTGAGTTTGCTAAACCACTACTATACCAACCTATATGTTTTCTAGCTAGCTGAACAGCTGTATCATTTCCATAATACTCTAACATAGCATCATAATGACTCAGTATTATTTCTAGCTGCTCTGCTATTGAAGGTGGTGGGAGTTCTTCTCCGGTTTTAAGATAATGGGCTATTTGAGAAATAAACCATGGTCTACCATATACTCCCCGACCAACCATTATGCCATCAGCACCTGATTTTTGTAAGCATTCCTTAGCTTTAGATAAGGAGGTAATATCTCCATTAGCGATAACTGGAATCTTTACCGCATCCTTAACTTGCCTTATAAACTCCCAATCTGCTTGACCAGAATAAAACTGACATCTTGTTCTACCATGGATGGTAATCATTTGTATACCAGCATCATAGGCTATTTTTGCCAAATTTGGTGCATTCTTAGTTTGATCATCCCAGCCAGTACGCATTTTTAAAGTTACTGGGATTTTTACCGCTTTGACCGTAGTCTCTAAAATTTTTGCCGCTAATTTCTCATTTCGCATTAAAGCTGAACCAGAATACCCATCTACTACTTTTTTAGCTGGGCAACCAAAGTTTAAATCAATAATCTTGGTTCCCATATCCTCAATTGTTTTAGCTGATTCTGCTATTATATCAGGTTCACATCCAGCAATCTGTACACATGAACCAGTAGCGTCGTCTTGAATGATTGCACATCTTTGCAAAGATTGCCTTGTTTCAATAATCATTGCCCTACTTGCTACCATTTCAGAGACTACCAAACCTGCACCAAATTTTCGTACTAATTTTCTAAATGGTAGATCAGTGACCCCAGACATTGGAGCTAATATCACCGAATGAGGTAGTTGAATATTGCCTATTTTTATCATAAATATATTTTCATTACTTTAAGTAGCTTTTAATTATAGAATAATTATTATAAATTATAATAAGATACCACAAACTAATGCTATCACTAAGAAAAATTTTTAGTATTATCTGCAGGATATTGTTATATAATATTATTGAGCATTTTCAGCTAAGAAACTATATCATGAAAATCAATGTAGAGATTATTCGAGCTTGTCAAGATTGGAAAAATCAAAAATTTATCAATAAACTATTAGTGAAGAAGGTTGTTGGTGCTATACTGAGTAAATATAAAAATTTCAAGGGAGTTGCAGAGTTTGAGTTAGCAATATTACTGACTAATAATAATGAAATGTTAAATTTGAATAGCCAATTTCGTGGCAAAGCAAAAGCTACAAATGTACTATCATTTCCTGATATAGAATTAGACTTTCGGCATTTACTTGAATTTACTCCTAATGTACATTATATGTATTTGGGGGACATAGCTTTTGGCTATGAAATAATTCAAAGCGAAGCTATAAGTCAAAATAAAGACTTTGGGGATCATTTTATTCATCTTTTGGTACATAGTATTTTACATTTACTTGGCTTCGATCACCAAGATGACGAGGAAGCAGATATTATGGAAAATTTAGAAATAGAAATATTAAAGGGTTTTGCTATTGCTTCCCCATATTAGCTTCTATTCACTTCTTCGAAAAAAGAAAACCTTACATCTATTAATTCTAAAAGGGCTATGCTGAAAAATCCTTCAAAAATTGTTACTCTTAAATCTTTTTTCTCTCGGCTGTTTTTTAAAGAGAAGCTAGAGGATAATTTTTATGATGCAATTAAAAAGCTAAAATCTAACAGTAAAAAAATGACGTTAGAAGAAAAAAAGATTTTTATGAATCTTCTGAAATTTGGTCATAAAACTGTAGAAGATGTAATGATCCCTAGATCTGATATTAAGGCAGTAAAATTAACTGCCAATATAGATGAGTTAAGCCAAATGCTTAATAGCAAAATACCTAATACTAGAACATTAGTTTATGATGAAACTTTGGATAATATAGTGGGCTTTATTCATATAAAAGATTTATTCAAGATACTTGTTACTAAGCAACTTATTACAAATCAAGAGTTGCAGCTAAAAAAAATAATTCGTAAACCTATCATTTCTGCTCCTTCAATGAAATTGATAGATTTACTAGCAAAAATGCGAAGAGATTGTGTACAGATCTCGATAGTTGTGGATGAATATGGTGGAACTGACGGTATTGTAACCATGGAAGATATTATGGAGGAGATAGTTGGCAGAATAGATGATGAGCATGATAAGAAATCAGATAATGATAGTTTCAGAATTATCAATAATAATACTATTTTATCAAATGCTCGAGTGAAAGTTGAGTATCTTGAATCAGCTCTAGGTGTGAAACTAAAACTCCAGAATGATGAATTCGATACAATTGGTGGTCTAGTCTTAGCAAAAGTAGGTAATGTGCCTTTGGTTGGTACTAAAATTGATATTGAGCAGCAGGTTGAACTTGAAGTAATTGATGCAAGCCCAAGATCACTTAAACAAGTTAAGCTGCAGTTAAAAAATGGTACAATATTACCTGATAATACCTTATGATTATTACAACTAATTTGGCCATGAGCTATGGTGCAAAAATATTATTTACTGATGTGAGCTTGCATATTAAGAAAGGTAATAGGTATGGGCTTGTTGGAGCAAATGGTGCTGGTAAATCTACGTTCTTTAAGATTTTGCTTCAAGAGGAAAAGGCTAGTATCGGAGAATTTACCTGTGTCAAAAATGCACGTATAGGATGTTTAAAGCAGGATCAATTTCTTTATGAAAATACTTCAATTATTAATACCGTTATTGCCGGTAGAAGTGAATTATGGCAAGCACTGCAAGAAAAAGAAAAATTATTAGCAATTGATCAATGTGATGAGGAAATCGGTTATCGATTAGGTGAGTTGGAACAAATTATAGCTGACAATGATGGATATATATCAGAAATTTTTGCAGTTGAGTTACTGCTTGGTTTAGGAATACAAGAAAAATATCATCAGCAGCCTTTATCCGTTCTATCCGGCGGCTATAAACTTAGGGTGTTACTGGCACAAAGTTTATTCAATAATCCTGATATATTGTTACTTGATGAGCCAACAAACCATCTTGATATAGTCTCAATTTATTGGTTAGAAAATTATCTAAAACAGAAATTCAAAGGTGCTTTGGTATTTATTTCACACGATCTTGTTTTTCTTAATAATATTTCTACACATATTCTTGATATAGATTATGGTACTATCAAGATTTATACTGGTAATTATGATATTTTTGTTCGTGATAAACAGTTGGTTACCGAACAAAAGCTTAAAGAATTCTCTCATTTAGAGAAAAAAATTGCTGTTATGCAGAGTTTTGTTGACCGGTTTAGAGCGTTGGCCACTAGAGCTAGACAGGCTGCATCCCGAGAAAAACAAATAGAAAAAATGGAATTACCTGACATCCAAAAAAGTTCGCGTGTTAGTCCATATTTTAATTTTAAGCAAAAAAGACCATCTGGAAAATTAGCGTTAAAAGTTCAGGGTATTTCTAAAAGCTACGAGGATAAAAAAATATTAAATAATGTGAATTTTATTGTCTCGCGTGGAGAAAAAATTGTTATTATTGGTCCAAATGGTATTGGTAAATCCACTTTGCTTAAGATTCTTATTAATAAAATTTTTGCTGATTTAGGAAATTATGAATGGGGTTATGAAACGCAAGTTTCTTATTTTGCTCAGGATCATCATGAATTACTAAATGAAAGTATGAGTGTTATTGATTGGTTATCCAACCAAATACCTACTGAAAGTGATAACGTGCTACGTAGTGTATTAGGTCAATTATTATTCAGTAAAGATGAAGTAAGCAAGAATATTCTAAATTTAAGTGGGGGGGAAGGAGCACGTTTATTACTAGCAAAAATTATATTGGAAGAAAGTAATATATTGGTATTAGATGAGCCAACTAATCACTTAGATATTGAATCTAAGGATATGTTAAAAAAAGCTCTAATTAACTACCAAGGAACTCTAATATTAGTAACTCATGATCGAGATTTTGCTAGCAACATAGCCACAAGGGTTATTGCTCTATCCCACCGAACTATCACTGATTTTAAAGGTAAATATCAGGAATATTTGCATAAGTATGGTAATGATTATTTGGATAGTATTTGGGTGTTGGCAAATAAGAGAGTGAAATAGTATAGTAAACTCAGGTTACTTTAGCAATTGGAGATAATTATGATAGAAAATACTGAACTATTGAAAGAGTTTATGGTTAAATGTTTAGAAGAAAAAAAAGCAGAAGATATAGTAGTAATAGATATAAGACAAAAAACTACATTAGCTGAATATATTATTTTTGCAAGCGGGCGTTCAACTAAAAATGTTGGAGCAATTGCTGAATATTTAGCTTTAGAGTTAAAACATCAAGTTAATATCGATACTAATATTGAAGGACTTGGAACATCTGAATGGGTATTAATAGATGCTGGAAATGTATTAGTTAATATTTTCTATCCAGAAACTAGAGAGTATTTTAAGTTGGAAGAGATGTGGAGCAAAAAATAAATTAAAAATATTAGATTTTTTACTGAAAACTACTTAGTGTATTTAAAAAATAATGTATTAATACTTCTAGGGAAAAGGTGTAAATGGAAGAGCATATTCTTATCAATATTATAATTTTAATAGGAACAGCTGTATTTGTTGTAGCAATACTTAAACGCCTTAATCTAAGCCCAGTTTTGGGTTATTTAATTGCAGGAGCGGTAATTGGAGACCATGGATTCAAGATTGTAACATATGATCAAACAAAATTACTAGGAGAATTAGGAGTAGTTTTTTTACTTTTTGCTATAGGTTTAGAATTATCTTTTGAAAGATTAAAGGTAATGAGGCGGTATGTATTTGGTCTTGGCTCACTACAAGTGTTAACTACAGCTATAGTGATTGCTGCCGCTGTTGTACTAATCAGCGGTAATAGTAGTGCTGCAATTATTATTGGAGGTGGTCTTGCTTTATCCTCAACTGCCCTTGTTATGCAAGTTATTGAGGAAAGCCGTAGCCAATCAACTCAACTAGGTCGTATATCCCTAGCTATCTTGTTGTTACAAGATCTAGCAGTTGTGCCATTGCTAGTTATGGTACCACTATTTGCTAGCAATAGTAAAGATTCGTTAGCGATAGCTCTAGGAACAGCTTTGCTTAAGGCTATCATAGCACTACTTGCAATATTTGTTGCAGGTAGAGTATTACTAAGACCTTTATTTGGGTTAATTTCATCGGACAATGGCGATATAAACGAACTACCAATTTCCATGACTCTATTGGTAGTTCTCTCTGCAGCTTGGGCCACGGAATATTTTGGTTTATCACTTGCTTTAGGAGCTTTTGTTGCAGGTGTTTTGGTTGCAGAGACAGAATTTCGGTTGCAAGCTGAAGAAAGTATATACCCTTTCAAAAGCTTATTGCTAGGGCTATTTTTTATGAGCGTTGGAATGAATATTGACGCTCAAGAAATATACGCTCAAATATCAACTATACTAACTTGTTCTATTGCCTTGATTGTAGTAAAAACACTAATTATTGCCGCCTCTTGCATTTTATTTGGTTTTAATAAAGGAGTAGCCTTGCATGCAGGTTTATTATTATCACAAGGTGGAGAATTTGCTTTTATCTTATTCGGTCTTGGTAAAGAAACTCAGGTTATTAGAGAGAGTACGGCTAATGTTCTGTTATTAGTGGTGACATGTACTATGGCACTAACTCCATTACTGGCAATTTTAGGAAGAAAACTTGCTGAAAGACTTGATAAACAACTTGGCAAGACTCCAATACAAATTATAGAACTTGGAGCAAGAGATTTAACAAACCATATAATAATTGCCGGTTTTGGTAGTGTTGGTAGAATGGTAGCATTAGTATTGGAAGCTGAAGGAATCAATTATATAGCACTAGATGTTAATGACGAGATTGTAAAAGCAGAAACAGCTAATGGCTTTCCAGTTTTTAAAGGAGATGTATCACAGATTGATACGCTAAAAGCTGTGGGAGCAGAAAGGATTTTAACTCTAGTACTTACAATGAATAATAGTGTTACTATCAAAAAATCTCTTCGAACAATTTCAAGTCATTTTCCAGATCTTGAAGTTATTGTAAGATTAAAGAATCTAGAGAAGGCTAGAGAATTTTATGATGCTGGAGCAACAACAATCATACCAGAGAATTATGAGACGGGGTTACAGCTTGGTGGAACAATTTTAAAATTTATTGGTCTTAGTGAATATGAAATAAATCGTATCAAAGGGCAATTTAGATCAGGTAATTATGTAATAGCTAAACGAGATGATGCTTTGCGTGAATTAGAAGAGAATGATTAAGAATAACCATGGCAATTAAGTTACTAAAGCAACAGTCATATCTTTTTATAATCTTGATCATTACACCTTTACTAACGACAGCTGATAATCAGAAATTGCCGATACCTAGATTTGCCTCAATAAAGGCTAATGAGGTAAATGCTAGAGTTGGTCCTTCGATAAAAACACCTATAGAATGGGTATTTGTTAAAAAAGGTGAACCAGTAGAAATTATTGCAGAATATGAACAATGGAGGCAAATTCGTGATATAAAAGGAGAAGGAGGCTGGGTACATTCAAGTGTATTGTCCGGTAAAAGATCGGTGATTGTGGTAAGTTCCAAATTAGTAGCTCTGACTCAAGTAGCTAATGATCAACATAAAATTGTTGCAAGAGTAAGTAATTATGTCCGTTGCCTACTTAATAAATGCAAACAAGATTATTGTCAGGTATGCTGCAAGAATTATACTGGATGGCTACCTAAAACAGTATTGTGGGGAGTATATAAGGATGAATAATATATACCATAGTACATTTTTCTATAATCGTCATAGCAAGGGTCTTTAGATGCCGTGGCGATCTAGGTAAACAGCGAATCTGTTTTTTTAGAGTAATGCTTCGCGTATCTTGGATTGCCACGTCGCCGCCTGCAGCGGCTTCTCGCAATGATGGTTAAGGAAAAACTTGATTATCGAGTTTAAATATCGTTGCCACTTGACAGTTTCACCTGCAGTAAATGATGTTGGTTCAGAAATCACCGTAAGATATAATTAAAAAAACTTATTGTTGATTTTAGCTAAGTAATAATTTAAAATTAAAAATGAAGTAACTGTAAAGTTATTTTGGGGTGTCGAAACCTCCATTTAAGAGCGGTAAGCATCAACCGATAAAATGATGCTCTTCGATTTGCCATGGTCGGGGAGATGCTAGCTATGGTTCAAGGCTTGGGGGGTGTGTGTAAACTTCAAGCCTAAAGGCTATCGTAACTGTCTCTTAAAGGTTTTTCGAACTCCCCGATCGCCAAGATATATATAACCTATAAAATTTTCTTTTATCATTTTATCTTTGGCGATCAAAACTCTTAATTATTAAAACATTAGAGAAGGGGTCGCATATGAACAACCAACAAGCCATTATCTTATTATATTCATCACATGCCCGTTTTGAACTAATAAGGCAATCTTTGATCAATTTTTGTAAGGAAAATAATTTTACAATAATAAAAATTATCGACGCACCAAATAAATACGATGACAGTATACTTCGCGAATTAATTTATACAGTAAGCAAACAAAATAATTATAATAGCCCTATCAATCTAATCATCGATGACAGTATATTTGGTAATATTTGTTATTTCGTAACTTGGGTGGTAATTACTACTTTATTAGAAGCTAAGCTTATTAATAGGCTTTATATTCAAGAAAATATATTGCATACTGCCAATACTGAAAAAGATAAATTTGATAATTTTTTAGCAACTGACATAATAACTGAGCATTATTTATTAAAATTCTGTTTCTCATATTTTAACATTATAATGCATGCTGCTAAAATAACAGATGATGAAGAATTACATAAAGGCGGCAATGCATAATATATAGAGGCTTTTAAGTGTTTTTGAGACTTTGTACTTGTGTACATGAAAGTTTATAAATCATTTAGATCAACTGCTATAGCTTCTTTCTTTTCTTTTAGTCTTTCTTCAGCAAGTTTAAGTAAATCTCTATCATCTAATATTTCAACCATTTGTTCGTATAGTTCAGCTGGAACTAAATAAGCCGTTGGTTTATTATGATTCAATAAAGCAATAGGCTCACCACTAGACTTAGCAAGCAATGCTGTAGGACTTTTCTTAAATTCTGATATACTGGCAGTAAGATTAGTATAAATATGATTCATTGTTATACCATGATTAATATTTAATTATATACCTATTATTAGTACTTAATTTAGGTTTTAACAATATTTTAATTTCCCAACTTGTGACAAAGCTAGTTGTTTTTCTGATTGGCTTGATAAAGTTTAAACTCAGCTTTTCCTCAGAGTTTCTTCAAATCATTTGAGTATATTATATCGAATTCAGGTTATTTAAGAGGTATATTTTTAAAGCCTAAAGAAGTAAGCATATGCATGGTTTCCAGTAGTGGTAATCCCATAATATTTGAGTAAGATCCATATATGCTAGGAACAAAGGCTTCGGCATATCCATGAATTCCACAGCCGCCTGCTTTATTGATTCCTTCATCTAGGCTACAGTAAAATTCTATCTCTTGCTGGCTCAATCTTTTAAACTTGACTATGGTTTTCACTAATTTTTGTCGCAGCAGCACTTGTTCGAGAGTCTTTTTTATTATACAAATACCTGTATAAACCCTATGACGCCTTCCAGATAAAATATTAAGGCAATATCTAACATCTTCACTTGTTAAAGCCTTGGGTAGTATTTTTCTACCGTGAACCACAACAGTATCAGCTGCTATAATTATGGCTTCACCACTTATTTTTTTGGCAACAACCTCGGCTTTTTCCTGTGCTAATCTTGTTACCAATTGGTTTGGTAACTCTCGCAAGTACTCTGTTTCATTTATATTAGCAGGAATAATTTGTGTAGGAAATACCTTGATTCTTTTTAGTAATTCAAGTCTTGCAGGTGATTGTGAGGCTAGAACTATAGGTATATTCTGTTGTTTTAAAAAAGTGGATTCTATATTTGACATAAAATATGAAAGACTCTAATGACGGTGAATAACACGACCTTTTGTTAGATCATAAGGCGTCATTTCCACTGTAATTTTATCTCCGACAAGTATTCTAATACGATTCTTACGCATCCTACCAGAAGTATGGGCGATAATAAAATGACCATTTTCCAACTTCACTCTAAAAGTTGCGTTAGGCAAAAGCTCAAGGACAACACCTTCAAAGTTAATTAGCTCTTCTTTGCTCATTACAACTTAACTAAATTATAATTTTTAATTTCTAAAATGGCTTGCCGTAGTGGACAATTTCAGAACCACGCTTGACATAAAATTATAGTTATTCAAACGCTTATACACCAATATTGAAAGAATCTACATTAATATAAAAAATTTGCAAGTAATATAAGGATCACCTCACGAAAAAAGATGTAAAAAATAAAGATTTATAAAAAACTACAATTTTTATCGAAAATATGATAAAGATTTAATCTTAAAAATTTTTCACATTTTAATAGTAAACTAAAGAGATTTTAAATGGCTTATATTGTTGGTAATACAGGTAAATGGGAATATGTTATAGGCGTAGAGGTACATGCCCAAATTTCTTCAAAATCCAAGCTTTTCTCTGCTAGTTCCGCCGAATTTGCTGCTCCTCCTAATTCACAAGTATCTTTAATTGATGCAGCAATGCCTGGAATGTTACCAGTATTAAATGAATATTGTGTCCATCAAGCAATTAAGACCGGTCTCGGACTTAAGGCAAAAATCAATCTTAATTCAAGATTTGATCGTAAAAATTACTTTTACCCCGACTTACCGCAAGGATATCAAATCTCGCAATTCTATCATCCAATTGTCCAAGATGGTTATTTAGACATAGTAACTCAGCAGGGAATAACCAAGAAAATTAGAATTAATCGTTTGCATTTAGAACAGGATGCGGGCAAATCTATCCATGATCAATCTCCGTATTATAGTTTCATTGATTTAAACCGGGCTGGTGTAGGATTAATGGAAATTGTTACTGAACCAGACCTTAGCTCACCGGAGGAAACAGCTGAATTTGTTCGTAAACTCAGGGCTTTGTTAAGATATATAGGAAGTTGTGATGGTGATATGGAAAAAGGATCATTACGTTGCGATGCTAATATTTCAGTTAGGCTTCCTGGGAATCCACTCGGAACAAGGTGTGAGATCAAAAACATAAATTCGATTCGTAATATTATGCGGGCAATAGAGTTTGAAGCAAATAGGCAAGTGAATTTAATCGAAAATGGTCAGACAATAATACAGGAGACTAGATTATTTGATGCTGATATTGGTGAAACTAGGACAATGCGTTTAAAAGAAGAATTTCATGACTATAGATATTTTCCTGATCCAGATCTATTACCAATAGTTTTATCTGAGGAGCTGATAGAGCAATTAGCTCGGGAGCTACCGGAACTTCCGGATGCAAAAATTAAAAGATATATTGCAGAATATAGTTTAAACACATATGACGCTGAGGTTCTTGCTGCTGATGAACAGGTAGCATATTATTTCGAAGCAGCAGTGACCTTATGCAATCCTAAGATACTTGCTAATTGGATTATTAGTGAGTTGTTTGGTCAACTTAATAAAAATGCCATTAGCTTAAATGAGTGTAAGATTACCCCAAAAATGCTTGCCCAAATGGTGAAGTTAATAGAAGATGGGGTGATTTCAGGGAAAATTGCCAAAGTAGTTTTTGAAACTATGTTTGAAACTGGCGAGCAACCGGAAAAAATTATTAAAGAAAAGGGCTTAGTGCAAATGTCAGATAGTGGTATACTATCTGCTATAATTGACGAAATATTGTCGAAAAATCCTGATTCTGTTGCTGCTTATAAAAGCGGTAAGGATAAGTTATTTGGCTTTTTTGTAGGACAAGTAATGAAAAAAACTGAAGGCAAGGCCAATCCTAACTTAGTGAATGATTTATTAAAAGACTTTCTGCATAAGTCAAAATAGTTGGTGATTTTGTCGTCGAAACTCGCCTTCGCTCCTCACGTACGTTTATGTACGCTGCGGTACTCGGCTTCGTTTCTTCTAAAAATCTCTCAACTATTTTGACTTATGCTAGGTAAGTCTAAAGGAGAGATTACAATAATTAAAATATTGGGTATTGAATCAAGTTGTGATGATACTGGCGTGGCAATAGTCACCTCAGATAAAGAAATTTTGTCAAATGTTGTTATTTCCCAACATCAAGAACACAAGCTTTTTCAAGGGGTAGTACCGGAAATTGCCGCTAGATCACATTTGCAGAATTTAGAAAAAGCAGTTAGATATGTTTTAGATGAAAGCCATCTTGAGTTATCTGATATAGATGGAATCGCAGCCACTTCCGGTCCTGGCTTGATAGGAGGAGTAATAGTTGGCTCAATGTTTGCTAGGTCCATTGCTAGTGTCTTAAAGAAGCCTTTTATTGCAGTTAACCACTTAGAAGGACATTTACTTACTGCTAGATTAACCAATAAGGCTGAATATCCTTACTTACTTCTATTAGTTTCCGGCGGACATTGTCAATTTGTTGCCGCTTCCTCCCTTGGCAAATATAAAATTTTAGGACAAACTATAGATGATTCGGTTGGAGAGTGTTTTGATAAAGTAGCTAAAATGTTGGGTTTGCCTTTCCCTGGAGGCGTAGAAATTGAGAGAAGAGCAAAATTTGGCGATCCGTCTAAATATATTTTACCAAAACCCATTATTCATCAAACTGGCTGTAATATGTCGTTTTCAGGTTTAAAGACTGCAGTACGCATATTAATATCCAAATTAGAACCTATAGGTGATCAAGAAATTAATGATATAGCAGCCAGCTTTCAATATGTGGTTGGAGAAATCTTGTCAGTAAAAATGCTTAATAGCTTTAGAATGTATGAAGAATTTATAGGTAAGTCGCTATTGCCACAAAAAACTTGCGTGCTTGCCGGCGGGGTTGCTGCTAATGATTATTTGAGGTCTATACTTAAGTATCAAGCTGCAACTCAAGGATATGCACTTTTACTACCCCCAGCACATTTATGCACTGATAATGCTGCTATGATCGCTTATGCTGGGCTAGAACGTCTACAAAACAATCTTACTGACCGACTCGATTTCTGTCCTAGAGCTAAATGGAGCTTAGAAGATTTATAAAAATGGGAAATCTATTAATTATTCTTCGCCATTTGCTGCTTATTAATAGCCATATAAAACACTAATATTATCTGCTAGATAACAAATGAAGCATGATAAAGCATAAATCAAAAATCCTGTAAGTACGCAAGGCTTACGCCCATAACAATCAGATAAATTACCCCATATTAAAACACCAATAGCAAAACCGAACAAATAAATATTAAGTGTGTATTCAGCTAAATTAGCACTAATTGCTAAATCCTTGGCTAAATCAGGAAGTGAGGGAGTATAAATAGTCTCGCTTAATACCGGTATGGTAACCATTAATATAATAATATATAGTGGTGCGACTATGATATTCTCAATTTTATCTAGTTTCATTAATAACTTCCATTGGTTGCAGATATTGTCCTTTATATACTCTAGCATACTCACCATTCATTTTCAAATCCAATTTTCCAAATCATTTAAGTATACCCTGTCTATTCCAGTGATCTGACTTTTTTAAAAAATTCCTTCATTAAATTCTCAGAAATTTTTGCTGAAAAACCACTATATATTTCAGGATGGTAAAAACAAGATTTACTGTTAAAGAAACGCCCACCATTCTCAACTCCTCCCTGTTTTGGGTCGTTTGCTGCATAAAATAATCTACCTATCCTAGCAAAAGATATTGCAGCAGCACACATTGTACATGGTTCTAAAGTAACATACATATCACAGTCTGATAGATTCTTACTAGATAGAATTTGACAAGATTGATTTATCGCGACAATTTCAGCATGGAGTAGCGGATTCTTTGTTTGTTCAACAATATTATGAGCCTTTGAAATAACTTTGTTACTTATTCTATTAACTATAATAGCACCTACCGGAATTTCATTTTCATTAAAAGCAAATTGTGCTTGTTTTAAAGCCTCCTCCATGAAGAAATTGTTAAATTTGGTTGATGTTTTCACGGTAATTCACTTTTTCCTCATAACCATATGGATCTAGGTGAATAATTATTTCTGCACCTGGAAACTCTAATAACAATGCAATATAAATTTTATCACTAATATAATGAGAACTATACAATGACATATCTCCATCCATTTCTATGTGACATTGTATAAACGGCTTACTTGCAGCATATCTAGTCTTCATTTCGTGTATACCTTTTACTTCTTTAAATCTAGTAATTATTGAGAGAATTTTTTTTCTATCTTCTTCAGGCATTTCTTCATCAATAAGATTTTTAAAAGCTTTTCTGAATAAAGCATAAGAGGCATATATTATATATATTGCAATACCAATGCCAAATAATGAATCTATGAACCAAAAACGAGTACTTAATTTTATAGAAACAATTATACCAATATTTGTTAGTAAATCTGTAAAATAATGTAATTTATCTACTTTGATTATTTCAGAACTAGTTTTTTTTATCACATAAGTTTGATAAGCCACCAAAATAACAGTTAGGATAATGCACAAATATAGTATATTAATGCCAGATTCTATATTGCTTGGAACTGATCCATCAACAAGAGACCTTAAAGAAGAAAAACCCATAAATAAACCCGAAACAACAAAGAATACTGCTTGTGAAAAAATTGCTAAATCTTGGATTTTTTCATGACCAAATCTATGGTGATAATCAGGTGGCTGCAGTGCAAAACGAATAGCAATCAAATTAAAAAGAGATGATGAAATATCAAGCATAGTATCAATTAAAGACGCTAGAATAGACTGAGAATCAGTTACCAGCCACGCATAAGATTTAATAAATAAAATGAATACAGCTATACTAAAAGACAAATAAGATGAGGACTTGATTAAAATTTGATGTTCTGAATTAGTCATATAAAATTTTCGATTTTATAGTATAAAATGTATTAGTGTTAGTATATATTAGTGTATAGTATATACTAACCCTAGGGTGTGTCAAATAACGTAACTCTTAAACATATGGTTTTTATGAATTTAACATGCAAAATTATAGCAATTATTTTAGCAGCAACAATGTTGCATGGCTGTACCGGTATGAATAAACAAGGTGGTGGAACATTAATTGGTGGTGTAGCTGGTGGACTTTTAGGATCGCAATTTGGTAAAGGCACAGGGCGACTTGCAGCAACTGGTATAGGTGTTTTAGCTGGAGCACTTATTGGTGGTCAAATTGGTAAAACTATGGATGAACATGACAGGAAATTGGCAGAGCTAAGTTCTCAGAAAGCATTAGAGGCTGCTCCTAGTGGTCAGAGTGTAGAGTGGCGTAACCCAGATAGTGGTAATTACGGGTATGTAACACCAAGCAAAGCTTTCAAAGACGATAGTGGTCAGTATTGCCGTGAGTATACTCAGGTAGCTGTTGTGGGTGGTAAGCAAGAAAAAGTTTATGGGAAAGCTTGTCGTAGACCAGACGGTCAATGGGAAATTGTGCGTTAAGTTTTATCAAAACTTATCATCGGTTGACCTTTATACCCCGTTTAGAATATAACATCAGGTTAGCACTAGCCTGATGTTTCTATTGTAAGCCCTACCAACTTTTAAATTACCCTTAAGTAAATGGGATAACGTAACAAAATTAGAGAATGAGAATGAAGCAATATAGTGATTTTTCGAAGATTATTCATCGTGAAGGCTACATATTTATCGTAAGCTTTGCAGTTGTGACTTTTTTACTTTCTACTGTTCATAATAGTTTTGGATATGTAGGATTAGTTATAACGATTTGGTGTATATATTTTTTTAGGAATCCGGATCGATTTACCCCTATTAGTGACGATCTAGTAGTCAGTCCAGCAGACGGAACAGTGCAAAAAATAACTGAGGCAGTTCCTCCTCTAGAACTTGGTCTTGGTAATCAGGAAATGATTAGAGTTAGTATTTTTTTGAATATTTTTAATGTTCATGTAAATCGTATTCCAGCTAATGGAAAGATTTTATCCCTACATTATAATCCAGGAAAATTTTTCAATGCCTCTCTTGATAAGGCAAGTATATATAACGAACGTCAGTCTGTTTTAATGGAAACAAATAGTGGTCATAAAATTGCTTTTGTTCAAATAGCAGGATTAATAGCAAGAAGAATATTATGTGATTTAGAAGAAGATACTGAGGTTAGAGTTGGTGATAGGTATGGTATCATCCGATTTGGTAGTAGAGCTGACGTCTATTTGCCACTTAAAACTGCACTTTGTGTTACTGAGGGTCAGACTTCAGTTGGTGGAGAAACTATTATTGCTGATTTTAGGATCAAGAAAACATCTGAACTTAAGTTTGAAAAAAGGTAATATTCTTACTACTTTAATATTAGTAAGTATATAGGTATAAATTGATTAAAATACGTAAAGTTAGAATAACAAAACCAATTCCATTTATAAAATTGCTTCCTAATTTTATCACTTTATTGGGTCTTGTGGTTGGTATTAGTGCCATTAAATTTGGGTTGGATGGTCTATGGGAAAGGGCTGTATATTGCACCTTAGTTGCTGCTATAATAGATGGAATTGATGGTAGGATAGCAAGGATGCTAAATGCTACTAGTCCGTTTGGTGCTGAACTGGATTCATTATGTGATTTTGCTAATTTTGGAATAGTTCCGGCTGGTCTTATATATTTATGGTCTTTTCAGCAATATGAATATAAAGTATTTTCATGGGGAACTATATTATTATTTATCGTATGCATGGCATTAAGGCTTGCAAGGTTTAATACTGCTATTCTTCATAAGGTACATAATAAGAAACTAGAATATTTTTTTACTGGCGTACCTGCACCTTGCGGTGCTTTACTTGCTCTAGTACCCATGATTATAGATTTTGAAGTGAGTGGTATTTTAGGTATTAATGTTCGTATCCATACCGTTATGATAGGTTTGTATATTGTGCTAATCGCTTTTTTACTTGCTAGTAGGTTGCCAACATTTTCAACAAAAAATATTAAGATAAAACATGAATATTTATCGTTAGCAATGATGGTATTTGCTGTTATCATCATAAGTCTTATTATATATCCATGGTATTTGTTGCCCTTTATTGCCTTTATATATATGCTGTCTATACCAGTTTACTATTTTATTAGTAGGAAATTCTATTAGATTTGTTGCATAATAACTAGGGACAAGTAAGTTAGTCAAGGAGAAGAACTTACTTTTTACAGTCTATGAGTATAACTTTTAATCATTTTGCCAACTCTTCAGGTTAATTAAGTATATACAGTTATACAGAGAATGAATTACCACACCCACACTTATTTTTTGCAAGGGGGTTTCTAATTTCAAAATAGGAACTACCTAATTCTTCGATAAAATCTATTATACAATCAACCATAAGCTGCTGAGATATTTCATCGATAACTACTTTAATATTATCTTTTTCTATAGTACAGTCATCTTTTGTTATATCATTGCTTGGAACGAGAGCGTATTTATAAACAAATCCAGAACAGCCTCCACCATCAACAACTACTCTAAGAACCAAACTTGGATTACTTTCTAATTTTATTAGCTCATCTACTCTTTTAAAAGCATTATCAGTAACTTTTATTGACATAATCTTATATTATAAAGACCATTAGAATAATCCTAAAAACCTAATTTTGCAAGAGTTTCATTTAAAAACCTTGAAAAACTTGCTAGGTAATTCTATACTGGCTTTGTTATAAGGAAAAATGCACTCTTGAAGCGGTTGACGCGAGTGCATTTTAACTTTTTTCATCATTCGATGTAACTTGTTACATCGAATTCAGATTAAATAGGAGTTAATATATGCTTGCTTCATATGCAGTATATCCAGCCAAGAGTAGGGGGAGATTGTTTAATGAATATCCTACATCTTATAGAAATGAATTTGAACGAGATCGGGATCGTATAATTCATTCAAAGGCTTTCAGACGTTTACAATATAAAACCCAGGTTTTTATTAATCATGAAGGGGATCATTATCGAAATCGCCTTACTCATTCGATTGAAGTTTCTACGGTTGCACGTTCTATTGCTAAAACCCTTAATTTATCAAGTGATTTAGCTGAAACTGTAGCTCTTGCTCATGATCTTGGGCATACTCCTTTTGGTCATGCAGGGGAGATCGCACTAAATAAATGTATGGAAGATTATGGTGGATTTTCCCATAATGCTCATTCATTAAAGATTCTTACTAAAGTAGAGAAAAGATATGCGGCTTATAATGGATTAAATTTGACATGGGAAGTGCTAGAAGGAATTGTTAAACATAATGGTCCTTTAATAAATAACATACCTAAATATATAATAGAGTATGATTTACAACATGATCTTGACTTAGCTCACTATTCCTCAGCTGAAGCTCAAATTGCTTCATTAGCTGATGATATTAGTTATATTTCTCATGATTTGGAAGATAGTGTTGGTGCTAAGATTATTGATTTTAATCATCTAGCAGAAATTAAATTTATTGATCAATATGCTTTTGAAATTAAGTCTAAGTTTAAGGATATAACAACTTCTCGTCTTATTTATGAAATCGTACGTAAATTGATGAGTGATTTAATTACCGATCTATTGCTACAAACAAATGATAACTTACAAAAACAGAAAATAACTACAACAGCTGATATACGACATCTTGATTATCAGATTGTTGATTTTACTGACGAGACAAAAGAACATATAACGGCAATTAGACAATTCTTGTATAATAAAGTATATAAACATAATAAACTGACTTCTATAACTTTAAAGTGTCAAAATATTATACAAGGGTTATTTAGGGTATATATGGATAATATTGATTTATTACCATTTAGTTGGAAGGTATTAATTGTACCAGGGGATGTAAAATCCAAAGCTGATATAGTAGCAGATTATATAGCTGGCATGACTGACCGCTTCGCTATTCAAGAATATCAAGATATTTATTCCTTCAATTTTAATAATATTTGATTTATGAATATATTTAATAAATTACGTGAAGATATCATTAGTGCAGCTAGACAAATATGCGATAATGAAGATGTGTTAAAATTGGCGGCTATAGAAATTCCTAAAGATAATCTCAATGGTGATCTTTCAAGTAATATAGCTATGATTATCGCTGCAAAACAAAATATTAAACCTAAGGAACTAGCTATTAGATTTAAAGAACTATTAACGCCTCTTCCATATATCGCGTCTATAGAAGTTGCTGGTCCAGGATTTATTAACTTTACTATCAAAGCTGATATGTGGCATAACTCTATCAATGATATATTGCTGGATAAGGAGGATTTTTTTAAGATTAATTTTGGTAATAATCAAAAGGTTAATATTGAATATGTATCTGCAAATCCAACTGGTCCTATGCATATTGGTCATGCTAGAGGTGCTGTTTATGGTGATGCTTTAGCCAAAGTTCTAGATAGTACTGGCTATATTGTTACCAAAGAATATTACCTTAATGATGCCGGCTCTCAAGTGGATGACTTAGCTAGTTCAGTTATTTTACGTTATAAACAAGCATTAACAAAAGAAGTTATCGTAATACCAGAAGGGCTTTATCCTGGAGAATATTTGGTAGATATTGGACAAAAGTTGGTGGAAAAATTTGGTGATAAATTATTAACAATGACCGATAGCCAACGTCATGAACTCGTTAAGGATTTTGCAGTAGAAGAAATGTTAGCTATAATTAAGCAGGATTTAAAGGAGCTAGATATTGAACACGAGGTATTCTTCTCGGAAAAGTCACTGCATGATAGTGGTAAGATTGATGAAGTTGTACAAATGCTTACTAAAATGGGACTAATATATGAGGGGCAGTTGTCCCCTCCTAAAGGTAAAATAGATGAATCTTGGGATTCAAGAACTCAGAAATTGTTTAAATCTACGGCTTTTGGTGATAATCAAGATAGACCAATAGAAAAATCTGACGGTAGTTGGTCATATTTTGCCTCTGATTTAGCTTATGCTAAGGATAAAATAGATCGTGGTTTTGATCATCTAGTTTACATTCTAGGTGCAGATCATTGTGGTTACGTAAAAAGAATTGAGGCAATAGTTAAAGCTCTTGGTGGAGAAAAAGTTAAAGTTGATGTTAAGATTTGCCAGTTAGTAAATTTTGTTGAAAACGGTATCGCTATAAAGATGTCAAAACGTAGTGGTAATTTTACTAGTGTGCGAGATGTAACAAATGAGGTAGGTAAAGATATAATAAGATTTATAATGCTAACCCGTAAAAATGATATTGCTCTTGACTTCGACCTAGTAAAAGTAAAAGAACAATCAAAAGATAATCCTGTATTTTACGTACAATATGCTCATGTTAGGACAATATCTATACTGGAAAAAGCTAAAGAATCCATGCCAAAAGCATATGGTAAATTCTTAGAGAATGAGTATGACTTGTCGTTGCTTTCCAGCGAAGAGGAAATAGAAATAATTAAACTTCTTGCTTCATGGTCAAAAGTTTTAGAGATTTCGGCAAAATATTTTGAACCCCACAGAGTAGCTTTTTATCTGATTAATTTAGCTTCAAAATTCCATGCTTTATGGAATTTTGGCAAGGAAAATAATGATTATCGGTTTCTAATTGAAGATAATATAGAGTTAACCACCGCTCGCCTTGCTTTAGCAAAATCTATTCAAAAGATTATAAAAGTTGGTTTTGATGTTATAGGGGTAACACCTATGAATAAAATGTAATAAAGTATTGTAATTTACAAGTTGATGACTAACCGCACTTTACTCTTATTAATTATTCTCTCAATAATTAGTGGTATTACATATTTAGTTTATACTAATTACAGCCGAAATAGTGGTCAAGTAGTAATAATTTACCCTGATCCATCACCTACAAAAATTAAACCACAAGATAGTGGTGGGATAGTAATACCAAATGCAAATAATATAATTTATGAGAGTTTACAACAAAAAAAGACCAACAAACCTGTAATATTACAACCTGAACCGGAAAAGCCATTAAATATTGCTAAACAAAAACTAGCAGAAAGTGATGAAGAACTTGACTCGATAGACACGATTTTATTTAGTATAGTAGAAACTGATCAAGCTAAGTATGAAAAACACAAACTAAGTAAAGATGAAGAAGGAACAGAAACAATTTTACCTAATATAGTAAGAAATGACTTGGTGCAAAAAGAGAATTTAATAGAGCAAAAATTTGTTCCAATAGTTCAACCATCTAATAATAAAGCTGGTTTAAATGTCATAAAAGTTACTGAATCACATCGCAAAATTGATGAAACACAGTTAAATAAGTCGAATCAAGGTGGTTATAAAATTCAACTAGCCTCGGTAAAATCTGAATTAGAAGCTAACCAAGAAGGAGAAAGAATCAAAAAAAAATATGCAAAAATTCTTAATAATACGGTAGTAAATATTAAGAAGATACAATCTAGTACAGGAAGTTTTTTCTATTTAGTATTAGTAGGTAACTACCAAAGTATAAGCCAAGCTAAAGCGATCTGTAAGAAACTATCTGACAATCAGCAAGGTTGTATAATTACTAACCGTTGATGTATTAAAGAAAATTGTAGAAATATAAGTAGTTCAGTGCTATAACTATAAGATAAGTTAGTGTTCTATTTATTAATTTTTAGGGTAATGAATGTTTAGTAAATATATAGTTAATATTTTTCTTTTTATTATAATGCTAATTTTATCTAGCTGCTCTGTCTACAAAGCTGCTTCTAATGAAGGTATTTCAGTATCAGATATAACTAAATGCCAAACGAAAGGTTGTTTTCTATATTATGGTATGGAAATTGTTAATCGTCATCAAGAAGAAAATGGAAAATATATGGAAACATATAGGGCTATGGCAAGAAAATCTGGTTTGAATTATTTAAGAGCTGCTGGGCATGGAGTACTTGATGTTATGACTCTTAGAGTATGGGAAGTGGCAGGTACTCCAGTTGAAGGGGCTATATCTAATAACCGAGGTTATATTACAGCTAGGGTTACTTATCCGTATAAAGAAGCAGATAAGTTTGAAAAGATCGAAATTTATGACGCCAATGGTAAGAAGGTTAAGTAAAGTTGGAGTCTAAGTAATCAAGCTGATCAATATCATACCAAAAAATATTATATTTATGAACATTAAAATTAAGAAATTAGAACATTCTGTAGATCTTTTGCCCAGTTATGCTACTGAGCATAGTGCTGGTATGGATCTAGTAGCAGCAAATATTGAACCAATCACTATAAAACCACAAGAAGTAAAGTTAGTACCCACGGGAATTTGTATAGCATTACCTAGTCATTTAGAAGCTCAAATCAGACCAAGATCAGGTTTGGCACTAAAACATGGTGTTACCGTGCTGAATTCACCTGGTACAATTGATGCTGATTATCGTGGTGAGATAAAGGTAATTTTAATTAATCATCATCCTAAAGAAGATTTTGTAATTGAGCGTGGCATGAAAATTGCTCAAATGGTTATTGCTAGATATGAGCAGATATTATGGGATGAGGTTAATTCGTTAGATGAAACCTCTAGAGGTTCTGGTGGATTTGGTTCGACTGGGAAATTCAGGTTAAATAGATAATTTTTTACTTTAATTCTAAGAATTTGGCAAATCAAGGCAATATCCTATAGCACGGATCGTTTTTATAAATACCTCAGATTCTTTATTTTTTAGAGATGTTCTTATTCTATTTATATGTACATCAATAGTACGTAGATCAATAGCTGTATCTCTGCCCCACACTTTGTCTACAATATCTTGACGGGAAAATATTACTTTAGGTGCTTTGATAAAAAGTTGTAAAATCTTAAATTCTGTTGGTCCTAAACGAATTATCCTGCCGTTATTAGTTACTTTATAGGTAGTAAGATCCATACTTAATTCCTTATATTTTATAACTTTATCTTGTAGAATTAAATTAGATCGTCGGAGTAATGATCTTATTGAAATCATTAGCTGATCTGAAGTGAATGGTTTAGTAAGAGAAACAACAAAGTTATTATCTTCCAAAGTATAATTAGACGGTGATTCTCCGGAATGTAGCAAAAAAATTATTGGTACTTTCTCTAAACCATTAATTTCTCTTAGTTTAGTTGCTATTTCTGTAGCAACTTTATCTTGTACCATCGAATCAACAATAATTATGTCAGGGTGATTTGCAATAGAGGAAGCTATAGCTTTTTCTATTGTGTTAGCCTTAACAAGATTAAACCATGCTCTCTCTATGACATTAGATAAAGAAACGTTAATACTTTTAGTTGATTCTATAATAAGAACTCTAGGCGGTAATTTATCAAACATTTTAAATACTAATTAAATGAAGACTTTAGGCATGACTAAATTCTTCTCTGTATACCCAAATGATTGAGGGATTGGAGCATAAAACAAGGTATAAGCATGCTAGACATACATGTAAGTAATGTGAAGTACGCAAATCCTCAAAGTTTTTGCTGAGTCAATTTTTTAAAGTAAAAAGAGTATAATTCAGTTATGCAAGAGTCTAATGTTACATATATTGTGAATTTATTGTAATGATATTAATTTGACTTTTTAAAGTGCAATATTATCGAATTAATTAATAAATTTCTACTAAATTTATTAATATAAGTCTACTAATTTAATTATTTATTTACAATCCGTGTAAAACGGTTATATTTTTGCAATCAAAAGGTATTAGTGATTTATTAATTATGCTCTATAATAAAGATAACACTTGAATTAAATGTTTTTTATTGTTATAAATGGCTTTATTTTGTAGCTGGAGATTCTTATATATGGCTTTTTACGAATCAGTTTTTATCATACGCCAAGATATTTCGTCTGCTGATGTAGATAAAATTACCGATGACTTTACTAAAATTGTTAAAGATAGTAACGGTGAAGTTATTAAAACTGAATATTGGGGTTTAAGAAGTTTAGCCTATAAGATTGGTAATAATAAAAAAGGACATTATGTTTTTATGGGGCTTAAAACTGATTTTTCGGTAATAAATGAACTGGAAAGGAAAATGAAGCTAAGTGAAAATATTATTAGGTTTGTTAATATCAATGTTGATTCAATAAGTGCTGAACCTTCGCCGATTCTAAGAAGTAAAGGTTCAGATCATGAAGAAACAGTTGATGTAACAATTAATAAAGACTAAATAGTAATAAAATTGGAAAAGATTAAAATGTTTGAGAATGATGCTGTTGACTCTCAGTCAATGACTAGAATGGTTGATAGAAGTAATAAAAGAGTGTTTTTTAGAAAACGTAAGGGATGTCCTCTTTCTATTCCAAATGCTCCAGTAATTGATTACAAGAACCCTGATTTGTTAATAAAATTTGTATCAGAAGGTGGTAGAATGTTGCCTAGTAGGATTACCAATGTATGTGCCAAAAAGCAAAGAAAACTGAAGAATGCTATAAAAATTGCTAGAATCCTAGCGTTGTTGCCTTTTGTATTTCAAATTTGAGCAGAGGAATAAGATGGAAGTTATTTTGATTAAACCTGTAAGAAAACTTGGAAAGATTGCAGAGATTCTTAAGGTAAAAAAGGGGTTTGCTCGTAATTATCTTATCCCCAAAAAATTAGCAATTAGGGCAACAGAACCTAATAAACAGTTCATAGAAGCCCAAAAACATGATCTTGAAATGAAAGAGCTAAAAATAAGATCTGAGGCAGAAGCTATTAATAATGTTATAAGTGGTAAGGAATTAATATTTATTAAGCAGTCTGCTGATGATGGTCGGTTGTTTGGTTCAGTGAATAATAAAGAAATTGCTGAAAGTTTGTCTAAGGCTTCTTTGCACTTAATATCACATTTAAGTATAATTCTTGAGAACCCGATAAAATCAACAGGTGTATTCGTGGTAGAGGTTAGGTTGCACGCTGAGCTTAGTACAAATATAACGGTAATTGTTGCAAGGTCAGAATCTGAAGCACAAGATTACTCAAGGAACAATAAGCAAGATACTATTGACCTCCTTGAAAGTTCTGATCAACAAGAAACCTCTACTCCTAACGATATGGAGCAGATATAAGGTTTTGTCGCATTTGTAAATCGTGTTCTAACGAAAATTGTAAAACCTTAGATTTTGGACATTATGATGCCATGAGCATAACAAAATTCTCAAAAGTAGAAAAATTATTATTAGCTCCAGTAATTTGTTTTTTTTGAATCATATGAATATTTTCTATAGCAGTAATAGCAGCAGAGCGAAAACTCTTAGAACCAAGCATTGGCTTAGTTCGTTTCTTGATAAAGCGGTGGTCTTGTTCAACTATATTAGATATCTTTGGTAAACTCTACTTCTGCTGGTAACTTATTCATGCTACCGGTACTCTCTGCTCCTCACGTACATCATCGTTCTCTGCAGGTTGAGGTTTCGTAGCTTCTGTAAATTCCTCAGCATAAGCGAGTTTGCCAATGCTCTAGAATGGTTAGAGGAGAATCAAGAAAAGATAGAACTGAAATTATTTAAAACTTATCAGAAGCACAATAACGTACCTTCAGTTATGCTTTTATACGATGTCACTTCCAGCTATTTCGAAGGAACAGAGAATGAACTTGCGGAATATGGGTACAATTGGGATAAAAAGAAGGGTAAAAAGCAAATAGTGATAGGTCTATTAACTGATGATCATGGCGAACCTTTGGCTGTTAGAGTTTTTAAGGGTAATAGTGCTGATCCTTCTACCATTTATGAGCAGATAGAGCTAGTAAAATCTAATTTTGGTATTAAGAATATCGTCTTTGTTGGTGATAAAGGAATGATTAAGGAGGCAGGCAAAGAAGCCCTGACCAAAGAAGGATGGGACTATATTACAACCTTAAGTAAAGTTGAGATTGAAAGCTTAGAGAAAAGCGGAGTTTTGCAATATAGTTTTTTTGAAGAACAGCTATGCGAAATAACTAGTAATGGTAAAAGATATATTTTAAGAAAAAATGGTTCTATAGCCCGAAAAGTTGAGTTTGATAGGAATAACCGAGTTGAAAAACTAGTTAGCAAGGTGGAAGAACGTAATATAACCTGAGTTCGATATAAGTGTAGAAGGATTATATAAAGATATAAGGGTTGAGGTGTAGTGGGAAGTGAATTAAAGTTACTAATTTTAACTGACAATTAAAGAGGTAACTATGTTGGCTTCCCTAGAGGAAATATTCTGTTCAATTGATGATTTTTGTAAGTATTTTGATAAAAATAATCAAAATTATTTTTTAGCAAATTCAGGCAAGAAAAGAAATAAGCCCTGTAGCATGAGTTTTTCGAGATAATGACTATTATAATATTGTTTCATATTAGTCATTATCGAATCTTTAAATACTATTATATTGACTGCGTACAAAGAGTTCTAAAAGCTTATTTTCCAAAGGTAGTGAGTTATAATAGATTTGTTGAATTAATGGAAAGTAGCTTGATGCCCCTTACTATTTTTTTACATGGCATTACCGATAAAGAAACAGGAATATATTTTGCAGATTCAACAACACTAGATGTTTGTCATATAATCATATAAAAAGAGAAAAAAGGCACAAGGTCTTTAAGGGCATAGCAACAAAAGGCAAAAACTCAATGGGATGTTTTTTGGCTTAAAACTTTACTTGATAATTAATAATGAAGGTGAGTTAATAGCTTGTAAAATGACATCTGCAAATGTTAATGATCGTTTTCCTGTAGCAAAGTTAATGAAAAATTGTAAGGTTGGCTATTTATTGATAAGGGGTATTTAGGATGACCTATTATTAAGCAGCTTAAAAAGCAAGCTGTAGATATATTTACCAAAGTAAGAAAGAACATGAAAGCACGTATAATGACAGAGATTTATAATGGACTGAAGAAAATGGACAAAAAAATAGAGTTAAAAGTTTCCTAATTAAGATAAAATAATAAGAAAAAATTAGGAGAAAAAATGACAAAAGAAAAAGTAAGAGTTTTTAGTGCTGAAGAAAAAACTAGGATAGTATTAGAAGTGCTGAAAGAAGAGAGTCTATTATCAGTGATAGCATCAAAATATGAGATAAACTCCAAGACAATTAGTAATTGGAAAAAACAATTTATATCAAATGCAGCATTGGCTTTTGAACCAGCAAAACTGGTAAGTAAATATCAGGAACAAATTAATATGCTGAAAGAACAAAATGATGAATTAGCGAAAACTCTTGGAAAAACAATAGTAGAGAGAGATTGGGCTGTGGGAAAGCTACAAAGCTTGGACTTATCAAATAGAAAAGAACTTGTCGATTCCAAGCTAGCAATGTTACCAAAGACAAGGCAATATGAATTATTAAAGATTAATCGTTCTTCAATGTACTATAAAGCAAAACCATTTAGTGGGTATAACTTAAATATTTTAAATAAAATAGATGAAATATATACTGATAATCCTGAATTTGGTTATCGTTATATCCATAGACAATTATTAGAAGACGGCGTGGTTATTGGTAAGGATCGGGTTCTAAAATATATGAACATGATTGGCATAGAGGCTATTTATCCAAAGAGGAAAAAGTTAACATCTGGAAAAGATAAACAGCATAAAATTTATAGTTATTTGCTTGATAAATATTGGTCTAATCTAGGTACAAGTAAAACTGTAGATGTACCTAACGCTAACGAGGTTTGGAGCGGAGATATCACTTATGTTAGAACTAATTCGGGATTTATGTACATGGCGGCAATTATAGATTAGCATAGTAGAGCTGTGTTGAGTTATAAATTGTCAAATAGTATGGATGTAAGTTTGGTAACTGAAGTATTGCGGGATGCACTTAACAAATATCCTGCACCGCAGATATTTAATAGTGATCAGGGCAGTCAATATACTAGTCATGAACACATTGAAATTTTACAAGAGCATAACATTAAAGTTTCGATGAATGGTAAAGGAAGAAGTATTGATAATATAATTATGGAGAGATTTTTCCGAACTTTAAAATATAATTGTATATTTATTAATGATTTTAAAGATGTTAAAGAGCTAAAGAGTGGTATTGATGATTACATCAATCACTATAATTATAGAAGATTCCATTCAAGTATTGGTTACAAAAAGCCTATGAATATCTATCTAAATTCTATACAAAATTATGAACAAATTGCAGCTTGAAAAATGCAAAAATGGGAAACAACATTATTATTTCAAATTGAGCATTCAAGGCATCGAAGTCCAACTAATGCATTTGTTTCAATATAATCTCAGGGTTTATAGCTTCAAGCCACGCAAACCAGCAATAAAGCCTAATAAATTAAAAGCACAAAAATTGCTCCTTACGTTAAACTGAGGTTACTATATATGTATCAACGCATAAGAAAGCAAAGCTAAAAACTGGTTTAAATAATATTCAAAAAATTGCTGAAGAATGGCGGATAGATAAATTTATCAACCTAAAATTAGACGGCAACCCAATAGTGGTTGAAATTGATTAAGATAAGAAAAAAGAGTTATTTGCTCTTGATGGTTGTTATGCGATTGAAACACAGATTGAAATTAAACTGATGAGTAAAGAATTGGTTGATAAAGCTTACCATAATTTACATGAAGTAGAATCGAATTTTAGCAGTATGAAGACGGGATTACTCGAAGTAAGGTCGATTTTTTTAA
The DNA here is from genome assembly GCF_964031035.1 of Candidatus Tisiphia endosymbiont of Empis tessellata. Classification (NCBI taxonomy): domain Bacteria; kingdom Pseudomonadati; phylum Pseudomonadota; class Alphaproteobacteria; order Rickettsiales; family Rickettsiaceae; genus Candidatus Tisiphia; species Candidatus Tisiphia endosymbiont of Empis tessellata. The sequence continues at coordinate 890,588 of NZ_OZ034997.1, read as the reverse complement.
GGAAAAGCAATATAGCTAATCCTATATAAAAGGGTTACGGGAAAAAGTCTTTAAAGAGCTGATCTATATTACACTGGTATTTTCTACGAATAGATTTTGCTTGAGCCCATTTATGCTCAATTAGATTTAAATCAGGACAATATGCTGGTAAATATTCAAGGATATAGCCAGCTTTTCTTACATCATCCTGCATATCTTTGTTCTTATGAAAACTAGCATTATCTAAAACTATCACACTACCATCAGGTAATTTTGGCATTAAATCTTTTTTTAACCAATTCGAAAAAGTTTGAGTATCAATATTATGTTCAAAAAGACTAACTGTTAATAGTGTATTTCCTAGTAATGCACCTATAGCATTAGTCCGTCCTTTAGCCCCCCAATCTTGCTGACCAAAACATCTTTCTCCTTTTACAGCATAACCATGAGTACGAGGCATATCATGAGCAAAACCACTTTCATCTAAATATACAATAGGTTTCCCATCTTTTTTATGTTCACTAATTTTATTCTGAAAAATCAATCTCTCTTCTTCTTTGGCTTTCGGATGCTTTATAGTTTTTTATATAAGTAACATTTAAACGTCTAAGAGCATGCCAAAATCCCAGTCTTACTTACTCCCAACCTCTTTGCCCTCTCATAGTTGTAAGTATCAGGATATTCTTTAATATCTTGTTTTAATAATCCCATATCTATTTTGGTGGCAGGTTTATTACGAGTTGTCCTAGCCTCTAGTCTGTTTGTCCAACGAACTAATGTTGTCTTCCCTATACCAAAACGTTTTGATGTTTCTGCAAAACTTAACCCTTCTTTTTCTTTTATCTTAAATACTTTCTTTCGAAAATCTATTGAATATGTCATAATGATATCATTATATCCTATTTATTGGGACTTGGCTATAGAACAAAGGGACATGTATTTGTCTGTATGTTGGCATTAAAAATATGGCACTATATGAAAAATAAGTTGAAACAGGGTCGTGGAGTAACTAAGGATGGTAAATATAATGTGACCATTGAGGAAGCATTAAGAAAGTTAGAAAAATATGTTTTTTATATTACACTATCAAAGGTTGTAAAGTAGCAAGATTATCAAAATTAACGGCTCTTCAGCAACATTTATTCAATTTATTTGATCTAACAATGCCCCAAATAACAAAATCTGCAAAATGATAAAATGTAGTCAGTAAAGAAAATTTAATTTTCTATCCCATACACCGCATACTAACCTCGTTTTATGGCACAATTTTGATCCTATCCATCTCGAAGATAAGTCGCGTAGGAATAATGGTTTGACTACGTTTCGTTCGCTCGTCACCCGTACGCCTAACTAACCAACTCTTAAAATTCATCAAGTATATATATTGGGAAATATTTATTTTGCTAGGCTTGGTGAATATAAAAAAATACTTAAAGAAAGAGCTGTTTTTAAAATTTGATAAACAATCAGTTAAAGGTAGTGACAGCGAAAGTCGGACTTGAGCAAATATTACAAAAGTAATAACATGCTATAATTAAGTCTTTAAAGGAGGTAATCCAGCCGCAGGTTCCCCTACGGCTACCTTGTTACGACTTCACCCCAGTCGCTAATTTTACCGTGGTTGGCTGCCTCTTACGTTAGCTCACCACCTTCAGGTAAAACCAACTCCCATGGCGTGACGGGCAGTGTGTACAAGGCCCGAGAACGTATTCACCGCGGCATGCTGATCCGCGATTACTAGCGATTCCAACTTCATGCTCTCGAGTTGCAGAGAGCAATCCGAACTGAGATATCTTTTAGGGATTTGCTCCACGTCACCGTCTTGCTTCCCTCTGTAGATACCATTGTAGCACGCGTGTAGCCCAACCCATAAGGGCCATGATGACTTGACATCGTCCCCACCTTCCTCCGGCTTATCACCGGCAGTTTCCTTATAGTTCCCAGCATTACCCGCTGGCAAATAAGAATGAGGGTTGCGCTCGTTGCGGGACTTAACCCAACATCTCACGACACGAGCTGACGACAGCCATGCAACACCTGTGTGTGGTCCAGCCGAACTGAAGGGATGCATCTCTGCTTCCCGCGACCACCATGTCAAGGGTTGGTAAGGTTTTTCGCGTAACATCGAATTAAACCGCATGCTCCACCGCTTGTGCGAGCCCCCGTCAATTCCTTTGAGTTTTAATCTTGCGACCGTACTCCCCAGGCGGAGTGCTTAATGCGTTAGCTACGAAACCGAAAGAAATTCTCCCGATATCTAGCACTCATCGTTTACGGCGTGGACTACCAGGGTATCTAATCCTGTTTGCTCCCCACGCTTTCGTGCATCAGCGTCAGTTGTAGCCTAGATGACCGCCTTCGCCACCGGTGTTCCTCCTAATATCTAAGAATTTCACCTCTACACTAGGAATTCCATCATCCCCTACTACACTCTAGATTAGTAGTTTTGAAAGCAGTTCCGAGGTTAAGCCTCGGGCTTTCACTTCCAACTTACTAAACCGCCTACGCACTCTTTACGCCCAGTAATTCCGAACAACGCTAGCCCCCTCCGTCTTACCGCGGCTGCTGGCACGGAGTTAGCCGGGGCTTTCTTGGTCAGGTACTGTCATTATCTTCCCTGCTGAAAAGGGCTTTACAACCCTAAGGCCTTCGTCACCCACTCGGTATTGCTGGATCAGGCTTTCGCCCATTGTCCAATATTCCCCACTGCTGCCTCCCGTAGGAGTCTGGGCCGTGTCTCAGTCCCAGTGTGGCTGATCATCCTCTCAGACCAGCTACAGATCGTTGGCTTGGTAGGCCATTACCCTACCAACTACCTAATCTGACGCGGGCTCATCCATCAGCGATAAATCTTTCCTCCGAAGAGAATATACGGTATTAGCATTTATTTCTAAGTGTTATTCCGTACTGATGGGCAGATTCCCACGTGTTACTCACCCGTTTGCTACTAACTAATTCAGAGCAAGCCCTAAATTAATCCGTTCAACTTGCATGTGTTAAGCATACCGAAAGCGTTCGTTCTGAGCCAGGATCAAACTCTCAAGTTTGATTCTGTCTACTTTTTATTCAAAAAATTGACAGGTTTAATTTATCACTTTTAGTGATAAGTACATTTTGCTGTCACTACCTATATCTGATTATTTACTTTTAAAAACAGCTACGAACAATTAATGTTCGTCTTTTCGTAGGAGTAGTTATATGCAAAATCTACCATCCTGTCAACTGGTATTTTGAACTTTTTTTATAATTTCCTTATTCATTTTATCTACGACCCATGGCATACTCTACTAGCAAATTCTTAATAGGCTGTATATTATCAATAGTTTTAAGCCCCAAACGTCTTAGATACCACAAGGGTTTTGAATGGTTTGAGAAAATACTATTTAAGCTTTCAGTAATCATATACATATGAAAATTATCATTTTGTCTTAATTTTTGATATCGTTCTAGCATTCCTGTACTTATAGCACTAATAGCCACTAATTGAGTTAAAGTTTCAATATCCTTTATTCCTTGATTCAAAGCCTGACCAGCTAGAGGATGAATTGTATGGGCACTATCTGCCACAACTGCTATTTTATTATAAAAATATTTACTAGCTATACGAGCCTTTAAAGGAAAAGAGCTAATAGTACTATCTAAAGCAATAGACCCTAAAGAATTCCCACAATTTTTACTTACTAAATACTCAAATTCTTCCTTTGGTAAGCTCATCAATAATGCAGCCTGCTCTTGCCCAGTAGTCCATATTATAGATGAGGCCTTTTGGTCTCTGAGAGGTAAAATGGCAAAAGGACCAGATGGCATAAAATGTTCAATAGCACAATTTTCGTGATCTTTCTCATGCTTAATATCAAACGTTAAGGCAATTTGGTTATAGGTTTTCTCTATTTTATTAAAAAAATAATATTGACGAACTTTAGAATTACGTCCATCACAAACAATCAATAAGTTACTATTCATAGTCTTATGGTCATCTAGATATATGGTTGAATGATTAGGTTTACTATCAACTTTTTTATAATCACACTGATCAATTACCTTAATCAAAGGGTTTTTTCTAACATTTGCTAGTAATATTTTTTTAAATTCACTATTTTTTACTATATAACCTAATGCATCATTTCCCTTAATATTTGACATACATAGCATCTCTGGTGCTTTATTATCAACAACATAGACGTCCAACATTTTGCTAGCTATCTTCTCAATCTCAAACCATACATTAAGGCCTCTTAGAAACTGCATAGAAGCAGGGGTTAAGGCGGTCGTTCTGATATCAGTACAAAAATTATCAGAATTTATCGATTGATACTCAAGGATGGTAGTCTTAATATCCTCTTTCGCAAATGATAATGCCGTAAGCATACCACTGAAACCACAACCCAATATTATTATTTGTTTTTCCATCACATCACATTATTAGATTGATTGATAAAATACTTTAAATATGCTCCACTTGCTATAAAACTTAAGAGAAAATAAATTATAGCAATGTCTAGATAACAATTATTCATTTTAAATGAACCAAGAAAACAAATGAATAAGGTTATTATACTAGTTAAACTATTTAGCACTAAGAGTTTGACAAAAATATTTACATTTTTAAGTAATAAATAGATCATTAAACCAATAAACAAAATATTGATAACTAAATAAAAATTTATCATAGACCTAATTTTCAAGCAAAATGTTTACAACCTAGTTGATTATTTGTCCATTCTAGCATAATATCCTGGTATCACTAAGAGTTTTACGATTTTTTATTTATAAAAATTTATTTTATGCACGACACTGATATCATAATAATTGGAGCAGGTCCAGTTGGGTTATTTGCTATTTTCCAAGCTGGAATGCTTGGTATGCGTTGCCATGTTGTTGACTCGCAAGCAATAATAGGCGGGCAATGTAGCATACTTTATCCAGAAAAACCGATATACGACATACCAGCCTACCCTAAAATTATGGCAGAAGAGCTGGTAGCACAATTGGCATTGCAAGCAAAGCCGTTTGAGCCGGTTTATCATCTCGAACAGCAAGTTATACAATTGAAAAGAGAAGAGGGGTTTTTCCAAATTACCACTTCTAAAGACACCCTAATTACTGCTAAAGTTATTATTATAGCTGCTGGATGCGGTTCTTTTAGACCTAATAGACCTCCATTACCTAATATAGAAGCATTTGAGGGAAAATCAGTATTTTATTTTATCAATAACCGCAATAGTTTTGCCAACAAAGAAATTGTAATAGCTGGTGGAGGCGATTCGGCTGTAGACTGGGCAATATCACTATCTGAAATTGCTAAAAAAATATATTTAGTGCATAGGCGTGAGAGATTTCGGGCAGCGAATGAAAGTATAAGGCAACTCAAAGAACTAGCAAATAGTGGCAAAATTGAGTTGGTAATTAATTATCAACTAGAGCATTTAGTAGGAAAAGATGGTATCCTAGAAGCAATCGGAGTAAAGGATTTTGAAGGGAATATTCGCACCTTACCAGCAAATATATTATTGCCATTTTTTGGACTTAGCCAAGAACTTGGTCCGATAAAAAATTGGGGATTAAATCTCAAAACTAATCATATAATTGTAGAACCTTCATATTTTGAAACAAATATTTCAGGCATTTATGCAATTGGCGATATTGCTAGTTATCCGGCAAAATTAAAATTAATTCTTACTGGTTTTGCCGAAGCAGCTAGCAGCTTACATCACGCCTATGGCAGGGTATTTGAGGGTAAGGCCTTACACTTCGAATATTCAACTACCAAAGGAGTGCATAAATAGTGAATGAACGTAGTAATATAATCAATGGTAAATATGTTGCAGAACAAATATTATCTAAGTTAAGGGCAGAGATTAATTTAATCAAGGAGCAACACAAGTTAGTACCAACTCTTGCTATTATACTAGTGGGTGATAACCCAGCTAGTAGTATATATGTAAGAAATAAGATCAAAGCAGCAGGAGCAATTGGTATGAACGCTTTGCAAATACATTTGCCTAATGAAATTCAAATTGACCATATACTAAATGAAATCAATATACTCAATAATGATTCAAATATCTCTGGGATCATCGTACAACTCCCCTTACCCCAACATATCAATAAAGATTTGATTTTATCTGCTATTGACCCTAGCAAAGATGTTGATGGTTTTCATCCTATAAATGTTGGGTATCTACATAGTAACTCAGGCGATGGCTTTATACCCTGCACAGCCCTCGGCTGCATTGAGTTACTTAAACACGTTGAGAAAAATTTAGCTGGCAAAAATGCTGTAGTTATAGGGCGTTCTAATATTGTAGGTAAACCATTATCAGCTTTATTACTTAGAGAAGATTGTACTGTGACGATATGCCATTCAAGAACTCAAAATTTAAGTTCTATAACTTCCCGTACTGATATAGTAATATCTGCTATTGGATATCCTTTAGCATTAACAAAAGAATATTTCAGTCCTAACTCTATAGTTATTGATGTTGGTATTAGTAAACTTCCTAATAGCGACAAGATGGTAGGAGACGTTGATTTTACCAATGTTGTTGATAAAGTGAGATATATAACCCCAGTTCCAGGTGGTGTTGGACCAATGACTGTCGCTTATTTGCTAAAGAATACACTTAAAGCAGCAAAACAAAATATAACACATATTAGGTATAAAAGATGAGCTGGCTTTGTAAAGGTATTATTGCCATTTATTGGTTTCTAACCATAGCCTATGCTGAAGTAGAGTTCTTGCATAACTCTACTTCTACTGGTAATTTGGGCGTCGGGACTAGACTCGAATCCTCACGTACACTAGAGTACGCTACGGTTCTGCGTTCCGATCCTCCTACAAATTCCCTAGTAGAAGCGAATTCTGCTAGAGCTATAATATTAAAGAATAGACCTTTTGATAACAAAGCTATTGATCAACTTAAAATATATTTACGTGAAATAAAATCCATGGCTGTGGACTTTAGCCAAGAGGATTCAGCAGGGAATAAAGCTGAAGGTAAGTTATTAATAAATAAGCCTTCTAAGTTTCGATGTAATTATTACCCACCATTCCCTTTGGTAGTTATTGGTAATACTAATTATGTTTCTGTGTATGATTATGATATGAAACATGTAAGTCGTATTAAGGCAGAGGAGAATGTATTTAATTTTTTATTAGAAGATAGTATAGATTTTGATAAATATTTCAAAATTGAGTCAGTAATAGATCAAGATAATATGTTTAAAATTACTATTTATCATACTTTATCAGAGCGGCGTAGTCAGATTACCTTTGATAAAAAAACTAAACAAATAAAAAAGCTAGAAATACTTGAAGATGAAAATGTTATTACCATAATATTTAATCATATTGCAAAAGTACAAAAATTTGATGATGATTTATTTAAGCTTAAGAATCCAGACATATTCGGAACACCAAGTAGACTGACAAAAAACGATATAGAAAAAAAATACAATTTAGCTACTTAAATAACTTGCCTCTAGATGATAAAAGAACTATTTTATCATGTGCTAGTAGTGGGCATTGGTGCTGTTCAGGTGGTCAGGTTCGAAAGGAAGCAGCCAAAATAGTCTCTAGTGGGTCATTACTAGCATACTCTTCTGTTTTCAAGAATTGGATTTGAAATCATTTGAGTAGATCATATTTTTGTGAATATACCATAGTGACAAAAACAACTGACCAATATATTAATTTTGCTAGAAAATATCGCCCTACTAATTTCTCTGAGCTATACGGACAAGAAGTTTTAACAAAAATTTTAAGCTATACTATTCTAAAAAATCGTATATCTCAAGGTTATCTTCTTACTGGTATTAGGGGTGTTGGCAAAACTACTTCAGCACGTATTATCGCTAAAACTATTAATTGTACCAATCTGATAGTTGAAGGTGATAGTATTAAACCTTGTGAGAGTTGTCAGAATTGTAGCAGTTTTAATAAAAATAACCATCCCGATATAATTGAAATTGATGCTGCTAGCAAGACAAGTGTTGATGATATCCGTAAAATAATAGAAAGTAGTGAATATAAGCCGCTAATCGCTAGGTACAGTATCTTCATAATTGATGAAGTTCATATGCTCTCTAAAGGTGCATTCAACGCTCTACTTAAAATCCTTGAAGAACCACCAGCACATGTAATATTTATATTTGCTACTACTGAACCACAAAAAATTCCATTAACCGTAATTTCTAGATGTCAGCGATATGATTTAAGGAGGCTAACATTTGATGAGATTTTTCAATTGCTTCAGTCCATCGCTAAAAAAGAACAGTTAAACGTTGAGATAGAGGCTCTTAGAATAATTGCATCTAGATCTGATGGTTCAGCTAGAGATGCAGTTTCAGTACTAGACCAAGCAACAAGCTTGGCAGCAGGAGACTTGATCACTCCTGAAATCGTTTATCAAATACTTGGTTTGGTGGATACAGCTAGTATAGTTAAGTTTTTTGAATATATTATTCAAAAAGATGCTGCTAAATCTATTGATTTAGTAAACAATCTCTATATGTCTTCAGCAAATTTAGAAACTTTTGTAGCATTAGTTGCTGATTTTACTGCCTATCTTAGTAAAATAAAGATATTACCTAATTATCAAAATTCTATATATGTATCTTTTAATGATAATGTTACAAATATTCTAACAAAAATTACTCTTCCTCAATTATCTATTATTTGGCAAATATATAGTAAAGGAATTATAGAGATGAAAACTTCACATAATCAATTGATAGAAGCTGAAATGCTGGTGATAAAATCTATTTACTCCCAAATGTTACCATCGCTAGAAGAATTAGTGGAATATAATGATGGGGAGCAACTAGAACAACCGGTATTACAACAATCAACTAAGAACTATCAAATTACCGGTTTTCTTGAGTTTTTACATTTGCATAATGAGATGGAAGTTTATTACAGATTACTAAACCAAGTGGAGTTAAAATCTTTTGTTCTTCAAACTATAGAAATTGCTGGAAGCGATCTCAACACAAAAATAAAAGAACAAATTACTAATTTATTATTTGCTTGGTCAGGAAAAACTTGGAATGTTATCATTACAAAACAGTTAAAAATAATCACTCTTAAAGAACAATTGCTAAATAAAGTAAAATCAAGTCAAGATTGGAAAATTTTAATACAACACTTTCCAAATGTTACAATTTCAGATATTTTGTTAGAAAATTAAAAGGTACATAGTATGACAAATTTTAATCAATTTTTAAAACAAGCTCAGTCAATGCAGAAAAAAATGCAAGCAATGCAGGAAAAAATGGCAAATGCTGAATATTTTGGAAAAGCAGGTGGTGGGTTAATAAATATTACCGTTAGTGGTCGTGGAGAGGTTCGAAAGGTCTCTATTGATTCCTCTTTGCTTAAAGAAACAGAGAAGGAATTATTGGAAGATTTAATTGTTGCTGCTTTCAACGATGCTAAAAGCAAGGTCGATGAAGATTCACAAAACTCTATGTCTGATGCTTTAGGTAATATTGGTTTGCCACCTGGACTAAAGATGCCATTTTAAATCCTCCCAACTTCCGCATAGAGGATTTGTTACATGGATCATGAGTAGGTCATTCCCGCATAGGCGGGGATCTATAATATCTCATAGCCTTTGCAGGCATGTCTATAGCAACTACCGATCGCGGCTTTTAAATTGTCCTGACTTACTCTTTAACAGTTTTTTCTTGCTTAGATAAAAGCTGTACTTGCTCAATACTCTTGTCTAATTCTACTTGACTACAAATTCCAAGTAAAACTGGATCACGTGGGCGAATGTTTTTCATGTTCCAGTGACTACGATCACGGATAGCTTCTATGGTTGACTTAGTAGTACCAACGAGTTTTATAATTTGATTATCTAAAATTTCTGGACAATTTTTAAGTAACCAATATATCGCGTCTGGTTTATCCTGACGTCTAGCAATAGGAGTATATCTAGATTGTTGTTTTTTCTTTGTACTTACCAAATCATAGGCACTACTCACAAAAAGTCTTAAACTACTACTTGGATCTTTCGTGCAACGCATTATTTCTTCTTTAGTTAATTGTCCTCCAGCAATAGGATCTAGCCCCATAATACCTTGAGATACTTCACCATCAGCAATACCTTTAATTTCAAGCTCATGAACCCCACAAAAATCAGCTATCTGCTTAAACGTTAAAGCAGTATTATCAATCAACCAAATAGCAGTTGCTTTAGGCAGTATAGGTAATTTTTGTTGTGAACTCATAGTAAAAAACTAATAATATAATATTAATATGTCTAGAAAAGATATAGTCTCTTCTAACTAATAAGTCAACAATAGACATCTTAGACTATTTCAATTTCTCGTTTAATTAGGTCAGGCAATCCTAAAACCTAAAACCAATACCTACTGCAATCATTAACGGATTAAACCTTACTTTAGATGATATAGGTTGTTTTACTAAACTATTTTTATAATCAACTTTGGTATTAAGAAAATACTGCCTTACATCTAAGTTAATCAATGTATCATCCTTAGCATATAAGTCAACCCCGATCTGTAATACAGCACCGTGACCATTTTTGACGGTACATCCTTTAGATTTACTGAACATATAAGCTCCATGATAACCAACGCCAACATAAGGTCTAATAGCACCAAAGGGAGCTATATGATATTGTCCCGTAACAGTCAGGGGTATCATATAAAGATCTTTTCTCTTACCAACATCTGCTGGATTACCACCATAATTATAAGCCACATTCTTTAAACTATTATTTTTAGGACGTAATACATTAAAACCTAAAGATAACTCTGCAGCAACATTACTAGCAAAGAATATTGATGTAGAAGCATCAAAACCGTAACCATTTTCAACAAAATTACCAATCGATACTGGGCTTGCGGCGGTAGCCTTAGGAAAGCCTTTTTGCTTTGCACTAGATTTTATCCCCCCCCCTCTTATTTTAAACACAAGATTACCTTCATTTTCATAATAATCGGCATCATAGTCATTATTAGTTAAATCAGAATTAGCAAAGCTAGAGATACTTACACAACTTAACAATAACAATATTCCAAATTTTTTCGTGACTTTTATCATAACTATAAACCTTTTCTTGCTTTAAATATATTGCTGTATTATATATATTCTTTCTTATTTGGAAATCAAATTGATAATAAGATTTTTAAACTTGTTTAACATTAGTGACACTATAACACTAAATATAGAAAACACTAATACAAAAAATATAAAAAAATAACGAATTAAGGTCTATACAATGAATAATAAATTAAACACTTATTTTGTTGGTATTGGTTGGTTTATATTAAGCTTGATAAGTAGTGTAACTAATGACATAATAGCAAAATATCTTGGACTTAGGCTACATAGTTTTGAGGTGGCTTGTTTTCGCTTTTTCTTTAGTGCTTTAATTCTTGTCCCTTTTATTTTATATTATGGGAAACAGACTCTTACAACTAATCATCCTTTTATACATATTGTAAGAGGGGTTTTATTGTTTTTTGGTATGACGTCTTGGACTTATGGTCTCAGTATTGCCCCAGTGACTACTGCTACAGTTATTAGTCTTGCTACACCTTTATTTACTCTAGTGCTAGCAGTGTTTTTCTTAAATGAGAATATTATTTGGCAAAGATGGGCAGCAACTTTATTTGGTTTTATTGGTATTGTTATTACCCTGAGACCTCATGCTAGTGACTTTAATCCACAGATATTGATTTTTGTTTTAGCTGCTATAGCTTTTGCCATGTTAGATATTATCAATAAGAAATTTGTAGTAAAAGAATCAATGATTAGTATGCTATTTTATTCTGCTTTAGTAACATCTTTAGTATCAATACCATCATCAATAATGTATTGGCAAACACCTACCAGTTCAGAATTTATTTTGCTATTTACCTTAGGAGCTGGGGGTAGTTTAATCTTATTTTTCTTATTAAAGGCTTTCTCTCTAGTTGATGCCACAGCCACAGCCCCTTATAGATATTTAGAGTTAATAATTTCAGCATCAGCTGGATATCTTGTGTTTAATGAAATCCCTGAAAACAGTACTTTATACGGAGCATTGATAATAATACCTGCAACATTGTTTATAATATATTCTGAGAAAGGAAATATAACACAAAATGATAAAGCTACTGCATGAAGAAGCACTCACAATACCTCTATTCGATATAAGAATTGTTAATTCTTATATCGAATAGGCTTGTTATAAGGAAAAATGCATTCTTGAAGCGGCTGGCATGAATGTATTCTGATCTATTATTAGCAAATGAAATATTTAACAATCAGGCACAAACCGCTTTAAGCTTGATTGTTTACATTTTCTGTACAAACATATTAGTGGAATAAATTTTTGATATATACTGCAAAAAATTGAAGAATTTAGAAGAGAAAATTCTATAACGATGTCATCCGAGCTACAGCACATAAGTGTTAACTTAAGCAACCTCGATGTTATCCCAGCGTAAGCTGGTATCTAAAAAAAGTAGTTCGAAGTATTGTTGAGCATTTTTAGACCCCTGCTTTCGCAGGGGTGACATAGTGGCTAGTAGAAATGACATCGTTTGTAGGGAATAACATCTCTCATTCCAATTTCGGATTAATGAAATTAATCCGAAATTGAGGTTAATAAGCATTCTAACCCTTAACACCAATGAAATAATAAAAAATATGAATAAACGTAAGTTGGTTTTTGCAAGCGGTGTAGCAAATGCATTTGAGTGGTATGATTACGCACTATTTGGTTACTTTGCTCCTATAATAGGAGCAAAGTTCTTTTTTCCTGGATCAAGTCCTAGCTCGTCTTTATTGCATGCTTTTTTGGTATTTGCTATCGGTTATTTAATGAGACCAATAGGTGGGGTATTTTTTGGGATACTGGGAGATCGTTTTGGTAGAAAAACTGCTTTAAGTACATCTATATTTTGTATGTCTCTGCCAACGGCACTAATTGGCATATTACCAACTTATGACAATATAGGTGTTACCGCAACTATATTAATGATTCTACTTCGGATGCTGCAAGGTTTATCAATGGGCGGAGTACTTACTGGCTCAATTGCATTTGCTATTGAACATACAGGTAAGGTACATCGTGGCTTTACTGGCAGTATACCAATGTCCAGTATTTGTATTGGTCTATTATTTGGATCACTCATTTCGCAGCTTATACAAAGCCTTTTATCAGGACAACAATTTAATGATTGGGGGTGGAGAATACCATTTTTATTAGGAATTTTTATTTTATTTGCTGGACTTTATATAAAAAAATATACCAGTGAAACCCCTAGTTTTCAAAGTATAAAAGAAAATGGTGGGATTTTAAAATCTCCTCTGAAAAAAGTTATCTCTGTATATTGGATTGATATGTTAATATCAATCTTCATCAATTCTACAGGTTCAGTAATATTCTATCTACAAGCTACTTATCTAATGTCATTTTTGAGGATAAATCGTGGTTTTACCGATGACCAAGTTAGCAATTTAGCTAATTATTGTTATATAATCATGGCTATTGTTACTTTATGTTCTGGCTATTTATCTGATGTAATTGGTCGAAAGAAAATTTTTGTGATTAATTTACTGGTAATTATTTTAGTTATTCCTTTTTTGATGAATGTAATTGAAACTGGAGAATTTTATTTTATAATTATATCTCAAATCGTATTATCAATTTTAGCTGCTTGTTATATTGGTCCTGAACCTGCACTGCAAGCTGAATTTTATCCAACCAATATCAGAAATACTGCTTTATCATTGTCTTATAATACAGCAACCAGTATTTTTGGTGGTACAACACCTTTAATACTAGAATATCTTGTACAAAAAACTGGTACTATTACTTCATATATTTATTATGTAATTGCTTGTGCTATTTCAAGCCTAATAGCTCTTTGTTTTTATAAGGATCGTTCAAGAGGGTAACAACTAATCTAAAAATTTTTCTAGTATTTATAGCAAAATTATCTATAAACTACTTAGTGGTTTGATAAAAATAATATATACTAGCCATATTACAATTTTTGATAAACAATAAACTTTAATTTTATGACAGAAGTGATAGCTAAAGAACAATTAGAACAATATATAAATCAAATAGAAGGGCTTGAACAAGAAAAAGCTGAATTATCTGAAGCAATAAAAGATATATTTGATGCAGCCAGCTCTAGTGGCTTTGATATCAAGGCCATGAAATCGGTGTTAAAACTAAAAAAACTTGATAGAAATAAGCTAGCTGAACAAGATGCGATCTTAGAATTGTATAGACAAGCTCTCGGTATATAAATTAAAGAATTCAATAATGCAATTATATCCATTAAGGCTTTTACCTGATAAAATCAACTTTGATTTTATCAGATTTAAAAAAGTAAGTTATATGATATCCATTATTTTATCTCTTGTAAGTATTATTTGGATAGGGATTTACAAATTTAATTTTGGTATTGATTTTGCTGGTGGGATTGTTATAGAAGTGCGGCTTGATCAAGACCCTGATTTAACCAAAATGCGTGAAGTGCTTAATAACCTTAAGATTGGTGAAGTAGTATTGCAAAATTTTGGTAATCAGCATGATTTGTCAATACGAGTTGGCAGCAATAGTGAAGATATTTTAATGCAAAATATTGAGCTTATCAAATCAACTTTAAAAAACCAATTTCCTTATAAATTTGAGTATCGTAAAGTAGATTTTGTTGGTCCACAAGTTGGTACTCAACTGATAAAATCAGGAATAACAGCACTAATTCTTTCGTTTCTTGCCATAATGGTTTACACTTGGGTTAGATTTGAGTGGTATTTTGGGCTTGGTATACTTGTAGCTTTATTACATGACGCCATATTAAGCTTAGGTTTTATGAGTGTAATGAGGCTAGACTTCAATTTAAGCTCCATAGCTGCTATTCTTACCATAATAGGTTATTCTGTGAATGATTCAGTAGTTATCTATGATAGAATCAGAGAAAATTTACGCAAATCACATAAGAAAGTAATGCCACAAATTATTAATCTGAGTATTAATGAAACTCTGTCTAGGACTATTCTAACAGTTGTTACAACCTTACTCGCAAACCTAGCTTTGGTAATATTTGGTGGGGAAGCTATTTATAGTTTTAGTGTATTAGTGTTTTTTGGTATAATAGTTGGTACATATTCATCTATTTTTATATCTGCTCCTATATTGACCTACTTCAAAAACTTGAAGAATTGATAAATCAATTTTCAAGTTTTTGGATAAAAGTTAAGTGGCAGGATTGAAGTAGAGACCTTCAATCCTGCTACAAAATAATAATAAATATTAAAAAAAATTAGTTTAAAAAATGTTTATTAAAAATTTTGATAGTAAAGGTTTTCTATATCAATGTACTGATTTAGAAAAACTAACAGAGCTAATGAAAAACAGTAAAATATCTGCTTATATTGGTTTTGATTGTACAGCACAATCTTTACATGTAGGTAGTCTGATGCAAATTATGATACTGCGTTTATTGCAACAATATGGTCATAAACCAATAGTACTCCTAGGAGGGGCAACTAGTAAAATTGGTGATCCTACTGGTAAAGATGAGGCAAGGAAATCTTTAACAAAAGAAGAAATTGCCCAAAATGCTGAAGGTATAAAAAAATCATTATCAAAATTTATTAAATTTGGTACTGGGGAAAATGATGCAATATTAGTTGATAATTCAAATTGGCTAGAATCGTTAAATTACTTAGAATTTCTTCGCAATTTTGGTAGTTTTTTTTCTGTGAATCGTATGTTATCTATGGACTCTGTAAAATTACGTTTAGAGAGAGAGCAACATATGAGTTTCTTGGAATTTAATTATATGTTACTACAAGCCTACGATTTTTATCATTTAAATAAACTATATGGTTGTTCTTTACAAATAGGTGGTAGCGACCAGTGGGGTAATATAGTAATGGGTGTTGATTTTACAAGGAAACTAACAGGTAATGAAGTCTTTGGTATGACTACGCCCTTACTAACAACTGCTTCTGGCAACAAAATGGGCAAGTCTGTTGGTGGAGCTGTGTGGCTAAATGAGGATATGTTAAGTCCGTACGATTATTATCAATATTGGCGGAATTGTGAAGATCAAGATGTGGTCAAGTTCGCAAAATTATATAGTGAGTTAGGAGAAGATGCCATGCAAGAGTTTATCTTACTTAGTGCATCTGATATTAATAGTGCCAAAAAGCAATTAGCCTTTAATTTAACTAAACTTTGTCATGGTAAAGAGGCAGCTATGACAGCTTTAGAAACAGCTACCAAGCTTTTTGAACAAGGAGAAATTGATTGCAATTTACCAACTATTTATCTAGAACAGGGGAGGTTAGCTCTAGGTATTCCAGCATATGAATTACTTTATGAAGCAGGTCTTGCTAAATCAAAATCCGAAGGACGTCGGTTGATTAGAGGGGCTGGAGCAAAAATCAATAATCAACTAATCCAAGATGAAAATATGGTTGTTGATTTAACTTTTATGCAGGACAACCAGGTTATTAAGATATCCGCAGGTAAGAAAAAACATGTATTGATCAGGTTGACATAATAGTGAACGAAAAAATATATCTCTTTGGCAAACTCGTTTATGTGCAAGGATTTAAAGAAGCCACGAAACCTTGACCCGCAGCGGACGATGATGTACGTAAGGAGCAGAGTACCAAGAGTACGAATAAATTACCAGCAGAAGTAGAGTTTGCCAAAGAGATATATTATTATACCATTTCCCAAAACTAAATTGCTACTCGGAGTACGAGTGTCGGCTACCTTCGCGTACAACTAGTCACACTACTGGACAAAAAGGTTAGGTTGGTTGCACAAAGTGTAACTTAAACAATTTTATGATTAAGGAATCAAAAAATTGCTTAGAACGACTATAAGCTTGTTTAATTGATCTTATACCTAACTGTAGTACAGAATAACTCCTACATCCTAGCGTTTTCTTCATTTTTATCGGTTGCTCTTGCTCTCCAATTGCTCCTATTTTTATTGCCATTGCATATGCTATAAATAAACATGATACTGGACTGAAAAATCAAGACAAAAAAATAATAATATTGTTTCCCATTTTTGCATTTTTCAAGCTGCAATTTGTTCATAATTTTGTATAGAATTTAGATAGATATTCATAGGCTTTTTGTAACTAATACTTGAATGGAATCTTCTATAATTATAGTGATTGATGTAATCATCAATACCACTCTTTAGCTCTTTAACATCTTTAAAATCATTAATAAATATACAATTATATTTTAAAGTTCGGAAAAATCTCTCTATAATTATATTATCAATACTTCTTCCTTTACTATTCATCGAAACTTTAATGTTATGCTCTTGTAAAATTTCAATGTGTTCATGACTAGTATATTGACTGCCCTGATCACTATTAAATATCTGCGGTGCAGGATATTTGTTAAGTGCATCATGCAATACTTCAGTTACCAAACTTACATCCATACTATTTGACAATTTATAACTCAACACAGCTCTACTATGCCAATCTATAATTGCCGCCATGTACATAAATCCCGAATTAGTTCGAACATAAGTGATATCTCCGCTCCAAACCTCGTTAGCGTTAGGTACATGTACAGTCTTAGTTGTACCTAGATTAGTCCAATATTTATCAAGCAAATAACTATAAATTTTATGCTGTTTATCTTTTTCAGACGTTAACTTTTTCCTCTTTGGATAAATAGCCTCTATGCCAATCATGTTCATATATTTTAGAACCCGATCCTTACCAATAACCACGCCGTCTTCTAATAATTGTCTATGGATATAACGATAACCAAATTCAGGATTATCAGTATATATTTCATCTATTTTATTTAAAATATTTAAGTTATACCCACTAAATGGTTTTGCTTTATAGTACATTGAAGAACGATTAATCTTTAATAATTCATATTGCCTTGTCTTTGGTAACATTGCTAGCTTGGAATCGACAAGTTCTTTTCTATTTGATAAGTCCAAGCTTTGTAGCTTTCCCACAGCCCAATCTCTCTCTACTATTGTTTTTCCAAGAGTTTTCGCTAATTCATCATTTTGTTCTTTCAGCATATTAATTTGTTCCTGATATTTACTTACCAGTTTTGCTGGTTCAAAAGCCAATGCTGCATTTGATATAAATTGTTTTTTCCAATTACTAATTGTCTTGGAGTTTATCTCATATTTTGATGCTATCACTGATAATGGACTCTCTTCTTTCAGCACTTCTAATACTATCCTAGTTTTTTCTTCAGCACTAAAAACTCTTACTTTTTCTTTTGTCATTTTTTCTCCTAATTTTTTCTTATTATTTTATCTTAATTAGGAAACTTTTAACTCTATTTTTTTGTCCATTTTCTTCAGTCCATTATACATTTTATAAAATTCTCTAATCGCACTTTACTCTTTATATGCGTATCTTCCATTCTAAAACCATTACTTTTGCACCCTTTAAAGGCTACCTCGATATCCTATCTCTTCCGATATATTTCAGATACGTTTGACATGTTCTTACTATACACTATCGATAGATATTTTCCGCTTGCTAATTTGATATGATCAAATTTCACTGGGACAGAATAAAACCTTGTAGAAAAATTTCTTATCTTTATTTCTTTCATGCTATCGATCCTAATCCATTGACCTTGTTTATTAACTATTCTATTTGTCCTTCTCACCCTTAATGCATAATTAATATTTTTATTGTGAAGATAGGTAATTAATTTCTCATTATCAAATTCCCTATCTCCTAATATTCCCTCTATCTTTTCCCTACCAAATTCCTCTATAAATTTCGATATTACTGCAATTTGATCGTCTGCCGTACATACTCCTTTATAAGGAATTATTTTATATATTAATGGCATAGCAATTTTATTATATGATACCGACAATACTAATATATTTCTTATGTAAATTGTAATCAGGTTTTGCTTCATGGGTTCTCCGAAAACTCCTAACGATTAGATTTAAAGATTCATAACTACCCTGATAACCTGATATCTTCAACTGTTCGTATAGCTTCTTACCAGTCATCCTACGTCTGACTGGTTCTTTGATATTCTCTGCTAATAGTTGATTTAACATCGCAAGATATTCACCCAAAACTGGCTTAGCTTTAGTATATTTGGCTAATTCAAATTTGGTTGCATCACTGCGTATAACTTTCTTAACGGTATTTTTTGATATATTAAGCTCTTTGGCAATTGCTTTAATTGCTTTGCCATCAACATGATACATTTTGCGTATTTTTGCAATTGATTCCACGATAAACACTCCCTAAAAACTCCTTAAAAAAATATTTTTTAAGAATTAAAAAAAAAGATTCACAATAAAACGGACAATTACCTTGTTACAAAACCCGGACATTTTAGAATGTTATTGACAAGATTTTTGAAAATTTTTTATAAGAAATTCAATTTTTATATAGAACTTAAGATTATTTATTAGTTGAAAATTTATTAAAATATCTATTTATTAAATTTATAATAGTTGTATTTTAGTAAATTTAAACTATTAATTGTTATTTGGGTGAAAACAACAACCATATTTATACTCCTGTTTATAATTTCTGTAACAAACAAGATTTATGCATCAGCTTGGTTAATTGACTCAGGCAAGTACAAATATACGGTTACTGCTAGCAATATTGATAAAAATTCTAAAAATATTAAACAAGTAAGAGCCAATCTTTTTCTACAAATTCAGTGTAAATTGGCATATTTAAAAGATCGTATTAAGTTGGTTAATAATTCATCGGCTCTTTATAATAAGTTATTTAGGCAAATTCAATTTTTAGAGCGTATATCTAGAGAAATATCCTCATACCAAGACGAATTAATGCGAATTTTTGCTATCGAATATGGAATTAATAAAAACCAAATAGGAATTCAATTACTTTATAAAGAAAATAAATTCCAGGGAAGTAATGACATGAACTACCTGTCTAATAATAAAGAAATTGGTATATTTTTAAAATTAAGCTCTTTCAGAACACTAATAGGATAGTCTCAGTTCAGCCAAGAATATATATGACCAAAGATGGTTGCCAGCAGCAATTTTCTTATGAATTATTATTGCTATCAGCATTTTCCAAAAAAATTCGTACAATTTCAGTATTTGCTGAAAGTGTTTTTAGTTTTGGGCAAGACCTAAATAACCCATATACAAGAAGAAGTTATTATAGTTTTTCAATATCTGAAGGCATTGAATTTCAAAATGGCATTATGTTAGTAGACTTTACCAAATATTATACTAGGAGAAATTACGGTTCTATTTATAATAGAACTTTATATAAGCAATTTTCAATTGCAAAAAAGATTAAATTTGGTAATCTAAAGAAGAATAGCCTAACAATACAAATAGGGTATTTTTGTGATAAAAGCCTAATTAATAAGCATTATAAAATATCAGGAGTAATATTTTCAATATGGATGGATGTATAAAAAATATTAATAGAGAATTTTTAGATATTCTACTAAAAGAACAACTACTTACAGATTTACAAATATCTCACGTTAAGTTCAAATTAATTGATAGTACTGGAGAGAATGATTTTTTTAACGTGATAATTGCAGAAGGAATTATTAATAATGAGATGGTTATAGATATTTATGCAAAAATTGATCAATATGTAGAAAATGGTTATTTCATTTATGAAAACGATACAAGCAATAAAGAGCTTGCTATAAATGACCTAGCTTATTTAAGGAAGTTATCAACAATACATTATAATGTACAGATTAATTTGGTCAGAAAGAATGACTTCTATCAGATACTTGAGCAGAATTTTAGCCATTTGAATATAATCAAATCCAAATATTTTCTTGAATTTATCTCAGTATACATGGTAGCAAAAAATATCAATTACACTAAGTCAATTATCATATTTTTTGTGATATATTTTGGAATATTATTTAATTTTAAACATCTTTTTCATCTGATTAACATTATTTGCTATTTTTCACAAAATACTTTAAAAATTATACTATTTAACCAAGCTGTAATTACACAAAATACAGAGTTTAAAAATAGTGATATCTCCATTTTCAAAAATGATTCTCTACCCATTTACACTATTTTACTTCCATTATATAAAGAATCAGGCAAACTAAAGTCCATTATTAGTTATGTCACTAATATTAATTACCCTAAACATAAATTAGATGTCAAAATCATTATTGAAGCAGATGATTATTTGATGATTAAGGAAAGTATCCTATATGAATTACCTTCTTATATACATTTGCTTAAAGTACCTTTTAGTTTACCTAGGACTAAACCTAAAGCCCTTAATTATGCCATGCAATATTGCAGAGGAAAGTATGTAGTAATATATGATGCAGAAGATAGACCTGATGCTGATCAACTCCTTAAAGCAGTAATAGCCTTTGATGAATTACCAAAAGAATATGTTTGTTTGCAGGCTAAACTTAACTTCTATAATGAGAATGAAAATTTACTCACTAAACTTTTTAGCATAGAATATTGTTTATGGTTTAAATATCTTCTGAAAGGTTTAAGCTTGATGGACTTACCAGTAACTCTTGGAGGAACTAGCAATCATTTTAAGGTTGACGCCTTACAAAAAATAGGTTTTTGGGATGCTTATAATGTTACTGAGGATGCTGATTTAGGAATTAGATTATATTCTTTTGGTTATAAAGTTCATATGATAGATTCTTATACTTTAGAGGAATCACCTATAAATCTTATAAGTTGGATAAATCAAAGATCTCGCTGGATAAAAGGATTTATCCAAACATTTTTGGTATTTCTTGCCCAAAAAGACAAATATAAAAGGTTTAAATTTTATCAAATAACTACTATTTTCATTTTTATTGGTTTTTCTTCTTATGGTTTTTGTTGTTTACCATTTCTAATACTAACTATTAAAATTAATACATTCGCCATAATTAATTATTTATGGATAATTAACAGTTTTTTTGCTTTTTCATACCTTTACGGAAGTGCTTTTTTTATTTTACTGACTAAAAAAGGTAAAATAACTAATTTTCGAGTATTAGATATTGCTGCCTTGTTTGTGTGGCCTTTGTATTTTCTACTACATACGATAGCAAGTTATAAGGCAATTTGGGAGATTATTTTCATACCCTTCAAATGGGATAAAACTCAGCATGGGATTAGTACTCTAGACCTTGAATAAATCAGGGTATATACTCGGTCAACTTCAAGAATTAAGGTCGTCGTGTCTAAATATCCATAGTACCCTACATTTTTCTATAATCGTCATAGCAAGGCTCTTTAGATGCCGTGGCGATCCAGGTAAACAGCGCGGAAGCTGTTTTTTTTAGAAGTAACCGCTTCGTGTATTCTAGATTGCTGCGTCGCCGCTTTTTCGCGACTCCTCGCTAATAAACGATCAGCAGCCATTTTAATAGTGGTTATATAAAAAATGTAGGATACTATGGCAGAATAGTATGGTTTGGTAAATTATCGGTAAACATTAGAACGCTTGATACTAACACCACCCAAAATAAGGTAAAAGGTAAAAATACTTTCCAACCTAAACGCATTAATTGGTCGTAACGATATCTAGGCAATGTTGCTCTTATCCATAAAAAACAAAATAATAAAACCCCGGTTTTTAGTACAAACCACATAAAACCTGGCACAAAATTTAAGACTTTAATGCCAAAAGGTGGCAAATAGCCACCTAAGAAAAATGTGGTGGTCATACCGCTAGCTAAAATCATATTAGCGTACTCACCAAGAAAAAATAATGCAAATCCCATGGAAGAATATTCAACATTATAACCAGCAACTAGCTCAGACTCAGCTTCTGATAAATCAAAAGGCAATCTGTTCGTTTCTACAAGTACTGATATGAAGAATATTACTGCCATAGGTAACAACATCAAATCAACCCACCAAGGCAATAATTGTTGCCTTTCTATGATTTCTGAAAGATTAAGCGTCCCCGTTGTTAAAAGTACAGTAACAATCACTAACCCTATAGATACTTCGTATGAAATCATCTGAGCCGACGAGCGAACAGCCCCAAGGAAAGCATATTTCGAATTACTTGCCCAACCCGCTATGATTACACCATAAACAGCTAACGATGAGATTGCCATAATATACAAAACACCAACATTTATGTTAGCTAGTACAAGTTTCTTATCAAAAGGTATTACCGCCCAACCAATTAAACTAAGTACAAGGGTAATCATAGGTGCTAGGGTGAATAATATTTTGTCAGCTTGGTTTGGTATAATTGTTTCTTTAAATAATAGTTTTACTGCATCGGCAATTGGTTGCAATAACCCAAAAGGTCCTACTACATTTGGACCTTTTCGGAGTTGCATTAGCCCTATTACTCTTCGCTCAGCATAGGTAAGGTAAGCTACGCACAGCAAAAGAGGAATAGTGATAGATAAAACTTTCAAAGCTACAATAATTAATGGCAATAGATATTGTTGAAAGAACGATATCATGCAACTTTTTCCCTTTCTTGCTTTGACTCCACACATTTTGCCATAGTAACAGATGCTCTACTAATCGAGTCTGTCATATAGTAATTTATAGGTTTAGTCACTATATCAGATTTAAGTAAATTATCGAGGGAGGTAAATTTTATAAAATCACAGCTCATTATCTCAGAAATATTGGCAAATACCGGGAATTCTGCAGCCAACCTAGTTCTTATTTCATCTAAATTATTCATGCCAAGATTTAGCCCTAAACTATTAGTGAGATTCTTTATAATAACCCAATCTTCTTTCGCTTGTCCTACCGGACTAGTTGCTGCCCTGGCATATTGTGGTCTTCCTTCAAAATTTACGTAAATAGCATCTTTTTCTGCATAGCTACTAGCAGGAAAGATTACATCTGCTACATTTGCTCCATTATCACCATGATGTCCTTGATATACTACAAAAGATGATTTTATTTTGTTCATATCAATTTCATCACTGCCTAGTAAATATACAAACTTAATCTCACCCTTTTCTGCCTTTTGTAAAATTTCAGAAACACCATTACCGCCGTTTTTAGGGCTAAAGCCTATGTCTAAACTACCGACCATTGATGCATGATTATGCAGTATATTAAAACCATTCCAATCATCTCTAACTATCTTATATTTATCAACCATTTGGTGAATGAGTGCCAAAATAGCATAGCCATCATCTCGAGAATATACACCATCACCAATAATTATAACTGGATTTTTTGCATGTTCTAATTCCTTAGCAAACTGATGTTCCTCTGATATTATTGCCTTAATTATGTTAGGGCTAGCCCCTAATTCATTTATATAGTAAGTTTGGTTAGTAATATTGCCAATTCGAGCTACTTTTAGCTTTCCTTCTCTTTGCAATATGCCAATACGAGCATTCAGGACAGGAGCTACTTGCCTGATATTTGCACCAATTAACAAAGCTAGATCAGCTTCTTTAAGTCTAGAAATTGTTATGTTAAATAGATAGTTCCCCCTACTAGATTGGTCTATTTTATAATTAAACTGGTTGCTGTCAAAATTGTTACATCCAAGCTTCTGTAACAATGTTTTTAATAAAAACATTGATTCGGTACAGGCAAGTGTTCCAGCTATTGCCGCCATTTGATTACCGGCAAGAGACTTTAATTTTTGTGCTACTAGTGCAATAGCATCACTCCAAGAAGCTTCAACTAATTTACCATTTTGTCTTATATACGGAGAATCTAACCTTTGGTATTTCAAGCCATCATAAGCAAATCTTGCTTTATCTGATATCCATTCTTCATTGATATCATCATTAACCCTTGGTAATATCCTCATTACTTCAGATCCCCTACTATCAACCCTTATATTACAACCTTGTGCATCCAATACATCTATTGACTCAGTCTTTGTTAGTTCCCAACTACGAGCTTTAAAAGAATAAGGCTTGGAATTTAATGCTCCAACTGGGCAAATATCTATAATATTGCCTGATAATTCCGATTCAAGACTACGTTCAAGATACGAGGTTACCTCCATATGCTCTCCCCTGTAAAGAGTTCCTATCTCCTCAACTCCAGCAATATCAGTGGCAAACCTTATACATCTAGTACATTGTATGCATCTAGTCATATGAGTCTTAATCAAAGGTCCCATATACTTATCTTTGACTGTTCTTTTATTCTCCGAAAATCTAGAACTTGCTTTACCATATTTAAAGGCTTGGTCCTGTAAATCACACTCACCTCCTTGATCACAAATAGGACAATCTAGGGGGTGATTAATCAATAGAAATTCCATCACTCCTTCACGAGCCTTTTTAACACCTATGGTATTAGTGTGGATAACCATACCTGAAGTGGCAGGCATAGCACAAGAAGCAATGGGCTTGGAAGATTTTTCCATCTCCACCAAGCACATACGACAGTTACCGGCAATCTTCAAACGTTCATGAAAACAAAAATGTGGGATTTCTATACCAAGCTTGCTGCAGGCACGAAATACGGTTGTGCCTTCCTCTACTTCGACTTCAGTACCATCTATAGTAAGTTTTATCATGATATATTGTATTTTATATTATACCATTTCCCAAAACTAAATTGCTACTCGGAGTACGAGTGTCGAACACCGGAGCGTACATACTAGTACGTGAGGAGCGGAGATCATGAAGTACGACAA
Organism: Candidatus Tisiphia endosymbiont of Empis tessellata; assembly: GCF_964031035.1. NCBI lineage: Bacteria > Pseudomonadati > Pseudomonadota > Alphaproteobacteria > Rickettsiales > Rickettsiaceae > Candidatus Tisiphia > Candidatus Tisiphia endosymbiont of Empis tessellata. The sequence continues at coordinate 865,001 of NZ_OZ034997.1, read as the reverse complement.
CGTGATAATTAGTTTTCGGAAATGGTATTACGTCGAAATTATACCACATTATATGTTACTCACTAATCTAAATTTTCCAATTTTGCAAAATTAACTAACAAAAAGAAAGCAGAGATATGTATATCATAACTTTTTAGGCTATTTTTTAGATCTCCGCATTTAAGATGAAAAGACTACTTAAGTTCCTTTACATGCATCAGTACCGGCAGCACTACCAGCTATCATGTTTATAATTTCGGGAGCCTTAAACAATATTATAACACCAGTCACAATAACCAATGCAACTTCCCATTTTAATTGTCCTCTGAGAGTTTGAATCCCTAGAACAACTATACCAATAATTGCTATACCACGAGCTGTATTACCACGAAATGTTTTGATCATCTTACACAATACATTACCTACTGGATCAGCAGTAGTAGCAAAAGCATCCGATGCTGTAGTAATTAGAGCAATGCTACAAAGAATAAACAGCAAACGCCACACAAAACTACTATCAAACTGTTCAGAATAGGACCTACAAATATTCATATTTTACCTCGTTAACGAATTGTTTTAGACATGTGAATGATTCTATACTGTACATTTTTACAGTTCAAGGATTAATATAGGGTGATCGTAATCTAATTAGATAATTGCTGGAGAAGCAAGGTTTACGTGGTGTTTTAGTCACAATTTTTGCAAGTTTAATTAATACTCCCGATGTTATCCCTGCACTTTCGGATGTCATCAACTATGATTTTAAACCGATGTCTTACATTAAATTGAGGTTACACTATGTAGTTCTCTTTTGTGGGTAACTTCTAGAGTCTTTTTCTAACTTCTCAAAATGCAATAGCCCGTAGGCAAAAGCTATAATTGTAGGAATCATAATAATCAATATCCCCCAATTGCCAAAATAGTCAATAATATAAATGAAACCAAAAGAAGTAATAACGTACATCAAAGCACGAGATACAGAAAATATCACGCTAACACAGGTAAAACGTTTAAATACAGGAAAGCTTTTATAAAAAATTGGAGCAGCAGAGGTATGACAGTACTTAAATAAAATAATGACTATCTGAATGAAAAATAGCTCAAACGGAAAATTAAGATTATTTAGCCAATATGGACAAAATAAAATAACAATAGAATATATAATAAGTATAATTTTTGCGGTTAATAATGGATATACTCTGTAACTTACATAAGATAATATTGATAAGATTAAGAACTCTAATACAGAGACAATAAAATTATGATGAATAACCTCAGTTGATGTATAACCAAAATTAGTCTTGAGAATAGTACCACAATGCAGATAGATAAAATAAAAACATACCGGTGTAGAACACTCTAATAAAAAGAACGCTATTATTGTTTTTTTATTAATTTTTTCATTAACGACTGGATCATTATATAATGCTTTTATATCAATATTAGCTTTCTCATATTTCTTTTTTAGTATAAGTTTTGCATTAGCAAATTCAGGTGTTTCCCGCAATGTTGTTTTAGCAGCAAAACCAATCAATGCCACTATTGCACCTATCCAAAATGCTAGACGCCAGTTAAAACCATAGGAAGTAACAAGTGAGGCAATTCCTAAAGCACCCATACTTCCTAAGGTAGCAGATAGCCCTACAAATGTCACACTTACATACTGGATTGGTGGCTTAGTTGTTTCGGTTAAATAAAGTCCTGCCCCTACTATCTCCCCCATAGATGTCATGCCTTGAACAATACGGCAAATTGTTATTATCCAAGTAGCAGCTACTCCTATTTGAGCATAGGTAGGAAGATTAGCCATGACAAAACATGATACAGCCATCATAAAAGTTGTAATTATAACAGTAGATTTGCGTCCTATATTATCACCCAACCAACCAAATATTAAGGCACCAACCGGCCGAAAAACAAAGGTAGTACAAAAAGCAAAAGACATCATTAAAGAAGTGAAGTGAGAATCAGCAGGTTCAAAAAACAACTCATTAAGAAACGCTGCCATATGAACATATAACATCAAGTCAAAATATTCTAAAAATGTACCAATTGAAAGTAAGCCCACTGCTTCTTTCTGTTCTCTAGTTAAACTTCTCTGTTCATGCGGATACTTTATCATTTATTTTTCTCCTTTAATGTTAAAATGAGCTTATATATTCTGCTACTTTAAAGAATTGGAGTTTATAGTTATTATGCAAATTCAGGATAAGAATTAACTAATTCTTATCCTGAATTGGGTTTATTGTATAAATTTTTCAGATACTGGATTTTCCATGAGTCTCTTAGCTATCTCACTATCTGATATGGAATCGTTTTTTGTAGATCGCATATAGATAGTTACTAATTCTACCATTTTATCACAAAACTCAGATTGTAGCATTTGAGAAGCTTCTAGTTTTTGTCTATTCATTAAATCTATAGTCTCAAGTTTTTTGCTTTCTAGAAACTTATCAATTTCTTCGTTTTGCTGCTTAATTATATTATTGGCAGTTTCTTTGCCATCTTTGATCATTTTTTCTCTTAAAACTTCAATCTGTTGTATTTGGGCTGTAGCATCTTCAAATAACAACGTCATATCTTCGTTAAGTTTTTGGGCTTCTAAAACTTGGTCTTTGATGGCCATAATTTTGTCATCTAACGATTTTAAAATTATATTTTTTATTGGTCTATAGACTAAATACACAAAAATTAGGGAACAGACGGCTAGCCAAAATTTTTCGTCAAACAATTGCATTATTTTATCTTTTTGTAAGATTCTTTTAATAACTCTAAATCAACTTCTTGATTAGTAATTTTTTGAATTAACAATTTTGCTAAATCGATGCATGAGTCATTTTCATTAATCCAAAATAATTTATTAGTTGTTTCTATATCATGACGATTATTGGCAATTTGTGCTTTCAACTCATTATGGAGTTGAATTTTTTTTGATAGAAGAGATGCTTCCATTGCATCCCTAGCTTCTTTTTTAATATTTTCCACTATATTTGATATCTCTGCTAGTGTATTTGCATATTGCTTATGCAAGTCATCAGCTTTTTCCCCAAGACTTTCTGCACTAGCAATATTGCTATCTATATAAGCTTGCCTATTCTCAAGAATCTTTTCAGTTAGCGGTGCAATGAACTTATGAACTAGAAGGTATAAGATACTAAAAACAACTACCAGCCAAAAGATTTGCGAACAATAAAAGGTAACATCAAATTGAGGCATAGTTACTTAGGAAAATATCAACAAAATTGCAATTACGAACGAGAATAAGCCCATAGCTTCCGTAAGTCCAGCTCCAATGAATGCCATTCTTTGTAATTGATCAGTAGCTGAAGGATTACGGGCAATTGAAGATAGCAATGCACTGAATATACTACCTACACCAATGGCCGCACCTGACATACCAATAGCCATTAATCCTACACCAATAAATTTTAGAGACGTTCCGTCCATATGTAAACTCCTAAATATAAAAAATTCTAGGTTCTTGCATATTACTGCATTTTTATCTATAAGACCATAAAAATGAAGTCATACGCAGAACCTAATGTGAATTTACAGCATCATTCAAGTATACACAAGAAAGAATTGTAAATATATAAGCTTGAAGTATTGCTATAAAAATTTCAAATCCAATAAGGATCACAATTAGTGGAATTGGCAAAAATTTAAAGAAAATCATTAATGAAACTATAAATCCTGCCATCACCTTTAGTAATATATGTCCTGCTACCATATTAGCAGCTAACCTTAAAGATAAACTTATAGGTCTTGCTAGATAGGCAAATAATTCTATCAAAATCATAAGTGGAGCTAACCAAGATGGCGTACCTTTAGGCAAAAATATTGATAAAAAATGTATACCGTAATTAATAAAACCGATAATTGTAACCATAAAAAATATCATAATTGCTAAGGCAAATGTTACTATAATATGGCTAGTAACAGTGAATCCGTAAGGAAGCATGCCGAGCAAGTTACATAACAAAATAAACATAAACAAAGTAAAAATGAACGGTATAAACTTACGTCCCTTTTCTCCAACATTTTGATTGAGCATCACTGTAATTATATCATAAATTATTTCAGCACTAAGCTGTAATCTAGATGGTATAATTTTTTCGCCTTTTAAGGCTAAATAAAAATAGGAAAGACCTACAACTCCAGCAAGCAACATAAACAAACTAGAGTTAGTAAAACTAATATCGAAACCAAATAAATTAATTTCTACTAGTTTCTTTATTACAAATTGATCTAAGGGACTATGGGACATTATTTCTTATTTAGTTTTTGCCAAATTATTTTAAAACCTGCAAGCATACCTATCAACAAAAATATTATAATACAAAATGGTTTAGAATTAAACAATTTATCTAATGTAAAACCAACAATAAACCCCAGCATCACACTAGAAAACAAATCTAACGCTATAGCCAACGCATCAATTTCTTTTTTTGGATTAAGTTTAGGGTGAAAATGATTATTTGTTCGATTATTTGTTTTAAGTTTCTTAATCCTTTTTTGTATCTTATCTAACTCTTTCTCTTTTTGTTCCAACATATACATTAATACAAAGAAGTCTATTTAAACCTCAATTTCGGATTAATGAAATTAATCCGAAATTGGAATGAGAATGTAAACAATCAGGCTTAAAGCGGTTTGACACCTGACTATTAAATATTTCATTTACTAATAATAGATTAAAATACATTCGTAGAATCGCTTCAAGAATGCATTTTTCTGATATTCTAGCCAGTTTTGGATTAAAAATTTTAATCCAAAACTGAGGTTTTAAATAACCTTGGCACTATATAGCTATGTAACATTAGACCTTTGTTTGTAAGATTAATATGACCTTTATCACCTAATCCCTCATCCCACCTAAGTAAACCTAGCTTTTTATAGTATGTTGCCTTTTCCATATCTAAAATCTTAAATAATTGTTTACCAATTCTTTTCTGTATACTATCAATAGTTAAACCCTTTTCAAGACGTAGTCCCATCATCAACATTTCTGCAATTATTTCTTGCATAGAAAGTTTATTAATCTGCTGAATACCACATCCTAAACTGTCAACAGCTTGTAACCATTTTTCTGGTTTATGCCACATCATAATACTATATAGATTAGATGTAAAATTACTATCACACATGTTAACCCTGCTGTGGCTACCCGGACCTACACCTAAATAGTTGTCATATTGCCAATATGTTAAGTTATGTTTACATTCATGACCTAATATAGCATAATTTGATATTTCATATCTAAGATATCCTTGGGACTTTAAATAGCAGTTAGTCCACTCATAATGGTCAGCTGCTTGATCTGAGTTTGGTATAGTCAGATTTCCCTCGTTAAACAATTTGTAAAATAACGTACCCTTTTCGATTACCAGTTGATACAGTGAGATATGACCTGAGGCAAGTTTCATGGCATTGGTAAGTTCATCTTGCCAACTTTCTAGAGTTTGGTTACTTCTTGCATAAATTAAGTCAAAAGATATTCTAGGGAAAAGATGGCGAGCTGTCTCAATAGCTTTAATTGCTTGCCCTACATCATGTTGTCGTCCTAAACTCTTTAAGTCATCTTCCACTAGAGACTGGACGCCAATTGACACACGGTTTATTCCAGCTGATCTAAAGTCCCTAAATTTTTCAGTCTCAAATAAAGTGGGATTTGCTTCTAAAGTAATTTCTGTCTGCTCATCTATTGTTGCTAGATTTGCTATTTTTTTAATTATTCCTTCAACAACAAATGGCTTCATTAAAGATGGAGTTCCACCTCCAAAGAAAATAGATTTTATATATTTATGACCTATAATATCCTTGAAATGATCAAGCTCTAGTTCATAACATTTCAACCATGTATCATGATCTACTTTATCTACAACATGAGAATTAAAATCACAATACGGACATTTTGACAAACAAAATGGCCAGTGTATATATATTGATAAAGGATTTTTCATGTTTATGCTTAGTTGAAAATTACTTCAGCTCATCTTTTACTATCACTACTTCCAAACCCTTTATTTAGATATATTACCATACGTAAACAATAGTAGCATGTTAGCATCGATATGTTCTTTGAGAGGTGGATAGGTGATCAGATCATAAGATTGTACATCTACTTTAACCGGTAAGTTACTGTCATTACTTCACCATTCTTAATCAAATTAGCGGCAATAGCTACCTTAAGTACGGTATCTAGGGTAATGGTTGATAGTATCACCCCCTTATATTCTAGGTAGTCTTTAAGTAACCTGAATTCGATGTAACAAGTTACATCGAATTCAGTGTTATATATAGAAACAATTAGGTTTGAAGCAGCTGCCCACCTGATTGTTAAAATATAACACTCCATTCAATATGTGATTTTAATTATTATCATCATTGGATTCAAAACAAAATAGCAGAAATTGGTAAATTATCTGAGGCCATTTCCATGTTCTTTGTCACCTAATTCAATTTGATGTACCATATTTCATAACTATTTTATTAAACGATCGACATATTCGATATTATGGTAGATATTCATCAAATAGATCTTATATTCCTGATAGACTTACTTCAAAAATATCAGGCAGAGGTGGAACAAATCCAACATTATCACGAGTTTGAAATTGTAAAATTTTAATAGACCGTTTTGGTGATATGCCTTCTTCTCTTTGGTATTCAACCGCGTCTTTCCATTTTTCTGCTACTAATGCCGCAAACTCTGAATGTATTGTTGCAACATCTTGTTTACATTCAAAGCCTACACCTTCGACTTTTATGCTGTATCCCTTGTTGCTCAATTTATAGTCTTTTAATACTTTATTGACCTCTCGTTGTGTTGCAATAGTTTGTCGCTCAATATATGGATTATTAGTTTCAAATAGAATGACAAACTCTTTTTTATCTCCATACTGACCATTAATAATATTCTCAACTAACTTTCTTGCAGCGTCACGGGCTGTACTAGTAGTGTTAGGCCTTTGGTATTGTTCTGCTAATGTATGATACTGGACTGAAAAATCAAGACAAAAAAATAATAATGTTGTTTCCCATTTTTGCATTTTTCAAGCTGCAATTTGTTCATAATTTTGTATAGAATTTAGATAGATATTCATAGGCTTTTTGTAACCAATACTTGAATGGAATCTTCTATAATTATAGTGATTGATGTAATCATCAATACCACTCTTTAGCTCTTTAACATCTTTAAAATCATTAATAAATATACAATTATATTTTAAAGTTCGGAAAAATCTCTCTATAATTATATTATCAATACTTCTTCCTTTACTATTCATCGAAACTTTAATGTTATGCTCTTGTAAAATTTCAATGTGTTCATGACTAGTATATTGACTGCCCTGATCACTATTAAATATCTGCGGTGCAGGATATTTGTTAAGTGCATCATGCAATACTTCAGTTACCAAACTTACATCCATACTATTTGACAATTTATAACTCAACACAGCTCTACTATGCCAATCTATAATTGCCGCCATGTACATAAATCCCGAATTAGTTCTAACATAAGTGATATCTCCGCTCCAAACCTCGTTAGCGTTAGGTACATCTACAGTTTTACTTGTACCTAGATTAGACCAATATTTATCAAGCAAATAACTATAAATTTTATGCTGTTTATCTTTTCCAGATGTTAACTTTTTCCTCTTTGGATAAATAGCCTCTATGCCAATCATGTTCATATATTTTAGAACCCGATCCTTACCAATAACCAAGCCATCTTCTAATAATTGTCTATGGATATAACGATAACCAAATTCAGGATTATCAGTATATATTTCATCTATTTTATTTAAAATATTTAAGTTATACCCACTAAATGGTTTTGCTTTATAGTACATTGAAGAACGATTAATCTTTAATAATTCATATTGCCTTGTCTTTGGTAACATTGCTAGCTTGGAATCGACAAGTTCTTTTCTATTTGATAAGTCCAAGCTTTGTAGCTTTCCCACAGCCCAATCTCTCTCTACTATTGTTTTTCCAAGAGTTTTCGCTAATTCATCATTTTGTTCTTTCAGCATATTAATTTGTTCCTGATATTTACTTACCAGTTTTGCTGGTTCAAAAGCCAATGCTGCATTTGATATAAATTGTTTTTTCCAATTACTAATTGTCTTGGAGTTTATCTCATATTTTGATGCTATCACTGATAATGGACTCTCTTCTTTCAGCACTTCTAATACTATCCTAGTTTTTTCTTCAGCACTAAAAACTCTTACTTTTTCTTTTGTCATTTTTTCTCCTAATTTTTTCTTATTATTTTATCTTAATTAGGAAACTTTTAACTCTATTTTTTTGTCCATTTTCTTCAGTCCATTATATATCGACTATAGTAATGGTTTTACTATCATTTAATAGATAAGTAGTAAGTAAATCTTTGGACATTAAAGTTTCTGTTAATTTTCGACTTTCTCCTTCTGCATAATTAGGATACACTCTACCAGGAAAATATCCTGGGGGACATTCATCTTTTGTCTTATATTGGATAAATGGAGATGATTCGTTCAATCTGATACCATGTCGTGCAGCTAAGCCTTTTATATATTCCTTACCTTCTGTCACACGAGCTAGATCCTCTCCTATAGGCAGAGAAACATCCAATGTATCTAAGTCAGTTTTTGCTTTATAAGCTTCAATCAACTTATCACGTACTGTAGGCGTAATTCCATCAATATTAGCCCATAATTCTCGTGCTCCTGTTAATATTGCTGTTTCTCCGTTCACTTTAATATTACATTTTGATAATATATTATGGTAATCTATTATCCAAGCCATTACGCCTATACGAGATGCCCCGGCAATCCAAGCACTGTCATATTCCTGATGTTCTGGAGTTTCGCGATCAATTAGACGTAGTACTTTAGCACCAGCTAAATATTCTTTCTCATACTTTTTCATCCAGTCTTGGGAAGATAGCTCATTACGTTCCTGGCCAGGTTTACGACCAAAAGCATTCTGAGAAATATAGAAAAGGAAATCCATGATATCTTGTTCATCTAATCCTGTTCCTTTTCCAAGGTTTTTACGTAATATTTTAGCATTAAATTTGCTAGGATCACTTTGATCAGCTTTAGATTTTTTTATTGCAGGATATATCTGTTTAAAAGTTATTACAGGATCCTTTACTCCTAGACGATTAATATCCTGCCATAGCTTTTCCGGATGAAAATATCCTGCGATTTGAAGTTGCTTTAATAAGGCTTCTTGATGTTCTGTTGCACTTATATCTTGACCTGCTTTTTTATAACCTGTAAAACCCAATTTAGTTGCAGCTAATTCGAAATGAGATGGTTTTGTAGACTTTGTATATCTATCATAAGTAAAATAAGTAGTAGGAAACAAAACCCCGACAACAGGTATTAGCTTGTAAAAAGTATGTTTTGCCATATTTACCCTTTTGGTTAGAATTTATATTAATTTCTTAAGTTAAAGTATCTCACTTGTCAAACGTATTTTTAGGGCAGTTTAAAAAACCCAACTTTAACCTATGTCTATAATTGTTAAAATTTTCTCTAGTTTCAGTAATTTTGAAGGAAAAATGCATTATTAAAGTGGCTAACGCGAATGCATTTTAAACCTTTCTAAAGCTAAAAACATGATTTTGAAAGATTAAAATCATGTTTTTAGCAAAATATTAATTTAACAATCAGATGCAGAGCCATCTCAAATCTGATTGTTTCGATAATTTCACCGAATTTGGGATAAGAATTGACAAATTCTTATCCTGAATTCGCGTAAGTTCTATTAAATAAACGGATTAGTGATTAATAATTTATTTTGACTAATAACAGCTGACGTACCTAATGGCAGTGGTAAATTTCGTGCTATATGTCCTATATCTTTTATAAAGAAGGCGGGTACTTGTGAATTTTCTACTGCAATTTGAATTGCCGTTTGTGTAAGATCTCTACCATCTTGTTCCTCTCCGTTTGTAAATTCACCGAAAAAAATTGCTTGGCTTTTTTCTAGAATTCTCACTTGTTTTAATTGTTCTAATCTTGCAAATATTCTATAACCTCTTTCTCCTACATCTTCAAAAATTAATATTTTATTGGTAGAATTAAGTTGCCAGTTTGTACCAAGAGAATATTGCACCATAGATAAATTACCACCAAGGATTTGTCCTAAAATTGAATCTCTATTCGTTAAATTTTTTGCTATTGCATTTATAGGATAAAGATCATAAGTAAAATTTTTAGTATTACCTAAAAGAGCATTGATTATATCAATGTGGTCTTGAGCATTTACGCCTCGCACTATTCTGTCTAAAACTGTAGCGTGTAAAGATGACCACCCTATTATTTGGTTAAAATATAAGTGTAACGCAGTAATATCGCTAAAGCCTACTAATATTTTATATTTATTGAACATATGAGGTTTCAAAAAAGGAATTAATTCCATAGAACCATATCCTCCTCTATAAGCCCATATAACATTTGAATCTAGATTTTGTAGAGCTGAAATAAAGCTTTGTAGTCTTACTTCTAATGTTGAGGCACTAAATACACTTGAATCATCAATAATATTATCTGCAATACTTATTTGTATATTATAATAATCCTTAAATAATGCTTGGATCTGATCAAAATATTGGTACATACCAAGCGTTTTTGAAGAAGGAGCTACAACATCTATAATTAATTTTTTCATTGACATCTCTTAAGGAATTTAAAATTATATCCTTTCTTAATTTAAAATAAAAATGTTGATACTAATATGGTGCCGCTAGTAGGAATTGAACCTACGACCTCATCATTACCAATGATGTGCTCTACCTCTGAGCTATAGCGGCCTAGTTTTAAGAGAAGTCTCAGACTATATGAGTATGATCTTTTTGACATATATTGCTTTATTGGTCAAGCAATAATTTTAAAATAATTACTTAGTCAGTTAGCATTTGAGTGTATAATTTAGATTCTTTTTCGTCTAGTAGAAAAAACCCTATTACCATGCGTTTTCAATAATAATTGGTATACTGTAAGGTTTAATAATTATTAGGTCAAATCTAACTTGATAATTTTGGTATTTTGGGTTAGAGCTTAAAAATATACTGGCAGATCTTTTTATTCTTGCTTGTTGATGAGTTGATAATATCCGATCATCAACGTCAGAACGTCTTGCTTTTACTTCTATAAAAACAAGTTGTTTTCCATGTAGGGCAATAATATCAATCTCACCAACATAATATCTTTTACGATGGTGAAGAATTTGATAAAATTTAATTTTATAAATAACAATAGCCACATACTCAGCTATTAAACCGAATGTAACCCTTTTCATAATAATGTTTGCAAGAACTTGAAGAATTTTGAGTACATTCACCGCATAATAGCATATATATCAAGTAGCACTAATGACTTTTACATATAAAATATAAAAAAATCACAGTATTCTTAATGCTTTAAAGAATTAGTTGTTGATTCTTATTATGAAAACCCCCATTACACAAAGTCGATAATAAACTACCACATGAATTAGCATTTTGTGGTAGCGAGGGAGGGATTTGAACCCCCGACACGCGGATTATGATTCCGCTGCTCTAACCAACTGAGCTACCCCGCCATGATGGAAAGAGCTTCAGAAAAATCACATGCTAGACAACTCCAAACAGATTATGTAAAATTTTAACGTTTAGAGAATTGAGTACTTTTTCTAGCTTTATGCTTACCATATTTTTTCCGTTCTACAACCCTTGAGTCTCTTGTTAAGAAACCAGATTTGCGTAAAATACTATGAAATTCTGGTGCAATTTTGTCAAGTGCTCTAGAAACACCGTGTAGTACAGCACCCAGTTGCCCTGATATTCCACCACCTCTAACAGTACATATTATATCATATTGCCCAGCAGTATTAGTTACAACAAATGGTCGCAAGAGAGATTTGGTATGAGCTTCACGAGTGAAATATTGCTCCATATTTTTTTTGTTGACAATTACCTTACCACTACCACTTTTTAACCAAACTCTAGCAATTGCACTTTTTCTTCTACCTGTACCATAGACTTTATTATCACTACTTCCTACAGGCGTTTTAGGCTTAACTAACTTACTCTGAACTGTATCACTTTTGGTTTTTTCACTTTGAACCTTTAATATTGTCATAATTCACTATTTTTTATTCTTTGTATTTTTGCTTGCAAAATCATAAAACTCAGGTTGCTGAGCTTTATGTGGGTGTTCATTCTCTGCATAGACATATAGATTACCCATCTGCTTTGATCCCAAAACATTTCGCGTAATCATTCTTTTTACAGCAAGCTTAACGACACGTTCAGGATATTTACTAGACAGAATTTTTCCAGCTGTTGTATCCTTTATCCCACCTGGGAAACCAGTATGGCGATAATAAAACTTACCATCTTTAAGGTCTGATTTTTTACCTGTCAAGCAAATATGCTTGGAATTAATTATTATTACATAATCTCCACAATCTAAATGAGGAGTGAAGGAAGGCTTATGTTTGCCGCGTAAGATCTTAGCTACTTCACTAGCAAGTCTACCTAATACAAGGTCTTTAGCATCTATGACCCACCACTTTTTCTGAATTTGTGATGGTTTTGCAGAATAAGTTTTCACGTTATATATCTTTATTAATTAGAATTAATGTTATCATTGTCCTCGCCTAAGCTATACTAAATAGCATTATAACCACTATTTTGTCAAGATAAATGTAAATATATATTTTACATAGTTTCTTGACTAATCGACAAACATAATTTTTTTATCAGTAGCAAAATACATACTACCACAGCAGGTTTTTCCATGATATTCAATATTTTTAGTAATTTTAGCAATCTGTGGAGTAGTGCTTAAATTACCATTAACATCTGATTGGAAACTATATAATTCACCTTTAGTGGAAATAATATTTAAATTCCACTCTTCTACCTCAGCTACCTTACCAATTATAGGGGTTAGGAATGATGAGGCTTTAACTTTTTTAATATCTTTCCCATCATTTAGATCTGCTACAAACTTGACTTTACCAAAATCAGTACTTATAGCAGCTATTTGTCCAGCATTATTTGTTATAAATAAACTATTACCCGCTAACAACATAGATTGCACATCATAAGCTTTGGTTTGCCAAAGAATATTACCCGTCATGATATCTAGCTTTACTATCTTACCAGCACTATTAGCTATATATATGTGAGAGTTATTGACAATAGGTTTGCATAATATAGATGCTGCCTCAAAATTTGGCAAGCCTATTTCTTGATGACTAGATAAATCGTTAGTCCATAGAACTTGACCGCTACCTGCTTCTAGAGCAAGAATTTGTCCTGAATTATAGTTTACTATTACATGATTATTTTGTACTATTGGGCTAACATGGTAACTTGATGACAAAGTTTCTACTACACCTTCATGTTGCCAAACAAAATTTAAGTTATCAATATTAATCGCTAATATTTGATTAGTTACTGTTTGAACTACAATAGTATAATTATTAATTAATACCGGTTTTACTCTAGTAATATCAGGCAACTCTTTTCTGATTATTTCATGACCTGACCTACTATCTAATACTACCAAGAATCTTGAACCATAGGTAACATATAGTTTATCATTGTGGCATAAGATCCCTCCACCAACATAATAATCACTCTTGTTAGTGCTGATATTATATGACCACATAATAGATTTATCTTTCATAGAAAAAGCGGAAATATTACCTTTAGTATCAATGGTATAGGCAACAGCTTTATTAAAAACTGGCTCTGATATTATTTTATATTTTGCAACAGTATATTCCTTATTTTGCAGCTGTTCAGGGCTAAATATATTTATTTTTACAGCAGAATCTATTTGAATTGTTTCATTACTTTCTACAGATAATCTAGGAGTTAATTCTACAATATTTTTAATCTTTTTAGCTCCAAGACCACAAGAAGTTAGAAGAAAAGGTAGTAAGAAAATAATTAATCGTTGTTTTATCATAATTTAAGCCTGTGTTATTACGCGAATTCGGTGAAATTATAGATTGCTTCGTCGACCTACGACCTCCTCGCTAATAGACGTTTTATAGACGTATATGTCTATTAGCGAGCGAACGTATGTGAGCGTGGCAATCCATTTTGCTAAAAACATGATTTTAAAAGATTAAAATCATGTTTTTAGCTTTAGAAAGGTTTAAAATACATTCGCAAAACCGCTTTAAGAATGCATTTTTCCTTATATTAAAGCCAATTCGGGATAAGAATTAGTTAATTCTTATCCTGAATTGAGGTTTATTGTAAGTTTGAAAGTAAAGCTTTAGCCTGCTCTTTAACTACTTGAGTTGTACTTTCTAGTGATATTACCTTTTTCAAAGTATTTTCTGCTAAATCTTTTGAGTTGTTGTTAATATACCAAATTGCTTTGATAATATTTGCAGTACCAAAGAATGGTTTATTCTCATCATCAAAATAATTTAAATATTCCTCGATTTCATTAATGTTTGCATTAGATAAATTTGTTTCGTCTATCATTAAACTTAACCAAATTAGACGTGCATATGCACTTGTTAATTCGGCATAATTCTTGTTATCAATAATTTTCTTTAATAAAGTTCTAGCCTCTATAAAATCTCCTTGTTGTATTTTTATACTGACTTGTTCGATAGCAGCAAGCTCTCCTACTTTATTATTACTTGTTTCAATTAAATTATCCAACGACTTTATGGTTAGGTCTTTGTTGTCATTGATAAGCGACATAGACTTAACTAAAATATCACCTGTCTTTTGATTATTCTTTATTTTCTTACCGTCAAGCCAATTGTTTATTAGCATAAATAATACGACTATTAGTGCGAGGATTATAGTTATAGGAAGAAGTTTTTTAAAGTAATAAAGTTTCTTTTCTTCATTTTTATCATTTAAGACTTCTTCTAAAATGTCAGTCATTATTATTTACCTTTTTGTTCATAAGAACCTAACGCTTACAAGCAAATTTGGTTCTTGCATCCTTAGCTCTTTTTATTGATGTAGCTGATCTACTCGGAAATTCTGTTTCAAGTTTATCAAGAATAGAGCATGCCTCTTGTATTTTCTTCAATTCCCCAAGAGATAATGCTAATTTTAACAATGAGTCAGAAGCTTTAGAACCTTTTGGTGATTGTTTGTAACCTTTTAGATAATTTATAGCCGCTTTATCAAACATATTACGTCTAAAAAAAGATTCTCCGTACCAAAAATACGCATTACTTACCAAAGGACTATTAGAGTAATTTTTTAAAAAATTTACAAACTTTTCTTCTGCATCGGTTAATTTATTATCTTTTAAAGAGGCAAGTGCTAAGTCATAAAGTTGCTTATCTTTTGCTATCCCCGAAATGGGTTTTGCAATATCATACGACGCAACTTCCTTTTGTACTTCTTTAGTATCTGGTATTTCAAAGACATCGCCAACTATAGAATCATCTGCTAAATTTTTTGCTGTACTGGTATCCTTAGAACTTATTACCTCTTGTTTTGTAGAGCCTAAAATTCTCTCTAATTTGGCAATAGTATGTTCAATTATTTCGACTCTGCCAAGTAAGTGCTGATTCTCTTTCTCCAAAATATCTAATCTTTCTGTGCAATCATTAGATGAATTAAATTTCAAATCTTTTCTAGTAATTTGATTTCCAGCAAATACTTGCGTAGAAATCAAAATAATCAATAAATGTATAGCAATTGCTTTCATGAATTAATATTTAATTTAATATATTGTAAAACCATCTGAGTATACTAGAAAAATTATAGTAATCCACTTAAACAACTTTTGGCATCTGTTGCAATATAAAGTTTTTCACTTTCTCAAATGCTGTGTTCTCAATCTGCCTAATTCTTTCCTTAGAGATTTTATATTCTATACTAAGAGTATCAAGAGTTTTTGGAGAATCTTTTAATTTACGCTCAGTGAGAATATGTAATTCACGATCATTTAATATCTTCATCGCTTGTGTTAGCAAATTATGTTTGTTAACAGAATCCTCTTGGCTAATTAATCTTAGCTCTTGACTTGGACGGGTTTCCGGTAAAAATTCAATTAGCTCGCTATCACTGTTATCATTTCCACTATTTACCAAATTATTCAATGATAAATCTGGACCAGATAACCTAGAATTCATTTCACTAACTTCATTCTTAGTCACTCCAAGTTCTTGAGCAATTTGAACAAAATCTTGATCTGTAACAGCTCTTGAATATAGGTTAGTGATTTTATGCTTAATTTTACCAAGGCTAAAAAATAACTTTTTTTGTGCTGCCGTAGTACCCATTTTAACCAAAGACCAAGATCTTAGAACATATTCATGGATTGAAGCTTTAATCCACCACAAAGCATAAGTAGACAAGCGAAAACCTAAATCAGGATTATATTTCTTTACTGCTTGCATAAGACCTAAATTCCCTTCTGACACAAGCTCATTTAGAGGTAGTCCATAATTTCTATATCTAACGGCAATTTTTGCTACCAATTTCAAGTGACTAGTTACTAGCTTATGAGCAGCTTCTAGATCATTCTGCTCAAGATAGGCTTTGGCAAGTAGAAACTCTTCTTCTTGTGAAAGTGACGGAACTTTATTGATCTTTTGCAAATATTGATAAAACCCTGATTCTGCAGAAATTACTGGCACACTGATTTTGTTAGTCATATAATACCTTTAAAATAGATTCCTTTACTTAGGGGATATACTAGAATGGGTACATAATATCATAAGTTTAAAATATTTTAAATAGACTTCTTGTAAAAAATTGAAATTTAACTTTTTTACAAAAAGAGAGCAACATAGTGTTACAAAAATCTAATAGAAATTTTGCCTTAGCCCTAGTTAGTTTAGTACTTAGCATGGTTTTTTTAAGCTTTGCATCAATACCAATTTACAATTTATTTTGTAAAGTTACTGGATATGGTGGTACTACCACAAGACAAGAACTCAATATATATTCTCCTAAAAAAGGAACTAGAACCATAACTATAGAATTTGATTCCAATGTTGACAGTAAATTGCCTTGGAGATTTATTCCTAAGCAAAGGAGGTCTAAAGTTACCCTAGGACAAAATACACTAATTTTTTATGAGTCTGAAAATCTAAGTAACGATGATATAATAGGAACTTCCATTTATAATGTTACACCTAATAAAGCTGGTAAATACTTTGTTAAAATACATTGTTTTTGTTTTGAAGAACAGTTATTAAAAGCAGGAGAAAAAATGTTGATGCCAGTGACATTTTTTATAGACTCTGATTTTGAGGAAGATAAAGAAATGAATGATGTGGATACAATAACCTTATCTTATAGTTTTTATAAGGTAAGAACCATTGAAAAAGATTCAATGAAATTCAAATAATAATTTAAGAAGTAGAAATTTAGTATATATTTATATAGCTAACCCGATTAGCATTACTTCGTCATTGTGAGGAGTGCGTGAGTACGACTAAACAATCTAAATGAAGTGGATTGCCACGACCACTCACGTGGTCTCGCTAATAGACGGAAAGGCTTTTACCCAAACGTCATTGCGAGGAGTAGCATTGCTACGACGAAGCAATCTATATCCAATCGTCTTCTTGGATTGCTTCGTCGCCACCAAAGTGGCTTCTCGCAATGACAACAATTTACTATGGCTAAATACTAATCGGGTTAGCTATAGATGATTTTAATAAAAAAAGTTAATTATTTTATGACCATAACAATTCATTCCCAAGAAAACTTTAAGAAAATGCATATTGCAGGTAAACTTGCTGCAGAAACCTTAGATTTCATTACTAATTATGTAAAACCAGGAGTGAGTACGATCTATTTAAATGATCTTTGCCACGATTTTATTGTGTCCAATAATGCAATCCCTGCACCTTTGAACTATAATGGGTTTCCGAAATCAATTTGTACTTCTGTTAATCATGTAGTATGCCATGGTATTCCAAATGATAAACTCCTTAAAAATGGCGATATAATAAATATCGACGTTACTGTAATTGTCGATGGATGGTATGGTGATACTAGTAGAATGTATTATGTTGGTGATGTAGGAATTAAAGCAAAACGCTTAGTACAGGTTACTTATGATGCTATGATGATAGGAATTGAACTAGTAAAACCAGGAGTACATTTAGGAGATATCGGAAATGCTATACAAACTTATGTTGAAAAACATAATTATTCAGTTGTTAGAAATTATACTGGTCACGGGATAGGGCGTATATTTCATACAGAACCAACTATTCTACATTATGGCAAAGCTGGCACTGGCTTGGTCTTAGAGGAAGGTATGTTTTTTACTATTGAACCAATGGTAAATGCTGGACATCACTCCACTCATCTAAGTAAATTAGACGGTTGGACAGTTACAACAAGTGATAAATCATTATCAGCACAATTTGAACATAGTTTAGGCGTAACCAAAGATGGTTTTGACATTTTTACTTTATCACCAAAACATTTGACATATCCGCCTTATAAAACAGACTTATTGGAAAACTAAATATGAAAAATGATATACCCCATTATATTGGGCATAGACAACGTATTATTGTTTCTGCAGAAAATCTTGCAGATTATGAATTACTTGAAATGATATTATTTTCTGTAATACCTAGAAAAGATGTAAAACCATTAGCAAAGGAATTATTAATACAATTTGGTAGTCTTGCTAATTTAATAAATGCAGATAAAGAAAAATTGCTTAATATTAAAGGAACTAATGATAATTTATATGTAAATTTTGTCATTATGCGTGAACTAACTAACAGAATGCTAAAACAAAAAGTAATAAATCAAAATGTAATTAGTTCTTGGAACGTTCTAATAGACTATCTAAAAGCAACGATGGGCAGCATGAAAACAGAACAATTTCGTATCTTATTTTTAAATAAAAAGAATGTCCTAATTGCTGATGAAATTTTAAGCCAAGGCACTATAGATCAGGCAACAATATATCCAAGAGAAATAATTAAAAGAGCTTTATTTAATGAAGCTGGTGCAATTATATTGGTACATAATCATCCAAGTGGTGTTAGTAAGCCTTCAAATACTGATATTGAACTAACACACAAAATAGTAGAAACTTGTGCTAATATGAACATATCGGTTCATGACCACGTAATTATTACAGCCAATGAATATTTCAGTTTTAAATCTAATATGCTGTTATGAGTAACTTTATTAATTATAGTTTTTTGTTTTTATTATCTTTTATAGCAACAAGCTTTCTTACTTGGCTATTGATTTCTAGTCTTCCATCTTTTGGAGTGGTGGATATACCAGATCCACGTAGAGTACATAGTAGAATCACACCAAGAGGAGGTGGACTTGCGATAGTTATAGTGGTAATAATTGCTCTTATCGCCTATGAATATTTTTCAACAAAAACTCTGATAAACTCAATTAAAATTGTACCTTTACTGCTGATCATTTCCAGCATTTCATTTTTAGATGATCTTATTTCCATTCCGATATTTGTAAGACTAATTTTTCACATAATTTGTTCTACAATAGCCATTTTCCTATTTTTATTTCCAGTAGTATTATTTCATCACGAATTACCTTTATATATTGATTTTATGCTATCTATAATAGGATTGATTGTCTTTTTAAATATTTATAATTTTCTTGATGGAATAGATGGTATTAGTGGTGCTGAATCTATTCATTTATCGATCACTATATTGATACTTTGTTATCTAAAATCTGATATAATAATAAATATAAATTTTATAATTGTGCTTAACATCATTATATTAGCATGTTCCATAGGTTTTTTGATATTTAACTGGCATCCTGCTAAAATCTTTCTAGGGGACGTAGGTAGTATAAGCTTAGGATTTTTATTAGGTTTATGTTTGCTACTTATTTCAGCATCTAGTGTTCATTTGTTTGTTGCTTCATCTATTGCTAGCTTATATTACCTAGCAGATGGAGGATTAACCATACTAATTAGACTAGTTAATAAGGAGAAAATTTGGCAACCTCACTTAAAGCATTTTTTTCAAAAAGCAGTCAGAAATGGTAAAAGTCATAAGGAAGTAGTGAGTAGAATTATAATATGCAATATATTACTTATGGTATTATCAATCATTTCTCTGTACTTTCCTTTATTATCAATTATCTTTGCTATATTAGTAGTAATGGTTACAATAATTAATTTTGCCCATGAAACCGCTTAGCCATGACATCAACATAATTATTAGACGAATCTTTGGTAAACAGCACCAATTGCTTGCAGAAATTATGATTAATTGGAGCAAGATTGTTGGACCAAAATTTAGTAGCAAAACTAGCCCCTTAAAAATATCTAGCCCTAAAGAGAAAGGACAGAGAATAAATATTTTACATGTACAAGTGGAAAATTCGAGCATCGCCTTAGAAATATCATTTCACCAACAGATAATTATTGAGCGTATTTCCGTTTATCTAGGTTTTAAGGCCATACATAGTTTAAGAACTACAATATATGCTACAAGAAATAACTAGAATAGACTTCTATTTTCATCGAGTATTATCCTGAAATCTTGGAAATATAGCTTTTGGCTGGCTAATGTTACTACCTGGAATTAAAATAAACTCCTTTGTTAAATGTTTAAACATTCTCTGACTTTTTGGTACACCAAGCTGATCAAGCATTTTATTAGCCGAATCAGGAATAAATGGCTGTAACATTACAGCAATATATCTTAGTGTCTCAAGTAGCGTATATAACACCTCATTCATCCTTATAGGATCAGTTTTTTTTAACTGCCAAGGGGCTTTTCGATCTATATAAATATTGGCTTCTTCGGTTAAAGTAATAATATTTTCTAACACAGAATTAATAGCAAAAGTCTTAGTGAACAGTGAATTTTCTGATATAATTTGGTGGGATAGCTTCATTAAAAATGACTCATAAATGCTATCGATAGATTCCTTGCCAATTGACGGAATTTTTGTCTCGTTGTTATTATAAACAAAGGCTAGAGTTCTTTGCAATAAATTACCAATTTTATTAGATAACTCACTATTCACTCTATTGATTAAGCTACTACGAGAATAATTACCATCTGAGCCAAATATTACCTCTCTCATCAAATAATACCTAACTGTATCTAAACCAAACTCTTTTATTAATTGCAATGGATCAATTACATTGCCTATAGATTTAGAGATTTTTTGTCCTTCATTAGTCCACCACCCATGTGCCATAACACATTTTGGTAGCGGCAAGCCAGCTGCCATCAAAAATGCTGGCCAGTATACGGCATGAAAGCGTAATATATCTTTACCGACTATATGAACATCAGCCGGCCAAAATTTGTTATACTTGCTTGTATCATTTGGATATCCTAAAGCAGAAATATAGTTGGTTAGTGCATCAAGCCATACATATATTACGTGCTTTTCATCATTTAGTACTTTAATTCCCCACTTAAAACTAGAACGTGATATGGATAAATCATGCAATCCGGATTTGACAAAACTAATAACTTCATTACGTCTAGTACTTGGTCTGATAAAATCAGGGTTGGCATCGTAAAAATCTAATAATTTATCTTGCCATTTTGATAAGGCAAAAAAGTAACTTGGTTCTTCAAGCCATTCAACAGGAGATTTAGTCGGAGCTAGTCCATCTTCTGTTAATTCTGATTCATCATAAAAAGCCTCATCACGCGTCGAGTACCAGCCTTTATAGCTATCAAGGTAAATATTGCCACTATCTAGCAATTTTTGCCATAGACTACTTACTGCTTGTTTATGCCTAGCTTCTGTAGTTCTAATAAAATCATCATTAGAAATGTTCATTGAGTGCATTAATGTACGAAAAGTTTCAGATACTGTATCGGTAAATATTTGTGGTTCAACATTTTTGGCAATAGCAGATTTTTCTACCTTTTGACCATGTTCATCAGTACCGGTCAGAAACATTACCTCTTTACCTGATAAACGCATAAATCTTGCTATTACGTCAGACGCAACGCTTGTATAAGCATGCCCTATGTGAGGTATATCATTAACATAATAAATAGGGGTGGTAATATAATATGTATTTTTCATAATGAATTTATAATGGATAAACCTATATTTGTTATAGTTATTCTTGCTAAATATGTATACTATAAAAATAGTTAATTTGAGCCGCTTGTTGCCGATGAAAGCAAGCCAGTGTCATTTCGAAATCAAGCAGTCACAAGTATACATTAGAATAAGATTGTAAATCTTTTGACCTAAGGGTGAATAAGATGGAGTTTAGAAAAATATGTTTTGTAACGTGCCACATCTCTTGTAAGAAGAGGAATATTTAATACAGACGCATGTGCTCCGATAAAGAAATCTAGTAATACGGAGTTTTTCTTGCCACTATTTGCTTTTTTATATTGTATAAAAACTTTTCCTGCTAAAAATAGGGCTTCTTTAGGGATAGGGAGAACTTTAAAATTATTGCCGATTACTTCTTCAAGTTCTTCAATTCTTTCAAACCCTATTGAAACTTCTGTATATATATAATCATTAATTGCTAATTCATGAAATTGCGATAATTTTAACAATTGGTTAGAAGACCAATTATACCAACTAGCATCATAGGTGATAATATCCAATAATATATTACTGTCAACTAAGATCATGATCTAGTTAATTTCATTATGGTATCAGTAGACATTTTTACTGTGCTTTTTCTAGACATATGCAATATTAATTTATTACCTCTATTATTTTGATTTTGATATTTTTTTAATAGAACGCCGTCTTCTTTTTCTACAAAAGTGATTTCTGTATCTGGCAAGAAGCCAAATTTACTTCTAATATCTATAGGTATAGTTATTTGCCCTTTACTAGATACTTTCATAATTATTACCTCGTGCTTTCGTTGTGCTATAAAATATAAGTGGCACTTTATCGTTTGTTTCCTAACACTGAGCCGTATTTAAGCAAAGCAGTAGCGGAAACAGTTATAGTTACCTCACTTGTGCTTGGTTCTGCAACTGGCATATTAACCGCACTATCATTAGCATTTACAGGTAATCCCATCATCAATCTAGGCACTGGAATTCTCCTTGTTTCAGAATCAACATTTATCATAGTAAATCCATCGTATTCTTTACCAAGAGCTTTAGCTACACGTGTAGCTCGTTGCTTTAGTTTTGCAATAGCAGCTTCTATCATAGAATCTCGGATGACTTCTCTTTTTTCATTAGAAAGAGTATAATTTAAACTTTGTATTAACAGCCCTTCATTCTGTAATTTTCCAATTAATGTCAATAAAGCCTCAGATGATTTGCTTTTCAGTGATAATACCTGAGTACCACGCCACATTTTTTTCTTTACTTCATCTTTTTTATTATCAATATTTTGGTCTTGGTTATATTGGTAAACATAATATTGTTCTGTTGACACAGTAATATCTTCAACTTCTTTAGCCATTTTTACTGCTTTAGATATCATTAGGTTAATCTCATCCTGTATATATTTTAGATCAACTCCCTCTTTTTCTATTCGCATACTAGATATAAGTAAATCTTCTTTTACATCCATTTGTTCAGTAACAGATATATTAAGATACGAACCATTCTGATTTGTTGGTAAATCTTTAGACTGCATAGCAATTACCGGTAAAGTAAATGATATTAACGCTATAGCAATAGTAAGAAGACTTTTATACATACCTACCCCTAGAATAGTTTTGTTTTTTGAGATTATCCAAAACGCTCCATCTTATTTCAAAAAAAAGCACTTCCCCTCTAGAACCCAAAAAACATCCAGTTTATCCACGGGGATTTATGCTTAGACCCTATAAGTCTAGTATACGTTATAAGTAAAGAACTTACAAGTAAGAATCTTACTATTCTTATTAAAAAATACATATCTACAGCCATGAATGTGTATTTGCTAGCATACTTCAATAGTGTCTTGGGCTTACTTTTACCCACAAATATAAAATTAAGTATAAAATAATATTGAATTATATACTTAAAATATAAGAAGGGGAAAGAATGAGGCATATACAAGCATTATCTAATGCTTACAACTTAGGTGATAAGTGGTTAGAAAGGGGAATTTAGGCATGTTAACTTTGGAGATCAAAGACTTATAAAAAGGCTTATTAAAACTAGCTCACTTATAGAAAGCAAAGCTTCTGGTTCAATAAATCAAAGTTGCAGAAGTTGGAAAGAGGCTAAAGAAGCGTATAGATTATTTAGCAATAAAAAATTTGATCCAGCGGGAATTTATCATTCATATTATAAAGAAACACAAGAAAGGATTAAAGGTAATGAGTTTGTATTTTCAGTTCAGGATACAACATACCTAGATTTTGATTCTCATATTAAAACTAAAGGACTCGGTAGCGTCTCAAAGTCTTATACAAAACATAAAATGGGGCTGATTGTGCATAGTGCATTGATGTTTACAGTGGAAGGATTACCTTTAGGATTATCTTCTCAACAATGTTGGGCTCGTGCTATACGCGAAGAAACTGCACAAGAGAAATCAAGAAGAAAATATATCTCTTCTAGTGAAGATAAAGAAAGTTATAAGTGGATAGCAGCACTTAAGGACACTATGCATATTATACCTAAAGACACTAAAGTTATAACTATTGGTGACAGAGAAGCAGATATCTTTGAACTATTATGGTCGTGTCAAGAAAAGGGTAGTTTGTTTATTGTTCGTAATAGACAAAATAGAAAATTTATTTCTACAGAGGGAAGAAAAACAAATTTGCAAACCCATATAAATCAGATATCAGCAAAGAAAGAAATAGTAATTCAAGTTCCAAAAAAGAACAATGAAGCAGCAAGAATGGCAAATATTGAAATAAAATATATGTCTGGTTTAATACCAATTAGAACCCCTTCATTATATGGTTCAAAAAATACTGAACACAAAATCAGTGATAAAGTAGTGCTCTATGTTGTAAGAGCTAAAGAAAAATTCCCCCCTAAAGGAGTGGAAGCAATTGATTGGCTCTTGTTAACTAATGTTCCTGTCAGTAATTTTGAAGATGCGATTAAAAGGATAAATTGGTATAAGTTAAGATGGAGAATTGAAGAATATTTTAGAGTTCTAAAATCTGGATGTAAAATAGAAAATTCTCGTTTAGCTACAAAAGAAAGACTAGAAAAATTAATTGCCATAAAAAGCATCATTGCATTTAAAATTTTATATTTATCAAAAGTAGCAATATCTCATCCGTAAGAAGTGTGTACTAAGATTTTAACTTCACAAGAATGGCAAGCTCTTTATATTCGAGAGCATAAAACTATTTTTATACCTGAAGAACCTCCAACTATGAAACAAGCTATTATTTGGCTTGGTAAATTAGGAGGATTTATGAATAGAAAAAATGATAAATTACCAGGAACTATGACATTATGGAGGGGCTACGAAAATCTTACAGAAAGTATCGAAATATTATCTATATTTCTTTCCCAAAATTGTGGGTAAAAGTAAGTGTCTTGGGTTGGTGAATAATTATTGTCACCCTCTAACTTCATCTCTTGTGAACAATTAGTAAAATTACCTATAATTATAATTGCTTCAGAATTAGGGTTATTGTGAATTATATTACCATCTCTAGAAATTATTTCTATCCATTGACTAATCTCTTGATCTGTCAGATTGTTAGCTACAAAATATTCTATCTCCTTAGAGAGATCAAAATGGGGTCAAAGCATAAATCCCAGCAGATAAACTAGAAACCTGTGAATTTGCAAATTCACATCTAATATTTTTTATTAATTGTACTATTTTTTTTAAAAGTTCAGGAATATATTGTTAAATATTTCATTTGCTAATAATCTTGTTGTTATATCAATAAAAATAAGATTATTAGCGATAATAGATTAAAATGCATTCGTGTCAGCCGCTTCAAGAATGCATTTTTCTGAATATTCTAGCCAGTTTTGGATTAAAACAACTTTTGAAGTAGGGGGAATTATATGAAACATTATACATTATTAGAGCAAGAGTTAGAGCAAATTTTTCAAATTAATAACGTGATTAACATACTTTATTGGGATATCGCAGTAAATATTCCGCATGGATCAATTGATAGTAGAACAAGCGAAATAGCACTACTATCTTCCATAGCCCGCTCTAGGTTACAATCGAAAAAATTAGCTGAACTAATAGAATCTGTCTCTGAAAACGTGAACACTCTTGATGTTTGGCAGTTAGCTAATTTAAGAGAAACAAAAAGACGAATTACAGAATCTACATGTATAGATGATGATTTATGGAAAATGTATGTTACTGCTAGTGCAAAATGTGAGTTAATTTGGCGAGATGCTAGAAAAAATAATGATTATCTATCACTTAAACCTTACCTACAAACAGTATTAGATTGCGTACAAAAAATGGCTAAATCTAAAGCCCATGCACTAAACTGTTCTGTATATGATGCTTTACTTGACACATATGATCCTGAACGTACACTTGATGAAGTTAAAGTAGTGTTTAATAATCTAAAAAAAACTATAACAGAATTAATTAGTCAAATAGTAGAAAAACAAAGTAAAGAAAATGTTCTACCTATCACTAATAGTATTAGTGAAGCACAACAAAAATTAATTGCTAAAAGGCTTATGGAAATAATGGGTTTTAACCTCACTAAAGGTAGGTTAGATGAATCAACCCATCCATTTTGTAGGGGTACTCCTGATGATGTTAGGTTAACTAATAGATATAATGAGTATAATTTTATTTCAGGGATTATGGGGATTATGCATGAAACTGGTCATGGTTTATATGAACAGGGCTTGCCCAGCAAATATAAAAACCAACCAGTAGGTAAGGCTAAAGGTATGGCTGTCCATGAAAGTCAATCTTTATTTATGGAAATGCAAGTAGGTAGATCAGGAGAATTTTGTCAATATCTATCAAAGCTACTTAAGGATGAATTTGGATTCAAAGGACTAGAATATTCTGCAGAAAATCTTTACAAATTAATGACAAGAGTCAAACTAGGTTTTATTAGAGTAGAAGCAGATGAAGTGACTTATCCAATGCATGTAATAGTTAGGTTTGAACTAGAAAGATTGCTAATTAGCGGAGATCTATCTTTGAATGATCTACCACATTATTGGAACAATAAGATGCAGGAATATTTAGGCATTACTCCACAGAACGATAAAGACGGATGCTTACAAGATATACATTGGCCAATGGGCAGTTTTGGTTATTTTCCATCCTATACTAATGGAGCAATTATTGCTTCAATGGTCATGAAAAAAGCACAGGAAGTTAATCACAATATAAAAAAGGAAATAACAAGAGGAGAATTCAATGGTGTAAACCAATTCTTAGATAATAATATTAGAAGCTATGGCTCATTAAAAAATACCAGTGAATTAATTAAAGACGCTACGGGTGAAGATCGCATTCAATCGGAAATATTTTTAAAATATCTCCAACAAAAATATTTATAACTTATTTAACCTCAAATATCTGTAACAAGTTAATATTAGGCTCAGTATTATCGCCACCCCTGCGAAAGCAGGGGTCTAAAAAAATAGCCAAGAAGACTATTCAACATTTTTAGACCCCAAATCCGTCATTCGCACCGAAGGCTCTCACTGGTCTAGGATGACATCCCGACTTTAAACCGGACACCAACAGGCCTTCACAGGGATGACGACATTGTAAATAACTACAAATGTAGTACTAAGCTAAAGCTTTTACTTGAATAATCATGAGAGTAATATCAAGAAAAACTCTTAGGATCTATATCCACTTTTAAATGACAAAAAGCAGGGATTTTGATTAAACTTAACCATGTTTGTAAAAATTTTTGTAAATTAAATTTCCTATCCACTATGATTAGAATACGGTAACGAAACTTTCCTGCTAATTTAAACATCAATGTACTAGATGGTCCGAGTATTCTAGCTGAACTTTTTGGTGCAATTGCAACTAGAGTTTTGGATATTTCAAGCACTTTATGCTCATTTTTCCCAGACAGAATTATTGATGCCATTTTGGTGAAAGGAGGCATATTCTCTGCTTGCCTTGTTTTAAGTTCATATTGTAAAAACTGATCTCCTCCATTTTTTATATAACTAAATATAGCATTATCTGGATAATAAGTTTGCATTAATACTAGACCTTTTTTATCTTCTCTTCCTGCCCTACCTCCTACTTGGTGAAGTAGTTGATAATTGCGTTCACTTGACCGCAAGTCTCCACTACTAATAGCCCCAAGATCAGCATCAACAACACCTACTAAAGTAAGGTTAGGAAAGTGATAACCTTTAGTAATCATCTGAGTACCAATTAGAATATCAACCTCAGAATGCTCCATTTTATATAATAATTCGCGGATCTTCTCAGGTTTTTTGGCATAATCTTTGCTAATTACCGCAATTTTACTATCGGGAAAAAGATGCCTAGTTTCTTCTTCAATTCTTTCAATCCCAGGACCACAAACAGTTAAAGAGTCTTCTTCGCGACAATCAGGACAAAAAATATGAATCCTACTTTGATAACCACAATGGTGACATTCAAGTTTTTTGCTAGATTTATGTACCACTAACCAAGCAGAGCAAGAATTACAAGTAAAACGATAACCGCAAAGTTTACATAACATCAAAGGGGCATAACCCCTACGATTCAAAAATAATAACACCTGCTCTTTACTTGCTAGCTTTTTACCAATTAATGCTATTAACTCCTTAGATAAGTAAGAATTTTTTGATAATTTCTCCTTTTTCATATCAATTATTTGAATTTCTGGCAAAGTTGCCTCCTGATAACGATTTGACAATTCAATTAATTGATACTTATTGGTACTTACGTTATAAATTGTTTCAATAGACGGAGTAGCCGAGCATAATACTACTTTTATTTTGGATAAGCTTCCCCGCAATACCGCTACATCGCGAGCATTATATAATATACCATCATCTTGCTTATAAGAACTATCATGCTCTTCATCAATAATAATTAATCCAAGATTACTATACGGCAGAAATAGACTACTTCTAGCACCAATTATAACTTTAATTTCATTGTTGAGCAAACCTCTTAAAATCATCTTTTTCTGAGCTTTAGTAATCGCAGAATTCCATATTACTGGCTGAAAGCCAAAGCGTGCTGTAAA
Organism: Candidatus Tisiphia endosymbiont of Empis tessellata; assembly: GCF_964031035.1. NCBI lineage: Bacteria > Pseudomonadati > Pseudomonadota > Alphaproteobacteria > Rickettsiales > Rickettsiaceae > Candidatus Tisiphia > Candidatus Tisiphia endosymbiont of Empis tessellata. The sequence goes on along the minus strand of NZ_OZ034997.1, from coordinate 835,971 downwards.
ACGATTTATAATTTGCTGACTTAAAGCAATTTCTGGTAACATGATCAATATTTGGTTACCTTGCTTCAAATAATCAGCCAATAGATGAAAGTAAATTTCTGTTTTACCTGATCCGGTTACTCCCTTAATAATTGATGGTTTATCCGATTGACTTAATAGAGAAAGTGCTTCTTGTTGCTCTACTGAAAGATTTGGCAAAATAAAATCTTTGTTTAATTCTTGATGCTTTATTTTTATAGGTTGCTGGGCAATATCGATCGGCAAAGTCAACTTAGCAACTGAACCAAGTGAAGTCATATAATAATTAGCAGCCCACTTAATTAAATCTAATATTTCCTGATTAAACCTAAATTCAAGTGGCACTTTTTGTTTAATAGATTTGATTTTACTAGTTCCCTCTGAAACTTCAGTATCTAATTGCCAAACTATACCCGTTAATTCTTTATTCCTAAATGGGACAACTACTAAATCTCCTATAGCTAATTTTAATCCATTTGGAATTAAATAATCCAACGGGAAAAGCTTAGCTAATGGCAATAATATTTTTGCAACTTGCATTGAAATTCATTTTCAGGTCATTTGAGTATACCATATACTATATACTAATTATCAGAAGCACTAATAGATAAACAATAACAAAATGCAAAAATATTCATCTTTTTTAAAAAAAATATAATAAATTCCTAGTAATATTCTAATTTTTAGTTTAACTTGTATAGTGATTTAAAATATTATGGTTTTTATGGAAGATATTAACTATTGGGACAACTCAAAGTATGAATATTGTCAGTATGCTACTAGGGCATATCGTCACGAGATTATAGTTGAATAATTTGTGAAGTTGGTTATACTAATTATAGTAATAGGGATAATAGTTATGGGGCTAGCACATAGAAGACATGATATAAATGATGAACTTTGGAATAAGATACAAAGGCATTTGCCTGGCAGGGAAGGTTGTTGGGGAGGGGTTGCAAAAGATAATAGAACCTTTGTAAATGCAGTAATGTGGATATTTAGGACAGGAGCTCCTTGGAGAGATTTGCCACCTGATTATGGGAATTGGAAGAATGTACACAGAAGATTCTGTAATGGTGCGATAATGGAGTATGGGAGCATGTACTAAATATTTTTATAAATGCTCCTGATTTCGAATGGTTAATGATAGATTCAACATTTGTAAAAGTTCATAAAGCAGGACTTGGGGCAAAAGGCAGGAATCAAACGATTAGCCGTACAAAAGGGGGCTCAATACAAAGATACATATGGCCGTGGATGTGCAATGGTATGCCGGTCAGAATTATTGTTACAGAAGGTTCCAGAAACGATTGTACTCAAGCTTGTGAATTAACCCAAAATATAGAGGCAGAGTACCTTATAGCAGATAAAGCTTATGACACAAATAGCATCGTAGAATTTGCTGAGCAAGCAAATATAATTCCTGTAATACCATCAAAAAGAAACAGAAAGATTCAAAGAGAGATAGATAAGGATTTATATAAGTTAAGGCACATTATTGAAAATACATTTCAAAAATTTAAAGAATGGCGTGGTATAGCAACAAGATATGCTAAAAATACAAAATCATACATGGCAGGTCTTTGTCTAAGGGGATTACTAATGTGGGCTAAAATCTCGTGACGATATACCCTAGGCTATTGAACAAACTCTGTAAGATAAATGAGGAAGTAAACCGACCAATAAATATTGACGAAGTTAAAAAAGCTATTTATTACGCCAAAAAATATCACGGCAGTCAAATGAGACAGTCTGGCGAACCCTATTACTCGCATCCAATTGAAGTAGCGTATATGGTAGTGGGAATATGCAGCATCAGAAATTCCAAGCTATTTCAGAACTGATATGATTGTTACCAGTATACTGCATGATACTATCGAGGATACAAAACTGACCGAAAAGATGATTGAATATATTTTTGGAAGTGTAGTAGCTAGTCAAGTAGAAGCTTTAACTAGGGTTAAACCTCACGGCAAGATTAGCTCCAAAGAGATTTTAAATTTATTATATCAACAAAAAAAATATGATGTAGCATTTATTAAAATTTTCGACCGAATTCACAACTTACAAACTATAGGAATTAAATCACCTGAAAAAGCTAGGAAGATTATTGAGGAAACTATAGAAGAATTTATAAGTCTAGCTATATACTTAGAAGCAATTGGTTTAGAAAAAAAACTAATAGAGCTATGTTATCAATATTTATCTACTATATCATCTAAGCAATATTTGCTACAGAGTCTACATAAGTTTTCTTTTCAGAAAGATTTCCAGCATCTTTCTCGAGTTTAATAAAATATGATAATCCATATGCACAACCTACAACTGTTGGGATTGTAATAAAATACAATCCCCAATGACTAAAATAATCTGTTAGGTACACAAGGGTAACAGAAGTAATAAGATATACTAAAGCTCGGGATGCAGCGTATATCGCACTAGTATAAGTAAAACGTTTAAAAACTGGAAAATGCTTAAAGAATATTGCATTAGCTGGTGATGCTTCGCATGCAGTAAATAATAGTAAAGACTGAATTATCAATATATCAAAGCCAGTTGTTGCATTATTCAATAAATATGGAATCATTAGGAAATATATTGAAACTAAAATTAATCTTATCTTTAATATCACTAGTGGATGATATTTATTGGTGAAATACAGCACAAAAATCATGTTTCCTAGTAATATAGCAGATACAATAAAGTTATTGTAAATAATTTGTTCGGCTGTATAGTGAAATGAATATTTTAAAATATTAGCACAATGTATATAAGTAAAATAAAAAATTACTGACCATATACAATCTACTAACAGTAAACTTATTGTTGTTTTCCAATTAGTTTTTTCTTGAATATTGAGAGTATCTTGCATTATATGTTCAACGTCAATGTTAGATACTATACTTTTTAACTGTTGAAAAGTTTTGTTTAATCGACGTTTAGCGTCGGCAAATTCAGGTGTTTCTCGCAACGTTGTCCTAGCAATCATACCAACTAATGCCACACCTGCACCAAACCAAAAAGCCAGTCGCCAATTAAGAGCATAAGAAATAACAAGAGAGGCTACACCTAGAGCAGCAAACCCCCCCTCCAAAGAAGGCAGCACAAAAAACTATCATAGCTACAGAAACATATCGTCCTGGTGGTTGTAGATATTCTGTTAGATATAATTGAGCTCCTGTGATTTCCCCCATAGAAGTCATACCTTGTACAATACGACATATTGTCACCAGCCAAGCTGCAGTAATCCCTATTTGAGCAAAAGTTGGCAAATTAGCCATGACAAAACAAGATATTGCCATTAAAAAAATGCTTTCCTTCCTACATTATCGCCTATCCAACCAAATATTAATGCACCAAATGGTCTAAGCAAGTAAGTAGAACAAAAAGCAGCGGCTGAAAGAAGAGTAGCCGTATGCGGGTCAGTTTTTGGAAAAAACAACTCATTAAGCAATACCGCCATATGCACATAAAGCATTAAGTCAAAATATTCAAGAAATGTCCCTATTGAGAGTAATCCAACAACCTCTTTTTGTTCTCTAGTCAAACTAGTCTGTTTTTGCATAACCTTATTATCTGCTTGGATAATTTTGTTCATATAATTGTTTAAGCCTCACTGCTATGTTAGCTATAATAATTACTTGCTTCAATAATTATTATATGCATCACAATTAGAAATCAGTAGTATGAATAATAAAGCAGAAAAATATATTAATCAAATGGTTTAACAATAACCATGACAACAGCCACTATCATCAACAGTGCTGGTACTTCATTAATGATACGATAAAATCTTTCAGAATGATTATTTTTGCCTTCAACAAAATTCTTCCTCCATCTAGCTAATAAACCATGAAAAATAGTGATACCTAGAACTGCTGTCATTTTTACGTAAAACCATGTTCCTAAAGCTACTAATCCGTATATATAACTGTTAATTATACCTAAGGTATAAGTGCTGATCATAGCCGGATTCATAATGATTCTGAGTAACCTACTTTCCATTAACTGAAACATCTTGTCAGTTTCACTACCTATTACAACTTTAGTATGGTAGACATATAATCTTGGTAGGTATAGTAAACCTATCATCCAAGAAATTGCTGATACAAGATGGAATGCTTTAAACCATAAATAATAACTAGCCATTAATTTTATCCCATTACTTAGTTTTTTAAATTACAAGGACACATAGTAAAATTATAAGGACATATTCTTTTATTAATTGAACTACATATCAATTTTTTTGTATCGAAACTATAATTAACTAAATTTGATACCATTTTAGTTATACTATTGATGAACAATTTATTTGTTCCAAGAGCAGGAGTCCTAATATATTCTATCTTGTACTTACCAGCAATCTTTCTATATTCAATGTCTAATTCTACCAGTGTTTCAACATGTTCTGATACAAATGCTATTGGGACTATTATAAGAGATTTATCTTCTTTTCCTGCTATCTCAATTTCATCCTCCGTATTAGGTTTAAGCCATTCCACTGGACCAACACGACTTTGATAAGTTATTTTATAATCTAAATTATCTATGCTAAGCTTAGACACCAAATTTTCTACAGTCTTTTCAATCTGCCACTGATATGGATCTCCTGCTTTTATTATTTTTACAGGCAGACCATGAGCTGAAAATAATATACGAAAATTTTTTTTGTTTTTCAATTTTTTAAATGATTGCTTTATTAATGATAAATGAGCTTCAATAAATTCGTCATCGATAGGATAACAACAAATAGTTTTAATATATTGGGAATATTCACTTTTATTTTTATAAAGAGAAGATATAAAATCTTTAATCGAAGATCCAGTAGTGGTGCTAGAAAAATGTGGGTATAATGGTAACAATATTATTTCTGAAGGGTTATACTCATTTATTTTTCTTACTGCTTCTTCGGAATTAGGATAAGAATAACGCATTGCTATAAAAATCTTAAAATCCTCATTCAGAGTTTGTTTCAACTTCTCTGTAATAGCAGCTTTTTGAGATTCTGTTTCTTGTAAAATAGGCGAATTATTACCTACTAGAGAATATATTTTCTGAGATTTTTTGTTTCTAGTGATTGATATTATCTTAGCAAGAATAAACCTTAGGGGATTTGGCAAGTTAATAATTGCTTTATCATAAAATAAGTTAAATAGAAATCGTTTGACTGAGTTTAAGCTATTTGGTCCACCAAGGTTAAAAAGTACGATGGCTATTTTTTTTTGAGATATTTTAGTATTTAAATTCTCTAACATAATTAACTAAAAACTCAACATTTTCAACTGGTGTATTTGGCAAAACACCATGTCCAAGATTAAATATAAAATTTCTTTCTTTAAAATTTGCAATTATTTTACTTACCTTTTCTGCGATAATTTCTTTATTAGTAAGCAATATAAATGGGTCTAAATTACCTTGTACAACAATTTTCTCACTCCATAATTTCATAGCACTAGCTGGTACAAACTGATCTGCTCCAATAGCATCCACTCCAGTATTAATAATATATTTTTCATATAAAAGCCCAGAACCTCTTGGAAAACCTATAATCGGTAAATGTGGAAACTGTTTTTTTAAAGCTAATACTATTTTTTTTGTTGGTTGCACTACAAACTGATCATATTCTGCTTCTTCTAATATCCCTGCCCATGAATCGAATAATTGTACTAAGTCTGCCCCAGCTTTTACTTGTTCCTTTAAATGAATAATAGTTTTTTCAGTAATAAAGTCTAGAAGTTCTTGTGCTAAGTTATTATTTTCATAAATAAATTTTTTACTTGTTTCAAAACTTTGTTTGCCTCTTCCTTCAAGCATATAAGTCATTACCGTCCATGGACTACCGGCAAAACCTATCAATGCAGTATCAACTGGTAATTTTGCTTTAGTTTTATTGATTATTTCATAAATTACATTTAGTTTTCCATTAGAATTTCCTTCAAGATATTTAAAATCTTCTTTTGATTGAAATTTACGTAATATTGGTCCTATATTTTCTTCAAATTTTACATCCCAGCCAAGTGCATCAGGTAAAACCAAAATGTCAGAAAAAATTATAGCAGCATCAAATCCATACCTTCTTATTGGTTGTAAAGTCACCTCTACAGCCTTATCAACATTATAACATAAATTTAAGAAACCACTAACAGTTTTTCTTATTTTTTTATATTCAGACAAATATCTACCAGCTTGACGCATTAACCAAATAGGTACAAGATCATTTTTTTTCTTAAAAGTTTGTAAAAGCTGATTCATGAAATAACCCATAATAATCTATATTTATATATAATATTTTTTTAGTTGATATAGACATTGTTAATATGTAGATTAATTATATATACACATAGTTATACACATTTTTTTATTGCTAAATTACTAGAGAAGTTTATTAATTATAATTATTACTCACATTATTCATAGGATTATTTTTTTAGTGGATAATTCATAGTGGTTTATGTGTGTAGAATGAGAAAACGTGAAAGATATTAGATATCTAGCATTTTACACACAAAATTATCCACAAAATTATTCTTTAAATTATAGAGGTTATTAACCTCTATATACGGGATATATATGGGTAGTTATTGGTTACTTTTAATATAGAGATTAAAATATGAATAAAAATTATCCACAAAGACTAATAAACTATGAATAAGCTGATTATTCACTTAGTTTCAGACTCTTCAGTGCAAACAGTTAAACATGCAGCTAATACTGCTTTGTCACAATTTAGCAAAATTGAGTCAAAATTGTATCATTGGCCAATGTTAAGAAATGCAGAATCATTAAATGAGGTTTTAAAAAAAATCAAGATGAAACCAAGCATTGTATTGTACACTATTTTAGATCACGAACTAAGAAGAAATTTAACTAAATTTTGTTATGATTTAAAAATTCCTTGTATCTCTGTTGTAGGTAGAATTGTAAAAGAAATTTCAGTTTTTTTAGGTGTAGAAACAGAAGAAAGTTTAGTTTATGATTATAAATTTGATGAAGGTTATTTTGATAAGATTCATGCTATTGATTATACTCTTAGACATGATGATGGTCAGATGACTAGTGAATTAGATGAAGCTGATATTATTCTGATTGGTCCTTCTAGGACATCAAAAACTCCAACTTCCGTATATCTAGCATATAATGGATTTAAAACAGCAAATGTACCTTATATTCATGGTTATCCGTTTTTAGATTTGTTAGGCAGCATTACAAAACAGCTTGTAATTGGTTTGATTATTAACCCAACTCGGCTAATTGAAATAAGAGAAACTAGAATGCATTCGTTACAGATGAGCGATAATACTAATTATACGGATTTTAAAATAGTCCAAGAAGAATGTATGCAAGTAAAACAAATTTGCGAGCAACAGGGATGGTCAATAATTGATGTTTCAAGAAGATCTGTAGAAGAAACCGCTGCTGTAGCTATGAAACTTTATTATGATCGTAAGAAATATGTTCTTAACAATTTAGATACTAACATTTTTAAGTAAACTTAAAGCAGTCATTTACAATAAGAATTTTACCTAGTATGATTATAATTGTTAAAATACAGGGCTGTCATCCCCGCGTAGGTAGAGAAATCTAGAAAAATAGCAGGCTGTTGAGTATTATGCCTCATATATAATCGTCATTGCGAGGAGTCGATGAAAGCGGCGACGCGGCAATATAGGATACGCGAAGCGTTACTCTAAAAAAACAGATTCGTTGTTTACCTAGATCGCCACGGCATCTAAAGGTGTCTCGCGATGACGATTATAGAAAAATGTAGGGTACTATTATTATGCTTACGCGGGGATGACATCGAAGGTGTTTTTTATTCGATATTTAATAATTCAAAAAATAAGAGATTATGGCAAGTAATATAACAGATGATTCTTTTAATAAAGAAGTTTTAGAGTCCAACACACCTGTATTAGTTGATTTTTGGGCTGAATGGTGCGGACCATGTAAAATGTTAACACCCATTATTGAAGAATTAAGTAAGGAATTAGTGGGCAAAATAAAAATCGTTAAAATGGACATAGATCAAAATCCTAATATACCTTCAAGTTTAGGTATTCGTAGTATACCTACAATGATTTTGTTTAAAGATGGAAAACAACTAGCTACTAAGACTGGAGTATTCCCCAAAAATATTATTGAAGAATGGATTAACTCTTCAGTAAAAATATAACTCATGTTTTTAACATATGACGTCTAAACTAGTATCTATAGAGATATCTGATGGTTGTGTAGAAGGAATCAATAACCAACAAAGGGTAGAAAGTTTAAGACACTTTTTTATTAAAGGAGGTAAACTTTTTCCTTCGTCAATTCCTATCTTAAATAATATAAATCTTTCCTGTCAAAGAGGCGAAAAAATTGCCTTTATTGGTAGCAATGGTTCAGGTAAGAGTTCTTTGCTTAAAGTAATTGCTGGAATTTATCCATTAAAGTTTGGAAAAATTAAAGTTCATGGTAACTTTGCCGCCATTATTGAGATGGGAGTAGGTTTTGAATTAGAGCAAACTGGAAGAGAAAATATCAAAATGCTTATGATTTATAATAATATGTTAGGTAAGTACAGTAAAGAACTGGAACAAGAAATTATAAATTTTTCTGAGCTAGGGAATAAAATAGATTTACCGGTAAAAAATTATAGCTCTGGTATGTTATCAAGATTGGCTTTTTCTGTATCGGCTTTTCAAGATTCAGATATTCTTTTACTAGATGAAGTTTTTGCTGCTGGTGATAGTCATTTTATTGAGAAGTCAACCAATTTTATGAAAAACAAGTTACAAAATATACCTATTTTAATACTAGTAAGTCATCAAGAAAATATTATTAAGGAGAATTGTAATAGATGTGTATTATTAAAAGAAGGTAGTATTATTGCAGACGGTAATCCAGATGAAATACTAAAAATTTATAATAGTGGGAATTATTAATGATAAAGTATTTTTTTTCCAAGAAATACTGGTTGTCAGTGGTATTATTAACCCAAGCTTCTATATCTCATCAAAATAAAGATTCTTTTTTAGGTTCTTTATGGGGTTTAGTTCAGCCTTTTGTGCATATAATGATCATTTCATATTTTTTTGGATTTTTACTTAAGCTACCAAGAGAAGCAATAATTATGAATCTAGTCGGTGGTTTACCGTTATGGACATTTATTGTTAGCAGCTTAAATATATCATCAAATTCATTAATTAATCGCAGTGGTATTATAAAAAAGGTAGTAATTTCTAGAACTATCTTTCCTATATCGGATAGTTTAACACAAGTTTATACCCTAATTTATTCGTTTGTAGCTATGTATATAGCTTTTATCATTTTATATCCTGAAAGATTTAGTGTATATATACTTTTTGTACCAATGCTTGTGTTACCGCTGATTATTTCTGTGATTAGTAGTTCTATCGCATTTGCATTTTTAACTCCTTATATACGTGATATTCCACAGGTATTAAATTTGATTTTGAATGTTGCATATTGGACTATACCAATAGTGTACCCATATTCTATGGTACCAGAATCAAAGAAAATATTTTTTGAAATTAACCCCATTTTTCTTGTCATAAGACCAGTTCAATTCTTAGTAATAGAAGGAGTGTTGCCAGATGTATTTATGATTATAAAATCCTTTATTGTAGCCGTTATTGTTTCATTTTTCAGTTATCTTGGCTACAGATTTTTTTCTAAAAATGTCATATATTATATATAGCTAATCTAAAGAAGGTTTTAGCTATATGATACTTGCTTTTGGTTTAGATTTTATAGATCTGAATAGATTAGAAGGCTTAAAAAAATTAGATGAAATTTTTCTAAATTTTCTGCGTAGCCATAGTTATTCTCTTTATGAAATTATTTTATCATTAAGGGCTAATCCTGATCAAGTTGATCAAAAATATTACTCGGATTTTTTATTAGAAATTTCGCCTGTTTTTGATGATTTTCTAGCTAAGTTATTTGGTATTGAACAAGAAATAGCCAATCTGAGATTTAGTCATAAAGAATTTGATGTAATTTATGAATGTAAGAGAAAGTTCATCCAGCGTGTTGCGGTAAGAAAATATCCTCCTGAAAAACTAAAAGAGATTGATTTTGATAGTGTATCAATTTTTTTAGAAAAACTTTTAGGAGAGGAGTTTACCCAAGACAAGTTTGCTCGTCAAGTAATAAAATGGCAATTAGATGATGAAAAATATGCTTTTGAGTTAGATATAGCAGCAAAATATGCTGCCTTTATGGTTTATAATAGACCTCTTGCAGGAGTAGAGTTTCAAAGTAGATTTAATGAATCTGAAAGTATATTATTTTCTTTACCAAATAAAACAGATAAAGATAATTTAATAGATCTTAATAAGGTAGCTAAATATAAAAAACATGTAAGAGTAGGGTTTGATTGTTTAAATCCTATATCTAATCTAGATACAGTCTTAAATGCTACTCACTATTGTATCTACTGTCATAAACAGGGAAAAGACTCGTGTTCTAAAGGGTTATACTCGAATGATTCTGCGAATATACTACCGACTACGCCATCAAAGTCGGGCTGTCCGCTGAAGCAGAAAATCTCTGAGATGAATTATGTAAAGTCCAAGGGATTTAATTTAGCTGCTCTTGCTATTATTGTCATTGATAATCCAATGGTGGCTGCTACCGGTCATAGGATTTGTAATGATTGTTCTAATGCTTGCATTTATCAAAAGCAAGAACCTGTAGATATTCCTCTTGTTGAATCTAATATTTTGGAAACTACTTTGCTTCTACCTTACGGGGTGGAAATATATTTATTACTTACCAATTGGAATCCACTTAACATTTTTTCTCTGATGCCAAAGCCTTCAACTAATTACAAAGTTTTAGTAGTGGGTCAAGGACCAGCTGGGTTTAGTTTAAGCCATTATTTATTACGAGACGGACATACTGTAGTAGCTATAGATGGCTTAAAAATTACCCCATTACCTTTTGATATTAACAAGCCTATTAAATACTGGTCTGATTATAAAAAAAACTTATCAGAAAAAATACCTGAAGGTTTTGGAGGAGTAGCCGAGTATGGTATTACTGCAAGGTGGGATAAAAATAATTTAACTATATTACGTCTGATACTGGAGAGAAACAGTCATTTTAAGCTTTTTGGTGGTGTAAGTTTAGATAGTAATATAACTATGGAGCAAGTATTTCATTTAGGATTTGACCATGTTGCTTTGTGTGTTGGAGCTGGTAAGCCCAAAATTGCTCAAATAAAAAATTTTCTTGCAAAAGGTGTGAAAACAGCCTCCGACTTTCTAATGACATTACAATCAGGAGGAGCTTTTTTAGAACAATCTAACACTAATTTGCTTATTAGGATGCCTATTATTATCATTGGCGGGGGACTGACCTCTATTGATGCAGCAACTGAAAGTTTAAATTATTATAAGTTACAAGTAGAAAAATTTCTAAAAAAGTATGAATTGTCAGTTGAGGAGAATGGGAAAAATCATACAGAACAAAATTGGACAGATGAGGACAAATTAATAGCCGAAGAATTTATCTCGCATGCAAAATTATTTAGGCAAGTACAAGATACAGAAGCTGTAAAAAAAATCCTCAATGAACTAGGTGGAGTAACAATTTGTTATAGAGGAAAATTAAAGGATTCTCCTGCTTACAAGTTAAATCCTGAGGAAGTTATGTATGCTATGGCTGCAGGTGTAAATTTTGCTGAAGATATGATACCTTTAGGCATTGATGTTGATCAGTATACTTACGCTGAATCAATAGAATTTGATAATTTAGGTATAAGGAAAAAATTTAAGGTAAGGACTGTACTTATGGCAATAGGTACGCATAAAGATAATAGTTATTTGGAAAATCATTCGAGTATAACAGACTTCCTGCATAAGTCAAAAATAGTTGAGGAATTTTTAGGAGAAACGAAGCCGAGTACCGCAGCGTACACAGGCGTACGTGAGGAGTACAGGCGAGTTTCGGCAACAAAATTACCAACTAGATTGACTTATGCAGGAAGTATAACATATTTTGGTGATTGTAATCCTCAATACTCTGGAAGTGTGGTTAAAGCCTTAGCAAGTAGTAAAGAGGGGTACAAGTTTATTGGAAAAAAACTTATCAAAAATAAACCAAGTTTTTTTGGTAATAATCTAGATTTCTTCGTTAAACTAGATTATTTACTAGCTAGCCGTATCAAACGGATTAATACTCTATCTTATAAGATAGTAGAGCTGGTAATACATTCTCCTATCGCTGCTCAAAATTTTCAACCGGGGCAATTTTTCCGTTTACAAAATTATTCTAGTGATATTTCAAAAATTATCGAACCATTGGCTGTCACTGGAGCTTATGTTGATTCAGAAAAAGGGTTAATTCATTTGATAGTTTGGCAAAATGGTAAATCAAGTAAATTATGTAGATATTTATCGCAAAATGAATTAGTAGTACTAATGGGACCTAGTGGTAAGCCAACTGAGATATTAAAGGATAGTAATGTAGTGCTTGTTGGTGGAGGAGTTGGAAATGCAGTTTTATGCTCAATAGCTAAGGCTCTTAAAAATAATAATTGTAAAATTATATATTTTGCTGGTTATAAAAATTTACAAGATAGGTTCTATCAAGACAGAATAGAAGAAGCAGCCGATATAGTAGTTTGGTGTTGTGAAGAAGGTATTTTATCAAAAAATAGGGCGGAAGATATTAGTGTTAAGGGCGATTTGGTGTATGCTATAATGGGGCATTGTTACCTTTGGAAAAATTTGAGCATAGATAGGATAATAGCTGCGGGTAGTACAGAAATGATGGAAGCTATAAAAGATATAAAAGATGATTTTTTTGGTAACAAAACTCAATTAATAGTAAGTCTTAATTCTCCTATGCAGTGTATGATGAAAGGCATTTGCGGACAATGTATTCAGGGAGTCACAGACGAAAGGAAATATATTTTTACTTGTGCTTGCCAAGATCAAGATGCAAAAATAGTTGACTTCACAGGGTGTAAAAGTCGTTTAGAACAAAATTCTCTCCAAGAAAAAAATTAAAATGACAAAAATATATAGATATATAGACTTACCAATTGCTCTAATATACTCAAATGATTTGAATATATTATTGGTATCAGATGGGGACTTTTTAACAGGTTTATATTTTGTAGGGCAAAAACATATGCCAATTTTAGATAGTAGTTATTATGAACAGCAAAATTGCAGTATATTCGATCAAACTTACCAAGAGCTAACAGAATACATAAATGGTACTAGAAAAGAAATTACCGTACCTTACCGTTTCACGGGGACTAATTTTCAGGAGAAATTATGGTCTACCATCTCTGCCATCCCATATGCTAGAGTGATGAGTTACAAGGATATTGCAAATTTAATATTTGCTCCTAAATCTGTACGTGTAGTAGCAAACAACTGTGGCACGCAACACTTTGTCAATTATAGTACCATGTCATAGGGTTATAGGTACTGATGGTAGACTAACTGGTTACGCTGGAGGACTTGAACTCAAGAAAAAACTTTTAGAATTAGAAGAAAGCTATAAGGATATGATTATACTTTGACCTTTATCGATAAAAATGATAAAATAGACCTAGAAAGGTGTTAATAACCAGCTTGAACAAATATACAAAATAATTATTTTAGATAAGTGATAATAATATGAAAATTTCAGCAAATGCTATTAGGGCTGGTAACATTATAGTGTATAATAATGATTTATGGGTTGTGAGCAAAACACCTGAACATACCAAACCTGGTAAAGGTGGGGCTTATGTGCAAGTAGAGATGAAAAATTTAAAAACTGGTACAAAACTTAATGAGCGTTTTAATTCATCCGATTATGTTGAAAAAGCACAGCTTGAGAATAAGGATTTACAATTCCTATATTTTGAAGGTGATGACCTCGTGTTAATGGATAATGAGACATTTGAGCAAATTTTAATTAATAAGGCAATTCTTAGCGAAAGATTGCCATTTCTTGAGGATAATATGGTACTCAAGGTACAGTTTTATGAAGAAAAAGCTTTAAATGCTGAATTACCGCAAACCGTTATTGCTGAAATTATGCAAACTGATCCTGTAATTAAAGGCTCTACGGTAACATCTTCTTATAAACCAGCGATTTTAACCAATGGAGTAAAGGTAATGGTATCGCCTTATTTAGTTACTGGGGAGAAAATAGTTATAAAAATTGAAGATATAAGCTTTGTTGAGAGAGCAAAGTAATATATACTCAGGTAGAACTTTAAGAGTTAAGGTCATTGTCTCTGAAGATTAAAGCTGCCTAGTTACTCATGTACGCACAGCTAGCTCGACTTTGCTATTGCCTCTTGAAGTTATACTATCGTCTATCATCAACTTTTGAAGTCATATATAGCTTATGCAGCCTATAACTAACTTACTTATTACTGCATCATGTAAAGCTGTTAAGTTTTTGAAGAGAGATTTTTTAGAGCTGGAAATGCTTCAAAGATCTAATAAGGGAAACTATGATTTCTGCAATAAATCTTATATTAAAACACAAGATTTATTACGTAATGAGTTGCAAAAATATACAAGTTCTTTATTTTTTCCAGAGGATAAGTTTGAATTAGATAACGCTTCTGAGATGGTTTTATTAATAAATCCGCTTGATAGTTTGAGTAATTTAGAAAAAAGTATACCATTTTTTGCTGTATCTATAACGTGTTTAAAAAAGATTAATAAAATTTTAACCACGGTTTGTACTGTGATAAACTTTCCAGCTCTTGATGAGATTTATTATGTTGAGAAGGGAAAAGGGGTATGGGTAGGAAATAATATCACTAATAATAGTGGTAGATTAAGGGTTTCTGCTTGTTCTAGTTTTGATAATTTTCTAATTTCTACTGACGATTTTAACATAAACCCAGTTTTTTTGAAAAATTCTAGGGTTTTTGGTTCTCATTGTTATGGAATTCTATTACTTGCAGCTGGTAAGATTGATGCTGTTTATTTTTCATCATTAAATTACACTTTAAAAGCTAGTTTTGATTTAATTGTCCGGGAATCAGGTGGAGCAATAATAAATAATGACAAAACGTTTGTTGCTACTAATTATGAACTTTCCGAGAAATTTAAACATCTATTACTTGAAAAAACGTCATTGAGTAGTTAATTTTTGTTGCCAAAATTTTTTTGTTATATCATATATATTTATCTTGAAGATAGGTAATGAATATTATAATTTCTACTTTAAAATATTAGGGTATTTAATGATTTTAATGTGATAACTAGAAGACAAAACATGTTATTCAATTATAAATTGAAGAAATAAATTATAAAAAATTAAATATGAAAAATATTAATCTTGATGTAAAGTTACAAGAATTCAAAAAAGAAGCTATAATTATAAATAAACTTGAAATACCTACAGCCCAATTTAAAGAATTATTTAAAAGTTCAATAATAGGAGATATAAATATATGTACAAAGGGTGAGGGATGGCCAACAGATAATAATAGTACTTTATTAGTTCCAGTTATTCAAATAAGGATTTTAGATTTACCTTTTATTCCTAAGTCTGTGGAAGATGTAAAATATATTGCTGTTTTTATTTATCCAGAAGATGGGATTTCTTATGATGATTCAAGTACTCTATGTATAAGAGTTTATAAAGATGAAGATTTAGAATTATTAATAAAACCAAAAGAAATTAATGCTAGCCCTAGGTTAGCAAAGTTTAGTAAGATAATAGATTTTCCCCAAAGGGAAGATATGCCACAAGAAGTTGAAAAATATTTAGATGATTTATATCCAAATATCGAACAAATACCATACCAATGTGAAGTTAGTGACAAATTGTTTGGTTGGCCTGCTTGGTGTCAAGTATCTGAATTATCTGAATGTGATGAATTAATAATACAGCTTACTGACTATGACAATAAATGGATAAATGGTGATTGTCCTACCATATATATTTTTTGTAATATAAAAACGGGGAAATTTCATGGAATTATGCAGATGTATTAAATTTATTTGTTAGTTAAGTTTTTTAAGGATCAAATCTTGAAGTTCCTAATATTATTTTGATAATTTAATCTTATGTTATAAAGTGTGTTATGAAAAAGTTTAGTGTTAATTGTGATTTTGGTGGACAAATGGCACCGTTTACTATATATGTAGGGCAACCTGAGCCGGGGCATCATCCCTTGCATTTTCAGGATGACTGGTTATCAAAGCAACGTGGTGGGAAAATACCAGCTGAGGTCATGGATGCGATAACTAAACTGCAAGAACTGGCTAATAAGAATAATGTTCTGCTGGAAGAATTGTGTGTGTATGCTCTTGGTTCTGCACAAGAAGAGGATGATAAATCTGAAAAAAGTGAAGAATCGGAAAGTGATAATGACGACCAAGATAGTAATAATGATGTTAACGGTGAGACTGCTAGTTAACCTGAGTTCGATGTATATTGCTATGATTTCAAGAGTTGTGTAGACGATAGTATAACTTCAAGAAGAGCTAGGCAGCAGCAAAGTCGAGCTGCTAGGTGTACATGAGTAACGGAGCAGCCATAGTACATTTTTTATGTCACTACTGTTAAGAGTCCTTACGAGCGTCATTGCGAGGGGTCGCTGAAAGCGGCGACGCGGTAATCCAGGATATGATGCAAAGCGTATTAGAAGAAACAGCTTCGCTGTTTATTTGGATCGCCACGGCATCCAAAGATGCTTCGCGATGACGATTATAGAGAAATGTAGAGTACTATGGCTTACATCAAACTGAGGTTAGCTATTTATCATAATTGGCACACAATAATAATTTTGATCAGGTGGTTGTGTCTATATCAGAAGATATTACATTAATAAAATTCAGTAATGTATCTAAACAATTTGGCAAAAAGTTACCCCTTAATAATATTAATTTTACTGTTAAAAAAGGTGAGGTTACGACTTTAATTGGTCCAAATGGTGCTGGGAAAACAACAATAGCTAGATTAATCTTGGGATTAGACAGTGCCTCATCTGGTAATATAACAATTCACCCCCATCTAAAAATTGGCTATGTACCGCAGAGACTAGATTTTGCTTCAGACTTACCAATTACAGCTGAAAATTTTTTATATTTATTAGCCTCAAATGCTACTCGCAATGATTGGCAAGAATGGAATAATTTTATTGATTTTAATAATTATAAACATCATGATATTTCAGAACTTTCTGGTGGTCAATTTCAGAAGCTAATTCTAACTGCTACCTTACTCAACAATCCTGATCTAATTATTTTAGATGAACCAACTCAATCATTAGATGTTACTAGTCAGCAAGAATTTTATCGGATTATTAATCAAATAAAAAAACGTCTAAATATTACAATTTTTATGATATCACATGACTTATTTACTGTGATGAAAAACTCTGACCAAGTTATATGTTTGAATGGACATATATGTTGTAGTGGTAAGCCTAACGATTTAGCACAGAACCAAGACTTCCTAAACACCTTGTCATCAATTGGTTTTTATGTCCATAATCATGACCATAAACATTAGATATTTTTGGCAAACTCACTTGGGCATTGCCTGCAATGAAGGATTGGTAGAAATATACCTCATGACATATTATACCCACCATTAATTGACAACGTTTCCCCAGAATAAAACCAGCTTGCTCATCTGCTAGATACTCTACGGCTCTAGCAATTTCTTCTGGTCTACCCAACCTTTTCATTGGCACAGCTGCTATTATTTGCTCTAGTACATTAGCTGGTATCTTTTCAACCATTGATGTTTTAATATACCCAGGAGCTATACAATTTACCGTTATATTTTTAGAAGCTGATTCCCTAGCTAACGCCTTAGTAAATCCTATAATTCTAGCTTTAGCAGCAGAATAATTAGTTTGCCCTATTTGTCCTGCCTGAGCATTAATTGAACTAATATTAATAATTCGTCCGTAATTTTGATTTCGCATTTGGTTAATTACTGCACGGCACATATTAAAGCATGAGCTAAGATTAACGTTAATCACTTCTTGCCACTCTTCTTCAGTCATTTTATGCATCATCGCATCCCTAGTAATACCAGCATTATTCACTAGGACACTTACTGGACGACCAAATTCATTTTCAAGTTCCTTTATTGACCTAAAACATTCAGCATAATTTGCTGTATTCCATTGCTTAGTTTTAATAGAATAATTTTCATTAAAATCTTTAGCAGCTTGGTAATCACTATAAAAATTTGCTACAACGGTAAAGCCTCTATCCCTTAATGCTATAGTAATAGCCTTGCCTATCCTCCTTGTTCCCCCTGTAACTACTGCTAACTTTGACATAATATCTATAACTCGTCTACAGCTTCAACAGATTCTACCTCGGGGATAAAATGTTTAAGCATTGATTCAATACCATTTTTTAAAGTAATAGCCGAACTAGGACAACCTTGGCAAGCTCCACGAAGTTCTAATTTTACCACTCCATTTTCAAATCCTCGATATATTATATCACCTCCATCCATGGCAACCGAAGGACGTACACGTGTTTCAATAATTTCTACAATCTGTTGTTCGATTTCAGACATCTCGTCAGAATTATTTATGGCAGATTGACCATTTTCCCCATCAAAAGCAGTAAAACCAGCAGTAAAATGATCCATAATAATCATCAAAATTTCAGGTTTTAAAACTAGCCAATCACTTTTTTCTTCTTTAGTAATAGTAATAAAATCACTACCAAAAAATACAGATTTTACGCTATTTATACTAAATAATTGAACTACTAGCCTGCTTTTACCTTTTGCCTCATCAAGATTACTAAAATGAACCGGCTCATTAGGGCTAACAGGTATGTTAGGGAAAAATTTTATCGCATTAGGATTAGGAGTAATTTCAGTTTGAATAAACATATACTTTTTCCTCGATAAAAAGAATGACCTTGATAAAAATGAATGGTACCCGCGGCCAGACTTGAACTGGCAAGGGTTTGCACCCCACGGATTTTAAGTCCGTTATGTCTACCATTCCATCACGCGGGCAAGGTCAGGTTATTTTAGACTCTATGAAGATTGCACAGACTAATAAAAAAAACGTTAAAAAGCAAGTATTTTTACTATAAAAACTTCATTTCTTCTTGATTTTTATCGAGTATACTCGGTGAACTTCAAGAATTGGCGTCGTCGTGTCTAAAGATCGAAGCTGCTCACGTACTAATGTACGCTCCGCTGCTTGACTTTGACACTCCTAGCTCTTCTTGAAGTTGACCTTCGTCTACCAACTCTTCATTTACGAGCAGTATATACATTGAATTAAGGTGAATATTAAACCTTAACTGGCATAATCACAAAAACATCTTTAGGATTCTGAGGGGTTTTCAATAACATTGGTGATGATGCATTTAAAAAGTATAGCTCAACTTGGTTTGCTTTAGTAGCACTTAACACAGCACTTAGTGCATCAGTAAGATATTTAGGATTAAAACCTATAGACAGAGTATCTTCATGATCAAAAATGCATAAATTACTTTCATCTAGAGAACATGGTATGCATTCTTTAGCCACGCCTCTTGCTTCTCCAGAAGCGGTAATTTCAAGCAAGTCTTTTGATAAAATCAATTTTATTGCTTGAAATTTGTCTATAGTTATTGTCGCTACTCTATCTATAGCATCAGCTAGCAACTTGGTATTAATAGTAAGTTTATAGTTGTTCTCTACTGGGATAAAAGCTTGATAATCCGGAAAAGTTCCATCAATTAGTTTTGATACCATTATAATAGCATTACAAACAAATTTAATCCTATTAACACTTAGAAAAATTTCAGCCTCCAGTTGAATATTCTTAGGGTCTTTCAATATCTTAACAATTTCCTCGAGAGTCTTTTTAGGTAAAATAACTCCAAATTCGCTAGCATTATTGGCTATTTTTACTACTGACACTGATAATCTATGCCCATCGGTGCTAGCCATACAACATTCTTCATCTTTTACGTAGAAATAAACACCATTAAGATTATAACGAGTTTCATCAACGGATACCGAAAACAAAGTACCGTCGATCATTTTAACAAAATCACTACAAGATATTTTTAAAGTAGCTTCAACATTAATATCATCTAACGCAGGGAACTGGTTAGCATGTAGGGTTAGTAGGTTAAAAGCACAATTCTTTCCTAGAATTTCAAGTTGATCTGTTTCATTTGAGACACTAAGTGTTACATCATTATCAGATATCTTTCTTATTATGTCATTTAATGTTTTAGTAGATACCATTATTTCGCCTTCACTTATTACTTGAGCTGCTACTTTTTGGCTTAAATATATTTCCATGTTAGTAGTTATTAGCTCTAGCTTACCATCCTTAGATGATAATTTAACATGACTAAGCTTAGCAATTACGTTACGTTTTTCTACCACAGAATTGGCAAAAGCCAAAGCATGAGTTAATGTTTTTGTTTCAACTATTGTTTTTAAGTTATTATTATTCATAGTATTTATCCATAATTAACCTCAGTGCAAACTTACTCTTGAAGTAGGAGAAGTATACATATTATATACTATCTAACAAATAAATACAAATATGTTTCCCATGTAGTTGATTCTCATCTAGTGTTATTTATCCTTTAATTACAATGGTGGATAATATGGTACGGTTATATAATTCTCCAGTATGACAGGAACGTCGATAACTTGGATATTTCTCAGGGGTAGTATATGTATCTTCTAGCATCCTTGTTATATCTTTAATACCAGCTTCTTGTAGTTGAAGTTCTACATAAGATGGTAAATCAAACATATAATGCTTTGTTCTCAAAGAGCTACTAAAAAACTTTGAGTTCTTAGCCCGTTGCTTTATAAAATTATCGTAAAATTCTTGGTCTACCTCATAAGAATATTGTTGAATACTAGGGCAAATAATAGCTCTAATATTTTTTGCTCCTTTCTCATGCATTAGTTTTACCAAATTATTAGTGATACCAGCTTTAGCTCCACGCCAACCACAATGAGCTGCCCCTATAACCTTACCATCTTCGCTACTAAGTAGAATAGGAACGCAATCAGCAGTTTGTACTGTTAGTACTAGATTTTTTTTGGTAGTAACTGCCCCATCAGCTTCGGGATCAGTCTCAATATCACTATCAGCATCAATAACTTTGTTACCATGAACTTGCTGTAGGATAACAATGTTCTTGGCATCATAATGTTTAACTACTGTTAGCCGATTATTCTCGACACTTTCTAAGATCCTAGAATCACCCAACTTATTTTTTTTACTATAAATATGACTAGATTGCTTGAAGCTTCCATCAAAAATTTTATAATAAACTTTATTCTTTATAAACTCATCCACATGACCACCCTACAGCAATTTATCCATACACTATCAGATCATTTGCAAAAGAACAATGCTTTACAAAAAATCATTAAGAAATTTCGAACAGACTACTCGCTAATAGCTTGCATCGGAGTGGAAATAGAATTTTATTTAAGCAAAAATATTGATCCACTCGAATTTCAGACTCTACTTGGAATAGCAGTTAAGAAAGAAAAAGGAGCTAATCAATTTGAGGTAGATTTGCCGCCTTCCACTAACATAATTGAGTATATAGAAAAAATTAGTAGCACTAAGTCTAAAATACAAATTATTGCAGAAAAATTACGGGGTAATGTAAATTTTTCTGCCAAACCATTTGCAAGCGATTATGGTAGTAGTATGCATTTTCATGTAAATTTTATATTCCCAAATGATTTGGAGAATTGTATACTTAATATTGATCTAATGGCTCAAAGTATCTGTCATTATATGCTTGACACTTTCTTGATATTCATGCCAAATGAAGATGATTATCTTCGTTTGGATAAGAATTTTATGGCACCAACTAATGTATCTTTTGGTAATAATAATAGAACTGTTGCACTGCGCATCCCTGACCTCTCTCCTAAAAGACTAGAACATAGAATAGCAAATCCACTCACTGATCCTTATTTGGCAATTTTTACTATTTTAAACTCTATATTTCTAGGTCTAAAATTTCCTGATAAAATAAATAATATCAACAAAATATATGGCAATGCTTTTGATCAACAATATAATTTAGTGTCATTCCCCAAATCATTAACAGAAGCATTAGAGCTATTTAATTTGGAGTTTTTTATATATACTCAATAGACAAAGAGAACTAGCTACTCTAGAATCACTACTAGAAATAATGAAGAAATTATAGTGTTACAAACTTTAAAAAAAAATACTTTAAAAATCGGTAAGTGCCAAGTTCAATTATTACCTTTATTACTTACTATATTAGCATTTGTAATTCTCTTATCACTTGGGTTTTGGCAAATTGCTAGATTACAGGAAAAAGAACTGTTTTTAAGTTCAATGAAAAATAATCTTAATAATCCGCCAATTAATATAAAAAC
Source organism: Candidatus Tisiphia endosymbiont of Empis tessellata (assembly GCF_964031035.1). NCBI lineage: Bacteria > Pseudomonadati > Pseudomonadota > Alphaproteobacteria > Rickettsiales > Rickettsiaceae > Candidatus Tisiphia > Candidatus Tisiphia endosymbiont of Empis tessellata. Next base: position 813,597 of record NZ_OZ034997.1, on the reverse strand, counting down.
ACTTAGTGGAAATAAATTATATGCTAAAATAAGGGCGAACGGCTATTTTCTAGTGGGTAAGAATTTACATCTTTATGGGCGCAGATCAATGTCCACTGAAAAAGATGGTTATTATTTAGTTACCCCATTTCAAACTGATGATAACAAGATAATCTTGGTTGTACTAGGGTGGTTTGCTGGGAGGCATAAAAAAAATATTGATAATATAATAGATAACTCTATGGAAGTCACAGGTGTAATTCTTCTCGGTGAAAAAACAAAGCTGTTTGTACTGGATAATGATGTTAAAAATAATGTTTGGTTTACCTTGGATTTAACTCAAGCCTCTGATGTTCTTGGCTTAAAATTAGAAGGTTTTTATTTAGTTATGGAGGGTAATAACAATCGATCTGATATTCTTAAAAGTTTGTCGATTGAAAATTTGCTGAATGTCAGAAATGATCATTTAGAATATGCCATAACTTGGTTTGCATTAGCGATCTCGTTAGCAGTAATTTTTGTAATTTATAATTTGTCTAAAAAAGAAATAAAATAAATATAAAGGAGTAGTTATGACATTAAAAATAGGTGATATTGCACCAAATTTTACTATGCCAATAGTAAAATCAATTTGTCAGATTTAGCAGGAAAGGTTGTTGTATTATATTTTTATCCTAAAGATGATACACCAGGTTGTACTATCGAAGCCGGTGACTTTAATAAATTAAAACTAGAATTTGAAAAAATGAATGCTGTCATTATTGGTGTATCAAAGGACGACTTAAATTCTCACGATAAATTCAAGAAAAAATATTGTTTGGATTTTGATCTTGCATCAGATTCTAATTCCGATACTTGTGAAAAATATGGAGTTTGGGTAGAAAAATCAATGTTTGGTAAAAAATATATGGGAGTTGATAGAGCTACTTTCTTAATAGACAAAAAAGGCAAGATAGTTTACATTTGGTCAAAAGTACAAGTGGCTGGACATGCTGAAGACGTATTAAATCAGGTACGGAAAATAATATAAACATATCTATATTTTAACAGTCTATCTTCCAAGAACATATACAAAAGTGAACAAAAACAACCATACTACATCGACAAAATGCCAGTACCAAGCTGCAAATTCAAAACCCAAATGACCATTACCTTTCACAAAGTCACCTCGCCGCACTCTATAATAACAAACACTTAGAAATATAGTGCCAATTATTACGTGAACTCCGTGAAAACCTGTTGCTAAGTAAAAATTAGAAGGATAGATTCCATCTTTAAAACCAAAAGCTGCATGATGATATTCATAAGCTTGCATTAAACTAAAAAATACACCAAGTATTATGGTAAAGCTAAGAGCAGTCATACAATCCTTTTGGTTATTTTCCTCAAGAGCATAATGTGCCCAAGTTACTGTTGTACCGGACAACAAAAGAATCAATGTGTTAATAAAAGGAATGTCAAAAGGATCAAATGTTTGAATACCAGCAGGAGGCCATACACCAGGCTTTACCACCCATACACCATCTAGCAGTCCTACAGGGAAAAGGTTTGCTTTAAAAAATGACCCAAAAAATACAGCAAAAAACATTATTTCTGACAAAATAAATAGTGCCATACCTATCCTTAAGCCGATTCTTACTGGCTGCGTATGATGTTTTCCAATTAATCCCTCTTTAATTACATCACTCCACCATGAATATAAACAAAAAATCACTGAAAGAATACCAGCTCCAAAAACATATTCACCAAATCTATATGCATGCATAAACATTATGCTACCGCTAGCTAAAAGCAATAAGGCAAATGAAGTCAGGATTGGCCAAGGACTCGGATCAACGAGATGAAATAGATGTTGTTTTTCTTCTAAAGAAACAACATCATTGTTTTTAATATATCTATGTAACATAACAAACTCATAAGCAATTCACTGCTTGGTTATTTTATGCTATCTTCTGTAAATATCAAGAATATACTCAACAGACGCGAATTCGGGATAAGAATTAGTTAATTCTTATCCTGAACTGGGGTAATTACAATTAATACACTTCAGGAGGAGCGTGTGAAAAATCTGAGCCTCTTCCATCACACGTTACTTCTTGAGCTAAAGCTTCTTGACCACAAGTATTATAATCATTATCAGGTATAAACATCTTACTAAAAGAGTTAAGAAGCATATTTTGAGAATTAGTTAACTCAGGTATTTCATCCATATGATTACCGTTGATGATTGAGCTAATCCGACCGGATAAAGCTTCAATTTGTGTATTATCTAATACTTGTAAGAACATTTCTAGAAGCTGAGATTCCCTAGGAGTTAAAGTACTCAAGCCTTTTTGTAAAGTTTCATATTGACTATCATTTAAATCTTTAATCAATAATTGTTGTTTATCACATTCTTTCGATATTACACGATTACTAACAGTACTGGAAGCATTATTATCTTGCTCTTCATTAGTATTATCACTCGCTACTAACACACTAGAAACATTAGATTCGTCAATGTTTGCTGCTTTTAAACTCTCTTCTCTATTGACACTCTCAACCAATGTTTTACAAAGATTCTCAAGTAATTCTTTGTTATTTTCTACATATTGCCTACCAATTTCTTTTAATTTAGCTATATTATCCGGCTTAACATTATCCAATTTTTTACATTCTTTTGGTATAGGAATTGATATCTCTGTAAATTGACCAGCTTCTGGTAAATCTTTTTTAACTTCAGTTATAGCACTATGTTCGGTAGCTTTTATAATTTTGTTTATTATGTTTCCTTTAGTTACCCAACCTATCGAACCATCCAATTTTTTTGATGGTATCGCCGTTTCTTTATGAGTTTGTTCAAAATTGATAGAACAAAGCATCGTATGTTTTAACATTTTTACTTGTTCTTCAAGAGCCATCCCTTCTTTCAGCACTCCTATAGCTGATCCTGCTGGAATATTAGCACTTAAGCCTCCATCGACAAAAGCATAATCTACTCCAGGATCATAGCCAAAACCACCTACATCCTTTTTGTTAACAACAGGTTTAAAATAAGTAGGAGCTGCCGTAGTAGCAAGAACTACCTCTTTTTTTAGTATGTCGTAGGTATGACTATCAAAGACTTTATTAGGATCATTTTTGCCACTTACGTCAAAAACAGGTATAATAACACGAGTTATAGCCTCATCTAATGTACTATTACCCAAATATTTTTCTAACATTGCTTTAAGAGGTTTTTGACTATATTTATGGCTGAATATGTTACCGATTGGTCCATTAAAATACCATTTTTGTGGGAAAATATCAGCAGCAGTATTTTCAAATAGCTCTAAAGCTTGTTTTGCTGAAAAAAGCGGTTCTGTTGATCCCTTTTCTTCGTCACGGATGGTCAATAAAGTTGCAATTAATCCCCCAACACTAGTACCAGTAATAACATTGAATAATTCAGATATAGACTTGCCTGTCATTTCCTCAATCGCTGCAAGTACAACCAACTCAGCAATCCCCTTAATTCCACCACCTGAAATAGAGAGAATCCTATTTTCTTTTATTTTATCTATTCCTCTCTCTTTTATTTTATCTATTTTATTCAATTTTGCTTCACCTATGTCGCCCATAATTATAACTCACTAAATAAAAAACATTTTATATACTCGATGAGAATCAAGAATTGCGTTGTCGTCTTCAGGGATCATAGGTAACCACGTACTAAATGTACGCCTAGCACCTCGATCCTTTGACTCCTGCTACTAATCATGATTTTAATTCTATCGTCTATACAACTCTTTCAGATACGAGTAGTATACAACATACATAGTGGAAGAGATTGTCAAAAAAATTAAGCTATAGAATGATATAAACTACTAATTATTATCTACCTGTATTGTATAATAATCACTATATACTAAATAGTAATTAACTTTCCTGTAATATATATAGCTTGTCGCAAAAAATAAAATTTTTTACACTTTATAAGTTGGTTAAATAGTCTATAATGCGATTTAATTAAATTTATTTGATAAGATATAGATGAGTAAACCTAAGTCCGTTTTTTTATCAGCCATCTCAGGAAATATACTAGAATATTATGATTTCACAGTATATTCAGTATTTGCATTAGTAATTGGTCACACATTTTTTCCTTCAAGCTCAAAATTTTTACAAATATTATGGACTCTCGGGGTATTTGCAGTAGGATTCATTACTAGACCAATTGGTGGTATATTTTTTGGTTATGTTGGCGATAAATATGGAAGGCGTATAGCCTTAATTATTTCCATGCTTGGTATGACTATACCAACATTTACTATGGGACTAATTCCTTCTTATCATGACATAGGAGTTTATGCACCGATAATATTAATCATAATGCGTCTTTTTCAAGGCTTATGTATTAGTGGTGAAGGAGCTGGAGCTGCCATTTTTATTCTAGAACATCATCAAAATTTACGACCAGGTTTTACTGCTGGTTTAGTACATGGCTCAAATATGGCTGGTACGTTAATAGCCACTCTTGTAGGAATTATTATTGGACAATATTTTTATCATTTTGATTTTGCTTGGCGTTTTGCATTTTTACTAGGCGGAGTTATGGGGCTTGTTGGTTTCTATTTGCGTCTTCGTGTATCAGAGACTCCAATTTTTAAAATGTTATCTGAACAAAAGAAAACTTTAGAAGCACCTTTTATCAACGTAGTTAAGACAGCTTGGAAAGCAATGTTTTTAACCTTTTGTACAGGTGCAGTTGCTAGTAGCGTCGTCTATTTAGTAAAAACCTACATTAATGTGTATTACCAGGATGTTATGCATTTTGATAATACAACTTCCCTTATTTATTCATTATATGCAAATTTTATAGCGATGGTATCTATGCCATTATTTGGTGGATTAACTGATATTATTGGAAAATTTAAGACTTTAGCTTTAGTAAGCCTAGCGATCTTGATATTAGATTTACCTATTTTGTTATCTATGTCATTACCGTTCATGTGGCAACAAATTCTAGCACTAACTATCTTAGGTATTCTTAGTGGGGCAATAGCTGGGGCAGCCTATAGCTTTATTATATCTTTATTTACTCCTGAACAAAAATTTTCAGGGGTATCCTTTAGTTATAATTTGGGTATTGCTATATTTGGTGGTACTTCTCCTCTTATTTCTCGTTGGCTTGTTGAAAAAACAGGCTTGTTTTATGCCCCTGCCTTTTATATTATGACTATTTCTAGTATATTTTTAGTTATCATTTATTTTATGAGAAATGAAATAAGACGTTTACTTAGCAGGAATTCTTTCAAAACTAGAAAGAGAGATAATAAGTTGTTTTAACATTCCCACTATAGTGATAGTATAAATTATTATGATTAGCAACAAAGAGAAAGTAGTAACATGGTTTACAAATTTACGTGATCAAGTATGTACTGAATTCGAGAAAATTGAGCTTGAATATAGTAAGGTGCAAGGTTTAGCTGCTGCGAGATTCATACGAACACCATGGGACAGAAAAAACGGCGGTGGTGGCGTAATGTCTGTAATGCGTGGTAACTTATTCGAGAAAGTTGGGGTGAATATTTCTACAGTTTTTGGAGAATTATCTCCAAAGTTTAGTAAAAATATACCGGGTACGGAAAATAGTAGGCAATTCTTTGCTACTGGTATTTCTATCGTGGCTCATCTTACTTCTCCATTGGTACCAGCGGTACATTTCAACACCCGCTATATTGAAACTGCTAATCATTGGTTTGGCGGTGGTGGAGACCTAACGCCATTTTACCCTAATGAAAATGAGACGACAAAATTTCATAATGCTTTTAAACATGCTTGTGATAAACATAATCCAAATTATTATCCTAAATTTACAAAACAATGTGATGAGTATTTTTACTTAAAACATAGAAATGAGCCAAGGGGAGTAGGCGGTATATTTTATGATTATTTAAATACTGGAAATTTTAATAATGATTTTTCTTTTACTAAGGACGTAGGACAAACATTTTTAACAGTATATCCTGAAATTGTTAGAACAAAGATGCTACTGCCTTGGACTAATGAACAAAAGGATTATCAATTAGTGCGTCGTGGTAGATATGTTGAATTTAACTTATTATATGATCGTGGGACAATGTTTGGCTTAATGACAGATGGCAACGTTGAAGCAATATTAATGTCTCTACCCCCAGAAGTACGTTGGTAACCTTTATAATAAATATCAAATTTGTGCAAAAGGTAAAAGCCACTATTATAGAACCTTTTTCACTCATTAGACCTCTTTCGAAACTCTACTTCTGCTGGTGATTTGCCACGGTCGATGCGGTACTCGAATCCTCACGTACATCAAAGTACGCTGCGGTTCTGCGTTCCGCGTCTCCTTCAAATCCCTCAGCACAAGCGAGTTTCGAAAGAGGTCTATTATTAAATCCTTAGACTCTCAAGTAATTGGTGCATTCGATTGGATTCGAACCAACGACCTCTGCCTTCGGAGGGCAACGCTCTATCCAGCTGAGCTACGAATGCTTAATTTATTGCTGCTTCTCAAACATGAAAATACAATAGATATTTTTTGTTAATAGCAACTACTGATCGTGACTTTTAAATTACCCTATGGCTTTATCTGAGAGAAGAATTTTTAACCTAACAAATATGGGGCGAATGACGGGACTTGAACCCGCGACCCTCAGATCCACAATCTGATGCTCTAACCAACTGAGCTACATCCGCCATGTAATCTGCGTTAAAGTAAATTATTATCACCCATAAGTCAAGTATATTCAAACCAAGTTACCATGACTTAATACTTTTATTCTTAGAATTTTTGCTGTCATAATTATATGATATTATTTTACTAATTCATCTAACTTACCTTCTTCTTCAAGTTTATGAAGAGCGTCACATCCACCAATATGCTTACCATCAATGAATATTTGTGGTAATGTACGTTGTCCATTAGCTTTAGCTTGCAACTCTAATCTTTGCTTGTCACTATAATTGTCTACGATTATTTCTTTGTAAGATATATTTTTTCGATTAAGTAGTTTTTTTGCCTTAGTGCAATAGGGGCAATATGTTAATGTATAAATTATGACAGTGTATAGAATCATTTTGTGCATAATTGTTATCCTATTTTTATAGTTATAAGACTATTATCCACATATAATAAACTTTTAGCAAGTTACAAGTTAATGATAAATAAGTTTTCAATAGTATCTAAATATAGTCCAGCTGGCGATCAGCCAAAAGCAATTAATGAAATCGTTAAAGGTCTTGAATCTAGAATGCGTTCACAAATACTCTTTGGTATTACTGGTTCTGGTAAGACCTTTACTATGGCAAATATTATTAAGAGAACCGGTAGACCATCGCTTATTATGGTACATAATAAGACATTAGCTGCCCAAATTTATTCAGAAATGAAGGCAATTTTTCCCAATAATGCCGTTGAATATTTTGTATCATATTATGATTATTTCCAACCTGAAGCATATATTGCAAAAACCGATACTTATATAGAAAAAGATTCTTCGATAAATGAACAAATAGATTTATTAAGACACTCTGCTACTAGGTCACTGCTGGAACGTCGAGATGTAATTGTTGTATCCTCAGTTTCTTGTATTTATGGTCTTGGTTCACCAAATCTTTATTATCAGATGACAATAAGCCTTAAGTCTGGGGAAATTTATGCTAGAGATAAATTGCTTAATGAATTAGTAAATTTACAATATGAGCGTAATGATGTGGGGTTTGAACGCGGTACGTTTAGGGTAAAAGGTGATAATATTGATATATTTCCAGTACATTATAACGATAAAGCTTGGCGATTGTCATTTTTTGGCAATGAACTTGAATATATAAGCGAATTTGATCCGCTTACAGGTGAAAAATTAGCTAAATTGGATCAAGCTGTGATTTATGCTAAGTCCCACTTTGTAACACCTAAAGAAGTAGTACAAAATGCTATATCGCAAATTGAAGAGGAATTACAACGACGCTTAGAATTTCTTAAAGCACATGATAAATTAGTAGAGGCTCAAAGATTAAATCAGCGTACCCAATATGATATGGAAATGATGATGGAAACTAGCGGTTGCAAAGGCATTGAGAATTACTCTCGATTCCTAACTGGTAAAGCAAATGGGCAACCCCCGCCAACCTTATTTGAATATTTGCCTAAAGATGCTTTACTATTTGTCGATGAAAGTCACGTATCTGTCCCGCAAATTAGAGCAATGTATAATGGTGATAGGGCAAGAAAAGAAGTATTAGTGGAACACGGGTTTCGCCTTCCATCAGCCTTAGATAACAGACCATTAAAATTTGAAGAATGGCAAGATTTTAGACCTCAGACGATTTTTGTCTCGGCAACACCTGGGTCTTTTGAATTGGAAGAAACAGCAGGGATTATGGTCGAACAAATTATCAGACCAACGGGACTACTAGACCCAGAATGTATTATAAAACCAGCGACTAACCAAGTTGAAGATTTGATAAGTGAGATCCAATATACGATAAATAAAGGATTTCGTGTTTTAGTGACAACATTAACTAAAAAAATGTCAGAAGATTTAACAAATTATCTACAAGAATTAGGGTATAAAGTATCATATTTGCACTCTAATGTTCATACTCTTGAACGTATGGAAATCATAAGAGATTTACGCCAAGGTACTATAGATATTATTGTTGGTATTAATTTATTGCGAGAAGGTTTAGATATTCCAGAATGTGGACTTGTTGCGATACTTGATGCTGATAAAGAAGGTTTTTTGCGTTCTGAAGTCTCATTAATTCAAACTATCGGCAGGGCTGCAAGGAATAGTCAAGGAAGAGTAATACTCTACGCAGATCGCAATACCAAGTCTATTGATAAGGCTGTAGGTGAGACATATAGAAGAAGAAAAATTCAGGAGGAATATAATAGGCAACATGGTATAGTACCGCAGACAATTAATCACCATATCCATGCACTAATCGAATTAGAAAAATTGGATAGTAAGTTAGATAATAAAAAACAAACTCATATATTATTGGACAATCCAATGAAATTGAAAGCTCATATCGATAGATTAAAGAAGGAAATGTATGAAAAGGCTAGTAATTTAGAATTTGAACAGGCGGCAAAAATACGAGATCAAATTAATGTACTAGAAGAAGCAGCCTTAGAGCTAACTTAATTTAAAGTACTTTCTGTTCCAATTAACCATTAGTTTGAGATAAGAATAAGCCTTTTAAAGAATGAGTAATAGTAATGTACTGGTTATGGGATGAACAAAATAAGCAATACCGCAAAAATAATGAAAACAGCTATTAGTGGATCATAAAAATCTGTTATATTTATAGATATAACCGAATTTGGAATAACTTGTTATATTAAATTCAGGTTATTTATTACCGTGTATCATCACAACACTCGCAAAAATACGTTGATGAGTTCTATAGATATAATAACAGAGATAATTACGATATGTTTAATTTGTTGATAAAACAAGCTGTTTTGTGAAATTGGAATATTCTATATGTATACTAAAAGATTAGAAGCGTCTATAACGCATGATATTTTAGTCCAACTTGATAATCTTGGTTGGATTGTCGATGAAAAAGACCCAAAATGTAACGTATTTCAACAAAGAGTGAAACTTACAAAGCAAAAAGAATTACTTAATGGTAAAATGCCTGACTTTGTGCTATACAAGGAAGGAAGTAATGAACCAATAATAATAATTGAGGCAAAAAAACCGAATGAAAGTATACAATTATCAATAAACCAAGCATTGAATTTGTATGCTAAACCACTAAATACGCCACTTATATTTGCTTATAATGGAAGTTATATTGAAACCCAATATTTGTATAATGGGCGTAATCTTAAAATTGATGGAGAAGATGTAAGGCAATTTGTAAATCATCATACGGCACTCAGATTTGTTAACGAAGGATCTGAAATACTATCTGCAGTAAATTTTATTCAGCATTCAAGAGACGAGCTTATTAAGATATTTAAAAGGGCAGCTAATTTACTAAGAGAGGATGGTCTACAAGCCGGTCTTGATAGATTTGGAGCATTTTCTGATATTTTGTTTTTAAAAATTCTTGATGATATTTCTGTTCTAAAGATGTTGGGGGGTGAGGAGAATACATTAGATGAGTACCTTAGATGGAGTTCATTTTCTCAGAGAAAAGGAAACGAATTGTATCAATATGTGAAAGATGTTGTTTGGATTAAGATTAATAAGAAATATGGTGATATTTTTAGCGAAGCATTCCCTATTAATTTACCTGATATTTTTGAAGAGATTATTTATGAGATTTCAAAACTTAACCTTACAGCTTCAGATAGTGATGTGAATGGTGATGCTTTTGAGTATTTTTTAAAAAATGCTTACCAAGGCATCAAAATTAAAGATTTAGGCGAATATTTTACACCTAGAAACATTGTAAGAACAATGATAAGTATGGTTAATCCTAAAATTGGCGAAACCATTTATGACCCTTTTTGTGGTACAGGAGGGTTTTTAATTGAAGCGTTTAGATATTTAAAAATCAGAACTTCGTTTAACGATGAGATGCAAAATATTCTAAGAAAAAAAATTATGGTTCTGAGATTACTGTAAATGCAAGAATTGCAAAAATGAATATGATTTTGTTCGGAGACGGACATAGTAATATCAAAAAACAAGACACCATTTCTGATTATGTAAATCAAAAATATGATATTGTAATTACAAATCCACCATATTCGCAACAAACAAGATTTGGGTATTTGTATCCAATTCAATCAAATAATGGTGACGCTATTTGTGCTTTACATTGCTTTGAAGCTTTAAAACTAGGTGGTAGAGCTTGTTTACTTGTAAAAGAAAACTTTCTTTCAGATGGGGGCGATGTTGGAAAGGTAAGAGAGTATATTTTTAATAATTCATCAAATGTTTCTATTGTTTCATTGCCAAGAAAGCTTTTTGAACCTTACACACCAACAAAAACAAGCATTGTGTATTTCGAGAAAAACAGAAAGATATCAAACACGTTCTTTTTTGCCGTTAATGCGGTTGGTTATGAACTTGGTTCAAGAAAGAAGCCAATTAAGGATAATGATTTGCCAGCTGCACTTGATGATTTCAATAACAAAAAGACTATTTTGGAAATTGAGTCTGCTATAATAGCATCAACTGAAATCGCCAAGAATGGTTATAGTTTGTGGATTTATGATTATTTTGATATTTTTGCTAATTTAAAAGGTGATATTATAAAACTTGGTAATTATATTGAGGAGATAACAGAAAAAACAGAGCCCTCTTTACAGCCAATTACAGATTTTAGAATTTTAGGTGTAAGTAATAGTATTGGTGTTTTTGACAATGAAATTTTAAAAGGTGAGGACATAAACCAAAAATACAAGCAGGTTCAAGCTGGAGATTTGGTATATAATCCGCATAGGATTAATGTGGGTTCTTTAGGTTTAGTCTTTGAGGATTTAAGCGGTGGTTATGTAAGTGGTATTTATACCGTCTTTAGAGTTTTAAAAAAATTCCAAGATATTCTACCATCCGAATATTTATTACATATTTTAAAGTCAAAATATTATTTAGCCATTATTGGCAAATACGATACAAAATATGGAGCTGTTAGAGCGAATTTAACTTATGAACAGCTTTGTAATATACACATACCATTACTTAAAAAAAATGAAATGAAAGAATTTTTAGAAAAAATAAGTAAACTAAATAATATCACGGAAGAATTTCAGAAAATTAAAAATAATCTTAAAGAATCTATACATAAAATTTTACCTTAATTTTTACAACCTTATTAACCTAAAAGTTTCAGCATTATAAAAACTAACACAAAAATTTGTCCTGCAATAAGCCAATTGTTATGACTTAGAAAAAAGTTGATTATCGAGTAACAAATTACATACTATACTACAACTAAATATGTCTCTGGAGAAAGCATGCCATCAAATCAATTATATTTATTTCGAGATATGCGTTTTTTGCCTATCTTCATAGTACAATTTTGTGGTTGTATGAATGATAGTATACTAAAAAATGCTCTAATTATCTTAATTACTTATAAACTATCTAGTCAATTGGTAGAATCAACCCAATTGCTTTTACTTGCTGCTAATACTATTTTTGTATTGCCTTTTGTTATATTTGCAAGTATTGCAGGTCAAGTGGCTGATAGATATGAGCGAGCAACTTTAGTTAAAATCATTAAATTATTTGAACTCGCCATAGTGTTTTTCGCTACTTATGGATTTTTCAATAATAATTTAGTAATACTTTTTTTGTCTATATTTCTTATGGGTATACATTCGACATTTTTTGGACCAATCAAATACAGTGTTCTGCCAGATCATTTATACAAAAATGAACTATTGGGAGCTAATGGATTTGTTGAGGCAGGAACATTTATCTCTATTTTAGTTGGTACTATTATTGGAGGATACTACACTATAAGTGGCAATTTAATCATCACTATTCTGATAATAATTGCTATGGTTGGTGTTGTTGCTAGTTATTTTATGCCAAGATCGAATAATTCTAACTGTGAAATTAAAATAAATTTAAATTTATTTCGTGAAAGTATAGAAATGATTAAATATGCTAAAGCTAAAAAGCAAGTATATCTAGCAATTCTTGGTATATCTTGGTTTTGGTTTATCAGTGCAGCAATACTTGCCCAAATTCCATCTCTTGCTAAAGATACTTTTGGAGCGGATGAAAATGTTGCTAATTTGTTCCTTGCAACATTTTCAATTGGAGTAGGGGTTGGTTCTTTTTGGTGTAGTAAGATTTTTGGAAATGAAATTACCACGAAATATGTTTTTGTCTCGGCACTTGGTATCAGTATATTTGGTATTGATTTATTTTTTGCCAGTCGCATTAGTGCAGTTCATTATGAACCGGAACAGTTAAAGAGTATATTTGTCTTTTTATCTAAAAAGCATAATTGGCGGATCATTATCGATTTATTTTTTATAGCTGCTATTGCGGGGCTATATATTGTTCCACTTTTTGCAGTATTACAATATTTGAGTTCTTCAGCTCATCGTAGTAGAATAATTGCTATAAATAATTTTGTTAATGCTATATTTATGGCTGGCTCTACTGCAATATTGTCGTTGTTGTTCTATTGGGAATATTCGATACCATCCGTTATATTATTTATTAGTCTGCTCAACATAGTGGTAGCTTATTATATTTATCAATTAATTCCTGAAGTAAAAATAGTACCTTTTGCTGTTAACCGAGCTATTTTAAAATTTCTTTTTGATTGCATGTACAGAGTGGAAGTAAAAGGTATTGAAAATTTTTATAAAGCTGGTAAAAGATCAGTAATTATCGCCAATCATATTTCATATCTTGATCCTGCATTACTGGCAACTTATCTACCTGAAGAAATGACTTTTGCCATTAATACAACTATGGCTAAAGTGTGGTGGGTAAAACCATTCTTAACGATGGCAAAAACTTTACCAATTGATCCTTCTAATTCAATGGCTATAAAGAGCTTGATTAGGGAAGTACAAAAAGATAAAAAAGTTGTTATATTCCCTGAAGGAAGAATAAGTATTACTGGTTCCTTAATGAAGATATATGAAGGACCTGGCATGATTGCTGAGAAATCTGATGCGACAATTCTACCTGTAAGAATAGATGGTACACAATTTACTCATTTTTCTAAACTTAAGAATATATTAAAAACACGAATATTTCCTAAGGTTACTATTACTATTTTGCCACCAGTAAAATTTCCTTCTAAGCCGAATATAGATAATAGGGAAAAGCGTAAATATATAGGTCAGGCTCTTTATGATATCATGGCTGATATGATGTTTGAAAGCTCTGATTATCAAAATACTATATTTCAGTCTCTAATTGAGACAGCAAAAGCTTACGGTTTTAACAAAAAAATAATACAAGATATTGATGATAAATCTGTTACCTATCGCCAATTAATATTGGGATCTTTTACTTTAGCAAATTTAATAAAACAGGATACGGAAGTAGCTGACTATGTAGGTCTTATGCTACCTAATATGGTTGAAACTATGGTTACTTTTTATGCTATGCAAGCCTGCTGCCGTCGACCAGTTATGATTGACTATATGAGTGAGGTGAGCAATATAGTGGCTTCATGTAAAACAACGTCAGTTAAAATGGTATATACTTCAAAACAGTTTGTTGAAAAAGTTGGATTACAGGAAGTGGTAGCAAAAATCTTAGCAGCCAATATAAAAATTATTTACCTTGAAGATTTAACACAAAGAATTGATTTATATTTAAAAATTAAGGCTATTATTGCCAGCTTCTTCCCACAAAGTTATTACAACAATATATGTAGCAATTATGATGATAATGATCCGTCAGTTGTAGTATTTACTTCTGGTATTTCAGCAACAGCTAAAGCTGTAGTATTATCACATAGGAACTTGCAGGCTAATCGATGCCAACTTCTAGCTAAGGTACATTTTAGTCCTGATGATTCTGCCTTTATGGCTTTACCGCTTTTTCACTGTTTTGGTTTATCTGGAACAATAATGATGACACTCAATGCTATACCAGTGTTTCTTTACCCGTCTTCTCTGCATTATAGGAGTATTCCTGAGGTAATATACGATATCGGAGCGACAATTATGTTTGGTACGGATATATTTTTGCATGGTTATGCTGTCTATGCTCATCCTTACGATTTTTATTCTATAAGATACGTATTTGCCAGTAGTGAGAAACTGAGAAAAGACACAAGGGAATTATGGCTTGATAAGTTTGGTATAAGAATTTTTGAAGGATATGGTACGTCAGAAACATCTCCAATAATATCTTGTAATACCCCAATGCATTATCGTGCTGGAAGTGTAGGGCGTTTGATGCCTAAAATAGAATATTATATTAGACCAATTCACAATAGACCTCTTGCAGAATTTGCTTCTGCTGAGGAATTTAAAGAAACCACGGAGCTTCGAACCGTAGCGTACTCAAATGTAGGTGAAGAGCAGAGTACCGGTAGTACGAATAAATTACCAGCAGGAATAGAATTATGCGAGAGGTCTATTGGAATAGAGGGGGTAGGACAACTATTCATCAAAGGACCAAATATTATGCTTGGCTATATGCACTCTAATAATCCCGGAATTATCCACCCTACATCATCAGAAGAATTGGGTTTGGGATGGCATGATACTGGAGATATAGTAAAAATTGATGAAGATGGATATCTTACCTTATTAGGTCGTATTCAGCAATTTGTTACAATAGAAAAAGTAATTACGCTGATATTAATAGAGGATTTAGCTAATATGATCGATGTTAATAGTAAGCATGTTGCTATTTGCCCTGATAATGATAATAAAGACAAACAGATTTTTCTATTGACCACAAGTCAGACCATAAATAGTGAAAAATTCATAGAAATAATGCATAAAAATTCAATAGACTCAAACCAAAAGAATATACCAGTTATTATCCCTGTTAAAGAAATACCAATTCTACCAATAGGTAAAGTAAATTATCGGCAAATAACTAAAATGTTTGAAAATTATAGAAAAGTAACTAAAATGCTGAAATAAGGTACATGAGTGTCATATATGGACGCCAATATACTATATAACTTGGACTAATAAACCATTTATAACAAACTAATCTATTTAATAGAAAAATATTATGCATAATGTTGTTGGTAAAGTATTATTAATTATTGTTGTTGTTCTTCTAGCATTATTTGCTTATAAAACTATGAAGACTCCTAGTGCTTCTACTACGGTTTCGATTAACACTCTCGATCAGCAAGTGTTAGACAGAAAAGAAGAAGTGGAAAAAACTGAACAAATTATAAAAGAATATTTATTAAATAATCCCGAAATAATCATTCAGGCAATAGAAGGTCTTCAGCAGCGTAAAATGCAAGAAATGGAAATAAAAACTGGCGAATATATAAAAGATAATAAATCTGAAATAGAAGATTCTCTTACATCTCCTGTACTTGGTAACCCGAATGGAGATGTAGTCATCGCTACTTTTTATGATTATAATTGTAGTTATTGTAGAAAAGGTCATAACTTTATTAACCAGTTAATCAAATTAGATACGGGGGTTAAAGTCGTTTTAAAACCGTTCCCGATTCTTGGTGATGCATCTAATTATGCTGCAACTATTGCTTTAGCTGTTTATAAAACCACTCCGAGTAAGTTTCAAGATATTCATAATGGTTTAATGGACTTAAAATCTATTACCAAAGAATCTGTAGAAAAATTGTTACTAGTAAATGATCTAAATCCTGAAGTAATTGCGGAAGAAATCAATAAAGATGAAATAAAAAATCTCATCGACAAAAATGTTAAGTTAGCAAAGGGTTTAAAAATACAGGGAGTACCTGCTTATATTATTAATGGTAAATTAATAGCAGGAATGGTAGATATAGACCAATTGCAGACGATAGTTGCTGATATACGAAGTCAAAATAAGTAGTTTCGCTGTTATCCGAGCTACGGTGCATGGAGACTTTGCCTAAAAATACCAATGTAAGTAATGGTACTACAAGACCAAAAACGATATCGACAACGCAATTCTTCAAAGTAGCACCACTACGCATTATGTAAAAACAAACTATTAGAAGCAGTTTGTTAGGAGCTAACACTTGATAAGTGCTATCAAGTTCATAATGGAAGAAGCAAAAATGCTTGAAAATCAATATGTTAGATAGTTGTTTCCTAGAAGAGTATACACCTAATAACTCAAAATCAACATATCTCGATCTATTCTGAAACCTTTAAAACGCTCTAATAACGATATGCCTAGTAACGATACGTCAAGACCGCCAGTACCTATGTGAGCTTCAACATTTCTAAAAAAAGCTCCTCTACCAATCTCAACACTATTTAATCTCACGGGAGCAGCCCTACTCGTACCATTAGCTGTAGAGTAAGTTCTAGTGTAATTTAGTTTTGATAAGTCAAATCCTAGCATTTTAGCATCACTAATAGTAAGAGCAACATCACTTGCTCCGGTATCAATCATAAATTTAATTTTTATTCCGTTTGCCACGGCGTTAACGTAGAAATGCCCATCGTTACTACGACTAATTACTAATTCTCCTTGTTTATTGACCCAATTATATGATGGTATTAGTACGGATATGACTCTTTGAGCGGCATAATTTAACTCAAACTTGAAAGCATAACTAGTAATTATAATTAAGAAAATTCCGCCCCAAGTTAATAATTGAATAGAGAGTATCCTTATACCTTTTTGGCTAAAGGAATTATAAACTATACTGATAATCACCAAAATCATTATAAAACAAGTTATACTTTTTTGGTTATCCCAAGAAAAAGCAGCAAATTGTGCAGCTACTAGTTTACATGCACAGAAAGTAATGACAATACTAATGCATAGAATAATTATTAACTTTATAAGACTTTTATTACTCACATTAAATCACCTATATTCTCTAAAAATAATCTTGCTCTATGAGATTTGGGTTTTTCAAAAAACTCTACTGCCGGCTGATCAGCTAAAACTTGTCCGTGATCCATAAAAATTATCCTATCGGCTATGGCTTTGGCAAATTTAATATGATGAGTAACTACAATCATGGTTATTTGACTTTTAAATAAAGATATAATTTCAATAATATCTTTAATATTTTCAGGATCTAAAGCTGAAGTAGGCTCGTCAAATAACATTATTTCTGGATTCATCATCAAGGCTCGGCAAATCGCCACTCTTTGTTTCTGTCCCCCAGATAAATTGACAGGAAAGGCGGTAATTCTTTGTCTTAAACCAAATTGTTCTAATAATTTCTCTGCCTTAGCAATGGCAGCCATTTGCTTCATTCCTAAAATATTAACAGGAGCATATATTAAATTATCTTGGACATTTAAGTGCGGAAAAAGATTAAACGCTTGAAAAATCATGCCAATTTTAAGACAAAGTTTCCTTTTATTTTTTTGCGTCAATTTTTTGTCATCGATTAACACATGCCCACTGGTGGGAACTTCTAAAGCATTGATAATTCGCAATAAAGTAGATTTACCACTACCAGAAGATCCTATAATCGCTATAGTTTCTTTTTTCTTGAACTCAAGACTAATATCTTTAACAGCATAGGTTTTGCCATAATTTCTTGAAACCTTATCGAGTATTATCATATACTCCTAATAATTTGAAAAGTTGATAGACCTACTTGAATTCGGGATGAGAATTAACTAATTTTTATCCCGAATGGGGGTAACTCAGGTTTGTTAAACTATAAATTTGTAACCATCATATAGAGGTTTTATATTACTTGGCAATATTTTTGATATCTCATGGTAATCAATAAAATGATTCATATTCGTTAATAATATTTGTTGAGGTTTATATTCATCGTTCCACTGTAAAATTTTATCTAATCCTGCATGGCAATCATTAGATTCATACGCCATACAGTCTAATATCCAAACATTGATATTTTTCAAGAATGGTTTAGATTCTGCCGGAAAAGCTAGCACATCACTAGAATATACAAAATCATCCATTCTAATACCTAAACTATCTATAGGACCATGATGTTGTCTGAAGAATTGTACATCTATGGTATTAATTTTAAATTTTGCAAAAAAATCTACCGGTCTTGCAATCAGTTTGTCCGGAGCAAATAAATGTTGGTGACGATTCTCAGTTTTCAATGCTGTGCTACTGTCAGAAAAAATTTCTAGTGGTGTCTTTTGGAAAAATGGAAATATACGTAAATCATCAATACCGTTAACATGATCTGCATGATAATGGGTTAATATAGCACCATCCAATTTTTTAATCTTTTCTCGCATTAATTGATTCTTGATATCAAAACCAAAATCAACAAGAATTTGACTATTACCATCATCGATGTATATTGATGATCTAGTTCTTTTATTGTAACTTGAAGTAGAAGTGCATATATTGCAATCACAATTAATTATCGGCATACCAAGTGATGAGCCACATCCTAGCACTGTTATTTGTAGCATATACTTAAACCAAACAAAATTGAAATTGAAAATGTTTGAACTTTTATATAATTTCCATGGTCTTAATCAAGAGATATTCTTGTGGATCAATAGAATTACTAACCATTTTAGCATAATAGCTTATATTCTACAAATTATCTCTTATTGTTTTAATATTACCAACTTTGCTATCGTTTATTTTATATATTGTGGATATTTCTATATCCAGTTAAAAAAGATTCAAGATTTTAATCAGATCAAATTTTGGTCTATATATAATAAAATGGTAATGATTGGTATAATTTATGCTATATTCGGTTGTACTTATGCTCTATTTAAATTTTCGGTTAATATACCTAGACCATTTTGCTCATTACCTCTTAATAGTTTTGTAACAATTGCTAATGTTGAAGTTGAAAGATGTTTATCCAGTTTTCCAAGCAGTCACTCCGGATTAGCATTAATGGTATCTTACTGTATTTGGCCATATATAACAATGTGGCAAAAAATTATAGCCTTTTTGATTGTTTTATTAGTGGCAGTCTCACGTATTACTCTTGCTATGCATTACCCAGCTGATATTATTTATAGTTTCCTTATCACCATAATGATTATAGTGGTTAGTAAAATGATTTTTAAAATTTTTACCAACAATTTAATAAAATGGTTTGGTGAAAGGATTCTTTCTCTATTATATCATTATTTTCTAGACCACTAATATAATTAGTGATTTTTATTTTGAATAAATTTCACTTATGTTTTATAGTAGTAAGATACTAAAAAACTCTTATATAGCTTCAAATTTATGCAAAATATGGAAATTATTGAGACTATCTCTACATCCGTATCATGTTTTGGCAAAGAACCACCTTTTGATCATCCAAGAATTTATTTGGAGATTGATTCAACCAAAGGCTCTATTGTGTGTCCTTATTGTAGTAAAACATTTGTGTTAGTAAGTAATGAAGATAAAACTCCTGTCAGATAGTACTATAAACCGCATAGCTGCTGGGGAAGTAATTGAACGACCAGCTTCGGTGGTAAAAGAACTAGTTGAGAATGCTATTGATGCAGCTAGCACTAAGATAGATATAAGCTTACAGCAAGCAGGGAAAAATCTTATTATTATTTCTGATGACGGAATAGGCATGTCTGAAGAAGATATAAAAATTGCCGTAGAACGTCATACTACTTCTAAACTTGATGAGTCAGATTTACAAAATATTCACACTTTTGGCTTTCGCGGAGAGGCATTACCTTCAATAGGTTCTGTAAGTAAGATGTCGATTACTTCAAAGGCACGTGGGGCTGATAGGGCTTATCATATACAATCTAGCGGTGGGCATAATAAAGAGATTAAACCTACCATTCATAACGAGGGTACTAAGATTGAAATACGTGATTTATTCTTTGCTACCCCTGCAAGACTAAAATTTTTAAGATCTGATAAAACTGAATTAGCAGCTTCGGTTGATGTAATCAAGAAAATTGCATTAGCTCATCCTAAAATCAGCATTAATTTATCTCATGATGGCAAAAATATCATAAAAGTAAAAGGTCAAGATGGAAATTTTGATGATCTGTTAAAGCAAAGAATAATTGATATATTGGGTTATGATTTTATTGAAAATTCTGTCCATATTAATCTACAAAGACCGGAAATATCAGTATATGGCTTTACCAGCATTCCTACCTTTAATAGAGCTTCTGCTGAGGATCAGTTTTTATTTGTTAATAATAGACCCGTTAAGGATAAATTACTACAAATCGCTCTAAGACTAGCTTATCAGGATTATTTAGCTCGGGATAGACATCCAGTTTCAGTTTTGTTTCTACAGATAGATCCCCACATGGTTGACGTTAATGTACATCCTGCCAAAACAGAAGTAAGGTTTCATGATCCGGGTACTATACGGGGATTACTGATAAGCTCTATCAAAGATGCCCTTGCCACTAGAAGTCATATGGTGTCAACGAATATTGCCACAACTGCCTTAGGTCTTTTTCGAAATACTACTACTAACTTTGTTAAAACAAATAAGGCATTTCAAAAGAACCATACCTCTTCTAATAAAGTATATCCAGATGGTTTGAGTATATCTGATAATATCAGTACTTATAAGGCTCAAAATTTAACCATTCCTAGGCACAATGATAGTTCTAATGTTCAGCAACAATTAATAAAGACAGACCCACATGCTAAAGTAGAAGTGCTAGAGGATGATATCCTAGACCTAGATTGTAATAATAAACCTCTTGCAAAATTCACTTCTACTAGGGAATCTGCAGGAGGATTGAAACCTCACCCTTCAAGCAGTACGGCAAATTCTGTTACGGATTCAAGTCTAGCACCATTGCCTAAATTACCAGCAGAAGTAGAGTTATGCAAAAAGTCTAATGTTGCACTCGGAGCAGCAAGAGCCCAACTGCACGGCACTTATATAATATCACAAACAGCAGATAGTATTATTATCGTAGATCAACATGCAGCACATGAGCGTTTGGGATACGAGAAAATTAAGCAAATGATAAGTAACAATGGCTTAATTAAGCAACGATTACTCATGCCTGAGATAGTAGAATTACCGGATGTCAAAAGAGCTGATTTATTGTATAATAAAAAGGATGATCTTTCTAAATTAGGTTTAAGCCTAGAAAAATTTGGCGAGCGATCTATCATTGTATCAGAGACTCCAAGCTTATTTGGAAATACCGATATAAACCAACTTACCCAAGACTTGGCAGATAATTTATCTGATCTTGGTGAAAATATTTCCTTGATTCAATTGATTGAACATGTTACAGAAACCTATGCATGTCATTATGCTATCAGAGCAGGTCGTAAATTATCTTCTGAAGAAATGAATGAATTATTAAGACAAATGGAAAAAACCCCATTTTCTGGTCAGTGTAATCATGGTAGACCAACTTACATCGAACTCAAACTCAAAGATATTGAGCGATTATTTGGACGTAGGTAACCTGAGGTTACGCGAATTAGGGATAAGAATTTGTCAATTCTTATCCCTAATTTGCGTAGGTTAGGTAACTTGAATTCGATGTAACAAGTTACATCGAATTCAGTATTATATATAGAAACAATCAGGTTTGAAGCGGCTGCCTACCTGATTGTTAAAATATAATACTCCATTCAATATGTGATTTTAATAATTAAAATCACATATTGAATGATGAAAAAAGTTAAAATGCACTCGTGTCAGCCGCTTCAAGAGTGCATTTTTCCTTATAACAAAGTAAGTATCGATATAAGAATTATTAATTCTTATATCGAACTGAGGTTAGGTAGGTTTTAAACTGTATAAAAAAATAATGTAATGTCTAACTATAATAATATATTCGATCACCATATAACTAGAATTAAACAAGAAGGAAGATATCGTGAATTTGTTCCTGTTCAAAGACAGGCAAATAACTTTCCATCTGCTTGGTATGGTAATAAAGAAATTGTAATGTGGTGTATTAATGATTATCTTGGTATGAGTAAGCATCCAGATGTTACCAAAGCTGCGTTAGATGCTATATCCAAATATGGAATTGGTTCTGGTGGTACAAGAAATATAGGTGGCAATAATAGCAGTATAATAGAATTAGAGAAGGAACTAGCAATCCTACATAATAAAGAATTAGCTCTAGTTTTCACTTCCGGTTATGTTGCCAATGATACTAGCCTTGCAACACTGGCAAAAATAATGCCTAATATAGTTTTTTTCTCAGATGAGTTAAATCACTCTTCTATTATTTCCGGTATCTGTAATTCAAAAGCTGAAAAACATATTTATCGGCACATTGATACTTGCCATCTTGAAGAATTACTCAAAAAGGTGGATATTAATAGACCGAAGATTATTGTTTTTGAATCAGCTTATTCTATGGACGGATTATTTTCACCAATAGAAAAAATAGTGAATTTAGCTAAAAAATATAATGCTTTAACCTTTATTGATGAAGTACATACAGTTGGTCTGTACGGCAAGCATGGTGCTGGCATTGCCGATCTTCAGGGTTGTTGTGCTGATAAAATTGATATGATCCAAGGAACGCTTGGTAAGGCTTATGGCACTATTGGTGGTTATGTTGCAGCCAATCGTCAAATTATCGATTCTATAAGGCTTACTGCACCAGGTTTTATATTCACCACCTCTCTACCCCCAGTTATTGCTTCAGCAGCAACTGCCAGTATTCGTCATTTAAAAAATTCTAATATAGAGAGGGAAACTTACCAAAAGGTAATAGCCAAGGTAAAAGAATCTTTTGATAAAGCTAAAGTGAATTATTTAAAAAATGATAGTCATATTATACCAATAATTATTGGTGATCCAATTAAAGCCAAACAAGCTTCTAAAATGTTGTTGGATAAATATAATATTTATGTTCAGCATATTAACTTCCCAACAGTACCACGTGGCACAGAACGTTTAAGAATCATCCCAACACCTAACCATACCGACCAAATGATTTATGACCTCACCACAGCCCTTGTTGAAATTTTTAGTACTCTCGATATATCACCATCAATCAATTCTTACTCTATAATAAAATTACCTTTACACCCTGCAGCGTAGTATAATTGTAATCAGTAGTTAATGTACATAGTAGCATTAACTACCAAAGATGCTATTCCTACTTGCCACTATGTCATCAACCATGATTTTAATAGCAGGTGTAGCAATAATAATTCTTCTTACTAATACATTTTCTTCGATCGATTTCTAAAGAAAATAATGTATAATGAAAATTATTAAGAAATGAACTAACATGACCACAATATAACACTGAATTCGATGTAACTTGTTACATCGAATTCAGGTTAGCGGTAGATATAGCGGATATAGACATACAGGTCATGGTCGAAATTTTGTTAGACCTATGTTGTTTGTAGCTGCTATGGCTGCTAGAAATTCTAACTCTGAACTGAAGGTATTTTATGAAAAATTGATCAATAGAAGAAAAAAGAAAATGGTGGCGATGGTAGCATTGATGCGTAAAATCATTGTGATTGCAAACGCTAAGTTACGTTGAAGAATTTTGTGTGTATTACCTGCCCATTAACTTAGCAATAGTTTTATTAGCTTCTTCTAGCTCCTGTTTAGTATTTACTCCAAGCACTATGTCGTGGTCTGAAGATAACAAATATGATACTTTTTCTCCGCTATCCTTAGCTATTTTTACAAGGGCGGTCAAATATAACTCTTTTGATCTATCAACCTTACCTAAAAAAATAGTAGGTAGATATTTTTTTAATATACCAGCTTCAAAAGCCATAATACCAGAATTACAAATTGTTATAGCTTGTTCTTCACTCGTTGCCTCTTTAAATTCCACAATTTTTAAGAAATGTCCTAGTTCATCAGTAACTATTCGTCCATATTGCCCCGGGTTATCACGTCTAAAGCATAACGTTGTAATGGCTGAATTTGTAGAAATTAGGTGGTCTAATAAATCGTTAATAATATTTGCGGTGATTAAAGGATTATCTCCGTAAAGCACTGCTACAATTTTATTGTCATCAACTAAGTCTAAAGCATTATATACCGCATGAGCAGTACCAAGAGGTTCTGGCTGTAATATAAATTTACAAATATCTTTATAACAAACAATATGTTCTTCTAGTTGCCATGAGTGAACTAAAATAACTTCATTGCTCACTTGCCGAGCATTGGTTATCACCCTATCAAGCATCGATCTACCACCAACTTTATGCATTACTTTTGGTAAGGTAGAATCCATTCTTCGACCATTACCTGCAGCTAAAACAATAACTTGGCAGTCCATATTAAGCATCTTTCATAGTTTCATAAATTGCATCAGATAATTCATAATTACCAAAAACTTTTTGCACATCATCACTTTCTTCTAAAATATCCACTAATTTTAATAGCTTCTCTGCTTTATCATTATCTTCTATAATTATGGTATTTTTAGGCACCCAACCTACGTAAGATTCTTCAGGATGTCCATATTTATTGGTCAGAAAATCAACAGCTTGTATAAAGTTCTCAATATCCGTGTAGATTAAATATGTATCTTCTTCAGAAATCATATCTTTTGCTCCAGCCTCTAGGCTACTGTCAAACATAGCTTCTGTTGTTGCTAAATTTGCCGGATATTGTATTACTCCAAGATGATCAAACATATAACTGCTACTTCCAGTCTCACCTAAATTACCACCAAATTTGCTAAAAGCTGCTCTAATTTCAGCAGCCGTACGATTTTTATTATCAGTTAAAGCCTCTATTATTATCGCAATCCCACCAGGAGCAAAGCCTTCGTATCTAATTTCTGTATAATTTTCATTATTACTAGAATCACTTGCTGCACTTATTGCCTTATCTATTCGATCCTTTGGCAAATTTTGACTACGAGCTGCCGCTATACTACTCCGCAGCCGTGGATTATTGCTTATATCAGCCCCTAATTTAGCAGCAGTAATAATTTCTCTAACTAACTTAGTAAAAATTTTTGCCCTTTTTTTATCTTGTGCACCTTTTCGATGCTGAATATTTTTAAATTTTGAATGACCGGCCATATTGTAATCTTAAATCATTTTAAAAAATCTACTCATTATAGCTAAACTAACGCCTCCTCGCAATGACGGAGCAACGCTAATCAGGTTAGCTATAGTAAGCCGAATCGTACCAAAAGGCTGCTTAAAGTCAATAATAAATTCTTCAAATTATAGAAGTAATTCTTGAAACCCATCTTTGATCGAATAAGTATGCACATTAGTAGCACCAGCATATTATGTTAATAACCTTGTCATTTCATGCATTTGTTCTTGTAACAACTGATTTCCATCAAAACTAAAAATTATTGTAATAAGATCAGTTGTTGAGTCTTGAATTAAGGCCTTACTTGAATCAGATGTAGGGCTGCCAAATGGTCCATCCTGATCACATAACACGGGTAAATGCTCAAGATTAATTGCCCTCTTTGTAGTACCAATATAAGTTTCCCCTAGTTTTCCTGGTCGAAATTCAATATCTCCTGATAACTTAGATAAATCATAAGATCCTACAGACCGTAATGAAGTAATAGAAATATAATTATTTATGTCTACAACCGTATTAATTTGATATAATCCCTTATCTGAAAGAATTCTTTTTAATAAAGCTTCATTAGAGCCTGGGTAACTAGAAACTTTTACTCCTAAGTTCTCGTAAGCATCGCGTAAAGCTTTAATAGGAATTAGTTCACTAATTGTTTTAGGATCATGTTTTTTTAACTTTTGCCACTATCTTGCAACAAATCCCATAATCTTTGGTTTAATGAACTTACTTGCACCTTTGCTGTAACAACCCCTAATACTAGAACCCCTCCTGAGGCTTCTATCAATTCTTTGCTGATACTTATTCGTCTGTTAAACTCTCGTACCACACTTTTCATAATTGAATCTCCAATAATTTAATAATAAATTCTTCAAATTTTTTTACCATCCCATATTTTTTACTTTAATAAAACTACATATCATCTTATTATTGTCTAACTATAGCATATGGAGTTAAGCCCACTAAGTATTATTTATGAAAAAATTTATAATTTTATATCTGTTATTTGCTCACGATTGCTTAGCCTCAGAACCTCAGGCGTGGCAAATGTTGTTACAAACTCCAGCAAGCCCTCTTATGGAAGAGCTTCACGGGTTTCACAATTTCCTACTGTTAATATCAGGAGGAATAGTTGTCTTTATTACCATTCTACTAGTCTATGTTTGTATTAGATTTAATGCAAAAGCCAACCCTATTCCAGCAAAATTCTCTCATAATATCTTAATTGAAGTTATTTGGACGATAATCCCTATAATAATTTTAGTTATTATTGCTATACCATCATTTCGTATTTTACGTTTTGCAGAAAAAATCCCTGAAATAGATATGACTGTTAAAGTTGTGGGTTATCAGTGGTATTGGCATTATATATATCCTGATCACGATAATATCGAATTTGATAGTTATTTAATTACCGATGAAAAATTAAAACCTAGTCAAAAACGCTTATTAGATGTCGATAACCGTATTATCATACCAGAAAATACTACGGTAAAATTTCTAATTACGGCAGGAGATGTCATACATAGTTTTGCAGTACCAGCACTGGGAATAAAGATGGATGCCGTTCCTGGAAGAATCAATGAAACTTGGACTAAAATTAGCAAAAAAGGCGTGTATTATGGTCAGTGTTCAGAACTTTGCGGTGTTAATCACGGTTTTATGCCGATTGCCATTGAAGTGGTAAGCAAGGAAGAATTTCAAAACTGGTTGATTATGGCAAAGTCAAAATTCTCTATGAATATGAAGACTAACAAAAAATTAGCCTTCAAATAAATTAAATAAAAGAGTTACTATGGTACATTTCAACAAGCATTATCCCCATCTTTACGCAAAACAGGTTAAAGAAACTATATTTTTAAAACATTTTGTTCATAATCCTAACATAATGGTAGGTGATTATAGTTACTATCATGATAGCCACTATCCAGAACAGTTTGAACGTAATAATGTTATAGGTTGTCATCAGTGTAAATTAATTATCGGTAAGTTTTGTGCTATTGCCAAAGGAACTACCTTCATCATGGATGATTTTTCTACTTATCCATTTTTTATTTTTGAAGGTTGGAATAATTATACTCCAACTTGCAACAAAGCTAGAAGTACAATAGTTGGTAATGATGTGTGGTTTGGTACGAATTCAGTCATTATGCCAGGAGTAACAATAGGAGACGGAGCAATTATCGGAGCATATGCAGTGGTCACCAAGGATGTACCACCCTATTCTATAGCTGTAGGTAATCCCCCCCTAGTAGAATTATTAGAAAAAGATTCTCAGAAGACATAGTAGACAAATTAGCACAAATAAAATGGTGGGACTGGGATTATGATAAAATTACTAGAAATATCGAAGTCATAGTAGGTGCAGATATTGATCAACTTAAAGAATGTAAATAGTAACCATTATGACACTTAAAGATAAAGCCTCTATTAGACCTCTTGCAGAAGTAATATCTGATCATCACGAAACCCCTAAGGGGTTACAAAGATGGATTTTTTCTACTAATCACAAAGATATTGGCGTAATGTATATTATATTCGCCATATTTGCTGGGCTTGTTGGTGGATTATTTTCTGTTATTTTTAGGTTAGAACTAGCAGTACCCGGCGGGCATCTACTAGGTGGTAATTATCAGCTATACAATGTATTAATTACCGCTCATGCTATAATTATGGTATTTTTCATGATTATGCCAGCTTTATTTGGCGGATTTGGTAATTACTTCATACCAATTTTAATAGGTGCCCCGGATATGGCTTTTCCTAGGCTAAATAATATAAGTTTTTGGCTACTTGTCCCTGCTTTTATATTATTAATGCTGTCAGGTTTGTTTGATGGAGGAGCTGGTACTGGTTGGACACTGTATCCTCCTCTAAGTAGTCTAGTAGGGCATCCTGGGGCTGCTGTGGATATGGCTATTTTAAGCTTACATCTTACAGGGCTTTCCTCCATTCTTGGTTCAATTAATATGATTGTCACTATCTTTAATATGAGAACTAATGGTATGGGGTTATTTGAAATGCCCTTATTTGTTTGGTCAATTTTGGTTACTGCCTTCTTGCTGATACTAGCAATTCCTGTGTTAGGGGGTGTAATAACCATGTTACTGACTGATCGAAATTTTGGTACTACTTTTTTCAAGCCTGATGGTGGCGGAGATCCAGTGTTATTTCAGCATTTATTTTGGTTTTTTGGTCATCCAGAAGTATATATCGTAGTATTACCGGGATTTGGTATAGTCAGTCAGGTCATCTCTACTTTCTCCCGTAAGCCAATATTCGGTTATTTTGGTATGGTGGTAGCTATGGTAATTATAGGATTTGTTGGCTTTATAGTTTGGGCTCACCATATGTTTACTGTTGGTCTTTCGTACAATGCATTAATATATTTTACTGCTGGTACTATGATTATAGCTGTACCTACTGGTATCAAAATCTTTAGCTGGATTGCCACAATGTGGGGAGGATCAATTACTTTTGAAACCCCTATGTTGTTTTCCATAGGGTTTATCTTGCTATTTACTATTGGCGGAGTTACCGGCATAATATTATCAAATTCAGCAATCGACAGAATTTTACATGATACATATTATGTTGTAGCACATTTCCATTACACTATGTCGCTTGGGGCGTTATTTACTGCATTTGCTGGGTTCTATTATTGGTTTGGTAAAATGTCCGGGCGGCAGTATCCTGAGATGATGGGCAAAATTCATTTTTGGATTACCTTTATCGGTGTTAATTTGACATTTTTCCCTCAACATTTTCTAGGATTAGCTGGTATGCCAAGAAGAATACCGGATTATCCGGATGCGTTTGCCGGCTGGAATATGGTTTCATCTATCGGAGCTAGTATTTCATTTATTGCAGCTCTTTATTTTGTATTTATTGTTATTTATACTATGAAATATGGGAAAAAATGCCCATATAATCCTTGGGGTGATGGGGCTGATACCCTTGAATGGTCAGTATCATCTCCACCACCATTTCATACTTTTGAAATATCACATAAAGGAAACTAATTTTATGAATGAATATATCTATTGTGGCTTTTGGCGAAGATCTATTGCTGTAGTTTTGGATCGAATTTTCTTAATTATTTTTCTTCTAATTTGTATTATTATGATACTACTAAGTAACCTTCCACTAGGCCGATACACTATCCGATTCTTTCATTTCGACATCAATAATACTATCATTAACAATATTATATGATCCAATATTTGAGTCATCTTCAATGCAAGCAACTCTTGGTTGCTATATTTTAGGTATGAAGATCATAAACGAGGATGGTACTCGAATAAGCTTTTTAAAATCGTTGATTAGATTTATTATATTAGCACTAATCAAGTAGTAC
The DNA here is from genome assembly GCF_964031035.1 of Candidatus Tisiphia endosymbiont of Empis tessellata. Taxonomy (NCBI): domain Bacteria; kingdom Pseudomonadati; phylum Pseudomonadota; class Alphaproteobacteria; order Rickettsiales; family Rickettsiaceae; genus Candidatus Tisiphia; species Candidatus Tisiphia endosymbiont of Empis tessellata. The sequence goes on along the minus strand of NZ_OZ034997.1, from coordinate 783,749 downwards.
TGTAATATTGGGGATTATAAGTATTATCTGCATGATATGTACTAATGAGAAAAAGTTTCTACATGACATGATTTGTGGTACTCGTATGGTAAAGCGATAAGATTAGTATGATACAGAAAAAACCAGTAATAGGAATCACTCTAGATTTGGCTAATAATTCTGAAAAGTATGCCTATGCTCCTTTTCCTTGGTATGCAATTAGACAAAATTATGCAGATAGCGTGATAAAAGTTGGGGGAATCCCCTTAATGCTACCCTATCAATATGATACAATTGAAGTGATGCTGTCAATTATCGATGGACTCATTATCCCTGGTGGCGATGAGGATATTCACCCTAAATTTTATAGCCAAGAATTCACTTGTGATAGAACAGCTACCAACGACCAACGTGATAATTTTGAGTTACTACTTACCCAAAAAGCTCTAGAAAAGAATATGCCATTCCTTGGAATATGTCGTGGTATGCATATGTTAAATGTAGTATGTGGTGGCAACCTTATCCAGCATATACCTGATTACATAAAGTCACAAGCAGGAGTAGCTACGGTTATTAACCACGAGCAACCTGCCCCCAAACATACATTATCGCATTCTATAACGATAGAACTAAACACTATTCTTGCAAACTTATCGGGAAATAAGCAAACTTGTATGGTTAACTCGAGCCATCATCAAGCAGTAGGAAAAATAGGCAAGGGACTCCGAGTTGCAGCAACAGCACTGGACGGAATAATTGAAGCAATTGAGTCAATAAATTACAAATTTGTTATAGGAGTAGAATGGCATCCTGAATATTTAAACCCTAATGATTTAGATTTAAATTTATTTAAAGGATTAATCGAAGCTATAGCTAAACTGGAAAGGTTTTAGCCAAAGAACCGTCTATTAGCGAGGGAGACGATGAAATTGCCGACGTGGCGATCTCATGAAGTAATATCTGCCTTTGTTAGGTGACCTCTAGGTGATTTGAGTACTACTTCACAAAATTGCCACGTTGCCGCTTCTTGCAGCGGCTTCTCGCAATGACGGTTTAAGCCTTACAATAGCACTTCGCTAATAGACGATTTTTTAACTTTCAACAATTATGGGATGACATCGAGACTGTTAAAACGATCTCTTACATCGAATTCAGGTTAACTAGAACCTAGCATAAACCGATTTAAAAATTCAAAATCTTCAGTTTCTAGACATAAAATTTCTGGTAAATGGACTCGAGCAGTAAAGTTATTATTTATATACCCTTTGCCTTTCAAGTGTTGGCGTTGTGGCACGATGGGACTTCGCGTAGGAACAACGGTTTGACTACGCCTAGTCCGCTCACCACTCGTACACCTAGCCAACTCTTGAAATTCATCTTGTATACTCACCTTAAGCAGTAAAATTATTCTTGTATTACTACGTTCAGGGCTAATACGGTTTTTAAGCAAATCAACGATTTGACATAATTCATAATGATTTTGTGGATAGAGTTTTATCTCTAGTCGTTCTTCATTCATTATATCGTCAATAGTTGTGAAGCTTTTAGCGATTAACCTTGTTCCTCCAGCATCCTTAAACAAATCACAGTTTGCCACAACTAGACATTGAATGTCAAGTAAGTGAACAAAATTTTTAAGTATTTCTTCACTATAAATAGTTAATTCGAAAATACCAAATTGATCGGATAGTTGTAAGGTTACAAACCTTCCACGAGATGACATATGTGAATCTTTTTTTTGTATTACCCCAGCTATCCTTATTTGCCTATTAGAAGTAGCACCACTATCATTTTGTAAGTCAAGTGATGTTGCAATATTAAGCCTAGCTAGCAAATCTTGATATCTTGATAATGGATGTAGTATAATGAATAGTCCTAATACTTCAAATTCATAATAAGAGACAGTATTATTATCAAGTGGTTCTGCTTCAATTAACACTTGTTGACTTGCAGAATTTACCTTAATCAGGCTAAATTGATCAGAAACTTTTTCTGCATGATAGGAAGAGGCGTAAGCTAAAAGTTTAGCGATGCTTAACAGTAACTGATTACGATTAGAATGTAATGTATCAAAACACCCGGCTTTAATAAGATTCTCTAATAATTTTCGATTAATAGATTTAAGCGATAGCCTTTCAATAAAATCTATAATATTTTTAAACTTACCATTTTTAATTCTTTCTTCTGCTAATATTTTGCCAAAAGTAGCTGTGACACTTTTGATAGCACCTAGGGCATAGATGATAAATGTCTTTCCTTCTTCATGAGTAGTACTAAAATAACCAGTGGAAAGATTGATATTAGGAGGAATAATAGTAATGTTGTTATTTCTAGCTTCTTGCATGAATAGATTGATTTTATCATGATTATTTAATTCAAGATTTAAACAAGCTACCAAAAATTCGGCTGGAAAATTTGCTTTCAGATAGGCGGTTTGATAAGATATTACACCATAAGCTGAGGCGTGTGCTTTATTAAAACCATAGCTAGCAAATTTAGCCACTGTTGTAAAAATAGACTCTGCTTGCTGGCGTGAAATATTGTTAGCTATTGCACCTTTAATAAAAGTTTCTTCTTGCTCTGCCATTTCAGATTTTATTTTTTTGCCCATGGCTTTACGAAGTAAATCTGCTCCACCTAAGCTATAGCCGGCAATTACTTTGGCAATTTCTAAGACCTGTTCCTGATATATAACAACTCCATAAGTCTCTTCTAAAATTGGTTTAAGCATCTCATGCAAGTAATCTGGTAGCTGCAAACCGTGCTTACAAGCAATATAAGTTGGGATATTATCCATAGGACCAGGGCGATATAATGCTCCTAACGCTATTATATCTTGGATGGAGTCAGGTTTTAGACGTCTTAAAGCATCCTGCATTCCACTACTTTCAAACTGGAAAACACCGGTAGCTCTACCATTACACAGTAGTTCATAAGTTTTTTGATCATCAAATAGCATATTAGTAAAATCAATATTTATGTCTTGCTGTTTTAATAATTCTAGACATTTAGTAATAACAGTCAGAGTTTGCAGACCTAAAAAATCAAATTTAATTAAACCAGCAATCTCAGCATATTTCATGGAATATTGTACTACCAACATATCCGAATTTAGGTCTTTATAAACTGGTAATATTTCTACTAAATCTTTGCCAGCTATAACGATTCCCGCTGCATGTGTAGAAGCATGCCTGTTAAGTCCCTCAAGCACTAAGGATGTATCCAATACTTGTTTTATTAGCTCCTCTTGACCATCTAAATTATATAGACCACTGCCATGGGCGGCGTTGTTCAACTCCTTTACTTCCTTTATAGCCTGATTTAATGTAACGGGAGTAACAGCATTAAATGGCACAAGCTCAGTTAGATATTCAGCATATTTATAAGGCAAGCCAAGAACTCGTGATACATCTTTGATAACAGCTTTTGCCTGCATCTTACCAAAAGTGATGATTTGACCAACTTTATTATCCCCGTATTTAGAACGTACATAATTAATAACTTCTTCTCGCCGTTCTTGACAAAAATCAATATCAAAATCTGGCATTGATATACGTTCAGGGTTTAAAAAACGCTCAAATAGTAGACCAAATTTAATAGGATCGAGATCAGTGATAAGAAGACTCCAAGCGACTATTGATCCCGCCCCAGAGCCTCTACCAGGTCCTACCATAATACCTTGCTCTTTACTCCATTTTATGAAGTCAGAGACTATAAGAAAATAGCCAGCAAAATCCATCCGACAAATAATATCTAGTTCGTAATTAAGACGAGTTAAATATTGTTGTTTAATATCTTGCTGTTTATCTATGGCAATATTTTCCCATTTAAATTTTGTATCAAGTCTTGATAGTAATCCTGCTGTGGAGTTTTGCTTAATTAGATATATTTCATTAATATCTAGACTAGAGAAATTTGGTAACATTGGTGGATTAGCATGTGCCATAAAATGGCATCTTTGGGCTAAATGGACGGTATTTTGTACAGCATCAGGTAAATCACTAAAAAGTTCTAGCATTTCTTTTGGTGATTTAAAATAACAACCAGTACTAACCTTTTTACGATTCTCCTCTTCTTTACTAACACCAGCAGATATACATAATAATACATCATGTGCATCATGCATGTTAACATCGCTAAACAATATTTTGTTGGTAGCAATTAGTGGAATACCAAGGTCATCGGCTATTTTTATATAATTTGCTTCTATAGATTGTTCTATTGCTAAATTATGCCGCATAATCTCAAAATAGAAACGATCACCAAAAATGCTTTGTAGCTTAGTGGTCCAAAAAATGGCTAATTCTTCGTTCCCATCAATCAGGCTTTTACCAATTATCCCATCAGTATAAGCGGATAAGATAATAAGTCCTTCATGGTACTTAACCAAATCATCAAAAGTAATATGATTACAAATTTTGCGATCATTTTCAGTGAAACTAGCACTAACTGCTTTTAGTAAATTTTTGTAACCTACCTCATTTTTAGCAATCAGCACCATTTCACCAAAATTATCTTTAGTAAAAGCAACGTTTACAATTGCCCCATTTATAGGTTGTACCCCTGCCCTACAGCTACTTAAAGCGAACTCTAGTGAGCCAAATAAGTTACCCTTATCTGCTAAACAAATCGCTGGCATTTTGTGTAATTGTGCCAGCTCTACTATACGATCAATTGTTAAGGCACTCTCAAGAAATGAATATGAGCTTTGTACTCTTAAGTGAATAAAATCAAATTTCATATTACGTACCAATAGTATAATATTTAAACCCAAGAGATTTTAGCATATCTCCGTCAAGAATATGCCTGAAATCAATAATTATAGGAGATCTAACTTGATGGCGAATAAGCGACCAATCTAAATCTTTAAACTCCGACCATTCGGTTGCCACTACAATTATATCACTATTTTGACAAGCACTAAGTGCTGAATCGGCAAAAAAAATATTTTTTAGCTCTTTTTTAGCATTATCCATACCTATTGGATCGAAGGCTATAATATTAGCTCCTTTATCAACTAGAATTTTGATGATTTTAATAGCCGGGCTGCTTCTAATATCATCTGTACCAGCCTTAAAAGTAAGACCCAATACGGTAATATTTTTATTAGTCAAATTATCATTTATGATATAATCAATCCTATCCGCCATATCATAGCCCCTCTGATCATTACTACTTATAACAGAATTAACTATTTGTAAGTTACATTGATAATGCCCAGCTATTTGTGAAAGTGCTAAGAGATCCTTAGGAAAACATGAACCACCAAATCCAGGTCCAGCATTTAAACATTCTTTACCTATTCTCTTGTCGAGTCCCATAGCAATCGATAGTTCTTTGATATTTGCCCCAGTTCTCTCACATAAATTTGCCATTTCATTAATAAAAGCAATCTTTGTTGCTAAGAAAGCGTTTGAGGCATATTTGGTAAGTTCTGCCGTAACCAAATCAGTATATATAAGAGATATATTCTTTGTAGTCAAAGGCAGGTAGATCTTTTTTAATAAATCTTCTGCGTGTTTATTATTTGTGCCAATTAATATTCTATCAGGGTTTAAAAAGTCATCTACAGCAGTACCTTCTCTAAGAAATTCAGGATTTGAGGCAACAGGAAATTTAAGATTTCTTTTTTTTAAATAATCAATAATTTGGTTACATGTTGTTGGAGGTACAGTTGATTTAATAACAATCAAACAATCATCGTTGATCCATTCACATAAATTATCGATAGCAGTAAAAATATATTGTAAATCTGCCTCCCCTGAAGGTAGTGGTGGTGTTCCTACTGTAATAAATACCGCTTGGGCATTTCTTAATTCAGCCGAGTAGTTGGCTGTAAACTTCAACTTACTAGACTTTACTAATGGCGGTAGGTACTGAGCTAATTTTGGTTCATAAATTGGTAAAATATTTTTTTTAAGCTGATCGATTTTAGAAATATCGGTATCTAAGCAAGTAACGTCGTGTCCTAAGTAACTCATCATTACGCCAGATACTAATCCAACGTAACCAGTACCTATAAAATGAAGTCTAATATTCATAAATAATTTTCAAATTTTTTTCAGTATATACTTAGTGCAACAAGTTTGTTGTGCTATATTGCTGCAAAGTATATATTAACTGATCAAGTACTAAATAACAAGATGATGCTCATTAAAAGATTTTTTATTAACCTAAGCATAATAGTTTGCACAATTGTAGTAATTTTAACTTTATTAATATTAAGTAGTAGTAAAGGATATTTAGATAAGCCAATTAAGAAGATAATAGAATTTTACCTTGATAAAAAAGCTATGAAAACACGGATAGGTAACTTACAAGTAAGAAATAATATTCTATCAATCGATAAAATCTTTATGGATTTAGCAAATAACGCCCAAGGTGAAATTACTAATTTCAAAATCAGTTTTATTATTGATGATATAACAACCAAGCCTTTAATTCTTAGTACTATTGACATAGATAGTTTTTCCTTAATCTCTAAAGATGATCAACTAGTAATAAATGCCAAAATATCTGCTATATCCATTGTGGATTTTTTTAAAAATAAGATTGAAACACAGTTAAACTTAGGTCCTATAAAAAATATTTCTTTGCTTGATAGTTATGGTGAAAAATTACCTGATGGTGAAGGATTTTGTTCCTATAACAGTAAAATTTCTAGAGCTTCTAAGAAATCGATCAATTGCAAACTAGAGTTTGGTGATAAAGCCTATCTATTATTCAATAGTGTATTGGATGGTAGCATAATTCAAGCAAGTGGTAATGCTCAGAATATTCCTATAATGATTTATCAAATTGTTGAGAAAATTATTCCTGAAGATAAAGTAATTTTATTTCTACAGGAATATATGAAAGGTGGTTATATTAGAAATGGAGAATTTGATTTTAATTTTGATAAAAATTCTTTAGAGAAGAATATTTCCCTAGAAACAGCACTGAAAGCCAAGCTGCATGTTGTAGATCTTGAATATCAATATGATAAAGACTATCCCCCTTTACGAAAAATTGATACTGATGTTACTATATCTGGGCTATCTGTTAAGTTCATATTAAATCAAGCATATAGTAGTGATAGCCTTATTTCAGGTGGGGTAATAACTTTTGATTGGCAAGGGATGGATAAATCAAATTTTATCGTTAATGCTAATGCTAAGGGGAGTGTTAACGATTTAATTGATTTCATATCAAGTGAGGATTATAATAAGGTAAAAAAACAAGGAATCGATCTTAAAAAGATTACTGGAATCGCTAATTCAAAAATTGGCATAATAATACCGATTAGTCCAGTTATCAAAAATACTTATGACATTTCTACAATAATAACGGGAGTAAATGGCAAAGCATTTAGTGACAATGTCATATTAAAAAATGCTAAAATAACTGGAACATTTAATGGCGATAAGGTAAATTTGATCGGTATAGGTAAAATTAATGGCTATGACAGTAATTTACTTATCGATGTTAATGTCACTGATAATAACCAAGATGATTATCAGAATTTATTAAAAGTAAAAACTACCATTATGGGTAATAACCAAAAGGTTGGTATATTAAAGTTAATCTCAGGTAGTAGTGTCCTAGATTTTGAATATAAAGAGCAAAAAGATGGGAAAAGCTTAATTAAAGCCAATACTAACCTCAAAAACTTAGAATTTTATATTGATAAAATATCTATACATAAAAAACTTGGTAGTGAAGCTAACTTTACTTTAACTGGCAAGTTATATAATAACCTAAATGGTGATATTGATTTTAATCTTTCGGGAGAAAATAACTTAAAAATAGTTGGTAAGGTTAAAGTAGCAGAAGATAAGTATGATGTTACTTTACCTGTGATGAAGTATAATACGACTGATCTAGTAGGAAAATTGCTTTTAGGTAAAGATAGCTTGAATGCTCAGATTCATGGGAAACAACTAGATTTGTCTGAATCTAATATGATGCAATTCTTAGAGAAAGAAGGAGATCCAAAAAATATTCATTTAACAGTTGATGTAGATAGGGTAAGGTTAAAAAATAATATAATGCTTGATAAGCTTAATTTACAAATTGATTGTAATAAAATCAAATGTTTTTCTGGTTCTTTAAATTCAAAAATTGGTACTAAATCTTTTAAAATGCTACTTACAGATAAAAAAGATCTAGAACAATGGATAGTTACCTGTGATAATGCTGGAGCTTTATTTAGAGGTATTGGTATGTATAATAAAATGAAATCTGGTATTATAAATCTGACACTTGATACAAAAAGATATGATGCTAGAAAGGGAGAAGTGATACCAATCGTAGATGGAACATTTGATATCAAGCACTTTGTTACTACCGATGTGCCTTTTCTTACTAGAATGGTATCGGTTGTTTCTTTCCCAGGTTTTATGAGTTTTATATTAAATAATAAGGATATCATGTTTAGGAACATGACAGGTAGATTTAGTTATATAGGTAATACCATAAATATTGCTGATACATCAGCTACCGGACCATTTTTTGATTTTACAATGCAAGGTACAATTGATACTAATAAACATCAAATGAAGCTTAAAGGTAATGTAATACCTTCTTTCTTTTTTGCAAGTAACGTTATCACTAAAGTACCAATAATTGGTAAAATATTTTCAAAGGTTGTGCCTTACTCTATGGAGATGAAGTATAAGGAGTAATAGTCCCTATGTCATCAACCTGAGCAGAGATGATACTGATAACTTGTTATATCAAACCTAGGTTACTTAAGTTAAACTTAAAGTAACTTTAATAGCTTTTTCAATATTAATAATCTCAGTTTTATTCAACTGTTCTATAAACTCTCCCAATCTAGATTTATCTATGGTTCTAATTTGATCAGTTAACGCTTTTGCAGTTTTGTTGTTAACTGTAACTCTTACTTCAAAAGGAAAAATATTATTAATATTTGAGGTAATGGGGATAATTATTACTCTACTAGATATTTTATTCTGAATATTATTAGATATAACTATTGCAGGTCTTGTTTTTTGAATTTCAGTTCCAATTGTTGGATCAAGATTTACCCAATAAATATTGCCTCGTATTATTTCTTTATTTTTTACTAATGTCATCTATTGCATCCCACTCTTTTAGCAAATTTTGACGTTCATTATCTTGCTCTGCATATTTATATGCCAAAGTAAGTTCCAGTTCCTTTTTTTCTAATTCTTTAGCAATAGCATTGCTTACAAAGTTACTAATTTTTTTAGAAGGAATCATATATTTTAATTTATCATATAAGGTCTCGTTTAAACTAATACTCATCGTTCTCATAAAATTAACTTCATTATTGTATAATAGTTATTGTACAATACAATACAATACAATACAATATGAAAACTTGAGTATTTTCTAACTAGCGTTTATACTGTTGCTATTTAGAGTTATAGGGGCTTCATCCTGAATTTGTTTTAGGATATAGATTACACCTATAGATAATTTATGACAGAAACTTATGACAAAAACAAAGCAGGAAATTTATAATAGTAGACCTACTTCTCCTCATTTGACGATATATAAAAAGCAGATAAGCTCCGTTTTGTCTATTTTGCATCGTATAACGGGGATAGGCTTATTTTTTGGACTATCAATATTGTCGTGGTGCTTTATTTTATTAGCTTTTAGTAAATTTGATCCTGAATATTTACAGTGCTTTAAATGTAATTTACTTAGAATTCCTCTAATATTCATAAGTTTTACATGGTTTTATCATTTATGTAATGGGGTGCGTCACTTAATTTGGGATAGTGGGCATTGTTTTTCAATAAGGGCTATTAACTTCACAGGTTGGTTTGTGGTAGTAGCTTCGATATTGATGATGTTAGTTTTTTGGTTGTTATAGCTAACCAAAACAGGTTGTTAATATTGTTTATAAATTTCTAAATGTCTATTAGTGATTCACCTTACGTATAGCATTTAAAAATTGCAGAAAAGTACAAGACGTCATTGCGAAACCACGTAGTGGTTGAAGCAATCCATAAAGTAATTAGAAATGGATTGCTTCGTCGTGCTTATGCACTCCTCGCAATGACGCTAGGTTGTTTTTCCTATGACTTTTAAATTGCCATGGGTGTTATACGTAAGGTGAAATAATAATTTAACTTATGGCCTCTATATGAATAATAATTTAAGGACAGATTTGGCAAAAGCTAAAGGAGTTGGTTCGGCAAAGAGCGGTTCTAGTCATTGGTTACATCAAAGAATAACAGCTATTATTTTAGCAATTTGTTCTATTTGGCTAATATCTTTTATTAAATATGCTACTAGAGAGGGTTTTACTCATTTTGTTAGTACTTTACAAAGACCTTACAATATTGTCCCTTTAGGAATACTGCTTATTACCGCTTTCTATCATTCAATGCTTGGTATGCGAGTGGTAATTGAAGATTATATTAGTTGTATTAAGCTCCGCACAGGGTTAATTATATTACTTAAAATATTTTGCATTATAACGATTGCCTTCTTAGTGGTAGCATTATTTTATGTTATAGTAACCTCAACCTCAGCTCGATATAAGAATTAATAATTCTTATATCGATACTTGCTTTGTTATAAGGAAAAATGCACTCTTGAAGCGGTTCTACGAGTGCATTTTAACAATCAGGTGGGGGGGCAAGCCGCTTCAAACCTGATTGTTTCTATATATAACACTGGATTCGATGTAACAAGTTACATCGAATCCAGGTTATAGTAATCTGATGAGTCAACAAAAATAATCTTATGCAAACTACATTACCTGAACGTTCATTAGTTATTAAAGAAAGATTAGACACGATTGTCCAAGAAATTTTAGCTGCTGGCAAATCAAAAATAGCAATGATAGTTTTATTTGGCTCATATGCTAGGGGAGATTGGGTACAAGACGTGTACACAGAGAATCATATTAAACCTATGTTTATCAGAGCGATATAGATCTGTTACTGGTCTTAAAGAAAGGAAAATATGCTGTATATCAAGCTATTAACTTAGAGCATAACATACATAAAAGATTAGATAGAAAATTCCCTATAGATATTACCAAAGATCCATTAGTATCCATGAAAGAACCATCAGTGACACTGATACTTGAGCCTATTCACTTTGTAAATAACCAACTCGAGAAAGGTAAGTATTTTTTTCGTGATATTAGAAATGAAGGAATTTTGCTATATGATACTGGGGAATTTGTGCTATCGGAAGCTAAGGACTTGCCATGGTCGGAACGCAAACCAATAGCTCAAGAAGAATATGAATGTTGGTTTGGTAGAGGAAAAGGACTATTCATTGGAATAAAAGCTTTTTTTGAAGATGACAATTACTCTGAATCAGCCTTTTTACTTCATCAAGCTACCGAGAGTTTTTACAATGCTATTTTATTAGTCTTTTCCGGTTATAAACCAAAATTACATGATATATTAAAATTAAACAAAAGAGCACGGATTTTTTATCATGATCTTTGCAAAATATTTCCCTATGAAAGTGAAGAGCAAAAAGCATGTTTTACATTACTTCGAGATGCTTATGTTAAAGCAAGATATGACAAAAACTACAGGATTACTAAGGAGCAGTTGCTGTATTTAATTGGCAGGGTAGAACAATTGCAAAAAATTACTGAAAAAATTTGTTTGGAAAAGCTTAGTCAAGAATAAATATATGATATATTCTGTAACAAAAGGCATAGTACCCTACATTTTTCTATAATCGTCATAGCAAGGCTCTTTAGATGCCGTGGTGATCTAGGTAAACAGCAAAGCTGTTTTTTTAGAGTAACGCTTCGCGTATCCTAGATTGCCGTGTCGCCGCTTTCAACGACTCCTCGCTAATAGACAATCAGCAGCCATTTTAATAGTGGTTATATAAAAAATGTAGGGTACTATGAACAAAAGGATTATTACAAACAAAAGGAATTTATATAAATGTTTAAATCTTATAATATTATCCACCATGAATTTGATGTAGTGGTAGTTGGAGCAGGTGGGGCTGGTCTTAGGGCTACTTTTGGTATGGCGAAAGAGGGCTTAAATACTGCTTGCATTAGTAAGGTTTTCCCAACTAGGAGTCATACTGTGGCTGCCCAAGGGGGAATTAGTGCTTCTCTTGGTAATATGGGGCAAGATGATTGGCGTTGGCATATGTACGATACAGTAAAAGGCTCGGATTGGTTGGGTGATCAAGACGCAATTGAGTATATGTGTAAACATGCAGTTGCAGCAGTGCTAGAGCTTGAGCATTATGGAGTACCTTTTTCTCGAACAGAAGAAGGCAAAATTTATCAACGCCCCTTTGGTGGCATGACAACAAATTATGGTAAGGGACAAGCAGCTCAAAGGACTTGTGCTGCAGCAGATCGTACTGGTCATGCAATATTACATACTTTATATCAACAGGCTTTAAAAAATAAAGCCCAGTTTTTTATCGAATATTTTGCCCTTGATTTATTAATGAATAATGGAGAATGTGTAGGGGTAGTTGCTTGGAATCTTGATGACGGAACAATTCACTGTTTCCATGCTCACTTAGTGGTCTTAGCTACTGGCGGGTATGGTAGAGCTTATTTTTCTGCAACAAGTGCTCATACTTGTACTGGTGATGGAGCTGGCATGGCGGCAAGAAGTTCTATTGCCTTGCAAGATATGGAATTTGTCCAATTCCACCCAACTGGTATATATGGAGCTGGTTGCTTAATTACCGAAGGTGCTAGAGGAGAAGGTGGGTATTTAGTAAATTCTAATGGAGAGCGATTTATGGAACGATATGCTCCCGCTGCTAAGGATCTTGCTTCAAGAGATGTAGTATCAAGAGCTATTACCATGGAAATCAGAGATGGTAGGGGGGTAGGGGAGCATAAAGATCATGTATTCTTACATTTAGATCATTTACCGCCGGAAATTCTTCACGAACGTTTACCTGGTATTTCAGAGACGGCTAAAATTTTTGCTGGTATTGATGTAACTCTTCAGCCAATACCTGTATTACCAACAGTGCATTATAATATGGGGGGAATACCAACAAATTACCATGGGCAAGTTATTGATAAAGATCAGGATGGTCATAACAAGATTATTCCTGGGTTAATGTCAATCGGTGAAGCTGCTTGCGTTTCAGTACATGGGGCCAATCGGTTAGGATCAAACTCTCTGCTTGATTTAGTAGTATTTGGTAGAGCCGCAGCACAAAAAGCTGCTGAAATTGTTAAAGTAGGGCAAAAGCATAAAAGCTTGCCGGAGTCTATATTGGATAAAATAATTAGCAGATTTGATGGTATACGTCATGCTAAAGGGGGCCTACCAGTAGCTGACTTAAGACTTAAAATGCAAAAAATCATGCAAAATCATGCAGCAGTATTCCGAACTCAAGAAGTTCTAGATCAAGGAATAGAACTGATTGACCAGGCACGAAAGGAATATGCTGATATTCAGGTTAATGATAGATCATTAATATGGAATAGCGACTTGGTTGAAGCATTAGAACTAGCTAATTTATTAGACCAAGCGGTGATTACTATGCACTCTGCCGCCAATAGAAAAGAAAGTAGGGGGGCTCATTCTAGGGAAGATTATTTAGAGCGTAACGACGAGGAGTGGATGAAACATACACTAGCTTGGATTGATGAGAAAGGTAAGGTGAAGTTAGATTACAAACCTGTAACTCTTACAACTTTGACAGATGAAGTAGATAGCATTTCACCAGCTAAACGAGTTTATTAAGAATATGCTAAATTCACTAAAATTATGCCAAGCTTTAAATGAAAAAATATGTCATGATTTTGCAGGATCAATAGGTGTTATAGATAATGCTATTGGGTTAATAAAAACTATAGAGTATCAAGAGAAAGCTACTAAACTGGTTCAGGATAGTATAAATAGACTCATGAGCTATTTACAGTTTCATCGTTATGTATACTCTCTACCTTCTGAGGGGAACAAAATTGCTATTGCAGAAATTAATAGATTAAGTACTGATTTTTTAAAATCAAAAAATCATAATATTGAACTAGTGTTCACAAGGTTAATCAGCACAAATATCGATGACAATATAGCTCAGATTATTATGTGTTTAATTGTTGCGGCATCTAGCAATATATACAGAGATGCTGTTATTAAGATTGAACTAGAGATACAAAATGACAATTTTATTGGTATAAAAATTGTAGTAACATCTCCAAACCTCAAGCTTGATCAGGATAGAGCAGATATTTTGCTTGGAAACAGAACTATTGATGATGTAAGTATCGAAAACGTTCATGAATATTACACTTACTACTTAATTACGGAATATGGTTATAAATTAGCTATTACTCCATCAACCGATTCAGTGGAGTATATACTCGTTGGAAATCTCTATTAGCAATTGCATAGATAGAACCAATGTTAAGGTAGTTGCGATGAGCTGCCACTTAATATAAAGTTCCAACGATTGAACCTTAATGTTTAATTGTTCTTGACCCACAAATCCATGTTATATTGTTTGCAATATTCAAACATATCAACTGTGTTAGGATGGTGTATGCCAAATTCCTTAATTTGTGTTCTCTGCATTTTTCTTGTCTTCTGCTAAGAACAGGAGGATAGCATTACTAATATATTCATAAGCTTGATCTACTTTACCTAAACCTAATGCACTTCTTGCCATTATTGCATAAATATCTCCATCTTCATACTCATTGTGTATTGAGTTATATAATGATTGAACCTGAGTATAAGATTCTTGATATCTACCCAAAAAATTCAACATATATGCTCTATACATATAAATTGTAAAAGCGTATGAGTCATTAATATTATGACCATTTTTTATAAATATTTCAATAACTTTATCTGCACACTCTAAAGCTTCTTGATAGTGACCTTGAATCTCAAAGAATGAAGCTTTTATAATATATAGTGTATATATTTCATCTTCTTGCATTACTCTTGATTTTACTAGCTTTTCTATCTTTTTAAAAAGTTCTTCAGATATTTTTATTTCACCTAAGAATATATAAGTCATAGCTAGATTAGAGAGAAGATTTAATTTAATAGCGTAATAATCAGCTTCATTATCAAGCTTATCTAGAATATTTAATGCTTTAGTAAAATAAGAAATTGCTGTGTTAAAATCCATTAATATTGTTTTATAATACGCTCCCACTATTCCTAAGTACTTAGCATAATAAAATTTTTGAGTTTCAGACATCTGCCACAATTTAAATTCTTTATCTTTTTGACTAAACCAATCAAACATTTGTTGTGCTTTGCTGGCATTATGAAGGTTGATATACAGAGAGAATAACTCTACCCTTAAGGTAAGTATTGCGTATAGGTCAACATTATATTTCTCAGAGTTTTTTAAAAGAATTTCTAGTATAGTCTTGGCTCTTTTCCACAAATATCCTGAATAAGACCCTTTAAATTTAGGTAATTTGCTAATAATATTTTTTAAATATATTTTATTATTATCACCATTTAGTTCCATTATTTTATTGCTAACTATATCATGCATTTCAAAAATAGGGTTATATTTGTTAGGATCAATATTACTGATTAGCATAGATTTAGATAATTGATATATATCATCATTAAAGTATCTTTATGATCAGTAATGGTGCTAAGAAGCTGTTTCGAGAAGCTTTGGTTATTTAGTAAAGCTATTTTATTAAGTAATTTTACTGCACTAGGATTTAATTGTTGAATAGCCATGCTAATATTTGTTGCTATTTTATCAGTCGATTGATAAATTTTCTTTTTATATTCCTCTTTATCTAAACCTTTAACTTTGTTAAGTAATTGAGCTCCTTGCACTATCAATATTGGATAACCACTAAAAGATTGTATTAAAAATTCGATATTATTGTTATTTTTATTGTCTAATAAGTTATTAGCTAAAGCTACAATAGTAGACACATCAAGTAGGGGCATTGCTATAATATTAGATAACTTTTCATTATCTTGCGAACAAAACACGACCTGACCATTATGCTCCCAATCAATTAAATCTTGTACTTTCTTATTTTCATTAACTTTTAAATTATCAAACACTAATAACCATTTATTAGTAGCAGTTAAATATGATATTACTTCTTTTTTTGCTAAAGCAACTTCTTCAGATATATTAGTTTGTTTAACCATATTAAGTTGTTTTGCTAATTTAACAAATTGTTCATCAAAATCAAGGTTATAATCAAAAAACCAAATTAGATCATAATTATTTTTATTTTCATAAACATACATTCTAATTAATTGAGTTTTACCTATACCGCTAGTACCCACTATGCTTGCTTGTCTATATTTACTTAAATATTCATCAAGAATTTTAAGTTGTTGCTCATGATTGACAAAATAACTAACTGGAGTGATAAGATTAGATACTTGTACTTGAGCAAAAGTATTACTATAAATAATTAGTAATATGAATAATGTTAAAAATTTTTTCATATAATGAAACTGTTGAAAAATAAATTATGCCCTAACGGTACGTATAAAACATATTATTAACCACAGTTCGATATAAGAATTATTAATTCTTATGTCGATACTTGCTTTGTTATAAGGAAAAATGCACTCTTGAAGCGCTGACGCGAGTGCATTTTAATTATTAAAATCACATATTGAATGGAGTATTATATTTTAACAATCAGGTGGCAGCCGCTTCAAACCTGATTGTTTCTATATATAATACTGAATTCGATGTAACTTGTTACATCGAATTCAGGTTATTATTACGAATAATTATAAAGAATAAGCAAAAATAATTCAACTTAAGTTTGAATATTAATAATAAAAATCATTAAAAAGTAGGAAAGTTTGTTTGCTAATTCTGAACCTAAATTCCACTAGCCTAGTATCAGTATTATGCAATCCAAATTATTTCCAACTTAACTTACGCGAATTCGGGTAACTTGATGGTAGCTGAATAAGGGCTGGATTCCGCATCAAGGCTAGGATGATATTTTTTACACGAATGATAACTTTTGATTGCAGGAGGTAATTTATGCAGTAAGGATTACACCTGTGAAACTATCTTGTATAGTTCACTTAATAAAGTTGCAAATTCAATTTGCTCAAAACCTTTCCTAGGGATGACTATCATTGCCCAACTATTTTGTTTGAATTTTGATTCCTTGCTTAGCAGTCTAACTAAATGCCTGATACGTCTTTTGATTTTATTACGAATAACAGCGTTTCCTAACTTTTTTCCGACTTTCATGCCAAAAAGTAATGTATTTGACGAATTATATAAAATCTCACTAGATTTCTTACATAGGTTGTCAATATTACCTTTTACATTTAGCTTTGCAAAGAGCTTAGTAGAATTCTTTGCTATTATTGTGATAAAATAAGGACTATGGAACTTTTTTCCTAACTTATTAACTAGGTCAAATTCTTTCTGATTTTTTAGGGATGAGATAAGCACTTACTACGCTGATAATTTTTTTCTGCCTTTTGCTCGGCGTTTCCTTAAAATTTCTCTACCGCCGACAGTTGCCATCCTTGCCCTAAATCCATGTCTTCTTTTTCTTACTAAATTGCTAGGTTGAAATGTACGTTTCATAAATTCATATCCAATACGAAATAATATATTTCTTTATAGTCAGATAATGTTAAACTGTCAACTTAAATAACATTATTTAAACTAGGGTATAGCTATATTTCTCTCTTATTATCTTTAGTCTTTAAAAGATATTGTTCTAATTTTATATTATTATTTCTATTGATAATAGATCGATAAACTTGCAGATTTTCCAAAACACGTTGAGTATAGTTCCTAGTTTCTGCATATGGTATTAGTTCAATCCAATCAATTATTTGTCGTAAATTCTTAAAGTCACGAGGATCACCAAACAGATTAATCCATCTTGTGATTCTACAAGGACCAGCATTATAAGCTGCAATGGCTAAAAGATAATTACCATTATATAGTTGTAAGTATTCTTTAAAATGATTAGTACCTAGCATAATGTTATATTTAGGGTCAAGAGTTAGCTTTTTAATATGACATTTACAGCCAACAGATTTAGCCGTATCATAAGCAGCTTTATCCGTAAGTTGCATTAGTCCCTTAGCTTTAGCTGTACTAATTGCATGCTGATTAAAAACTGACTCCTGTCTTATAATACTGTATGTTAAAGCTGGTTCTAGGGGGGTATTTTTTACTGCCTTAGTATAAGGGGTAGGGAAAGCATAATCCTTAATAAAAGTATGATGTTGACAAGCAGTTTTTGCTACATCTACTGTATGATAAATATTACCCTTTGTGCTAATGATATCGGTAATTAATACAATCTTAGATGGGGTTGATGATTTTTCAATAGCTGTTTTAGCATATAACAGAGCTAAATCATGCTTACCATGTTTAATCAAATATTTTATGGCTCTAATAATTTCACTATTTTCATTATTATGCTTAGTGGAGGTAGGCTTTTGTGGTAAAATGAAGTGCCGTTTGTTAAGTTCGATATTAGCTAATTGTCCATAAAAACTATGGGAATACTTGCTGGCCATATGATAAAATTTATTCGCTTGCTCTTTATCCCCTTTGGCTTCATAAGTTCTAGCTAGCCAATATTGCCCCCTTGATACGCTTAATGGTTTAGCTGCAACTTTCATAAATTTGTTAAAATGACTTAAAGCAATATCAGGCTTATGCAAAAATCTAAGGGCAAGCCAACCACTAAGCCATTGTGCTTCTCTTACATCCTCAGGGTAGACAGTAAGAGGTATGCTAATTATTTTATAACTACTGGAAAAATCTTTTTGGTCAATAAATTCTCTAGCATAATAAGATTGTACACGAGCCCAATAGGCGGAATGTCTTTTATCTTGCTTTACTTTTTTAAATAGAGCAATACTTTGGCTGGTAGGAATCTCTGTTTTCTTGGAATCCAAATAGTTAAATAATAAAGATGGGGTATAATATTTTTCTGATACTTGTTGAAAAAGTTTTTCACTATCATTAGATTTATTTAAGATAGCAATTTGGGCAATAAAATTTTGTTTATAGCCATTACTGACATAATGCATATATTTTTTTGCACTACGCATATCCCCTGCCCATAAATATTCATCAATTTTTTTTACATGATCTTCTTCACATAATATATTTTTGAAATTACTCAAATAATTGCTTTCTTCTGCTTGCGTGAAAACCCCATAAATCCAACCATTTTTTATAATCTTCGCTAATTTTTGTGGATCTTTTATTAATTTTCTACTGGCTAAAGCATAAAATTTATAGCCTAAAGCAGTAATTGGTTCGTTTTCACTAAACCAGTTTACAATTAAAGCTTGGTCTGTGTTATAGTTTAAATATTGTTCTGCCATCTCTTTTAGTTTATCGACTTGCGGCCAGTGGGGATTGTTTTGTATAAATTTTATTACCTCTTCAAAGCTATTTTTCTTATAATTCGGGTCTAAGAATCTTTGAGACATAATAATTTTGATTAAGGTTTTATCTTTTGAAGACTTTGCCATCTTTTCACAATCTTGCCATGCTTTTTTGTCTAAATGTATAAAAGTTTCTTTGACATAGTCCGATGCCATTGACTCTGATATTAATAAATTTAGAATAATTAAAACTATTGACAGTATTGTTGAAATTCTCATAATCGACAGCGGATAAATTAAATTATTATGGTATTATTATGAATAGAGCATTTGTCTTTCCAGGTCAAGGGTCACAAATGGTTGGTATGGGGCAAGAATTCTACGATAACTTTCAGGTGGCAAAAGAGACATTTGAAATGGTAGATAATACTCTTGGAAGAAAATTAAGCCATATTGTCTTTAATGGATTAAGTGAAGATTTAACTTTGACTATTAATGCTCAACCAGCACTAATGGCAGTATCTATGGCAATATTGAATGTCATTAAGCAACAAACAAATAGAAATATTACTAACCTGTGTTCATATGTTGCAGGTCATTCTTTAGGAGAATATAGTGCATTATGTGCAGCGGAAAGTATAGATATACAAGTAACTACCCAATTGCTAGCAGTACGTAGTAAGTCCATGCAAGAAGCCTATCCGGTCGGTCAAGGCTCAATGGCGGCATGTATAGGCGTACCTCTAAAAAAGCTTGAAGAAATCATCAAAGAGGTTATAGACCTTGATATAGCTAACGATAATATAGATGGACAGGTGGTAATTAGTGGTAAAACTATAGCAGTGGAACGGGTAATATCTATCGTAAAAGATTTAGGCTATAAAGCTATTAAATTGAATGTCAGCAGTCCTTTTCATTGTAGTTTGATGAAGCCAGCAGAAGAGCAAATGGCAAAGGCTTTAGACAAAGTAGCAATTAACAAACCGTTTGTTCCGGTGATACAAAATGTTACAGCTAAACCAATAACTAACCCTATAGAGATAAAACAAAACTTAATCTCCCAGATTTGTGGTAGGGTGAGGTGGCGTCAAACTTTAAACGAATTGGAAAATCTGAAAATAGAACAAATAGTTGAAATAGGTGCAGGTAAGGTTCTAACTAATATGCTGAAAAAAACTGATCATAAATTTAATTTGATTAATGTTTCGAGTCTTGTAGAATTGGAAGAATTTTTAAAAATTATGTGATTATGGTATTAGTGTTAAGACAAAAATCTGCTATGATCCCAATTTAATTAAAACAATAAGATATAAGATAATATAATAATGGCAACGCAAGCAAATACTAAATTTCCTATAAAAATTGATAAGAAACGAGATGATTTACTGACTAATTTTGGCAAAGCAGTGCTAAAAGATAGATACTTACTAGCCGGAGAGGGGTTTCAAGATCTATTTGCTAGAGTAGCTAGCTATTATGCTGATAATGCAAAATCAGCTCAGCAATTATATGAGTACATAAGCAAGTTGTGGTTTATGCCAGCTACACCGGTTCTTAGTAACGGTGGAACTGACAGAGGGATGCCTATTTCCTGTTTTTTGAATGAAACAGATGATAGTTTAGAAGGTATTGTAGATCTTTGGACTGAGAATGTTTGGTTAGCCTCACGCGGTGGTGGTATAGGAAGCTATTGGGGCAATGTTCGTTCTATTAATGAAGCAATTAAAGGCAAAGGTACTTCTTCTGGCATTATTCCATTTGTCAAGGTTGTCGATTCTATGACTTTAGCTATTTCTCAAGGGTCAATTAGACGTGGTAGTGCTGCTATATATTTACCAATTGATCACCCTGAAATTGAGGAATTCATAGACTTAAGACGCCATACTGGTGGTGATACTAATCGTAAAGCTTTAAACATGCATCACGGCATAGCTGTAACAGATGCATTTATGCAAGCAGTTGAGAGTGATGGAAATTTTCCATTAATCAGCCCTGCTACTAAAAAAGTTGTACGTGAAGTTAAGGCTAGAGATTTGTGGGTTAAGTTACTAACTACTAGAATAGAAACTGGAGAACCCTATATTTTATTTATTGATACTGTCAATAAATATATTCCGCAGCATCATAAAAAACTTGGGCTACAAGTAAAAACTTCTAATCTTTGTAGCGAGATTACCCTGCCAACTGGCATTGATCATTTGGGTAAGGTTAGAACTGCTGTGTGTTGTTTGTCTTCTGTAAATTTAGAATATTTTGATGATTGGCAAAATGACCCCGAGTTTATTCCTACCATAATGCGTTTTTTAGATAATGTACTTGAAGATTTTATTACTAAAGCACCTAGTACCATGGAGCGAGCTAAATATTCAGCAATGCGTGAACGTAGCGTAGGTTTAGGTGTTATGGGTTTTCACTCATTCCTACAATCAAAGGATGTACCAATAGAGTCGGTAATGGCAAAGGTTTGGAATAATCAAATATTTGAACATATTCATAAAGAAGTTGATAAAGCTTCAGTAGTTCTATCTGATGAACGTGGTGCTTGCCTCGATGCAGTTGAAGTAGGTATTAACGAACGGTTTAGTAATAAAACAGCTATTGCTCCTACGGCATCAATCTCTATTATTGCTGGCAATAGTTCACCTGGAATTGAACCATTTGCTGCTAATAGTTTTGTCCAAAAGACTCTTACTGGATCTTTTAATGTACGTAACAAATATTTAGAAAAGCTGTTAAGCACCAAAGGTTTTAATAATGAGCAGGTTTGGTCATCAATTGCAACTCATGAAGGCTCAGTTCAACATCTAACCTTTTTATCCAGCCATGAAAAAGATGTTTTCAGAACTGCTTATGAGATTGATCAAAATTGGCTTATTGATCTAGCAGCAGATAGGACACCACATATTTCACAATCTCAATCTCTAAATGTTTTCTTAGCAGGCAATGTAAGTAAGATGTATTTAAATAATATCCATTTTAGAGCTTGGAAAAAAGGGGTTAAGAGTTTATATTATTGTAGATCAACCTCAATTCAAAGAGCTGATAAAGTATCACACGATGTCAAGAAAGCGGATTTTCAAGATATTGAAAGAGATAATAAGAAAAAACAAGAAAAAGAAGTTGTGTCTTATGATGAATGTTTATCCTGTCAGTAATAGACTTCCTGCATAATTCTACTTTTGCTGGTAATTTGTGCGTCGATCCGGTACTCGAATCCTCACGTACATTTGAGTATGCTGCGGTTCTGCGTTCCGTGTCTCCTACAAATTCCTCAGCAAAAGCGAATTATGCAGGAAGTCTAATGAATATACGCGAATTCGGGATAAGAATTTATCAATTCTTATCCAATCGTCATTGCGAGCGAACGCATGTGAGCGTGGCAATCCATGAAGCTTGTCATATAGATTGCTTCGTCAACCTACAGTCTCCTCGCAATGACGTTTTATAGTAGTATACTTAAAATTAAAAAGGAAATATAATATGTCTTTACTTAATGCCAGTCCAATCTACAAACCATTTTCTTATCCATGGGCTTATGAAGCGTGGCATATTCAACAACGAATTCATTGGTTACCAGAGGAAGTGCCGCTGGCTGATGATCTAAAAGACTGGAAATATAATTTAAGTCCAGGAGAAAAACATTTATTAACTCAAATATTTCGTTTCTTTACTCAAGCTGATATTGAAGTAAATAATTGTTATATGAAACATTACTCTAGGGTATTTAAGCCAACTGAAGTACTGATGATGTTATCAGCGTTTTCTAATATGGAAACAATTCATATTGCTGCTTATTCTCATCTGCTTGATACCGTAGGTATGCCAGAAACTGAATATTCAGCATTTCTCAAATATAGAGAAATGAAAGATAAATATGACTATATGCAGCGTTTCGGTGTAGAAACTAAAGAAGATATTGCTACTACTTTAGCAGTATTTGGTGCATTTACTGAAGGATTACAGCTATTTGCTTCATTTGTTATTTTACTTAATTTTCCTCGTTTTAATAAAATGAAAGGTATGGGGCAAATTATTAGTTGGTCAGTAAGGGATGAGACGTTACATACTGATTCTATCATTATGTTATTTAAAACTTTTATTAGAGAAAACCCTGAAGTATGGACTGAAGAGCTTCGTAGCCGTCTTTATGAAGCGTGTGCTACTATTGTGCATTTTGAAGATGCCTTTATTGAACTAGCATTTGAAGTTGGTGGCATTGAAGGTCTGACAGCTAGAGAGGTAAGACAATATATTCGTTATATTGCCGATCGCAGATTAATGCAGCTTGGACTTAAAGAGATTTATTTAATTGATACTAATCCGTTGCCTTGGCTTGATGAAATCTTAAACGGTGCTGAACATACTAATTTCTTTGAAGGAAGGGTGACAGAATATACCAAAGCTGCAACTACTGGATCGTGGGAAGATGTATTTGCTGAGATGGATGGTAGGAGGAGTGGTACTACTTAACCTGAATTCGATGTAACAAGTTACATCGAATTCAGTATTATATATAGAAACAATCATGTTTGAAGCGGCTGCCCACCTGATTATTAAAATCACATATTGAATGATGAAAAAAGTTAAAACGCATCCGCGTCAGTCGCTTCAAGAGTGCATTTTTCCTTATAACAAAGCAAGTATCGATATAAGAATTATTAATTCTTATATCGAATTCGCGTGACTTAATGTGTTCTTGCTGGATTATTAGGTTTTCTACTAATGCGTGATACGTGGTCTACCATATTTGGGGGTTTTGGTGTTGGGACTTTAGCTTTAGGTAAAATCTTTTCCTCCTTAGGTGGTTTGTTAATTGTTGTGTCAAAATCGCTAAATAAACTTGTCTGAGTTTGAGGATTTATTTTATTTTTAGCAAGATCACCAGTAATAACGTTTTTTATATAAGACAGGATAAATCGACCGCAATTTATATTATCAGCTATTTTCTGATGACCTAGATATGATGATTTAAAGGTAACTCTATCTTTTCCAAATGTTTCTTCTAGTGAGTCTCTAATTGGCTTTAGTGGGTAGAAACGGCTAAGCCATCCTTTGGAATCCTGATGATGAGATGTTATATTGCCAGCATTATCTTTATTAAGTTCTAAGTATGTGAAGTGTTTCCTTGTCAGAAGTCCAAAAAAATATTTGTTAGACTGACAAATAGGAATTATTGCTTTCTTCCAGTTATGATCTTGGTTTAATACTCCAAGTGTATCCTTTAATGGGGCTGCAGTTGTTGTAAGCGTACTACCTTTTTGAGCATCATGAGATGGAGCAGTGATATAATTATTGTCATTTTTAAGATAATAATTGATTTTATTCTCAGGATTACCCAGATTTTCATACGTCTCTGCTGATAGTGTATATCCTTGCTTTCTAGATAAATCTTTCAAGACATTATATACCTGAGTAGGCTTATATGCCATATATGGCTCAATTTCTTTCCGATCTTTCATTTCATTCCCTATAATATCCTTAATATATATTAGTGGTAAATAAAATAATAGTATACTAAAATGACTGCAAAAAATAGATGTTTTATAGATAGATGTTTTATAGATAGATGTTTTTAACATCATTTGAGTGCTAAAACAATTTTTGTTATTAGTGCAAGATATAAATAATAGTATAATAGAATATAATTGGGAGAATAAAATAATTATGAGTATTGAAATTATAGTTCCATCTCTTGGAGAGTCTGTATCAGAAGCGGCTATTGCTAAGTGGCATAAAAAACAAGGAGATGCAGTAAAAGTGGATGAGCTACTTTTAGAACTTGAGACAGAGAAAGTTACGTTAGCAGTAAATGCACTTTCCTCTGGTGTAATAAGCAAAATACTTAAGAATGAGGGTGATACAGTATATGTGGGTGAGAGCGTAGGACAAATTACCGAAGGAGAAGCTTCTAGTGTAGCTTCACTTAGTACACTAGACAAAGAGATAAAACAGCAACCTGCAAGTACCAACAAGGTTGATGTTCCGCCCTCGGTGCAAAGATTAGTGAGCGAAAATAAACTGCAATTAGCTGACATAAAAGGTACTGGTCGAGAAGGCAGAGTGACCAAGGGAGATGTACTAGAGTTCATAAATACCCCGCCTGCAAAAGAAACAGAATTACCTGTTATAGCCAATATTGTACGTACAAATGAAGGGATGGTTGAGCGTGTTAAAATGTCACGTCTTCGTAAAACTATAGCGGATCGTTTAAAACAATCACAAAATACTGCAGCTATTCTAACTACTTTTAATGAAATTGATATGTTGAAAGTTATTAATTTGCGTATGCAGTATCGTGAAGAGTTTGAGAAGAAGCATGGCGTGAAGCTAGGATTTATGTCATTTTTTGTAAAAGCTACTATTGAAGCTCTTAAAGCAGTTCCATCGGTAAACGCCGAGATAGAAGGGGATGAGATTCTGTATAAGAATTATTATGATATTGGTGTTGCAGTAGGAACAGAGCAGGGTCTAGTAGTGCCAATAGTTAGGCAGGCTGACAAATTGAGTTTTGCTAAGGTTGAGAAAGAAATTGCTGGTTTGGGTAAAAAGGCTAGAGAAGGAAAATTATCTATGTCTGATTTATCAGGTGGAACATTTACCATTTCAAATGGCGGTGTTTATGGATCACTATTATCAACTCCGATTATTAATCCTCCTCAATCAGGTATTTTAGGTCTTCACAAGACTGAAGAAAGACCAGTAGTGGTTAATGGTAAGATAGAAATACGTCCCATGATGTACGTTGCTTTATCTTATGATCATCGTATTATTGATGGCAAAGAAGCAGTTACTTTTCTTGTAAAAATAAAGGAATTGATTGAGAATCCTGAGAAATTGTTATTAAATCTTTAATACAAAGAAGGAGTATAAGTTATGGTGAAAAATAAACCTGTTTTCTATGATCTCGCTGTTAAGATTGAAAAATTTCGTCCTACTAGCAAGGATATAAAGGATTATATTACAGCTCAGCATGCAACTTTAGCAAGTGACCCTAAGGAAAGTTTAAGCCTTAACCAATATTTAAAGGAAAAATATTTTTCAGATGATAATGTAGTAGTAGTTGCAGATTTATCCGATAGGACTTTTAGTAGATCTGGTAATGTAACAGACCTAAGCGGAGGAGATTTTACTGGTTGTATACTTAAAAATACTACTTTTACAGGATGTAATTTAGCTGATGCGGTGTTTTGTGATGTTGATTTTGACAATGCTTATTTCGAAGATACTATTCTAAAAAACATAGATTTTAGAGGGGCTGACCTTGCTAATTGTAGGTTTTCTGATGGCTATAAAGGATACTCTCAAATAGGGAAAGAACGTGATATTGAGGGGATAAAATTCAGTACCACTTCTTCTTTAGGCAGAAAATATGCTGACATAAAAAGTGACTTAGTTCGCAAAAAAGAGCAGCAAGATCTTATAAGTAGTAAACAAAAAGAATTAGAGGAGGCGGAGAAGAAGTTAAGCTTGAAAGCTCAGGCTTGGCGTATTGGAGGTTATAAAACCGGGAATTCAGAATATGATAGGCTGCAAGAAGAGCTGAAGCTAATGGTTGAGCAAAAAATATTTCCTAGAGAAGATAATTCAATGTATGAAACTTTTCAAAACATTTTTGGCAGTAGCAGTTGTACTTTTGATCCAGCTTATGTACGAGGATCAACTAAAGAACAGCGAAATCAAGAAACGCAATATGTACCCTTAGCTCGGAAAGATATAGAGCAATATTTGCAGGCAAGAAAGAGTAATGAGAATTTAAGCTTAAATGATTTTGCTAAATCTAAATTAGAGAAATCACAGATAAGATCAGGAGCAAGAATTATTGCAGATTGTTCTAGTAGAGTTGATACTTCTACTAATAATGAATGGTATGATAGAGTTGATTTATCTAATTTAGATTTCTCTGGAGCAGATTTAGGGGTGCTGTGTTCGTGGGGTTCGTTTTATCCGGATGTAGATTTAATGGTACTAATATTAGTGAAGCGAATTTCGAGAGTGCAGAACTTGATGGAGCTAATTTTTTAGGGTCTAAAGCAGATAACGCGAATTTTTTTAATAGTAATTTAAGTCAGGCAGTCGTTGATAATAGTCAGTTTACACATGCTTTTATGGCTCGCTCTAATGGTCAAGAGGTTGTGATAAATAACTCCAACTTTGATTATGCGAATATAAAAAAAGTAAATGGGATCACGCAAAATTTACTGATTCAACATTTAATCGGGCAGATTTGCAAGGTATTTCTTTAATCTCAGCAGATTTACGAAGAGTACAAATGCAGCATGCAATATTAGATAAAGCTATTTTAACAGAGTGTCAAATTATAGAGAGTAATTTATCTAATGCTTTGATGGAAAAGACCAAAGCACATAAAGCAAAATTTAAAGATACTATATTGCAAAACATAGAAGCAAAAGGATTAGATTTGTCGGATGTTGAGTTAAGTGGTTTGACTAAGTTGGATGGAGCGAATTTAGAAGCAGCTATTCTAAGAAGGATTAATGCTGAAGGAGTGAATTTTATTAATGCCAATCTAAATATGGTGGAAGCACAAAAGGCGAATTTCAGAAATGCAATTTTAGAAGGAGTAGAGGTCAAATTTGCTAACTTAACAGAGGCGATTTTAGAAGGAGCGAAGGCTAAAGGAATCAATGCAAGTTATAGTATACTAAAAAAAGTTCATGCACAAAAGGCTGATTTCTCGAATAGTATAATGAGGAGTATTGACGCTCAGGAAGGTGATTTTACCGAAGTAATATTCATGAATGGTGATCTTACAAAATCAAAATTGCAGCAAGCGATATTGGAAAAAGTACAAGCAGAAAAGGTTAAGTTAGAAGGAGTTAATTTACGTGCGGCAAAGTTAGCTGAGGCTGATTTGTCTAAAGCTACGGTCGATATTAATACTGATATTGTGGACGTAAATTTGATTAGTTTACAAGGCATATTCATTCAGAATGGTCAAGAAATTATTCCGCAAAAGCTTCAAGAAGAGCAAAAACAATTGGAGCAAGTAAAAAAAGTGGAGCAATTAGAATTAACATTAGAGAATTTACCTCACATCGCTGTAGGTTTATTAAAAGAGACAGGGACATTTCTTCTTGATATTGCTACTATAGTACCTTCAGCTATTAGGAATCCGCTGGATACAAAGAAGCTATTATATGATGAGCTATATGCTGATTTCCTGAAATTTCAAGAAGTGAGTGGAAAATTATTAAGTGATAAGTTGCTAATTGAAGAAAGGCAAAAATTACAAAAAGAACAAGTAGAGCATGTATCTAATCTAATCAAGGGAGCTGGTGCAGTGGCTGATATATATATTCCTGCTCTGAATGAAGCACGATCTGATCTTTCAATAGATCAGATCGCTCAGCGTGTTTTGTTGCCAGTTTTAGGAGCTGTGTTAAATCCCGCTCCAATGATTTCACCTACAGAAGCTAGTAGAGTTAATCCTGATATATTTGATGGAGTAGATAAAAATTTTATTAGAAGGATAGTGCCGTTGGTGCTAAAATTAGGAGGTGGCGTATTAGAAGGAGAATCAAATAAAAAAGTACAAGAAATTTATAAAAATCTAATAATTTCTAACGAGAATTCAGGGCGTGATATCATTAAAAATGCTTTGGAAATCTTTACCAGCCCTAAAGTAGCAGAAGTAGTCAAGAAAGATTTAGTTGAGTTTTTACGTGATTCAGCTAATCAAAAAGAAATTACCAAAATTGCTGAGAATGTTCTAGACGATAAATTTACTAGATTTGTGTCAAAAGAATTTTTTAGGGATACTGTATCACTAGCAACTAATGCAAGTAGCACGATATTAGAGCATACTCCTGAAATGGTTATGATCTATGAGTTCTATATGAAACATCAAGATTTGGGCTTGGAATTATTGACTAATAAAAATTTATCTCCAACTCGAAAAGAAGAAATAATAGGAACGCAAAAAGCCATGATATTGTCTATTTTAGATAATACTAGTAAGGTTGTTCAAGATCTAGCTCCTGCCTTAAAATCGACTCTACCACAATATTTTGCTGATAATAAAAAGAATATTTTAGAATTTTTGGATAAAACAGAAGTGCAGCAAAATATAAGATTTATTGGTCTGAATCCTAAATTTGTACGTGATGCAACAGCAGCAACTATTCCATTTATTGTTGATGTTTTACCGATAATAGCAGAACTTACTGAAAGTTGTTTAGCAGACAAAGAGGGGTTAGAGCGAATCATTGAGCAAACTAAAGAGGTTATGAACGTACCTGAATCCAAACAAGCAGAAAAAGTTGGTAAATTAGTAAACTCTCTTATTAAGTTTAATAAGGATAATCCTAAGGTTAAAGAAGTTTTACAAGAAAAAATACCGGAGCTTTTAATAAAACATGCTAAAGACCTTGGTCCTGTGGTTGAGAAATTTTTAAATGAAACTGAGATGGGTAAAAAACTAAAACTAAAAGGTGAAGCAATTGTTAAAGCACTAGGGGATCATGCTAAGGAAGTAGGAACAATAACGGCTTCATATAAGAAGGGAGAATATAGTGCAATGGTTCGTCCATTGATTAATTTGTTATCTGATACAAAAGTTCTAAGTTTAGCTGTAGAAGCTACTGTTAACCTTTGGAAGTATAATTTTCAAAAACATTTTGTGTCTAATTCAACACGTGAAAAAGTAATTGGTGAAAAAATGAACCAAATTATTGAAGATGTTTTGCCCAATCCTCTTGTGATAGCTAAGTCAGACAAGAAAATAGATTTATCTTCTATCTTTCAGGAGCAGGCTGAGAAATATAGTCGAAATAATTCATCTGAGTATTCACCGATACTTGATTATTCCTTAAATAATAAAGATTTGAGAGGATTATCTTTTGAAAAAGTAGATATGAAATTAGATGATTTTGAAATTAAAGGATTTAATTTTAATGAAGTGACATTAGGAAAATGTTCTATGAAAAATGTTGAATTGAAAGAATGCTCTTTTAAGAGAGTTACTTTTAAAGAACATATAGACTTTGAAGGAGCTACCATTGATGGTAATACTTTAACTACACTTCTTCCGGAAATTAAAAAATATAATAAAAAACATCCGGAAAAAACAATGAATTTAGATAATATAAGAGTTGTTGGGAATATAAGCGAAGAAGTTAAATCAAATCCTTTGCTAAAAAATGTAGATTTGAATAAAGCTACTGTAAAAAAAATAGAAGTTATTCCACCAGTACCTAAAGCAAGTCAAACAATATCATCAAATGAACATAGAGAAAGATATGATAGAAATGCTAACAAAGAAAGACAAACAAATCTGTTAATCAGATAAAATAATGTTTGACATTGTTCTGAATAGTCGGTATAAAACTTCACACAGGGCAAAAATCCTGTAGCTGTTTGAAAAGTTGATAAAACTGAAAACTAAATACACACTGCGATAATAAAAATTTATGATCGTGAGTGGATACTGTATAAGTAGCAGAATTAGTTCTGTACACATCGTACAATCTCAAGCTTTAAAAGAATCAAAGTAAATAAAATAAGAGCATTTGGTGGATGCCTTGGCACTAGAAGGCGATGAAGGACGTAATACGCTGCGATAAGCTTCGGGGAGCTGCGAATAAGCTTTGATCCGAAGATTTCCGAATGGGGAAACCCACCTGCTTAGCAGGTATCGTATAGTGAATACATAGCTATGCGAAGCAAACCCAGTGAACTGAAATATCTCAATAGCTGGAGGAAAGGACATCAACCGAGACTCCGTTAGTAGTGACGAGCGAATGCGGACCAGGCCAGTGGCTTCAGAATAAAAACTAGAACAACATGGAAAGGTTGGCCATAGAGGGTGATAGCCCCTTATAGGTAAAAAGTTTTGGAGTCCTTGAGTAAGGCGGGACACGTGAAATCCTGTTTGAACATAGGGGGACCACCCTCTAAGCCTAAGTACTCTCTAGTGACCGATAGTGAACAAGTACCGTGAGGGAAAGGTGAAAAGAACCCCGATAAGGGGAGTGAAATAGACCTGAAACCGAATGCTTACAAGCAGTCGGAGCAGACATTGAGTTTTAAAGCTCGTTTATATGTTCTGTGACGGCGTACCTTTTGTATAATGGGTCAGCGACTTAGTTTATCTAGCAAGCTTAAGCCGTTAGGTGTAGGCGTAGCGAAAGCGAGTCTGAATAGGGCGACTTTAGTTAGATGAATTAGACCCGAAACCGAGTGATCTAGCCATGGCCAGGTTGAAGGTGGAGTAATATCCGCTGAAGGACCGAACCCACTACTGTTGAAAAAGTAGGGGATGAGTTGTGGCTAGGGGTGAAAGGCCAATCAAACTCGGATATAGCTGGTTCTCCGCGAAATCTATTTAGGTAGAGCGTTATAGCGATTACCGTCGAAGGTAGAGCACTGGATGAGCTAGGGGGTTCTACAGACTTACCAAACTCAACCAAACTCCGAATGTCGACGAGTACAGCATAGCAGACAGACTGTGGGTGCTAAGGTCCATAGTCGAGAGGGAAAAAGCCCAGACCGCCATCTAAGGTCCCTAAATCATGACTAAGTGTTAAAGGATGTGGGAAAACCAAAACAACTAGGATGTTGGCTTAGAAGCAGCCATCATTTAAAGAAAGCGTAATAGCTCACTAGTCTAAATAAGTTTTCCTGCGCCAACAATGTAACGGGGCTCAAGTCATGTACCGAAGATGCGGATTTGTACTTTAATAGTGCAAATGGTAGCGGAGCGTTCCGTAGACCTGTGAAGGTGAACTGTGAAGTTTGCTGGAGGTATCGGAAGTGAGAATGCTGACATAAGTAGCGATAAAGAATGTGAGAAACATTCTCGCCGAAAGTCCAAGGGTTTCTGCGTAAAGTTAATCTGCGCAGGCTTAGTCGGTCCCTAAGGTGAGGCTGAAAGGCGTAATCGATGGGAATCAGGTTAATATTCCTGAACCGAAAGGGTGTGACGAAGATAGTAAATTGTATATGCTTATTGGATTGTTATATGCAGTGAATATCTTCCAGGAAATAACACCCTTATTAAAGACCGTACCCTAAACCGACACAGGTGGACAGGTAGAGTATACCTAGGCGCTTGAGAGAACGATGCTGAAGGAACTAGGCAAATTGCATCTGTAACTTCGGGAGAAGGATGACCTATAAATGGGCAACCATCTATAGGTGGCACAAACCAGGGGGTAGCGACTGTTTATTAAAAACACAGGGCTCTGCAAAGTCAATAGACGAAGTATAGGGTCTGACGCCTGCCCAGTGCTGGAAGATTAAGAGGAGGGGTGCAAGCTCTGAATTGAAGTCCCAGTGAACGGCGGCCGTAACTATGACGGTCCTAAGGTAGCGAAATTCCTTGTCGGGTAAGTTCCGACCCGCACGAATGGCGTAACGATTTCCCCGCTGTCTCCAGTATCGACTCAGCGAAATTGAATTCTCCGTGAAGATGCGGAGTTCCCGCGGTTAGACGGAAAGACCCCGTGAACCTTTACTATAGCTTTGCACTGGTATTAGGAATTAGATGTGCAGGATAGGTGGGAGACTATGAAGCGGTGGCACAAGCCACTGTGGAGTCACCCTTGAGATACCACCCTTTTGATTCTTGATATCTAACCGCGATCCTTGAATCAGGATCCGAGACAATGCATGGTGGGTAGTTTGACTGGGGCGGTCGCCTCCCAAAGAGTAACGGAGGCGCGCGATGGTTAGCTCAGGTTGGTCGGAAATCAACTGTTAGAGTGCAATGGCATAAGCTAGCCTGACTGCGAGTCTGACAAGACGAGCAGAGACGAAAGTCGGTCATAGTGATCCGGTGGTCCCGAGTGGAAGGGCCATCGCTCAACGAATAAAAGGTACTCCGGGGATAACAGGCTGATGATTTCCAAGCGTCCATAGCGACGAAATCGTTTGGCACCTCGATGTCGGCTCATCACATCCTGGGGCTGGAGAAGGTCCCAAGGGTTCGGCTGTTCGCCGATTAAAGTGGTACGTGAGCTGGGTTTAGAACGTCGTGAGACAGTTTGGTCCCTATCTGCCGTGGGTGTAGGATAGTTTGAGAGGATCTGCCTTTAGTACGAGAGGACCGAGGTGGACGTACCTCTGGTGGACCAGTTGTCGCGCCAGCGGCATAGCTGGGTAGCTAAGTACGGAAGGGATAACCGCTGAATGCATCTAAGCGGGAAACCCACCTCAAAACTAGACTTCCCTATCAGAGCCGTGGAAGACCACCACGTTGATAGGCTAGGTGTGGAAGCACGGTAACGTGTGTAGCTAACTAGTACTAATAGCTCGATTGTTTTACTTTGCTGAGGTTGTACTTGTGTACAGCATTAATTCTGCAAGAAACATAAAAAGGTTTTCAGTTTTATCAACAACTCAAATTTTAGACCTCTTTTGAAATTATGGTTCTATGAATAAATGTCTAAAGAAGTCTATATATAAAAAAATTTGTATTGCTAGCTTGGTGGTTATAGCACGAGTGAAACACCTGATCCCATACCGAACTCGAACGTGAAACCTCGTAGTGCTGATGGTACTATGCCCTGAGGCATGGGAGAGTAAGTCGCTGCCAAGCTTGCAATGCAAGTTTTTTGTGAAAGTCATGTACGATACTGGACTGAAAAATCAAGACAAAAAAAATAATAATTTTGTTTCCCATTTTTGCATTTTTCAAGCTGCAATTTGTTCATAATTTTGTATAGAATTTAGATAGGCATTCATAGGCTTTTTGTAACCAATACTTGAATGGAATCTTCTATAATTATAGTGATTGATGTAATCATCAATACCACTCTTTAGCTCTTTAACATCTTTAAAATCATTAATAAATATACAATTATATTTTAAAGTTCGGAAAAATCTCTCCATAATTATATTATCAATACTTCTTCCTTTACTATTCATCGAAACTTTAATGTTATGCTCTTGTAAAATTTCAATGTGTTCATGACTAGGGTATATCGTCACGAGATTTTAGCCCACATTAGTAATCCCCTTAGACAAAGGCCTGCCATGTATGATTTTGTATTTTTAGCATATCTTGTTGCTATACCACGCCATTCTTTAAATTTTTGAAATGTATTTTCAATAATGTGCCTTAACT
The DNA here is from genome assembly GCF_964031035.1 of Candidatus Tisiphia endosymbiont of Empis tessellata. NCBI lineage: Bacteria > Pseudomonadati > Pseudomonadota > Alphaproteobacteria > Rickettsiales > Rickettsiaceae > Candidatus Tisiphia > Candidatus Tisiphia endosymbiont of Empis tessellata. The sequence continues at coordinate 749,399 of NZ_OZ034997.1, read as the reverse complement.
TATATAAATCCTTATCTATCTCTCTTTGAATCTTTCTGTTTCTTTTTGATGGTATTACAGGAATTATATTTGCTTGCTCAGCAAATTCTACGATGCTATTTGTGTCATAAGCTTTATCTGCTATAAGGTACTCTGCCTCTATATTTTGGGTTAATTCACAAGCTTGAGTACAATCGTTTCTGGAACCTTCTGTAACAATAATTCTGACCGGCATACCATGCGTGCATCCACGGCCATATGTATCTTTGTATTGAGCCCCCTTTTGTACGGCTAATCGTTTGATTCCCGCCTTTTGCCCCAAGTCCTGCTTTATGAACTTTTACAAATGTTGAATCTATCATTAACCATTCGAAATCAGGAGCATTTATAAAAATATTTAGTACATGCTCCCATACTCCATTATCGCGCCATCTACAGAATCTTCTGTGTACATTCTTCCAATTCCCATAATCAGGTGGCAAATCTCTCCAAGGAGCTCCTGTCCTAAATATCCACATTACTGCATTTACAAAGGTTCTATTATCTTTTGCAACCCCTCCCCAACAACCTTCCCTGCCAGGCAAATGCCTTTGTATCTTATTCCAAAGTTCATCATTTATATCATGTCTTCTATGTGCTAGCCCCATAACTCTTATCCCTATTACTATAATTAGTATAACCAACTTCACAAATTATTCAACTATAATCTCGTGACGATATGCCCTAGTATATTGACTGCCCTGATCACTATTAAATATCTGCGGTGCAGGATATTTGTTAAGTGCATCCCGCAATACTTCAGTTACCAAACTTACGTCCATACTATTTGACAATTTATAACTCAACACAGCTCTACTATGCCAATCTATAATTGCCGCCATGTACATAAATCCCGAATTAGTTCGAACATAAGTGATATCTCCGCTCCAAACCTCGTTAGCGTTAGGTACATGTACAGTCTTAGTTGTACCTAGATTAGTCTAATATTTATCAAGCAAATAACTATAAATTTTATGCTGTTTATCTTTTTCAGACGTTAACTTTTTCCTCTTTGGATAAATAGCCTCTATGCCAATCATGTTCATATATTTTAGAACCCGATCCTTACCAATAACCACGCCGTCTTCTAATAATTGTCTATGGATATAACGATAACCAAATTCAGGATTATCAGTATATATTTCATCTATTTTATTTAAAATATTTAAGTTATACCCACTAAATGGTTTTGCTTTATAGTACATTGAAGAACGATTAATCTTTAATAATTCATATTGCCTTGTCTTTGGTAACATTGCTAGCTTGGAATCGACAAGTTCTTTTCTATTTGATAAGTCCAAGCTTTGTAGCTTTCCCACAGCCCAATCTCTCTCTACTATTGTTTTTTCAAGAGTTTTCGCTAATTCATCATTTTGTTCTTTCAGCATATTAATTTGTTCCTGATATTTACTTACCAGTTTTGCTGGTTCAAAAGCCAATGCTGCATTTGATATAAATTGTTTTTTCCAATTACTAATTGTCTTGGAGTTTATCTCATATTTTGATGCTATCACTGATAATGGACTCTCTTCTTTCAGCACTTCTAATACTATCCTAGTTTTTTCTTCAGCACTAAAAAATCTTACTTTTTCTTTTGTCATTTTTTCTCCTAATTTTTTCTTATTATTTTATCTTAATTAGGAAACTTTTAACTCTATTTTTTTGTCCATTTTCTTCAGTCCATTATATAGTAAGCTTTTGTTTGTTATGGGACTTCAATTATTATATTCATGGTCGTGTTATTAATGGAATTATACTTGTATCTATATTGTTATCAACATATTGTAGTACAAGTATATTTGTACTACTCAAGTCAACATGTTCTTTGAATACAAGAAATTTTGCTGGTTTAATGATGGGTGCGGTTGTAGATGGCATTGTGATGTCAGGATTTTTTGTAAATATATTCTCTACAAGTAGAGTTTTGTCGATGTTTTTAAAAGAAGTATTATTTAAATGTGCATATTCATTAACAGTTTATATATGTATATTTTTTGGGTCATTTTTAGTCCAAAAAGTATATTGCAATAATAGGACTACCCGTGAACTGAAGAATTTTTGAGTAAAAAATACAGCTGAGTACCGCAAGAATCTTGGATAATGACGATGCAATTCTTGATTTTCATATATACTCAAATGATATTAAAGGGTGTTGGCAAAGTAGTAATAAAGTAAAATTATCGTCATATTTTGAGAATATATTATATAATTTTACTTTTTTACTTATTTTGTTGGCAATTTAACTAAAGAATTACTTAAAAATTTGCTTTATATAGCATTTATATGACTTTGCCAACATTCTATATACCTAACCCAAGGAGCTCTTAGCTAAAAGCGATGTCATTTCCACTTTTGCAGGAATGACATCGATAGTAGTTAAGATTATATTTATACCAACTATTGGTTACGGTTCTTAAATTGTCCTGATCAAATCTAACGGAATTAACTATATCATAACTTATTTAAACAGGAATAATGTGTATAAATTTATAGACTTGTTTTGCGGTATTGGTGGATTTAGGATTGCTTTAGAAGGAAAAGGAATGGAGTGTGTTTTTTCTTCAGATATAGATAAGGATATTCAAGAAACTTATGTAAAAAATTTCGGAGAAAGACCTTATGGCGATTTAAATGAAATCTCAGAAAAAAAAATACCAAAACACGATATTCTATGTGCAGGTTTTCCTTGTCAACCCTTTAGTATTTCTGGTAAGCAATTGGGATTAAAAGGCAGTAACGGAAGATTATTTTATGAAATAATTAGAATCGCCCAATATCATAAACCATATGTTTTATTGCTTGAGAACGTCAAAAATATAATTAATATTGATAATGGATCGGTAATTAAAACAATAGATATAAAATTGGATGAAATTGGTTATAAAGTTTATAGGCATATTCTAAATTCTTCTTTTTTTGGTATACCTCAATCAAGAGAAAGGGTTTATTTTGTTTGTTTACGTAAAGATTACGATAATGATCTAAAATTTAAATATTTACCGCCAAAAGAAACTTTTGCAAAAGTTTATTTGGATGATATTTTAGAAGAAAAAGTTGATGATAGTTTATATATTAAAAGAGATGACATAGTAATAGATGGCAATAAAGAAATTGAAAGAAATTTAAGACCTCTAAGAATTGGTTATGTTAATAAAGGCGGTCAAGGAGAAAGAATCTATAGCCCCTTGGGACATGCAATAACTCTTTCCGCTTTTGGTGGAGGAGTAGGTGCAAGAACTGGCTTATATTTAATTAATAATAGAATTAGACGATTATCAGTTAATGAATGTAAAAACTTAATGGGATTTCCAAAAAATCACCATGTTATAGAAGGGATAAAAGGTTATCAACAGCTTGGCAATGCTGTTATACCAAAGATGATCAGTAATATTTATGATTCAATTGGAATATCATAATTATGAATAGAAATGCTTATATAGGAAAAAATGTTGAGGTTCTGTTTAAAAATAGCATAGGAGATCATCAAAAAATCATACAAAAAATTCAAGAAAACTTTAAAATACAAGGAAACTTCATAACTGCGATTTGTAGTGGAGTACATAATGAAAAAGTAGATGTAAAAATGGAATTTTCTTGTGGGAGAAATATTGATGCCAATATAAAGGCTTTTAAGACTGGTTTAAATCAACTAACAAGAACCACACCTGAAAAGTTCTGCGAAAAATTTAATTTGGATTGCTTAACGTGGTTGCAAAATCTACTTGTTGAAAAAGCCAAAAGAGGAGCTACAAAATATGATTTTTTTCCAAAAAGTGAAAAAGAGAAAGCAGTATTAATATTTAAACCTATTGTAAAAGATATAGTGGAATGGTCTATGTCTTATAAAAAATTTCGAGAAATACTAGTAATATACGATAGACAAGAAAGTATTATGCATATTTATTCAATGAAAAATATTTTAAAACATTTAAAATATGACATATCTTTTACATCTAAAGGTGGTAATTTGCTTATTGGTAATGTGATAACTTTTAAAAGAAAAGGGGGAAATGGTAAGTTATGTTCGCATAAAATAAAAACCGACCCAACTCACCCAGGTAATAACATTCAATTGCAACTGAGAATGTATGAATTTATAAAAGAAATGAAAAATTATGAGTTAGGTAATTACGTTATCTAAATTTAAATCCCTTAAAGTGAAAATTACTTAGAAAAAATAAAATATTTATTAGAATGATCGCGGTAGGAATCACCGGTAGTTATGCTTCAGGGAAAACTTTTGTCTTAAATTATTTAGCTAATCTAGGATTTATAACTTTTTCTGCTGACGAATATGTTAAGAACCTATACGAAGAGTCAGAAATACAAAATATGGTTCTTAACTTACTACCTGATCTAAAAAGTTTTGATAAAAGAAAAATTGCAGAGCTAATCTATGCTAATGATTTAGCAAGAAACAAACTGCAAAATTTTATTCATCCATTTGTAGTGGAAAGTTTGTTTCTTTTTAAACAGCAGAATAGTAAATCAGAGATTACATTTGCTGAGATACCATTACTTTTTGAAGCTGGATTTGATCAATATTTTGATTTTTATGTTACAACATTCTGCTCAGAAGAATCTAGATTAAAACGTGCAATGTCTAGAGAGGCTTTTAATTTAACAGCTTATAATAAAATAGCACAAATTCAATTGCCACAACAGATTAAAATAGAAAAAGCAGATTTTGTTATTAATACTGATGTTAATCTAGTAGATTTAGATAAACAAATAACTCAACTAATAGAAAAATTAAAATGCAGCAATTAAGAGAAGTAATTTTAGATACTGAGACAACTGGTTTAGACCCCAAAAATGGTCACCGAATTGTTGAGATTGGTGCTATTGAGATGGTTAATAAAGTTTTAACCGGCAAACATTTTCATTTTTATATTAATCCAAAGCAAGATATGCCGACGGAAGCTTATCGAATACATGGCATATCGGGAGAATTTTTAAAAGACAAACCACCTTTTGAAGAAATTGTTGACGAGTTCTTAGGGTTTATTAGCAATAGCAGACTTATTATACATAATGCAGCATTCGATATTAAGTTTATTAATTATGAGTTATCTCTGCTCAAAAGACCTTCTACAGAGTATTTAGAACTTTCCAATATTATCGATACTCTTGCTTTAGCTCGGAAGATGTTTCCTGGAATGAAAGCTAATCTTGACGCATTATGTAAAAGATATAAAATTGACAATTCCTCACGTAAGTTGCATGGGGCACTTAAAGATGCGGCATTACTGGCAGAAGTTTATGTTGAACTCACTGGAGGTAGGCAGATAAGTTTCAATATTAATAGCCAAAAGGCACAAAATATAGACGAGTTAGTGGTTCAAACTACTATGGCAAATAAAAAGAATACTATAGTTATCAAACCAACTAAGGAAGAGTTACAAAAACATAAAGAGTTTTTGTCAAAAATTCTTTCTCCAATTTGGTTGTAGAACCAGTGTGCGAAAGTGAGAATGACATATATACTCTTCTGCTTTAAAGAATTGGTTTCGTAAAACTGCGTGGTATTCGCGTACTCACGTTTTATCTTCGAGACAGAAAAGTGCTTGAAACGTCTAAAAAATCAGGCTCGTAGTGCTTTTGGCATACTAAAAATTAGTCAACATAATGCTTCTTATTTGTGCTACAATTTGTTAGATATAAGGCTTTATGGTAATTTTCAAATATAATCAACTAGTATGATAGTTAAATGAAAGAGTTTTTTTGTGGTTGTCCTTTTGTAACTTTAGTGTAAAATCAACAGAAAAGTTCTTATGCAGAGTTACAGAATGTGCTAAGTATCTGATAAGATTGGTGAAGTTTGAACCAAAGATACTCTCCCCATTCGGGATGATACTTAAGTATTAACCTCAGTTTGATGTCAATCCCTTGCGTAGGTAGGGGATATAAAAAATGACCAAGATCAGGTTGAGTTAAGTTATTTTAGACCGCTACCTATGCATAGCACAAGTGTTGAAAGTTAAAAAGTCGTCTATTAGCGAAGTGCTGTTGTAAGACTTAAACCGTCATTGCGAAGTGCTGTTGTAGGCTTAAACCGTCTATTAGCGAGGAGACCGTAGGTCGATGAAGCAATCTATATGACAAGTTTCATGGATTGCCACGCTCACGTACGTTCGCTCGCTAATAGACGACTTTTTAACTTTCAACACTTGTGCTATGCAGGGGGTGACATCGTTAAGAGAGATAGGGGTAACATAATGATGGCAGGGATATAGAAATGAATTATTTTTTTAATTATAGGATGGTAAAATGATGGCAAAAAAACAAAAATTCTTTAAAAACTTGCTGGCTAGTAGTGCAATCGCCTCAGTTGTAGCTAGCTTAAGCAGTAGTAACGTGGCATTTGCTGTTGCAAATGATGGTGCTATGATGATACGTAATGCGACTTTGATGGATAATATAGGTAATGCGAATTGGCACGATATTGGTCGGAATGGTGTGGATCAGATGACTGATATTGCTGCACCTCAGGATAACAAGGCAATGACCTATGGTGGTAATTTTAAACTTAATGCTAACAGACTAGATGCTGTTATTACAGCTATCAACATAGCTGATCATAAGCCCGGCGATCTTACAGTTAGTCAAAATCTATCAATCGGTTCTATAGTGCGTAATGTTGGTGCTGCTGGTACTTTACCTATAAAGATAGAAGCTGGTCACACCTTAACTTTAACTGGTACTCCAGCTGCTGCGGCTAATCATGGCTTCAAGGCATACCCCAATACCTACACCGGCTTGGGTAATGTAGAGCTTGGTGATGCAGGCTCAACTCTTGTAGTTCATTCTGGTGGTGGGGATATAGCTGTCGGCAGTGTCTCGGCTGGTGTGAATCAGCAGGGCGTATTAACCTTCGAAACAGGTGGTAGTGTTGGGGCAATTGGTGCGAATGATCATAAATTACTTACAGTGAATATAGGTCATGCAGGAGGGGCTGCAACAGTTACATTAAATGGTGATGTTTATGCTGATAGTATTAACCTTACTAATAATAATTCTATACTTAACGTGGGTGATGCTAGGACAATCAATGGTAACATATTAAACACTACTGGTCGAAATAACAGGGGAACATTAACCTTCCTAGGAGCTGGTACGGTAATTGGGAATATTGGTACTGATGGTGCGAGGCTTGCCCAAATTAATGCTAAGTGGGGCAATGTTATACTAAAAGGAGATGTTTTCACTAATGAACTTGCCTTAGATGCCAATCACATTGTACAAATTGGTGGTAATTTTACAGGAGTAGTAGATTTTAATGGAGGAGGAGTGCTAACATTTAACGGTGCTGATCGTGTTGGTCCTCACGGTAATATAATACCTTATACTTTTAACTCAGCAATACAAAATGGTGATAATGGTACTTTAAGAGTTTTTACTAACCTGATAGCAACAAATGCAGATATTGGAAGTATTAAGACTATACGTATAGGTGATGTACTAAGAGGTGCTAAGACTCTAACAATAGATGCTGCATTAGGTGATGTTAACCTTCTTGGTGCTGCTAATCAAACTATTAATTTTGACCATGTAGATTCCAAGTTAATATTACAGAATACTGCTAATGATAATAAAACTATAACTTTCAAAGCTAATTTAGATCCAGATCCTCTAGCTCCAGCTGCATCTACCAAAGGTATAATTGAAATCCAATCTGTTATTGTTGCCAAAACATTAACCATTGATGGAGCTGCCCTCTCTTTAGGTACTGCTAATCATAAGCTCAAAAAGGTGATTTTTTCCGGTGATGGTAACATTGATATTGTACCTACCATTAATGCTCAAAATATAGAATTAAATGTAGCTGAGCTGACTTCGGGTGGCGTTGTTAATGGTAACATTTTGTTTAATAAAGCTACTGTATTTAATGCTAACAATAATATTACTGGTAATGTGCATTTCAAAGGTTATGATGGTACAATTAAGCTAGCAGATGGAAAGACAATCGATGGTAGTATCACTACGCAAGGTGCTGGTGAAGGAATATTAACCTTCGAAGGAGCTGGTGAAGTAACTGAGGATATTGGTGCTATTAATGCTAATCCTGCTCTTAATAGGCTTATTTCCCAAATTAATATTAATGGAGCTGGTAAGGATGTTATATTAAGAAAAAATGTCTACACTGATACACTTCACTTTGGTGGTGCTAATACTGTAAAAATTGGTGGTGATTTTGTAGGAGAAGTTAATTTTAATGCTGGTGGAACATTAGAATTTAACGGTGCTGATGGTGTTGATCCTCATGGTAATCCAGTAAAAATAGCTCGTATTTTCAATTTAACAATACAAGGTGGTGCTAATGGTATTTTAAATGTTAATACTAGCATGCTCGTAGCTAACAATGTGGAAATTGGGGAGATTGATACCATAAATATAGGTATGGTTGGGGGAGATGCTAAAGCTCTAGCAATAAATGCCTCAGATGCTAATGTTAATCTTCTTGATGGTACAAATATTAATTTTATGCATGCAAATTCGGCATTGGCCTTATTTACAAGGGGACATGATAGTACTGTAACCTTTCATGCTAACTTATCAGGAGGAGTTCCTGATGGTCATGGTGGTTTTTTGCCTGCTGATGGAGGAATCGTGTGGCTAGATGGTGATGATACAACTCCAGGTTACACTTTAACTGTGCAATCTGCAACCGGTGCAGAAACCCTTGGTACTGTTGCTAATAAGCTAGGTGAATTACGTATTTCTCGTCGAGTTACCATCGCAGGGGATAATACTCCTGCTGTTCATAATAAGCTTGATGTCAAGAATGCGAATGCGTTGAACATTATTAATGGGGCAACATTTACCGATAAAAGTACTACCTCTGCAAAGATTGCCAATATTCATATTGGAGCAGCGTCTGCTGATGTGCCTACACCTGCCGGTCCAGCAAATTATATACTTGATGCAGAACACATTGATTTTGATTTAAATGCTCATGCTGATAATCAGATTACTTTTGACCATACAGATGCTCAGTTAACCTTAAAGAATAGTGATGCTGCAGATAAAACAATAACTTTGGTAAATAATTTAAATCCAGGTGCTGATGGTAAGGGTATAGTTGAGCTTCATTCTGTTGTGGCTGGAAGAACATTGACGATTGCTGGAGTTGGCTTATCTTTAGGTACTGCTGTTAATAAATTACAAAAGGTAATTTTTTCTGGTGATGGCAAATTTAACACTCAGCAGATTACCATTAATAGTAAAAATATAGAATTAAATGTAAATGAACTAACATTGGGTGATGTTAATAGCAATATTTTATTTATTAAGAATACTGTACTTACTGTTGGTGATATTACAGGTAATGTAGATTTCCAAAATCATGATGGTAAAGTTAAGTTGAAAGCTGGTAATACCATCACTGGTAGTATAACTAGTACTGGTGGTGTTAATGGAACATTAGAATTCCTAGGAATTGGTGTAGTAACAAGTCCGATTACTAAGTTAAAGATGTTAAGAGCTGGGGTAGGTGATGTAAGATTAGTAGGTGGCAATTATAATATTACTGAAATTCAAGGTAAAGGTGTTGGTAATTTAACTTTTGCTAATAACTTTAATTTAACAGGTTCTATTAACTCAACAGGAGGAAATGCAGTTGGTTTAATATTCGAAGGCAACAATAACGTTACTGGTGTAGTTGGAACGGCAACAAGTCCTGTTGGTAGTATACAAGTCCAAGGTACTACCGTCTTTGGCGACAAAGTTCAAACTGCTAATGATCAGGACATCATAATATCTAAGGGGGCAACTGCTAAGTTTGCTAACAGCGTGACAACTCGTAATATTAAGGGATATGCAGCTGACCAAGGTACAGTTCAATTTAGTAATGCTGAAACTATAATCGTTAATAGTGCAATAGGTGCTACTAATGCAGTAGATACTCTAGACATAGCGGGAGCAGATGTAAAGATTACCCAAGCAGTTTCAGCGAATTATATTAACTTCTCTAATGCTAATAAAGAGGCAACTTTAACGTTAGAAGGGACAAGTACTGTAGGTGGTATTAGGACTAATGGTAATAATGTTCATATTCTTGCATTGGCTGCAGATTTTACCACTGGAATACAAGATATTGGGTTAGAGAATAACAGGTTAAAATCTATTAAATTACTGGGTGATCATAAAATTACTATTAATAGTGGTTTATATTCCGATATATCAACTAAAACTAATAATACTGGTAAAGTAGTTTTCAACTCGGATAGAAGTTTTGCTTATAATTTAGGAACAAATGATTTAAAATTGTCTGATGTAACCTTTGATAAGAATGCTACGGTAAGAGGTGATGTTTATTCTAAGCAAATAACAATTGCTAGTGATAAGACTGCAACTTTTGCTGGTGCTATAAACAGAACTATATCTGTGCCAAACTTCACTGTAGATGGAGCTAGCATATCAAGATCATTGAAAAGTTTTGCCTATAGTACACAAATTGGTTCGGATGAAATAAAAAATGAAGGTATTGCAAAATTTGATAAGGCAGTACTGGTTGATGCCAAAATTACTGGTGGCAAGGTAACGTTTACCGATAATGTTTGGTTTAAACAGACTGCTAATGGGAAAGAAGTAAATTTTGCTGCAGATAAGTTTGTAATATTAGAACAAAATATTAACTTTGCTAATATTAAAGCAGATCAAGCTAAGATAATTATATTACCTAAAACAGCCTCTATAACTGGTAATTTAGCAGCTAAAGGTTTAACCGTAGATCTTGCAGCTAATCAATTAAAATATACTGGTCAGGCACAGCTGACAGGAAAGGTAGAACTAGTTACTGCCTACGACACATCAAGCGGAGCAGGTGGTAATATAGAGGTTCAGACAGGTAGTAAATTGGATCTATCGAAAGCAGACGAGCTGATTATAAAAGTGAAAGCTCAGACTGATATTAACAAAATTCTTAAGGGTGGTGCTCAGTATGTTGTGATTTCGTCAGTTAATGGTAATGGTCTTGTTGCAATTGATAACAGTGAAATTAAGCTTGACCCAACTGGTGAACAAAACCGTTTTGTACAGTGGTCCATGGATTCTAGTGATCTAAAACTATATATAACTGACATTTCTAAGGAAGTTATAGCTAAAGAAATTGCTGATAAATCCCTATCACAGGAAGAACGGGAATTTTATATACAATTGAATAATGTAACAGATCGTAATAGTTCTGCTGGTAAGTTCAGGAACAATATAGGTTTGATGGATAGAGAGCATGCCCTTCAAGCGATGGATAGAATATTGCCTGGTAATGAAAATCCAATAGGAGAGAGCCTTGCAAGAAATCCAACATCTGAAATAATTAGAGGATTGATGGCTCAAGCTGATACCCAAATTACTGCAACAAGGATGGGAAATTCAGTACCTATGCAAAATGCTGCATCAGCTATAGGCTCTGGTGATGATGATACGCTAAGGTATGGAGTATGGGGTAGTCCATTCTATGGTACTGCTTGCCAAGAAACGTATAAAGGAGTTAGTGGTTATAAAGCGAAATCAGCTGGTGGAATAGTTGGATTTGATGGTTTAGTAAATGATAATCTGCTACTTGGTGCAGCTTATAGCCGAATTAACACACAAATGTCTCATCAGGATAAGAAATTTGGTGATAAAACTAACGGTAAGACTAATATCTTCTCCTTATATAGTTTATATAATCTTACCAATAATTGGTTTACTGAAGCTATAGCATCATATGGTATAACTAGGGTTAGGAACTCAGAAGGATGCCTAATTGCAACGAATGTGAAAAGAAATGTTACTGCTCTAGAGACTGCTGCTGCTAAGTATAAATCTATCTCTTATAGTGGTCAATTACTTACAGGGTATAATTATATAGCTTCTGAAAAGTTAATGATTACCCCAACAATTGGGTTCAGATATTCGAAATTTAAGGATGCTGGCTATACGGAAACTGGTACAAAATTCCAAAATCTAGTTGTTAAGAAAAGGTCGTACAATAAATTTGAAGGTATTTTGGGGTTAAGAACTGCGGCAACCCTGAAGGCTAACAAAGTACTGTTAATACCAGAATTGCATGGTTACGTTAATCATGACTTCAAAGGAAAAGCACCAATTATTGATGCAAGGTTAGATGGGATAAATGAACCATTACCGACTAAATCAGTTAAACCTGTTAAGACCTTCTTCACTGTTGGTACTGGTTTCACTGCGAAATATAATATGATGGAATGTGGTATTATCTATAATGTTAACATTGCCAGCAAATATATTGGTCACCAAGGTAGTTTGAAGGTTAAAGTGAATTTTTAAGTAGCTTATCCTCAATTTAATGAGTGCAAAATGGGGATATAAGAGTATTTATGTCATGGCAATTGTCATAACATAAACACTCTTAGCCCCGGAATCCTTTAAGATTTTAGCACATTTGTTAATGGTAGTGCCAGTGGTTAATACATCATCTACTAATAATATTTTTTGGTCTATAATTTGATATTTTTTATTGAATATAAGGCTATTTGATAAGTTTTTCTCTCGTTCTTTTTTAGATAAAAAAGTTTGGGATTTGATCCATCTTGACTTAATTAATACGTCAGGACTTACCGGTTTTTTTAGTAGTCTGCTGATTTCTTGAGCCATAATCAAAGCAGGATTATACATTCTAAACAATCTTTTGAATCTATTCATTGGAACTGGAATAATCAGGTCAATATCTTGAAATTCGCTGTGATATTGTATATAAAGTAATTTGCTGAAAGTTTTGGAGAAAATAGTCTTATCTTGATATTTAAAGGCATGAATTATTTCTTTGCTATGCTCATTAAATTTAATTAAGCTACGAGATACATCATACCAAGGTTTATGTTGAAAGCATTTTGCACAACACATATTATCTAAAATTGATATATCTAATCTACAACCACAAATATTGCAGTAAGGTTTTGTAATAAAATCAAGTTTCTTCCAACAATTTAGACAAAAACCCTCTTTAGTGGCAGTTATTTCAGCACAAGACAAACATCTTGCTGGCAAGATATAATCTATTAGGTAATTATACAATCTACTGATTTTGTACATTATTATAAAAGCAAACCTTTAGGCAATATCTCTAGTTAAGTTTACCGGTCTACGAACACATGGGTTGCCACTACTCGAAGAATCTGTTGATTCAACAGATACACAAGGGCTTTTAATCTCGTAAGGAGGACCAGGAGTGCATGATAATAATTGCAAGAGTATAACAAAAAACAGAGAAAACCTTAATAATTTTGTCATAATTGTCGTTTGGAATTAATTTTATTGTCTTAGATTCTATAGGAGGTTAACCTAGCTCGCAATAAATCTCAAGTACATTTGATAAAAAATAAGTTTTAGATACAAAATACATAATAGCTTGTGGCATTTTTCCTGACAAGCATATATACTCTCTTCAAATGTTTGCAAGTAATAACCTAAGGAAACGATGGTAAGTACATCCTTCAAAGAAAGACCTCCTTATGCTAGAAAGTATAATAGCTGGCGTATTAGAATTTTATATGCAATAATTATTGGTTATTCAACATTCATATTTTGTCGTCAGAATTTTAATATTGCAATGCCTGCTTTAATGGATCATTTTGAGGTAACAAAAACTCAACTTGGCTGGATTTTAACAGTCTCTTCTATAGTTTATGGTGTAGGAAAGTTGTGTAATGGATTCTTTAGCGATAGATCAAATGCTCGTATATTTATGGTGGTTGGTCTTGCCCTTGTAGGCATCATAACATTGTTATCGGGTTTTGCTTCTAGTATAACCTTACTGGGTCTTTTATGGATTCTGAATAATTGGTTTCAATCCATGGGATGGCCGCCTGCAACACGTATGTTGACTTATTGGTACGCTTCTAAGGAATTAGGAATGAAATGGTCTTTAGGGGCTACTTCTAATCAAATTGGCGGAGCAACTACTATGATAGTGTGTGGCTATTTAATAGACGTTTATGGTTGGAAAGCAGCATTTATAATTCCTGGAATAGTGGCATTATTAATATCGTTATTTTTATTTAATAGATTACGTAATTCTCCCAATGAGGTTAATTTGCCCATAGTAGAAGAGTATAAAGAATGTGATATATCTCTTGGAAACAATGGTGATAATTTATTAACGCGTCAACTAATAAAAATTGTATTTTGTAATAAGTTGGTGTGGTATGTGTGTTTTGCTAATATGTTTGTTTATATTGTACGGTCAGGTGTAATTTTTTGGGCACCCGTATTTTTACGTGAACTAAAAAATGTTACTATTGCTCAAGCTGGTCTACAAGTTGCTTCTTATGATATTTTAGGTTTAATTGGTGGTGTTGTTGCTGGATGGATGTCAGACAAGCTATTTCAAGGACGACGTGGTCCAGTTGGTTCAGTATTTATGTTTGTTTTGGCTTTTACTCTTATTTTATTTTGGCAAATACCAAACGAGTATGAAATATTTAGCATGATTATTCTTGCTTTGGTTGGTTTTTTTGTATCTGGACCGCAAGTCTTAATAGGTGTTGCTACAGCAGATTTTACTAATAAACAAGCAGTTGGTACAGCTAATGGTCTTTCAGGCTTATTTGGTTATCTTGGTGCTGCATTGGCTGGGGTATGTGTTGGTTGGATTTCTGATAATTTAGGTTGGAATAGTGTTTTTTTATTTTTTATCTTGTCTGCTTTCTTGGGGGCAATACTTTTTTCCTTAACTTGGAATTATAGTTCTAGAAAAATTGCATAAAGTACCACTTTAACCATGCTATCAGAATTTGCTTGCCAAAAATATATAAATTTATATAAATATTAACAATAAATTAATAAAGGTTTACTGTGACTCAAGAATATACATTTTCAATGATTAAGCCAGATGCTACGAAAAGAAATCTAATTGGTAAAATTATTTCTTACTTAGAAAATACTGGACTAAAAATAGTAGCTCAAAGAATGACTATTTTAACTAGAGATCAAGCAGAAAATTTCTATGCAGAACATAGGTCAAAGGCATTTTTTAATAGTTTAGTGGAATATATCATTTCTGGTCCAGTCGTCTTGCAGGTGCTTAAAGGGGAAAACGCTGTTTTAAAAAATCGTAGAATAATGGGAGCTACTAATCCAAATGATGCTGAACTAGGCACAATTCGAAAAGATTTTGCAGAGAATATTGAGGCTAATAGTATCCATGGTTCTGATAGTTTAGAAAGTGCAGAAAGAGAAGTGAAATTATTTTTTACTGAAAAAGAAATTGTAGAATAATTATAGTCTATATGAGATATAGTGTTGTAGTTATTGGTGGTGGTCATGCTGGTTGCGAGGCAGCTTCGGCTTCTGCGCGTTTAGGTGTAGATACTCTTTTAATTACTCTAAAATTAGATAATCTTGGTGAAATGTCTTGCAATCCTGCAATAGGTGGGGTAGCAAAAGGCACTTTAGTAAAAGAAATAGATGCACTTGACGGACTCATGGGTAAAATTATAGACCAAGCCGGTATCCATTATAAAATGCTCAATGAAAGTAAAGGACCGGCAGTTTGGGGACCAAGAGCTCAAGCTGATAGAAAACTTTATAAAAAAGCTATGCATAATGTCTTGATAAATCACCCAAATTTGACAATTTTATGTGCGTTTGTAGAAAATATTGAAGTCCACGACTCTAGAGTAAAGGCATTAACCTTAGATAATGGTACGTGTATTGAGTGTCAAAAAGTTGTGTTAACTACAGGTACATTTTTATCCGGACTCATTCACATAGGAACTAAAAAAATCCCATCTGGTAGAATAGGTGAAAAGCCGTCATACGGTTTATCTAACACTTTAAAATCTTTTGGTTTTTCTCTTGGTAGGTTAAAAACTGGTACCCCTCCAAGAATAGATGGAAGAACAATTGATTATAACGAAGTAGAAGTGCAGGCTGGAGATACCGTGCCACGTCCTTTCTCCGAACTTACAAATTCTGTTAAGATAAAGCAAATAAATTGTTTCGTTACTAGAACAACTGAACAAACCCACGAAATTATTAGGAATAATTTAGATAAATCAGCTATGTATTCTGGACAAATCAAGGGTATAGGACCAAGATATTGTCCATCCATCGAGGATAAGGTTACTAGATTCTCTAAAGCAAGTCATCAAATATTTTTAGAACCTGAAGGCTTGGACGACCATACTATATACCCAAATGGTATATCTACATCGTTGCCTGAAGATATACAATTAGCATTGCTAAAAACAATTCCTGGTCTTAAAAATGCCACTATGTTAAAACCAGGATATGCAATAGAATATGATTATGTTGATCCGAGAGAATTAAAAGTAACGTTAGAAACAAAAAAAATTAAAGGTTTGTATTTTGCTGGTCAAATTAATGGTACCACTGGCTATGAAGAAGCTGCGGGGCAAGGAATTATGGCTGGCATTAATGCAGCCTTATCAATAAAAAATCAATCAGATTTTATTTTGACCAGAGCAGATGCTTATATTGGTGTTATGATTGATGATTTAATTACCCTTGGTACAGCAGAGCCTTATAGAATGTTTACTTCTAGATCTGAATATAGGCTTTCAGTTAGGGCAGATAATGCAGATTTAAGACTAACTCAAATGGCTATAGATTTTGGTATTGTATCTGATTTACGCAAAGAGATTTTTAACAAAAAATGTGAGGATATTCATAAGGTAGAAAATATTGTAAAAACTATTTCTTTAACAACCACTAAGTTAGCTAACTTGGGTGTGTCTATTGCACAAGATGGTTCATATAAAACAGCCTTTGATTTACTAGGACTACCAAATTTTGGTGTTGATAAAACAATAGAGATATTTCCAGAACTTATTTCATTAAATAAAAAAATTCTTCATTATCTTTGTATTGAATCAAGATATTCTTCTTATTTGATTAGACAAAATGCAGATATTCAATTATTTAAAGAAGAAGAGTTGGAATTATTAGATGAGAATATTGACTACTTTAAAATACCAAACTTGTCTACAGAAGTAAGAGAAAAGCTCCATTATCATAAACCGGCGACTATTGGTGCGGCTAGAAGAATATCTGGAGTTACTCCAGCTGCTTTAATAGCAATTATAATTTATATAAAAACAAGATATAAACATTAATGTATGACTGTCGTAATGTTCCACGTGAAATATTAGATGCCCTTGAGAAGTATCAATCATTGACATTAAAATGGAATAAAACTATTAATCTCGTTTCTTGTAATACCGAGCGTGAGTTTTGGGTAAGACATATTTTAGATTCTTTACAGCTAATGAAGTATATAAATAACCAAAATATTCATTTAATAGATGTTGGTTCGGGTGGTGGATTTCCAGGGATAGTTTTGTCTATTGCTGGAATAAAAAATGTTACTTTAGTAGAATCTGATGTAAGAAAATCTATTTTTTTATTGCAAGCTTCTAAAATTTCTACTAATAAAGTCAATGTGGTTAATCAACGAATAGAAAATATTAAATTAGATTGTGATATATTAACTTCTAGAGCCTGTGCTCAGTTAGAGAAAATATTTGTTTATACCCAACATATTAATGTAAGAAATAAGTATTTATTATTTAAAGGTGAGCAATATCAAAAAGAAATTGAAATTGCTAAAAAGAGATGGTCTTTTTGTCATTCTATGTATGATAGTGAGACTTCTAATAATAGTAAGATTCTAGAAATTAGTAACATATATGACAAAAATAGTTGCGATAGTTAATCAAAAAGGTGGAGTTGCTAAAACTACAACTACTGTAAATTTATCGACAGCTTTATCTGTAATGGATAAAAAAATCTTGGTTATAGATTTAGATCCTCAAGGAAATAGTAGTACTGGTTTTGGTATAAACCAACAAGATAGAAAAGTTACTATTTATCAGGTATTAATTGGTTTAAGAACGATTGAAGAAGCCATAATACAAACAAATATTCCAAATTTACAATTAATTACAGCTAACACTAATTTATCCGGTGCTGAATCGGATTTATTAAGTATAAAAAAGCGTGAATATTTATTATCGGATTTGTTAAATAAGTTGGTCAGTAAATATGATTATATTATTATAGATTGTCCTCCTGCTCTTAACCTACTAACAGTTAATGCGTTAGTAGCTTGTGATTATGTATTAATCCCTATGCAGTGTGATTTTTATTCATTAGAAGGATTAAGTCATTTACTAAAAACAATTGAAATTGTAGAAAAGAATTTAAATCCGAAAATAAAAATTGCCGGTATTTTATTTACTATGTATGATAAGCGCAATCGATTAACTGAGCAAGTAGAGGATGATGTTAGAAAATGCTTAGGAAGATTGGTATTTAAGACAGTTATTCCGCGGAATGTAAAATTATCTGAGGCACCATCTTACGGTCAGCCAGCAATTATTTATGATCATAAATGTACTGGCTCTATTGCTTATATAGAACTTACAAAAGAGATTTTAGGTAGAAATATATGAAAAACAAAGGTTTAGGCAAAGGGTTATCGGCTTTGCTTGGAGAAGAGGTTTTTACTGTAGAAAAAGATGAGTTAGTAAAAATTATAGATATTGATAAAATTGAAGCTAGGAATAATCAACCAAGGAAAAAATTTGAATATGATAAAATAAAAGAATTAGCTGACTCCATAAGTAATAATGGTTTATTGCAACCAATCATTGTTAATTCAACCAGTAATGGAAAATATAAAATTATAGCTGGTGAGAGACGTTGGCGGGCTTGTAAGATAGCTAAGCTTAGCGATATTCCTGCTATTGTAAAAGATATAGGGGATAAAGAAATTATAGAGATAGCACTAATTGAAAATATTCAAAGAGAGGAATTATCTGTTATAGAAGAATCAGAAGGATTTGAGCGATTAATAAAAGAGTTTGGTTATACACAAGAGAAATTAGCAGAAAAACTTAGCAAGAGTCGTAGTCATGTAGCTAATTTATTAAGACTAAATCAATTACCACAATCTATCAAAGATAAAGTAAATGAAGGGCTTTTAACTATGGGACATGCAAGATGCCTAATTAATCATCAGCAGGCCGAGGTAATAGCTAACCATATTATTGAAAATGATTTAAGCGTTCGACAAACTGAAGATATAGTAAAAAATTGGTCTAAAAATGAATATACAAAAATCCCAGAACATGATAGACATGTAGGGAAAAGATTTCTAAAAGAAAATAGTAAAGAGAATGATCTGCAATTATTAGCTAAATCATTGTCAGAAAGATTTAATATAAAAGTAACTATTGAAGACTACCCAATTGGTGGAAAATTAATATTTCACTATAGCAATTTAGAAGAACTTGATTCAATTTTGTCGAGGTTAAATTAAATGCAAATTTTTTTAGATAGTGCTGATATTAAAGAAATTGATGAGATTAATCAATTAGGTATAATTGATGGTATAACTACTAATCCTTCCTTAATGTCTAAGACAAAAGATGATTTTGTCTCAACTATTGCAGAAATATGTAAGATAATAACTTCCGATGTTAGTGTGGAAGTAGCTGCCAATGATGTTGATACTATGATTAGTCAAGGAAATAAAATTTTAGAAATATCCAGCAATATTGTTATTAAATTACCTATGACATGGAATGGTATTAAGGCGTGCCAATATTTTGCAAATAAAGAAAAAAAAGTGAACATGACCTTATGCTTTTCTGTGAATCAGGCTCTTATCGCTGCAAAAGCCGCAGCATATTATATATCGCCTTTTATCGGTAGACTTGATGATATAGGTCAAAATGGTATTAGTTTAATAAGTGATATAAGACAAGTATATGATAATTATCAGTATCAAACAAAAATCCTTGCTGCATCTATAAGAAACCCGAACCATGTTTATCAATCTGCTATGTATGGAGCTGATGTTGCTACAATGTCTAGTAAAATTATCAAACAATTATTAGATCATCCACTAACAGATTCAGGTTTAGAGGTTTTTAATAGAGATTGGGATAAATCTGGATTAAAAATTGAGAATTGAAAATTTTAATAAGGTACTTACTTCCAATATAAATGTTACAAAATTTATAAAATTAATTTATACCGCAAGGTTAATCTTTTTCATCAACTATTTAGAGATTATAAGGAATTAAGAGTCATGTCATATCAATATGTTTATGTTATGAATGGTCTAAGTAAGACTATCAATGGTAAACAAATCTTAAAAGAAACGTATTTATCCTTCTTACCAGGGGCAAAAATCGGTATTATTGGTCCAAATGGTGCTGGTAAATCTACTCTTTTAAAAATTATGGCAGGTATTGACAAAGAATATGACGGTGAGGCGTTTGTAGCTAGTGGGGTTAGAGTTGGCTATTTAGCTCAGGAGCCGCATCTTGATCCTACTAAAAATGTTTTTGATAATATTATGGAAAGTTTAAGTGATAAGAAAGCTTTAATCGATGAATTTAATGAAATAAGCTATAAATTTGCTGAGGAAATGTCAGATGATGCAATGAACGAACTTCTAGCAAAACAGGCTGATCTACAGGAGAAAATAGATAGTTGTGATGCTTGGAGTTTAGAGAGGGAAATAGAGATTGCTATGTTTGCATTAAGGTGTCCAAATAAAGATGCCGATGTTACAAAAATCTCAGGTGGGGAAAAAAGACGAGTTGGGTTATGTAAACTTTTACTAGAAAAGCCTGATATGTTATTACTCGATGAACCAACAAACCATTTAGATGCTGAATCGGTATCTTGGCTAGAAAATTATTTAAAAAATTATAAAGGTACTGTAGTAGTTATTACCCATGATCGATATTTTCTTGATAATGTAACGGATTGGATATTAGAGGTGGATCGTGGTAGATGTGTTCCATGGCATTCTAATTACACTGCTTGGCTCGAGCAAAAGCAAGCAAAATTAGAGCTTGAAGATAAAGAAGAAGATGATAGAAGTAAACAATTAAAAAGAGAACTTGAATGGATACGTCAATCACCAAAAGCTAGGCAATCAAAAAGTAAGGCTAGAATTACCGCTTATCAGGATTTGTTGACCAAACAAAAAGAACAAAGATCCGGCACTGCACAAATTATTATACCTAATGGTCCACGCCTAGGCGATTTAGTTATAGAGGCAGAGCATATAGCGAAGAGATACGGTGATAAGGTATTGTTATCAGACTTTAGCTTTAAGGTTGTTCCAGGAGCTATTGTTGGTATTATAGGTCCAAATGGAGCAGGTAAATCTACTTTATTTAATATTATCACTGGCAAGACTGATCCAAATCACGGCTCTATTAAATTAGGACAGACTGTTAAACTTGGTTACGTTGATCAATCAAGAGATGATTTAGATGATAACAAGACTGTGTGGGATGAGATTTCCTCAGGTCTTGAAGAGTTGCAACTTGGTTCTAGATCAATGAAAAGTCGAGCTTATTGTGCAGCCTTTAATTTTAGGGGTGGAGACCAGCAGAAGAAAGTAGGGCAACTTTCTGGTGGTGAACGCAATAGGGTACATATAGCCAAATTACTAAAAGAGGGAGCTAACGTTATATTACTTGATGAACCATCTAATGATCTTGATGTTGACACATTACGAGCCTTAGAAGATGCTATTTTAGATTTTGCTGGATGTGTATTAGTAATAAGCCATGATCGTTGGTTTTTAGACAGAATAGCAACACATATTATTGCTTTTGATAAAGATGGAAATGCTACGTGGTTTGAAGGAAATTACCAAGATTACCATGATTATATGATTAATTTAACAGGGGAAAATATTATTAATCCTAAATATCGTCATAAAAAGTTAGTATAAACCTCAATTTTGGATTAATTTCATTAATCCGAAATTGGAATGAGAATGTAAACAATTAGGCTTAAAGCGGTTTGATGCCAGATTGTTAAATATTTCATTTGCTAATAATCTTATTTTTATACCAATAAAAATAAGATTATTAGCGATAATAAATTAAAATGCATTCGTAACCCCAGCCGCTTCAAGAATGCATTTTTCTGATATTAGAGGTATATTATGTCTCTAGGAGAAATATTAGTGGTTATGTTAGTAGCACTGATAGTAGTGAAGCCAGAAGATATTCCAATCATTATAAAAAAAGTCCAAGAATTTAAATTATACTGCTCAGCTATCAAAAATCAAGCATTGGCCTATATTACGAAAGACCTAAAAATTGATAATGATATTCTAGAGAGTAATGCTGAGCAGTTGAATTTTTATTTAGAAAGAATCATTAATATCCAAGGCTATTATGATGGTAATTATTCTCTAGATGAGCTTAAAGCAAAGTATGATGAGCTTATAAAAATAAAAAGTACAAAGTATGTACAAGATTGTAAGAAATAATGAATTTATTGAATATATAAAAGATATATTAGCACCTTTTGGTCAAATAACTACTCGTGCGATGTTTGGTGGTTATGGCATATATAAAGATAGAGTGATAATAGGGATTATTGCAGAAAGTGAGCTATATTTTAAAGCAGATAGCTTCACTGCTAAATATTTTAAATCTTTTGGCTCACAGCCATTTACCTATAATAGCAAAAATAAGCTAGTAACTATATCATATTGGAAAGTATTACCTGAGATTTTAGATCAACAGGAAGAACTTGGAAAATGGGTCTCTATGGCATTTAATGTATCTATTAATTCCAAGAAAATACCTCATGCTTTAAATCATTGAGGTAGAATTGTGAATTATGAAGGACACCAAAAATCTGATATTGTATTTACTAGTAATTTAGCTGAGTCTACGGTAGAAAGTTTAATTAATCGTTGTGCAAAGGTCACCAACATATGCGTTGCTCTAGAGATGGTCTTAATCCGTTGTTGTAGATCAGGACTGTTTTACATAGTAAGGGAGAATGGTATAACAAGTGACCCCAATTCGGGATAAGAATTGACAAATTCTTATCCCGAATTCGCGTAAGCGGCAAACTGCTGTATTAAATGCAGCGTAAATATGTTGAAATCACTAAATATATTACGGTTTCACAAGTTCTGTACTGTCTGCAGTAGTGTCTTTTAAGGGCAAATCAAACTCCATGGCGAAAGCAGATTTTTCATCATTAGTGAAACAGCCTTCTGAGACTAATGTACGCTTCCAAATTTCAAGAAACATTTCAGGTGAGCAAGCTTCTTTAAGATCTTGTAAATAAGTACGCTTTTCAAGAAAATTCAAAAACGGGAAGAAGCTCGAGCTATCTAATAAAACATGTTTAGGCAGACCTCTATAACTATCTACGGTAACCTGCTGCAGCTCTGTATCAGAATAAAGATGCCATAATTCAGGCATTAATATGGTTTCTTCTTGATAAAAATGTAGAAGATTGTTAGACAAAAACTTATCATATAAGGAGCAGATATGGCAGCCCTGTATAACCCGTTCTTCATCATCCACTATTTTTATCGCATTTTCAAAAATCCCTTGAAACTCCATCAGCTCATCTTGCTGGTTGAAATGCTCTTGTTCAACATGCTTATGCACGGTTGATCCTTTTTCATTAAACAATGGGGTAAAATATTTTTCTTCTTTTTGTGCATGCATTTTTAGATCAACTGCAATATTATTAAAAGAATCTTTAATATCAATTACAGCTGCTATTTTTCGAAAATCTGTTTTACCTAGCTCCTCTCCGAACTGGTACAGCTTCTTACGAATGAACTTATGTACACTTCTATACAAATCATATCTTAGCATTTGATTATATTCCTTAACTAAATTAGAGGATTAGATTGATCATAGGTTTGAAAAATAACGCGATAGCATTTCTATATTTACATATTAATAATTTTTATGAATGTTAATTATCTGCATGATAACATATTATTTAAATGTTATCACTACCTATATTACTGATATTACTGTTCCGCCTATTATTAATTTATTACATCGATGGTTGAGGTTATGTTATAATCTTCTGAAATCATCTAATTCTAATTAGGTATAGCTTGTTTAAGAAAATACTAAAAATAAAATTTGTTTTTGTAACTATTACATTGATTTTGCTGATCAGCGGAATCAATTTTTGTATATTTTACTTATTTGTACCTGGTTTACTTGCAGAAAGTAAAACTC
Organism: Candidatus Tisiphia endosymbiont of Empis tessellata; assembly: GCF_964031035.1. Taxonomy (NCBI): domain Bacteria; kingdom Pseudomonadati; phylum Pseudomonadota; class Alphaproteobacteria; order Rickettsiales; family Rickettsiaceae; genus Candidatus Tisiphia; species Candidatus Tisiphia endosymbiont of Empis tessellata. The sequence continues at coordinate 725,355 of NZ_OZ034997.1, read as the reverse complement.
TAATAATTAAGCCTAAGTTGTCGATTGATCAAATTACTACGATATTAAATGATAACAAAATCATAAAATATCCTTATTTATTTGCATTTCTTACAAAAATATATTCATTAAAACATCCTATAAAAAGTGGGGAATATACTTTTACTCAAAATATTTCTCCAATGCAAACTTTAAAAATATTGTCCAGTGGCAAATCGATTATTCATAAAATGATTATACCTGAGGGTATGCTTGTATATGAAATAATACAAAAGATTAATAATGAAGAACGCTTAATTGGTGAGATTCTAGGAACAATTCCTGAAGGATTTTTAATGCCATCTACTTATTTTTTTTCATATGGTGATCAAAAAGAGCAGATCATTGATAAAATGCGAAAATTAATGTCCCTGCATCTTGACAAAGTCATGGAAAAATTATCACCCAATTCCCCATTAAAAACCCGTCTTGACGTCTTAATTTTAGCGTCCATTGTGGAGAAGGAAGCTAGCTTAGACGCAGAAAAACCTTTGATTGCTGCTGTATTTCTAAATCGCCTTACCAAACATATGAAATTGCAAGCAGATCCAACGACGATTTATGCTATAACACTTGGGAAAGATAAACTAGCAAGGCGATTAACTAAAAAAGACTTAGCTATCCAATCACCCTATAATACATATTATGTCTTTAATTTATCACCTGGAGCTATTTCTTGTCCTGGAGTAAAATCTTTAGAAGCTGTAGTAAATCCTGCTAAAATTGATTCATTATATTTTGTCGTTAACATTATGGGAGGGCATAATTTTTCTAATAACCTTAACGATCACAATAAGTACGTTGAGATGTATCGCAAAAGTTTAAAGGAGCATTAAGTATGGACAATACTGAATTTGCCAAATTGGCTGAAAAAACAATATCTTTAATTGCCGATACAATTGAGGCAGAAGATAAGAATTGTCTTATCGATATTGATTTTCAAGGTGATATTCTAACCCTAACTACTAACCAAGGAGTATTTGTTATTAACAAACACTCAGCTGCTAAAGAAATTTGGTTATCTTCACCGATTAGTGGTCCTTACCATTTTTATTATGTTGCTGGTAAATGGAAATCAAAATCCTCTGATGATCTAGTTGTTATTTTAGAGCAGGAGTTAAAAATTAATATGCTAAATTGTAGCTATTAGTTGTTATCTTAACCTGAATTCGATGTAACTTGTTACATCGAATTCAGTATTATATATAGAAACAATCAGGTTTGAAGCGGCTGCCCACCTGATTGTTAAAATATAACACTCCATTCAATATGTGATTTTAATTATTAAAATCACATATTGAATGATGAAAAAAGTTAAAATGCACTCGTAGAACCTCTTCAAGAGTACATTTTTCCTTATAACAAAGCAAGTATCGATATAAGAATTATTAATTCTTATATCGATACTTGCTGAGGTTATCTTAGATTTAAGGAATAATGTCTAAGATTCATGATGTTATATCATTGTACTCTTTATTTAATTCTCTAACTGTCCAAATCCATATGATACAGATTATACCAAAGACTACCATTAAATAGATAGAGATGGATTGAAAAGTTGCAGAAGGCATAATAATAAATATTAAAGATTGGAGAAATGCACTTGTTGACTTTCCAAGCTTAGTGCCAATTATGTCTGCAGCTGCCTTACCTTTTGTTTTAAGTTCAGTATCTAAAGGAACATATGACATTTCTTTAGTAGAATCAAATAAAGTATACTTACTTGATTTACTTAACACATTATTAATTAGTCCCATTGTAATAGCAATCAAAGAAGGGTCGGTTAACATAAAGCTAACCACAATTAAGGCAGCAAATCCATCAAAGTCGGATACTGCAAAAAATAACATACCAGTTACAAAAACTATTATTGGCGTTATAATTGCTGCTGTAAACCAACCCAACCTTCTTACAATATTAGAACCAAGAATAACAAATAGAATAGTAAATATGCCAGTAATACTTAGATAGTTGCCAACAAAAGCAGCGAATTCAGTTGGCGTTTTATAAATTTTTGCAGCTGATGCCTTCCAAGGTCCTTCAACTAGATTTATAGCTATGCCATAGCAAATAAGTAGTGTAGCAATTAGTCTAATATATCTTGAAGCGATAATCATTTTAAAACTTTCCACAAGAGTTATTGATTGCTTCTTGACTGAAAATTTTAGTTGTTCTACCTGATCTTTAGCTAATATTTTATGGTTTAACATCCAAAAAGTTGCCACTGCTATTATACCAAGAACAAGTACACAGACTAAGATAATTTGTACTGAAAGTTCTGTATTTGTATGTTTTAAGTCAAAATTTTTAATTAAATATTGATTTAAATAAGCTAAATTTTCTAGAAACTTGCCTGATATATAAATACCTGTTTGTGCCAAGAGTCCAAATAAAGGATAAAATCTTTTCGATTGTTCTACCGAAGTGACATTATTAACAAACTGCCAAAAGAGTAATGCAAACATCACACCTGGCCATAATTCTGCTATAATATAGAATAGAGAAAAACTCCAATTAGATAAAAGTAATATAAACCACTTCAAATTAGGATAAGACTTTATTAAAATGCTGGCATGCTCACTACTCAAATGAAATATTGTATGATTAGGAAAAATATAAAAAGCAAATAAGGCAAAAAATATTAGAAAAATTGACAGTATAAGATAGAAGATATTTTCGCCTTTCATGTTATTTACTAATTTTACATAGATCATCATGACTAGAAATGAAGAAGGAAGAACACCCCAAAATTTGAGAAATGATACAGTTTCAGTACCAATCATAGTATTAACAAGGCTGTCTTTTAAGGCCCTGATAATGTTTTGTATAAACAAAATACAAAACATCAATAATGTTATGTATAGAAATTTGGATAATTCATGTCTTTCAACAGGCCAAATATATTCTAATAATTTATTTGTTAATTTTGAGGGTGAGAATGTATTGTGAGTTATAGAAAAATACGAAAGAATTCTAGAAATGACTGCCATATAAGGCCTAACCTACTTATTTATTGGCTAGGGCTACATATTAAAGCTTATTGTCTTTAGTGTCAAGAATAATAAGCACGAATTTGAGCAGGGTAATTAAAAATTATAATCAATAGTTGATATAAACATAAGTTTAACCGCTCCTGATATCATTCTTATACTAAAAGCGGGAATCCATAATATCTAATAGCCTTTGCAGGTTATTTTTTGGATTCCCGCTTTTAGCTAGGAATGATCGTTTTTGCCTAAAACCTTCTAGAGTTAGCTATATGTGACTACGGCTCATCCATGCTACTTTCAAAAAATAATTTTTGAAAGCAGCGAAGAATTGATACTAATATTAGACCTCTTGCAGAATTCGCTTCTGCTAGGGAATTTGTAGGAGGACCGGAACGCAGAACCGCAGCGTACTCAAACGTACGTGAGGATTCGACTACCGTACCGACGCACAAATTACCAGTAGAAGTAGAATTATGCAAGAGGTCTTTATTTTTATTACTGTTCTACCTGCGTTGTTGTATTACCTGCTAAAGATATATCTTGAATCTCTTCTAGTGGTATTGTTATTATTGACAAGTTAGTATCTACTGAGCAATCAATATTTTCGTTCTTACTATCAGAACTTTCACATACTTCTATTGGAAAAACTATTGGGTGATCAACGTTTTTGTTCTTACTGCCAAAACTTTTATATGCTTTGCATGCAGCAATCCCGACAAAACCTATAATAACACAACCAGTAGCTGCACCACCTATGCTTAACATTATTGTTCCACTATCCTGATTGTGAGAAGTTGATTTTTCAGGAGTAGTATGTTTAGGAGTAGTATTTTCTAATGTATAACCAGCATTTGTGTAACCCTCACTTATTGTACGTTTTGCAATATAATGTGCTGACAGATTATCTTTATCATCTATCGAGTTAGGACGAATCATAGAAAGAGTTGTCAATAACAGCATATCTTTAGCTGTATATAACTTAAGAGGCTCTACTTCTTTAGAAAGAGGTTTATCTTGTTTTAAAAAATTATGTTCCTGGTAATGATTAGCCCAGTCTCCCTGATTATGTTTGTTACGTCCCATATTTTTTCCTCCTTGTACATTAACAAATTTGTTGCGTTCGACTACTTTAGATAAAGTATTAATTAATATCAAAAAAAATTATTATATTTAATAGCTAATATTCTAAATATAATAGCATATTAAAAATTACTATATTGTTTGGTGTTAAAAAGATTATTTCAGTATCTTTATGATTGACTAAATAGGATTATTATAGTGTATATTAAATTTTGCTAGATTTCACGTTTAGCAAAAAATATATAAAAACATTTTAGGAGCATATGATGATAAAAAAAAATAGATTAATTACTACTATAATAGGATTACTATTACTAAGTTCAAATAGCTTAGCAAGTACAACAGCTGCAAAATCAAATGCCAATAAAACTAATATTAGTAGTAGTGGCACTAATGATGAATTACAAAAAATTGAGAGTGATTTCAAGTCTTATGCTGCGGGAATTTCAGCAGAACTAAGAGAAGAAATAACAAAATATAGAATAGAAGTGGCTAAAATTAATGGTCAAAAACGTGAATTATATAAAAAAATCTCACAAGAAGCTCAAAACTATCTTGCCAAAGAACGAGACTATAAAAAAAGAATACTATCCTTAAGCAAAAATTCAGCTAAAAACCAAGAGGATACTAGCTCTATTGAGAAAAAATCTGACAAAAAAGATTTGCCTAAATAATGCTTTATGAACAATTTCAGCAGAATATTGAAAAGCTAGTTGATAGACCTCACCTGAGGTCTATCGCATTGGCTATTTCAGGTGGTTCTGATTCCATAGCCCTTTTAATGTTAACACATAAATGGGCTAGCACTAATAGTATTAAGCTAGTAGTGATGTTAGTTAATCATCATTTACGAGAGCAGGCTAAGTTGGAGCATGAGTATGTACGAGACTTAAGCCATAAATTGGGACATAGATATCACCAGCTTCATTTCGATCACCAAAATAATTTTTCTAATTTACAAGCAAGGGCTAGAGAAGGTCGTTATAAATTAATGACTGATTTATGTAGCAAATTAGATATATTGACAATTTTAACAGCACATCACTTGGATGATTATATTGAAAATTATTGTCTGAGATTAGAAAAAAAAAGTAGTCTATTTGGACTTAGTGCTAGCAATATTAATTGGTATAATAATGTTAAAATAGTGAGACCATTGTTTAACATTCCAAAACAACAGTTAATTGCATATTTAGTTACCAATAATGTAAAATGGTTTGAAGATGAATCTAATAAATCTGACAAATATCAACGAAATATCATTAGAAAAAAGCTATCCCTAGAAGGAGAATATATAAAGAATCAAATAACTTCTCAACAATCTAGAATTAACCAAGTAGTAGAAGAGAAATGGCAACCGGAATTGATTGCTTGCATCGCAGAATCAGTAAAAATTTATGATTTTGGTTTTGCTACTGTAAATTTATTAAAATTTGCAGAATTTTCTAGTGCAATAATACTACAGGTAATCAGTTTTGTACTTATCATTATTAGCGGTAAGAACCGTGCCAGTAGATCAGGCTCAATAAGCATGATAACAGAACTATTACAACAAAAAATAGACTTTATTAAGACACTCCATGGTTGCGTGATTAAAAAAATTAGTAATAATCTAATAATTTACCGAGAATTTGGTAGGAATTTACCTATAGATATTAGACTTAATAATGTAGATGCATGGGATGGTAGATTTCATTTCTATATCAATAGACCTCTTGTAGAATTTGATCTAGCTCAGGAATTTGCAGGATATCCGGAACGCAGAACCACATCATACTCAAATGCATGTGAGGATTCGAGTACCGCACCGACGTCCAAATTACCATCAGAAGTAGAATTATACAAGAAGTCTAATAATTCAGGCTATTTGATCAGTAACCTAACGATCAAGGATTATAGTAAAATAAGGCAAGATTTAGATTTTAAAATACTGAAAGACGCAAGTTTTAACAATCATATAGCTATTTTATTCACCCTACCAGTAGTCAAGATACTTGAAAAAGTTATAGCCATACCCCATATATCGTATTATAATGACCAAGGTTTGAGAAGAAGGCTTAGTGTTTCTTTCTCTCCCAATTTTATGTCGCGTTTTACACATTTCTGTTAGGTGAGTAGTAGATGAATAATCAAAGTAAGAATGTTCTAATTTGGGTGTCGGTTTTTGTTTTAATGATACTTGTTTTTCATGCATTTCAAAATGATGGTTTTATTGGAGGAAGAAGTAATATCGCTTTTTCAGATTTTTTAACCAAAATTGATGAAAAAGCAATTAGTGCTGTTAAAATTCAGGGTAGAATGATTGAGGGAACTCTAAGCGATGGATATTCTTTTTCGACTTATGCTGCTGACTATCCAGATCTAATAAATCGCCTAAATAGCAATTCGGTTCATATTGAAATAGTGCCACCTGATACAAAAATGAACTTGTTGTTTAACATATTTGTTTCGTGGTTTCCAATGATTCTTTTGATAGGTGGGTGGGTGTTTTTCATGCGTCAAATGCAAGGTGGAGGAAAAGCCATGGGTTTTGGTAAATCTAAAGCTAAGCTAGTTTCAGACAAAGGCCCAAAAATTACTTTTAAAGATGTTGCTGGAATTAACGAAGCTAAAGAAGAATTAACTGAAATTGTTGATTTCCTTAGAGACCCAAGCAAATTCCAAAAACTTGGTGGTAAAATTCCAAAGGGATGTTTACTTATAGGATCACCTGGAACAGGTAAAACTCTCCTAGCAAAAGCTATAGCCGGCGAGGCAAATGTCCCATTCTTTAGTATATCTGGCTCTGATTTTGTTGAAATGTTCGTTGGCGTTGGTGCTAGCCGTGTTCGTGATATGTTCGAACAAGGTAAACGCAATGCTCCTTGTATAATTTTTATTGACGAAATAGATGCAGTAGGTCGCCACAGAGGTATTGGTATGGGTGGTGGCAACGATGAACGTGAACAAACACTAAATCAAATGTTGGTCGAAATGGATGGGTTTGAGGATAATGAAGGGGTAGTTATTATTGCTGCAACTAACAGACCGGATGTATTGGATCCAGCGTTGCTAAGACCTGGGAGATTTGATCGCCAAATTACTGTTCCTAATCCAGATATTGATGGTAGAGAACAAATTTTACAAGTACATTTGAAGAAAATAAAATGTGCCTCAAATATAGTCGCTAGAATCATAGCTAGAGGAACTCCTGGATCTTCAGGAGCAGATCTTGCTAATCTTGTCAATGAATCTGCATTAATTGCTGCTCGCAAGGGTAAAAAAGAAGTAAGTATGACAGATTTAGAAGAGGCAAAAGATAAAGTGTTAATGGGTGTAGAAAGACGTTCTATGGTTATGTCAGATGAGCAGAAAAAACTAACTGCTTATCATGAGGGAGGGCATGCATTGGTTGGGTTGTATTGTCCTGCTTCTGATCCAATTCACAAAGCAACTATTATTCCAAGAGGTAGGTCACTTGGAATGGTTATGCGACTTCCTGAAAATGATCGTTTTTCTATGCCACGTGATAAAATGGAAGCTGACATAGCGGTGGCAATGGCTGGTAGGGTAGCTGAGGAGCTTATTTTTGGCAGAGATAAAGTTACTTCTGGGGCTTCTTCAGATATTAAAATGGCAACCCAAATGGCTAGAGCTATGGTAACGGATTGGGGATTAAGTGATGCAATAGGACCAGTATATCATGGTTCGAGTAATGAAGATCTATATACTAGTGGTAGGGGAGCAGGTCATACTTCTGTACATACAGCAGAATTAATTGATACAGAAGTAAGAAAAATTATTGAAAAAGGTTATGATTTTGCCAAAAATATATTAACTACACATATTGATCAACTTCATTTGTTAGCTAAATTATTGATTGAACATGAGACATTGTCTGGTCAGCAAATTAAAAACTTGCTGAGTGATAGATCAATGAATTCAGAAGAGGAAAATTTATTTCCAATAAAAAATGACTATGGTGGTACTGTAAAAGTTAAGAAACTAAATCAGAAAAGAACAGCTGGGTAATTTAAAAGTCGTGGCTACGGTAAAGAAGTGTGCTTGATGTCACCCCACAACTGTTGAAAGTTAAAAATCGTCTATTAGCGAAGCGCTGTTGTAAGTCTTAAACCGTCATTGCGAGGAGTCGCTGCAAGCGCGGCGACGTGGCAAGGAGGTCTTTGACTATCATGAAGATTGCCACAGTGCCTAACGGTGCTTCGCAATGACGATTTTTTAACTTTCAACAGTTGTGCCGTCTACGCGAGGATGACATCTTTTCACCATTGATTACAACTTTTAAATTGCTCTGAAATATAGTTAGAATTTTAGATAAGGAATAAACATGGCAGAACTTAGATTACCACCTAATTCTAAAGTCCGTAAAGGTACTACATATAAACATTCTGGAGAAGCGGTTAAGTTACGTAATATCAGAATTTATAGATATGACCCAAATTCTGAAGAAAACCCTAGAATTGATATTTATGAGTTAGATCTATGCAAAACAGGTCCAATGGTTCTAGATGCCTTAATTAAAATAAAAAATGAAATAGATTCTACATTGACTTTTAGGCGTTCTTGTCGTGAAGGAATTTGTGGTAGCTGTGCGATGAATATAGATGGAACTAACACACTTGCTTGCATTAAGGCTATTGAAGAAATTCGTGGTGATGTCAAGATATATCCTCTACCGCACATGAAGGTAGTAAAAGATTTAGTACCTGATATGTCGCATTTCTATGCTCAATATGAATCGATAGAACCTTGGCTAAAAACTGACAGTCCGCCACCTTCCAATACTGAAAGATTGCAGTCTCTTAAGGATAGAGAAAAACTGGATGGTTTATATGAATGCATATTATGTGCATGTTGTTCCACCTCTTGCCCAAGTTATTGGTGGAATGGTGATAAATATTTAGGACCTGCGATTTTACTACAAGCATATCGGTGGATTGCTGATTCTAGGGATGAGTATACTGGAGAACGTTTAGATGCTTTAGAAGATCCATTTAAATTATATCGTTGTCATACGATTATGAACTGTACAAAGACTTGTCCGAAAGGTTTAAATCCAGCTAAAGCTATTGCAGAGATAAAAAGCCAAATAATAGAACGTCACGGAGTGTAAAGCGAATAGACTTACTTAACCTAAGTTCGATATAGCATTATGTATACTCGATGAAAATCAAGAGTTGCGTTGTCGTCTTCAGGGATCTTCGGTGCTCACGTACTAATGTACGCTCCGCTCCTCGACCCTTTGACTCCTAGCACTTCATGATTTTGCTCTTCATCTATTAACTCTTCATTTACGAGCAGTATATATACTCTTCTGCTTTGAAGAATTGTTTTTTGGAAATATCATGGATTCGCATGCTCACCATTTATTTTCAAATCCGATTCTTTAAAGCATTTATAGATAAAAATCACTCTACATGATAATTTTTAATAAAATCAAACTTATAATTTTTTTTATGCAAAAGATCAACTAACTGACTTAAATTTTCTTTGCCATTAAATTGGTCTTGAAACATCTCATCATGCATAAGTAAAATTAATTTATTAGGTAAGGTAGTATCATTTCTGTTAAATTTATCTTCTATCTCTTGCACTAATTCATCTAAGGATTGAATTGGCTTGCCATGCTGATTATGAGCCCATTCTAAATCCCAGCCATATAGATAGAAGCCATTTTTATATATTCCATCATCATCTATTCTTTCTACTTTATCTTCTTCTTTTGAAATATATGGATCATCTTTACTTAGGTTAGGAAGACGGAATACATCTCTACCTGGTAGTCTAGTATTGACATGTGAACCAGTGAAACCAAAAACAGTATTATTTTTTTTAAGATCCTTAATTACATCCGGAAGCTGATGATAAAAATTCCTATAGTGGTTATTAGCGTGAGTATAGCTGTGATTTCCTATTTCAATAAAAGGGTTTTTTTTAGCTAGATCAACAGCTTTCTTTAGGCTAGGACTCGAATTATCATAATGTAATCCTACCATGAACATGGTAATGGGAGTCTTTTTTTGGGTCATGACATTAATAACATTTTCGGTTCCTCCAAGAGGACCATCATCTGATGTTATATAAATTGTTTTATTTGTATCTGCACATAATGCATAAGGTAGATTTACTATAGCTACGAAACAATATATTAGGAAGATTTTGGTTATTCTCATAAAAATATATCTGAGATTATATGGTTAAGTAGGTTGCTTTTACCGTAAATAGAATTGTATCATTACATTACCAAGTATACCAAAGTAAAAAATTGACAATTAACAATAAATATTTACTGGTAGTGATATTAATAGCAATGTAGTGATTCATTTGAGTATACTCAGGTAGAACTTCAAGAATTGGCATTCCCGCGACCAAAGATATCCGCTGCTCCGTTACTCATGTACACCTAGCAGCTCGACTTTGCTACTGCCTAGCTCTTCTTGAAGTTATACTATCGTCTACCCAACTCTTGAAATCATAGTAGTATATAATTTTGCTAAGGACAAATAATCTTGCGATGATAAATTTTCAGATCGAGAAGAATTATCAATCTTTAATTGAGATAACAAATCTTCTATGTGCGGGGTTAGTTTCTTCAAAGATGATTTAATCATTTTACGACGTTCACTAAAGGCTAGTTTGGTAATTAGTTCAACTTTCCCAATTAGTTCAAGTGTTAATGGATTATTAAAAGGCACAAGTCTAACTATTGCAGAGTGGACTTTTGGTGCAGGGTAGAAAGCTTGCGGATTAACATCAAAGCATTTTTCAACTGAACAAAGTAACTGACATATTATTGATAATCTGCCATAAGATTTTGTCCCAACTTTACCACATATTCGCTCTACAACCTCTCTTTGCAGCATTAAAGTCATACTACTTATTAAGTATGATTTTTTTAACCATTTTATGACTAACTCTGTACCTATTCGGTAAGGTAAATTTGAAATAATAGTTATTTTATCATGTGTTTTGTCATGACTTAAGGTTGATAGATCAAATTTAGAAGCATCTGAATGAATAATATGTAGATTAGGGTATAACTCTCTTATTTCCGTCAGTAACTGTATGCATCTAGCGTCAGTTTCAACCACAGTTAAAGATTTAGGGTTGTAAGAAAGGATAGCTCTAGTGAGTCCGGCTGTACCAGGACCAACTTCTAATACAGAGTCATTTTCTCGGAGGCCACTTACGCGAACTATTTTATCACACAGACTACTATCAAAAATGAAATTCTGACCATATCTCTTAATAGGAACAATGCCATGTTGGCTGGCATGCTTGGCGATTGAAGGTAGTGTACTCAGATCATTCGAGTATATCACAAAGGTAACATTATTTTGATATATGCTTTCTTACGCATATCCTCAAAGTATTTTTGGGCTTTTTGTGACATTTTTTTATTGGTCAGAAGATTTACTACATAATTATTTTCATCTAGAGTAATATTAACTATCTTTTTATTACACATTAAGATTAACTTAAACCCATCTTGCATCTCGAAAACACTACTTTTCTCTCCTGTATTTAAATCCTTGAGAATTGTTTGTAGCGTAGAATCTAGAGTACTTAAATTTTGATTGACTATCTCTAACGTAGAAAAATCTTTATATAAAGATTCTTTGATATCGTGACAATTTGTAAGGCGTTTTTGTAACCCATACATCTTTTGCAAAGTTTTATCCTGTTTATCTTTTGAAGTAAAGATTTGAGCCGATACTTCTGCATCTTTTGAATTAGTCGCTAATATTATAGCATCAACTTCTTTTGCACTAATAGCAACTGATCTAGAAATACTAGATAAAATATTCATTTTGATAATTTCAGCACCAATCTGAGATTTAAAACTATTAATATCTACAGATTTACTCTTCAAAAGTTGCATTAATTGTCCTTTTGCCATTTTATTACGTTGCTCAATAGTCTCTATAGACTCATTTAACTCACTATCAGAACTTTTTTTACCGTTTACAGACTGATAAAGCAATAAATCATCAATCACGCTGTTAATTGCCATCTTGTCAAGTTGCTTATCTGTTTGAGAATCAGGATTGTTAATATTGTTAAGTGCCATGATCATGTGTTTTCTAGCTAAAAATTCATGTAATGTAATTGGCTCATTATTAACTAATGCAACTATATTGGATAATTCTGCTTTCGCTATAGCTAGGTTAAAAACGATAGCAACTAAACAAAATAACTTCTTCATAATTTTAGACTCACATATTTAATATTTTTAAACCTATAGAAATAGTAGGTACAGCAGAATTCTTTTTTATTCCCCTACTACCATCTTCCATGTAATTGTCTGAAAGTTTTCCGGCTATTCTAACACAATCATTTAAGTATGTCACTTGGATACTCTTAGAAAGAACATTTAGTTTGCTTTTTAGCCAATTTACTCTCATATCATAGACAACTGACCAATTTTCTGTTAATTGATAAGTGAGATTATAGTAGAATTGCCTTATTTTCTCATCAGTTAATTTATCTGTAAAATAATATTTCTGTAAATTTGAAATCTGAACCAATCCAGCAGTTAACTGAATTTTCTTAGAGTTAAGACTTCCACCTAATTCATCTCTAATTGGATCAAAATTTCTACTTTTTCTAAATCTATAGAATAGCTCTATCTTATCAGAAAAACTACTAGCAATTCTACCAACATTTTCGATACTATTAATAGAGTTAGTATTAAAGTTAGTATTAATAGTAGTGTTATAGGTTTGTCCTAGAAATAAACTTGTATAATTCTCCTCCGATAGTATAGAAGAATTAACCCCATAACTTAATCTATTGCCAAATTCATGATAATCTATACCACTATAACGATTCGAATTGAATATATTATTTTCTGATAGTTCATATTTTGATGGATCAATAAAGGAAAATTTCTTATTATAATTATGTCTACGTCCAATAGTCACGGATATAATTGGTTCTACAAACAGGCTAGTTTTATCAAAAATTGTTCCAGCTAATGGATAACTCCAAATATTTTGGATTTCAGGTATATTTCTAGTTAGAACATGATTAGTCCTAGAATCATTTAGATATAGGTGATTAATAAAATATACATCTGATCTATTCCGTAAGGTAACATTAAATAAATGACCTGCCTCAGTTAAAAAATTATTATCCACTGCCAGTTGTAATGCAACTCGACCTAGTTCCTTTCCGCTTCTTTCTTTATAAATTAATGCATTATTCTCTACAACTAAGTTACTAGTTTCTTCGTCATTTAGAGGTATAACATTCTTAGTTCTAACCTTGGGGAAAATTAATGGATTCGTACTACTAGAATCATTTGTTCCCAATCCCTCAAAATATATTCCTTCCGTCAATAAGTAATTATAATTATTGACATGCTCTAAATATAACTTAGACATCAAATACGGAGTATAATTGTTATAGTAATTTTTTAAATAAGCTTTATCAGAAGTACGTTGTAACCTAAATCCATATCTATAATCGTTTTTGATAAAATTACCATTGCTTAATAGATAATATGAGTTCACCTTAAGGTTTTTTATCGTTACATCACCATCCTTTATGGAATATGGCACTTTACCATAATTAGCGTCTAAAGATATATAATCAGTTTTATTCGGTTTGTAACGAGCTTCTAGTTCGAGAATTTTATATATAATATTATGCTTTTGCCAAAAAATCCTAGGGGTTAGAGTAAAGTCTAGATTAGGTTTAGCTCTATAATATAGCGGTATTCCCAAAGCATTATCCCGCACTCTAGGTATCAATATTCCCGATTCTGCGGAAGCCTTAGGTGTTGGATGAGAAAAATATGGTATATACAAGATTGGTACACCATATACCTCAAAAAATAGGTGATTATAAACCATTTTATTCTTATTAAGATATATCTCAGTATTTTTTGCAGAAACTTGCCAAATAGGTTTTTGGTTACATAGTATTTTGCATGGAGTAAAGGTACTATTATGCAGACGAAAAATATCTTCATTTACTCTTTCTGCTAGTTTTGATACTAATAGTGTATTATCACCAAAATATAAAATAAAATCTGAGATTATCCCTGCCTTTAGTTTGTCTTTTAATATGACAATATCTCCTAGAATAACTCTATTTTGCTGATCTTTAATTCTAATATCACCTTCAGCCCAAAGTTTATCTTGCCCTATATCATAAATCAAAGAATTAGCTGTTAGGAAGTAATTATCCAATATAACTTGAACATCACCTTTAGCATAAATAAACTGTTCTTTTTGGTTATATTCAATATAATCCGCTGACATAAAGCTAAATTGTTTGTTCATCCCTTGCTTATCAGCTATTGCAAAACCAAAAACCGATAACAAAGTAATAATAATCAATATATTGCAGAAAACTCGCATTAAAGATAACTTTTGAAGTGAGGGGGTATGTAAAATGCAGTCATTTAGTATCATAGTACTATATAACCAAGTGTGCAAGTTTAAGTAGGTATAATAGTCCTCGATGTTCTAAGAGTGATGTTATCCCAGCGTAGGTAGCGGGATCTAAAAATGTTTATAGTCTTCCCAGCTGGTTTTTTAGACCTCTACTTTCGCAGGGGTGACAGCTAAGACTGGAATAACACCGAGGCTGCTTAAGTTAACAAAACTTGAACGCTTAGTTATATACTAAATTTGATATATTTATACGATAATTCGACGTTAAATAGTAGTAATTTTTAAAATTAGGCTGCAAGCTTGTAAAGTAAGAGATATAACCTTCAATTTACTTTCTATATCATCTAGCCTTTCAGGTTATTTTTTGAATCCCCACTATAGCTCAGATGATATCAGTAGTAGTTAAACTTAAGTTTTATATTAATTATTGACTGCGATTTTTAAACCGCCATGATAAAATAATACTTGACTAAATTAGTAGGGTATTATATAGTAATGTTATTATAGTGGAGTTGTTTGTATGCAATTAACTACAAAGGGGCGATATGCTGTAATGGCTATCTTAGAAATCGCATCGCAAATGTCGGATATACCTGTTACCTTGGCTGAAATTTCGGTGAAACAAAATATACCGGTCAACTACTTGGAACAAATTTTTGCAAAGCTTAAGAAAGCTAATATAGTTAGATCAGCGAAAGGTCCAAAAGGTGGTTACATCATTAATGAAAAATTAAATAATATCAAGATTACTGATATTATTGATGCGGTAGATGAGAATATTGAAATGACAAGATGTTTAAGAAAATCTCAGAATAGTTGCGTACCTAATAAAGTAAAATGTAACGCTCATCATTTATGGTTAGGTTTAAGTAAGCATATAAGGAACTATTTTGACACCATCTCTGTAGCTGACATGCTAGCTGATACACTAGATTAGCTCTAAAAGTTTTTGAAAATTATTTTAACTTATGTATTAGTGGACGAATAAATTATGTTATATATATGTTATATTTAGACCATAATTCCACTACTAACGTTCATCCTAAGGTTAAGGAACTTATGAAGAATTTGCTCGAAGAAGCATATAATCCGTCTTCTATTCATACCAAAGGGCGTTATGCTAGGAGTTTAGTAGAAATAGCTAGGGAGCAAGTTGCAAGATCTGTAGGCATTGACATAAATTCTAGAGAATATCAGGTTATTTTTACTTCCTCTGGCACAGAAAGTAATAATTTGTTGATGAATAGTTATTATGACGGAGAAATTTTTATTTCTAGCATAGAACATTTATCGATCTTTGATCATGTTAAATATAGAAATAATATTAAAATTATTAGGGTAGATAGTGATGGTGTTGTTGATGCTCAGCATTTAGGAGAACTACTATCGGTTAGTCATAGCAATAAAAAGCTCGTGTCTATAATGCTAGCTAATAATGAAAGTGGTGTTGTACAAAATGTACAAGAGCTAGTTAAAATTGCCCAAAAATATGGGGCAGTATTTCATAGTGATTGTGTTCAAGCAGTTGGCAAAATATCGGTCAATATTAAAGAATTAGGAGTTGATTTTGCTACTATATCAAGTCATAAATTAGGAGGAGTGCAGGGAAGTAGTGCGTTGATTGCTAAAGCAGAACATACGCTTAAAGCAATGATGATTGGTGGAGGGCAAGAGAGAAACATTCGCTCAGGTACAGAAAATGTACTAGCGATTGCTTCGTTCGGTCTTGTGTCATCAATAGCGACTGCAGAGATAGAAGATAGATACAAAAAAATGAAGAAATTACAGACATATTTGGAACAAAATTTGTGCAACTATAAAAATGTTAAAATAGTGTCGAAAGATGTTGAAAGATTACCAAATACCACATTGATAATCGTACCTAACACTGATGCACAAACCAAATTGATAGCTTTCGATTTACGGGGTATAGCAGTTAGTTCCGGTTCTGCTTGTTCATCAGGGAAAGTTGGTAAGTCACATGTTTTATCGAGTATGGGGTTTAGTGAGGATGACACTAGGTCTTCGATTAGAGTCAGCTTTGATTATCAACAAACTACCCAAGATGTTATGACATTTATTAAAGCATTTGAAGAAATATACGCTTCTAACTTAAACGTCATTGCAAGGAGCTACTTGTAGTAGCGACGAAGCATCCATATCTAATTTTCTTGGATTGCTTCGTCGTGCTTTACTACTTCCTAGCAATGATGGATAACCCTCTAGGTACAGGGATGATCTTAAAAATCGCAGGAACACTAAAAGAATAACTAGTATGGATGAATTAGAAGAATTAAGACAAAAAGTAAAATTAAGTGGTAAATCACTACCGATTTATATGGATTATCAATCGACAACTCCTATGGATCCAAGGGTCTTGGAATGTATGTTGCCATATTTTACCACTAAGTTTGGTAATCCGCACTCTAGGAGTCATTCTTTTGGCTGGGAAGCCGAAGAGGCTGTGGAAAAGTCAAGAGGACAAGTAGCAAAGCTTATTGGTGCCGATCCTAAAGAAATTATTTTTACTTCTGGAGCTACGGAGTCTAATAATTTAGCAATAAAAGGTATTGCTAAATTCTATGGTAGTAAAAAAAATCACATAGTGACAGTGATAAGTGAACATAAATGCGTTTTAGATGCTTGTCGGCATTTAGAAAATGAAGGTTTTAAGGTAACATATTTGCCAATTCAGTCAAGTGGTTTGATTGATTTACAACAATTAAGAGATGCCATAACTGACCAAACTATGTTGGTATCAGTGATGGCGGTAAATAATGAAATAGGTGTCATCCAACCAATTAAAGAAATTGGTAAAATTTGTCGGGAATTAGGGGTATTTTTTCATTCAGATATCGCCCAAGGATATGGTAAAATTCCTATAGATGTTAATGATTGTAACATTGATCTGGCAAGTATTTCCGGGCATAAAATTTATGGTCCCAAAGGTATTGGAGCTTTATATGTAAGGAAAAAACCTAGAGTACGATTGGTGCCAATTTTAAATGGTGGTGGGCAGGAAAGAGGCATGCGTTCTGGAACTCTACCAACCCCTTTAATTGTTGGACTCGGGGCGGCTAGCGAATTGGCTTTATCTGAAATGGCAAAAGATGCTAAACATGTAGAAGGGCTTTTTGATAGATTTTATAATAATATTACTAAACAAATTGCTGATGTCTATCTAAACGGTGATATGAATATGAGATATAAGGGAAATCTAAATTTAAGTTTTGCTTATGTCGAAGGTGAGTCTATGATACTAGCTATTAAAGATTTAGCCGTTTCATCTGGTTCGGCTTGTACCTCATCTTCGCTTGAACCATCATATGTGCTAAAAGCTATGGGTGTTGATGAAGAAATGGCACATACCTCTATTAGGTTTGGTATTGGTAGATTTACCACTAAAGAAGAAATAGATTATGCTGTAGAGTTAATAAAGTCAAAAATTAACA
Organism: Candidatus Tisiphia endosymbiont of Empis tessellata; assembly: GCF_964031035.1. Lineage (NCBI taxonomy): Bacteria > Pseudomonadati > Pseudomonadota > Alphaproteobacteria > Rickettsiales > Rickettsiaceae > Candidatus Tisiphia > Candidatus Tisiphia endosymbiont of Empis tessellata. The sequence goes on along the minus strand of NZ_OZ034997.1, from coordinate 707,412 downwards.
AGTTAAGAGAGCTAAGCCCTCTTTGGGAGATGGTGCAAGAGGGAGTTGATTTAAAGCAGATCAAATGGGCAATGCATTAATGGATATATTGTATTAATAATAATTAACTAAAAATATGGAAGAATAATGAAAGAATTGGAAGGATATTTAGAGAAGGAAAAGGGTATTGTTGATCTAACTAGATATGAGTGTAAAAATTGGAAGATAGAAGATTTAATACAGCTTATATAGGACAACCAAAATGTTACAATACTGAAATTAGCGGATACTGATATTTCATGTGAAGATTTACAGCTGTTGATTCAGAGTGGTGCATTAAATGATATTACGGAGTTGGATTTAAGTAATAATCAACTTGCGGATGGTGATATGAGTGTTATACCATTCAATAAGCAATTTTTAAGTAAAGTGACTATTATTAGATTATATAATAATTGCATGGAAAATGATGATGTGGAGGTTATAGTAAAATCTAATTTGGTGCAGCAGCTTACCAATCTTGACTTAAGTGGTAACGAGATTGAAGATGCAGGGGCAGAATATATAGCAAATGCTGATTTTGAGAATTTAATAGAGCTTAATTTAGCAAGTAATTCGATAGGTGATGAAAGGAGTACAGCTATATTAACCTATAGTGGCTTATCAAATCTTAAGGTACTTAATCTATCTTTCAACGCTATTACTGATCAAACGATGGAGGATATAAAAAAATATTATGATAACGATGATGGATTAAATGGGTTACAGGAGCTTTATATTGGTGCTAACTCTATTACTGAAAAAGGAGTGAGAGATTTAGTAAATACTGACGACTGCTTTAAAAATCTTCATACATTATCATTTGATAATGCTGGTTGTGAAGATGAGTTTATTGGTGATGAAGGGGTTAAAGCCATAGTGAACTCAGAAGGATTTCCTAATCTTACTAATTTGTCATTCGCTGCACAAGAGATAACTGATACAGGGGCTGAATATATTGCAAAATCTAAGAATTTAAAAAATCTTAAAGTTCTAGATATAGAAGGTAATAATATTCATGATGAAGGAATGAGCGATATAATAACATCTAAGAATTTACAAAAACTTAAGAAGTTGTGTTTTGCTGGTAATACTGTATATCCGATTATGGTTATGGAGGTCAAAAAATGGAGTGTTGATAAGGAGAGAGAGACTTCATTTGATAAAAATTTAGATAAGTTGTTAGAAGCTATATATAATAAAACATTATCGTTAATAGATATTATATTTAAATTATGTGAGGTTAAGATTGAGATTAAAGATGAATATACAGAGGAAAAGAAGGTTGTTAAACCAGGAATAAAATATGCTCAACATATTTTAGACGATTCTGAGCAATATCCTTTGGACATTAATGATAAAGATAGTCAGGGGCGTTCATTTGATGACCTTGATACTCAATATCCATATCTTCATATGTACTTAATTAACAGATTTCCTGATCATACATTCCCTTGTGGTGATCATACAGCTCTTCTTGACAGGCAACTATCTGCTGAGCTACTAGGAAGTACCATAAGTGATAGTGCAGAACATTAATAAAGAGGCAATAAAATGGCATATAGTCTAAAAGTACTGGATCATTACGAAAATCCGCGTAACGTAGGGTCATTAGACAAAAATGACGCATATGTTGGTACAGGTCTCGTGGGAGCTCCTGCCTGTGGTGATGTAATGAAGCTACAAATTGAAGTTAGTGAGGATGGAATTATTACAGATGCAAAATTTAAAACATTTGGTTGTGGTTCTGCTATTGCTTCAAGCTCTTTAGTAACTGAATGGGTTAAGGGTAAATCTCTTGATGAGGCTGGTAATATAAAAAATACTGAAATAGCTAAGGAATTATCTTTGCCACCAGTAAAACTCCATTGTTCTTTATTGGCAGAAGATGCCATAAAAGCGGCAATAGCTGATTATAGAACTAAAAAACCATAAGTAGCTATTATGAAAAATGTTATGTCATTGACTGATGCAGCAGCTAGGCAAATAAAGCTATTGATAGACAAACGTAATAAACCATCTTTTGGTATTAGGGTTGGGGTAAAATCTGGTGGTTGTTCTGGTCTATCTTATTACGTAGAATATGCGGATAACAAGAATAAGTTTGATGAGGTGATAGAAGATAAAGGTGTACGAATATTAATCGACCCAAAAGCTCTGATGTATATCCTAGCAAGTGAAATGGATTATGTAGAAGACAAGTTTAAATCTGGGTTTACTTTTAATAACCCAAACGAAAAAGGTAGTTGTGGGTGTGGGAAGTCGTTTAATATATAATAAAATATTTCTGTTTTTATAAAAGATGCCGTAAAACCCCATATGTCTTTAGCGTGTAGAATGTAAGACGTTACTCACCTTGAGTTTCAATATATCCCGAATTTGCGTAATTTAATTCTAAGTGGCAGCAAAACGGCTCATTCTTAACACTGGTTCTTATATGAAACATAAACACTCTACAAAAGCGTCTACAAGTGTTAGCTTATTAGCTAGTAGTTCAGTACATGACTCTAGTATTAAACAACAACAATTTGATGATAAATTACAAGCAATTTTAAATAGTTCTTTAGGTACGAGTAAAATAGGAAATTTTATAGTCAATCATATTTTATGTTCCCTTGATGCAACTAATATAACTAATGGAGAAAAAATAAAATATATAAAGATTCTAGAGGAATTTGTATCAAAGTTTGTTCAAGAAATGGATAAGGATGCAATAGAAAAATTAAAATTTTGGATACAATTATATAATCTTGTATTAATTCGTGAGCATTTAAAGAAAGGTGAGGAAAATGTTATCAAAATATTAAAAAAATTGCTCGCTTTTTTCATGATAAAAAGTCTGATAATCACCAAGAAACTTATCAAAGTTGGAACATTTCTGACGAAGTATCATATACAACAAAGAATAAAGATGTTGTAGTACGTCTTAGTAAGAAACATAATAATTATGCTAGCATTGTGACCCTGAACTGTTAGGATCATTAGAGATATCCGAGCAGCAACAATTTACCACTGCTTTAAAGAAAGGTATAGTAAAAAATCCTAACCTTAATGGGGTTAAAATGATTAGGCTCATGTTTTCTAGAACTTAAAATAAATGCAGATGCTCGGTTATACGCAAGCAAAATTTATGAAAATGATAATGGGGCTGTTTTAGTGTTTTTGATAAAAAAACTGATCATGATGGCATAAAAAGGGCATTGCGTGCTGAGAATATTGAGTGTATAAAAGTTTTTGGGGGTGTAGATCATAGTACGCATATAGAAGATTATCCTTTAAAGTGTGATGTTTTTCCGAAAGATTATTCCATGTATGAGGAAGTGAGCTGCATGGGAGATATTTAAATGCTTCACTAATTAAATCAATTTGTTGTATGAATTATTTGCTAAATTAAATTCGAGGATTGGTATTACATACTATTGAGCTTAAATTGCTTTCCATAATACTTAACAAAATGTTATTAAATCATGAACGAAAAAAACAAAAATGTTTATTAAAAGGAAGAACATTTTAAAAGCAAGTGCAATATCTATGATATTTGTGATTAGCTTTGTTATATTAACAAATATATTGGTACATCGTTGTATCAATCATGAATATCATCAGCAAAACCTAATAAAATTAGAAGAATATCATAATATAATTAGATCGCTTTTAGTTGATAAATTTAATATTAATTATATATTAAGTAGTAATGATATATCTGATCAAATCTCTATTTTAAAAGAACATATTAGGAATCATGTTTTCATTTCGAAGTATCATATACCAAATAGCGTGTATGGCAAGAATGATCTACCTTATACCACTCTACAAGAACTACTAGATATAGTATCAAACCAAGCATTTAAATACAATATTACTATTAATAATCATTCAATTATATCTAATGGTGTGGTAGAATTTCAGGAGAGTGTGAACAAGCAGTATTACATTAATAAAGACCTCACTTATAATATATCAATACAAATTTCTCCTAATTCTTATTATACACAACAAGCTATCTCTAGGGTTAAGCAGCAAATTTTATTATTAAATATAGGTTCTGTATTTACAATTTTAGTACTATGTATAATAGTATTGTATCTATCTTATAGAGATAAAAAAATTAAACTTAAACTTAACAAGTTAGAGACAGATTTAACTAACAGTATGGAACATAGTAAAAATATTCTATTATTTCACAAAATAAACGAAGAGTTTACTCTAAAATGTTATCACTATTCTAAAAGTAGTAATAATAAAAAATCATTTAATATCTCTAATACTGTTAATGTAGAAGAAGAACTAGGATATAATAGTGAATATTTTCCATTACCAATAACAACATTAGAGTTCCACAATGAAATTAACTACCATACAATAAAACTAACTCCGATAATTTTATATCTACAAAGTTATTATACAGGATACACAGCTTGCTATAATTCTAATATTAAATTAGATATAGTCAGTAATATAGAGACACTTGAAGTGCCTTTTGAATCGGAAATATTTAACCAAATTATGGTTAGTGTATTATCTAATATCTTGTACTTTAATAAAAATACAGAAAGATCGAGATGTGTAAAGTTAATATTTCAAAACAACTTGATTACCTTTATCGGTGAAGGGTTTAGTTTAGACCAAAATTTAGCAGTAAGATATTCTGAAAAAATATTTAATGATACAGCTAATTTATACATATTAAATTTGGGACAAATATTTATTTTGTTAAAAAGTTTTAAAATAAATTATCAAGTAACTAAAAATAAGTACTCTACAACAATAGAAATAAAATTAGATAATGTACCAACAGAGTTAAATACCGACACTACCCAAAAGGCACAGATAATTAAAATGAATAAGTATAGAAAACTTAACGATTTAAAATGAGAAACTTTATACTATTACTATTTATAGTAGTAATTTCTACTTGTGAAGCATATGCAGTACTTCTTTTTAATAAAGAAGAGCCAGTATACTATTTCGTTAATCATGAGGAACAAATTAACAACATAAGAAAGTTATTAATAAGAGACAAAATAGTAGGTATTACAGGTATCAGTGGTATAGGAAAAAGTGAAATAGCTAGAAAATATGCACAAAAATATCAACAAGATTACGATATTATTGCGTTTTTAGATGCAAGTATAGATTTAATCCCACAATTTGTTTTGTTGGCCAAAGAAATAAATCAAAAAATATGTTCAAAAATGGGGTGTTTCATTTCAGAAAGTACCGGAAGCGTTAAACAAAACCTTATGACATATCTTAAACCTCAGGGGAGGTGGTTATTAATATTCGATAATTTACATATTAATGAAAATAACAAAATTAAGGATATTATTGATTGGCATCATAATGGACATATTATGATTTGTTCGCAAGATAGTCAATATTTACTACCAAGAATCTCAGTTCCTTATTTACAAGAAAAAGACATTTTTATGGCAATTAATAAGCTTATAGACGAGCGATCAGAGGAATTTAAAAAAGATTTGGCATGTAATTTAAAAGGTTATCCAACTAATATAATTGGACATAGTGCTATTTTTTTACAAAGCAATAACCACATGACAATCAAAGAGTATATAAATTATATACGAAAACATGATAACAAATTAAATGCACATTTATCAATAGTATTAGATGAAATTACATCAGAAGCCAAAACACTATTATACTATATGGCGTTATTAAATAATCAAAAAATAGGTAATAATTTACTAGAACATCTAGTAGATGATAAGGAGAAATTATCCGATTTAATTGATGAGATAGTAAGATTTGGTTTAATTGAACAAATTAGTAACAATAGAAATAAAAAAGTATTTCGAATGCATGATGCAGTAAAATATGAGATATTAAATATATACGATTTAGCTACTAATAAGAAAACTATTGATAAACTACTTATTAAAATACAACATTTAATGTCAGGGGAGATGGTAAATCAATTTTATTTAATTATGCAGGATAATACCTTTGAAAGTAATGTAGAAGTACTGCTAGCTAATGCAGATAAGTATAATAGTAATATTTATACAAGCATGGTCTTGCATAATAGCCTACTTGGCTACTACTTACGTTCTAGAGAACCATATAATGCTAAAAAAATGGTAAGTTGGTTTAAAGAACACGAACATAAGTTGATTTGGCAAAATATGACAGAATTAGAGCAAGTAGCGTATAGTAGGTATTTAGGACGTATAGGACGATATGAATACTTTGTTGTTAATCACCATTCAGATATAGTCATGCAATATTTAGTGAAGGCTAAAAACGCCATAAATAGTTTACCAAACAATGAGGTAGCAAAATCATCAATTTATTATGAAATGTTTCAAGTTCAGGTATTCACAGGGCAAATAAAGGAGGCAGAAGATAACTTACATATTATACAAAGTATAATGCTTAATAATAAAAACTTTATACATAAAGCAAGCATGATAGATTATGGTATGGCTAGAATATTATTAACTCAAGGAAAGTATCAGCAGGCTTTATTAGAAATTATAGATACGATAAGTAAAGAAAAAGCTCAGCTAAATAAATCTAGGATATTGGCACAAATAAGTGATGTAGAATTAAGACAAGAAAATGCATGGCTTGCACCCATTTATACTTTGCAAGCAGAAATACTAAATAATATGCAAAAATTTGAAGAGGCTTACGCTATAACTAACGATGTATATACTAAGATAATGAGTAGTGATCTAAATGAAATTAAAGATATCACATCTACAACAATAGCATATTGTTTAACAGAGTTGTCAAAATCTGAATTAGGACTAAAGAGGCAGAATGATGCTTGGAAACATATAGTAAAAGCAGTTGATATACTGATACAAGACCAAGATAGAAACAATAGGGAAAATGAGTTAGAGAATTCCATAGATATATTTTTAGCTAATGCTTTAGTAGTAAAAGCAAATATATTAAGTACTTTAGGGAAAGTAGAAGAGGCTATGATTAATTATAGATTAGCTAAAAATATTTATTGGAACATATTTAATATCAAAAACATCGGCAATATGGATAATGTAAGTTATGCCTTCTCTCAGGCAGCAAAAACTGCTACAAAATTAACCAATAAAAGTGACAGACATATACAATGCACTTATTTTTACTCACTTCTTTTGACATATTTTGGTTCTGATCACCCTAGGAGTAAAAAATTATATGGAGTATGCCCATAAAAGCATATTGTCTGAAGTGAATAATACTCTAGAACCCAGTGTTAATCTAAATATTAGAGTTATTTTTTATAATGTTTTTGAATAAGCCATTTAGTAAAATTTTCGTCAGCTTTATCTAAACTCAACTGTGAAGAGTATTCGTATACTTCTTTAATAAGAGCAAATACGTTACTATACCTTACAGCAATAGGATAGTGAATTAGCTCAAGTTCATTAATGATTTTATCACAAGTATCACGAAGCAAAGAAATATTAAGTATAGAATCTTGGTTATCGTGATCTAATAATAATTCTTGAATTTCAATATTAAAAGCACCTGCTATAGATTGCAATACTTCTATAGTAGGATTTTTGGAAGTACCCCTGAATATATTTGTAACGCTTCTACCTTGTCCAATCTTATTTTCAAGATCAGCAACACGCCAATTTTTTTCTTTTAATAGCCTTTCAATATTTTTCTTAATAATTAAGTGTGACATTCTTATAAATAAATGAATTTAGTTAGACATTTCAGTTGACAATATTATGTATTTATATACACTAAAAATAAATGTATATTATTATGCATAATATTATAAGTATTAACTGTATTGATATACTAAAGTTTGTACAAGGTAAAGTAGTTTATCAAAGTATTTATTTAAATAACCTGAATTCGATGTAACAAGTTACATCGAATTCAGTATTATATATAGAAACAATCAGGTTTGAAGCGGCTGCCCACCTGATTGTTAAAATATAACACTCCATTCAATATGTGATTTTAATAATTAAAATCACATATTGAATGATGAAAAAAGTTAAAATGCACTTGCAGAACCGATTCAAGAATGCATTTTTCCTTATATTAAAGCCAATTCGTAATAAGAATTAACTAATTCTTATTACGAATTGGGGTAGTATCTATGGAACAGCAAGATGCAACTCAAGATATTTTAATCCTAATATTAAAAGAACAAGATAGTTCACAAAAAAACATGTTGAAGCGATATTATAACAAAACAATAAGAAATTAGAATGTGGCAGCAATACTTAGCAATAATATTAATTATTATTGAAGGTTTATTAATCTTAATATCTTTGAAATATTTGCATCAGATAAATATAACTAGTAAAGATTTCTCAAATATATTTGGCAAAGCTAAGGCAGATAGCTCTCGTTTATTTAAAGAACTACAACAGTTAAGTGCTGTAACCAGTAAAAGAGATGATAACATTTTAAGCGTAGTGTATCACTTAGAGGATATCGAACTGTATATCAAAAGTATTTTGAGCATACTTGAACAACAAGAAAAGTGTAAGACAACTGAAGAGTCAACAAATAAATCCAAAATAAGTAATAGTAAAACCAAAATAAAATTATAGCATAGAAGATAGAATGTGTGGTTGTGATAAGGCAAGCAACTATCGCTGTTATACTCAAATGATTTGAAGAATTGGATTTGAAAATGAATGGTGAGCATGCGAATCCATGATATTTTCAAAAAACAATTCGTAGGAGCAGAAGAGTATACTAATCATGTCAACAATACAAGGTCAATGATAATGATTAGAAACTGTATTATTATAAATAATACGGGCTATCTTTTATTTATAGCATTATCTATTTAATTACGAATTGCTATTGACTAAAATAGTTGCTGGTAATATAATGCCGACTTAATTTGTTTAAATTTTAGTTAGGATATTTTTCATGTTCGCAATCGTCAAATCAGGCGGGAAACAGTATAAAGTCGGCAAAAACAGTGTCATCAAAGTAGAAAAAATTGACGGTGAAAGAGGTGCAAAAATCCAATTTGACCAAATATTGATGATTGGTGAAGATTCAAAGCCATCTTTTATAGGTACGCCAATGGTTAAAGGAGCTCTTGTTACTGCCGAAATTACTAACCAGTTTAAAGATAATAAGGTTATTGTCTTTAAGAAAAAACGTCGTCAGAATTATCGTCGCAAGACTGGTCATAGGCAGGAATTGACCGAACTGAAAATATTAGACATTACTAAACTATAATAGGATTTATTTAAGGATATATAAATGGCAACTAAAAAAGCTGGTGGTAGTTCTAGAAACGGCAGAGACTCGATCGGTCGTAGGTTGGGTGTTAAAAAATATGATGGACAATATGTGATACCAGGTAACATTATTGTTAGACAACGTGGTACTAAATTTCACCCAGGTAAAAATGTTGGACTTGGTAGAGATCATACGTTATTTGCATTGATTGCAGGCAAAGTAGAATTTTCTAGTAAGAGAGACTATAAAATAGTCAATATTGTGCAGTGATGATGCTATTTCTGCTTGCAGGTGTCATCCCTATTCACCACACAATGTTACCCCTGCGTAGACGGGGGGCTAAAAAAGTCTAACAAACCCTCTCTTGGTCTATTTTTTTAGGTTCTGCTACCTACGTAGGAATGATATCGAAAATTACGCTTGCAGATTTATGTCAATAATAGTTCAAAAATTTGGTGGAACTTCCGTTGCTAACATTGCAAGAATAAAAGAAATTATTCCAATAATTAAGCTTGAAAAGCAGCAAGGCAATCAAGTAATAATTGTCGTTTCAGCTATGACCGGGGTTACCAACCAACTAGTTACTCTATGTAATGAAGTCTCTAGTCTTAAGACCAATTCAGAACTCGCAGAATATGATGCCGCTCTTTGTAGCGGGGAGATGGTAACAGCATCTTTACTAGCCCTTAAACTACAAGAACAAGGCATGAGTGCAAGATCTGTGCTGGCATGGCAATTACCGATTTTAACCAATGATAATTATAGCAAAGCTTTGGTTGAACAACTCTCTACTAGTTTGTTAATAGAATGTATTAAGCAAAACATCATTCCAATAGTTGCTGGATTCCAAGGTGTTACCAATAATAATAGGTTGACAACGCTTGGTCGAGGAGGATCAGATACTACCGCCTCTTTAATTGCAGCTGCTATGAAAGCTGATAGATGTGATATATACACTGATGTGGAAGGAGTGTTTACTGCCGATCCTCGCATTGTCCCGGGTGCAACAAAATTATCACAGATTAGTTTTGAAGAAATGCTAGAATTTACATCTTGTGGAGCTAAAGTGCTGCATCCACGTTCCTTAGAGGTTGCTATTAGATATAATGTACCCATACGCGTTTTATCGTCGTTTTTATTCCCATTATACCACGAAAAAAATGGTACACTAATAACATCTAGAGATAAAATTATGGAAAATAGGCAAATTACTGGTATTACTTCCAACAAAAATTTATTACAATTACTGGTATTCTCCCAATTGAGTTTTTCTAAGATATGCAAACTCATTGCTGACCATAATATTCACCTAGAATTAATGGAAAATATTAAGACAAATATACAATATAGTTTCATTATCCAACTATCCGATAAAAATAAATTACAACATTTACTAGATGATCTAAAAAATACTAATCAAATAAATAATTTTATCATTGACAGTCAAATTTCTATAGTATCAATTATTGGTTATGGTATTAAAAATGATCAGACCCTACTTGGTATGGTATTAAATGAACTAGAAAAAGAAAATATATCAGTGAAAAAGATACAAATCTCAGAAATTAAAATTTCTATCCTAATAAAAGACCTAGATACCAAGAAAACAATACGTTGTTTGCATCAATTATTTGAATTATCAGAAAATTAAGCAGAATTATGTCTAAAAGAAAAAAATTTGTAGAACTTTTTGTAACTTTTTTCTATATAGGTAGAATAAAATATTGTCCTGGTACATTTGGGTCTTTAGCTGCTTTCCCTTTGTGCTACTTGATCTTATATCTTTCTATAACTAATCAACTAATTTTTTCATTTACTAATTTCACAACTTTACAAGCACAACTTATTACTCTCTTTATTATTACTCTTTTGATTTGCCTATTGTTATTTATATTAGGCACGTACTTCTCTTCAATATACATACAGTATGATACACAGGACGATCCAAAAGAAGTAGTAATTGATGAGGTAGTTGGTCAAATGCTAACAATAATACTAAGTTGTTTTTCTGTGGTTTTCGTAAACTACTCAGGACTTACAAAATATTTAAGTTCACAACTAATAAATTTCATCTTTTTATTTGCTTTGCCCTTAGTGTTATTTAGATTTTTTGATATAATAAAACTATGGCCAATAAATTGGCTCGATGCTAATATCAAAGGGGGTGTTGGTATTATGGTAGATGACATTGCAGCAGCAATCTTTGCTTCAGTCATGCATTATGCTATCACTTTTACTTTAATAAATTGGTTTGTCTAAATAATATTTTAATTAGGCTGTTCTAGGTTCAGGGCAGTTTAAAAACCTAACTTTAAGTTGAGAATAATTTAAATAACCTATGTCTATAATTGTTAAAATTTTCTCTAGTTTCAGTAATGTTGTTTGAAAATAAAGTTATTATAGAAAGAGTTGTTGTCCTCAATAATGACATTAGACTTCTTTCGAAACTCTACTTCTGCTGGTGATTTGTACGTCGATGCGGTACTCGAATCCTCACGTACATTAGAGTACGCTGCGGTTCTGCGTTCCGCGTCTCCTTCAAATCCTTCAGCACAAGCGAGTTTCGAAAGAGGTCTATTATTAACGGAGCTTCTCCAGTACTAATAGTTGACTTATCTTCTTCAAAAACCTTATCTTTTATCCAGTGTAAATTATTTTCGCATGACCAATGACTTCTGTTAAATTTTAACAATTCTTCTGGACTAAACTTTTTCTCTAAGCTAGTAATCATTAATACATTCTCTGTTTCACAGCTATTAGCCTTGTTCTTCTTTTCTCTTTTTCGGGTAATTTTGCATATTTGTTTGATATGACGAAACCCATTTAAATATTCAAATGGCATATCAATTATCTCAATTTTTCTTCTTTCTATTCTCCCATGCTATAAATCTATATTCTCTGCAAAACTCTTAATTTCTTGACCTTCTACCTGTATTTTATCAAATATTTGTGTACTATGGTAATGTAAATTAGGTTCATTAGCTTTAAGAGTAAGCACAAACTCTCCACCTTGTTCAACAATTTTTTCACATATAGCTTCATGAGTAAAGGATGCATCTGATGTTACAATTTTTCCTTGCATGTCGTAGTTTGATAAAAATTCAAACATTGACTTATATTCATCTTTATTTTCTATTTCTCTAAAACCAGTAAGAGGCTTGAGATGACTACTAAACGATGTTAAAATTTGTACTTGATCTTAGCATACAACTAGTACATGAGGAGCGGAGATCTGAAGTACGACGACACGTGATGATTAGTTTTCGGAAAAATGGTATTAGATCATAATTTGTACCCTTACTTTGGCATATACTGGCTCGTAAATGAAGAGTTGGTAGACGAAGGTCAACTTCAAGAAGAGCTAGGAGTGTCAAAGTCAAGCTGCTAGGCGTACATTAGTACGTGAGCAGCTTCGATCTTTAGACACGACGACGCCAATTCTTGAAGTTCACCGAGTATATATACTTGATACATTCTGATATCACCTCTTTTACACTATTAGGACAAAATTTACAAATCATTAATGTTAAATTACTATAGCACGGCACTTGTTGCCTATGAAAACCTAGCATTTTCAATTCTTCTTTGCTAAAACTTTTTGCAAACCTCGATATCTATTCTAAGTTATTCTTATTGCTTAACAACCCTGCTACTATTAGTTTAACTACACTTACAGTATCGTACCTTCGTCCCCACACTTTTCTAAAATCTTTGACTTTTTCTAAATATGTAATTATGCTTATAAATAGCTCCGTTATTTTAAGTTGTAAATCTATTAACGGAGTATTTTATACAAACTTTTACATTTTACAACTATTCATTACAACTCTTTCTTACTATCTTTATCTCTTTCTAGATACCTTATCTCCTAGCTTATCTTTTAGTTCTTTTATTCTTGTTCTAAACATTTGCATCTTCTTTCTACTCACAGTTGCGATTTTTAAACTGCTCTGTTCTAGGTTTGGAAACTTATGATCTTGACATAATAGGAGTTTAGGGATATAATATACTCTTTCTAAAAATTTTCAATTTTAAGATGTTTTATAAAAATAAACACACTATGCTATCTAGGATTCAAGTATACTCGAATGGTCTTACGAATTGAAAATGAATTAGGAACGCACTCAGCGTACTTTGGTACGTGAATCCAATAATATCTCAAAAAGCAATTCTTTAAAACAGAAGAATATATATAGCACCCGTAGCTCAATTGGATAGAGTATATGACTACGGATCATAAGGTTAGGGGTTCGACTCCTCTCGGGTGCGCCAAACTCTTTCCACATTATGGCTTTACTGGCTGATGTGCTATTAATGTAGCTACTTCAGACAATAGCATAAAGGAAACCTTATCTCACTTGTTGTAATTGTTGATGGGTTACTTCAATTAAATCAGTAAGTTGTTGCCGTGTGTAACCTTTTGCCAATCTCAGAGAAGAAATTTTTTCCAATAAATGTGGATTGCTACTACACTCACGTGGTCTCGCTAATAGACGTCTTGTACTTTTCTGCAATTTTTAAATTGCCATGGGGGTTATGCGTAAGGTGAGTATATCACTTACAAAGCTAAAATTAAAGTTAAATGCAACAAAATCTTAAAAAACAAATTATTTTTTATTACATGTCATGAATTCACAGTTGTGTAATATAAAATTATGTTGGATGCTAAGATAAAATTATAAAAATAAAAAGAGCTAAAATATTATACCTATAAAAGAATGTAATGAACGTACCAAGGAAGACAACGAAAATAACAATTCACAGTAAAAAAACTGTTATTGACTTTAGGGGAGTATAGTTTAAAATTAAAAGTGAAGTAACTGCAAAGTTACTTTGGGTGTATTAACCTGTAGTCCGTTAGTGGTAAGCATCAACCATTAAATGATGTATCCTCGACTGTAATGGTCGGGGAGATATTAGCTATGTTCAAGGCTTAAGGTGTAAACCTTAGGTCTAAAGGCTAACGTAGCTGTCTAGCGGCAGTTTTACTAACTCCCCGATCGCCAAAGTAATCTCTCAAGATTCTTTGGTGGTTAAAACTTAATAACTTTAAGTTTAATCATAAAGGGGATACCATCATGATAGATAAAACAACTTTACCTTCCAAAGCAATAATTTTTTCTGATCTAGCTTATGACCTTAATCTTAGAGATGATGTCATTATTACCAGCCAACAAGAAGGACTAACAATAGTAGAAATTATTGAATCTAAAGGACCTTATGATTATTGTACTCTTGGCAAATTAATTCGCCGAGTAATGATTTGTAGTGATAAATCTGTCATCATTCTAATTGACGAGGACTTGCTATATACACCAATTAATACGTTACTTTGGGCTGTGCTTGGTACTTTGTCATCTGCCGGCTTAATTACCGTTACTACTTACGAAAGATTCTATAAAAAAGTACTCTTGAAAAAAGTGAATATAGAGGATGATTATTTTTTATACGTTGCTGCTACTTATTGTAAGAGATACCATACATTTGGTAGTAAAAAACCAAATTTAAATATAGATGAATAAACTTATTAATTAAAATAGGAGAGTGGTGGAGACGAAGGGAATCGAACCCCCGACCCTCTGCGTGCAAGGCAGATGCTCTACCCCTGAGCTACATCCCCAAACCATATTAATGATAGGTAGCTTATATACCTTTTTACATGTAAGGTCAACAAACTTGTTTGAAAACTTAATATTTAGGCTAAATTTTTGTTCTGTCCCAAGGTAATGCCTTGCCATCAGATCCAAGTACCAAATCTCCTGATACATCATATTCTGCTGCCAAAAAAGAAGATTTACCGGATATAAGTTTTACAGGTCTAATTTTTTGTCCATTATGAAAATACTCCTTTGCTTGTTCTCTAGAGGTTGGGTTATTTTTAGACGCTGTTTTAGCTTTTGACATATATGTAATAATCTCAAATATTTTTCTATAATATACAAACCTAAGTACAAAATATCTTACCTTTAATATTTGTCAAGAAAAAGCTGTGAAATGATGTAATAGTGAATTATAGTGCATCAATACAATTATATCATATTTTATTAAACCACTAAGATGTTTAAAATACTTCCAAAAACATTTTATGAAAGAAATACGCTTATTGTCTCACAAGAGTTACTTGGAAAGGTTTTGTGTTTTGGTAATATAGAAGCACGAATTATTGAAACAGAAGCTTATGTTGGAGAAGATGATCCTGCTTGTCATGCAGCAAAAGGTATAACGCCCCGTACAAAGATTATGTATGGTTCTGCAGGTCATGCATATGTATATTTGATTTATGGTATGTATTATTGTTTAAATATAGTAACAGAACAACAGGGATTTCCAGCTGCTGTATTAATTAGGGGAGTGTATCAATATAGCCCTTTACAAGTTTTACTTGATGGACCTGGTAAATTATGTCGTACTCTTGGAATTAATAAAACCCAAAATGGTCAAGATGTAACTAGTAATAAGTCTTTTTGTATTATTGATGTAGGTAATACCCCTAAATTTATTAATACTCCTAGGATTAGTATTAGCAAAGGTACAGACAGACTTTGGCGTTATTTAGAGGTATAATTTACGCGAATTCGCATAACTCAGGTTAAATTATAATGAATCTACAAGACCCAAATATTTCAAAGAGTCAAGCTACTTTGCCTAAGGTTACCATATACACTGATGGAGCTTGCTCAGGTAATCCTGGGTCAGGTGGCTGGGGAGCGTTATTACAGTTTCATGTAGCTAGTGTAGAGCTAGACCCAAATGCTTTGAAAAATTGGTATAACAAAAAAAAGTTAAACATGTTAGATATATGTGAGAACTCTAAGAAGTTTCGTGATAGCTTGCCTTTAAAGCAGAAGAGTATATTTGGTCATGAACTATATACCACTAATAATCAAATGGAAATGACAGCAGTAATTGAAGCATTAAAAGTTCTTAAAAAATCATGCTATGTAGAAGTTTACACAGATAGTAAGTATTTACAGCTTGGAATAACACAGTGGATTAACACATGGATAAAAAATAACTGGCATAAAAACAACAATGATCCCGTCAAGAATGTTGATTTATGGAAAAAATTGTACGAAGAGTTAAGTAAACACTATATTATTTGGAATTGGGTTAAAGGTCACAATAATAATGAAGGTAATGAAGTGGCTGATAGACTAGCTGTGCAAGGAAAAGAAACTGCTATAAAAATACTTAAATGTCATTCATAGATAATTTTTTTATACCTATTTTCTCTAAGGAGATTGGAAAAGATCAATTTGGTAACAAATATTATCAAAGTAAAAAGCAGAATTATTTAGGTCAAGCTAGAAGACAGGTGGTTTATAAAGGTAAAGTGGAAGCATCGAAAGTTCCTCCCATGTGGCATGCTTGGTTGCATTATATGACTAATGAAGTACCAACTAACAATAATAAATTTGACTGGCAACAAAACTATCTCCCTAATATTACTGGCACTAGCTTATCTCATAATCTAATAAAAAATAGTACAACTGAAGCTAAATATAGTAGCTGGAAACCTTTAGATAAATCAAAATAATGAAACATAATGTTATAGAAACTTTAGTTGGCTTTATAGTAATACTAGTTGCTTTAGCCTTTTTTGTTTTTGCTTATAAAATTGGTAACTCATCAAAAGTTGCATCTGGGTATATAGTTAAGGCAAATTTTCAGAATGCGGAAGGGATAGTTCAAGGCAGTAGCGTGATGTTAGCGGGTATAAAAATCGGATCAGTAACTAACATAACTCTAGATAAAACTAGCTTTTTTGCCTTATTAACCATTAACATCAATAATGATATAAAGTTACCTAAAGACACTAGTATAGCAATAGTCACAA
Source organism: Candidatus Tisiphia endosymbiont of Empis tessellata (assembly GCF_964031035.1). Lineage (NCBI taxonomy): Bacteria > Pseudomonadati > Pseudomonadota > Alphaproteobacteria > Rickettsiales > Rickettsiaceae > Candidatus Tisiphia > Candidatus Tisiphia endosymbiont of Empis tessellata. The sequence continues at coordinate 690,362 of NZ_OZ034997.1, read as the reverse complement.
GTGGAATACTTGGTAGTAGATATATATCCGTAACTCCCGGTTCATCTGAAGAAAATTTAGCTGGAGGTGATCAGATAAAATACACCCAGTCAGCAGTTAATATTGAATCCTTAATAGGTAAATTAATCTATTCCTTTGGTAGTGGTCGTAAGTAACCGAAAGTTCGATGTAACAAGTTACATCGAATTCAGGAATATATATAGAAACAATCAGGTTTGAAGCGGTTCTTCACCTGATTGTTAAATATTAATTTGCTAATAATCTCATTTTTATACTTATAAAAATAAGATTATTAGCGATAATAGATTAAAATGTATTCGTAGGAGTACTCCAAGAATGCATTTTTCCTTATAACACAGCTAATTCGATATAAGAATTACTAATTCTTATATCGGATTAAGGTTAAGTAATATTTTTAAATTATGACAAATAACCTATTAGTGTAGCTCGAAATTAGTGTATACTGCAAAAATATTGAGAATTGATGAATTATATTGTCAATGTTTTTGTTATGAAATAAGTTATGATCATAATTTATGATTATATTGTTTGAATTAATTTATTCACTAACTTGTCTTAGGTTTTACAAGTAGTGGGGATGTACAATGTTTAAGTTAGCTAATATATTAAATATACTAAAATCACCTTCTGATGTGGTAGAGAACCAAAGCGTTCAGTCTAATAACTTTGTTAAAGCTACTAGGAATTGGTACGAGGAAAGATATGATAGGTTAATTGTACAACGTAATATCTTGTTTGTATTATCTATATTACTAATAATACTTATAATGGCATCCATAGCAGCGGTAACTATAGTGGTAAATTCAAGAGAGTTTAGTCCTTTTGTTATCCAAATTGATGATAGTACGGGAATGGCAACGATTGTAAATCCAATATCTTTGGAGATACTAAACGGTGACGAGGCACTTTCAAGGTATTTTATTAAAAAATACCTCATAGCTAGAGAAACATATAATCCTGTTGATTTTGATACTGAAGCAAGGAAAAGCGTTAGATTATTATCTTCAAGTCCAGTATATTATAACTATCTAGGATATATACAAAATAAAGATGTAAATCCAGTTTTAATATATGGTCAAAACAACACAACTTTTTTAGTAATTAAATCTTGGTCAGGAGTAGAAAAAAATAAATATATGGTTAGGTTCTCTATTAATGAAACAACAGGCAATAAAACGGTTTTCAATAAAATAGCTGTGGTAAGTTACGCATATATTCCAATGGAATTAACAGATGCAGATCGAGATATTAATCCAGTAGGTTTTCAAGTTAATGATTATAGGGTAGATGATGATAATAGCTAGACTTCTTTTCGTAGCGGCAATATTATTACATTCGGTTATTGCCAACGCTTGTGCAGGTAATATGCATATAGATAATGATGTAGATGATCTAGCCATAACTACTGATAACAGAATTAAAACTTATATACATAATCCTAATGAAGTTTATTTATTAGTTCTGCATTTTGGTTTTCAGTCAAGTATAGAATTTGCCAAAAATGAGGATATCCAAAATATTGTTCTAGGGGAATCCTATGCTTGGAAAATGACTCCGTTGGCAAATAGATTATTCATTAAGCCATTGGAAAAAAACATTAGAACAAATATGACTATCATAACTAATAAAAGGACTTACCAATTCGATGTTGTATCCAAAGAATTGGAAGAAGGTCGTGAAAAAGACTTGGTATATGTAGTTAGGTTTTATTATTCTAAAAAAAGGTTTAGTACTTCACAATAATACCTCAATTCGGGATAAGAATTAATTAATTATTATCCCAAATTCGCGTAATAATGATATTAATTTACTATGGCAAAGCAAAATAACACCTCTTCTCAAATCAGTACACAGAGTGCAGAGGAACAAGACATACCAGAAGTTCAAAATGAGCTATCAAAAGTTGCCACTAATCCTAAGCAAAGCATTCTGATTCTACTTGTCATTTCTGCTGTCTTTATATTTATTTTTTTTAAACTTTTTATTGCTGATAATAAACCACCTGAGGTGGTAGCTCCATCAGCACCTACTGATATTACTAAACCGACACAAGATAATTCTAAAAATCTACCAGAGATTCCGAAATTACCAGAAGCACCTAAACTCGAAACACCTGTGGAGCTTCCACCACCTCCTCCCCCTAAAGTTGCTGATGTGCCAAAACTTCCTTTACCTACTACTTTAGTAGATAATAATAGTGCTGATAACGCTTCTCTTCCTTCCGTTGTATCATCACCCCTTCCTGGAGGAATAGCTGAAAGTGACGAGGAAAAGAAACGCCGTGAAGCAAAGAGAAAATCTTCTATAGTATTAATTGCAGGAGTTCCAGAGAAAAAAACACCAAGTCAAATTGCCGAAGAAGCAAATTTTCAAGATCGTGGAGATATGGCATTTGTTCTTGGTCGTGGTAAGATAATTGAAGCGGTACTAGAGACTGCTATTAATAGTGATTTAGGTGGGGAAGTAAGGGCAATAATTAGCAGAGATGTATTTTCTGAAAGGGAAAAGATTATTTTAATTCCTAAAGGATCAAAGATTTTTGGTGCTTATACAACTGGTATTGATGGAGCGTATGGTCGAATTGCAATAATATGGAATCGTATTGATCTGTCAAACGGTTATACCATTACCTTAGATGCTATAGCTGTTGATAATCTTGGAAGGAAAGGTGAGCAAGGAAGAGTAGATAATAAATATAAAGAACGATTAACCAATGCTGTATTATTATCGGCATTTAATATTGGACTTGCCAATGCCCTTGACAAAGTGGTAGCTCCCCCAGTTAATTCACAAGCTGCTGCTGCTAATGCTGCTGTTGCTGCTAATATACAAAGTTTAGCACAAAGTATTAATAATGGTCCTGGTACTGAGGATGTTAAAATTTCACAGATATGTTCTAGTGTCATGAACGCCATTCCCGATAAGACCTCAGCAGCCTATATTTCTATGATGCAGGCTTGTAATACTGCACAAAATCCAACTGGATCACAGCCTGGTCAAAGGCTTGTTGCATTAATGACTGCAGTAACTAATGCAGCAGCTAGTTTGTTAACTAGCACTGCAACTGCTAGCACTCCAACCCAAGCACAAGCAGTTTCAAAAAAAGCTTTTACTGATATCAGTGATACTATGAAAGGTATGATTCAGCAATATGAATTTAAACCAACTATTACTATAGATCAAGGTACGGTAATTAAAATTTATGTCAATAAAGATTATAAATTTCCTCAATCTGTACTAAGAAAATCAAGATTGATAAAATGAGTGATAATTTTGCTGCATTAGAGACTTTTCTATTACCATTTAAAGAACTGTTCGCAGAAGATGGTGTTAATGAGATCATGGTAAATAAACCAGGAGAAGTATGGGTTGAGAAGAAAGGAGATTTGTTTTGTAAATCAGTACCTGAACTTGATTTTGAACATCTTATATCTCTTGGTAGGCTTGTAGCTCAGTCAACTGATCAGACAATTTCTGAGGAAAAACCTTTACTCTCTGCGTCCCTACCAAATGGCTATCGTATCCAAATAGTATTTCCTCCTGCTTGTGAACCAGGCCATGTCGGATATGCTATCAGGAAAGGTAGTACAATGAACCTTACACTAGATCAATATGCCAAGCTGGGAGCTTTTGATTCAACATCTACTGGAGAATTAATTGACGAGAATGCAAAAATCTTAAATAATTATTTAAAAGAAAATAAAATAAAAGAATTTATTCGACATGCTGTAATTTCTAAAAAAAATATTATTATTAGTGGTGGTACATCAACTGGTAAAACAACCTTTACTAACGCTGCTTTAGCAGAAATTCCAAATAGCGAGCGATTAATTACTGTTGAAGATGCTAGGGAGGTAATCTTAGCAAATCACCCTAATAAATTACATCTCCTCGCTTCAAAAGGGGGGCAAGGTCGTGCAAAAGTTACTACTCAGGATTTGATTGAAGCGTGTTTACGTCTAAGACCTGACAGAATTATTGTAGGTGAACTTAGAGGAGCTGAAGCATTTAGTTTCTTACGAGCAATTAATACAGGCCATCCTGGCTCTATATCTACTTTACATGCTGATGCACCAGCAATGGCCATAGAACAACTTAAGCTAATGGTTATGCAAGCTAGTTTAGGCATGCCACCAGAGGAAGTGAAAAAATATATATTAGCGGTCGTCGATATTGTGATACAATTAAAACGTGGTAGTGGTGGGAAGAGATATGTCTCAGAAATATACTATAGTAAGAATAGGCAAGACTAATGATGGGATTGGAGAGAATAGTAAACATTATCCGTAACCTCTTAGGTCATTTTATAATACACCCTTTGGTAGTATTTTGTACGATATGGATTAGTGGAGTGCTAGTTGCATTTACTACTAACGAGATTAGAGCTATAAATGTTGACTTAACAGCCATAGATATAGCTTATAAGTGGACTTATTGGCTAGTTAGTGTATGGTCGCAATTAACTTTTCAAGCATATAACTACTTAAAAGTTAAGTTAATATTATCCCTTACTATGCCGATAATTATAGTTATCATATTTTACTGGAAAAATTTTAAAAGAATAAAGAATTTACAATTTTTTATTCAACCGGAAAAAGTTTATGGTGATGCTAGTTGGGCTACTGAAGCTGATGTAGATAAAGCTGGTCTACGTTCAAAGCATGGTATGTTGCTTGGCACCAATAGCGGAGGATATTTTGTTGCTGATGGATTTCAGCACGCTTTGCTTTTTGCCCCAACCGGTTCAGGTAAGGGGGTAGGATTTGTAATTCCTAATTTATTATTTTGGGAACACTCTATTATAGTACATGACATTAAGCTAGAAAATCATGGTTTTACAAGTGGTTGGAGGCAGAAGCAAGGACAACGAGTATTTGTTTGGGAACCTTCCAATCCTGATGGGATAACTCATTGTTACAATCCTATAGACTGGGTAAGTACCAAACCAGGTCAAATGGTGGATGACGTACAAAAAATCTCAAATCTGATTATGCCTGAAAAAGATTTTTGGAATAATGAAGCACGAAGTTTATTTCTTGGTGTAGTACTATACTTAATTGCTGACCCGACAAAAACTAAATCCTTTGGCGAAGTGGTCAGGACAATGCGTAGTGATGACGTAGTGTACAACTTGGCAGTAGTTCTAGATACTTTAGGCAAGGTAATACATCCTGTGGCCTATATGAATATTGCTGCATTTCTACAAAAAGCAGATAAAGAGCGTTCAGGTGTTATCTCTACAATGAACTCTTCTTTAGAATTATGGGCAAACCCGCTAATTGACTCAGCTACTGCATCATCTGACTTTAATATACTTGAGTTTAAGAAGATTAAAACAAGCGTTTATATTGGTTTAACTCCGGATAATATACAGCGTTTACAAAAATTGATGCAGGTTTTTTACCAGCAAGCTACAGAGTTTTTAAGCCGCAAAATGCCTGATTTAAAAGAAGAACCTTATGGGGTTATGTTTCTACTTGATGAATTCCCGACTTTAGGCAAAATGGATACATTTAAGGCTGGTATCGCATTTTTCAGGGGATATAGAGTTCGCCTATTCTTGATTATACAAGATACTCAGCAGCTCAAAGGAACTTATGAGGATGCTGGAATGAACTCATTCTTGTCAAATGCTACATATCGTATTACTTTTGCAGCTAATAACTATGAAACAGCCAACCTGATATCACAGCTAGTGGGTAATAAAACAGTTGAACAACGATCTTATAGTAAACCACTATTTTTTGATCTTAATATTTCAACAAGAACGCAGAATGTATCACAAGTTTCAAGAGCTCTGCTTTTGCCTCAAGAAGTAATTCAATTACCAAAAGATGAACAAATCGTTTTAATTGAGTCTTTCCCACCTATTAAATCTTTAAAAATTAAGTATTATGAGGATAAGTTCTTTACAAATAGGTTATTACCGCCTACATTTGTTCCAACTCAAAAACCTTATGATCCAAATAAAAATAATGTAGATGAGGAATAAGAAAATACAGATTCTACTACTAAAGAAGATTAATTTTTTAAGTAAGCAATAAGATAAACCTCTATGCGTTCAGCCATTATTGATATTGGTTATAATGCCATAAGAGCTGTAGTTTATGAATGTGATAGACTTGGAGCTCCAGAAATTTTCAATGATAAATTTAAAAGTGATATTATCAATTTACTTAATCTAGATGACCTAGAAGTAAAGCATCAAGTATATTTATCACTACAATATTTTGTACATATTTTTGATAGGTTATCAGTAACAGATGTTAAATGCGTTGCTACTGCTGTACTTAGAGGGCATCCAAGAGCTGAAGAATTTAGAGAAATAGTTAAAAGAAAATTTAATATTAATATTGAAATTATTTCTGGTAATCGCGAGGCCTATCTTACAGCTGCCGGATTAATTTCTGGTATCAATGATGCTTGTGGCATAGCAGCAGACCTAGGTGGAGGTAGCCTTGAGCTTGCCCAAATCAAAGACAAAAAAGTGGGAATCTTAAAATCTCTACCTTTAGGCACTAGCTTAATCACTAATAATCATTTTGACGATATTAATATAATTAGCCAAATGATCAACAAAGAGTTTGGAGAGGTATACCCAAATCATTCGGGTATACAACAATGTCAACAAGAGTATCATTGTCCAAACTTATACTTAATAGGAGGAGCTTTAAGGCTAATTGGACGCTCTTACATGGAGTTTGTTCATTATCCTCTTAAGAACTTACATAACCTTGAAATAAATCGTAGAGAATTTGAACTATATCTCGAAAAATTAGCTCATGCTCATAGTATGAGAACACAATATAAATCAAGAATTCATTCTAACGCAGTTTTAGTGGCAAAATCTATGCTGAATGTCTTTTTACCTAAAAAGGTAATAATTTCAAATTATGGTTTAAAAGAAGGTGTTAGATTTGTTTGTTTCCCTAAAGAAGAACAGGAGAAAGATATTATTTATGAAAGAATCAAGACATTAGTAAATTTTGATGAAACTACTTGTAATATCAAAAATTATACAGAAGTCATTAAGCCTATCTTAATTCAACCAGATACAACAACAATTAGTATAATTACTTTGGTCATAATGCTTGCACAATATAATAAAAATATCGATAAAACTCTTCGCTCTAATTTTATTGTTGAATTTATTTTAGCTTCAGATATTCCTTTTAGTCATCGTCAGAGGTTGATGCTTAGTATTGCTCTTGCACTTACCTATACAGCAAGAAGTGATACATATATTAATAGATTAGCAAAAAGAATGATTAATTCATATGATTATTGTAACAGTCATATAATAGGTAATTTTATAAAAATTGCTAGGGAAATTGATGGACCAAGATTTCAGTCACCATCTTTTTCTCTTGAGTTAAAAGATAATAGATATATTGAAATTTCTACACTAAATATTTTACCAAAAGCGGTGTTTGAAAAAGTGTGCGAACGTCTGAAAGCTATAGGTTTCGCCCGAAAAATATTTATTGAAATAAAATGATAACAGTCTTATATTGCAAGTGTACAAGCTTTTTTAGAGTACGTGAGTTCCTCATTGTCAAAAAACAATTCTTCAAAGCAGAAGAGTATACAATAAATTAATACAACTACTTTTACATAATACGTCAGGAGATATATATGTTTATAGAAAATGCCTACGCAGATAACAACGATACAATATCAATAACAGAAACTGAAGAAGTAGCTCCAGTAGCTGAACCATCATCTACTCAATCAATATTAACAAGCCTTGTACCGATGGTATTAATCTTCGTTGTATTCTATTTTTTTCTAATTAGACCACAAGATAAACGTCGTCGTGAGAAAGAGGCTATAGTTGGTAGCGTTAAGAAAGGAGAAGAGGTGGTAACTAATAGTGGAATTTTCGGAGTAGTAAGCAAGATTAACGATGCTGACAACACGGTAGATCTTGAAGTAGCTGAAAATATACGAATCAAAATTCTGAAATCTTCAATACTTGATATTACAAGTCGTCATAAAACAGAAGTTAGTGCCAAAAGTAAAAAAGATAAAGGGAAATGAGCTGTGTATAATATTCCTAAATGGAAAATATTCCTTTCTATTTTATGTACAATAGCAGCCTTTATTTGTGCTTTACCTAATTTTACAACTATAGATTCTAAAATATTGCCAAACCATAAGGTGAATCTTGGTCTTGATTTAAGAGGTGGTGCTCATCTATTGCTAGATGTAGATTTTGATAGTTACTTAAATGATGTAATGGACAGTCTAGCTGACCATTTACGAAAATATTTATGGGAAGATAAAATAGGTTATAAAAATCTTGTTGTTAAGAACAAGGCGGTGCAGTTTGAATTGAGAAACCTAGAAGATTATAAACAGGTCAAAAATATCTTAGGTAAAGTTGACCGAGAAATTACTGTAGAAAACGATAATACTAATATTAAGCTTAGCTATAGTGATTCGAAGCTTGCTGAATTAAGGTATCAAGTTATTGCCCAATCAATTGAAATAATCAGAATGAGAGTGGATAGCACCGGCACAACAGAACCTAACATACAAAGGCAAGGTGATAAACATATATTACTGCAAGTACCAGGTGAGGAAAATCCACAACAACTTAAAAATATTCTTGGCAAAACTGCAAAACTAACCTTTCATTTAGTAGATGAAACTGCCAACATACAACAAGCATTAAATGGACATTTACCCTTTGGTTCAATTTTAGTGAAAGGGGAAAATGAAAATAAGCAAGAATATTACGTAGTTGTTAAGAAAAAAGCTATTGTTAGTGGTGACCAGCTAACAACTGCCCAAGCTTCTTTCAATCAAAATTCCCAACCTGCTGTTGCTTTTTCTTTTAATAATCTTGGTAGTAAATTATTTGCAGAAATAACCAAGAATAATTCTGGCAAGAGGCTTGCTATCGTGCTTGATAACAAATTATTAAGTGCACCAGTAATTAATGAACCAATTCTTGGAGGAAGTGGTATAATTTCAGGTAATTTTACTGTTGAATCAGCAAATGAATTAGCGTTATTACTTAGGGCTGGTTCGTTGCCAGCCCCTTTAAAAATAATAGAGGAAAGAACCGTAGGACCAAATCTTGGAGCAGATTCAATAGAGGCAGGCAAGAAAGCAGGTATGATTGGTTTTGTTAGTGTGGTAATATTCATGATTTGGTCTTACGGAATTCTTGGCATTTTTGCCAATATAGCATTAAGCCTAGCTTTACTTTATATTTTAGCGTTATTGTCACTTTTTCAAGCTACATTAACTCTGCCAGGAATTGCTGGTATAATCCTAACGATTGGTATGGCAGTTGATGCCAATGTACTCATTTATGAAAGGATAAGGGAAGAACTTAAAAAAGGTGCATCTAATCTATATGCCATAAAGATGGGATTTGAATCAGCTTTTGCTACAATCCTTGATTCAAATGTTACAACTTTGATTGCAGCATTTTTACTTTTTATATTTGGAGCTGGAGGTATAAAAGGTTTCGCAGTAACACTAACTATTGGTATAATATCATCTATGTTCTCTGCGATTATTATTACTAAGTTGTTGATTGATACTTGGATTAAGTATCAAAAGCCCAAAAATCTAGGGTTATAATTAAACGAAGAAAATTATATTATGCTTCAAGCCTTAAAAAGAATGCTACTATCTGTAACAGTTGCCCTAACTACCAGCGTAACATACGGGGATTATAAACATTCATCAGAACTTTCAGGATTCGAATTAGCTGCTAGCAAATTAGGTTTTACCTCACCAACCCAGCAAGAAGCTTTGTTAAAGATTTTTTATCTAGCTGGATATTTTGAACCACAAAAATTATGGCACGATCTAGTATGTTTTGACAAGACTAATGCAGACAAAATATTTCGTTTGATTCAGGGCAGTTTGGCTAAAGCTGGTGCTAATCAAAACGCTCCTAGTAAATTCAATGCTAAATCATTGCGTAAAAATTTATTTAAATCTATTAATGAGATAAATGTACGAAATATTGAAGATTGGTTACTATTTGTTGCTCAGGATGCGTTTGATCTTAATCTTGGTCAGGAACGGAATGAACTGACCACTAAAGATTGGATGACTAAATATAAGTCTCAATATATTGTAGATGCTAGACAATTGGGACTTATTAATGAAATAAAACCTAACTATCAAGAATACGACGAAGCTTGGATTGCCGGGGCAGCTAGAATTAGGTTATTGACACGTATAATCTATTATAATAAATTAACAGAACAAATTAAAGTTAACGGATTAGTACTAGTATTAACAGGAGCAAGACCCTTATGGGCTAATCTCGATGGCATTAACCCCACAAAACATACACTGAATTGCTAGAAGCATGGCAAGGAAAGGCAGATATTAATAGATTGGATACTGTACAATTAGTTGGAAATGATTCAGCTTGTATTGAGGAATGTGAAAGATATATCGAGTCTCTTGCTAAAGATTACGGTATTAAGTTAAATAAAGCTCAGCCATTTATTCAATATAAAACACAAGAAGAATGTCCATTAGGTCTTTTTCCTAGAAGATTCTATCCTAATTATGCAAGCAGCAATGAGAGAAAACTCACAGAAGACCTGATGAGTAGTGACCTAGTAAACAAGTTCCTTAATAAGGATCAAGTTAAACGTACTGAAATAATCAATACTAAAGTAGGTAAGAATAACGAAAGGCCTGATACAGCCACTACTGCTCATGATGCAGCAGTTAATTTTGCTGAAAGAATTTTAAGTAGAAAATTTGGTAGACAAAAAGACTTTGTTATTTTATTTGTCAGTAATAATCCTCATATTGAACGCCAAACAATTGTTACTCAAAGAGAAGTTGATAAAGTATTACAACAATATGGATTAGATAAACAGGGTTATCATATTAAAATTGCAGGGATAGGTGCTAGTGCCGTACCGGATATTCCAATTATTCATTCTGAACTGGGTAAGTTGATAACGGCAAAATGGATAAATAAAAATCTACTAAGCACTGATAAATTTGGGCATTCTATTGATCAATTAATGTTCCAAACTCGTAAATGCCCTGATCCTAAATCAATACCTCCAATACCAAAAATTAAAGAAATATAATATAACCTGAATTCGATGTAACTTGTTACATCGAATTCAGTGTTATATATAGAAACAATCAGGTTTGAAGCGGCTGCCACCTGATTGTTAAAATATAATACTCCATTCAATATGTGATTTTAATAATTAAAATCACATATTGAATAATGAAAAAAGTTAAAATGTACTTGCAGAATGGCTTCAAGAGTGCATTTTTCCTTATAACCAAGTATCGATATAAGAATTATTAATTCTTATATCGAACTCATACAATAAAAAAACCATGATAAATATAACATGATCAGTTGAGGTTCTTTAAGATTAGAATGTCGTTGATCAATTGTGGTAAAATCAAAATTTGTTAGTATTTTTAAAGCATGAAGATACTGCATTGATTTGTTATCTGTAGATTTTGTTTCATTATAGGTATTACAAGCATTCTTTACAAACTTAGCTAAGTCATCATTGCTTAGATTATTAGTATCACAGTCCTTAACTTGGCTATAAAAATTTTTAATCAAAGTATCGTTTGCACTAAATTTAATATCTACCCCAGATGTTATAAAGATGTAATGTGATTATCATAGCAATTATGGCGACTTAGTTGTATATATTGTAGCGGAGGGGCTGATAAAATAAACTCTTCAAAGTTATCAAAACGACGTTGCTCAAGATAGTCAATATTAATAGAATCGACATTATCAAGCGTTCCTGGAAATTGTGCTTTATTTTGTAAAATATACTGGATTCCTTTAAAACTAATGGTTCTCAATATACAATTGTCAATAGTTAAGGTGCTAGTTCCTATGCTGTTTCCAGCATCTTCTAATAATTTTAATATTTTGTCATTAGACCTCTTTCGAAACTCGCTTATGCTGAGGGATTTGAAGGAGACGTGGAACGCAGAACCGCAGCGTACTCTAATGTACGTGAGGATTCGAGTACCGCATCGACGTACAAATCACCAGCAGAAGTAGAGTTTCGAAAGAGGTCTATTGTCATATTCTAAATTTGGCATATAATTCCTACTCGATACTGGACTGAAAAATCAAGGACAAAAAAATAATAATTTGTTTCCCATTTTTGCATTTTTCAAGCTGCAATTTGTTCATAATTTTGTATAGAATTTAGATAGATATTCATAGGCTTTTTGTAACCAATACTTGAATGGAATCTTCTATAATTATAGTGATTGATGTAATCATCAATACCACTCTTTAGCTCTTTAACATCTTTAAAATCATTAATAAATATACAATTATATTTTAAAGTTCGGAAAAATCTCTCCATAATTATATTATCAATACTTCTTCCTTTACCATTCATCGAAACTTTAATGTTATGCTCTTGTAAAATTTCAATGTGTTCATGACTAGTATATTGACTGCCCTGATCACTATTAAATATCTGCGGTGCAGGATATTTGTTAAGTGCATCCCGCAATACTTCAGTTACCAAACTTACGTCCATACTATTTGATAATTTATAACTCAACACAGCTCTACTATGCCAATCTATAATTGCCGCCATGTACATAAATCCCGAATTAGTTCTAACATAAGTGATATCTCCGCTCCAAACCTCGTTAGCGTTAGGTACATCTACAGTTTTACTTGTACCTAGATTAGACCAATATTTATCAAGCAAATAACTATAAATTTTATGCTGTTTATCTTTTCCAGATGTTAACTTTTTCCTCTTTGGATAAATAGCCTCTATGCCAATCATGTTCATATATTTTAGAACCCGATCCTTACCAATAACCAAGCCATCTTCTAATAATTGTCTATGGATATAACGATAACCAAATTCAGGATTATCAGTATATATTTCATCTATTTTATTTAAAATATTTAAGTTATACCCACTAAATGGTTTTGCTTTATAGTACATTGAAGAACGATTAATCTTTAATAATTCATATTGCCTTGTCTTTGGTAACATTGCTAGCTTGGAATCGACAAGTTCTTTTCTATTTGATAAGTCCAAGCTTTGTAGCTTTCCCACAGCCCAATCTCTCTCTACTATTGTTTTTTCAAGAGTTTTCGCTAATTCATCATTTTGTTCTTTCAGCATATTAATTTGTTCCTGATATTTACTTACCAGTTTTGCTGGTTCAAAAGCCAATGCTGCATTTGATATAAATTATTTTTTCCAATTACTAATTGTCTTGGAGTTTATCTCATATTTTGATGCTATCACTGATAATGGACTCTCTTCTTTCAGCACTTCTAATACTATCCTAGTTTTTTCTTCAGCACTAAAAACTCTTACTTTTTCTTTTGTCATTTTTTCTCCTAATTTTTTCTTATTATTTTATCTTAATTAGGAAACTTTTAACTCTATTTTTTTGTCCATTTTCTTCAGTCCATTATACTCATCATTAAATTCATAATCCGTTTAAAACGGGTTATGGTCGGTCATTATATACAAAATTACTTAATTGTCTAGTATAATTAAGCTTTATTATTTTGCCTCTAATGAAATCAAATAAAACGCTATTGCAGCAGCATTTGAGACATTTAAGCTTTCTACTTTACTTGAAATGGGTATTTTAACTAAGTGATCACATGCTTCTTTAACTAGACGTCTGATTCCTTTATCTTCAGAACCAAGTACTATTGCCATTTTATCTGAAAATATTTTTGTACTTAAAGATTGTTTTGCATTGCCATCAAGACCAATAATCCAAAAACCATGTTTTTTTAGATATTCTATTGACCACCTTAAATTAGTGACTTTAACCATTTGTACTAGTTCTAAAGCTCCAGAAGCTGTTTTTGCTATGGTAGCATTTTCATCAGGTGCATTATCTAGAGGTAATATTATGGTCGTGATGTCAAAAGAAGCTGCACTACGAATAATAGCACCAATATTTTGTGGATCGGTTATTTGATCCAAAATAGCAACTTTACAATTAGGAATAGTTATGTCAATATCTTCAATACGATTAGAGAAGATACTTTTAACGTTAGCGGCTATTCCCTGATGATTATGATTTGAACCAAAAAGACGGGTTAAGTAATCTATGTTGGTAATCTCATACGGGTGGTTAGAGATTAAATTTTTGTGCAAATTGAAAATATCTTCTGTACATAAAACATTTTGAATATAACGTTTTGGGTTGCTTAATGCTGCAAATACTGGATGTTTGCCGTATATATAGTGCAAATCTTTAGAAATTTTAGCTTTATTTCTCATCTTATTAGAACCTAGAGTAATTTATTCTTGACACAAACTACTATTTATTATAGAAAGTTACAACTGATAAACGTTCTGAAGTAATATAAGTTTAATATTAGCTTATTTAGGTTCTGTGAACGTTTCTGTGTAATGAGTAGATTTATAGGCATTTTCACTCGCAGAACCGTAGCGTACTAAATGTACGTGAGGATTCGAGAACGAAAATAACGACGAAATCGACCATTAGATAGAAACGTTCACAGAACCTAGGATAGTTCAAGAGAAAAGGGTCGGGATCATTTGAGTTTCAGCTTTATAACAAAAAAGATGTCCTTTCCGCGTAGGCGAGTCCATGATACCTAACAGCCATTTAGGTTGTTTTTTGAATTGCTGCCGCGGGAAGGATATCGAGACTTCTTAAGTTGATACCCATGCGATGCACAGGAATAATACTGATGTATTAAAGGGTTGTATCATTATTTATAAAGGCTTGTAGCCCGAAGTTCAAATGTCCTTGGAAAAGAGCAGAGAAGATTTGTTGGTACTTATACTAAGTTATATATATGCTTTACGTTTAATTAGACCATTTAATACTTGCGTAAATTCTTTGGAGGAATGGCCGAGTGGTCAATGGCAGCAGACTGTAAATCTGCCCGCGTGAGCGTACGAAGGTTCGAATCCTTCTTCCTCCACCACAAGTTGGTTAGGTAGATACGCGGGTGTAGCTCAATGGTAGAGCTCCAGCCTTCCAAGCTGGCCACGTGGGTTCGATTCCCATCACCCGCTCCAAGAGTATTGGTGATAATTGGAAATTGGATAAATTTGTATTTTTATGTTAAATTGTATTAAATCTTAAATTGTGGAGAATGAATTATGGCAAAGGTAAAATTTGAAAGGGATCTACCCCATTGTAATATAGGTACTATAGGACACGTAGATCATGGTAAGACTTCTTTAACAGCTGCAATAACTTTAGTGTTATCAAAAGAAGGTGGAGCACAGGCTACTAATTATGATGACATTGATAAAGCTCCTGAAGAGAGGGAAAGGGGTATAACTATTGCTACTGCTCACGTTGAATATAGAACTAAAAAAAGGCATTATGCTCACATTGATTGTCCTGGTCACGCAGATTATATAAAGAATATGATAAGTGGTGCAGCTCAAATGGATGCTGCTATATTGGTAGTATCTGCTGCTGATGGTCCAATGCCCCAAACAAGGGAACATATATTGCTTGCTAAGCAAGTTGGCGTACCTGCAATAGTTGTATTTTTGAATAAAGTTGATATGGTTGATGATCCAGAATTGCTTGACTTAGTAGAAATGGAAGTCAGAGAACTTTTATCAATGTATGATTTTCCTGGAGATGATATACCAGTTATCAGAGGTTCAGCTTTACAGGCTCTAGAAGGAAAACCTGAAGGTGAAGCTGCGATTAAAGAGTTGATGAATGCTATTGATGAATATATACCTCAACCTGAGAGAGATACAGATAAACCTTTCTTAATGTCGATAGAAGATGTATTTTCTATTTCTGGAAGAGGTACGGTTGTTACTGGTAGAATCGAAAAAGGTATAGTAAAAGTTGGTGAAGAGGTAGAGATTGTCGGTATAAGAGATACTCAAAAAACTACTTGTACTGGTGTGGAAATGTTTAAGAAGCTATTAGATCAAGGTGAAGCCGGGGATAATGTTGGTATATTACTGCGTGGAACTAAAAGGGAAGATGTATGCAGAGGTCAAGTGTTAGCTAAGCCTGGAAGTATAACTCCGCATACTGAGTTTGAAGCTGAAGTTTATGTACTTACCACGAAAGAAGGTGGTCGTCATACAGCATTTACAGATAAATATCGACCACAGTTTTATTTTAGAACGACTGACGTAACTGGAGAAATCACTTTGAAAGATGGTAAAACAATGGTGATGCCTGGTGATAATGCGAATCTGAAAATTGCATTGATCGCTCCGATAGCTATGGAAGAGGGCGTACGTTTTGCTATACGTGAAGGTGGTAGGACAGTAGGAGCTGGTGTAGTATCAAAGATTATAAAATAATAAGAAATAGTCATCCTGAAAAAGTTCAGGATGACTATTTTTTTAGGGTTAGGCAAAATATGTTTAATTAGAGTAAGTCTATTAAAGAATGTGCTTTGACTGGTCTAGCTGTTTATAAAAAGGTTTAGTTAATGAAAAATAATCAAAAAATCAAAATTCGTTTAAAGTCGTTTGATCACCGCTCGCTTGAGCAAGGTACTAGAGAAATAGTAGGGGCTGTTAAAAGAACCGGTGCTGATATAATTGGTCCAATTCCGTTGCCAAGGACGATTGAGAGATTTACCGTTAATAGGTCTCCGCATGTCAATAAAAAATCAAGGGAGCAATTTGAGATTAGAATTCAGAAAAGACTTTTGATAATAAGTTATCCAACTCCTCAGACTGTTGATGCTTTAAAAAAAGTTGATTTGCCTGCTGGTGTTGATGTTGAGATTAAGTTAGAGAGTGTTGAGTGATGAGAACCGGTTTAATTGCTAAAAAAATTGGTATGAGTTCAATTTTTAATGAAAAAGGTGAGAGATCTACCGTTACTTTTCTACAAGTTGAAGATTGCCAAGTAGTAGGACAAAAGACCCTAGAAAGGGATGGCTATAATGCTTTGGTTATTGGGGTAAAAGATAAAAAATTATCTAAAGTAACAAAACCAATGAAGCAGGTATTTGCTAATGCTCAAGTTACGCCAAAGGAAAAATTGAAGGAATTTAGAATTTCTGAAGCTTGTTTCCTTGATGTAGGTTTTGTATTGCATGTGGATCATTTTGTTATTGGTCAGTTTATAGATGTTGTAGGTACTACTATTGGTAAAGGTTTTGCTGGTAGTATGAAAAGGCATAATTTTAGAGGACTTGAAGCTTCACATGGTGTATCTGTGTCTCACCGTTCGCATGGTTCTACTGGTGGTAGACAAGATCCTGGTAAAGTATTTAAGAATAAGAAAATGGCTGGTCACATGGGAAATACAAGAGTTACTATTCAAAATTTGAAAGTAGTCGATACTGATATGGAAAAAAGCATAATCATAGTTAGTGGAAATATTCCTGGTTCAAAAGGATCTTATGTCTACATTAAGGATGCTATTAAGAAAACCATTACAGCTATAGGATAAACTATATGAAAGCCAAATTATTAAATCTTGAAAATGAAGCTGTTGGTGAGATTGATTTAGATAACGAAGTTTTTGCCGTAGATTTTGTTAGGGAAGATATTATCAAGCTTGTTGTTAATTGGCAGAGAGCTAAAGCTATGGCTGGTACACATCAAACAAAGACAGTGTCGCAAGTATCTGGTACTACAAAGAAACCTTTTAAGCAAAAAGGTACGGGTAATGCAAGGCAAGGATCTTTAAGATCTGTCCAAATGAGAGGTGGTGGAGTTTCTCACGGTCCAGTAACAAGGAGTCATGCTACAAAATTACCAAAAAAAGTTAGAAAACTTGGTTTAAAACATGCTTTATCAGAAAAATTGGCTGAGGGAAAGCTGCTAATAGTAGATTCTTTAAAATTACATGAATCCAAAACTTCTAATCTTATAAAATTATTAAATAATTTTCATGGTAAAAGTTATTTTATTGTTAGTGGTGATGAAGTTGATATCAATTTTTCTTTGGCAGTACAAAATATTCCAAATACTATTTCAGTACCGCAAATTGGTGCAAATGTTTATGATATAATACGCCATGATTATGTTTTGTTATCACAAGAAGCTGTAGATGCTTTAGAAAAGAGGTTAAAGTGAAGTCTTATAAACATTATGATATTATTAGGAATCCTGTGATCACTGAGAAGACCAATATTTTATCTGAGCAACAAAATAAGTTTACTTTTCATGTTGCTGGTAGTGCTGAGAAATCTTCTATCAAGATGGCTGTTGAAAAGATTTTTCAGGTTAAGGTTAAAAAAGTTAACATAATGAATGTAAAAGGTAAGAGAAAAAGATTCAAGGGTGTTAATGGCAGACAATCAGATAAAAAGAAAGCAATTGTGACGTTAGAAAAAGATTATACTATTGATTTTACTGGGGGTATTAAATAAATGGCTTTAAAAACGTTTAATCCAGTTACTCCATCCCTTAGAGAATTAGTACAGGTTGATAAATCTGATCTTTGGAATGGTAAGCCTCATAAACCTTTAACTAAAGGTTTATCTAAGACTGGTGGTAGAAATAATTTGGGTAGAACCACTTCTTGGCATAGAGGAGGAGGGCATAAAAGACTTTATCGTATAATCGATTTTAAAAGAAATAAACAGGATATATTTGCCACTGTTGAAAGAATAGAATATGATCCTAACAGAACTTCCTTCATTGCTTTAATTAAATTCGATGATGGTGAGTATTCTTATATTTTAGCACCACAAAAGCTTATTGTAGGAGATAGAATAGTATCAAGTGATAAAGCTGACATAAAAGTAGGAAATTGTTTATCTTTGAAATCTATTCCTGTTGGTACTACTTTACATAATGTAGAAATGAAAGTTGGTAAAGGTGGTCAAATTGCAAGATCTGCTGGTACTTCTGTTAATTTAGTAGGTAAGGATTCGGGTTATGCACAGATCAAGCTTCGATCTGGAGAATTTAGATTGATACCGTTAGATTGTAAGGCTACCATAGGTGTTGTTTCAAACCCTGATCAAAAGAATACCAATTTAGGTAAGGCCGGAAGAAATAGATGGCTAGGTTGGAGACCACATGTTCGTGGTGTTGCAATGAATCCATTCGATCACCCACATGGGGGAGGAGAAGGAAAAACTTCTGGTGGTCGCCATCCAGTGACTCCATGGGGTTTCCCAACTAAGGGTAAGAAAACACGTAAGAATAAGCTTACATCAAAATTTATTATTAAGAGAAGAAAGTAATTAGGTAGTAATTATGGCTCGTTCAGTTTGGAAAGGACCTTTTGTAGATGGTTATCTGATAAAAAAAGTACAAAAATTGATTGAATCTGGTAAATCAGAAATGATTCAGACTTGGTCTAGAAGGTCAACAATTTTACCATTTTTTGTTGGAATAACATTTGCTGTACATAATGGAAATAAATTTATACCTGTTACTGTAAGTGAAGAAATGGTTGGTAAAAAATTAGGTGAATTTTCTCCAACTAGGACTTTTCATGGTCATGGCACAGATAAAAAAGTTAAGAGAAAATAGATATGGTGAAGGTGAATAAAGGTTCTACTACAGCAATTGCTAAGTCTCTTAGAGTGAGTCCGAGGAAATTGAATTTGGTTGCAACTTCTATTAGGAATATGAAAGTGTCTGAGGCTCTAATTCAGCTTACCTTTTCCCCTAGAAGAATTGCTCAAGATGTAAAAAAATGTTTACAGTCTGCTGTTGCTAATGCTGAAAATAATTTTGGTTTAGATATTGATACTTTGTTTATTACTTCTGCAACTGTAGGTAAGGCGTTGGTGATGAAAAGAATTATGCCAAGAGCTAAAGGAAGAGCAACAAGGATTAATAAATTTTTTAGTAATTTATATATTACAGTTACTGAAGTTGAGGGGAAATAAGATATGGGGCAGAAAGTTAATCCGCATGGCTTTAGAGTTGGTCCGACATTAATTAAAGGTTGGGACTCGGTGTTATATGCTGATAAGAAGCAGTATAAAGTCCTTCTTATCCAAGATTTAGAGGTTAGAAATCTAGTTAATAAGAACTATGTGCAAGCACAAGTTAGTAGAGTATTAATAGAGAGGCCTTCTAATAAGAATGTTATAATTAATATTTTTGCTAAAAAGCCTGGAGTTATTATAGGTAAAAGTGGTAACGACATTGATAAATTAAAAAAATCTGTCCAAAAAATTATGGGTTTAGAAGAAATATATATTAACATACATGAAGTAAAGAAGCCTAATATAGACTCTAACATTATTGCTCAAACGATTGCTATGCAGCTTGAAAAAAGAGTGTCTTTTAGAAAAGCTATGAAAACTGCTATCCAAGCCTGCTTTAAGCAAGGAGGGTTAGGTATAAAGGTTGCTTGTTCTGGACGTTTAGCTGGAGCTGAAATAGCGAGAACAGAGTGGTATAGAGAAGGTAGAGTACCTTTACATACTTTGAGAGCTGATATTGACTATGCGACTGCTGAAGCTATGACAACTTATGGAGTTATAGGTATAAAGGTTTGGATCTATAGGGGTGATCATGTGGAAAATAGAAAGAAACATAATTAATTTTGAAGTAAAATAATGTTAGCTCCGAAAAAACAAAAATTTAGAAAAGCACATAAGGGGAGAGTTTCCTCAAAAGCAAAGGCTGGTACTATGCTAGCTTTCGGTTCTTTTGGCTTGAAATCGTTAGATGGTTTAAGGGTTACCGCAAGACAAATAGAGGCAGCAAGAAAGGCTGCAGTTCGTTGTATGAAAAGGCAGGGGAGATTATGGATTAAAATTTTTCCGGATTTGCCTGTGTCAAAGAAGCCTGCGGAAGTTAGAATGGGTAAAGGAAAAGGTTCTACTGAATTTTTTGCAGTGAGAGTATCACCTGGAAGAATTATGTTTGAAGTGGAAGGGGTTACAGATGATATAGCGACGAAAGCACTTGAGCTTGCTAGTGCAAAATTGCCTGTAAGAACAAAGATAGTGAGGCGTTATGAATAATTTAGGGGTATCAGCAAAGGAATTGGTTGGGCAGACTACGGAAGAGCTTCACAAAAAGAGAATTTTGTTTAAAAAAGAGTTTTTTAATCTACGGTTTCAAAGAACATTAGGTGAATTACAAAATACTAGCAGGTTTTCTTTTGTAAAAAAAACAATAGCTCGTATTAATACAGAGTTAACTATAAGATCAAAAACTGGAGAATAGGGAAATGCCGAAAAGAGTGCTACAGGGCGTTGTTGTAAGTTCGAAAACTGATAAGACTATTACAGTTAAAGTAGAGCGTAGGTTTAAGCATCCTATATACAAAAAAATTGTAAAAGTCTCTAAAAAATATGCTGCTCATGATCCAGAGAATACTTATAAGGATGGTGATAAGGTTAGTATAGTTGAAAGTCGTCCTATATCTAAAACTAAGTCTTGGGTGGTGTTAGGGGATGTAAAGGTGTCTCTCTAATAATGATAGGTTTGGTTGTCACAGAATGGTGAGTTTTATCCTTTGACTTTGTTATTTAGATTGTTTATTTTGTTGCGTTATTAAATTCTCAAGTGGAAGTAAGTTATGATTCAGATGCAGAGCATCTTAGATGTTGCGGATAACTCTGGTGCTAAAAAAATTATGTGTATTAAAGTGCTTGGTGGTTCACATCACATGATAGCAAATCTTGGGGATGTCATTGTGGTATCTATAAAAGAAGCTTTACCAAGCGGAAAAGTAAAAAAAGGTGACGTACATAGGGCTCTAATTGTTAGAACAAAAAAGGGTGTTAGAAGGGCAGATGGTAGTACAATTAAGTTTGATTCTAATGCAGCAGTACTTTTAAATAAGCAAGGAGAACCAATAGGTACAAGAGTTTTTGGTCCTGTAACTAGAGAATTAAGGGCAAAAAAATTCGTTAAGATTATGTCACTTGCAGAAGAGGTGTTGTAATGATTAAGCTAAAAATT
Organism: Candidatus Tisiphia endosymbiont of Empis tessellata; assembly: GCF_964031035.1. Lineage (NCBI taxonomy): Bacteria > Pseudomonadati > Pseudomonadota > Alphaproteobacteria > Rickettsiales > Rickettsiaceae > Candidatus Tisiphia > Candidatus Tisiphia endosymbiont of Empis tessellata. Next base: position 668,496 of record NZ_OZ034997.1, on the reverse strand, counting down.
AAGAAAGGTGATGAAGTTATTGTTATCACCGGAAAAAATAAGGGAAAAAAGGGTAAGGTCTTAAAGGTTTTGCCTGAGCAAAATAGAGCTATTGTTTCGGGTATAAATATTGTTCGCAAGCATGTTAAGGCGAGTAAAACAAGTGAAGGTGGTATAGTGTCAAAGGAATTATCCATACATATATCTAATGTTGCTCACATAGATACTAAAACAGGTAACCATACAAAAGTTGCTTTTAAATTTCTAGAAGATGGCTCTAAAGTAAGAGTAGCTAAGAAGTCTGGTGAAATTATTAGTAATAAGGAAGGTAAGTAATGTTGCTCAGGTTTAAAGATTTATACACTAAAGAGATTGTACCAAACTTACAGAAAGAGTTTGCGTACAAGAATAAACATCAAATGCCTAAGGTTGTAAAAATTGTTGTTAATATGGGTGTTGGTGAGACGGTTGCAGATTCTAAGGTAATTAATAATGCTGTCAATGATCTAACTCTAATTTCAGGACAAAAGCCTTTAGTAACTGAGGCCAAAAAGTCTATTGCTACTTTTAAGCTTCGTGAAGGTATGAAAGTTGGTTGTAAAGTTACTCTGCGCAAAGATAGAATGTATGATTTTTTAGAGAGATTAGTAATCGTTGCTCTACCGCGTATTAAAGAATTTAGAGGTTTCTCAAGCAAAAGCTTTGATGGTAGAGGTAATTTTACTTTTGGTATAAAAGAACAGATTGTTTTTCCAGAGATTAATTACGACAAGATAGATGTAATTCGTGGTATGGATATCACGATTGTTACAAGTGCTATGAATAATGAAGAAGGTAAATTATTACTTTCTGGCTTTAATTTGCCTTTTTATAATTAATTTTTAGAAGAAAAATAGATGGCTAAAGTAAGTTCTATAAAAAAGAATAATAGAAGAAGAAAGATGGCACAAAGTTTATATAACAAGCGTGCTAAATTAAAGGACAAGATTTACGATAAAACTTTATCTTTGGAAGAAAGATTTTCGTTAGTGATGGTTTTAGCTAAGTTACCTAGAAACTCAGCTATGAATAGAGTTCGAAATCGGTGTGAGCTTACTGGACGTCCAAGAGGAGTGTATAGTAAATTTGGTCTATCGCGAAATAAGCTGAGAGATCTTGGTAGTAAGGGATTAGTTCCTGGTTTGATTAAAGCAAGTTGGTAAAATAGCTTGAATTCGATATAACTTATTATATCGAATTCAAGGGTTAAGTAGAAACAATCAGGTTTGAAGCGGTTCAGTACCTGATTGTTAAAATGTAATATTCTATTCAATGGGTGGTTTTAATAATTAAAATCACCCATTGAATGATGAAAAAAGTTGAAATGTACTCGTAAAAGTCTCTTCAAGGGTACACTTTTTCTTATAACAAAGCCAATTCGATATAAAAATTCTTATATCGAATTGAGGTTAAAATAGTAGGTTTATCGTATGTCAATGACAGATAATATAGCGGATATGTTGACTAGAATTAGAAATGGTCAAAAAAGTAAATTGATGAATATATCTCTACCTTGTTCAAAAATAAAATGTGCTATTTTGGATGTTTTAAAAAAAGAAGGTTATATAAAAGAGTATGTAGTTGTCAAGGATGGTAATATAAGTCATATTGAAGTGGATCTAAAATATTCTGTTAATGGAAAACCTGCTATATGTGAAATAAGTAGAGTTTCAAAACCAGGTAAGAGGATTTATTCTTCTATTGATAAATTAAAAGGATATTATAACAATATGGGTATTTATATTCTTTCTACTTCTAGAGGAGTTTTATCAGATAGAGAAGCACATAGCCAAAAAATTGGCGGTGAAGTAATTTGTAAAGTGTTTTAAGGTATAAAGATGTCACGTATTGGAAAATTACCAGTCCCTGTGCCTGAAGGGGTGAAAGTTGAACTTGATGGGTTGAAAGTTAATGTTGTTGGTCCCAAGGGAGAATTAACAAAAACTTTCGCAGGAAATATAGCAATTTTATTGCAAGATAATCAGCTTTTTGTAAAACCATTAGCAGAGACTAAAAGTGCTAGATCTATGTGGGGTACGGCACGAAGTATAATAAATAGTATGATAAAAGGTGTTAAAGAAGGTTTTACAGAAGAGCTTGAAGTCAATGGCGTTGGTTATAAGGCTTTGGTGAAGGATAAATATTTAAACTTAATGCTTGCTAAAAGTCATAATACTAAAGTAGAAATACCTCAAAATATTAAAGTTACCGCTCCTAAACAAAATCAGATTATATTGGAAAGTGTTGATAAAGAAAAATTAGGTCAGTTTATATCAATTATTATAAAGCAGAGACCACCTGAACCATATAAAGGTAAAGGTATTAAACGCAAAGGTCAATATGTTCAGAGAAAAGAAGGTAAGAAAAATTAAAATTTAAGAGTTCAATATGCGTAGTTCAAAGTTAAAGTTTGATATAAGAAAGGCTAGAGTAAGGTCTAAGATATCAAAATCAAACAGACTCAGGCTGTCTATTTTTAAGTCTGGAAAGCACATATATGCACAAGTCATAGATGACAAACAATCAATAACTATTGCATCTGCTTCGACTTTAGATAAAGAAATTAGACAGTTAAAAAAATCCAACTGTAATATTGGTACAGCCACGAAAGTAGGTGATTTAATAGGTGAAAGAGCATCGCTTAAAGGGGTGCAAGAAGTTGTATTCGATAAAGGTGGTTATAAATATCATGGTGTTGTTAAGGCTTTAGCTGATGCAGCAAGAAAAAAAATGAAATTTTAATTTTAGGTTTAAGAAATGGCTAAAGCTAAAAAAAATACGGGTGAAGCACTAACAGAAACTTTGGTGGATGTAAACAGAGTTACTAAAGTAGTAAAGGGTGGTAGAAAATTTTCTTTTTCTGCTTGTATTGTTGCTGGTGATAAAGCCGGTAAGGTTGGTTATGGTCATGGCAAAGCGAAAGAGGTAACAGAAGCTAGAGCTAAGGCTACTCAAGAAGCAAGGAAAGATATGATTAAAATTCCTCTTTATCAAAATAGAACTATTCATCATGATGTCATTGGTAAAAGTGGAGCAGCTAAAGTCATTTTAAGAAGAGCCAAGGCAGGTACTGGTGTTATCGCTGGTGGTGCTATGAGGGCAATCTTTGATTCTTTAGGAGTTCATGATATTGTTGCCAAATCTTTGGGTTCTAGTAATGTATATGCGATGATTGCTGCAACTTTTGATGCGTTATCTCAATTATCTTCTCCAAAGAATATTGCTGAAAGGAGAGGAAAAAGAATAAATGAGGTATCAACTAAATCTACAAAAGGGCAATAAATAATATCAGAACCAAGTGTGCAAGTTTAAGTAGTGTAATAGTCCTTCCAGCGTAGACTCATGAGTGTCAACTTAAGAAGTTTTGATTGGGTAGGTAGCAGAATCTAAAAAATAAAGAAAAATGCATTCTTAAAGCGGTTTTGTGAATGCATTTTAAACCTTAAGCTAAAAACATGATTTTAATCTTTTAAAATCATGTTTTTAGCAAAATATTAATTTAACAATCAGATGCAGAGTCGTCTCAAATCTGATTGTTTCGATAATTTCACCGAATTTGGGATAAGAATTGACAAATTCTTATCCCGAATTTGCGTGTGAATGGGGCTTTGAAGCAATGGGCTATAGTGAGTCTTTATATTTAAAGTAAAGTAATAATTGGGTTGTAGGAATTTATGAGTAGTAATCAAGAAAAAGTGAATGAGGCAAAGCTTAAAGTTACCCAGATTGGTAGTAGTATAGGTCGTAAATATGATCAGGAAGAAACCTTGGTAGGTTTGGGTTTAAATAAAATGCATAAATCTGTTATTTTGCAAGATACAAACTCTGTTAGAGGGATGATCAAGAAGGTACAACATTTGTTAAAAGTAGAAAATATAAATTAGAATAAATTAGAGTTTAGAAAATGAAATTAAATGAGTTATCTAACAATTTTGGTGCTAAGAGAGATAAAAAAAGAGTAGGTCGCGGTATTGGCAGTGGTAAAGGTAAAACATGTGGCAGAGGTGTTAAGGGGCAGAAATCTAGATCTGGTGTAGCTATCAAAGGTTTTGAAGGGGGGCAGATGCCTATGATTAAAAGATTGCCAAAGAGAGGCTTTAACTGTCCTAGTTCTAAGAAATATAGTGTAGTAAATATTGCTGATATAGAATTTTTAATAGCAGAAAATCGTTTGAACTCAACAGAAGTTGTAACAAAGGATAGATTAGTTGAAGTCGGGTTAATTAAGAATAATAACTTATTGGTTAAGTTATTATCTGTTAGCAGTGGTGATTTTAATAGTCCCTTATCATTTCAATTAGATGCTTATTCTAGCTCTGCTAAGAAGTTAATAGAACAAGTTGGTGGTCAAATATTGTAATTTATGAGTTTAAATTCCACACAAAAATCTAATAAAGACTTAGCTAATAGGATTATTTTTACTATTTTGGCTCTTATAGTATGTAGATTTGGCTCATTTATTCCTATAGCGGGTATTGATTCGGTTGCATTAAGCAGTGTGGCTGAACAAAATCAATCTGGTATACTTGGTATGTTTAATATGCTATCTGGGGGGTCTCTAGGTAGAATGTCTATTTTTGCTTTAGCAATTATGCCATATATAACTGCTTCAATTATCATTCAATTAATGTCAATAGCCTACAAGCCTTTAGAGAATTTAAAAAAAGAAGGTGAGGTTGGTAAAAGGAAAATCAATCAATTATCTAGGTATTTAACTGTTTTATTAGCTTCTTTTCAGGCATATGGTGTTGCAGTAAGTTTAGAACATGTTGTGACTAATGTAGGTCCAGTAGTTATTATACCTGGGCTTTTTTTCAAGGTTACTACCGTTATTACTTTAGTTGTAGGTACTATGTTCTTAATGTGGCTTGGTGAACAGATTACTGGTAGAGGTATTGGTAATGGATCGTCCTTAATTATATTTATAGGTATAGTGTCGGGTGTACCAAGTGGTATTATAAGCATGTTTGAGTTGTCAAGAAGTGGTGGTTTGTCTCCGATAGTAGTTATGACTATTTGTTTAGGAGTTATTGTAATTATAGCTATAATAATTTTCTTTGAGAAGGCACAGAGAAAAGTTTTGGTACAATATCCAAAAAGACAAGTTGGTAATAAAATTTATGGTGGTGATTCGACTCATATGCCTCTTAAACTTAATACTTCTGGGGTAATTCCGCCAATATTTGCTAGTTCGATTTTATTGTTTCCTGTGACAATAGCTAATTTTTCTAGCAATAATTCAGAAATTATGAGTTTATTAACTTTCCATCTAGGGCATGGGAAGCCTTTATATATTTTGTTGTATGTTGCGTTGATAATGTTTTTTAGTTTTTTTTATACAGCAGTAGTTTTTAATTCAGAAGAAACAGCAAATAACTTAAGAAAATATGGGGCATATATTCCTGGCAAAAGGCCTGGTAAGAATACTGCGGAATATTTTGATTATTTGTTAACTAGGTTAACTGTAATAGGTGGTATATATCTTAGTTTTATATGTATAGTTCCTGAAATGTTAATGAATAAATATGCCGTATCTTTTGCCTTAGGGGGTACAAGTTTTTTAATTGTTGTTAATGTTGTTCTAGATACATTTGTACAAATTCAAACTCATTTATTTAGCAGTAAGTATGAGGGATTAATTAAAAAAATGAAGTTAAAAAACTAACTGGTATTATAAAAAAACAATTCTTTAAAGCAAAAAATTATACATTTTAACTTAGTAGAGGGTATATATTATGTTATGTTTAAAGAAGAGTTTCAAATGATTATAGTGCTTATAGGGTCTCCTGGTTCAGGGAAGGGAACTCAAGGGCAGTTATTGGCAAGAAAGTTAAATTTACCTCATGTGTCTACTGGCGATATATTCAGGCAAATGGTAAAGGTTAATAACAAGGATGGTTTGTTAATTAAAGAGTATATGGCACAAGGAAAACTTGTCCCTCCTAAATTGGTGAATAATGTAGTTAAGGAGTTTTTAACTCAGGATATATATAAAAACGGTTATGTTCTAGATGGTTATCCTCGTAATTTAGAGCAAGCTAATTTTCTAAGAATGTTTGCTAATCAAAAGATTAAAGTTGTTTTTTTCGACATAGACGATCAAGTGATTATCAAGAGGATTCTAGGTAGGTTTAATTGTGAAAATTGTGGACAAATTTATAATAGTTATTTCATTAAACCTAAGGTTGATAATGTCTGTGATGTTTGTGGATCAGATAAATTTATGCACAGACAAGATGATGATGAACAGACTATTAAGCAAAGAATAGAAGAATATAAAATAGAAACTTATCCGTTACTTAACTATTATAGAGATAATAGTGAATTTTATGTTGTTGATGCAAATAAGGATAAAGAAGAAGTAGAGCTTGTTTTATATAAAGTATTAAAAATGATTTGACTTTAAGGGATATTTTTATATTATTCCCTTTTGGTTATTATCGAAATTTTGGAGATTATTTGTGGCAAGAATAGCGAGTGTTAATATTCCAGCAAACAAAAGATTAGTAGTGAGCTTAACATATATTTATGGGCTTGGTTTTTCTGCTGCAGAAGAGATTTGTCGAAAAACTGGAATATCTGAAAGTAAAAGGGTCAAAGACTTAACAGATCAAGAGCTTATTATTTTACGTAATATTATTGAAAAAGAATATAAAGTAGAAGGTGATTTAAGAAGAGAGGTGAATCTTAATATCAAGAAGAAAAAGGATATTAGAAGTTACCAAGGTCTTAGACATATAAGAAAGTTGCCTGTTCGAGGTCAGAATACTCATTCTAATGCTCGAACAAGAAAAGGTAAAGCTGTTGCGATTGCCGGTAAGAAAAAAGTTACAAAGTAATATGGTATAATGATGAGTCAGGCTAATACTAAGGTCAAGAAAAAAAGAAAAAATATCACTCTTGGTGTTGTTCATATAAAGACAACTTTTAATAATACTATTGTTACTTTTACGGACGTGCAAGGTAATGCTATAGCTTTTTCAACAGCAGGTACACATGGTTTTAAGGGGGCTAGAAAAGCTACGCCTTATGCTGCTCAAATAACTGTTGATAAAGCCTCAGAAGTTGCAAAAGAACACGGTCTGAAAACTGTTTCAATTAGAGTGCAAGGTGCAGGAGCTCAAAGGGAATCGGCTATGCGTGCGGTATTTAGTCAAAATTTTATAGTTACGTCAGTTTTAGATGTTTCGTCTGTTGTACATAACGGTGTTAGAGCACCAAAAAGAAGAAGAGTATAGGGGCATAGGTAAATAATGTTATCATTAAATAAAAACTGGAGTGCATTAATAAAACCTTCTAAGATAGTTTATGACAGTCCTGATAAGAGTAGTAATATAGTAAAAATTGTGGTTGAACCTTTAGAGAGAGGATTTGGTTTAACAATAGGTAATGCTATGAGGCGAATTCTACTTTCATCTCTTCAGGGTGCTGCAATAACATCAATAAAGATACTAGGGGTGGTGCATGAATTTTCTGCTATACCTGGGGTTAAGGAAGATTTAGTTGATGTAGTTTTGAATCTTAAGTCTGTGGTCGTTAAAATGCATTCTTCGGAAAGAAAGATTGTCAGATTAAGTGCTACTGGTCCTTGCGTTGTAACTGCTGGGATGATTGGAACAGGGCATGATGTGGAGGTACTAACCCCTAACCATGTGATTTGTACTTTGGCAAAAGGGGCTCAGCTTGAAATGGAATTAGTGTGTGAGACGGGAAAAGGGTATGTTCCCGCTGCAAGCAGCGTTGGTTCGGAATTAGCTATTGGCGTTATCCCAATAGATGCGTTATTCAGTCCTGTAAGAAAGGTTACCTATAAAGTTGATAATACACGTGTTGGTCAAGTTACAGATTATGACAAATTGATTATGACCGTTGAAACTAATGGTAGTATTTCTCCTGAGATGTCTATAGCACTTGCTGCTAGAATTCTGCAAGATCAGTTACAATTATTTATTACATTTGAAGAACAAACAGAAGATAAGCAGGATAAGTTAGAAGAATTAGCATTTAATCCAGCTTTGTTGAAGAAAGTTGAGGAATTAGAATTATCTGTTAGATCTCAGAATTGTTTAAAAAATGAAAATATAATTTATATAGGTGATCTTGTTATCAAAACAGAAGTAGAAATGCTTAGAACTCAAAACTTTGGTAGAAAGTCTCTTAATGAGATTAAGGATATATTATCAGGCTTTGGTTTAAAATTTGGTATGGACATACTAGGATGGCCTCCAGAAAATATTCAGGAACTATCTAAGCGTTATGAAGATCCATATTAATAAAACCTGAATTAGATGTAACAGGTTATATCTAATTCAGGGATACATATAGAAACAATCAGGTTTGAAGCAGTTCGTCACCTGATTGTTAAATATTAATTTGCTAATAATCTTAATTTTTATATGATATAAAAATAAGATTATTTAGTGGTAATAGATTAAAATGCATTCGTAAAAGCCGCTTCAAGAATGCATTTTTCCTTATAACAAGCCAATTCGATATAAGAATTAACAATTCTTATATCGAATTGAGGTTAATAAAAAGGTAATAACATGCGACATAAAATTAAGGGTAGAAAGCTTAATAGAACAAGTAGTCATAGACAGGCGATGTTTGCTAATATGGCTGCTGCACTTGTGATGAATGAGCAAATAAAAACAACTTTACCTAAGGCTAAAGAGCTTAGACCATATATTGAAGTACTAATAACTAAGGCCAAGAAATCTGATTTAGCGACTAGAAGAATGTTGCTTGCTAAAATCAAAGATAAAGTTGCTACTGAAAAACTTATTAGTGTTTTAGGTAAAAGATATAGTGAACGTCCAGGTGGTTATACTAGGATAATAAAGGCTGGTTTTCGTTATGGAGATATGGCATCAGTAGCTTATATTGAGTTCGTTGATAGAGATGTAAATAGTAAAGGCTGTATGACCCCAAAAGTAGAAAATCATAACCATGAAGAACAAAACTAATAAATCTGTAGGAAAATAATAAATATGGCTAATCATTCATCAGCAAAAAAGGCAATAAGACAAACAATAAAAAAAACTTTAATAAATAAGAATAGGTCAAGTAGAATTAAAACATATATAAAAAAAGTTTTGCAAGAAGTTATTAGTGGCTCAAAAGAATCAGCTAAATTAGCTTTGACTGTTGCACAATCTGAAATAATGAAAGGTATAACAAAAAACATTATCAAATTAAATACAGCCTCACGTAAAATCAGTAGATTATCTCAAAAAATTAAAAATATGAATTAGCTTCTAGCTTCTTGTGTATGCCTTTTATGTAATACCAATCTCGATGAAAGACAGTTTAATAGCCTAGGGTGTATTATCCCTGCCTTATTACTATAGGTTCAAATATACGACTTTTAAAAGATGTAGGTAATAGTAGGTATGCAAGTGAGGATTCGAGAACAAAAAGGAGTGTTCACGAATTGATTCCTTTTGGTAATTTTGTTGTCAAAATTTGCTTTCGTTCCTCATGGACATATTATGTACTGCTTGTGGTTACTTGGCTACTCTTTTACTCAGAAATTCCTCAAAAATTATTCAATTTGTGGGTACTTCCTAAAAATAATGAACATATAGACTATAGAAATGAAACCTTTACAGAAGCTAGATAGAAAATGTATGCAAGGGTTGAGAGGGATATGCTAAAGATTTCAGCCTTTATTATCACAAAAAATGAAGCTACTAGGATTGCAAGAGCTATCAACAGTGTTAAGGACATTGTCGAGGAGCTTATTGTTGTTGATAGTGGGAGTATTGATGATACAGTACAAATTGCTAGAAATTTAGGAATCAAAGTGATTTTTAACGAATGGAATGGTTATGTTAAACAAAAGACTTTTGGCGAAAATTTATGTCAGAATGACTGGATATTAAATATTGATGCTGATGAAGAACTATCAAAAGAATTACAAGATGAAATAGAGTTTATATTTGCTTCAAATAATCAAGCTAATTATTTAGCTTACCGTACTAAAATTGTTATATTGCACCGTAATGATCAGAAAGGTCGTCGTTTTGCTCCTTATAATAAATGTATCAGATTATATAATCGTAAATATAGTAGTTTTTCTAATAATAACACTACTACTCATGATTCGGTGTTGTTTAATCCAAATATTAATTCACAAAACAAAATCTATGATTTAAATGGTATAATTTATCATAGGTCTGGCACGTCAATTGAGCAACTAGTAGCTAAGGCAAATTTTTATTCCTCCGAGCAAGCAAAAGATTTAGTTAAATTAGGTAGGAATCCATCAAAAACAAGAATTTCTACAGAAAGTATTTTTTATTTTTTAAAATCATTTTTTATAAGACGATATTGGGTATTTGGTTTTGATGGTTTTGTTGATTCTATGATTTTTGCTTTTGCACGGTTTATAAGACTTGCTAAAGCAAGAGAGTTGTTAAATAATAAAAAAGACGATAGCAACATAGAAGCGTAGATTACATCAATAGCCTACAATTTTTGTAAGGAGTTTAGTAGTAAGCTCAGCATATAGACATAAGTACAGGGCAGTTTAAAAGTTGTTACCAGTGGGTGGTATAAATATAGATTTAGCTTCTATCGATGTTATACCAGCCTCGGTGCAGGAAAGCAATGTTCTGAGGGGATATTTATAGATTGTAGACCCTTGTTTTGCAGGGGGTCACATCAATTCTATTACTATGACTCAAACATTTCTATATTAGACCTCTTTCGAAACTCGCTTATGCTGAGGGATTTGAAGGAGACGCGGAACACAGAACCGCAGCGTACTCTAATGTACGTGAGGATTCGAGTACCGCATCGACGTACAAATCACCAGCAGAAGTAGAGTTTCGAAAGAGGTCTATTGGCTATAATGTATATAAGGCTATACACTAGTTATGGTTGAAACATTTCCATGTTAGCTACACTACTACTTTCTGTAAATAAAATTAAAAAATTTTAAAATAATTACTTGCATAAAATAAAATTTTACTGTATATGTGACTAGAAAACAATAAAACCGTTCGCTACGGTTCTTTTGTTATCAGAAATTATACTCAAATCATTTGAGTATAATCGAAGTTGAAAATTGAAAATGAATAGATTAAAGAGAAGGTTAGCAATCTAATCAGAAATATGGTAAAATTCAAATGACCCTAGGGAAGATATTAATAAGTCGAAAATACTATATATATGGACTATTATTTGTTGCAGTATCGGTTGTTGTAGTGATAGTTTCTATCAAAAAAGTAGTTAATAGACAAGCCTCAACACAGCAAGTGGACACTCAAGCTGTCGTAATTCCTGTTGAAGTGGTTAAGGCTCAATATTCAGAGGAGACAAATGATATATTGGTTACAACAGGCAAAACCTTAGCCTATGAAACACATGCAGTTAAAGTCAATACAACAGGAAGAATTAAAGAACTTGACTTGCCTATAGGTAGCTATGTTAAAAAAGGTGATATTTTAGCGGTATTAGATACCACGCAAATTGACTATCTGATTGAACTAGCAAATGAAGAGTATCGTCTTAAAGAGAAAAAAGCTAATGCGATGAAGCAGTTATTGGATAAGAATCTAATTAGATATACAGAGTATGTGAACCATAACATAGAATACCTTGATGCTAAACAAAAATATTATACATTACTTGATGAAAAAACCAATCATTATGTTGTTGCCCCATTAAGTGGAATTGTTGAACGAAAACTTGTTACTGTTGGAGAGCTTGTTACACAAAAGGATAAAATAGTCGTTCTTTATGATATTCATATTATCAAGGTTGCGTTTGGTCTTGATGAAAGCGACTATCAAAAATTTAAAAGTGCGGGAGGGAGCTATGTCAACATCTATATTCCCGCTTTAAACTTAGCCCTTAAACTAAGTGATTTTAAAACTTCAGAAATTGCTCAAGATAAGAATCACTCAGTCTATATTGAGGCATTGATTCCAAATGATGATAATTCAATCATGCCGGGCTTATTTGTTAACGTAAATGTTATTTTCAATGGCAACAAGCAACGGATAAAATTACCAAACTCAGCTGTTTTCTTTGACTCTTATTACTATGTTTATGTTATTGAGAATAATACAGCTAAAAAAGTAAGGATTGAAATAGGTGATAGTGATAGCCAAAGTGTAGAGGTAGTTACTGGCATCAAACCGAATGACCAAGTGGTTATTTCAGGAAAGAAGGGATTGCATGATGGAATCAAGGTTTTGATTGAAGATGAGACAACTCACTCAACAATATGAAATAGGTCATAACTTATTGACGCACCGGAATCGAAACTTGACAAATTATAACAATAGTTTGATAAGTCAAGAATGTTTCAATTTTTATTTACAACATATTAATACTTTTTTTCATTGTTGGAGAACTGAATACAAATGAATAAAAAAATCCAAAAACTATACTTTCTTATGATACTGCTATTTTGTAGTTCTGTTAATGCTTTTGAGAATAATGATAATAACACAGCTAAACTTAAGCAATTAAACGCAATTCAAGCAGGTGCTATACAGGACCTGCTGAAGAAGAAACTTGAGCTTCAGGCAGAATTAGAGAAAACAGTGCAAGAATTGGAGGAATCTCAAAATAATAGTAGTAATACCTCAGATAACTCACATTCTTCATCAAATACTGGACAAAGAACTACAGGAGGCAATAATGTTTCTCCAGAACAGTATATTAGTAATAATCGTAATACTCAAGATAATGCAAGTTCTCAAATTAATTCTAAAGTATATGTAAATGATGACAAAAAGCTTGATATTGTAAAAATTTCAGATACGGCTGATTCTGTGCAGAAAACTAATCCATCACAAACTAATCAATCACAAAGTGCTATACTTGGAGATTCGAACCAACAAGAACTAATGTTAGGTGATAATAAGCAATCGAATAATCAAATTAACCAATTGGATTCAGATGGTGAACCACTGGAAACACATGAAAATACTTCGAAATTTGAACTATTGCAGAGTGATATTAAGGAAGCTGAAGCAAAATTATTAGAGTTGCAGACCAAAGAAGATGATTTGAATAATGCTTATATGGAGAAAAAATTAGCATTTGAAAAACTAGAGCAACTGCAATCACAATTGCCTAAACAATCGGAGATAAAAGATAATTCATTAAATCAGCTGCAAAATCAAGAAGTTCAAAAAAATGTGGTTGAGAATGTGGCTGGTTTACAAGGTATTTTGGATACTCAAAAAAAATTGCTTGATGATTCACAACAACAGATAAAGTTCTTAAAGAATGAGATTAAAGAAAAGAAAACAGCATTAGAACAAGCTATTACGAATCATCATACTGAACTTAAAAAGCAGAAAAATCAATCAGTTGTAGAGTTAAAGAAGGAAAAATCCACTAAAAAGACTCAAGGCAAGATTAAAGATAACTCAGTATTTCAGAATCAGTTAAAGAGTCAGTTAAAAAAGACAGAAAAAAATGCAAAAAATCAACTAGCAACACTTAGTGCAGAAAAAGATTTAAGATATAATGCGTTGAATACAGATTTACAAGCTAAATTGGCTGAAGATAGAAAATATCATGAGCAAGTTCAGCAAAAATTAGAAAAAAAGAAAGAAGAAAATAAGTATTTGCAAGAGCAGATAACAATCTTAGGTAAAGATAAGGATGGTTTGGAGAAGGATTTATTAGATGCTAGAAATAAGGCAGAAGCTTTGACTACAGCACAACAGAAAAAAGATAACGAATTAAAAGTGTTACAGGATAAGTTAGCTAAAGTGGTTAAAGCTAATGAAGAAGAAAAGCAGAAGCATGACGCAGCAATTGCAGCTTTGAATCAAGAGAAAGATGAGGCATTAGAATTAGCTAAGAAGGAATTTGAAGAAAATAAAAAGCAGTTGGAAAAGAACTTAGTAGATGCTGAAAAAAAGGCAGCAGATATGACTAAAGAGAAGGATGATGCCGTTAAGCAGCTAGCAGAAAAAGGCAAAGAAATAGAAGCTTTGACGGAAGCTAATAAAGCAAAAGAGCAGGAATTTGCAGATTTGAATAAAGCCCAGAAAGAAAAAGAAGAAAAAATTGCTGATTTGAATGCAATTTTGGATAAAGAAAAACAGGCGGTATTAGCAGAGCAGGCTAAGTTAGCTGCAGCGGTTGAAGCTCAGCAAGTAAAAGAGCAAGAGCATGCAGTACAAATGGCAGATTTGCTTAAAGAGAAACAGGCAAAAGATGACGCATTAAAAGTAGCACAGGATAAGTTAGATGAAACAGTTAAAGCTCATAAAGCAAAAGAGCAGGAGCATGAAGCAGGAATAGCAGCTTTGACTCAAGCTCAGCTAGAACAAGCTGCTCTAGTTAAAGTAAAAGAGGAGGAATTAAATAAGTTGCAGGCAGCTCAAAACCAATCAGTGGTAGAGTTAAAGTTACTACAGGATAAGTTGGATGGAGAGGTTAAAGCTCAGAAAGAAAAAGAGCAGGAGTACGAAGCAAAAATAACAGCTTTGACTACATCTCAGGCAGAGCAAGCCACTCTAGCTAAAGCAAAAGAGGAAGAAATAGCAAATTTGGTTAAAGAAAAAGAGCAATTGGTTAAAGCCCATGAAGAAAAGATTGAAGCTGTGACTAAAGCTCAGGAAGAAAAAGAAGAAAAAATTATAACTTTGATGAAACAAAAAGATGAAGTGGCTAAAGCTAAGGAGAAGTTGGAGAATAGTTTAAAAGTTGCTAATAATGAAAAAGATGCTATTCAGGCTAAATTTGATAAAGCAGAAGAATCAGAAAGGTTGGCACAGGCTGAGATAACAAATAAGCAACAGGCATTAGAGTCAGTTCAGAAAGCATTAGAAATAGAGAAGACCAAATTTAAGGAAGAAAGTGAGAATCTACAAAAAGAGATGACAGCCTTAGAAGATGGTAAGAAGCTGTTGGAAAAGGACTTAGTAGATGCTAGTAACGAAAAAGATGCTGTACAGACTAAGTTAAAGGAAGTGCTTAGAAATCACGCTTTAGATAAACAAAGATTAGAGCAAGAGAATAAGGTAGCGGTGGAGAAGTTAGCAGAAGTTAATGAAAAATCACAACAACAGATAGAGGCTTTGACTAAAGAAAGAGATGAATTGGATGGAGTGACTACGAAGCACGCAGCTACGATAGCAGAGAGGGACAAGGAATTAGCGGATGCTAATGAAAAATCACAACAACAAGTACTTGCTTTGACTCAACAAAATGATGATGCACAAGCTAAGTTAGTTGAGTTTGCTCAAATGCTTGAAGCTAACAAATTGGAAAAACAAAGTGCCCAAGACAGTATAGAAGAATTGGAGAGATATAATAAGCAGTTGGAAGAAAAGTTAGCAGATGCTAAAGATGATATACTAAACAAGGATATAAAAGCTCTTGATGATGAGTATGCTAAGAATATGGAGGTTTTAGTAAAAGAAGAAGAGGAAATAAACAAGCAAATAAAAGATATTGATGATGAGCATGCTAATGATGTGAAAGTATTAGCAAAAAAAGAAGAGGAAATAAACAAGCAAATAAAAGATATTGACGATGAGTATACTAAGGATGTAGAAGCATTAGCCAAAGAAGAGGAGAAAAGAAATAAGCAGATGAAAGAGCTTGAGGATCAGTATGCACTGGCAACTGGACAAGCCAAAGAAATATTAAAGGAGCAAGTAAGTAAGCAGAAAGAAAAAAATGAGAGTCAACGTCAGAAGGCTATGGACGCATTAGAAGGAAAAAAGAACGATATAGCTAAGAAAAAGCAACAACTGGAGGAGGAGCGTACAAAGGCTGTGAATGCATTCAAAGAGAAAGATCAGGCTGTAGCTAAGAAAAAGCAACAACTGGAGGAGGAGCGTAAAAGAACTTTCATTACATTCGCAGAACAAGGGAAGAGTATAGATAAGAAAATGCAACAAGCACAGGATGAATATAAAAGAGATTTCACTAAATTCGCAGAACAAGGGAAGAGTACAGCTAAGAAAATGCAACAACTGGAGGGGGGACATACAAAAGATTTCAATATGCTCGCAGAACAAGGGAAGAGTACAGCTAAGAAAATGCAACAACTGGAGGAGGGACATACAAAAGATTTCAATATACTCGCAGAACAAGGGAAGAGTACAGCTAAGAAAATGCAACAACTGGAGGAGGAACGTATAAAAGCTTGGAATGTATTTAAGGAAGGGAGGGATAATATAACTAAACAAAAGCAACGATTGGAGAATGAACGTACAAAAGTGAATGTAAAAGAAGATACGGTTCAGAAAATGCAACAACTGGAAGATGAATCTACAAAAACTTGGGTTATATTTAATAAAATTGATACTGATATAGTTAAGAAAATGCAACAAGCACAGGATGAATATAAAAGAGGTTTCACTAAATTCTCAGAACAAGGGAAGAGTATAGATAAGAAAATGCAACAAGTACAGGATGAATATAAAAGAGATTTCACTAAATTCGCAGAACAAGGGAAGAGTACAGATAAGAAAATGCAACAAGTACAGGATGAATATAAAAGAGGTTTCACTAAATTCGCAGAACAAGGGAAGAGTACAGCTAGGAAAATGCAACAACAGGAAGAGGAGCATACAAAAGCTTTCACTATACTCGTAGCACAAGGGAAGAGTACAGCTAAGAAAATGCAACAACAGGAGGAGGAGCATACAAAAGCTTTTACTATACTCTCAGAAAAAGATAAGATCACAACTAAGCAAATACAACAACAGGAGGAGGAACGTAAAAAGGCTGTGACGGCATTACAAATAACAGAGGTGGATGTAACTAAGAAGAAACAAAACCTTGAGAGTGGGGATACTACACAGGTTATGAAATTCCGAAGTAGTCACGTTAATCAACGAAACTCATCAGGAGTAAAAACAGCAAGTCAAAACTTAACTAAGGTGCGAAATGAAATGAAAAAGGTACAGGGGAGCAGTACACCATTGAATAGTAATAATAATAGTGTAACTTCTAGAAGCAATCGTTCAATTAGTATATCTAGTATAAGTAGTATAGGTAGTGTAGGTGATTTGACACAATCTCCTAATCCATTAGATCAGAAACGTGCTGAAACTAAGCTACTAGTAGAACAACAGAGCAAAAAAACTCCAGTTGTAATCCAAAAAGGAGAATCCCCAACTGAGGTAGCTAGTCCAGTAAAAACAGTAGGAATTGGAGCTAGTAATGTATTAAGAGAACAAGGACAGAATGGTTTAAGAGAACAGAATATTCCTCAACTTGTACCCTCAAAGCGGTCTGCAACTGAAGTAATCGATCCAGCGGTAGTAATAAAAAAAGATACTGTTGTAACTCCAGTTGTAAATGGAATAGACAATACCAAGCTGCCATCCAATACCCTGCGAAGATCAGCAAATACAACTAGAACCTCAGCTGCACCTAGAATAAGCCATGGCTACATCTCGCAAGACCCAAGACAGAGGAAAATAGGGGTGCAGGGTTCTACTAAGAATATTAGGGATTAATATGAAAAAACTTTTATGATAAAAAAATTGTTGGAACATAGTAGCTTCTTTATTGTAATAAATATTGTGGTTATACTATTTGGTATATACTCATATTTGCAGCTGAAAATTCAACTTTTACCAAACATTCCTGTTTCAAATATTTACATTTCTATCATCAATCCGAATGTAAAGCCGGACCTGATAGAGAAATATACTACCAAACCTTTTGAGGAAGTTTTTTCACATATTGATGGCCTTAAGTCGATTATTGCTATTAGTCAGTTAGGAGAGAGTAAAATAACTCTAAGTATAGCCAAAAAAGTTCCTATAGAACAAGCAATTAATCAAGTTAGAGATTTGATATTAAAAAATAAGGCTCTCCTGCCAGAGGGGGCTAAAGAGCCTATAATATCTACTGAAAGCTTTTCTGTTTTACCAATGATGTATATTGCGGTGAGTTCTAAGAACAATGTATCAGCTACTGCTGATGATATTGAGTTGATCAAAAAAAAGCTTAAATATGTCGATGGTGTAGCCAATACATCTAGTTTTGGTGTGACTGAAAAAGTGATTAATATCGATATTGATCCTGAAAAGATTGCAAAATATTATATTCCGTTAGATAGTATTCTTGCTTCGTTAACACTACAAAACAGTGATTTCTCTGGTGGTAAGTTATCAAATCAATATAAAACAGAGTATATTTCTTTTGATACAGCAATTAATAAATTGAGTGATTTTGGCGAAATCAATTTAGAAAGTAATAACGTTGCTATAAAATTAAAAAATATTGCCAGCATTACAATATCAGATAAAGAGCTACTTAGCCTTGCTTATTTTGGCATGGATAAAATTGTTTTATTAGGTATTTTTGCTAAGTCGGATGCAAATCCAATCGATGTATCAAAGAGTGTAAAGCATTTCCTAGAACATTATGAAAAAGCCAATTCCCAATTTATCTTTCAGGTTATTATTGATGATAGCCAAGATATTTTACAAGCATTTCAAGAAGTAAGAAAAACTTTGCTTGAATCGGTCTTGTTGGTGTCAGTAATTGTTTTACTGCTAATGGGATCATTGCGATATTCAATTATCGCAATTTGTGCAATTCCAGTCTCGCTTGCAGCTTGTTTTGTTATGCTGTACTTATGTGGTTTTACACTCAATGCCATAACAATGTTGGCTATAGTATTGGCTATAGGGTTAGTGGTTGACGACTCTATTGTAGTGATTGAGAATGCTGAACATTATTATCGGAAGAATAAAGATGCTTTAACTAGTATATTGCAAGCAATTTATAGTCTTTTTTTATCTGTTTTAATATTGATGTTTACGCTAGTAGTAATATATGTCCCTATTTTATTTATTAAAGGAGAAGTAGGAAAAATTTTGCAGGAATTTGCTTTGTCAGTAATTGCTTGTTTAGTAATGTCCTTTATCGTTGCATTTACCTTAACACCCATATTGTTTTTAAAACTAGCAAATAATACGCATGAAAGCAAATTTGTTCAAATTGTTAATAAGACATTGGATATGATTACATACAAATATCAGGAGTCTTTATTTTTTATTATACGCCATGCCAAAGTATTTTTATCCTTGGTGGCTATCGTTGTAGCGGCTGGTACATATGTTGCAGTTAACAATATGAAAATAGAAATTGAGCCATTTGAAAAAAAAGATATGCTTATACTGACTAACACATTTATGGTTAATACCAATTTAAGTTACATCCATCACTATATGGAGAAAATTACTAAAATAATCAAAGATAATGATAATATAAAATATACTCTGAGCATTGAAGAATCACCACGTTCAACAATTTGGTTGATATTAAAAGATAAAGCTAAAGTGGTACAAACATTGCATGAAATTGAAGCTAAACTAGCAAAAATAGCAGTGGGTGGAGATATTTCAGTGAAATTTGCTCAAGGGAAAAATGCTGGTTCAGCAAAGGGTAACGTTGAGTTAAGCTTTTATGTCAATAACCAATCATCCATGGAGAATGCTTGGCAGGCTGTTCATTTTATACAGAGTAACTCAAAAGATTTATTTACTAATGTTATAGCTATTGAGGCTTCACCTGTACAAGATTATAAAATTTGGTGTAATCAAGATAAGTTATTTAAATATGGTTTAAGTCAGAAAGATATATCAAGTACATTAGATATTCTGTTTAATGCTAGGAAGATAGGGAACTTTAAGCACTATGATAATACCTATGATGTCATTGCTAAATCAGATCCTAAATTTGGCAAAACACTAAGTAATATACAAAATATGTTCATTACAACACAGAAAAATGGAGAAAACCTTATTCAGCTTAAGGATATATGTGATATTAATAGGGTGAATACCGTTAATCAAATTATGCGTTATAATGAGCAATATTCCATTGAAGTAATTGCCACTGCTAAACATGGTATTAAATTGCAGGATGCAGTTCATTTTATTAATCAGTTAAACAGCAAGTTACCAAATGATAGTGATATTAGCTATAGTGAGCAAACGCAAATACTTATTGATTCAACATCATCATTTACAGTACTAATTTTACTATCTGTACTTGGACTCTACTTATTAATGTTTGCACGCTTTAACGACTCAATTCTATCATTGTTTATTTTAGTTGGGGGAATTCCAGCTGCTTTAAGTGTAGCATTATTGAGCTTATATTTTTCTCAAGGTGGATTAAATATATATACGCAAATATCACTTATCACGTTAGCAGGATTAATGACTAAGCATAGTGTGTTGTTATGTAGTGCAATGCATCAGAAGGGACAAAGAACTCTAAAAACAATAGTAACAGCGGCAACGTCAAGAATCAGGGCAATTTTAATTACTTCTTTAGCTATGAGTATTGGTTTGTTGTCACTTTTCTTTGATAATGGCAACTATGCTAATAGTCGTTTTCAAATGGCTATAGTTTTGGTAATAGGGATTGTTATCGGATCGATATTAACACTTTATGTAACACCTTTGCTTTATGTTGGTTTTCATCAACTGTCGAAAGTTAGAAGAGCTAGGGGGTAATAGTAAAAGCTATTAGTTTAATATATAAAAGATAGCTTTAATTATACAGGATAATGATAGCACAAATATTAGCCCCACTAAGTATAAAATTACAAACCAAATCCATTGTTTGGATTTTTGAGAAAATTGTTGAGAAATAAAAATTTTTCTCAACTTATTAATACATAGGGTGATAAGTTGATTTTCCACGGAATATATAATAACAATAAGTTGTATAACCCAATATTATTGGTAAAAGTGTTGCCGCTCCTACCAACATTAGAGATTGTGATTCTGCTGCCGCTGCCGCTGCCGCTTGCCACAGAGATATTTGATGGTACTATAAAAGGCCAAATACTTAAGATAAGCCCTAAATAGCCTAGAATAAAAAGTAAAACTGAGTAACAAAAAGGCTGAAATTCTTTATTCTTATAAAGAGTTGAAAGTAACCTAAATAATGTAAAAATAGTTAAAACGGGGATTAATGAGAGATATATAAAATTAGGCATAGTAAACCAGAATATACGAATTCTCTCGTTTAAAAATGGTATCCATAAACTTACTAAACCCATAAATAACATAACATATATTAATACGTATGATGCGGATTTACGAGCCTATATTTGGGTATTTTCGTCAGTCTTCATTATCAGCCAAGTAGCACCAAGAAGAGCGTAACCAAATACTAGAGCAATACCTGTCATGATAGAAAAAGGTGTTAGCCAATCAAAAGCATTGCCAACAAATACTCTGCCATCAATTTTAATTCCTTGTATAAAAGCTCCTAGCATAATTCCCTGAAATAATGTAGCGATGATAGAGCCAAAATGGAAAGAGTAATCCCATATGAAACAATATTTTAGAGAGGCTTTAAATCTAAATTCAAAAGCTACTCCGCGGAAGATTAATCCCAAAAGCATTATGGTAATTGGTATATAGAAGGCTGACATCAAAACTGAATAAGCTAGTGGGAATGCAGCAAATAACCCTCCGCCACCTAAAACTAACCAAGTTTCATTACCGTCCCAAAATGGTACTACAGAGTTCATCATTTTATTGCGGCAATCTTGAGTAGGAGCAAATGGGAATAATATACCAATTCCTAGATCAAAACCATCTAGTAATACATAAAGAAAGATTGCAATGACAATTAGCCCACCCCAAACTAAAGGTAAATCTATATAGGGAGCAAAATTAAGCATGGTGATATATCCTTTTACCGGTTAGATTCTCTAGTATTATAGTTGTAACCTCAACTATTGATATAAGACATCGGTTTAATAGCCTAGGGGATATTCTTGCCCCTTCGGATGTCACCCCTGCTTACCATTATGTTATCTCAGCGAAAGCTGGGATATAAAACTACGTAATATACACTATCTATGCTATTTTTAGACCCCTGCTTACGCAGCGGTGACATCACACCTAATGGCGATGATACCTAAGCTTACTATTAATTTATTACATCAATATTTGAGGTTACTATATTTGTAGTACTAGGTCCTTTCCTTATTAAAGTTATAATATAATAAATGCCTCTGCCAAATATAAAAGCATACACTATAACAAAAGCAATTAGTGAGGCAAAGATATATTGACCTAATACTGGTGAAGATACTTCAGATGTTCTGAGTATATTATATACTACATAAGGTTGCCTACTAACTTCTGTAACAAACCAACCTGCTAATATTGCTATAAAACCAGATGGAGTCATCAACATGCACCAATATTGAAACCATTTTGTATCAAATAATCTTTTACGTAAGTATAAAACTAATGCAATAACCCCAGTAATTACCATTAATATACCGATTCCTACCATTACTCGGAAGGAAAAAAATACTATTAATAATACGGGAGGTCGATTTTCTTTTGACCATTCTTTTAAACCTTTTACTTCTCCATCTAAGCTGTGTGTCAGTAATAAGCTAGCAACTTTTGGTATTTCTATAGTATATTTTGTTGTCTCTTCTTTTGTTGAAGGCCAGCCAAAGAGTCTAAGGCCTGCTCCTTTCTCCGTGTTCCATATACCTTCTATAGCAGCAACTTTTGCCGGTTGATGTTTTAGAGTATTTAACCCATGTTGATCACCAATAAAAAGTTGTATGGGGGCAACAGCTACTGCCATCAACATTGCCATGCCAAACATGATTCTAGCATGGTTAACAAATTTTTTATGTAAAAGATAGCAGGCAGCAACACCACCAATTGCAAAGGCTGTAGTTAAATATGCTGCTACAATCATATGACAAAAACGATATGGAAATGAAGGATTAAAAATAATTTCCAACCAACTTACCGGGTATAAAATATTATCTGCTCGTACTTCATAACCAGTAGGAGTTTGCATCCAGCTATTAGCTGCAAGAATCCAAAAAGCAGAGATAATTGTACCAACTGCCACGATTAAAGTGGCAGCGAAATGCATATTTTTACTGACTCTATTCCAGCCAAATAGCATAATTCCAAGGAAAGATGATTCCAAAAAGAATGCAGTAAGCACTTCAAAACCTAATAGTGGTCCAAGTACATTACCTACCTTATCAGAGAAACCTGACCAATTCGTACCAAATTGATAAGACATAACAACGCCTGATACCACTCCCATACCAAAAGTAATAGCAAAAATCTTAATCCAAAATTTATATATTTCTTGATAAATATTATTGCCAGTTTTAATCTATAACCCTTCTACGACAGCAAGCCAGCTAGCAAGACCAATGGTAAAGGACGGAAAAATTATATGAAAACTTATGGTAAAGGCAAATTGTATACGAGATAGTAGATTAGGATCGAATTCCATATTGTTACTTTGTGTCAAACCGCTTTAAAAGTCTTATTGTTTACATTCTCATTCCAATTTCGGATTAATGAAATTAATCTGAAATTGAGGTGATAAGAGACTTCTTTGATAAAAAATGCTATAGTCAATTTTATTTTCAAATGCTACCATACACTATTCGCACTAGATTGTCACGTTAATTTAACCTCATTTTCAAAGCCAATTCGGAGTCACATTCGAGTATATAAACCTTTGATTCTATTCATTCAACTTAAAAATTTTTTAAATATTGCTTGCACGTAATGGGATTTTACTGTAGTATGATCACAAATATCCGTTTAAAACGGATATTTGTGATGTAAAAACTAAATGTAAAAACTAATTGGAGGAATAAATATGACGTTTGGAACAGTGTGTAAGCAAGTTGTTGCTAAAGTACGCTATGGTGGTTTAACTACTTTATTCGATAAAAATCCATTATTTACAGCTGTAAAAACAGGTAACGTGAAGTTAGTAAACCATTTAGTTACAAAAGGTAATGTAAATAAGCAAGATCAAGACGGTAATACTGTACTACATTATGCAACAGAACATAAGAACAATCCTAATAGTACTAAGATCACTGAAATGTTATTAGAAATGGCAGCAGATCCAAATATAGCTAATAAGGACACTAATACACCATTAGACATTGCTTCTATAAATGGTAATTATCCAAATGTTCGTCTATTAAAAGCATATGGTGCTGAAATTAAAAAACCAAATTTGGTTAAGGCACAGCTAGCTAAGAATATACAGCTAGGTACGAATATAAATGATCTTTCGGACATTTTATCTATATTATTGGAGAACAAATCAATGGGTTTATAATCTGATGCTCATTTAAAAAAGATAAGTGATATTGTAGAATCCTTATATAAAGCAACAAGTCATGATTACACTACTGATACTGATTATTCATTTAATAATAAATGTACTACTATATACCAAAATGTACTTGAGCGTGGTATTGGTGCAGCGTCTGTTCCATTGTCAGGGGTAGATGATGGACTATCTTTTGATTATTAATGAAGCAAGTGGGTAGCAACTGGAAAATGGATGAAACATATATTAACCTCAATTCGATGTAAGGCATCGGTTTAATAGCCTAGGGTGTCTCAGATGTCACCCCACAACTGTTGAAAGTTAGTAAATACAGCTTCTTTATACGTCTATTAGCGAGAAGACCGTAAGGTCGACGAAGCAATCCAGTAACAATCATTTATCTATAGATTGTTTCCTAGATTGCTTCGTTTACGCTCGCAATGACGTTGTGGTATAGGTATTTGTAAACTTTCAACAGTTATGGATGTCATCCCTAATGGCATACTGAGCTTACTATTAATTTATATATAGACAAAAACAACAGCTAGAGCAGCAGGAACAATTAGAATTAACACGGAAAAAATAATGTAATTGGTATTTACTTTTTGATTATTATACCTTATATTTTAAAAATATTAATTTTATATACAAAGTATTACTTATGACAAATTTACAGGCTAGACTTAATTCGTTAATGGCTCAAAAAAACATAAATGCTATAGATATAGAGAGGAAAACTGGACTAAGTAGAAATACTGTCTATAGCATTTTGTATGGTAGTTCAAAAAATCCTAGTGCTAATAATTTACAATTAATTGCAAAAGCCTTAGACATTAACTTGGAAGCTCTTGTTATTGATAATGAAATAAACCTCGAGATACTAACTGTTGATCAGATAAAAATTTTTAGCAAAGCTACTAGTGCAACAATTAATATATTAATTGAAAGAAACTTAAGTTTCTCATTGAGAAACCTTACAACTCTAATAAAAGAAGTATATGAGTATGCTTTGAAGAAGCAGTCTGTTGATAATACATTTATAGATTGGATAATTGATAAATATCATAAACCTTAATTGTGTGATTATAAACACGGTTACAAGATAATTGTCAGATGAATAAATTTATAGTGTACTCTTCTGATCCTACGAATTGTTTTTTGAGAATATCATTAGACCTCTTTCGAAACTCGCTTATGCTGAGGGATTTGAAGGAGACGCGGAACACAGAACCGCAGCGTACTCTTAATGTACGTGAGGATTCGAGTACCGCATCGACGTACAAATCGCCAGCCAGAAGTAGAGTTTCGAAAGAAGTCTATTGATTCGCATGCGTAACTATACTATATATACGCTATGCCTTCTCACCATTCATTTTCAAATCATTTGAGTATGCCTGTCCATAGTACCCTACATTTTTCTATAATTGTCATAGCAAGGCTCTTTAGATGCCGTGGCGATCTAGGTAAACAGCGAAGCTGTTTTTTAGAGTAACGCTTCGCGTATCCTAGATTGCCGTGTTGCCGCTTTTTCGCGACTCCTCGCTAATAGACGATCAGCAGGCATTTTAATAGTGATTATATAAAAAATGTAGGGTACTATGGCCTGTCAGCAGCAACTAAAAATTCAATCAGAAGATTTACTATTGTCAGTATCTTTAGTAGGGGCAATTCTGCCAATCATTTCATCTAGTGATATTTCAAAATAATCTGCTAGGGCTACTACAATTTGACTATTTAAAGTTTTTTGTTCCCTATTACTATTAACAAAACTATGTAAAGAGTTATTACTAAAACCTATAGTCATGCCTAATTTATATAAGTTTAAATTTTGTTTCTTTACCTTATCAATCAAAAACTTCTTTATATTAGAAGTGATGTCACTTGATGTAATTTTATAAAATTCTAGACTTTCTATATTAGGTAAAGAAATATATTCATTTCTTCCTACAACTTCATCCATAGAACACTTAAAGTAGTCAGCAATTTTCAATATATTACTAATAGTTGGGTTGGCTTTCAGACATTGCATAATATTAGTTACAGTAGAATAAGGAATGCCACTTTGTTCAGCAAAATCTTTTCTTGTTAATTTTAATTCATCAAACTTTCTTTTGAGGAATTCTTGTATTTGGTGAACAAGGGCCATATACTCAGAACAATTAAAATTTAAATACTCCCACCATAGAAATATTTTTTCTTGACACCTCAAAATAACTATAATAAACTAGCAAAATAGAATGAGATTATTAAAAAAGAGAGCAGTGATTATTGATTAATTTTTAAAGCAAAGAATATACTTTGCTAAATCTCAAACTAAAAAACCAATATAATACTTAAGCTCTACTCTTAAATAAAGCTCAAGTATTATATTGAATATTATAGTTAACTGGTAAGTACTTTCAAGTTCGTAAAATTTCTAAGTACTTACTAGTAGCATTAATCAAATAGCATCAACTGCTATTTAAATAATAACCTTTTTATTGAGGTATTACTGTGATCATATACAAATTTCTTAGCCAAATCAACCCTAAATCAACTTATTTCAACCTCATTTATTTTCACAATCCTGGTAATACCATAATTCTATAATGTAAATGATATCAATCTTAGAACAATACAATGGAATTAGAATATGTATTACCCACTATTAGTCATTCTAGCATTTAGCATAATCATTGGGCAGATGTTGTTAATTCGGTTATTTGTCAGGTGGTTTAGTAATATCCAGCTAAGCTATAACAATATTATTAGCATCAGTAAAGACTTCCCCAATACCTACATTAAGGCAAAAGATGAAATAGCACTATTGCATAAAGAAATAATAGAGTTAATTACTCTAACTACTAAGAAAGAGCAAGGTATATTACATATGACGTTTCGTTTAGAAGAGATGCATATATGCATAGAAATGCTACTTAATGAATTTAGACAGCTTACTAGATATAGCAATACTACGTCACAGACCAAGGAGGAAAAATAATTCTTATAATAATCCTTGTATGTTCAAGATTCATTCAAGTATATACCCTAACTCAATATATATATAAAAATAAGAGACAAAGAGATATATTAGGAATATAATCTTCTAAATATCAGATTTATTAGGAATATATTCATGATTATCAAGAGATTTTTAAATTTAAAATTACCTGAGAAGCAATCTTGTTTTTTAGGGGGACTCGTAAAACTGGTAAATCAACATATTTAAAAAAAATGTTTTCCAAACGCTCTTTATATAGACTTACTGCAAGCAGATATATATCAAATTTATTTCCAACATCCGGAACGTTTAAGAGGAGAAATAAACGCACAAAATAAAGTATCTACTATCATTATCGATGAAGTACAAAAAGTACCTTTGCTTCTTGCTGAAGTGCATCATTTAATAGAATCAAATAAGTTTTTGGCAAATAATTCTCTACAATTTATTCTTTGTGGATCAAGTGCAAGGCGATTAAAATCAACTGGAGCTAATTTACTTGGAGGTAGAGCTTAGAGATATATGTTTTTACCACTATGTTATCCTGAACTGAAAGAACTGAATTGGCATAAAATATGTAATCATGGGCTTATTCTAGACCATTATATAGCTTCGCAGAATATTCATAAATATTTAGCTTCATATTTATATGATTATATTTTACCGGAAGTCCAGTTTGAGGCAAGTCTGATACTAATTATCTTTCAATAAAGAATTAATAGGATTAATAATCCAGTTCCAACTAGTGATAAACTTAATAATTTGAGGACTTGCTTCATATTTTAATATAGCATCCGACATTCTATTTAACACATTCTCCATTGAATGGAATAGTTTGTTGTAAAAGAACTTTTCTTTTATTTCTCTTAACAAACTTGTGGTAAAGGCTCTATTCTGGTCACCTCAAAACCCAATTTTGCAGCCTGCTTTTGAAGATTTATCACCATCGTTTCCTGGTATTGTTTTTCATAAGCTTCAATTCCCTGTTCTACATAGTCTTGACCATATTTTAACAAGTGATAAAACATACATGCCAGTTTTCTTGTTGTAGCAGTAATAGCTTTTGGAGCATTAGCTCTACTTTTTATCCTTCTGTAAAATCCTGCTAGTGCTGATTTACCTTTACCTAGGGTATATCGTCACGAGATTTTAGCCCACATTAGTAATCCCCTTAGACAAAGGCCTGCCATGTATGATTTTGTATTTTTAGCATATCTTGTTGCTATACCACGCCATTCTTTAAATTTTTGAAATGTATTTTCAATAATGTGCCTTAACTTATATAAATCCTTATCTATCTCTCTTTGAATCTTTCTGTTTCTTTTTGATGGTATTACAGGAATTATATTTGCTTGTTCAGCAAATTCTACGATGCTATTTGTGTCATAAGCTTTATCTGCTATAAGGTACTCTGCCTCTATATTTTGGGTTAATTCACAAGCTTGAGTACAATCGTTTCTGGAACCTTCTGTAACAATAATTCTGACCGGCATACCATTGCACATCCACGGCCATATGTATCTTTGTATTGAGCCCCCTTTTGTACGGCTAATCGTTTGATTCCCGCCTTTTGCCCCAAGTCCTGCTTTATGAACTTTTACAAATGTTGAATCTATCATTAACCATTCGAAATCAGGAGCATTTATAAAAATATTTAGTATATGCTCCCATACTCCATTATTGCGCCATCTACAGAATCTTCTGTGTACATTCTTCCAATTCCCATAATCAGGTGGCAAATCTCTCCAAGGAGCTCCTGTCCTAAATATCCACATTACTGCATTTACAAAGGTTCTATTATCTTTTGCAACCCCTCCTCCCCAACAACCTTCCCTGCCAGGCAAATGCCTTTGTATCTTATTCCAAAGTTCATCATTTATATCATGTCTTCTATGTGCTAGCCCTATAACTCTTATCCCTATTACTATAATTAGTATAACCAACTTCACAAATTATTCAACTATAATCTCGTGACGATATGCCCTAGGTTAAGTGCCGCCATCCTAAATGCCATACTTGCTTTATTTTGTACCTTCTTTGTTCTGGTATCAAATACTTTACCACCAGTAATTTTATTAGTAGGGCTAAAGCCAAGCCAGGATACGAAATGTTTCTAATTTTTATTGCAAGAAGAACTATTTTTGACAATAGAGTGCATAAAAGCTAGTAATTTACGCATAACAGCAACAAGAGCAATTTCTGCTGGTTTATGTTTAGCAATTAAGTGGTCATAAAAATTACGTAAACGCTTATTACATCGTAAGGCAGCTACTGCAGCCATATAAAGAACTCTTCGAAGATTACCTCTACCTGCAAAAATACTTCTTCTACCTTTATAACTACCGCTTTCTCTAGCAAAAGGAGCAAGACCTACTAAAGATGTTAACTGCCTAAAAGTAATATTGCCAAGCTCCGGTGCTTCACATATTACAGTGCTAGCAAGAGTAATTCCAACTGCTGGAATAGAAGTAAGCCGATCAATTTTATCCTTTATTTCTTGAGCTTGAGAAATTAATTCTTTAATACTATCCTCAATCTCTTGTAATTGTTCTGTTAAACTAGCAATATGCTGGTTCAAGGATAAAATGACGACCGCATTAAACTCAGTATCCTGCCTAGCAATTTCTTGATTCTTAAATAGTAATAATTATTCTCTTCTTTTTAATAAAGCATGTAACTGTTGTTGGCTATTACTATCATAAGTAACCTTCATTGGTAAAGCAAAGCACGTTGCATAATCATGCAACAATTTACTATCGATATTATCAGTTTTAGCAAGCCATCCTCTATCTTTAGCATAACTACACACTTTATTAGGGTGTACTGTAGCAAAAGGCAATTTATTTATTTTTAAAAATTCTCTTAAATTATGTTCATATCCACCAGTAGGTTCAAAGACAACAATTAACTCAGATAAGGCAGGATAGTATTTATTAATAGTGCTAAGCATAGTAGTAAAGCCATGTTGATCATTGGTAACTTCAAAAGCCTTGTTGGTAGCTGGTAGATAGATATTTAAAGTTTTTTTACTAACGTCCACACCAATATAAGTTGTTGCCATATAGAGCCTCATGATTTATATTAATAATAGGATATGCTACATACTCATACGCAAGGTTTAAACCTTATGACATCGTTCGTAGTCTTTATCCAAAACAGGATGGGTCTTTGCTGAGGTACGAAGTCTTTAAAATTCAAAGCTTCAATTCGATATACAGTTTACCCATCCTACCACTAAATATAACTGATCATGTTATATTTATCATGGTTTTTTTATTGTATGAGTTCGATATAAGAATTAATAATTCTTATATCGATACTTGCTTTGTTATAAGGAAAAATGCACTCTTGAAGCGGCTGACGCGAGTGCATTTTAACTTTTTTCATCATTCAATATGTGATTTTAATTATTAAAATCACATATTGAATGGAGTATTATATTTTAACAATCAGGTGGGCAGCCGCTTCAAACCTGATTGTTTCTATATATAATACTGAATTCGATGTAACTTGTTACATCGAATTCAGGTTAGGTAGGATTATTTTTGTTTCTTAGTTTATGGTGTAGTATTACTAGAGTTAGCAAATACTCTAAATTCATCAAGTAGCATTTTAAGATGCAGATTTATATCTTCTAACTGAAAGGTAGTATGTAATAGGTGATGTTCCTTCTTAATCTGATTTGATTAAGCCATTTGATCGAGAGGAGGATTAAGAATATCTGCCCAATGGTTAGGCTAAATGCTCCAATGACCCAAACTAATATTTGGTAATGCATGTTCCAGTTCCTTTGTTGCCAAGTGTTGTGCTTGTTCAGTTTCTGCTAGATAAAGCTGTAAAAATAATGGGGTTGATTTGGCTAAGGAATTTGTATATGATCATAGTGATACCTCTACAAAAGGGTTATTATTTAAATAGCATTTGATGTTGTTTGATTAATGCTACTAGTAAGTACTTTTGAGCCTGCAAAACTTTGAGTACTTACCAGTTAATTGTAATACTCAGTGTAATACTTAAGCTTTATTTAAGAGTAGAGCTTAAGTGTTATACTGGCTTTTTTAGTTTGAGATTTATAGCTAATCTGATTAGCATTACTCCGTCATTGCGAGGAGTGCGTAAGCACGACGAAGCAATCTAGAAAAATTAAATTTGGATTGCTTCGTCGCTACTAAAGTAGCTTCTCGCAATGACGCCAATTTATATGGCTAAATACTAATCGGATAGCTAAACCAAAATGTGTATTTTGGTTTCAAAAAAATAGTCAGTAGTTACTGACCTATTTTTTATGGTCTCATCCTATTTTTGGGAGTTTATTATAGTTATTTTTAAGGTGTCAAGACAAATCTTCTGAGCAAAGCTCCAATAGTGATTCTGATCTAAATAATTTATAGCAATAGCACTAATAAAACGCTCATTAATATGTTAAAACATATATATTACTTAACATATTTTTCTAAAGTATCTATTATGATCTCTGTCATTGAAGCTTGCTGATTAACAGCTTTAACTTGGATAACTAACTAAAGCTAAATTTAAGAGTTTTTGATTAAGTATGTTAGACCAATAGCCTCTACTTTTTCAGATAATTTAAAATTGAGTTCGCTACGCTCACAAAAATTTAAATTTAGGTTTCTCAAAAATCAACAACACCTATGCTTAAATTTTAAAAGAGGTCAATAAAGGAAGAGTATTTTTACTCTTAAGGGTATTTATAAAAGCATTCCATTATACCTTATATATCTTTTAATGCAAAATACAAATACATATGCTGTACTAGTCTGTAATCGCGAAATTGAGCGGTTTATAAATAAATTTCATCTTCATTTCATGTAACATTATTCTTTTTTATTGCAATGTCATTTAATAAAATATAATATTATAATGTTCATTACAACATTTACACAAATAAAATTATGTCTAGATTAAGCTTAGATATTTCGGATGAATTTCATCTTAAACTAAAGATACTTACAACTTGGAAAGGTGTTAGTATCAAGAGTTTTGTTATACATGCATTAAACAAACAAATTGAGTTAGAATACAAATCTCGCACGTCTAAAAATGTGTTGAATGATGAAACTATAAAAATTATAGAAGAGTCGTTTCAAGGTATTAATGTTAATTATTGTAATTCAAAAGAAGAGTTTTTTAAACATCTAGATAAACTACAAGGAGAGGTAGAACAAGAATTAGCTGAAGAAAATAAGATACAATGACTTTTAAAATACTATATACCACTAAGTTTGAAAAAGAATTTAAGTTAATGCTTAAACGAGGTAAAGACAGAAAAAAACTGGATGAATTTATTAATTTAATAGAAGAAGGGCTTAATAAGGATGTTAAACATCATTTATTATTACCAAATAAGTACCATTTGCATAAATTATCTAGTAATTATTCTGGTCTTTGGGAATGTCATTTAGAGTCTGATTGGTTATTAATTTTTGATTTAAATAATAAAACATTAATATTAGAAAATACAGGTACTCACAGTGATTTGTTTAAGAAATAAATAGAGTATAATCCTAATATAACTTGTTAGATATTTAAAAAATTATGAGTAAAGAACCAAAAATAATTTGAAGAAACTGGGTTAATAAAAAAAGATAGATTATGAGTTACAAATGACAATCCAAACTCTAAGATTAGTTGCAAATATATATTGATGTCTCCAGGAAAAATGATTTTTATTTGATCAAGTTTTAAATCTTCTAAACTGATTTTGATTGATGGTGTAATTTTAGGAGTATCAGTGTACTTAAATTCAAATCCTATACGTTTACCATTTTTGAAAATTAAAAGGTCTATTTCCGCCATGTTATGAGAAGACCAAAAATAATACTCTTCTGTTTCTGCATTGTAATATCTAATGGTTTGTTCTAAGGCAAAACCTTCCCAAGATGCACCTATTTTAGGGCTATAGATAATAGCTTCACTATTATTTAGTCCTAAGAGAGTATGATAAATGCCACTATCTCTAAAATAGATTTTTGGTGTTTTAACTTGTCTCTTTTTTAAATTTTCATACCATGGTTGCAGGACTCGAATCATAAATGTTCCTTCTAAAATATCGAGATAATGCTTTACCGTGTGATAAGAAATACCTAAAGATTTACCTAACTCTGAAGCATTAAATATCCCTCCGTGATAATGACAAATCATAATCCAAAACTTACGTAACTGCATTGCAGGTATCGAGAATCCCAAATTTGGTATATCTCTCTCTAAAAAGGTTTTGATATAATTTTGTCGCCATAAAAAACTTAATTCATCACTTTTAGCAAGATATGATAAAGGGAATCCTCCACGTAACCATAATTGGTTAGTGTCTGAAATTTCTGATATCTCAAATGGGGTCATTTCTATGTAACCAATTCGTCCAGCCAATGTTTCTGAACTTTGTTTAATTAAGTCTCTTGAGGCACTTCCTAATACTAAGAACTTAATATTTTCTCTGTCTGCTAACACTCTAATAATAGAAAATAAATTAGGTTTATATTGGATTTCATCAATAATAACGAAACCTTGTAAGTCGGAAAGAGCAAGCATCGGTTCTCTAAGTCTTGCTAAATCTAAAGGGTTTTCAAGATCAAAAATATTAATTTGGGGGATATTCTTTAAACTAGCAAATTGTCGAGAGAATGTTGTTTTACCGCACTGTCTTGGTCCAAGTAATGCACAAACTTTATGAATTTGAAAATGTTGCTCAACTAGTGAAAGGAATTTTTGTCTAAGCATTTTAATTTACTAACTATGAAAATTAGCAATTATACTTCTAATTTTCATAGTTAGTAAATTATTTTGTGCTTATTAATGGTTTCTAGTAATTTTTTATATTAGACCTTATATCTTAAAAATGTGTTATAAGTAATTAAAGAGGGTAACTTGAATAGACCTTGACTAAAATAGTCGCTAAGAGAATAAGTACCCTCTTTTTGGTAGTTTACCTTGAACAAATTGCAGAAGGTGGTCTTAAAAAGAGCAGCCTTGCACCATAAGATGAAGGAGATTATATCATGAATAAAATAATAGGTCTAGACGTAAGTAAAAACTGGCTTGATATATGTGTATATAATACAAGAGATAAACCTAAATATCATCGTTTTGCCAATGATGCAGCTGGTCATGAAGAGATGATTAAATTAGCAAAAGAGCAAGAGATTAAGCTAATAATATGTGAACCTACTGGAGGATACGAAGCTGAGATTTGTCAAAAGCTGGATAATAATAACCAACAAATACATAAGGTCAATACATATAGTTTTAATTCTTTTAGTAAATCGGTGAATTTGTGTAAAACTGATAGGAAGGATGCATTTAAATTAGCATATTATGCGGATAAGATGCAGCTTTCAGCGAATTATATATATCAAGTTGAATCAGAGACTTTGAAGAGATGTCAGCAAAGATGAGAAGATTTAGTATTAATGCTTAGCAATGAAAAGAAAAGACTACATCATAGCATTGATGGTATTAATAAAGAGAGTATAGAAAAACACATTAAATTTTTACAAAATGAAATAGCTGAGCTTGATAAAAAGTTAAACAAAACAATAGATGAGTCAGAAGAGTTAAAAGAGAAGGTAAAAATATTAGAGACTGTACCTGAATTAGGGGATAAAAATTATAGTAGCAATGAATTGTCATCAATTGTTGGTATAGCTCCATATGCTCGTGATAGTGGTAATAAGCAAGGACGAAGATTTATTCGAGGAGGCAGGAAAATACCCAGAGATGCTTTATACATGGCAGTATTAGCTGGTAAGAATGGTTTCCAATATTTAAAAATTTTATATGATAGGCTTGTTAATAATTTTAAACCTAAGAAAGTTGCGATAGTTGCTTGTATGCGTAAGTTACTTGAAGTGTGCCATAAACTTATTCAACAAAAACGTGTTTTTGTTATTAAATAATATTTATCTATTTTTATAAAATTTAGATAAAAGATAATTGCTCTTTCGAAACTCGCTTGTGCTGAGGGATTTGAAGGAGACGCTTCACCTCGAACCGCAGCGTACTCTAATTCCGTTACGGATTCGAGTACCGCATCGACGTACAAATCACCAGCAGAAGTAGAGTTTCGAAAGAGGTCTATTAACTAAACATCGCGGTCTATATGGTGGAAGACCAGTGGCTATTAATCCCGAGAAAATGGGAAAAATCCAAGAAGCTCTAATAGTTGGCAAAATATTAATTTAACAATCAGATGCAGAGCCGTCTCAAATCTGATTGTTTCGATAATACATTGATAAAAAATTTTATAGCATTTTTTTAAAGTACTTTTTAAAGTACTAATTATAATAGAACTAGACAATAAACTAGATAACTCTTTTTATGCAAAATTCAATTACAGCTTTTGATGCTAAAACTCATTTTTCTAAAATATTAGACCGAGCTAGCAAGGGTGAAGAAATATTGGTTACAAGGAGAGGAAAGGCTGCTGCAAAAATTGTTCCAGTTAATACTGTACAAGATATTGAAATTGCAGAAATGGCAGCTGTAAGACTTAGAAAACTTGCTAAAGAAATTAATTTACAACCATCTGATTTAGAAGAATGGAAAAAATATAGAGATGTAGGAAAGAAGTAACTATGACATCTTTTGTTTTAGATTCTTCAATAATTCTTTCGTGGTTTATGCCTGACGAGATAGCCTCTTTGGATTTATTAAAAAAAACTGTGAAAGAAGGTGCAATTGTTCCAACTATTTGGTTACTTGAAACAGGTAATGTTTTACTATGTGCAGAGCGTGCTAAGCGTATTACTGTAACTCAACGTAAACAAGCAATGTATATTTTAAAAGATATTCCAATAAAAATTGATCAAACAAGATTAGAACATGCTTGGTTTGAAACAATGGAATTAGCAGAGTATCACGGATTAACATTGTATGACGCTAGTTATTTAGAATTAGCATTACATTATAACTTACCACTAGCGACCTCTGATAACTTACTAAAGCGTGCTAGTCAAGCTGGAGGAATTGTTATTATATAGGCCACCATAAGGCTATTACAGAAGAATTTTTGTTTTAAAGTTGTTGTGTGATACCTAAAAAATAAATATTTACACTAGAATGTCTTTAGAAGGTGTATTTAGAGTATTATTTTAATAGCTATCCGATTTTTTAAGGTGAACTATCAAACGACCTAAAGTTTATTAGGGTTCTCTACACAGGAAGAAATTCGTCCTTTCCTGTGGAGAACCCCTTTTACCTGTGTCTATCGCTTTATTTTTGTATAAATAGTGCTATTAATAGCCATCTTTGCGATGGCTTACTCTTGTTATAATTATCATCTTTTCAGATTCCTCTATTGCATAAGTAACACGGTAATCACCGATTCTATATCTCCAAAGCCCCAAATGTTTGCCTTTTAAAGGCTTACTATTATTACCACGAGGTTCTTGAGTAAGGTAATTTTTAACTTTATCAGCTATGGTTAAAGCAACAGTTTTTGACAGTCCCCCTAATTGATGGAGGGCTTGATCCTTCCAAGAATAATGATACACTATTCCTCATGACAATTAGCGTTTATAAAAGCTTCTACTTCGTCACCATTATGAAGCTTTTGAGACATATCTTTCCAAGTCTTTAATGCTTCATCTGCATCTTTTTCATCGTTGATTTGTTCTAGCATCTCATTGATATATTTTTTTACAGCTTGAAGAGCTAGATAACTTTTTGATCTATCAAAATGAGAAGCAATAAGATTTAAAGATTTTGCATCTTCATCAGGTAACTTCATAGTTAATGATACGCTCATAAATACCCCTTCGTTATTTCTCGTATATTCTCGTATATTCTCGTATAAATGTCAATAGAAAAAACTAGTTATTAAACCAAACTAAATTTTCAAAGTTACTAACTTGAAGTTGGCATAAAGTTAATTCAAAAAATCTTCGTCCTTTCCTGTAAAGAACCCCGACTAGTTTCATAGTTATTAGCAGTTCCTTCTTTGCTCATCGGCTTACTCTTCTTTTAACTGTTCTATTTTTTCAATGGTTAGCCCGGTAAATTCAATGATTTCATTTATTGGTTTTCTTTTAGCCAACATCTTTTTTGCTGTAGCTATAGCATTGTTTTCTTCGCCTTCTTCCCTACCTTTTTCCTCAGCTGAAAGTAGATAATCACGTTGTTTTAAGGATTCATTGACATATTTATTATAAGCTATACGTTCTTTAGTAGTCATTTTAAGAAGATTAAGACGCTCAGCTACTTTCTTCATATAAGGTGACTTAAAATCATCCCTAACCTCAGAATGTTTAGCCACATATAACCATTCATCCATTTCATTTCTTATGATATCATTAAAAATTGGTACAGAAATAATAAAATATTCCGGAAATAAATTATGAATATCAACTACCTTATCATATTTATCGCTACTGTGTAATTTTCTAGATGACTCGTGTTCTATTTCTTTAAAAATAGTCTGACCGTGATATATAGGTGATTTCATATTTGCATAAGCAAAATATATTAAGTTGATATGAAATATTTTTTTGATGCTAGTATAATCCTGACTAGCACGAATAGTATCAACAATCAACCGGCTAGTATTAAAGCAAGCTTTATGTAAAAAGTAACCAGCATAGTAGCTATCTATTTCAACAATATATTTATGACCTTGTTGGTCTTCAACAATAACGTCAGCAACACTTTGTTTTAGCTCCTCACTTTCTTTATTACTTTCACACCATCAAGCAAGTTAGTGATTTTTACTGCTGGATAGCCAGCATCTTGAAGTATTGCCGAAATAAAGCCCTCGATTATCTCGTAATCACCTTTATTCTTGAGTAGATATTTAATCGCATAGTCCAACGATACTAACGTTTTTTCACTCATAAGTTATCCTCATTATAAAAAAATCTTTGTTTAAAAAATACTTTTTACCATTGTAAACTACTAATCTTAGCATAGTCTAGTATAGAAACACTTTAATTATGCTAACTCTGCTTGCCAGTTATAAAGGGTTTGTCTAGAAACTTTTGCCATTTTTGCTATATATGATACTGGATAATCGCCAGTTTCCATCATTTTTACATATTCCTTTCTTACGGATTCATCTGCTGAATAAACTCGACCTTTATACTTTCCTAGTTCTTTTGCTCTTTTCACCCCTTCATAAATTCTTCTATTTATTAATCTTCTTTCAAAATCAGCTATAGAACCCATCATATTAAACATCAACATTCCTGCATCTGTTCCAGTATCCATTTGTTCCTTTAGACTTTGAAAATTTATAGAATGCTCTTTTAAGTGGCTAATTATATCTATCAAATCTTTTAAACTTCTACCTAATCTGTCAATGGAAGCAATTTAAATTTTATCTAATAGTTTTGTTAGCTCAGGTCTTTTAGAATTCGTATCACTAATAATTTCAAAATAGACTTCTTTACATCCCACAGTTTTTAATAAAGCTATTTGTTGGTCTAAAGATTCGCGTTGATGTTTAGTAGAGACTCTAGCGTAACCAATTTTCATATTTTATACCTTATTTGTTAGCACAGAGAGTTATTATATATCATTTTAGTATAACTGTCAAATAATATGCTTATATTTTACATTTACTTGCTTTACATTTATATTTGACGGTTTATGATTAAAAAAACCCAGTCACAATCTACTTCCTTCAAATTTACAAGACTGTAAAGTTAAACATATGTCTAACTTTACAGCTCGTCGTTATGATAACGCACTTGGGCAATTGTCATGTCTTTTTCAAAATCTAATAAGTTAGCTATGTAACATAACAAATATCTAACCTCATTGTTCGGGAGGTAAAATAGGGTGACATGAGGGAACGTAGCCCCTCTCATTATCCCCCCTGAAAAATAGGGGATAATGAGAAGATAGTGACAAGATACTTTAAGCAAGAACTCTTCCCCTACTTAGGTGTAGAGCAGGGGGTGATAGAAGGGGGCGTGTCGTGTCGCCCCCTTCTAAACCCCTTTGTAACATAAAAGATGATAAAGTTCATATAAGTGGTGAAATAATTAGGTATAGTCAGTTCATTCAGTTTTTGCCAACAGTATAATGGACTGAAGAAAATGGACAAAAAAATAGAGTTAAAAGTTTCCTAATTAAGATAAAATAATAAGAAAAAATTAGGAGAAAAAATGACAAAAGAAAAAGTAAGAGTTTTTAGTGCTGAAGAAAAAACTAGGATAGTATTAGAAGTGCTGAAAGAAGAGAGTCCATTATCAGTGATAGCATCAAAATATGAGATAAACTCCAAGACAATTAGTAATTGGAAAAAACAATTTATATCAAATGCAGCATTGGCTTTTGAACCAGCAAAACTGGTAAGTAAATATCAGGAACAAATTAATATGCTGAAAGAACAAAATGATGAATTAGCGAAAACTCTTGGAAAAACAATAGTAGAGAGAGATTGGGCTGTGGGAAAGCTACAAAGCTTGGACTTATCAAATAGAAAAGAATTTGTCGATTCCAAGCTAGCAATGTTACCAAAGACAAGGCAATATGAATTATTAAAGATTAATCGTTCTTCAATGTACTATAAAGCAAAACCATTTAGTGGGTATAACTTAAATATTTTAAATAAAATAGATGAAATATATACTGATAATCCTGAATTTGGTTATCGTTATATCCATAGACAATTATTAGAAGATGGCTTGGTTATTGGTAAGGATCGGATTCTAAAATATATGAACATGATTGGCATAGAGGCTATTTATCCAAAGAGGAAAAAGTTAACATCTGGAAAAGATAAACAGCATAAAATTTATAGTTATTTGCTTGATAAATATTGGTCTAATCTAGGTACAAGTAAAACTGTAGATGTACCTAACACTAACGAGGTTTGGAGCGGAGATATCACTTATGTTAGAACTAATTCGGGATTTATGTACATGGCGGCAATTATAGATTGGCATAGTAGAGCTGTGTTGAGTTATAAATTGTCAAATAGTATGGATGTAAGTTTGGTAACTGAAGTATTGCATGATGCACTTAACAAATATCCTGCACCGCAGATACTTAATAGTGATCAGGGCAGTCAATATACTAGTCATGAACACATTGAAATTTTACAAGAGCATAACATTAAAGTTTCGATGAATAGTAAAGGAAGAAGTATTGATAATATAATTATGGAGAGATTTTTCTGAACTTTAAAATATAATTGTATATTTATTAATGATTTTAAAGATGTTAAAGAGCTAAAGAGTGGTATTGATGATTACATCAATCACTATAATTATAGAAGATTCCATTCAAGTATTGGTTACAAAAAGCCTATGAATGTCTATCTAAATTCTATACAAAATTATGAACAAATTGCAGCTTGAAAAATGCAAAAATGGGAAACAACATTATTATTTTTTTGTCTTGATTTTTCAGTCCAGTATCAACCATTCGAAATCAGGAGCATTTATAAAAATATTTAGTACATGCTCCCATACTCCATTATCGCGCCATCTACAGAATCTTCTGTGTACATTCTTCCAATTCCCATAATCAGGTGGCAAATCTCTCCAAGGAGCTCCTGTCCTAAATATCCACATTACTGCATTTACAAAGGTTCTATTATCTTTTGCAACCCCTCCCCAACAACCTTCCCTGCCAGGCAAATGCCTTTGTATCTTATTCCAAAGTTCATCATTTATATCATGTCTTCTATGTGCTAGCCCCATAACTATTATCCCTATTACTATAATTAGTATAAACAACTTCACAAATTATTCAACTATAATCTCATGACGACATGCCCTAGCATAGAGTGTACAGGAGTTTCTCATGATAAAAGCCATAGTTAAAACAATTTACGCAAGCATCCATAATAGAAGTCAATAAAAAAATAATAACTTAACCTCAGTTTGACGTAAGGAGCAATTTTTGTGCTTTTAATTTATTAGGCTTTATTGCTGGTTTGCGTGGTTTGAAGCAATAAGCTATAAGCCCTGAGATTATATTGACAAATGCATTAGTTGGACTTCGATGCCTTGAATGCTCAATTTGGCAGCAATTTTTTAACTGATCTATTACAGTCTCTACGATACCCCTTTTACCTAAAAAGAACTCCTGAATCTCTGTCATTATACGTACTTTCATGTTCTTTCTCACTTTGGTAAATATATCTACTGCTTGCTTTTTAAGCTGCTTAATAATAGGCTGTCCTAAATACCCCTTATCAGCAAATAGCCAACCTGTGTAAATTGTAATCAGGTTTTGCCCCCCTATTGTAATAGACTTCTTTCGAAACTCTACTTCTGCTGGTGATTTGTACGTCGATGCGGTACTCGAATCCGTAACGGAATTAGAGTACGCTGCGGTTCGAGGTGAAGCGTCTCCTTCAAATCCCTCAGCATAAGCGAGTTTCGAAAGAAGTCTATTACAATAGGGGGGCAAAACCTGATTACAATTTACAAATTACCAGTTTTCATGCAAGAAACTATCAACGATAAAAGTTGACGAGACGTTTTACTTAATTGTTTACCACAATTATTGGTAAGATTTCCCCACTCAGGCAGGATGAAATTACCAACAAAATTATAAAAGACAATATCTTGATTTTCAACTATAGGGCGAGAAAAATTAACGATTCTGTCATATTCCCCCTTTGTAATAGGGTTAAGAATATATTTTTTTGTAGGTCAAATTTCAGGAAATTTGTCTGAGAAGTTACATATGAAATTTTTAGTA
The DNA here is from genome assembly GCF_964031035.1 of Candidatus Tisiphia endosymbiont of Empis tessellata. Classification (NCBI taxonomy): domain Bacteria; kingdom Pseudomonadati; phylum Pseudomonadota; class Alphaproteobacteria; order Rickettsiales; family Rickettsiaceae; genus Candidatus Tisiphia; species Candidatus Tisiphia endosymbiont of Empis tessellata. Next base: position 626,726 of record NZ_OZ034997.1, on the reverse strand, counting down.
AAGTAAAAAAATCCTGAAATCCTGATAAGAACTGGCGGAGAGGAGGGGATTTGAACCCCTGACACGTTACCGTGAACACGCTTTCCAGGCGAGCGCCTTAAACCACTCGGCCACCTCTCCATCTATGGGAATTCAGAATAACAAGTTACATCGAATTCAGTATTATATATAGAAACAATCAGGTTTGAAGCGGCTGCCCACCTGATTGTTAAAATATAATACTCCATTCAATATGTGATTTTAATAATTAAAATCACATATTGAATGATGAAAAAAGTTAAAATGCACTCGCGTCAGCCGCTTCAAGAGTGCATTTTTCCTTATAACAAAGCAAGTATCGATATAAGAATTATTAATTCTTATATCGAACTAAGGTTACGTAAGCAATAGGTTTGGTATACTATTCGTCTTTAAAGTGTTAGCATTGTCTTACTATCGGGACTTTGCGTACTCACATACAAATATACGATTAGTTAACTTGCCACTCGTACTCCTAGCCAATTCTTTAAAGCAGAAGTGTATCTACAGTTTGCTACTTCAGAAAATTATTAGCATAATATTCACAATATTCTTTAACTGGGCAAGCAGGGCAATTTAGTACTCGTGCTTTGCAAATATACCTACCAAGCAATATCAACCAGTGATGAGCATGTTGTAACCATTTTTTATCGATAACTTTAACTAATTCAAGTTCTACTTTTTTGGGAGTATTACTATTTGCCAGTCCTAATCTTTTAGAAACTCTAAATACATGCGTATCAACTGCGATAGTTAACTTACCAAAGAGGCAATTCAATACTACATTAGCAGTTTTTCTTCCGACACCTGGCAATTTAATTAAGTCATCAAAATTGTTAGGTACTTTGCTGTCATACTTATCTATCAAAATTCGACAAAGTGCAACAATATTTTTTGCTTTGGTTATAAATAAACCTATTGATCTTATATAGGTTCTTACCCCTTCTTCCCCGAGCTCTAATATTTTTTCTGGTGTATTATACTTCACAAACAATAATCTAGTTGCTTTATTAACTGAAACATCAGTTGCTTGTGCGGATAATATCACCGCTACTAATAGAGTAAAATTATTAACATATTCTAGTTCCGTTCGGGGAGTAGGATTATTTTGACTTAAAATTTCAAAAATTTTATCAACTATTTGAGCTTGCATAATATAACATTTAAGAGTAAAAGAAGTTATAATTTTTATCAGGTTTAGGAATGTTAGAGAATAGAAATTTTGATTTTATAAAAAATGAAATTGCTAATCATGATATTGTATTATTTATGAAAGGCACTGCCAATTTTCCTCAATGTGGTTTTTCTGCTACCGTTGTTTCTATCTTAAAAAAACTTGGCGTAGAATTTCGTGATATTAATGTTTTAATCAATCCTAGCTTACGTGAAGATATCAAATCTTTCAGTAATTGGCCTACCATACCACAGCTTTATATAAAAGGGGAATTGATAGGTGGCTGCGATATAGTACGTGAGATGTATGAAAACGGTGACCTTGTTTCATTATTAAAAAATAAACATATAATATCTAAGTAACCTCAATTAGATATAAGAATATTTATCTTATATCTAATTGCCTTATAGTTTCAAGCAGTTCTTCGTTTTTATAAGGTTTATGGATTAGGTATGTTGCTTGTTCTTGTAAGAGCTTTTGCATTTCCTGATGATTGCTAGACAAACCAGTTTGAAAAATTATAGGAATATGTGCAAGGTTCTCATCACTTCTTATTTGTTTATGTACTTCACAACCTGTCATATCAGGAAGAGAAATATCAAGAAATATTAACTCTATTGTATTAGCATGTGTTTTAGATAAATTAACTGCTTCTTGTCCGGAATAAGCACTGATAATTTTATATTTTTGTTCATAATGTAGCACTAAGTTTATTACGTCATGGTAAATTGGTTCATCATCAACAAAAAGTATAGTAAATACTTTTGCAATATTATCCTTTGTAAGCATTTTATGTCTCTTTTTTATCGTATACAGGAATCATAAATTCTAATTTTGTTCCTCTTTTACGGTTATTCTCGGCATAAATATAACCATTATGAGCCAGTACAATTTCTCGGCAAATAGATAAACCAACACCTGTACCAAGAAAATTATTATTAGTTCGTGAACTACGAGTAAATACTTCAAAAATAGTCTCAAGTTCTGAGTCTGGAATTCCTATACCTGTATCGATTAGGCTAAAGCACCAATAAGGAATATTTTCATGATTTTTTAAATCAATTACCGCTATAATTAATCCTTCCTTAGTATATTTGAGTGCATTATTAAATAAATTATTTAATCCTAATTTTATCTCCATTAATCATTGCTTTTGTAATACTATGATCAATAAGAATAATATTAATTCGATCGTTAATTATGTTTAATTCTGTAAGTTGCTGCACGGTCTCTTTTATAGAAGATAATAGATCCATAGCAACAAAATTAAACTGCATTTTCCCGGTACTAAACTTAGATAGGTCTAGTAGGTCATTAATTAATTTTATAAGACGTTGATTATTTTTAGCTATTATACTGACATACTTTACGTGTTCTTGCTCATCCATTTTATCCCAATTTTCATATAAAAACTGAGCGATACTACTTCCCCCATATATCGAAGTCCTAATTTCGTGAGTAACGTGATTCAAAATATTATCTTGCTCTGATATCTTTTGTTCTAACTCTAATATTTTAGTTTTTGAATTATTTCTTAAATTAAACCACGAAAACATCTTGTACCTGCAAATATAAAGAACTACAGGAATCAAAAATATGACTAAAATAGTCCAAAAAAATTGGTACATATGCTTACTTTAGTTAAAATAATTATATGCAAGGTAAAATATAAAATAAACTAATGAAAATATCTAAAAATTTCAAATTAACATTTCATATAAATAATTTTTAATAAATTAGTCAAAAGGCTGTCTTAAGGTTATTGCAGCTGATAAAGTTCCTTCATCTAAATAGTCTAGTTCTCCACCTATTGGAATGCCGCTAGCTAATCTTGATATTTTGATAGTATAATCTTTAAAATATTCAGTAATGAAATAAGCTGTAGTTTGACCTTCTAAGGTGGAATTAGTTGCAATAATTATTTCATTAATGTTATTCTCTTGGCATCTAGCTAGTAATTCTGGTAGTCTTAATGCTTTAGAATTATGGCTATTTGCAGTTGACAAATTATGTCCTAGTACATGATAATATCCATTAAAAATGCCACTACGCTCTATTGCCCACAATTCTGTCACTGTTTCAACAATTGCTATAATAGATTTGTTGCGATCATCAGATGAACATACTCTACAAATATGATGAGAATCTATGTTACCACAAATATCGCACTTGACAACATTATTATCTACGTAAGAAAGAGCTGAAATTAAACCTTTTAACCTAACGTCTTTTTCTTGTAAAAGATGCAGGACTATACGCCTTGCTGATCTTTGACCAAGACTAGGTAGTTTGGAGAAAAGATAGATCAACTGATCTATTTCATTTAGTTTATTCATTTTAGCATACCTTTACTACTTATAATAACCTCAAATATCGATGTAACAAGTTAATATTAGGCTCAGTATCATCCTCATTAGGGATGAGATATCATTTTTACTACTAATAATCTAGTGATATACTCAAATGATTTGAAGAATTGGATTTGAAAATGAGTGGTGAGCATGCTAGGCATACATACAGTATAGTTACGCATGCGAATCCATGATATTTTCAAAAAACAATTCTTCAAAGCAGAAGAGTATACTACAACTTTTAAAATTAATACTATTGTGTTTTAACTTTTAATAACCACTGTTCCAGCAATTTTATCATGCAAAGCTTGGCGTTGTTTAGAAAAGAGTATAAACCAAATACCAACTAGCACTAATACATATCCACAAAATCTTTTAATTAATTGCCATTTACTAGGTTTTCCAAGAGTGATTGCGTCTACTATTTTCATATGCATAACCATTTTTCCTGGAGTAGCACCCAAATAAATCCAAAAACCAATAAAATATGTTGCAGCTAGGGCAAAATTAATTATAAACATTAAAATAAATAATGTAAGAACATTACTAGCAGTTACATTTTGAACTAACTCCGGTTTCGTGCTACCCATTATTAATATGTCCGCTATACTAGCTTTAAAAAAAAATAAAGACAGTCTAGATAACATAAAGTGGGTGATCGGAGTTGTAAAAATTGACAACAAAAACGAATCTAAGCAAGAAGCAAAGAGCCTAGGAATTAGTTTAGGGTATATAATTTGTTTATTCATTTTTTTCTATATATATCACGGAAGTTCGATGTAACAAGCTACATCGAACTTCCGGTTATGTTATGGGAGTATTTGAATTGATTATAAGTCTCTTTCAAAAGAAGTCTAATGTAATATGAAATCTAAACTATTACCAAGCATAATATTTAACAACTCACTTGAACGAGGAACTACATCAAGATACGTAGCGATGTCGATATGTTGCTTAGGTGGCAATTTAATATTTTTTTGATTCATTATATAGGATTTTACTGTTACATATTTTTTATTGAGCAATCTAACCCGAATAAGTGGTATTGTCACATCATGGTCAGAAGTATTACTTATCCTGTAGGAAACTTTAATTTGTCCCATTTCTTTATTTTGTTCAACATGTATATTTCTTATAGTTAATATATTATTATTCTCTTTATACAGAGCTGGTATATTAAACTTCTCGTGAAATAACATTAATAATAAGAAGACAATTAAACTAAGCCACAATAATATAGATAAAATATGCGATTGCTCAGGAATTTTAGTTGGTAATAAAGCCGGTAAGTTAGTACCTTTGGTTAAATATATTTTATTATTTTCATTAGTGCTAGCGTTTTTTGTGTTATTATCTGATATAATGGGAGGTTCTTGCTGATCAAGCTCTGCCTTTTGATACCATATATGGTGGCATTTTGAACATTTGACCTTCCTACCAGTCATACCTATTTGTTCTTTTGAAACTATAAAGGTAGTGTTACAATTTGGGCAAGCAATACTCATTTACGTGATCTAATTTGTATACTCAAATTTGAGTATATAGGTTGACTTAAAAATAAAGTAAATTATGATTTTTTTAATAGTTTAGCAAGGACGTTATGCAAAAACATATCAATACTATAGAAGAATTGTGGCAAATACGCGATAAATTAACTAAGGATTCAGAAAAAACTAACTACGCCAAACAAATATTGAATAATATTATTGATGGTTTAAATCAAGGATTAATTAGGGTTTGTGAAAAAGAAGGGGCTGATTGGCGAGTTAATCTTTGGGTAAAAAAAGCAATTTTATTACATTTTATTGTAACTGATTCGCAAATCCATTCTGGTGATTGTATGAAATGGTATGATAAAATTGCTCCCAAATTTGCTACAAATCATAATGAAGAATTATTTAGAACCCATGGCTGTCGTATCGTTCCCGGAGCATTTATAAGAACGGGGGCATATTTAGCTAAAAACGTTATTGTTATGCCTTCTTTTATTAATATAGGTGCATATATAGGAGAAGGAACAATGATTGATACTTGGGCCACCGTAGGATCATGTGCACAAATAGGAAGGAATTGTCATATTTCCGGCGGAACAGGTATTGGTGGGGTACTAGAGCCAATACAAGATACCCCGGTAATAATTGAAGATAATTGTTTTATAGGTGCAAGATCAGAAATAGCAGAAGGGGTTTTAGTAGAAGAAGGAAGTGTAATTAGTATGGGAGTATTTATTGGTGCATCTACCAAGATAGTAGATAGGGAAAGTGGAAAAGTAATTTATGGTAGAGTTCCGGCCTACTCAGTTGTAGTACCAGGCAGCTTACCTGCTGATTCAGGAAAACCAAGTTTATATTGTGCAGTAATCGTTAAACAGGTGGATAAAGGAACTAGAAGTAAAGTATCCATAAATGATCTATTACGATGAAAATTTCCTATAACTGACCGCAAATATATGTTCATTAATGGCATTTCTGTGTTATTATATAGCTAACCTGAGCAATAGTAATGGTGATAACTTCTAGTCATCCCAGCGTATATACAATAAATATGAGTATAATCAACACAGTAAATCATTTAGCCATAATCATGGACGGTAATGCAAGGTGGGCTTTAGAAAAAGGCTTACCAAAATCTGAGGGACATAGAGCAGGTGCTAATAGAGTAAAGAAATTATTACCAGATTTTATAGAACTTAATATACCTTACGTGACACTTTATACTTTCTCATCAGAAAATTGGCGTAGGTCAAAGACTGAAGTGACATTTTTACTAAAATTATTACGTTATTATCTAAAAAATGAGACTACACTACTACACAAAAACGGAGTCAAAATAAAAGTTATCGGTAGATTGGATATGTTAGATAATATGTTACAAAAACAAATCCATGATGCTATAGAATTAACAAAACATAATAATAACATAACTCTTTGTATTGCTTTTAGTTACGGCGGGCGAGCAGAGATTGTTGACGCATGTCAGAAAATCATCAATTCTAGTAAAACACAAATTAGCGAGAATGAGTTTGGTAATTATCTATATGATCCAAGAATGCCTGATGTAGATTTGTTAATTCGTACTGGTGGTCTATGTAGAATCAGTAATTTTCTACTATGGCAAGCTGCCTATGCTGAACTATATTTTTTACCTAAATACTGGCCTGACTTTAACAAACAAGATATACTAGAAGCGTTAAACGATTATTCAAAAAGAAAAAGGAATTTTGGTGCTAGATAAGAGGTCTAATATAGTAGTAAGAATATTATCAGCCCTAGTAATAGGACCAGTATTTATTATAGCGATAATGTTCATTAAGTCATTATTTTATATAATTATGTTATTAATTGCCATAATTATGTCATATGAATGGTATCAAATGACAAAATCGTCCTTTTCCCATATATTACTGGGCTTTGTTATCATTCCCATTCCCACTATATCTTTAATAATAATTGCTACTGAAGATAAAAATCGATGGCTATTATTACTATATTTCATTATAATATGGTCAGTTGATATATTTGCTATGATTGGTGGGAAGAATATAGGCGGACCTAAGCTGACCCCCAAGATTAGTCCTAACAAAACTTGGAGTGGATTAATCATAGGGGTATTAGCTAGTGGGCTTACAGCATTTTTATTAAGTTTAGTACCTAGCTTTGACTTACCAACTGACTATTTATTAAACAAACGGCACTTAATTATAGCAGCTATTTGTTTAGCACTAATAGCACAAATGAGCGATTTATTTATTTCATATTTTAAGCGTAAATTTGCTATAAAAGATACTGGTACTATAATACCAGGTCATGGCGGTGTTCTAGACCGATTTGATAGCATAATTCTTACCGCTCCAATATTATTTTTATTATTAAAATATTATGAATTATCAATATTTTATTGATTCAGTTAAAAATTCCAAAAAGATAATATTTAATGTTTTGCTATCTTTATTATTAGCTTATTTTATCTTCCATTCTATTTGTGGTAATAGAGGGATAATTGCTTATTTTACATTAAATCAACGACTCGAAAAAACCTATAGTGAACTAGAAAATTTAAGGGCAGAACGAATTGAACTTGAACATAAAGTAAAACTACTTAGACCAGAATCTCTAGATAGAGATATGCTTGACCAAGAAGCAAGAAGAGTTCTAGGGGTAGCGTCGCCAAAAGAACAGGTTTTTACCATAAAATAACTTAGGAGGTTATTATCAGTATTATAGTTTTTCAGAATGATCTCCCGGAAGATTTTAATATTGCAGGAGACCTAGCAATCGATACAGAAACGATGGGATTAAACTTACATAGGGATAGGTTATGCCTTTTGCAACTGAATAATGGAGATGGTAAGGCTTACTTAGTAAACTTTATTGACAAGAATTACGCAGCACCTAATTTAAAAAAACTATTGCTTGATAAGAATCGATGCAAAATATTTCACTATGCTAGATTTGATTTAGCAGCAATAAGAAAATATCTTGGAATAGATTTGGAGAACATATTTTGTACAAAGATATCTTCTAAACTAGTTAGAACCTATACTGATGCTCATGGTTTAAAAGACTTATGCCGTGAATTACTTTCAGTCCAAATTTCTAAACAACAACAATCTTCCTACTGGGGAAGGTTGGATCTTACAGCTGAACAAAAAGAATATGCTGCCAAAGACGTCCTTTACCTACATCAACTTCGTGCTACCTTGCAAGATATGTTACTGACCGAAAATAGGTTAGATATTGCAAAACAGATTTTTAAGTTTTTACCTATTAGAGCCAACTTAGACCTAGTAGGATGGAACGATATTGATATTTTTATGCACTAAACTCTAGATGCTGTAAATAAAATATAGTTATTATTGACCTGAGTTCGATGTAACAAATTAATATACTCTTCTGCTCCTACGAATTGTTTTTTGAAAATATCATGGACTCGCATGCGTAACTATACTATATGTATGCTACGCCTGCTCACCATTCATTTTCAAATCCAATTTTTCAAATCATTTGAGTATATTACATCGAATTCAGGTTAATTAAAAAAATATATGTTAACAATTAACAAGTTTTTTTTCTCGCTGATTAAATCACGTATTAACGTTAGTGATAATATAATTATTGGACTTAAAAGATTGGGAATAATCAATTTAAGAGATTTGTTATTTTACCGCCCTACTTCTTATCAAGTTAAAATAATTTCACCAAGTTTATCTTCACTAAAAAATGGTCAGTTAATTCAAACTGAAATAACAATTGAAGAAGTGCTTGTGCCTAAGAACAAAAAACAGCCTTTGAAAATCTTAGGATACAATGAGACTGGCTCAATTCTGTTGATATTTTTTAATAGGCCCTCTTATTTTATCCTAAGTAAACTTACAATAGGCAGTAAACATACAATTAATGGCAAGGTACAAGTTTTCTCTAGCTTACCTCAAATAGTCCACCCAATATTTATTTTGGATCAAAAACTTACCAGCCCCCTAGAACCAATCTATCCTTTGACCTATGGGATAATTAATAAGCAACTTTATTCCTATATAATAAAGGGCCTTGATTTGTTTGAGAAAGAGTGGTGCTGTATTCCTGAGAGTTTTCAAGAAGTGAAGGACTATACTAAATCATTATTAGAAGATTTAAAAACTTTACATTTATATCAGGTTAAAACTAAGCAATTAGAAGAATTACATACTCAAGCTTTAAGACAATTGGCAGAAAAAGAACTTTTTGCTAATCAAATTTCATTACAATATCTCCGCCAGCAAACAAAATTAAAACAAGGTAATTCATTTACGGGGTCTAGTCAGCTACAACAATCAATACTTAAGACATTAGGCTTTGAACTCACATCCGACCAAAAAAAAGTAATAGAAGCAATTGAAAAACATCAATTATCTCCTACAGAAATGATGTGTTTACTCCAAGGCGATGTTGGCTCTGGTAAAACATTAGTAGCTTTATTGACAATGGTCACTGTAGCATACCATAAATTTCAAGCTGCACTAATGGCCCCTACCGATTTATTAGCAAACCAGCATTACCAATTCTTCGTTAAAGCCTTAAGTGAAACCGGAATAAGGCTTGGTTTACTTACTGGAAAAATATCTACCAAAGAACGAAATAAAGTTCTATCAAGCTTAGAAAATGGAGATATTGATATATTAATTGGCACTCATGCATTATTTCAAGAAAAAGTAAACTTTAAAAATTTAGGTTATATCGTCATTGATGAACAGCATAAATTTGGTGTACAACAACGGTTAGATTTAATTAATAAAGCCTCTCATCCCGATGTTTTGGTGATGACCGCAACCCCTATTCCTAGAAGTCTTACTTTGACCATGTTTGGAGATATGGATATTGCTAAATTAACAAGCAAACCAAAAAATCGACTACCAATTATTACTAGCATATTGCCAAAGACCAAGCTAAATGACGTAATCTCAGTTTTAGATAAAAAGCTAAAATTTGGAGAGAAAATTTACTGGATATGTCCCCTTATCGATCAAAATGATGAAGAGTTAACAACACAGGCAAAAAATACAGGATTAACCGACATCAACACTAGACTAGTTACCATTGAGAATGCCTACCCTAACATTACAGGTACTATACATGGCAAAATGAAAAATGAGCAAAAAGATATGATTATGCACCAATTTAAGAATGGTAATATTAAAATCTTGGTTGCTACAACTGTAATTGAAGTGGGTATCGATGTACCAGAAGCAACCTTAATAGTCATAGAAAATGCTGAACAGTTTGGTTTAGCTCAGTTACATCAGATAAGAGGTAGAGTTGGACGTGGAACTTTACAATCTCATTGTATTATTCTATATGATCCTCAAAAATTAACTATGGTTGCAAAATCTAGATTTGAAGTGATGAGAAACAGCAATGATGGTTTTTATATAGCAGAGCAAGATCTACTCTTAAGAGGTAGCGGAGAAATATTAGGAACAAAGCAAAGTGGTGAAATAAGATTCTTTTTTGCTGATCTAGCTAGAGATTTAGACCTTTTAACTAAAGCCAATAAATTAGCAGAAAAAGGTTCAAAAGATCTTTCTAAATTCTCTTTACTTCAAATAAAATTATTTGCTAGAGTAGAGTTGAATGAATTGAACTAACAGTTCAATCGTTATTCATTCAGATTATATTTAGCAGAATATTCCCACATAGGATTCCAATAGGATTCCAATAATATTTTACTAGCTTCTATACTATCTACAATAATGCCAAATTGTTGTAATGATGTTGGGTAAAAATTATGACTACCAAAATAAAAAACTTTGTCATCTACTATCCAAAACTTATTATGGCTTCTTGCATTGGTATTGATAATATGATTATAACTTATATAAGCAAGATGGAGATGCTGTTTTAATTCTTGTGCGGCTATTTTACTCTCAACATGATAATTAGAAACTATCGTATTAAGTATATAATCATATAAATATTGTAAATCTACATGATCTGAGTAATTAAATCTGAATAAGTTGCTGGTCACTATATATGTATCTACTGCATTATTATGTATAGCATATGCTATTGCTTGAATAATATTGCCATTAACAGTACTAATTGGTGGCAGTACTTTATCTAGCAGTGGATAATTACTCTCTTTAAAAAATAGGGCTTGTTGGCTAATTTTGATAGAGCGAGTAGCATTTTTTAGAGCAAATACCCTTGCAATTTCTGATTGATCAGCATCATCACCAATGCCAATTCCATTGTTCAATTTACTAATAAACATTGCCTGTACAGGTAATGAACTATTAACATTAAATTCGTTATTTAAGGAAATAGCTTTAGCACATTTTGTTGAAATATACCCCTTCTTATATGTATAACAACGGTTTACTGCTATAGCTCGATGATGTTGTACATATTTCCATAATATATTAGCATAAGTTGTTGCCCCATTTACAACAGGTCCAAATATTTTAATATTGGCATCATTAACTGGCTCTGCTTGAGTGTAATCCTGACCAAATAAATTTTCTCCACCAGTGATTAATGTATTACCATCCACCGCAATAATTTTGCCATGATTCCAAGAGAAATCAAGAGAGATATCATGTTGTTTCTCTTGATTTCCACAATTGGATTTAAATGTACATGACCTAATATTAGCAATTGATATAATTAGTTTATTATTGGCTGGTAATTTAGAAATAATATTATTTAAATAGCTTTTCATCCATTCAGGTGGGACTTCTTTATACGTACCATATAATAACCGTAATAATAAGCGTATAGTTATAAGATGAGGAGAATTAATGCTTTTTTTACCTAGCGTTATGATAGCATTTTGCAACATAGCAGTAAATGCTCCTGAACTAAAGTAATTTCTACCAATAGTTGTAATATCTACAGATGTAGTAGCGTTAATAATTGTATTATACATAGTGTTTAACACATTATATGCATTTGTTAAACATAATGTTCTATTATCCAAAGTAAAATCACCAGTTTTACAAGTACTGATTCCGCGACAATCTGATTGAGTACGGCATGTTGGGACAAAAAATTGTGCATCTATCACGTTATCTGCAACTGGCGTAAGCCCTTCTCCATATTCTTCTAAAGTAGCACCCCAAATATTTGGCGTTTGCAGTAACCAATTATTTGCTATTAAATAATTGGTTGAAGGTTTATTATAGGTAATATTGTTGTAACTTGGATATGTTATCAATAAATGCTGATATATGCTATCAATTGACAATGGCTGTGCCAAAGCGGTTGTAATCGTAAATAATAAAAGTAATAGTTTAATAATTAATATATTCTTCATGGTTATTTAAACGTACAAATTTGCATAATAAGAACCTAGCGGAAATACTAATTGATATCTAGGGGAATTTAAAAGTCAGTCTTATAACATTACTAACATATAGTTATCTTGAAATCTATAAAATGGCATGTTATAATTTTATTTTTTGGTCTTAGTGATCGATATAAATTGATATATTATATGTTATAATTATGGCTAACGTTTTTTTTAATGGTCCTGCCGGTCGGATCGAAGGGCTTTATACTAAATTTAGTAATCCTAAAGCCCCCCTTGCTTTATTATTACATCCACATCCGCTTTACGGTGGTACTATGAATAACAAAGTGATTTACAATATATATAAATCATTAGTAGCTAATGGGTTCACAGTACTCAGAATTAATTTTAGGGGCGTTGGACGTTCCCAAGGAGAGTTTGATAATGGTATTGGCGAAATGACTGATGCTGCAACAGCACTTGATTGGCTGCAACTTAACAACCCTACTAGCAGTCTAAATTTGATAGCGGGGTTTTCTTTTGGAGCATGGATAGCCATGCAACTTATCATGAGAAGGCCAGAGATTAATAATTTTATTGCGATATCTCCGCCAGTGAATAAATATGATTTTTCGTTCTTATCTCAATGTCCTATTTCTGGCTTTGTAATACAAGGTGACAATGATAGTATTGTACCAGAAGAATCAGTGCTTGAACTAGTAGATAAATTATCTAAGCAGAAACATATAACTGTCGATTATAAGATTATCCAAGGAGCCGATCATTTTTTTCGAAACAAACTTGGTGAATTTACCCAAGCAATTAATGATTACTTACAATTAAGGTTATTGAATAATCAGGTTACGCATTTAAAGAAGGATTTTTTTACTGAAGAAAATTTAGCAAACAAACCGCTACAAAAGGTTTTTTTAGATTAACTGCAATTAACAATTAATTATAAAGAGTTAGATTTTTATGGCAACAAACCAAGAAGAAATTAAATAATCTTTACATACCCAATTATTTACAACTTTAATAAAACTGACAAAGTCAAATGGTAAAGATCAAGTTGTAAATGATAGAATCTCTAAAAAATGTGAAAAACTTGCTAGTAGCGTGATAGCACTTGCTCAAGAGCCATCAGACTCTAATATTGATTTGTATAAAAAGAAAATGCGGAAACTTACACATTCTAAATACATTGTAAGTGAAGCATTAAAGGTAATAAAAGAAGCATTTCCTGGAGATCAAAATCAAATATTAAGAGAGCTAATAGATATTCCACTTATGGATGCATTAGTTGCAGAAAATAAGCCAGCACGTCCAAAAAAGCTAGAAGAATCCAAAAAAGATTCGCTTGAAACTATGCTACGAGATAGAATAACGGTTAAAAATACAGAATTTACAAAAAAAGGTAATAAGCAAGCTGGTGTATCTGCTGGATATATTGCTAAGGAAACCGCAACTGGTAATATTTTCATGTTAAAACGTTTCTATAAACAGCATAGGAGTTGTTTAGCTCTACAGGGAGAAAAACAGCAGCAAGCTTTAGCAGATCGGGATGATGGTGTGCGGGAGTTAATCGGTTCTTCTATGTATCAGTTTTTATTATATGATCGCACCCCTAAAGAGGCATTAGTAGTATCTGATCAGGTCAATTCACCATCAATTGCTATACGTTCTAAATTTTTTAATAACGTGGTGCAGCTTGCAGAGTTTGCTAAGGGTACTTATACTACTAGCGTTGGAGCAAATGATCAAAAATTAAAAGAATTAGAAGGATTTGAAAAGGTTATTGCTGCTTGTCATATGTTAGGGGAATTGGATTATCATGCCGGTAATTTGATGGTGCAGGATGGGAAGACTGTAACTAAAATAGATCACGGTAGATCTTTTGAAATGTTTCACCAAGATTTTGGTGCGATGATTGAGGCAACACATAAAATGTTTTCAGAGAATGGAGTTAACTATACTGAAGCTATTAAGGCAGGTAACTTATCGTTTAACATTGAAAAATATAGTAAAGCATTAGCACAAATGACCAATCAGTTAAACGATCAGCAAATAGAGGCTATAATTGATCAAAAAGTTGATGAATTGAAAAAACATGGGTTCTCTCCAGAAGGTCTCATTGTAGCAGCTAGATTTGAAGGTAATAAATTTGAAGAAAAGCAAATTAATGATTTTAATGAATTAAGTACATTTTATAAAGAACATATCAAGGAAAACCTCAATAATATGAAAGAGGTAGCAAGAGCAGCAGACATAGTGGCTAAATTTAGTAATGTATCTCCTGAATTTAAAAACGGTCAGTGGTTAGAAACTTTTGCTAAATCTCCTATTAAAGACCCGGTAGCCTATGCAGCTCACCATAATATTGAAATTGAAGGAAAAAGTGCTTTACAGTGGGCTAGCGAACATGATTATCAAATTAAAGTTCCTACTCAACCTGTAACAATAAATGTTCAAGAACAACAATGGCAAAAGAGTCTAGATGGTAAATGGCAAGAGCTAGAAGTCTCGGTGTCGAAGGTTCAAAAAAGTGTAACAAGTTTGAATCCAACAGAATATGTTGCAGATATAGACAAACGTCTTGAATCTTTTGGAAAGAAAGTTGAGGATTTCATAAAAGAAACAGTAACAGCAAGTAAAAAGATTACTATAGAAAAACTAGAAAGGTTTTACGACAAATTATTAACCCATCTAAACAAAGAAAAACACCTTACTGATGAGGATGTTAAGGCAATACAGAACGATCTGCATTATAAAGAGAATATTGTAGCAACAGCTCACTTAATGGAAATGACGACCCCTAATTTAACTGTTGCAGATAAGATGCGTTATAAGGTAGCAAATTTTTGTGAGAAAATAGGACTCTCTAGTTTATCGAAGCATTTGATGCATAAAATTACTCCTGAAAAATTGGCTAAGATAGATGACACAGAAAAGGTTGTAGCTGAAAGCCTAAAAATTAAAGAAATATTGTTAGAACCCAAAGTAAAACCTGTAACGGTAAAATCTACACCAAAAGCTAGAATGGGTAAAGTAAGATAAACAAAAGACCTTGCAGGGTATACTCAGATAGAAAATCAAGAATTGTGTTATCGTCTTCAGGGATTGTAGGTCAGAGCTATCGAAAGTTCGAAGAGGAAGCAGTTTTAGAGTTCATCATGGCAGTTTAAAAGTTGCAGAAAAATAACCAAGGTCATTGCGAGGAGGCGATGGAATCGCCAACGCGGCAATCTTGTGAAATAGGGACAAGTATTACTTCAAAAGATTGCTACGTCGCCGCTTGCAGTGCTTTCTCGCAATGACATTTATGCATTTTAAAAAAACAAATTTTCTATCATTAGTTGTGACTTTTAAACCGCCATGTCTTCCAGCTTATCACTACAATCTTTGAAATTAGTCACCAGCCCTTTAATAATTGACTCACTTGATTGTTATTGAGTAGCTTAGGTTTTTATGGTTATTTTTTCTAAAACTATTTTATTGTCAAAAGCACCATTGGTATCTTTTTTGTGCTTTTTAATGTTTAGTATATCCTTTAATTTATAAGAGTTGCTATTGCATATTGCCTCAAGTATTTCTATGATATCAGCAATTTCTTTGATAGATTCACTTTCTAAAAATTCTTCTACCTCTTCAGAAAGTTTCTGTCTTAATAATTGTTTATACTCAGCCAATTCTGCAATACGAAAGACTGGTATTCGACCAGATTTTAAGATAATTTGCGGAACTAAATCTCTCACTAATTTTGTCATATTACCTGTGTATTATTGGTTAAAGGTTAACCAATCGTCATAAAATTGGCATTTTCTAGCCATAAAATTTTGCAAATCATTTCATTGTTAGGATATAGTTTTGCTACTATATGTCGGTAAAAATTCAACTGGTCAATATAAGATTCCTTAACTAATTGACAGGTCTTAGGTGGACTAGCATCGGATTTATAATCAATAATGGTTATTTTCCCTGTATCAATGGCAAGTAAATCAATTCTTCCTATCTTAACCTCATCATTTAGAGTTGTTCCTATCGTCATTTCAGTTTTTAGCTCTTGGGAAATAAGTGCCATAAATTCTATATTATTCAGTAATTTATCAATATTGCTATGAATCTTTTCTTGCAGAGTTGTTGGTAACTTGTGAATAAACGGATGTTTATTCATCATAGAAAAATCATTGATCTTTGTGGCATCTTCTAGAATTTTATGAAATATCTTACCATATTCCAAATGATCATTAACTATAAGAGGAGAATTGACTGAATAATTTTGCTTTGTATTTTTGGTGATTTTATTAATTAAAAAAAGGTTTGGTATCCAATCTTCAATGTCATTCCGGCTGCCTTCAATGTCATCCTGCTTTGGTGCGGGATCTAGAATATCTAAAGCACCTTTTTGGTCTATTTCTTTAGATTCCTGCCCATTTCCACTTCCTTCAATAACTGATTCATAAACTATAATACCATTTTCCTGTACCTTCCCGTGCATATTCATTGTTCTAGCAACCAACTCATACCAACAATTTTGTGGTAGCTTACTACTTGACTGATAACCACATATCACTAAATGGTCTTCGGCTCTAGTCATTGCAACATAAAGTAGTCTAATATATTCTTGTAAGTCTTTTTGTTGCTCCTTTTCTTTGAGAACTTTAAAGAATTCTGGGCTATTGGCTGATTGAGTGGTAGAGAACACTTGATTTTCGTCCCAAATGAATTTATTACTATTAGTTGGTACTGAACTAGTATCGCACAGAATAACAATAGGTGCTTGCAGACCTTTAGAAGCATGCACGGTCATAATTTTTATCTTACTTGACGATTCTAAATTTCTTTTAATCTCAATTTTGTTATTTTCAAACCAATAAACAAAGCTTTGCAATGAGCTATCTATATTATTAGCATAATTGCTACTCAAATATATCAATTCATTTATTACGTCATTACTATCAAATCCATTAGCCTCAACTAAAACTTTTCTAACATCCAAACAATCGACAATAAGTGAAAAAAAATTCTCACAATTGGCAACCTTATATAGCTGCAAGAAATGACATAGTTTCTTATATATACTTGCATAGTCTAGGACAGTTTGTAGGTAACCCCAAATAGAATTCTTGCCCCGAGAAACTGAAATAGTTTGTAGTGCCTGTTCACTCATACCAATTATTGGTGATTTTAATAGACTAGCCAAATTCAAGTCATCTTGAGGTAGTAGTACAAATTTCGCTATGCTCATTAAGTCTAATACTGACAAACTTTTATTTAAAGTGATCCGATCAACATCTTCTACTGGCAAACCATGTTGCTTAAGACAGTTAATAATCTCAAAAATCAACTCATCTCTCTTGCGTACCAAAATCATAAAATCTGATTCTTTGACTGCGGAATTAGTAGCAGGCAGGATTCTTCTACTTGCTATTTGGCTTTTTATAAAACTAGCAATTTGTTGTGCAAGTAATTGCTGAGCAGATTTGGATTTATTATGCTCTTCTAGTAAAGGCCAAAACAACTTACTCTCTTTTTCACCCTTAACTAATGGCCAAAGTTCAACTCTACCTTTATGAGTTTGACGAAATGGCAAAATTTTAGGATTATCAGATGTAAATAATTGTGGAGTAGTATGTTTAATTTGTTGAAAAATTAGATAGACAATATCAATAATTTCTTTAGTAGATCTATAAGACCACTGGAGAGTAATATTTCTGAAATTCTTATTTGCATCAGATAGGTTTTTATACAAATTTTCATTAACATAACTAAAAAAGCTAATATCTGCTCCTTGGAAGCTAAAAATCGACTGTTTCTCATCGCCTACGACAAAAATAGTACTTTTTTGCTTAGTGCTAGAAGTAAAGTCTGCTATAATTGCAGTGATAATGTCCCATTGTTCCGGGCTAGTATCTTGTGCTTCGTCAACAAGCAAGTGGTCAATCCCACCATTAAGTTTATAAGCTACCCAATTTTTTGCAGCATTATCCGTTAATAATAACTGCGTAAGATAAATTAAATCATCATAATCAAGCAAACTATGCTGGGTTTTGTAGGAATCATATTTATCAAGAAAAATCTTTGCCAAGTTACGTAATGAATTTGAGTAATTCTCCATATCTTGCATTTTAGCTTGTTGATCTAGCTGAAAAATTTTCTCTTGAATATATTCAAGTTCATTCAATAACTTTGGATACTTCATTGCCATAGATTTAGGCAATATATTCTTACGCTTAAGGTTTTCTTTAGTAAGAAAAAATTGCTGAATTTCTTGATCTAAGTCAATAGCTATTGAGTATTTTGCCAATAATTGCCTAGCTTGGTCATAAATATTTGATAATTGTGCAAAAATAGTTTGAGCATCGTACTCTACAAAATCCATTTGTTTGGCAAATAATTTCTTAAACTTAATTTTTTGCTGGATTATTTCAGAGAAAATATCATTGATAGTTGTTTCATGGAAATTTGTCAGAAAAAAACTAATCAGCTCATTATAAGTCAGATCTAAATAGATTTGGTTTCTTATTTTGCTAACAACCCCTTGTGCTGTAATCTCGTCAAGAACCTGAAATTTTGGATTAATGCCAACTTCAAAAGGAAATAATTTAAGCATCTTCTGACAGAAAGCATGGATAGTATAAATATTAATACCATCTTCAGAGTTTAGTAGTCTGTTATATAAAGTTTTGGTATATTGTACCTCACTTTCTAAAGGCTCTCTAGTAAGTAATAAACCTAACTCTTCAGTTAATTTAGCGGTTTCGTTTGCAGCAAATTGAGCAAGCTTATTTTTAATCCTACTCTGCATTTCAAGGGTGGCTGCATTAGTAAAAGTTAAGCATAGGATCTTTTCAAATGGAACTCCCTTAATTAGTAACCGTAGCACCCTATCTGTTAAAATTTTGGTTTTGCCTGTACCAGATGAGGCAGAAACCCAAACAGAATATTCTGGGTCAGATGCTTGTTGTTGTAATTCATTCATTTTATTTCTATTTGAGTAACTTAAACTTTTTTACTCACATTAATAGCCATATTACACATTAATTTAATAACTTTATTAATTAAGGAAGCAAATACTACCTTACTGCTACCTTGTACTAGAGCTATATCTTTATGTTCAATTTCCTCAGCCTGAAATTGTTTTATGCTATTTACTAATTCTTTCTCTAAATTATACAATTCGAGATAATCTATTTGTTTCTGATAATGTTGTTCAATCACTTCTTCTACACTTTGCGTTAGTAGCATGGCAGTTTTTGTTCCTATCAATATCGATCCACTACCAAGTACATAGCCAATAATATGCCAAAATGGTATCAAAATAGTTGGTCTAACATTATGTTGTAATAACAAGTTAGTAAAGTAGCTCAAATGTACTTCTTCTTGCTGCATCATATGTTTTATTGTAGAGGAATCTTCGTGGTTTTTGCAATAATTTAATTGCCCTTGATAAATTCGTTTAGCCCCATATTCTCCAGCATGATTTACTCTAATCATTTCTTTTATGATATTGTCTGAATTGGTGAAATCTGGTCTTGCCATATGCTGCCTTAGTATCTAAATAACGGATAATTTATTGCATTACGCGAATTCGGGTATTTTATAATATATCAATTTTATTAGATCTAGTGATCTTAGAGATAGTACTAGGAATTAATACAAAAATTCCAAAAACAAGAAAACTATATTTTAATATAATACTACAATAGAAAATAAAAATGTTTATTTTTACAGTAGGTATGAATTTTGCTATGCCAATTAAAATGGCTAGGGATATTAGAGCGGTTGGAATACTAATTTTGTGCTGGTTAGACCAACTGCCTGATTTTCTATCCATCGTAAGGATAGCCCAAAGCTAATGAGAGCTCCTATTGCCATCGGTATCATAGGTGGCCATGGTAAAGATTGAGACACTATGGTGTATAGTGAAATTATTATAGCAAGTAAAAACCAAAATTTTTTGCAACTATGTTGAAACACTTCTACAAGCAATGCTCTTTCTAAATATGTTTTCCATATATGTAAAACAGAAAATCCAAATATCAAACCACCAATTACATCATATATACTATGAACACCAAGATATACTCTTGAAAGACCAATACCAATTATTGGCAGTAAACATAAATACTTGAAAGGACTATTTTTAAGACTTAAAAAGATTGCTAGCCAAAAAGTTGGTTGCCACTTGAACATCACCACTAGGAAAGCCAAAAGGATCATACACAGATATTAAATGTAAAGATATGTCAGGACGCGATATTTTAAATAAATTCTTTAACAAGCAATTAAGTAAAGTACAAAAAGATATTAAAAATCCTAATGATCTAAATAATAATGCCGATGGATTTAACCAATATCCTAAAGCAGTAATGGTAATATAAAAGTAATCACTAGCAAAAAATGGAAATAACTTAAATATGGTTGTTAGAAAATCTGTTCTTATTTCTACAATCCAACTAGAATCTATCATGGAAAGAACGCTTATAATGATTAATATAGTTTGCAATAAAAACTGATGCTGGGATACAAAATCCGATTATAGCCCATTGTATTTGCCTGATAGCTAATGGTAAAGAGGAGATATAACCAATTGTAAAAAGCATTTTGACTATAAAGAGCATGAAAAAACACAGTATTGTTGCTGATATTTTGCTTCGTAGATTTATAATAAGAGCGTAATATGCCATATATAGATGTTCTTCTACCTTATGTATAGATGCAATGTACAACTATGTATAGATGCAATGTACAACATCAAAAATGTAGTAAAAGTCAATAAAATTGCTGGCAATATTTGCTTTTTTGTGCTCGCAAGAAATGTATAAAAGGCTATTAATAAAGAACCAAAAAATATGCCTCCTAGAATATCAAAATAATTATGATAGCCAAAATAGACTAAACTCACTCCTATTCCAAATAGCAAGCCAGTTATCAGAATTTTACATATACGGCTTTGTGTTTTTGTCATCAGCCAACCATACAAAACAACTGAAGACTGCATATGACCACTTGGAAAAGCAAAACCTTATTTACCAATATGAGCGGATAGTGGTACTTAAAATGTAATTTTTAGAGCAAAATTAAATAACATACTTATTAATATTAAACATATTGCATTAAAAAACACTTTTTGCTCTAACCAAATATAGCCTAGTATCAGTAGTGGGATAATGACTATATCATGACTAAAACTTAAAAAAATCTTAGCAACATTATCTAACATAAAAAATTGTAGAAGATTTGAACTTATAAACACTATTATTTACTTGGTTGTCAATTAATCTTCACCCATTGTACAGATACTATGTATACAAGATTTTATCATTTTATCAATAGCTAATTACTTATTGTACAAACTATCAGAGTTAGCTAGCTAATTCTAGAATCTTGTTCAGTTTAATCATTAATTGGTTAGAGGAGAAACAAAGTATTGTTATAAAAAATATTTGATTCTTGATGACTTAGTGGAAATCTAATATATTGTATAATATAGGGAGGGTGCTTATGAATTTACCCAAAAAAATGAAGGATCATAAAAAACAAAAAAACTACACTCTATTATATATGCTTGTAGCTATGATTGTATTGGTGTATTTTGTAACTTTAATAAAGCTTTCAAGTTAAAACTATGGGAAAAAAAACTATCCTTCAATTTTTTGGAGGTATTATTCTATTGATAGGTATAATAATTTTTGCAATTAATCATCGAAGCACATCTAAGAATGATGTAGATACTCATATAGTAGAAATTGTAACGGTTATAAAGAATCATAGATTTGAGCCAAATATTATTAGAGTAGAAAGTGGTAAGAAGATTCGTTTTACTATACACAACCAAGATAGTACAGTAGAAGAGTTTGAGAGTCATGATCTGCACCGAGAAAAGATTATTATGCCAAATGACTCTATAAATATCATCCTTGCCCCTTTAGCCCCAGGTAAATATGATTTTTTTGGAGACTTTCATCAAGAGACAGCACAAGGGTCTCTCATTGTTAATTAAATTTATTTAGGTTTAGATGTTTAAAATAGCATTAGTGTTATTCAGGGAATGCTTAGAAATAGCTTTGTTGCTTGGTGTAATACTTGCTGTGACAAAACAATTAGAAAAATCTAGAATTTATATAATTGCTGGAGTCATGCTTGGTACAGTTTCTGCTGCGTTATTCGCTTTCTTTGCTCGTAGTATAACCGTAGCATTTAGTGGTCTAGGTGATGAGATATTTAACTCTGGAGTTATTTTGTTAACAGTTGCATTAATTGGTTGGACTATAGTATGGATGCAAGGTTATGGTATTAAGATAAAACAAAATCTTAATGATTTGTCTGTAAAAATTAGTAGCGGTGATAGTAGTTATATAATGCTAGTACTGATTGTTGCGGCAACTATTCTTCGAGAAGGAATGGAAATTATTATATTAGTTTATAGTATTTCTTCAGTCGAAATTATTGACAGTAATAGCTATCTACTAGGACTAATTATTGGTATAGTCAGTGGTCTAACCTTGGGTGTCATTATCTATTTAGGTTTAATAAAAATAGTAAACCAACTATATATATTTCGTATATCTTCCATTTTATTAATGCTTGTTGCTAGTGGTTTTGCAGCGGAAGCTGCTGGTATATTGAGTTCTTCAGGGATTATTACTATTTTATCCGACCAGCTTTGGGATAGCTCTTGGCTCATTTCTGACAGAAGTATCTATGGTAAATTCCTAAAAATGATTACTGGATATATTGCTAGACCTAACGGATTACAAGTTGTTTTTTATGTTTGCACTCTAGGTTTAATTAATATCTTAATACAAATAAAAATCAGACACACAAAAGTAGTAACAGAGAAATAAAACTATTTATGATTAATTTTTTATCAGAAGTTGCTCCGCTTATAGCTTTTTTTATTGGCTATTTTTATGGTGGTAGTATACAAAGTGCGACGTTATATATACTTATTACTTCAATTATTTGTATTAGTCTGTGTTATCTTATAGAAGGCAAAGTTTCCAAATCCTCCTTAGTATCTTCTGGAGTGTTGTTAGTCTCAGCTAGTATAGTTTTGATTAGTGGTAACTCTATGTATATCAAAATCAAACCAACTATTCTATATGTAATTTTTAGTAGTACATTTTTTATCAGTGCCATAAGAAATAAGGCCTTTTTGAAATATATGTTTAATCATTTTGTCCAACTTGAAGATAAGAACTGGAATATTTTAAGCTATAGATCTGCTGGTTTTTTACTGTTCATGGCAGTGTTAAATGAAATAATATGGCGTAATTTTGCAGAATCTACATGGGTTATATTTAAAATATTTGGAGCAATACCTATAACGATCATTTTCTTTTTACTACAACTACCTTTTATACTGAAGAACAGACTTCCAGATTCAACAGAGTAAGGTATACTCTTCTGTTCCTAAGAATTGTTTTTTGAAAATATCATGGATTCGCATGCTCACGTACAACTAGTCACACTACTACCATGATTTTAATTCTATCGTCTATCAAATCTTCATTTACGAGCAGTATATAGATTGATGAAATATTTTGTAACATAATGTAACTTGCATGTAATTGTTTAAGGCATTAAAATAAGTTGAATTTCTAAAATGTTAACAAAATTAACCAATGCAAGTATCAATACTAAACCCAGTAAGTTGTTATGGTGTAGGCGTTCATTCCGGTAACATTACTCAGATGACTTTAAGACCAGCTGTAGAAAATACCGGTATTGTTTTTGTCAGAACTGATGTAAGGCAAGAGATAAATTTTATTCAAGCTAGTTGTTTAAATGTTTCAGAAACTTCTTTATCTACTACTATAAAAAATGAACATAATATTTATGTTTCAACTATAGAACATTTAATGGCAGCTCTTTGGGGATGTGGAATCGATAATTTAATAATTGAAATCGATGGTCCTGAAATCCCGATAATGGATGGTAGCAGTAAACCATTCGTCTTTATGATAGAATGTGCTGGTAGACAATTACAAAATGCTCCAAAGAAATACCTAAAAATATTAAAAGAAATTAGGGCAATTCACAAAGATTGTGAGCTAGTGTGCAGCCCTGCTCATAGCATGACAGTTGATATGACAATAGATTTTGCTAGCAAAGCTATTGGCAAGCAAAATTTAGTCTTCTCAGAGAATGAGTCTTTCAAGAATAACATTGCTGATGCTAGAACTTTTGGATTTATCCATGAACTTGAATATTTAAAAGGCAAGGGTTTGGCACGTGGTGCATCTCTCGATAATGCTATAGGTATAGATCAAGATATTATAATAAATCACGATGGACTTAGATATAAAGATGAATTTGTACGGCACAAACTTCTCGATCTGTTCGGAGATTTATATACTACAGGAGGTCATCTAATAGCTGACATCACGGGTTATAAAACTAGTCATGCTCTGAATAACCAATTCTTACGACAAGTGTTTAGTGATCGCAGCTCCTATCAATGGGTTAGTGCTAGAGAAATTTAGGTTTTTTTACCCAAAAACTTGAAAATTGGTTTACCAACTCTTCAAGTTTTTGCAGTATACTTGAATAATTTAAAGAGGGGATATTTATACGCCTTATGTGCAGCTATCGTTAACTCTAGTATCGGTATTATGTCAATTCGGGATAAGGTCATAATTTAGTGCTATTAATAGGTCTCTTTTTTTTAACTAGCTATGGTAGAGGGATTGTGACCACAAAATTACCTATCGAAACTAGTATTCAGATAATAAGAGGTTTATATGAGAAAAATAGTAGAAACGCTTAACACGTTACAAGATACCCGATATCTTAGAAAAATCATGCGTAAGGTCTATGGATTAATAAAACCAGCTTGCTTTTCTAACTTTTCAAAGTGATAGATGCCAAAAGCAAACCCTAGGGTTATTGGAATCATAATAACTAATAACCCATAATTACCAAAATATTCTATTAGGTATACCAAACCAAAAGAAGCAATAATATGCATTAAAGTACGAGACAAAGCGAAAGACAAACTAACGTGAGTACATCGTCTAAAAATAGGGATATGTCGGAAAAAAATTGTATCAGCTGGCATGGAGTAGAAACCAAATACCACAGTAATGAATTGGATTAGCAATAGGGTAAATGGGGTTTTATAATGGTCTAGCAAATAAGGACAACTAATAACAAAAATACAGAATATTACTAGTCTTATCTTAAGAATTATTAATGGGTATATTTTATAACTTGAATAAGCAAAGATTAAATAGCCAACCAAAGATAATATAGAAAGAATAAAATTATGATGAATTACTGCCTCCGACGAATAAAAAAGAGTTTTTTAAAATGCTACTACAATGGATATAGGCAAAATAGAAGCATATAGGCCATCCACACTGTATCAAAAAGTAAGCTAACATTGTTGTCATATTAGATTTTGTAGACCCAATAGAATTATCCACTACTGATTTTTGCCTTAACAATTTTGGTGTTTCTTTCAGCATTGTCCTAGCCATTGTCCCAACAGCGGCAATTAATGCACCTGCCCAAAAAGCCATACGCCAACTGATTCCAAATGACGTACTAAAAGATGCTATACCAAGTGCTGCCATTCCTCCGATGATCGTACAAACTGAAACTAATGCGACAACCGGATATTGAATGGGTGGCTTGGTCATTTCAGTCAGAAAAAGTTCTGTACCTACTATTTCTCCTAAGGATGATATGCCCTGCAAAATTCGACATATGATAATTATCCAAGTAGAGACAATACCTATTTGGTCATAAACAGGTAAATTAGCAATAATAATACATGAAATAGCCATTATAAAAGTTGTTGTAACAATTGTTGCTTTGTAACCAATATTATCTCCTATATAACCAAAAATCAAAGCACCAACAGGTCTGAATATATAGGTCAAACAAAAAGTTAAAGCAGCTAGGAGTGAAGCAGCGTGTGGGTCAGTCTTAGGAAAAAATAGATCATTTAACAGAATTGCTAAATGAATATATAGCATCAGATCAAAATACTCTAAAAATGTACCTATCAAAAGTAAACCTGTAGTATATTTTTGCTCTGTTGTCAGATGAGTCTGAGTAAGTGTTACCTTTGATTGAATAATTTCATCCATAGTTATACCCTTTACATACTAATTTTTAGTGTATCTTAACATTATTAATATTTAAGTTAAAATGAATTTCTTACTAATAGTATGTTAATAATAACAAATGTGTGTTATAAAAGTAATTAGATAAAAAAATGAGAACTATGCACGTAATAGAAAAGAATATTAAGCTGCTTTGATATAGCTAATTACTTCTTGGTTTTAGTAGATAGAGAAGCTGGAGATACCATAACTCAACTAAAATTGCAGAAGTTAATTTATTTTGCACAAGGGGTAAGCCTTGCTTTATTAGATAGACCTTTGTTTAATGAAGAAATTGAAGCGTGGAAACAGGAGGCTGTAGTTAGGGTATTGCAGAAAATATTTGATAATTTTAAATATGTAAACATGTTGTACAATTTCAGGACGAATAACTTTGCCTTTATTATCTCTTGTAAATGCAGGAGGGGTAATTTTGTCTATAGCCTCTTTAGTAAAAGTAAATGAATTGTTTTGCATATATACTACCTAAATAAATTACAGTTATTAAATTAAATTGTTAAACTAAATCTAATTGTTCTAAAATATTAGAAAAAAATATGGAAATGTAGGGAATTTACTACATTTATTTGGTGAAGCCGAGGGGATTCGAACCTCCGACCTAGCGATTAGGAATCGCTCGCTCTATCCTGCTGAGCTACGGCTTCTTTTTTACTGTTTTTGAAGATTAATCATTAGACAAGAGGTCTATTATAGCAAAATTTTCAACAGTTACAAGCATGTGACACAAAATCAAAAGGATTGACATGTTTATTATTAAGCCAAATCTCAAAATGTAAATGTTCCCCAGTACTATTGCCACTATTCCCTTGAAGCCCAATCATTTGACCTTTTATAACCATATCTCCTTCTTTTACATGTATTTTTCTCAAGTGAGCATATTTGGTGATAAATTTATTTGAATGTTTTATTTCTATCAAATTTCCATAAGCACGTTCTCGCCTTATGGTAGTAATTATTCCATCAGCAGAGGCATAAATAGGAGAGCTACTATAGCCTTTTAAGTCTGTCCCACAGTGGAATTTTGTTTTTTCCTAGGATGTTTGCGTACGCCGTAATGACTGATAATCTTTACGTTATTATATTGTGGTAACATTATAGGAATAGTAGCAGTTAGCTTATCTAATTGTGCTAGCTCATTAATATTATGGGAACTATTTTTATTACTAGCTTTTTGAACAAATCGTAATTCTTCTTGGGATAAGAACTTATACTTACAATTTAATTTTAGTAGCAGGTTCTTAATCTTGGTTGACCTGATCATTGCTTGGTTATTAATATTCTCAGCACAACTGGCTTTAAACTTTTGTAAGAAAGTCTTATTATATTGTCTATCATTAATAATAAGACCAAAATCTTTTGCATAGATGCAGTTATTTTTACTTAGTGCTGCTAAATTATATTGTATAATTAAAGTGCCGTGATTTAGTTTATGATCTTTTTGTAATTGCTGAGTAGTAATAGTTAAAAGCGTCTTGTTGGTAGATGAGGAGCTACATCCTTGTAATAATAATAGTATAGTTAACAAAAATATACAAAATTTAAGCATTTATTGCCTTTTATACCAAAGAAAATAAACCGGTACTCCGCTTAATATAAATGAGATAGCTGGTATTATGACCTTTAATGGTGTCTCACAAATAATCCATAGGCAAAAAGCAATTGATCCGAAAGCAATTAACCATTTATATAGTGAAGATTCTTCTAACTTTGCTAGCAGTAATTTTAAAAAAGCTACACTACAGGCTAGATATACAAATAAAAAAGAGATAACTGAAAAACTAATTATTGCGGTAACTTGTTCTGACAAATCTTCATTTGTTGTACTAATCAATAATAATAATATTCCAATGCAACTTACAAACAAACTCCAAATTGGAGCTCCATTTTTATTTTTCTTAGCAAAAAAAGATGGCATTAAACCGTCTTGTGCTAATCCTAAAGCAATTTGTCCGCTGATTAATACCCAAGCATTTAACGTTCCAATGCAAATAATTGAAGCAAGCAAAGAAATAAGTAGATGACACTGACCGCTAAAAATTATTTGAGTAGCATCTACATAAGGGGCGTTAGAATGTATCAAATCTTCTCGTGGAATTAAACCAATTATTCCAATACTATTAATAAGGTATAAAATAGCCACACAGAGTGTACCCATTACTATTGCTCTTGGTATTGTTTTTGATGGGTTAATTACTGAACCAGCTTGAGCAGTTGCTGACTCTACACCAATAAATCCCCAAAATGTCAGTAACGTTACTTCACCAAGAATTTGAGAAAAAGTTAAATTAGTTATTCTCTTATCCATAACAAAATTATTACTATCAAACTGATATAATGCTACAACTGGTATTATTATTAATGGAATAAATTTTAACATTGCTAGTATAAATTCAGCACGCCCTGCTACTCCTATACCTTTAAAATTTAGTAACATAACAGCAAATAACAATAATATTTGCAGAATTAAGCATATAAAACTATTATGCACACCAATTAAAGGTGTTAAATATGTAACAGCTGAAATAACTACTACAGCTGTACTAACCCATGAAATAATCCAATAAGTCCACCCAGTGAAGAATGCTACATCATTGCCAAATGCCTGCTTTAAATAAACATGAGGTCCACCTGTTTGTGGAAATCGTGCACAAAGTATACCAAATAAAAGTGCTATTATTATGGCACCACAGGAAGATACTATCCATCCAACTAAACTAAAAATACCAAATGGGGCTAAACCTGCTGGTAATATCAAAATAGCAGTGCCAAGTTGGCTACCAATAACTAAACCCAAAACTGACCAAAAACCAAGCTTTTGTGACATGTAATCTTGTGACATATAATCCTTAAGATGTAGTAATCATAAACTTTACATAAAAAAATAAAAACTTGAAAACTGATCTATCAATTTTCAAGTTTTTGCAAGCAATATATTACATTCGACAATTATATTGTTGTTTCTTACGACCGCATATAGCTTTGCCGGCGTAGATCATGAGTAGGTCATTCCTAGCTAAAAGCGGGAATCCAAAAAATAGCCTGAAAAGGCTATTAGATATTATAGATTTCCGCCATTGCTAAGAATGACATACTAGTGATCTACGTTGGCAAAGTTTACGCAAGGATGACATCATTTTTACCACATAAAGATACTGGTGACCCCTACGGGACTCGAACCCGTGTTTTCACCGTGAAAGGGTAACGTCCTAACCACTAGACGAAGGGGTCATAAACTCTTTGGTATAGCTAACCAAAGAAGGTTTTAGCCATAGCAATGGTGATAGCCTTAATATCATTCCCACGTAGGTAGCGGAATCTAAAAAAATAGCCTAAAAGACTATTAGATATTATATATTCCGCTACCTTCGCAGGGATAACATATTTTTAACTAAGATATCAACATGCAACTAAAACATTCTCAGATTATCTAATATTCTCAGAATCAGAGCGTTCTAGTTTATACAGTATCTATGAAATATTGCAAGTATGATTTTATCGTTTCTTCTTATTTTTTCCGTCGGTAGTTTTATTAAACCTACCAATATTTTTTACAAACTTTTGTAGTCCATTTAATTCTGTACCATAAGTTTTAGTATACTCTTTAATTAACATTATATCTTCTTTATGTGAGTCATTAAGTACTAAAACTTCTTCAATTATATCATTTTTATTAAAAGTAATTCTTACTATTCTTTGTTCAATCACTTTTGGTTTAAACCATGCTCTCCTAGCTAAAGAACGTTGAATATAATACCAAGTATTCGGTGTATAGTCAGGTATAATTGTTGGTGTGCCAATTAAATCTTTTACCTCGGACTTACTAAGCCTCCTCTCCTCAAGCGTAGGTAATAAATTATCATCCACATACTGCCCTCTTGATTCTATAGTTTGACAACTACATAATGTAAAGAATATTGATGAAACAAGAAAAGTCCGAATTATAAAAAATTTCATAAAATTTATGTTTGAAATACCTAGATTTTGCAATGGAAGTATAATATACTGCTTCATCGATTTGACAAACACTTTTTCACAAATTAAGTATAATTTTTAAGAGGCTATATGGCAGTTCCAAAGAAGAAAACATCAAAATCAAGACGTAATATGAGACGCTCTCATCTTGCACTTGGTAAGATTAATGTAGTAGTAGATTCTCAAACAGGAGAATATAAACTTCCTCATCATATATCTTTAGCTGATGGCACATATAATGGTCGTCAAGTTATTGTGAAGAAAGAAGAAAAAGATGAAGAAGTAGCATAAACCAGTATGGCTTGTAAAATTCTTGGGTGTGGTGCATATTTGCCGGAACGTATTGTTAACAATGCAGAATTATCGTTATCGGTTGATACCAACGATGAATGGATTCGCTCAAGGACGGGTATATTACAAAGGCACATTGCCGGGAACGATGAATATACGTCACATTTAGCTCTTAAAGCCAGTCAGAATGCTCTAGATGATGCTGGATTAAAGGCATCATCTATAGATTTAATAATTACCTGCAGCACCACTCCAGATAATAGTTTTCCTTCTATAGCTTCTAAGTTACAAGGTTATCTTGAGCTTAATAATGTACCTTCATTTGATCTCCAAGCGGTATGTTCGGGTTTTGTATATGGTTTACATGTTGCTGACTCTTTGATTGAATCTAGAAAATATAGAACAATATTACTGGTTGGTGCTGAAAAAATGTCGTCTCTACTAGATTGGAGCGATAGAACTACTTGCGTCTTATTCGGTGATGGTGCTGGTACTGTAATTCTGCAATATAGTGAGGATAGTTCTGGTATAATAGATAGTAATATTTACTCGGATGGTCGTTATTTTGATATTCTTTACACTGATGGTGGTGTAAGTACAGATGGCAAAAGCGGTAAAATAAAAATGAAAGGACGGGAAGTTTTTAGGCATGCAGTAGAAAAAATGAGCAAATCAGCTGAATACATATTACATAATAATAATTTTACCATAGATGATGTTAATTATTTTATTCCACATCAGGCAAATATAAGGATTATAGATGCAGTTATAGAGCGACTAAAAATTAATCCAAGTAAAGTAGTAAAAACGGTTGCAGAACATGCTAATTGTTCTGCTGCTTCAATCCCTTTGGCTCTTGCTTCTCTTAAATCTTATGCTAATATCAAAAAAGGTGATATACTCCTTTTTACAGCTATCGGTGCTGGAATAACTTGGGGATCGGTTTTAATCAGATGGTAACAACTAAGACTATTACTAGAGAAAAAATTGCTCACATATTAAAATCTAAGCTAGGGCTATCAAGTATTATATGCGAGGAAATAGTCGATCAAATATTTAAGAATATTCAGCAAATGGCAAGCAATCAAAGATTGACGTTAGCAGGTTTTGGAAGCTTTTGTACTAGCACAAAAAAACCTAGGCCTGGCATAAATTTTCATACAAAAGAGATAGTGATAATTCCAGAAAAAGAGGTAATGCGTTTTATACCAGCTAAAAAGTTAAAATTATTAATTAATTCACCTTACGTATAGCATTTAAAAATTGCAGAAAAGTACAAGACGTTATTAGAAGACCACGTGAGTGTAGTGGCAATCCACATTCATTAGATTGCTTCGTCGCCACAAAGTGCCTTCTCGCAATGACGCCAAGCTATTTTTCCTATGACTTTTAAATTTTGCCAGCAACAGTAGAATTATGCAAGAGGTCTATTAAAAATGCAGAATAAGAAATATTACTCCATTAGTGAAGTAACAAAACTTCTAAATATTCACTCTCACCAGCTAAGATATCTAGAGCGGCTACTACCAAATCTAACTATACATAAGATACGTAACAGACGATATTATACAAGACAAGATATTGAATACTTGAAAACCTATATGACAACCAAGAATATACCAATAGAATCACAGCCTATTATCTCAAAGCTATCCCATAATCAAATAAATAAAATTGATTGCCTGATCAAAAATTTTTATGACTTATCGTTGACTATCCAGCGAATTATTTCTAGATAAAAATTAATAATTCTTACATAGAATTGCACTTAAATAGGAACATTCTGTATGAATTGCCAAAGAAAAGCCTTGAAAAGACTGAATACGATTAATAATCATATTACAAAAAAGCTGGCATAGAAAAACTCCACACCAGCTTTAGAAAACAGGGATTTATTTTTTCACTTCTTCTTTCTTCGGGTCTTTCTTGTTCATGTTGTTTTCATCCACGTTCACTTCGTCTTGCTGCGGATCTTTTTTCTCAGGAGTCGCTGCAGCAAAAGCAGAAATAGAGAAAGCTAAAGTTAGAAGAATAGTTAATAAATTTTTCATAATAAACCTCATTTTTTTGTATTGGTGATTCTAGCTTAAACTGTATAATATTCAAGTCAAAATAGGTAGAATTACCCTTTATTATAAAAATATATTATTAATGTAATAACTCTGTGTCATTTTGGTTAATATATTTATTTTAAACCTCAATTTCTGATTAATGAAATTAATCCAAAATTGGAATAAGAATGTAAACAATCAGGCTTAAAGCGGTTTTGCGAATGCATTTTAAACCTTGCTAAAGCTAAAAACATGATTTTAAAAAATTAAAATCATGTTTTTAGCAAAATGGATTGCCATGCTCACGTATGTTCGCTCGCTAATAGACATATACGTCTATAAAACGTCTATTACGAGGAGACTGTAGGTCGACGAAGCAATAAAAATTTAAACCAAATTTATTTAAATTTTTATTGCGAACATAGTTGATCTATAATTTCACCGAATTTGGGATAAGAATTGACAAATTCTTATCCCGAATTTGCGTAATGACAATTGTGAAGGACTATTATACTTACTTAAACTTGCACACTTGGTAAGTTTATTGACTGTTCTTTGCAAATTATTTTATAAATTTCACATTTCTCAAGCAGTTTAGCGTGAGTATCCCTTGCAATTAACCGTCCATGATCAATTACCAAAATTTCGTCAGCCTGCTCTATACTTGAAATACGATGAGCGATAGATAATATAGTTTTGTCTTTCATTATTTTTTGTAATCTATCTAGTAATTTTTGTTCACTCTCGCTATCTAAAGCACTCATTGCTTCATCTAGAAGTAAAATTTCTGGGTTATATAGAATTGCCCTACTAATAGCTATTCGTTGTTTCTGTCCTCCAGATAATTTAATGCCCTTCTCACCAATTTCGGTATCTAGTCCTTCTTGAAGATTTTGAACAAAATCTATTATTCCGGTATAATTAGCTGCTTTTATTATTTCTTCTTCACTAGCATCTGGTTTAGCAAAAACGATATTTGACCTAATCGTACCAGAGAAAATACTTGAATCCTGTGGGACATAGGCAATCATACGCCTTATCTGCTGGTCATTAGTCTCTGATATATCTTGCTTGGCAATTCTAATAATTCCTTTTTTAGGAAAATAAAATTTTAACATTAACTGCATCATGGTACTTTTACCAGCACCTGATCTGCCAACTATACCAATAAATTTACCTCTATCTATTTTAAATGACAGATCATCTATAACTAAACTATCTAATCTTGATGGATATATAAAGCTTACATTTTCAAACTCTATAATCCTAGAAGTCTTATTATCTTGATAATCACATATTTGGATATTGGTGTGTTGATTATTTTTGGAAGAATAATCCATAAGAGCAAAAACCCTTTCTGAAGCTATAAGAGATGAATGTACCTCACTTAGAAGCTCAAAAATACCCCCGCTGCTCATACCGGCGATTATAGCGTAATAAATAAATGATATCATCTGACCTGATGATAAATCGCCATGTACTATATCTCTGCTACCTACCCATATAACTATAGTGATAGAGAATAGTATAACTGAAATAGCTATCGCGAAAAATATAGAACGGATTTTTAAGCGATCTGCCGTATACTTTAAATAATCAGAAATTTTCCTATTGAAATCAGCTATTTTATTTGCCTGCTGATTAAAAGCTTGTATCGTGCAAATATTTGATACAGTTTCTTCTAAATTAGCTGCAATATTGGCTTGCGACTTGAGAGCATTTTTTGACAAATTTCTTACATATTTACCAAATTTCATTAGTGGTAACAATAATAATGGTATAATGGTAATGACAATCACAGCAAGTTTAGGACTCTGAAAGAACATCAATATAATTCCACCAATTAGCATTATTGAGTTACGAACAAAGAAAGAGAGAAAATTGATAATCAACTTGGAGATAAGTTCTATATCTATAGTCAGGCGGGAGATGATATCACCAATTTTTAGCTCTTCAAAACAAGCAATATCAAAATTAATTATATTACTGTAAGCTTCTTGCCTAATTGTACTCACAATTTTTTCAGCAATATTATTAATGAAATAAGAACGGAAAAAACTACCTATACTAAAAATTACTATTAAAATAGTAATATATAATATCGATTGATCAATTGACAGCAGATAATGTGTTTTTAGACCATTATCAATTAACTGTCTAAAACT
This sequence comes from Candidatus Tisiphia endosymbiont of Empis tessellata, assembly GCF_964031035.1. Lineage (NCBI taxonomy): Bacteria > Pseudomonadati > Pseudomonadota > Alphaproteobacteria > Rickettsiales > Rickettsiaceae > Candidatus Tisiphia > Candidatus Tisiphia endosymbiont of Empis tessellata. Next base: position 591,806 of record NZ_OZ034997.1, on the reverse strand, counting down.
ACTACCTATTGCTAGCAACGAAATTGACACACATAATAAGGCCAACATAACAATTGCTATATCTAATTTATAGAGCTTTAAGTAACTAATAAATCTATAAGGAATTGTCTTATGTATTGTAAACATAATTATTAAATAGCTGGTGCCGGATGTCGGATTTGAACTGACGACCTACCGCTTACAAGGCGGTTGCTCTACCATTGAGCTAATCCGGCAAATAAGAAAAAGCTCTAAAGTCAAGCACCTATTAAGGTTGTTGTCATCTTCGCGAAAGCTGAAATCCAAAAAATAGCCTACAAAGGTTATTAGATATTATGGATTCCCGCCTACACGAAAATGACATCTCCCTCACGGGGAACATATTTTTATCCACCTTAAGCTTTTTTTGACTCTTTCTTAGGAGGTTTTATTTTACGATTCTTAATTTTAACTTCCATTTTCTTTTTGATTGATGCCGGAAGTAATATACCGGCTTCTTCAATAAACCTAGCAACACGATCTGTAGGCTGAGCACCCGTACTTAACCAATATTCTATACGATCAGATTTTAGAACCACACGATTTGCATCACCTCTGACAAGCATTGGGTCATAAGTACCTACTTTCTCCAGAAAATCACCATCCCTAGGAGCTGTTGCATTAGCTACAACTACTCTATAATGAGGACGCTTCTTTGCCCCACCTCTTGCCAAACGAATTTTTGTTGCCATATACCTCTATTTCACTATTTAATCTTTTCTTCTTTAAAAGGAACATGCTTCCTGACTACAGGATCATACTTCTTAAATGATAACTTCTCAGTTTGAGTTTTAGGGTTGCGTTTCTTTACCAAAAAATACCCTGTACCAGCTGTACTAACAAGTCTTACCAAAACATTCTTATTTTTTTTAGCCACAACTATCAGACCTTTTTGTATTATTTATAAAATAAACTGCTGGTCATAATAAAGTAAGCTGGAAAATAGTCAAGAGTAAAATAACGGTTGTTCAACTGTTTATCGTCCTTAATTTATCCCAAGACTGAGTTCAAGAAGCATAAAGCAATATACCAATCACCACCATTATCATTCCTACTAATCCAACTATTTGAGCAACAATGATTGTAATGTTATGGTGGATTATACCATAAATTAACCAACTCAAAGTAACAATAATTATCACAAGAAAACCATCAAGAGATAAATCATCTGCACTCTTAGTAGTAAAAATTTTATAGGCCTGAGTATAAAACAAATATTGTCCCATTGTACCAGCAAGTATCATATACCTATCAAAAAAAATAATTAGTTTATTTTTTGTTTTCTCTGTATATGCCATATATGCACCTATTTAACTATTAGAACCTAAATAACCTCAGTTTTGGATTAAAATTTTTAATTTTAATCTAAAACTAGCTAAAATATCAGAAAAATGCATTCTTGAAACGCTTCTACGAATGCATTTTAATCTATTATCGCTAATAATCTTATTTTTATTGGTATAAAAATAAGATTATTAGCAAATGAAATATTTAACAATCAGGCGTCAAACCGCTTTAAGCCTGATTGTTTACATTCTCATTCCAATTTCGGATTAATGAAATTAATCCGAAATTGAGGTTAAATATCTATATGCTGTTTCTCATAACTCTCATGTCGCTCTTGTGCTTCAATACACAAAGTTGCAACTGGTCTTGCCTCTAAACGTTTTAAGCCAATTGGCTCTCCAGTTTCTTCACAATAACCATATTCATTTTTTTCTATCCTTACCAAAGCTTCTTCGATTTTATCAAGAAGCTTACGATACCTATCTCTTGTCCTAAGTTCAATTGCTGTATCCGTTTCAATTGACGCACGATCATTTAAATCCGGCTCATTCCAATTTTCTTCCTTGAGATGGGTTAAGGTTTCTCGTGATTCCTCTAGTAAAGAACTTTTCCACTCAAGGAGTTTTTGTCTAAAATATTCTAACTGTTGAGGATTCATATATTCTTCATCATTGGAAGGTTTATACCCTTTTAGTAAAATAATTTTAGACATACAGGCTTCTCATATTCAAACATGGGATAATATAACCTATAATTAAAAAGCATGGCAAGAAGATTATAATACTTCCCCTTTAGATTTTGATATTGGGTAAGCATTATTATAAATATTTTCCAAATGTTTTAGACTAATTTTAGTATAACGCTGGGTAGTTGACAAACTTTTATGCCCAAGTAATTCCTGAATAGACCTTAACTCTGCTCCATTCTCAAGCAAGTGCGTGGCAAAACTATGTCTAAAGGAATGAGCTGATAAATGTTCTGATAATCCATAGAAGCGACGTAATTTTATCAGTTCACGATTAAATACTGGAGCTTGTAATTTTTTACCCATTTTACCTCGAAATATCGGATCTTTTTCATCTATACTATAAGGTAATTTACTTAAATATTGTTCTATTAAATTTCTAGCAACTGGTGTCCATGGTATTATCCGTTCTTTTTTACCCTTCCCTGTTATTTTTATAAAATCTAAGTTTTGTAAATGAGATGTAGTCATAGATAATGCTTCGGATATTCTAAGCCCAGCAGCATAAATAAGCACTAAAAGGGCTTTATTTCTTAACTCCACCCATTCTAAATCAGCGAAATCATCAATATGTTCAATGGATAATTGAGCATCTGACTGCGATAAAGATTTCGGTAATATTTTAGCTTTCCTAGGATTTTTGACGGAGAAAATTGCATGGCAAGTGATATTAGCAGTCTTCTCTAGATATTTATAAAAATTCTTTATAGCAGACAAACTTCTAGAGTTAGAAGCTGTTAGGTAATTATCTTGTTGCCTTTTAGAAAGCCAGCTCCGTACTAATCTTATGTCAACTTGCCTTATAGAACTAATGGTTATGATTTCAGAATTATAGTGAGTCATAAAATTCAGAAAATGTTCTAAATCATTCTTATAAGAAATTATGGTATGTTCTGAACAATTTTTTTGTAATTTCAGATATTTTTGCCATTTATCTATTAGCTCTAATACTTCTTGTGTTTTTTTCTGAATCATTGATCATTTACCTATACAAAAATTACTAAATATCTCTCCTAAAACTTCTTCAACACTAATCTTACCAGTAACATTACTTAAACTTCTGATAGCCATTCTAACATCTTCTGTGGCTAGCACTAAGTCATTTTCAATATTAAAATTTTCTAAATATTCCAACGCTTTTTCTATACAGGTTCGTTGACGTTGTCTAGTAATATGCGGCGATTCGGTTAAACCTGCTATATTATGAGCAATATTTTCGATTTCCTTTAATAAAATATCCAGTCCTATTTTTTCTTTTATAGAGATTTTTAAATAATTTTTGTTTAATGGCAGCAACCTATCTTCCATGATGTCATTCCCGCGTAGGCGAGAATCTATATCCCGCACTGAAGCAGGATGACAATGCCCCAAACTTTTATCCAAAAGATCAATTTTATTGACCAGCATTATGCTATTATCATCTATTAAATCTATAATATCAGCCATCTCCTCAAAATATGAGGGTGAGTTGCTTAACTTTATAGCATCAAGCATAATTATTTTGATATCAGCCATTTTTGCTGACTCAATTGCACGTTTGATACCTTCTAGCTCTATTAAATCATTACTCGCCCTTATACCAGCTGTGTCTTGTAATATAATTGGGTATCCTCCTATATCTAGATGCCCCTCAATTATATCACGAGTTGTACCTTCAATGTTTGATACAATAGCAACGTCTCTTTGCATCAAAAAATTAAGTAAGCTAGATTTACCAACATTAGGAGTTCCTAAAATAGTCAATTTAATACCGGTTCGAAGCAGTTCCCCCCGTCTATTATCGTTAAGGTGTTTTATTATAGCATATTTAAGTTCACCACTAAGAGTCATAACTATATTTAATATTTCTTGTGGAATATCTTCATCGGGGAAATCAATATAAGCTTCTAGGAAACCGATGATGGTCAGTAAAGTTTGTCTCCACCCATTGTAAAGTTCTTCAAGTCCTCCGCCAACTTGTTTAACCGCCTGCCTATGTTGCCAAACAGTTTCTGCTTCAATTAAATCAGCAATACCTTCTGCTGCAGTTAAATCAAATTTGCTATTTAAAAACGCCCTACGGGTAAACTCTCCAGGCTCTGCCATTCTTAAACCATCGATGGTTAACAATGTTTCAGTTAGCATGGCAGCAATTGCTATACTGCCATGTGTATATATTTCTACTACATCTTCTCCAGTAAAGCTAGCTGGAGCTTGGAAGTATACTACCACCGCATCATCAATTAATTCTTGATTCTTAGGATTTATGAGTTTTTTACAGTACATAATTCTTGGAACAAACTCTATATTATTATTCTTAAGCAAATGTTTTAAGGCAAATAGGCTTTTAGGTCCAGAGATACGAAAGACTGCAACACCAGCTTTTCCTAGTTTAGAGCTTTGAGCGAAAATAGTTTCCACAATAGTAGTGATCCTCTTGCTTAAGTAATTTATTTAATTATAATCAATAGCAAGTAGACAAGAATTAAACAACTTAAATTCTATACAAAGATGTCATTTCCGCTTTGACAGGGGACTATATTACTTAATGTCATTCGAGCTGCAGCGGGAATCTATATCCCTGCCTACGCAGGGATGACATTAAGGGAAGTAGGAATGATTGCATGAACTTTGTCCATATATGACATCGAGTATACTGTGATATTATTCATAATTTAAGCTATTTAAACACTTGTTGCCTACTTGGTAATCTATTGAAACAATTATAAAGTTTGGTAACAACTATGACAACAGAAAAGACATCTTTAGCTTTGAGTAAGCTTACTTGTCAAGTTCCTAATTATAAATCAGAAATTTTATCACTGAGTACAGTAAAAAATGGGAATCCACTTTATAGCATCCCTCTTTATAGTAAGTTTGTACAGAAATTTCTAGCTTATATCCCTGTAGACTATAGATTCAGAGATAGACTAGAATTATTTGATGAGTTTACAAATAAGGCCTTTCAGTTCTTTCAAGAAAAACAGCCTGATAAAAGAAAGTTGCAGATTGTCAGTACAGTAATTGAAAATGATCCTGCAATTAATATTTTGCTACTGAATGATAACAAATCATTTATAGTTGATTCGATCATTTGTTTATTAACAAGTCTAAATTTAAAAGCTAAATTTTTACTTCATCCTATTATAGCTTGTGTAAGGAACAATGATGGTAACTTACAAGAAATATTGGATATAAAGAAAGATAGAGAGGAATCTTTAGTCCATATCACTATTCTAGGAAATTTTGATCAAAAAGATATTAACTCTTTGGAAATGACTTTAAATGAAGTTCTAGATCAGGTAGATACTACTTATAATGTATGGTCTAAAATCTTAAACAGAGTGACGTTAATTTCAAACGATATCCAAAATAATCAGCAATTATATAATGAGAATCATTTAGATTATCATGAATCTATAAATTTCTTAGATTGGTTAAAAGATGATAATTTTACTTTTCTAGGTATGATTAACTTTGATCTAACTTCTAAAAATTTTTCATTGGAAGATGGTGTTAAAAAGATATGGCAAAATAGTGGTGAAGTGCTTGATATTATAGAACGTTCAGCAAATTCATTACATGAAAATAAACTAATTATTTTAGGTAAAATTAATATCTTATCAAAAGTACATAGAAGTAATTTAGTAGATTATATTTTAATTAAGAAAATTGATCAGGAAAAAAAATATCATTCAGGTAGTATAATTTTTGGCTTATATAGCTCTGCAATGTATTATCAATTAGTTACTGATATTCCCATACTGAGACAAAAACTAAAATTTGTTGTAGATAAAGCCGCTTTCCCGATTGGTGGATATAATACCAAGAAACTTAAAAATATAATTCAATCTCTGCCTAAAGAAGCTTTGATACAAATTGATGAAGGTGATCTATACTGTATGTGCTTACACGTATTCTCAGGGATAACGAGTAAAAAACTTAAATTATTTATTCAGCAAGATTGGTCTGGTTCGTTTATTAATGTCATAATATTTTTACCAAGAGATCGTTTGACACTAGAAGTACATAGTAGCATAAATTATTATTTATCAAATATACTTAGTGGTCTAATACTTTTAGATTATACTGCAGAAGTGGTAGAAAATTTTTCATATTTATTTGTTACGTTGGAGCTACAGGGTAAAAAGAATATTGATTTTGATGTTGAACTAATAGAGCAAGAATTAGATAAGCTCTCCACTCGTTGGAGTGAAGATTTTTACCAAAAGTTATGTAAAGAATTTGGTGAATACCAAGGGGGAGTAAATTTTAAGCTTTTTGACCCAATTTTTCCTATCGACTATAGAGAAAAATTTAATGGACAAACAGCTTTAATAGATATTGACTATTTAAAGGAAGCTAGTATTTATCGCAAACCGATATTTAATTTAATTGCTATAAATAATAAAGAGTTCCAGCTAAAAATTTACAGCCCAACACCTAAATTAGCTCTTTCAGACTTATTACCATCTATAGAAAATTTGGGATTCAAAGCTATAGATGAACAAAGCTTTACCATAAAAGGAGCAGGAGATATTGAAGAAAGTTGGATATATGAGTTCACTCTCGAAACATTGATAACTATTGAAAGCAATATTGATTTACTTAAAGCAAACGTAGAAGAGGCTCTAGATAAGATATATCTTGGACTTTTGGCTAATGATTCTTTAAGCAAATTAATAGTGTTATCGGGCTTTAATTGGTGGCAAGTTAAGTTGGTTAAAGCATTAACTAGATATTTACATCAAACCGGCTTTGTCTATGGCAAGGGCTACGTTCAGTTGACCTTAATAAAGCATTTTTTATATACTAAAATGTTGGTTGATTTGTTTGATACTAAATTTAATCCCGCAAATTTCTCAGATGAACGTTTAAAAACTATAAAAGATAGTATCTTTAACTATCTTAATACAATTACTAGCAGTAGTGAGGACAAGGTTTTAAGACAGATGTTTGATATTATTGAAGCTATTGTAAGAACTAACTGTTATCAGCCTAGCTCTAATGACTTAAAAAATTCAGCTAACAAGCATAGTACAGTCAGTAAAAATTATTTTTCTTTTAAATTTGACTCGCAAAAAGTTCCTCACTTGCCTTTGCCAGTACCATTTGCCGAAATATTTGTTTACGATAATGATTTTGAAGCTATCCATTTACGAGGGGGCGTCGTCGCTCGCGGAGGTATTAGATGGTCTGATAGATGTGAGGATTATAGAGTAGAAGTATTAGGACTAATGAAAGCCCAAATGACCAAAAATTCAGTTATTGTACCTGTTGGCTCAAAAGGTGGATTTTTCGTTAATTTCACTGATGATAATATGACTCGCCAAGAATATATGGCAAGAGTGGTGCAGTGTTATAAAAATTTTCTCCGTGGATTACTTGATATTACTGACAATATAATTGATGGTAAAGTTATTCAGCCAAAAAATACTATTATCTACGACCAAGAAGATACATATCTCGTGGTTGCAGCCGATAAAGGTACGGCAACGTTCTCGGATTATGCAAATAGTGTGTCGGCTGAATATAATTTTTGGTTAGGCGACGCTTTTGCTTCCGGTGGATCAGTAGGTTATGATCATAAGAAAATAGCTATTACCTCAAAAGGAGCTTGGATTTCTGTAGCAAGCCATTTTCATGCTATGGGTATTGATGTACAAAAAGACCCTATTACTGTTGTTGGTATTGGCGATATGTCTGGGGATGTTTTTGGTAATGGCATGCTTAGGTCTAATACCATAAAACTTGTTGCGGCATTTAATCATAAACATATATTTATTGACCCACAACCTGATCCAATTATTAGTTTCAGTGAACGTATGCGACTATTCAAGTTACCTACATCAAATTGGTCTGACTATAATCAACAATTAATTTCAAAAGGTGGCGGAGTTTTTGAGAGAAGCAGTAAGTCTATATCATTATCCCTAGAAGCCAAGTTATTGCTAAAGATAAACATTAACGAATCATCTCCTGAACATCTGATTAGAGCTATCCTACAAGCAGAAGTTGATTTGCTTTGGAATGGTGGTATAGGAACCTATATAAAAGCTTCAATGGAAAATCACCTAGAGATAGGCGATAAGGCAAATGATAATCTTAGAGTCAATGGTAAAGATATCATAGCTAAAGTAATAGGAGAAGGAGGAAATATTGGCGTATCACAACAAGGTAGAATAGAATATAGCAAGCTAGGCGGGAGAATAAATACTGATTTCATTGATAATTCAGCTGGTGTTGACTGTTCGGATCATGAGGTAAATATCAAAATTGCTCTTAATCAGGCTATATCCTCTAATAAGATTAGTTTAGAAGAACGTAATAAGTTCTTATTTACTATGACAAAACACGTCGAGGAACTGGTTTTAGTTGATAACTATAAACAAACTCAGGCACTTGATATAATGCAATTATCTAGTACTTCAACTATCGGAGTATTTAGCCAATTTATTGATACTTTAGAAGAAGAAAAATTAATTAATAGAACTGTTGAGTTCTTACCAACTCAGGAAGAACTCAGTAAAAGGGCAGTTAATAAGGAAAATATGACCCGCCCCGAGCTTTGTGTATTACTTTCTTATAGTAAACGCTCAGTCTATCATGATTTAATAACAGCAACATTTTCAAAAGATAAGTATTTTGAATCTTATCTGATTAATTATTTTCCAAAACTAATGCAAGAAAAATTCCGTGAGGAAATTTTAGCTCATCCGCTTAAGCATGAAATTATTCGAACCGTTGTAACAAATAAAATTGTCAATCAATTAGGCGGACCATCACTTAATCTTATAAAACGTGAAACTCAGGCTGCTCTTTGTGATATAGTTCGTTCGTATACTATTATCTGTGAAATTTTTGATTTAGATAATCTATGGGCTATAGTAGAATCTCTAGCAAGTAATATAGATCATAAAGTTAAAATTGACATGTTCACTGAGCTTGCTAAAATTATGCGTAGAGGTATCTCTTGGTTTCTAAAGCATATAAAACATCCTATCAATATTAGCAATACCATTGATGAATTTTATGAACCAGCTAGAATGCTTAGTAAAGTGGTTGGTAATCTTCTTTTAGGAGAAGCAAAAAACAAATTCGATAATAAAGTTAAGCAATATACTTTATCAGGAGTGACAGATGAAATAGCTCACAGGATTGCAACTCTTGACAGCCTAGTGTCTGTCTTTGATATAATATATATTGCAAAAAAGACAAAAGCTAAAAATAATGATGTTGCTAATTTATATTTCACTACTGGTAATAAATTTAGTATTGATTGGCTTCGTAAATCTTGTGATAAACAACTAAATGATTCCTACTGGAATAGATTATCAATTCAATCATTAAAAGATGACTTATATGATAAACAAAGACAATTATTGGCTAAAATAATTAACAACTCTAAATTAAATATTGATTTAGAGTTATGGATTGATAATAATATAGATGCCGCATGTATTTTTTTAGATTTTGTAAAAGGAATTAGATTGCAAGAAACTATTGACTTAAATATTTTAATTTTAGCAAACAAAAAATTTGAAACTTTTTTGCGTAAGCTTGAGTAATGCATTATGTCGTCATCCCTAAAACAAGCGAGAATAGAATCTGGTAAAACTCTTGAAGAAATATCTAGCTATTTGAAGATTAGGAAGCAATATTTGGTAGCTCTTGAAGAGGAGGATTTTAGTTCGATGCCAGCGGAAGTTTATGTAAAAGGTTATCTTAAATTATACTCAAACTATTTAGGGATAGATGTAAATCTCAGTGAAAAAGACAATCAGGAATCTTCAAAAGATATTGACCTCAGAAATAGGTCATATCCAATGATATTGGACTATAAATGGAAAAAACAACTAATTATTATTTCTGTTTTAATATTAATAATAATTCCAATAATTTATCACTTAATATTATAATCTGAATGAAAATAACTAATGATTTATTACTTAAGTTAATGCAAGAAGTGGATCAAGGTCTTGAAGGTCTCTTATCAAATATCGCTAGACAGCATGAAGAAATCAATAAACTGCAGGATGAAAATAAACAGCTCAGGGATAATTATGCAAAAATACTTGAGCAAATAGCCATATATATTGCTGAACTTGAAGCAATAAAACATAAAAATACATAAAGATGTCTATAGTAACAATAACACTTGGTAGCAAAACTTTCCAACTCGCATGTAGTGAAGGATTAAGAGAAGAATTATGCAATCTTGCAGCCAAATTAAATGAAAATATTGCTCAGATAAAAAAAGTTAATCCATCAGCATCATTTGAACTATTATTAGTTATGTCTGCATTGAGTTTACAGGAGCAAGTACAAAACTTGACTAACAAAATTGCTAAAATTGATGGTGCTAATATACCTCCCGAAGAAGAAAAATTTGCAGAAACGTTAAGTACTATAGCAGGATATTTAGAAGACCTTGCGAGAAAGATTGGAAAGTGATATTATATAATCCCGTGTATGAAACATCAATGTTTGAAATGTAATGGGCTGCTTGGTTCGTGAGCTTAACGTATTGCCCCGGAACTATAATTTTTATTATTAGGAAACCGTCCCTGTCTGAATCTATTATACAGATATATGGATTCCACCTTACATACAGGTTCTTTGAGGATCTTAGGCAACGACCGAAGTGGTTCATTTTTTTAGGCAACTTTTGTGCTATATTACATAAACAGGATTTTTACTAATAATAGAGTGCAGTCTGCTTTATTAATGCTGGTGGGCTGTTTTACTGCTCTATTACTAGTGACTTATAATCCAAATGATCCTTCCTTTAATTCTATCACAGACAAATATCCTAGCAATTTATTAGGTCATTTCGGTGCTTATTTGGCAGATATTTTTTACCAGTTTTTTGGTATAGCGTCCTTTATTTTACCAATTTGTTGTATTTTTTGGTCTCTGAGTGTATGGCATTTAAAGAAGAAATGGGCTACCATCAGGATAATTGTGATGCTGCTGTCAATTATATCATTATCGATAGTCTGCACTAATATAAAAATTAATTATTTACCGGCAGGTGCAGGTGGGACAACAGGTACTATTATTTATCCAATAATCAAGCAATTGGACGCTAGAGCCGATTACGTTTTAATTATTACTACATTTATTTTATTATTTTTATTGACTGAAATAAAATTTTCAGTTTTTGGGATCGCTATAATTAAATTATTCAAACTAATACCTTATAAAAAATTTATACTTTTACCTACAATATCGACAAATACCAAGTCAACGAAACAAGTTTTGATAAAAAAGATACCTTTTATTAATCAAGAAGAAGCCGCATATGCTCATAAAATATATGCATTACAAGAAAAAAATAATGACATACAATCCCATTTTTCAAAACAACAATCTCCACTCAAAAAAGAAAATGACCAATTACTAGACCTGCCCCCTATCGAATTATTAAAACAAGCTGACAGTCAAAATATCAAAGTAGAAACTTCATCAGAACTACAACATAATGCCCAAGCATTATTAACTGTTCTAGGTGATTTTGGGGTTAAAGGTCAGGTAATTAATATTAGCCAAGGTCCAGTGGTAACGTTATATGAATTTGAGCCAGCTGCAGGTACTAAATCTTCTAGGATTATCGGTTTATCAGATGACATTGCTAGATCTTTATCGGCAATATCAACTAGGATAGCCGTAATACCGGGTAGAAACGTTTTAGGTATTGAATTACCAAATAAACAACGAGCATTCTTTTGTCTAAGAGAATTAATCGAAACACCGGAATATCAAGATAGCAGTATTATGCTACCATTGATTTTAGGAAAGGATCTAGCTGGCAAACCTTTTGTTGCAGATTTAGCAAAAATGCCCCATCTGTTAGTTGCGGGTACGACAGGTTCCGGTAAATCAGTGGCAATTAACGCTATGATAATTTCCCTACTTTACCGCTATACCCCAGAGGAATGCCGTTTAATAATGATCGATCCCAAAATGCTTGAATTATCTACCTATGATGGCATACCACATCTTCTAACTCCAGTGGTTACTGAGCCAAGCAAAGCAGTAGTAGCCCTTAAATGGGCGGTGAAAGAGATGGAAAATCGTTATAGGGCAATGTCAAATATTGGGGTAAGAAATATAGCAGGTTATAATGCTAAAATTTCAGAAGCTACATCGTCAGGTAAAATATTAGAGCGTACTATTCAAACAGGATTTGATCCAGAAACTGGTAAGCCTATCTATGAAACGATTGAAATGAATATGGAAAAGTTACCATTCATTGTAGTAATTGTTGATGAAATGGCTGATTTAATGTTGGTAGCTGGCAAAGATATTGAATTGTCAATACAGCGTCTAGCTCAAATGGCAAGAGCAGCAGGTATTCATATTATCATGGCAACCCAAAGACCTTCTGTTGATGTTATTACTGGGGTAATCAAAGCTAATTTCCCAAGTCGTATCAGTTTTAAAGTAACCTCTAAGATTGATAGTAGAACTATTCTTGGTGAACAAGGGTCTGAGCAGTTACTAGGTATGGGAGATATGCTTTATATGGGTAATTCTTCAAAGATTACTAGGGTGCATGGTCCATTTGTTGATGATAAAGAAGTAGATAAGGTTACCCAATATTTAATATCCACGGGAATGCCTGAATATATTTCAGCAGTGACCCAACAACTAGATGATGATGAAGTAAATGGCGAAAGTCCAGGAGATGATTCAAGCAGTGATGAAACTTTATATAAAAGAGCAGTACAAATCGTACAATTAGAACGAAAAGTATCAATTAGCTATATACAAAGATGTTTACGAATTGGTTATAATAGAGCGGCTACTCTTGTTGAAAAAATGGAACAAAATGGGGTAATATCTCCTCCTAACCATACTGGTAAGAGAGAAATATTATTGCCAGAAAATTAAGTTCTTATATATAACGCGAATTTGGGATAAGAATTGACAAATTCTTATCCCAAATTCGGTGAAATTATCGAAACCATCAGGTTTGAAGCGGCTGCCCACCTGATTGTTAAAATATAATACCCCAACTGAGGTTTTTATATCATTTATCCTTCCAAAACGAGACTCATCTTGAAACATCACTTGTAATTCAAGTCCCTGTGATTTAGATTGTGTATTTGCGGCGGTAACCACTGAGCTGAAGTTTTTTTAAAAGTTTCCATCTCATCTTTATTTTGTTTTGGATGATGGGGACAAGGGAAAACTTTACGCCAACAATGACGATGTAAAATTTTGTAGATTGCTGATTTAGTTATAGCAGTTAACATATAGTTAGATATTAGTTATAATAATAGATAATAAAAAAATTATATAATAGAAATATGCCGTTACCATACAGTTATGATTTACGTTCTAGAGTTATAGAACATTATGAAAAACATAAAAAAATAGCATTTACATGCGAGACCTTTAAAATTAGTCGGTCAATGCTCTATGTATGGATTAGATTAAAGAAACAAACTGGAGATATAAAGGCAAAAGAAGGATACCAGAAAGGGTATGGTCATAAAATCCCTGATTTATTAGCGTTTGGTAATTTAATAAAAGAAGATAACTCTTTAACGCTTACAGAGATAGCAAAAAAACTAGATAATACTGTAAGTATAATGACTATCAGTCGTGCATTAAAGAAACTCAATATTACTCGAAAAAAAAGACATATGCGTATAAAGAAAGAGATGAAGGAAAGCGACAAGATTTTCTCAGTGAATTAGAAAAAGTGCCGATAGAGAAACGAGTTTATCTTGATGAAGCTGGCATGAATGATAATGAATCATATGAATATGGATGGTCAATGAAAGGAAGTCGTTGTAATGGAAGTAAATCTAGGAGACGTAGTGAAAGAACAAGTTTTATTGGTGCGTTAAATCGGAATAGTTTAATCGCATCATTAATCTTTACAGGGAGCTGTGATAGTAAGGTATTTGAAACTTATATAGAAAATTGTCTTGTGCCGGAGCTAAAGCCTGGACAGGTTTGTCATTGCTGATAATGCAAGCTTTCACAAATCCAAAAGGGCTAAAGAATTAATCGAAAAAGCTGGCTGTAAACTAAAATTCTTACCGTCTTATTCCCCTGATTTAAATCCTTACTTTTACCCACAAATATAAAATTAAGTATAAAATAATATTGAATTATATACTTAAAATATAAGAAGGGGAAAGAATGAGGCATATACAAGCATTATCTAATGCTTACAACTTAGGTGATAAGTGGTTAGAAAGGGAATTTAGGCATGTTAACTTTGGAGATCAAAGACTTATAAAAAGGCTTATTAAAACTAGCTCACTTATAGAAAGCAAAGCTTCTGGTTCAATAAATCAAAGTTGCAGAAGTTGGAAAGAGGCTAAAGAAGCGTATAGATTATTTAGCAATAAAAAATTTGATCCAGCGGGAATTTATCATTCATATTATAAAGAAACACAAGAAAGGATTAAAGGTAATGAGTTTGTATTTTCAGTTCAGGATACAACATACCTAGATTTTGATTCTCATATTAAAACTAAAGGACTCGGTAGCGTCTCAAAGTCTTATACAAAACATAAAATGGGGCTGATTGTGCATAGTGCCTTGATGTTTACAGTGGAAGGATTACCTTCTCAACAATGTTGGGCTCGTGCTATACGTGAAGAAACTGCACAAGAGAAATCAAGAAGAAAATATATCTCTTCTAGTGAAGATAAAGAAAGTTATAAGTGGATAGCAGCACTTAAGGACACTATGCATATTATACCTAAAGACACTAAAGTTATAACTATTGGTGACAGAGAAGCAGATATCTTTGAACTATTATGGTCGTGTCAAGAAAAGGGTAGTTTGTTTATTGTTCGTAATAGACAAAATAGAAAATTTATTTCTACAGAGGGAAGAAAAACAAATTTGCAAACCCATATAAATCAGATATCAGCAAAGAAAGAAATAGTAATTCAAGTTGCAAAAAAGAACAATGAAGCAGCAAGAATGGCAAATATTGAAATAAAATATATGTCTGGTTTAATACCAATTAGAACCCCTTCATTATATGGTTCAAAAAATACTGAACACAAAATCGGTGATAAAGTAGTACTCTATGTTGTAAGAGCTAAAGAAAAATTCCCCCCTAAAGGAGTGGAAGCAATTGATTGGCTCTTGCTAACTAATGTTCCTGTCAGTAATTTTGAAGATGCGATTGAAAGGATAAATTGGTATAAGTTAAGATGGAGAATTGAAGAATATTTTAGAGTTCTAAAATCTGGATGTAAAATAGAAAATTCTCGTTTAGCTACAAAAGAAAGACTAGAAAAATTAATTGCCATAAAAAGCATCATTGCATTTAAAATTTTATATTTATCAAAAGTAGCAATATCTCATCCGCAAGAAGTGTGTACTAAGATTTTAACTTCACAAGAATGGCAAGCTCTTTATATTCGAGAGCATAAAACTATTTTTATACCTGAAGAACCTCCAACTATGAAACAAGCTATTATTTGGCTTGGTAAATTAGGAGGATTTATGAATAGAAAAAATGATAAATTACCAGGAACTATGACATTATGGAGGGGCTACGAAAATCTTACAGAAAGTATCGAAATATTATCTATATTTCTTTCCCAAAATTGTGGGTAAAAGTAAGATTTAAATCTTATTGAACATCATTGGTTTCCGATAAAAAATAACATTAGAAAATTATTAGATAAAGGAATCTCTGTATTTGAGGCAAGTTGTAGAACATTTAAAATAATGTATGAATCTATATGTTAAGTGCTATATCAGGATTTTCAATTAAGTTGTCGGAAAAATTAACGATTCTGTCATATTTCCTCCCCTTGTAACAGGGTTAAAAATAGATTCTTTTGTAGGTCAAATTTCAGGAAATTTGTCTGAGAAGTTACATATAAATTACATATGAAATTTTTAGTAAAGTCAGAAAATCTAGACGGCTGATAGGGATTGGCGGGGCGTAGTGGACAATTTCAGAACCACGATAGACGTAAAATTATTAGTTATTCAAACGCTTACAGTCTATTACTAAAGCTCTGTAACTTGGTATTGTAACTCCATATTCTTACCGCAAAAAGCTATAGAAAGTTTAATGATTTTTTTGACATGAGAATATTCTTTTATCTTAGTGTCATATTGCTTATCTATAATCTGTTTTAATCCCATTTGGGCTACCAAGGCTAAATCTTCTGTATTTTTAGCTATCTTATACTCAATAATAATTGCTTTATCTCCTTTACCAGCTTTTGGGATCATGATCACATCAGCTCTGCCACTTCCTGACTCCTGTTCACTTGCTATTATGTAACTAGGTGCTAACATATTAATTAAACCAAGCATAAAGCCGCTATAAAATAATTCTGCCTTTTTCTCTCCTGTTTGATGAAAACTAGTAGAATTTAGCAACAATTCTTGTAAACGCTCTTTAAATTCCTCTACTTTACCTGTTGGCAATAAACTAATAAACGAATAATATCTAGAGCTATCAATTTTTAATTGATCAGTAACCCATTGCAGCACTCTTGTTTCATAGATATATTTTAGTTCATAATTAGGGATAGATAGCTCATAGATATTTTTTTCTGATATTTTGGCAGTAGGATTTAAATAACCGCTGAACAGTAATAAACTGAGCAATCCTACTGGTTTATTGATATCAGCAAAACTTATTTGTTTAGTAATAGGTGAGATAATACTTTTTCCAGCAGCTAAGCTCTGTAAATCTTCTTGCATTTCGTCTGACAATAATGCTTTATCAACAAGACCTGTGCCTCCACTATCTAGCCAATAATAATCAAGCTTACCTTTGTGTGCTAAACATTGCATTATTGACCACGGATTGTAAATGACCTCTCCACCAAATGTATAACCATTATACCAATCCTTAATTTGTTCAGTATTAGTGTCGAGCGGTACTTTTGTAAGCAAATCATCTACCTCTGCTTGAGTGAAGCCATAGAACTTAGAAAAATCATCATCAAGTAAAGTATATTCAGTAACATTATTCAAGTCTGAGAACAAGTTAGCTTTAGCAACCCGTAATATGCCAGTAATTACTCCTTTCTCTAAGTAGGGATTCGTTTTTAAGCTGCTCCCAAATATTCCTCTAAACAACTTAAGAATCTGCTCAAATTCTTTTGTTTTATGGCCAAATTCTAAATACGCATTATTAATTGGTGTATCATATTCATCTATTAATATGTATACTTTTTGTTTAAAATGTTTATACAATATTTGACTTAAAAACTTCAGGCTATTTTTTAAATAGCTTATATTAATATCACCACTTAGATAATTTTTTAACTTTACTTTTTGCGGAATACTGAAAAATTTATTATCTTCTTGAATATATTGTTCTAAATAATTAAATCTTTCGTATAATTCTATTATTTGATCTATAATGCTACTAACAATTTCCTTATAATTACTCCCCTTCACTTCTTTAAAATTTATATATATTACTGGAAATTGACCTTGACGCTTTATTATATTTTTATGAATGGATATTTTTAAAGGCTGTAACTCTTTGGTTTCATCAAAGTCCAAATCTACTATGCCTCCAGTAAAGAGTTTATGATTTACTCTCTTTTCTTGAGCTAAAGGCTTACCTCTCTCATCTACTTCAATTTCAAAGAATTTGCGGAGCATGTCCATGTTAAGGCTTTTACCCCACCGTCTTGGTCTAGTGATTAATATAACATCTCCACTATCTTCTAGGAATTCTTTGATCATTAGACTTTTGTCAACAAATACGTCACTATTTAATAATAATGTTTTAAAGTCATCAGTACCTACCCTCATTCTAGGTGGATTACTATTATCCTTAACAGGATCAGTATCTTTAAATTGTGTATTAGTATCCGAAAGTTTAACTATCATACTAGTTGATTATATTTGAAAATTACCATAAAGCCTTATATCTAACAAATTGTAGCACAAATAAGCTAGCATCACTAGTAATTTAAGCAAATACAGAATTACATCTAGTGACTATACCGCCTAATTTATCCATAATAAACGTCATATTGTACTCATTTAAAAAAAATATTGGATAAGGATTAAGATATTTTTCTAAAGTAGGATGCTTGATCCACCCCATTTTTACAGGCACGTCAAATAAACGCCTAGGTACAAACCTTTTATCAAAATGCCGCAAGCCCGATACTATAACTTTATCAGACAAAACATCAGTAGAGAGTTCCGATAAAAACACTACTCCAATGTTTGGAATGCGGATGCATTCCAAATAACTTTTAAATATTGGTATGAGAATCATTATATATTTTTATTAAATTATAAAAACAAGGTCATCATAACATGATTATAACTTGCACTAAGTGTTTTATAAAAAAATAATTGTAGTAAAAATTAGCATCCATGAACTACAACTATTTATCTTGTTCAAAAGTATTATGCAGAAAGCAATCTAATTAAATGGTAAAATCAGTTAAACCTATAATAGTTGCTTCAAACTCACTAAGTTGTGGCAAGTTCTCCGGATGTTCAAGCCAGGCTAGAGCTTCAGGGAAATTATCTTTTGCTAAATCAATGGCACTTTTACCTTCCTTATTCTTTATAGTAGCAGAAGCTGAACGCTCTAGTAGATATTTTACTGCTGTTAGCCTCTTATCTACTTCAGCCGTGTTTTCTGCATTAACTAAAAAATGTAAAGGTGTATTACCATCATTGTTAACTTCATTTATTGAGGCTCCATGATCAAGTAATAATTTTATAGCTTTTACATCAGCTAAATTACTTGCTCGATGGATAGGTTGGTCTCCGAAGATTGTTTTTGCATGAATATTAGCATTATGTTCCAGTAAAAATTTGGTAATCGCAAGTTTATAAGCTTGATGCCAATAACCCAAGGAATAATATAATGGTGATGCTCCATCTAGATTCGTCTTATTAATATCTGCCTTACATTCTTCTACTAAAACCTTTATTACTGGTAGATGGTTGTTGACTATTGCTGTTTGTAAAGCAGTAGTCCCATCCCTCTGCCTTGCAATATTAACATCAGCACCAAGTTCTGCCAACCACTTGACTGTTTCAATATGTCCCTGTTGTGATACTAACCATAAAGCAGTATATTGCTCGGCATTGGCTGTTTTTAAGTTTATGTCAGGATTTTTTAGGAAAAGTAATTGCATTATGTCTAAGAAGTTTTAATAACTAACCCCGTGCCATAGATACCAACCCTCTTCACTCGGAATATTAACATCAGCACCTCTGGCTAATAATTCTTTTACCACTGCTATCTGCTTTTTCTGCATCGCTACATACATAGGTGATGTACCATCCGTCATTCGAATAATATTTAAGTCTGCTCCTAGATATGCTAGCATTTTAACTATCTCTAACTTACCATCTTGAGATGCCAGCCATAAAGCAGTAATCTTATGTTCATCAGTAGTTCTAGCATTTATATCACCATACTTAACTAATAAGTTTATTAGTTCTAATGAATTATTATTAACAGCCAAATGTAATGGATACCCACCATTTTTGGCTGAAATATTAACATCAGCCCCTTTATTTAGTAGAAATTCTACCGCAACCTTATTATTCTCATAAACGGCACTATATAAAGGTGTTCCACCACCACTATTTCTGCTATTAATGTCAACACCTTTGTTTAAAATTAATTGTAAAATATTAGTATCTTCCAAAAGGGTAGCGTAATGTAAAGCTGTCTGACCTTGAGCATCAACTATTTTAACGTTAGCCCATTTATCAAGCAATTCGTGTACTACTGCGATATGTTTTTGCTTCATAGCTATATAGAGTGGCAGCATACCATTAACAGCATTTATTACATTTATATTAGCCCCAAGATGAAGTAGAGTTTTTACTGATTCTAATTTACCTTCTTGAACAGCAAACCATAAGACTCTCTTCTCGTCACCTTGTTTATCTACGATCATTCTATCATGGCTAATTAACACTTTGATAGCCTATAATGCTTCTGTAGCAACTGCTTCATGTATTGGGAATGCTCCATCTTGACTTAAAATTAGAGAATTTGCACCATTATCTAATAGAAACTTAATTACTTGAGGTAGATTATAACACGCACACCAGGATAGAGCTGTTAAACCTTTAGCATCCTGATGATTAATATCAATGCCACCTTTATTTAATACTTTTTGCACCCAGGATACATCTTTAAATTCTAAAACCCAATGCAAAGATCCATATCCGAAGTTATCTATAATAGTATTGTTAAATTTTGGATGGTTAAATATATATTCGGCTATAGCAGTATTTTTCTGCTTACAAGCTAGAAAAAACGGAGTAAATCCTTGTTGAGTAGTTTTAGCATTAATATCTGCATTTTCTCCAATGAGCCATTGTACAGTAACTAAATGCTCTAATTCTGAAGCTATATGTAATGCTGTTGCGTTTACAGAATTAGTAGTCTTCAAGTCTATAATATTAGGAATCTTGTTTTTTAAAAACTTCATTGTGTTTATAGCACTACATTGACTTGCATAATGCCAAGCCGTATTACCAAACGTATCCGTCATACTAATTTTAGCTCCGTGTTCAACTAACTAATTTACCATATCAGGCAAATTATACATAACAGACCAGTGTAAAACTGAACGTCCACTGTTATCTACTAAATTGAAATCTAACTTATATTGCTCTATGAGTTCATGTGCTAGGTATTTAAAATCATGAGAACATGCTAAAAAGAAAGGGGTTTGACCTTGATCATTTTGGCTATTAATATCCGCTCCCTTTGTGGTTAAAAATTTTATTATTCTTAAAGTTTTTTCTTGATTTACAGTGTAACCATCAGATAACCTAATACCACCAAGTCCAGCTAGGGTAAGATCTTCATCAACTACTACCAATTTTTGTCCACCTATATATACTTGATTTGCATCCTGTAACTCATTATTTAATTCACTAGCAAACATTATCTCTCTTGTGTTAGCAACTAAAAGGTGTAGAGCAGTGTTACCACTAAAACCTATAGCCTTATAATTAATATCAGAGGTTTTCTCAGCAATTTGTTTTATATATTTTATATGAGGAATCTGAGCACAATATATTAAAGCATTAGCACCTTAATTATCTAGTAAATTAACATTTGCTCCTTTTTGCAAAAGTTTTTCAACCCCATAATAAAAGCCATTAATAATCGCATGCATCAAAACGGTTTTGCCATCGGTATCTTGATAATCTAAATTTGTAATCTTGGCAAGTGCTAGATCAAAACCTTCTGAGTGTTTAGATTTACTTACTTCTTTAAGCACATCAGTATGAGCTAATTCCTCTGCAGAAATATTTTTAGTTACTACTATCAGGGGGTTTAAAGCAATATCCTTTAATTCTCGATATGAATTAAATAAATGTTTAAAAGTCTCAGAAATACTTACTTGCTTTTGTAGTTGACTATTTAAAGTAGCCTGTTGTGCTAGTGACTGACTTAATTGATTAGATAAATTCTCTAGGTTACTCTTACTCATAAATTATCACCTATATTCAATATTAGATCTCTTTCGAAACTTGCTTATGCTGAGGGATTTGAAGGAGACGCGGAACGCAGAATCTCAGCATACTCCAATGTACGTGAGGATTCGAGTACCGCATCGACGTACAAATCACCAGCAGAAGTAGAGTTTCGAAAGAGGTCTATTGTGCTAAATACATCTATAATCACCCTAATAGTATCAGTAGGGTTCATTTAATTAATTATGAATCCATATATAATCAATCGCATCATCGTGTAATTCTAAAGATACTTTATAGCCCACTATCTCAAAAGTTATTAAAATGATTTTTGAGATAGTGAATAAATTATAAATTCAAAGAATCTTTAAACTATCCGTCATGATGTGAACTATCCCCTATCAAACTCTGAATGGCAGTTGGATCTGTTATATTTTCTGTATGATAAAGATGTCTTGGAACTATAACTGATTTGTCACTAACGACAAAACCATCTAGACCACCAAAATTTATACCCGATAATGTTACATCATATACTCCACTATGACGAAAATATATTTTAGCTACAGTTTTGTTATTAGAATTCTGTTTGATAACCTTATTCAACTATAATCTCGTGACGATATGCCCTAGTAAAGTTAAATGAATTTTTTGCCATAGATACCTACCTTAAATTATATTTATTAGGTGATAAAACTAACCTAGCTCAATCTAATTGTCTTAAAGTTAGTTAATTGAATTAACTAATTCTACACTAGTCATAATTAAATAATTACCGCTGATAGAAATAGTTTGCAAGAATTAATTTATAAGAATGAGAATTAAAATAAGGAAGTGTTTAAAAGTGGTATTTTGACAACTTGAATTATATTTTTAGTAATTAAAACTAGGACAAGCAATTATTTTTAAAATTGCAAGACTCAATTTTAAGTTGATTCAATTCATTGTTGATGATAGAAATAATTAACTATTATTTGCTAAGTATTTCAATAAATAAAGTACTAAAAAATACTAATTTTGTGTGTGTACGATATGTGTTTTTTTACCAAAATAACCTACGAATTAGTTGTAAATTGACAAGTAATACAATTTCCTATACTATTAAAATTCAACCTAATTAACCGGAGGAAATACCATGAGTATCAGGCTTTTAACGGAAATATTTCTAATATCGCTGATAAGAATTGGCGGGAGTGACGGGACTCGAACCCGCGACCTTCTGCGTGACAGGCAGACGCTCTAACCAACTGAGCTACACCCCCTTTATCATGCTTAGTATGATATACTACTCGTAAATGAAGAGTTGATAGACGAAGATCAAAATTATGATAGTAGCAGGAGTCGAAGGGTCAAGGAGCGGAGAGTACATTTAGTACGTGGCTACCTACGATCCCTGAAGACGACAACGCAATTCTTGATTTTCATCGAGTATATATAGGTAAGCCGTAATATATATAAAGTCAACTCCCCTGTCAAGAACTCATCAGTAACTAATTTAACTTGATTGCTTATATTAGATATCTTTAGCAAACTCGTGACTTATCTTCGGTGTGCCAAGAGTACGAGTCACTGTAGAAGTGAGGAGTGGTGCTGTACTTAACATGGCGGTAGGTCCACCGGAATCAGCTGGTATGAGCAGATATCAAACTACCTTAAGCTGCTGTATTCTAAGGAATATGGTGGTGAGTGTTAAGGAAAAGGCTGGAAACAGTCAGGTATGACCTATGGAGATGAACGAAAGTGAATCACTGTATTTAACCTCAGCTCGATATAAGAATTATTAATTCTTATATCGATACTTGCTTTATTATAAGGAAAAATATACTCTTGAAGCGGTTCTGCTGGTGCATTTTAACTTTTTTCATCATTCAATATGTGATTTTAATTATTAAAATCACATATTGAATGGAGTATTATATTTTAACAATCAGGTGGGCAGCCGCTTCAAACCTGATTATTTCTATATATAACACTGAATTCGATGTAACTTGTTACATCGAATTCAGGTTATTTAAGTATATATAGAGTCTTCTTTTTGTCAAAATTATGGGTTTCGAAGAGCTTATAAGATTAGGTAACTAGCTGTCATACAATAGCCGAGTTACTGGCAAACGGTACATAGGTGGCACGAACATAGGTTAGGGTTAGGTATGGAACTTGGGAACCAATAGCAAATTTTCCATGCTATTGGGGCGGATGAAGTTGGAGTAGTGATGAAGCTCCTGTAATGGGAGTGGAGCGAAGGGCTTCATGTGGAAAGCACCAAACAAAATGCTTCGCATTATGTAATAACATAAACAAACTGTTATCGGTGAACTATCAACCACAAGGGGTGGTGTTTGCGGTTATCCTGTGTTAAAGTTTAAGTCAGCCGAGTTGGTTAAAGAGATATAACCGGTACTGTCAATGGTGCAATGCAAGTCCGTTGGGAAGCATGGTTTTAGAGCTGTTGGTAAAATCATTGATAGCATTATGTGTTCTATAATACATAAGTGACCTCGTTTAAGAGATTAATTTCACTAAACACTCCAACTTTAAATTAGCTCGGTCTAATTTAATGGAGTAGTAATTTTATGACAAATAATAAAGAGCAAAAATTGGCTGTAATTAATCCTGACGCAGCAGGTATCGATGTTGGTTCTAGAGTACATTACGTTTGCGTACCAGTTGATAGGGAAGAAAAGAACGTGCGAAAATTCGCCGCTTTTACCAGTGATTTGAGAGAAATGGCGGATTGGTTAAAAAAATGTGGGGTAAAGACAATAGCTATGGAATCAACTGGGGTATACTGGCTTCCAGTATTTCAAATTTTAGAGACTAGTGGCTTTGAAGTAATACCCGATTAGCATTTGCCTATGTCAAAATGGTGTTATGTATGGAACTACCCAAAAATGCAAGAAAAAAATAATACTTGACAGAAAAAAAACAAAGCCGCATAATCTCAGGTCATTTTTGTCTGGAAGATAAGTCGCAATGACGAAGGAGTTATCTAAAAACGAGTTAACTATGATATAAATTAAATAATAAAAAGGTAATTTATGAATAGATTAGCATTTATTAACATGATTAAAAAGCAAATATCACTATGGATATTTGTTATGAGATATGACTATACGTTAATATCTTGCAGTGTAATACCAGTCATATCAGGATTTAAATTTTTTGAATATATAAACCAAAGATTAACCAATAGCAGCTGGGCGGAAAAAGCAATATCTGATTATATCAAGACCGGAGATTTACAACAACTCTTTAATTTCAATTTTTTTATAGGTGCATCTTTTGTTATAATATTAATCATTGGTTGTTTTAGCTATAGTCATATTAACCTTTTAAAACATTATTCTCCTAAGAGTTTTAAAATTTCTAGAAGTGGTAGAATTACTGACGATATCCGGTTTATTACTATTCTTACTCTCGGTTGTGGTACGTTTAATACAATTATACAGCATTTTATAGTTAGTGATTGGCTATATCGTTTCATATCAGCATATTTAGTACAAACAACATGGCTATATTTTATGCTAAAAATGAATTGTTGTGGTTATAGAGTAATCCCAATCACACCTTCTCAATCACATGACAAAAAAAGAATTAAAGAGAAAAAAAGAAGTATATAACGTTTGCTCAAAGCCCTATTACTTATATTATTTCCAAACTTAAGGCAAAAATCCTCAATATTATCACTTAGTAAATGCTAGGCATGTAAAGAATGTACCTGGACGTAAAACAGATGTTCAGGATTGCCAGTGGTTACAACAACTTCATAGCTATGGATTATTAAGTGGTTCATTTCGTCCAGAAGAGCAGATATGTGAATTATGAACTCTTACTAGACAAAGAGACAGATTAACAAAGAATGCTGCAACCCATGTGAACCGTATGCAAAAAGCACTTAATGAGATGAACATCCAATTACATCATGTGATTAGCAATATAACAGGCGTAACAGGCATGAACGATACTGGACTGAAAAATCAAGGACAAAAAAATAATAATTTGTTTCCCATTTTTGCATTTTTCAAGCTGCAATTTGTTCATAATTTTGTATAGAATTTAGATAGGCATTCATAGGCTTTTTGTAACCAATACTTGAATGAAATCTTCTATAATTATAGTGATTGATGTAATCATCAATACCACTCTTTAGCTCTTTAACATCTTTAAAATCATTAATAAATATACAATTATATTTTAAAGTTCGGAAAAATCTCTCCATAATTATATTATCAATACTTCTTCCTTTACCATTCATCGAAACTTTAATGTTATGCTCTTGTAAAATTTCAATGTGTTCATGACTAGTATATTGACTGCCCTGATCACTATTAAATATCTGCGGTGCAGGATATTTGTTAAGTGCATCATGCAATACTTCAGTTACCAAACTTACATCCATACTATTTGACAATTTATAACTCAACATAGCTCTACTATGCCAATCTATAATTGCCGCCATGTACATAAATCCCGAATTAGTTCTAACATAAGTGATATCTCCGCTCCAAACCTCGTTAGCGTTAGGTACATCTACAGTTTTACTTATACCTAGATTAGACCAATATTTATCAAGCAAATAACTATAAATTTTATGCTGTTTATCTTTTCCAGATGTTAACTTTTTCCTCTTTGGATAAATAGCCTCTATGCCAATCATGTTCATATATTTTAGAACCCGATCCTTACCAATAACCAAGCCATCTTCTAATAATTGTCTATGGATATAACGATAACCAAATTCAGGATTATCAGTATATATTTCATCTATTTTATTTAAAATATTTAAGTTATACCCACTAAATGGTTTTGCTTTATAGTACATTGAAGAACGATTAATCTTTAATAATTCATATTGCCTTGTCTTTGGTAACATTGCTAGCTTGGAATCGACAAGTTCTTTTCTATTTGATAAGTCCAAGCTTTGTAGCTTTCCCACAGCCCAATCTCTCTCTACTATTGTTTTTCCAAGAGTTTTCGCTAATTCATCATTTTGTTCTTTCAGCATATTAATTTGTTCCTGATATTTACTTACCAGTTTTGCTGGTTCAAAAGCCAATGCTGCATTTGATATAAATTGTTTTTTCCAATTACTAATTGTCTTAGAGTTTATCTCATATTTTGATGCTATCACTGATAATGGACTCTCTTCTTTCAGCACTTCTAATACTATCCTAGTTTTTTCTTCAGCACTAAAAACTCTTACTTTTTCTTATTATTTTATCTTAATTAGGAAACTTTTAACTCTATTTTTTTGTCCATTTTCTTCAGTCCATTATAAACATAATAAAAGCAATTTATAGAGGGCAAGAGAGATGCAAATAAATTAGCTGCATTTAGAGACTATCGTCAAAGCACTAGAAGGAGATTACCGCAAAGAGCATCTTATAGTATTAAAGCAAGAATTAGATATTTATGAATTTTACCTAAAACAAATCAGAGAGTGTGACGAAGCAATAGAAACATGCTAAAAAAAGTTTGATAAACGTGGTGATGGTGATTTAACAAATAGTAAAAAGCAACACAAGAGCAGGAACTCCCAAAAGTTTGATTTACAACAATCATTATATAATGCCGCAGGAGTAGATTTTACTGCAATCCTAGGGTTAAGTGAGTTAAGTGTACAAACGATAATATCGGAAGTGGGGTTAGAGTTGGACAGATGGAGTACAGTATGTTAAGTTATTATTTTCTTATTGACTTCCATTACGGATGCTGAGGTTACTTACATTATGGTCTTTAGCTGTTTGATAGTTCACTTATAGTGCTTATAGAATGTTTTTCAGGAAGATTCATGCTTTCCCTAATTTTAAGGATAAAGATGCCAAGCAGTCTTTTACAATTCCACAACATTTTAAATTAGAGGATCACCTTTACTAGACGGTTACTTTACAAACTGGCTAAATGCTTTCAGGATGAGAAACTTCTCCATATAAGGGCAAGGTTTCTTTCCCTTGATGACTCATTAAGAGGTTGTCATATAATAGTTGATCTTCATAATGTTCTTGTAAATAAAGCTGTAGAGCTTGTTCATAAGCTTCGTGACTCTTTATATAGTTAGGACATTTTAATAAAACATAATCAGGAATTAAACAAGGAATCTCATCTCCTACTAAATCAAATGAGTAACGACGCTCATCTAATCTTACCTGCTCAGCAGTAGAATAAAATGATGGTTCATTTGATTCAGGGTGTTGATGTACATGATACTTAACAGCATCTACGTAAGTACCTTTGGTAGTTAGGTGATTAAATTCATGTTGGCAAATTACTGATGCCAAATCAGTATATTTTTTAACTTGAACTTGAAAATTTTGGTTACGAAAGATAACTAAAATTTCCTTGTAGGTAGCCATCTTTGCTCGATCATGCCCTATTTCACTTAAACAACCATGATAAAAGCCTATTTTTTCTGTAGTATGTCCAGCAATTACAGGATTGATAAAAGCTTCAAATGGCACATCTTGAGCTTCTATAATAAAGACAGCATAAGGATTTGTTGCATTTCCTTGTTGAGGATATTGACTATGTGCAAGACCTATGCCGCAATCTTTGATAGACTCATGCATGTCCTTTACTATTCTATCAATGAGTATCTTATTATCATCAGTAATAGGGAATTCTATGCAAGGTTGATTAAAATAATTCTGTTTCCGTTCTAATTCATTAGAGATATTTTGTTCAAAATAAGAATTACATTCTTTGTCTTCCACTTTTTTAGTATTAAATACTATTAAATCAATACCCATATTTTTTATACCTATAAAAAATTAATGCTTGAATATGTTTATAGAAGGAATCTTATTTGTCAACAGTTCTTAACAAAATCTATTTTTCCTTTTTCTACTGCTATAATTACCGAACTATCAATTACTAATCCCATTTATTTCCCCAATCCTGTAACTTCAATGATTTAACTGCATTAATATCCTTCTCAAATTCATCTATATCATCTTGATCAAGATGATAACCATTACGAAAAAATTCATTTAAGTCTTTTATCGCTATTGTATTACTTGCTTTAACTTGCATAATTCTTGCTACTATATTCCCCCTTTTCTTAATATTAAAAGTTTCTTCTTAGCATTTTTACCCTCATTTAATGATTATAAAATCATAATATCATATATTATGATTTTTATACAATTTTTTGAATATATATGTTAAAACATATATATTACTTAACATATTTTTCTAAAGCATCTATTATGATATGATCTCTGTCATTGAAACTTGCTGATTAACAGCTTTAACTTGGATAGCTAAAGCTAAATTTAAGAGTTTTTGATTAAGGATGTTAGACTAATAGCCTCTACTTTTTCAGATAATTTAAAATTGATGTCTCCGGGAAAAATGATTTTTATTTGATCAAGTTTTAAATCTTCTAAACTGATTTTGATTGATGGTGTAATTTTAGGAGTATCAGTGTACTTAAATTCAAATCCTATACGTTTACCATTTTTGAAAATTAAAAGGTCTATTTCCGCCATGTTATGAGAAGACCAAAAATAACACTCTTCTGTTTCTGCATTGTAATATCTAATGGTTTGTTCTAAGGCAAAACCTTCCCAAGATACACCTATTTTAGGACTATAGATAATAGCTTCACTATTATTTAGTCCTAAGAGAGTATGATAAATGCCACTATCTCTAAAATAGATTTTTGGTGTTTTAACTTGTCTCTTTTTTAAATTTTCATACCATGGTTGCAGGACTCGAATCATAAATGTTCCTTCTAAAATATTGAGATAATGCTTTGCCGTGTGATAAGAAATACCTAAAGATTTACCTAACTCTGAAGCATTAAATATCCCTCCGTGATAATGACAAATCATAATCCAAAACTTACGTAACTGCATTGCAGGTATCGAGAATCCCAAATTTGGTATATCTCTCTCTAAAAAGGTTTTGATATAATTTTGTCGCCATAAAAAACTTAATTCATCACTTTTAGCAAGATATGATAAAGGGAATCCTCCACGTAACCATAATTGGTTAGTGTCTGAAATTTCTGATATCTCAAATGGGGTCATTTCTATGTAACCAATTCGTCCAGCCAATGTTTCTGAACTTTGTTTAATTAAGTCTCTTGAGGCACTTCCTAATACTAAGAACTTAATATTTTCTCTGTCTGCTAACACTCTAATAATAGAAAATAAATTAGGTTTATATTGGATTTCATCAATAATAACGAAACCTTGTAAGTCGGAAAGAGCAAGCATTGGTTCTCTAAGTCTTGCTAAATCTAAAGGGTTTTCAAGATCAAAAATATTAATTTGGGGGATATTTTTTAAACTAGCAAATTGTCGAGAGAATGTTGTTTTACCGCACTGCCTTGGTCCAAGTAATGCACAAACTTTATGAATTTGAAAATGTTGCTCAACTAGTGAAAGGAATTTTTGTCTAAGCATTTTAATTTACTAACTATGAAAATTAGCAATTATACTTCTAATTTTCATAGTTAGTAAATTATTTTGTGCTTATTAATGGTTTCTAGTAATTTTTTATATTAACTAAACGTCGCGGTCTATATGGTGGAAGACCAGTGGCTATTAATCCCGAGAAAATGGGAAAAATCCAAGAAGCTCTAATAGTTGGCAAAATATTAATTTAACAATCAGATGTAGAGCCGTCTCAAATCTGATTGTTTCGATAATACATTGATAAAAAATTTTATAGCATTTTTTTAAAGTACTTTTTAAAGTACTAATTATAATAGAACTAGACAATAAACTAGATAACTCTTTTTATGCAAAATTCAATTACAGCTTTTGATGCTAAAACTCATTTTTCTAAAATATTAGACCGAGCTAGCAAGGGTGAAGAAATATTGGTTACAAGGAGAGGAAAGGCTGCTGCAAAAATTGTTCCAGTTAATACTGTACAAGATATTGAAATTGCAGAAATGGCAGCTGTAAGACTTAGAAAACTTGCTAAAGAAATTAATTTACAACCATCTGATTTAGAAGAATGGAAAAAATATAGAGATGTAGGAAAGAAGTAACTATGACATCTTTTGTTTTAGATTCTTCAATAGTTCTTTCGTGGTTTATGCCTGACGAGATAGCATATTTGGATTTATTAAAAAAAACTGTGAAAGAAGGTGCAATTGTTCCAACTATTTGGTTACTTGAAACAGGTAATGTTTTACTATGTGCAGAGCGTGCTAAGCGTATTACTGTAACTCAACGTAAACAAGTAATGTATATTTTAAAAGATCTTCCAATAAAAATTGATCAAACAAGATTAGAACATGCTTGGTTTGAAACAATGGAATTAGCAGAGTATCACGGATTAACATTGTATGACGCTAGTTATTTAGAATTAGCATTACATTATAACTTACCACTAGCGACCTCTGATAACTTACTAAAGCGTGCTGGTAAAGCTGGAGGAATGTTATTATATAGGCTACCATAAAGCTATTACAGTACTGATATTTGTTTTTTAGGTACTTATATAAAAAATAAAATTCTTCTGTAAGAGCCTTAAAAGCATCTGCTTTAATTTGGTTAAATCGTCATTAAAACAATCTCCCTTATATTGCCATTCTTTTATATTGCCATTCTTTTTCTTTCTTAAAGTATTCAATACGTTTCAATGTAGGTTTTTGTTTTTAAATTATTTATTAGTATAATATCTTATATATTATCTCATATGGTTTTTAATATGATAAGTTTGTCCATAACTTTACCAAATAACATAGCTACAGCCAGTAATGAAGTAGCAAAAAAGTTAGGTATATCTCGAACTGAATTTATACGCAAAGCAGTTATACATGAATTAAATAATTTTCAGGTTCATCTTGAACAAAATTATATTATTAAGAGTTTTACCGCTATGAAAAAATCGAAAGAATATCTTAAGGAGTCAGGGGAATTAATAGAGGGTTTAAACTCAAATCTACCGCAAGAAAAAGAAGAATGGTGGAACAACAGAAAATTTTAACTCAAGGTGGTATCTACTTAGCTAGACTTGACCCAGCAAAGAAATCTGAGGTTGGAAAAATACGCCCCGTCATAATATTAAACTCACAAATAATATTGAATGCTAGTCCACCCATCATTTTCGTCTGTCCTCTTAGTAATAAGTCACAAACTGAATTTAGTAAACTTCATTTTGAGTTAGAGGTTAGGGATAATTTACAAGTTAAAGTTATGCTTTAGTAGAGCATTGTCGCTCAATTACTGTAAATCGTGTTATTTACCCTAGATTAGCACAAACTACCTATGCTGAATTAAATAGTATTTTATATAAGTTACGATTATTAGTTGATTTATGAACTACTAAACTTTAAGTCGTCTGATAGTCCACCTACGCTTATTAACATTAGACCTCTTTCGAAACTCGCTTGTGTTGAGGGATTTGAAGGAGACGCTTCACCTCGAACCGCAGCGTACTCTAATGTACGTGAGGATTCGAGTACCGCATCGACGTACAAATCACCAGCAGAAGTAGAGTTTCGAAAGAAGTCTATTGCATACAGACCATGACAGTGCTTACAAATAATGTAACTTAAATCGATTAGTAAACGCTATATAGTTATGCTAACTCTGCTTGCCAGTTATAAAGAGTTTGTCTAGAAACTTTTGCCATTTTTGCTATATATGATACTGGATAATCGCCAGTTTTCATCATTTTTATATATTCCTTTCTTACGGATTCATCTGCTGAATGAACTCGACCTTTATACTTTCCTAGTTCTTTTGCTCTTTTCACCCCTTCATAAATTCTTCTATTTATTAATCTTCTTTCAAAATCAGCTATAGAACCCATCATATTGAACATCAACATTCCTGCGTCTGTTCCAGTATCCATTTGTTCCTTTAAACTTTGAAAATTTATAGAATGCTCTTTTAAGTGGCTAATTATATCTATCAAATCTTTTAAACTTCTACCTAATCTGTCAATGGAAGCAATAACTAAAGTATTACCAGCTTGAATTCTATCTAATAGTTTTGTTAGCTCAGGTCTTTTAGAATTCGTACCACTAATAATCTCAAAATAGACTTCTTTACATCCCACAGTTTTTAATAAAGCTATTTGTTGGTCTAAAGATTCGCGTTGATATTTAGTAGAGACTCTAGCGTAACCAATTTTCATATTTTATACCTTATTGTTAGCACGGAGAGTTATAATATATCATTTTAGTATAACTGTCAAATAATATACTTATATTTTACATTTACTTGCTTTACATTTATATTTGATAGTTTATGATTAAAAAAACCCAGTCACAATCTACTTCCTTCAAATTTACAGCCTGTCGTTATGATAACGCACTTGGGCAATTGCCATGTCTTTTTTAAAATCTAATAAGTTAGCTATGTAACATAACAAATATCTAACCTCATTGTTCGGGAGATAAAATAGGGTGACATGAGGGAACGTAGCCCCCCTCATTATCCTCCCTTTGTAATATAAAAGATGATAAAGTTTATATAAGTGGTGAAATAATTAGGTATAGTCAATTCATTCAGTTTTTGCCAATAGTGCACTTATACATTGACTTTCGTCAATGGGTGAGTTTAAATAATAATTATGCACAAATCGAATACAAAAACTTATGAAGTTATTGGGAATAATAGACTTAGCTAAAAGATGGAACTATACTAAGCAAGGGGTGTATCAAAAAATAAAACAGGATAAAAATTTTTCAAAACCAGTAGCTATAATTAATAAAAATACACGAGTCTTTTTGGAAACAGACATTATTCCTTATGAACAAAACAAGAAAGAATTAACAGATACTAACTATAAGCATTGCTATACCCAAAAAGGATGAACGTTTAAAGAAATTTTGTTTTGACTAACATTAAGTGAGAATATAATTTTCTTAGCTAATTTGCTAGATGCAGTATGCAAACTAAATTTTGCTTGCTTACGATACTTTGTAAATCTTTATAGTATAAGGTTTAGCAAAGACTTTGTTGAAATTATATTTGCGATTCAAAAAATAAGAAAAAGCAAGAAAATTTACTTTTTCTTGAATCTCATAATTTGAGCTAGATATTTTTCGCGGTCAATTAAAGCGAGCCACATTGAATTTTGAAAGTCAGTTAATATGATTCTAATAACTTAATTCTTTTTGAAGCTTTTTATCAAAGGTTTTTATTTTGTGACTTTTGTTTTTTTCACCTTCTACTAAAATCATATAATCTCCAAAATCAGCTTTGCCAGTTACGTACTTTTCTAGAGCTTCTAGTACTACTTCCCTTTGACCTATAACGATACCTGTTGAATCAGTTAGTGTTATTATTGCTTGATATATCTCATCCCTAGAGAATCCTTTTACTTTCAAAACCCATGCAAATTCTAAAATAGCGTAAGAAGAAATAAACAATGAGTTTTCCTGAGTAAATTTTAAAAGAAACTCTTGAGCTTCTTTTGCCTGCTCCTGATCATCCTGTAAGTAAGCTCTAACTAGTACATTGGTGTCAACTCCTATCATTTTCAGCTATCGCTTTACTAATTGCATCATCTATATCTTCAATAGACATCGATTCCTCTTGAGATTTACTTTTACCCATACCAAAAAAGCTGGTAATACTTTTCTTTACAGAAAAAATTTCTAAGCTATCATTGTTTTTTATATTAATTAGTAGTTCTGAGCCAGAATGTAACCCTAACTTTGTTCTTAATGTCTTAGGAATTACTAATTGACCTTTTGAAGATAAAATTGCCCTCGCACTCATAAATATAAACACTTAAATAAATAAAATGTATCTAAAGTAAGTTAACATAACTTACTTTAGTTTGTATCAAAAAACCACAGAGCTAGTTAACAATGCAGCTAAGAAAGAACATCACTTATTGCATGTTACCTTTCAGTTAGAAGATATAAATATGCATCTTAAAATGCTACTTGATGAATTTAGAATATTTGCTAACTCTAGTAATACTACGTCACAAACCAAGAAACAAAAATAATCCTACCTATATTATGGTCTTTAGCCGTTTAGTAGTTCATTAGTGCAAGCAAACTTTAGTTTACATACTGCGTTTAGCAGATTAGCTAAGAAAATTATATTCTCACTTAATGTTAGTCAAAACAAAATTTCTTTAAACGTTCACCTTTTTTGGGTATACCAATGCTTATAGTTAATATCTGTTAACTCTTTCTTGTTTTGTTCATAAGGAGTAATGTCTGTTTCCAAAAAGACACCTAGGTTGTTTCTAGTCATGTATCAAAATTATTATCTTGAATCACATCCCCTAGTAAATTTTTAAACCATTTATCGTCCGTGAACACCTCAGGTTTAGTAATTAACAGGTAATTGTAGTCTTCTCTACTCCACACTGCTTCAAAGGGTCCCACCTCTTTGTTTCTATATGCAACATAAACTTCTTTATCACCTATCTTTAAAACAGAATATTCAAACTTTTGAGTAATGTCTGGTTCTGGGGGATATTTTATACTATGATTTTCAGAACTAGACCATACCACAACCCTAATATTTACATCTCTATCATTTTGGTATGAATATATAAATTCTACCCTACCTGTTTTCTCCATTTCTGAAGTTTTAAAATAGTAAAAAACTGTATCAAGGTTATATTTATAACTGTCAGGTATGCTAATTTTTAATTTAGCCATAAAATCAGGCAAATTAGGATATGAAAAAGCTTTCTGATACTTTAGCTCTTTACTTGAAGAGGTTCTCCAAAAACTAAATGGTACATCAACTATATTTACACTACCTGAACCGGCATAGCTTAATTCTGCATAAGTTTTATCAAGTAACTGACTTTGTGCTTTTAAATCAGCGGGCTTTAAATATCTTGTTAGTTCCTGTAAATCAACATCTACTTCTTTACCAGCACTGTCTTTAATACAAATCTCAGTTGTAGTTCTATTTTGTATAACTGATAATGCTTGTTCATTTCTATAGTTCTTTCCTATCCAACCTACTTTACTATTAACTACAAAATGTAAAGGTTTTGGAATTAATGTATGGTCAAATATTATATTATTAGCCCAAAGAGATGGACAATCATAAGCAGGAGGAGCCCAGTCATAATTAAACTGTTTTACTTCAATAGTACTTTTTGTTAATTTATCATGTAGCTTAATTTTATAAGAACTCCTTGGATAATCTAGGCACATGTTTTCTTCTCTAAAACTGTCTTCTGTAATTTGATACCTATCAGGCAAATTATTAAAATAATAAACTATAAAATTTGCTTTTTGTAGTGCAAGTTTTATATGATTAGATATGCTATAATTTTTATACTTCATAAAATGTTCTTCGTTATCAATTGCTGTTCCTATCAAATTAATAAAGTACTACCTCTTAAATATAACATTTTTTTTGATTAAAGTATAATTTTTAGTTAAAGAAACTCATATTATTTTGGTCTAAAAAATAGAGTACTAAAGAAAACATAGACCGGTATTTGAGTTAAAGAAAAATTAAAGAGATGGCTAGAATGCTATCATGGTTACAGCTCTACTCTAGTGAAACTACAGGAAATAAGACATAGAATCCCATATTCACGCCATTTAATTAGAGAACTTACAAAAGTACCAAATATAGTTAAATACATTGAATAGGGTGACGAGTAATAAAGAGATAGTTGTATATTGAATTTTGCACATAAAAGAATTAACTAGTTCACTATCTAGTTTTACAGTAAATATAATTTCAACAATATCTTTGCTAAACCTTATACTATAAAGATTTACAAAGTATCGTAAGCAAGCAAACTTTAATTTGCATACTGCATATAACAAAATTCTCCAAATGTTTGCTATAACTACAGTTAAAAATTATCATTGTACAAATTCTCTAGAAGTGTTAGTATTACGTATACAGTATACTTATTTTTGTAGATATATGTTAGCATCAAAAGTTACAGAGAAATATCAAGCAACTATTCCTTATGAGGTACGAAATTTCCTACATTTAAAGAAAGGAGATAGAGTAAAGTTTAAAATCGAAGGAGATAAGGTAATGGTACAGAAGTTGCCTTATACTGATTACGAGTATCTAGATTCTTTATCTAAATCTCTTCCTGAATGGTTGTCACCAGAAGATGACGAAGCATATAATGATTTATAATAAATTTGACGTAATAAAAGTTTCTTTTCCTTTTACTGATAAAGCAGCGGTCAAGAAGAGACCAGCTTTAGTAATATCAACAAGCGAATATCAAATAAATTATAATCA
Organism: Candidatus Tisiphia endosymbiont of Empis tessellata; assembly: GCF_964031035.1. Taxonomy (NCBI): domain Bacteria; kingdom Pseudomonadati; phylum Pseudomonadota; class Alphaproteobacteria; order Rickettsiales; family Rickettsiaceae; genus Candidatus Tisiphia; species Candidatus Tisiphia endosymbiont of Empis tessellata. The sequence goes on along the minus strand of NZ_OZ034997.1, from coordinate 555,173 downwards.
CTGTATACTAGCTATGATCACAAGTGCTAAACAGACAAGTTGGCAAGATGATATAACAATTGCAAATCTTAAGATTGCTGGTCTTCCTTCACCATCTAAAATTAGGCTTAAAATTTTCTCTTTGGATTGTGATCTTATAATAGGAAAATTAGGTTATTTGGCAAATGAAGATAGAGAGTCTGTTTTTATTAAGTTAAAAAAGTACTTGTAGCTTTAGGTGCTGTGAATTCATACTAGAATTTCTTTAACAATATCATCTAGCTTTTCTTTAATTAATACTGAGCGGCTAGGTAAGGTGTTTTTCATAAGCATTTTTTTTAATAGTAATCATAAATGCAAATTTCAATTTGGAACGATTAATTTGACTTTACAAGAAGTATATACTATATTCAATAGTATATAATGTATCAAAAGTATACCTATGCATACAATCACATCAAAGATACCAGATGATCTTTATAATAGACTAGACCAACTTGGCAAAATTATAGATAGAAAGAAAAGTTATCTTATCAGAAAAGCAGTCGAAGGCTTTTTGGAAGAAAGGGAAGATTATTTTATAGCTTTAAACAGATTAGAGCAAAAAAATCCTAGAATATCTTTAGAGCAGTTGGAAGATAATAATGACTTGGAAAGTTGAATTTGATCTCAAGGCTGTTAAAGAATTTAGAAAGCTAGATAAAATATCGCAAGGGTTAATCAGTAATTATTTTAAAAATAAGGTACTAAGATGTAGCCATCCTAAAGATTTAGGCAAGTCAATGCAATATGATTATGTTGGATTATGGAGATATAGAATAGGAAAGTATAGAGTGATTTGTAGCATAGAAGAAGAGCTATCAATAGTGCTTGTTTTAAGAGTAGCAATAAGGGATGAGGTTTATACTCAATGACCACAAGGAATATTTATAAAAAACCAAAACTGCAATCAGAAAAAAAGAAAAGAGAACTAGGATTATCAAAACTTTCCGATATTTTTGAAAGTCAGCTTTCTTTTGATAATATGAGATTCAAGAAAAAGTAAAATTTCTTGCTTTTTCTTATTTCTTGAATCGCAAATATAATTTCAACAAAGTCTTTGCTAAACCTTATATTATAAAGATTTACAAAGTATCGTAAGCAAGCAAACTTTAGTTTGCATACTGCGTATAACTAAATTTCTACGAATGTTAGTTATAACTTAATTTTCAAATTCAGAAATTATAAAAATGGATGGGTTAATATAGAACTATAAAAGTAGAAAGATTTTACGAAAAAAAATTGAAAGAAAAAATTACTTTTCTTTCAGGATGATTCAAAAAATTATAGAAATAAATTTTTAAGATTTTTTATATATTGACAAACTAAAGTAAGTTATGTTAACTTACTTTAGATACATTTTATTTATTTAAGTGTTTATATTTATGAGTGCGAGGGCAATTTTATCTTCAAAAGGTCAATTAGTAATTCCTAAGACATTAAGAACAAAGTTAGGGTTACATTCTGGCTCAGAACTACTAATTAATATAAAAAACAATGATAGCTTAGAAATTTTTTCTGTAAAGAAAAGTATTACCAGCTTTTTTGGTATGGGTAAAAGTAAATCTCAAGAGGAATCGATGTCTATTGAAGACATAGATGATGCAATTAGTAAAGCGATAGCTGAAAATGATAGGAGTTGACACCAATGTACTAGTTAGAGCTTACTTACAGGATGATCAGGAGCAGGCAAAAGAAGCTCAAGAGTTTCTTTTAAAATTTACTCAGGAAAACTCATTGTTTATTTCTTCTTACGCTATTTTAGAATTTGCATGGGTTTTGAAAGTAAAAGGATTCTCTAGGGATGAGATATATCAAGCAATAATAACACTAACTGATTCAACAGGTATCGTTATAGGTCAAAGGGAAGTAGTACTAGAAGCTCTAGAAAAGTACGTAACTGGCAAAGCTGATTTTGGAGATTATATGATTTTAGTAGAAGGTGAAAAAAACAAAAGTCACAAAATAAAAACCTTTGATAAAAAGCTTCAAAAAGAATTAAGTTATTAGAATCATATTAACTGACTTTCAAAATTCAATGTGGCTCGCTTTAATTGACCGCGAAAAATATCTAGCTCAAATTATGAGATTCAAGAAAAAGTAAATTTTCTTGCTTTTTCTTATTTTTTGAATCGCAAATATAATTTCAACAAAGTCTTTGCTAAACCTTATACTATAAAGATTTACAAAGTATCGTAAGCAAGCAAAATTTAGTTTGCATACTGCATTCTAGGGTATATCGTCACGAGATTTTAGCCCACATTAGTAATCCCCTTAGACAAAGGCCTGCCATGTATGATTTTGTATTTTTAGCATATCTTGTTGCTATACCACGCCATTCTTTAAATTTTTAAAATGTATTTTCAATAATGTGCCTTAACTTATATAAATCCTTATCTATCTCTCTTTGAATCTTTCTGTTTCTTTTTGATGGTATTACAGGAATTATATTTGCTTGTTCAGCAAATTCTACGATGCTATTTGTGTCATAAGCTTTATCTGCTATAAGGTACTCTGCCTCTATATTTTGGGTTAATTCACAAGCTTGAGTACAATCGTTTCTGGAACCTTCTGTAACAATAATTCTGACCGGCATACCATGTGTGCATCCACGGCCATATGTATCTTTGTATTGAGCCCCCTTTTGTACGGCTAATCGTTTGATTCCCGCCTTTTGCCCCAAGTCCTGCTTTATGAACTTTTACAAATGTTGAATCTATCATTAACCATTCGAAATCAGGAGCATTTATAAAAATATTTAGTACATGCTCCCATACTCCATTATCGCACCATCTACAGAATCTTCTGTGTACATTCTTCCAATTCCTATAATCAGGTGGCAAATCTCTCCAAGGAGCTCCTGTCCTAAATATCCACATTACTGCATTTACAAAGGTTCTATTATCTTTTGCAACCCCTCCCCAACAACCTTCCCTGCCAGGCAAATGCCTTTGTATCTTATTCCAAAGTTCATCATTTATATCATGTCTTCTATGTGCTAGCCCCATAACTATTATCCCTATTACTATAATTAGTATAACCAACTTCACAAATTATTCAACTATAATCTCGTGACGATATGCCCTAGGATCGATAGGTATATCTTGCTGTATATCACGAGATAAACTTTTAAAGTAATGTTCTAAATTTAGGTCTGCTTCATTAAATTTAGGTATTTTTAATTGTAATAGTTCATTTATCTGTTGTTCCTAAATAGTGGCGATTTTTCCTCAACGATTTGATTTAATTTTGCCATCAAGACCATCTTAATTTCTACAGGCTTTATATATAGTAGGTTTTGTAAAGACTCTTCAACTCTATCTTTTATATTTTTAGCTTCATCTTCTGAGCAACTTGCTTTTTTATTCATAGAGTTACAGAATGTTAATCTATCTGGTAGTTCTATTTTATGTTTTTGGGCTACTTTAATAACCTTTAATACGCCTACGGTACCGTAATAGTTTGGATCATAATTGTCGCAGAGTTCTTTCTCTTCTTCTTTATGTCTAATGAATCTTGTACTTCTCTTAGTGCTGTTTTAAGATATCTCTTATCATGCTTTTCTAGTTCGCTGTAGTGTTGTGAATCTGCATAGGAACAAAGGTCTTGATATTCCTTTACATTTACTAATGATTTTTCTATATCAGTATGCTTTCTTTTCATAACTAATTACCTTAATTATTGATTGTATTTTTTCTAAAATTAAGTTTCAAAGATGGCTTTCAGCAAATTGCCAATTAATCATATGTTCTATATAAACTGAGACATAGTCCGGACGCTTATTGCGATAATCTATATAGTAGGCATGCTCCCAAACATCACAGGTAAGCAAAGGTTTCATAGATTTAGTAATAGGAGTTTCACCATTACTAGTTTTTACTATTTGTAATTTCCCATTATTAGAGACTAACCACGCCCAACCGCTACCAAATTGGCTTACTGCTGCTTGCTTAAATTCAGTAGCAAAATTCTCATAACTACCAAAATCTTTATTTATCTGTTCCAATATCTTACCAGTAGGCTTCCCTCCACCTGAAGGCTTAATAGAATGCCAAAAGAAAGTATGATTCCATATTTGTGCTGCATTATTAAATATGGCTGCTTCAGTTGGTTTTATGCTTGTAGAAATTATTAATTCTTCCAAACTTTTTTTCTGCAATTCCTGATTATCTTGTAAAAAATTATTCAGGTTAGTTACATATGTTTGGTGGTGTTTCCCATGATGGTAGTCAAAAGTTTCAGGGGAAAAATGCGGAACAAAATCACTTTTACCATAAGGTAATTCCGGTAAGACAAAAGGATAAGATGTTTGGTTAGATTGTTTGCAATATATCATAATTTCCTCAATTTTAGTATAAAATACTTACTTTTTTATTAAGCACTCTCGTTGTCATTCCAATTTTGGATTAATAAAATTAATCCGAAATTGAGGTTTAGTATATCATAACTATATAACTTTTGCAGGCTATTTTTTGAATTCCCACTTTTAGCTAGGAATGACATCGAAGACTATTGAGCTGGATTGCACTGTTTTGTCGGTTACCTAGTATGTGTATCTGTTTTTTGTTTAAGCTTTACCCCCAAATTTAGTGTAGGTGCTTCTGTTTCTTTTTGAGGAGAAGTAGCTGCTTTCCTCAACCCTGCTAGTGCATTTGTGATATCTGCTGAGCCGACAACAAACCCCGGTCTCTTTTGCTCAGTCTGCGGCTTGGTTGTTGGAGATACTTCTACAGCTGTTTCTAATTTTCTAATATTAGGTAGCGAGTTTGTACTAGGCGAAGAAAGTGGAGGAGGTGGTGGTGGTGGAATTTCTCCAAGCTTAGATTGAGCCTTAGGAGGAGATAGTATCTTTTCAGCTGCTGCCTTCTTTTCCGCCTCTTCCTTTAGTGCTGCTGCTATCCTTGAAGCCTCTATCTCCTCTTGTCTTTTTTGGCGTGCTTCTTCTTCTCTTCGCAGCCTTTCAAATTCAGCAGCGTCTTTAGCATATGTTGGAGATACCTTCTTATCGTCTTGTCCCTCAACAAATCCTCGACGTACTGCCAACTTTTTCTGCAACTCATTCATAAAGGGATCATCTGCTTGGTCTGCAGGTAATTCATTTAATGTTCGGTCTTCTACTTTGTTTAACTTAAAGTTACCTTTTGTTATAGCCGCCAACAAATCAGCTTGAGATATCTGTTGCAGCACTACATTAGAATGAAGAGGTGAAGGCGGAGGAGGTGGTGGCGGTGGTGGCGTAACTGGATCGTTAGGAGGAGTAACTGTTGCCTGCACTGAGATAGTAAAGTGTGCAGTTTCATGTACTACTACCGGTGCTGTGGTAGCCGTCATTATATGAGGTTTCTGCTGAGTTTCTACCAAAGATGGGGGCAAAACCCCGGTTTCTTTTACTGGAATGCTTGTAGATATTTGTTCTTGCACAGGGGAAATAGCCTTATAGTAACTTTTTATAAGTCCAAGCTCTTTAATAAAATCTGATTCTACTTGTTTTAACTCTTCTTTATGTTGTTTACTAAATGGAAATTTTAAAAACTTAATAAGAGAACGAGTCCATTCCCTTGCTTTAATAACAATGGGGGAACGATTTTTACTGTTTTCAACCTTTTTGGTTAACGCTTCTATATTTTTCTGTAAGTTACTTCCATCCGCAACATTTATCGTACTAGTTATAATCTCAGCAACATCTTCTAAATTTTTCTTATCAGGAGAAGATAGTGGTAAGCTAACATAGGCTGCAATTGCAGCCTCAGCTAGCTTATTCACAGATTCATTGGCAAACCTTAAGTTTTCTTTACCACTTATCATACAACTACTCCTACTTAATTAATATTTCTTAAGTATACAATATAACGTTATTAATTTAACGAAGTCAAGGACTCTAAGCAAAAAAACACAAATTGCGATGTAATAAATTATCAGTATAATTCCCTTAGGGCTGAAGCATTGATTCCCTTTCGATGTCACCCCCCTGCTAGCCACAACTGTTGAAAGTTAAAAATCGTCTATTAGCGAAGTGCTGTTGTAAGGCTTAAACCGTCATTGCGAGGAGTCGCTGCAAGCACGACTTATCTTCGGTGTACCAAGAGTACGAGTCACTGTAGAAGTGAGGAGTGGTGCTGTACTTAACATGGTGGTAGGTCCACCGGAATCGGCTGGTATGAGCAGATATTAAACTACCTTAAGCTGCTGTATTCTAAGGAATATGGTGGTGAGTGTTAAGGAAAAGGCTGGAAACAGTCAGGTATGACCTATGGAGGTGAACGAAAGTGAATCACTGTATTTAAGTATAGAGAGAGTCTTCTTTTTGTCAAAATTATGGGTTTCGAAGAGCTTATAAAATCAGGTAACTAGCTGTCATACAATAGCCGAGTTACTGGTAAACGGTACATAGGTGGCACAAACATAGGTTAGGGTTAGGTATGGAACTTGTATGCTTACACGGCAATAGCCGGTGGTAAGGTAGATAAGAATAACCCGACACAAGTAGGAAGAGCGTGGCAAGCAACTTGGCATTCAGCTTATCCATGCCTATTCCCCAGAGGCGAGAGGGTAGGTCAGAGAGGATGTTTGGCTCTCTTCAGAAGCGGTTACCACAAGAATTCAGAGTAGCTGGTATTAGAACGATTAGAGAGGCAAATTGTTATCTTAAGGAAGTTTTTGTTCTAGAATATAATGAGCAGTTTTGCGTGACCCCAGAGCTTAAGGAGAGTGCGTTTATCCCCTATACTGGAAGGGATTTACAAGATATATTATCGATTCAAGAGGAAAGAGTAGTAGCAAAAGATAATACTGTTTCCTATAACAAAAAACTCTTGCAAATCCCAAGTAATGACCAGAGGTATCATTAGACCTCTTTCGAAACTGGTTAACGTAATTCAAAATTATAAATGCCAGAGATCAAATTAAATCTAAGACCGAATCTTTTACGTCTATTTCAATATTTGTCAGCAATAATTTTGAACCGTTTTAGCATACCAATAACTTTTTCATTCAGAGCTCTTTCTTCTGCTAACCTACGATTATTCTTTTTATCATTAGACCTTATATCTTAAAAATGTGTTATAAGTAATTAAATAGGGTGACTTGAATAGACCTTGACTAAAATAGTCGCTAAGAGAATATAATGGACTGAAGAAAATGGACAAAAAAATAGAGTTAAAAGTTTCCTAATTAAGATAAAATAATAAGAAAAAATTAGGAGAAAAAATGACAAAAGAAAAAGTAAGAGTTTTTAGTGCTGAAGAAAAAACTAGGATAGTATTAGAAGTGCTGAAAGAAGAGAGTCCATTATCAGTGATAGCATCAAAATATGAGATAAACTCCAAGACAATTAGTAATTGGAAAAAACAATTTATATCAAATGCAGCATTGGCTTTTGAACCAGCAAAACTGGTAAGTAAATATCAGGAACAAATTAATATGCTGAAAGAACAAAATGATGAATTAGCGAAAACTCTTGGAAAAACAATAGTAGAGAGAGATTGGGCTGTGGGAAAGCTACAAAGCTTGGACTTATCAAATAGAAAAGAACTTGTCGATTATAGATTGGCATAGTAGAGCTGTGTTGAGTTATAAATTGTCAAATAGTATGGACGTAAGTTTGGTAACTGAAGTATTGCGGGATGCACTTAACAAATATCCTGCACCGCAGATATTTAATAGTGATTAGGGCAGTCAATATACTAGTCATGAACACATTGAAATTTTACAAGAGCATAACATTAAAGTTTCGATGAATGGTAAAGGAAGAAGTATTGATAATATAATTATGGAGAGATTTTTCCGAACTTTAAAATATAATTGTATATTTATTAATGATTTTAAAGATGTTAAAGAGCTAAAGAGTGGTATTGATGATTACATTAATCACTATAATTATAGAAGATTCCATTCAAGTATTGGTTACAAAAAGCCTATGAATGCCTATCTAAATTCTATACAAAATTATGAACAAATTGCAGCTTGAAAAATGCAAAAATGGGAAACAACATTATTATTTTTTTTGTCTTGATTTTTCAGTCCAGTATCAACTTCTAACGAAGTTTCCCACAATTCCACAACCACAACCATCTAAATTTTAAAAAATATTTTTTAAGAATTTAAAAAAAAAGATTCACAATAAAACGGACAATTACCTTGTTACAAAACCCGGACATTTTAGAATGTTATTGACACATTTTCTACTTACATCTAGACCTATTATTTTATTCATGATATAATCTCCTTCTTCTTATTGTGCAAGGCTACTGTATTTCAAGCACCTTCTGCAATTTGTTCAAAGCAAACCTTGTAAGAGGGTACTTATTCTGTGAACGACTATTTCTGTCTAGAACCTATCAAGTCACCCTCTTATAACTACTTATAACATGTTTTTAAGATATAAGAGCCTAATTTGAGTAAGTAAAAAGTCAAAAAATATGCCAAATCCAATAACTTACACAATAGAAAACTTAAGCGATGCACGAGAGTTCTTATCCAAATTCCATGAGCCGGTTATTTTAACTAACAAAAGTGGTAGCACGAGATATTACGGTATGCTAGTGTGGGATTATATTTTTAAAAAACTAATTGAAGAATTTCCCCAAATCGTAAAAATTATTGTTAATGTAGGAAACGATCACGCAGCTTTATTTACCGCTATCAAACTTAATTACCAAAATATAGTTTATACTGGTAAATCAGCAGAGGCTAGGAAGTTGGCTTTGGCTAATAGTATAACATGAGAACGCGAATTCGGGATAAGAATTATTCCCTCCCTTTTCCAAAAGCCTAGCGATGTCCACGATAATAGATAGTTTTATATGACTGCTCACTATTGGGAAATTTCCGCTCCCTAATCGAGAAGCTACCGAAGCCTCTAATTTCAATACGATTTTGCTCAGCGAGGCTAAACTGTAAATAATCAAATACCAAATCTATAGAATCTTTTATATCTTCCTTAGAAAGATAATTAAGTTCCTTAGATATTTTATCCACTAAATCAGACTTTCTTGCCATAAATTAAAAAATTGCTTTTATTCCTTGAAATTTATTTTTAAAAAAATTTGGTAAAACACTATCAAAATCCTCCATAATAATTTCAAGAAATTTTGATTTCGGTTTTATTTTAAATTCTTTTACCTTCAAATCTTTATCAATTTTTTTGACTTCCTGTAACCATTTAATCGCATCATCCTCAGAACCCACAGCATCAACAAGTTTTAGTTTCAAAGCTTGGCGACCAGAATATATCCGACCATCAGCTATTTTTTTAACTTCTTCAATTGCTAATCCCCTTCTTAAAGCAACGAGTTCAATAAAATAATCATAAGTATCCTGTACATTAGACATTATAGCTTGACGAACAGCTTCTGTAACTTTCTCAGTAGGATTAGGAGCAGCTTTTAATTCCCCAGATTTAAAATTATTGAAGGTAATACCTAGTGTCTTTGCTAAATCTGTTACTTCTAGAGTTTGGAAAATCACACCAATTGAACCAGTAATCGTTCCATTATGACTAATTATGTAATCCCCTCCTAATGATATCAAATATCCTCCACTCGCTGCCAATGTGCCCATAACAATCACTACCGGTTTTTTTGCTGATATTTTTCTGAGTATATTGTAAATTTTCTCTGATCCAACCACAGTCCCACCAGGAGAATTAACATTAACAATTAGAGCATTAATCTTATCATCATCAATGATTTTCTCCAATCTTTTATCACGTTTTGTATCCTCAAAAATTATATCTTCTATTGAAACTACAGCTATATAGTTACTATTAGTAGTTACATATTCAGAACTTGGCAAATTAAATTTCTTAATCATCACAACAATTAAAACTATAAACATTAAAATTGTTGCTAACTTCCACAGCCTTAATTTTAATTTATTTTGTTTTCTTTCAATTATGTAGTCAGGAGTTATTGTCATTAACTTTACCTATTTGTTTATATGGAAGTATAATGGGTGCTTTAGGCTCTAAGAAGTTAAGGTGCTGTGAGGTTGGTCGCATAAAAATTATTTTTATCCTACTTCGCACGCATAATCCGCCCCTGATCCCTCTTCCAATCTTGTTCTTTAATTGTCTGTCTCTTATCATGTAATTTTTTACCTTTTGCTATGCCTAACTCAACTTTTACTTTATTTTTTTTATTGAAATATAAAGAAAGAGCAACAAGAGTGTAGCCTTTTAGGCGAATTTTACCAATTATTTTCTTTATTTCACTAGAATTAAGAAGCAACTTACGAGTCCTTCTAGTCGAATGATTAAATCTGTTAGCTTTGTCATATTCCGCAATATGGCAATTATATAAAAACACTTCATTTGCCGAATTTTCGGCATGACTATCTTCTATACTAGCTTTTCCTTGACGCAGCGATTTAACTTCGCTCCCGGTTAATATTATGCCAGCTTCAATTTTTTCTTCAATAAAGTAATTGAAATATGCTTTTTTATTTTGTGCTATTATTTTCTTATATTCCGACATAGTCCATAGCTTTATTTACTTTTTCCTCAGTAACTTTCAACGCTGAAGTTAAAGGAAGCCTTAACTCGTTAGAACATAACCCTAATCTGCACGCTGCATATTTCACTGGTATTGGGTTTGTTTCTGCAAATAATGCTTTATATAAGGGTAGTAACTGCTGCTCTATTCGCAGAGCTTCTTTATAATTACCAGCATGACAATTATCCTGTAATTTCTTGCACAAACTAGGTGCTATATTAGAGGCAACAGAAACGCACCCTACTCCTGATTGAGCATTATAAGATAACGCTAATCCATCATTACCACACAATAAGTTAAAATCTTTGCTTACAGCAGCCTTAATTCTCAAAGGACGTTCTAAATCATTACCTGCATCTTTAAAAGCTACAATACGTGGTAGTTTACTGAGCCTAACTATCGTGTCATCTGAAAAGTCAACCACAGTTCTACTAGGTACTGAATACAGCATTATGGGCAAATTACTTGCCCTATCTATAGAAGCATTATGTATAGCTTCAAAATGTAAATAAATTCCTTCTTGCATGGGTTTTACGTAAGAAGGAATACTACACATAAGCCCATCAACAGGAATTTTTGTACATATTTTTATCATATCTATGGCTATACTGGTAGTGATAGCGGAACAACCTGCTATTATTTGGGTACGGTTTTTAGTAATTTCTACAGCTATTTCTAACAAAGATTGATATTCCTGTAAACTTAAGCTAGGGCCTTCACCAGTAGAACCAGCAATCACTACTCCATCAACTTTATTATCAATTTGATAGTTAAGTATTTTCTCCAAAGAAACAAAATCTAATTTATTATCCTTAAACGGGGTTATAATAGCTGTAATAAGCCCTTTAAATATATTATTGTTCATCGCATCAGTTCCATTATATCACTATTTATTTACGCACTAAGCTATTATATTCTTTTTTTAACAAATTAGTAATTTTACTATCTTCAAAGATAATATTTTGATCACCACGGTTAATCGATTTAATCCCCTTAACTTCTGCAGCTGTACCAGTCATAAAACATTCTTTAAATTCCCCTAGCCTATCTATAGTTATGTACTCTTCTATAACCTTGATATTTAAATCATTAGCAAGTTTAATAATTGTTTGACGCGTTATACCATTTAAGAAACTATCAGCTATCGGGGTGAATAATTGCTCATCTTTAACAAAAAAGATATTTGACGTGCTGCATTCAGCAACATACCCCCGCCAATCTAATAAAATTGCATCATCATAACCCACAAATTTAGCTTCTTTCTGGCATACTATCATCATATTGTAATGCCCTGACGATTTACACTGCGGCGGCAACGAGTTTGGATGGCATTTCCGCCAACGAGCAATATGGACATTTAAATCACTGGAAGATATAGGAGTTGATGGAACAGCAGCAATTAATAAATTAACCGATAAATTTACATTAGTTAGATTAAGAGATTCACTACCATACCAAATTAAAGGACGAACATACGCATCTTTAATATTATTCTTTGTTATAAGTAACTGGTGAGCTGTTATAATATCTTCAAAACTATACGGTACCTCTATACTTAAACTTTTTGCCGACTCTATCAAACGTTGGGTATGTTCTTCTAATTTAAAGATTTTGCCATTATAGGCTTTTTCTCCTTCAAAAACTCCACCAGAATAATGTAAACTATAAGTAAGAGCGTGTATCTTAGCCTCCTGCCAATCAATAAATCTACCATTAATCCAGATATAACCTGATAGTTGATTAAGATTCTTAAACGGCTTTTCAGTTAATGTATTTTCTTGTATTATTGTCATTGTCAATGTTCCACTATTAAACTATAGTAATTCTTATCACCGAAAATTTATTTATGCAAAGCTCAAAACCCCACATTCTTGTAGTCGATGATGATACTCGAATACAAAAACTTTTAAAACAGTTTTTGTATAAAAACAACTTTTTAGTATCAACAGCAGCTTCTGTCCAAGAAGCTGAGGAACTATTAAAATCCTCTATTTATGACTTAATTATTCTAGACGTTATGTTGCCGAATGTTACAGGGCTTGATTTTGCCCATACTATAAGATCAAGTAAAAACCTTATACCAATTGTTATGCTAACTGCACTATCACAACCAAGTGATCGTATCAAGGGATTAGAATCTGGTGCATCTGATTATCTGACCAAACCTTTCGAACCGAAAGAATTATTACTCAGGATTAATAACCTATTAAATAGCTATAATAATTATAAAAAACAAGATGAAATCAAGCGATTTGGCAATAATTATTATAATTTAGAATCAAAGGAATTTATAAAAAATAATCAACCTGTACAATTGAGTTCTACAGAACAAAAATTGCTAGAAGTATTATTAAAACACAATGGACAAGAAATGAAACGTGATGAGTTGTCAAAAATAATGGGAGGGCTTAGCCCTCGCTCTATCGACGTACAAATTGTCAGAATAAGAAGTAAGATTGAAGATGACCCTAAAGAACCAAAATATCTAAAAACCATACGGAATAGCGGTTATGCTATTTATACATAAACTTATACCACAAACTTTACTGGCTAGATTTGTTCTCATTATTATTGTTCCAACATTAATAGGACAAATTCTAGCAGTGTTTTTGTTCTATGATCGTCACTGGTATAATGTTTCTTATTATACTAGCAATATTATTGCTAATGAAATTATTTCCCTTCTTGAACAAGACGACAATAATCTATTAGAAAAAAACACAACAGAGACAAATTATTTAAATTTGTCGTATCAGTTTCATCAAAAATTAAACTTGCCACGCAAACAACCTAGAATTAGTGAAGAATTAGAGATTTTTAAAAATATTATTAACGTAAAAATTAATAAGAAAAATATAGTACAGATTAATGATGTAGGAAGAATTGAAGTATTATTCCAATTGACTGATGGTTTACTAAAAATCACTTTCCCTGCAAAATTATTGATGAATCCAACGGCTTATATTTTTGTTTTATGGTTAATCTTTTTAACTATTTTATTACTTTCTGTTTCTTTGATCTTCTCTAAAAATCAAATTAAGTCCATTTTAACTCTTGCAGATGCTGCTGATCAATTCGGACAAGGAATTACAAGATTACAAACATTTAAACCTTCTGGTGCAAAAGAAATTAAAAAGGCTGGTATTGCTTTTCTTAAAATGAAAGAACGAATTGAAAAACAAATCACTACAAGAACTAGAATGTTAGCTATGATTTCACATGATTTATGTACTCCTTTAACTAGAATGAAATTACAACTGGAGTTAATGAACAAATCTGAAGAAACAGAAGGTCTTAAGGAAGATATACTGACCATGCAACAAATGATAAAATCATACCTTGACTTTGCTAAGGGTGAAAATGGTGAAGAAGCTCAAATAATTGAGTTATCTTCTTGGATGTCTACTATCATAAATAAATGGCCTGTTGCCAATATTGAGTTGCTTGCAACAGAGCAGATAACAGCACAAATCAAGCCTATCAACTTTGAACGTGCAATATCTAACGTAATAAGTAATGCTATAAAATATTCTACAAAAATAAGAATTACTGTATATTCTAGTTCTACTAATGCCATAATAAAAATTGAAGATAATGGTATTGGCATAAAGGATGCAGAGAAATTATTAGTGTTTAAAGCATTTTATCGTTCAGATAAGTCACGCCCACTTAATAATTCAGGTAATGTTGGACTTGGTCTTGCTATTACTAAAGAAATAATCATTGATCATAATGGAACAATATCCTTGCAGGATAGTAAAATTTTAAGTGGTTTATTGGTTGAAATTTCGCTACCTAACCTCAAGTTTTGATGTAAGACATCAGTTTAATAGCCTAGGGTGTCAATCCCTACGTAGGCAGCTTACTATTACCCATAAGTTTTTCTTGACATTTATGGTAATAGGAAGACTAATAGCTAGGGAGATAAGTTAAAATCGTCCCTTTAAAGGAAAGAAATAAACCGTCATATATGGACTTCGTCAATATATGACGTTAATTTAGATATATATGATAAAAACACTGCTTCATTTTCCTATTGTTAGAATTTACCTAATATTTCAGTTTATTACTCGTATTCTATTAAGCTCATATGCTTTATGGCAACAACAAATAACCATATATGATCTAGTGTCAATTTTTGTTATTATTACATTTAATGATCTAATATCTCTTTGTTATTTTTTACCAGTAATTTCGCTTGTTATCATTGGCTTCTACAAGTTATTGGCTCGGTATAAATTTTTGTATGTAAGCTGCTCTTTTATCGCTTATTTTTGTACTATTGCTTTACTAATATTTATTGCCATTGCCGAGATTATCTTTTGGGATGAGTTCGGTGTTAGATTTAATTTTATTGCTGTAGATTATCTAATTTATACCCATGAAATCATTGGTACTGTAAAGGAATCTTTGCCCTATATAGAAATATTACTAGGCATTATAATTATTACACTATTAATTGTTTTTTTCTTGAGAAAATACATAATTAATCAAGCAAGTACTCTAAATGGCAAGAAACATATTTTTTGTGTGATAATGCTATTTTTGCTTAGCCTAGTTGCTTTTAATTTCTATAACCCTAATAAAATTGCTTTTAATTCTAATAAATATGCTATCGAACTTGCTAAAAACGGTCCATATGAGTTTTTCTCTGCCTATTTTAATAATAGCTTAGATTATAATAAATTTTATCCAGTAATTGATAAAAACCAGGCTTTAAATATCGTTCGCAGCAATTTATCGAAAGATCAACAAATATACTCAAATACTACCACTATAGAACGAAATATCAGGACAAGTTCTTTTAACAGTAATAAATATAATATTGTTTTTATTACCGTCGAGAGCCTGAGTAGCGAATTCATGGGTAAATTTGGCAATCAACAAAATATTACGCCAAATTTGGATAAATTAGCTGAACAAAGCATATTTTTTACCAATCTATATGCAGTAGGAACTAGAACAGTACGAGGTTTAGAAGCTATTACTTTATCAGTACCGCCAACTCCTGGCTCTTCTATTATCCGTCGTCCTGATAATCAGTCATTATTTAATATAGCTACTATTTTTAAGAATCAAGGCTATGCTATTAACTTCCTATTCGGTGGCTATAGTTACTTTGATAATTTACAAAATTATTTTCATGGTAATGGCTATAATATAGTTGATCAAGGCAATCTAAAATCCAACGAAATAAGTTTTTCTAATATTTGGGGAGTAGCTGATGAGGATATACTAATAAGATCACTGGAGTTAGCTGATCAAAATTATAAGGAAGGCAAAGCCTTTTTCTCATTAATTATGACTGTCTCTAACCATCGTCCTTATACTTTCCCCGAAGGTAGGATTGATTTGCCATCTGGTGGTGGACGTAGTGCAGCTGTTAAATACACTGACTATGCTATTGGTAAGTTTCTTGAATTAGCTAAAACTCACCCTTGGTTTGATAATACTATCTTTGTTATTACGGCTGATCATTGTGCATCAAGTGCTGGTAAAACTGATTTACCGGTTAATAAATATCACATACCTCTATTAATATATGCTCCCAATATATTAAAACCACAGATAGTTGATAATTTAGCCAGTCAAATTGATATTGCTCCTACTATTTTGGGATTATTAAATTTTTCGTATAATAGTAAGTTTTTTGGTCAAGATATATTAAACATGCCAGCAAACAGAGCTTTTATCAGCACTTATCAATTGCTTGGCTTCATGAAGGATAATCACTTAGTTATCTTACGACCACAGGAACAAGCAAAAACTTATAAATTAATTGCTGAAGATAAAATAGAGGTTGAGAATATTCCTAGTTTAGTGGAAGAAGCTATTAGTTTTTATCAGGTAGCTTCTGATTTATATATTCAGGGTGAAATGAGGGAATAGATTTCTTGAATTATATCTAATAGTAGCTTATTTTAAGTAAAAATCTACTATTAGATGCAATGATCCTAAGAGATTATAAATTAATTTTTAAACTTGCCAAAAGCATTTTAGAACAAGAATATCACAATCTCAGCCTTTGGTATTTTGTTAGTTTCATTTGCGGTATTGGTACTTATTTTACTTTAAGTAGCGAACCTTCCTTTATATCTATTCTAGCTATTTTCACAATTTCTTTGTCACTAATAATCTTAAGAAATAACATATTTGGGCGATTTATTGCGGGGATAATTATCGCTTTTTCCTGTGGTATGCTAGTTGGCAAATATCGTATATCAAATTTACATGTTGTTGGTATTAAAAAGCCAATAATTTCATAAATAGATGGCACTATAGAATCGATGAAACCGACCACTCATGGTATGCAAATTATCTTACATCAGGTCAAAATTCAAAGACTTAATAGGTCTAATCAGGTTTTAGAGAAAGTTAGGATAAGCATGCCAGCAAAATATGCTCAAGAAATTAATATTAACGATAGCATTAACCTAGTGGCTCAGCTTTATAAGCCTCAAAGTAGTATCCTACCAGGTGGCTATGACTTTGGCTTTTATGCATATTTGGCAGATATCAACGCCACTGGCTATGCACTGTCCTCCCCTCAAATTATAGCACATAGTAATCTTTACACTAATAATTTTATCTATAAAATTAAAAAAAATATTTACAACCGCCTAATCCAAACACTTGGTCCTATTAAAGGTAATTTCGCCGCAGCAATATTACTAGGAGAAACCAAAGCCATCGATCGAAAATTAATGAAAGAAATGAGACAAAGCGGTATATCTCATATACTTTGCGTTTCCGGTCTACATTTATCATTGGTAGCAATGCTGTTTTTCATATCAGCAAGATTCTTATTAAATCTATCAAATTATATTGCTTATAATTACAACATAAAGTCAATTGCAGCAATTTGTTCTTTAATAGGTAGTTATGGTTATTTGCAGCTAAGTGGCATGCAAATTGCTGCCACAAGGGCATTCATTATGACGGCAATTTTTATTTATGCAGTTATGATAGGACGGAAGCCCTACCCCCTAAGATCGCTCGCGATTGCAGCTTGCATAATATTATCGGTAAATCCCGAATATATATTTCATCCAAGCTTCCAATTATCTTTTGTGGCAGTATTATCGCTAACTGCTGGTTACGAATTTTATATAAGAAATCAATAGATTTTAGGTAAAAGCAAGGGGATATTTTCTTCCATAAAATTTTATATTGCCTCTAATATTTATTCAAGCTTCCTTGCAAGCATAGTAACTGCTCCTGTAGTAATAAACCAATTTTATACATTTCCTACTTATTCTATTCCCATGAACCTTATTGCTGTACCAATAATGTCTTTCTTTCTGATGCCGTTATCTATTATCTCATTATTCTTAATGATATTTGGTATAGATCAATATTGTTTAAAATTAATAGGTTTTTTCATTGATATAATTATTGCAGCAGTGAAATTTACTAATACCTTACCATTATCAGTATGGTATTTTGGTTATATAACCAAAATTAGTTTAATTACTTTCTTATTTGGATTTTTTTGGACTTGTTTATGGAGAACAAAGTGGCATTTCTTAGGTCTGATTATAATGATTATATCTGTAATCTTAATGCTAAATTCTCCTAATCCTAATTTCATATTTGATATGAATTTAAATGCTATTGGTATAAAAAATAACAATGGTGAACTTGACATTTATGTCAATGAGATGCCAGAATTTAAACGTATATATTGAGCTAACTGGTTTGGTCAAAAGGATGCTAAAATATTTCCTATAGAAAAAAATATTTTTACTTCCGATGGATACACAATTTTGGTAAACTATAAATCAATTGCTCTAAATAAAATATGTGAAAATGTCGATATATATATTAACATATCAAGTAGAAACCAATGTAAAGGTAACAAAATTACTATTACTAGAGAACTTCTAAGAGAGTTTGAAGTAATAATGATATTTTGTAATCAGCACGAATGTACAATTAAAACAAATAATAAAAAAAGATGGCAGGGTAACTGCAAGAGTTTTTAGTGATTGCTAACATTAATTAAAGATATTTTTATGCCCAAATTAGAGAAGTTTAAATCAGATATAGCTAATATTGTTGGTGAACCAAAGGAAGGCTTTGTACAGGATTATAGATAGGTTCAAAAGTCTACTCAACTTTAGCTTTGATTCGAAATATACTCCTGAACTTGCTGAAGCTATGGAAAGCATGGGAATAGAGAAAGAAGTAAAAATACAGGTGTCGTTGGATGATGACTCAACAAATGTACTTTCACAAGCTGTTGAAACTACTGACCAGAAATTTGGTGAATTTAAAGGCAATATTAGCACTACCCTTGATGCTCATGGTAAACTTGCTAAAGGATATTCTGCCAAATATGTTAAAGGACAACCTAATTTAGATAAATTTGGCCAACAAGCTAAACAAATGGATACATTGATAGAAGAGTTTCCACATAAATCCTTACAGAAAACCGAACAGATTGAGACAATTGCAACTATAGGAGCTGGTACAGAAAAAATGTATTCGGCATTGGAATTTTCACCGGCTGATCCAGTACATGTTAGAACCATTACAGATTTAGGTGCAAAACTGAGGCATTATATTAAATCATTTGTTAAATCACCTGAGGAACAGAAAAAGGCTTTTATTGAAAATAGTGTCGGGACAATCCAAGCTATTGATAAAGCAAATAGAAGTGATGGATTGCAAACTAGTAAGACTGCATTAGAAAAGATATTAAGCAAACTTGAGAGTACAGCTGGATCTCAAATATATCACCGTCTGAGAGAAACTTTCAATAAAAACGATATATCTATGGGAAATGGTAGTAGTACTATTAAACCTAATACTACCCCTTCTAACACAAAGCATTCTAATAAAGATAAGGGACGGTAGATCCCTGCCGTAGCCGTAACTCATGGGTATCAATTTAAGCAGTTTAAGTAGTCTGTTTTATTTTGAGTTCATAATGTCTGTTACTACAGTAACAATAGATGATAGCGGTGATAAGGAACTATATATAACTCACCTTACGCATGGCATTTAAAAGTTATAGGGAAAATAGCCTAGAGTCATTGCGAGGAGCCACTTTGGTGGCGACGAAGCAATCCAATAAATGTGGATTGCCACGACCACTACGTGGTCTCGCAATGACGTCTTGTACTTTTCTGCAATTTTTGAATTGCCATAGGGGTTATGCGTAAGGTGAGTATATAAGGTGGAAATACATAGAGTGTCATTTTATGGGAGGCATGATGTTTAAATTAGAACAAATATATTCAGGATTAGTCGCTGGAGTAGATGAAGCTGGCAGAGGACCGCTAGTTGGTCCTGTAGTAGCTGCATCTGTTATCATTGATCAAACAAAAATCATACATGGTATCAAAGATTCTAAAAAACTTACTAAAATAATGAGGGAGTTGTTATATAAACAAATAACCCAAAATTATGTTTGGTCTGTTGGTATAGTGCATCACGATGAGATAGATATAATTAATATCCTTGAAGCAACTAAAAAAGCTTGTACTATATCAGTAGCAAATCTTGCTGTTAAACCGGATACGGTATTAATAGATGGTAACATGAAATTTCACGATCCAAGATTTATTAGTATAATAAATGGCGATAATTTATCAATTTCTATTGGAGCAGCGTCTATTATTGCGAAAGTTACTAGAGATCGCTTAATGCTTGAATATGCCAAAGAATTTCCGGAATATATGTGGCACAAAAACTCCGGTTATGGTACTAAAGAACATTTAAATGCTATAAGCCTTCACGGTCTTTCGCCTTATCATAGAAAAAGTTTTAAGATAAGAAGTTCTACATTATAGGCTATAGCAGGGTTATTTAAAAAAACTTGATTATACTCTTCTGCTCCTACGAATTGTTTTTTGAAAATATCATAGAAAGGAAAAATGCATTCTTAAAGCGATTTTGCGAATGCATTTTAAACCTTTTTAAAGCTAATTATACTTCTCTGATTTGTTTAAATACTAATTTTTTTTTACTAAATATGTTTATTTTACGAAAAAAATTAGTTAGAGATCTTGGCTTTGACATATCACGTTTATAGCTTTGCTTAGTCATTAATACATAGTTAGAAATTAAGGAAGGTATAACTTCGGAATAATATACTTTATATAATCCTTGCATTGTTGCCATAGTCGTTAAATATCCCCATTTCATCACTTGTTGGGGTACTCTTGCTAGAGCTTCTATACAGGCAATTGTCTCTTCGATCTCAGGGTCACTATTTTTATAAACATCTGCGACTGGTGCTAAATTAAACTTCATATCTTCAATCATAGCTCTAATCATCATCCCCATATATTGCTCTTTTATGAATCTCTTAATAAAAAATAATTTTCTTCTATTAACGAAAAATAAAAATTTCTGTTTATATATAAAGCCAAGTAATCTTGCCCAATAAGCCCTTATACCCCGTACCTTGTTTTTATTATAAAATTTTATCTTTTCTTCATAAATAATCATTTGCCTCATCCCTATAGAGAGAAGCGTGGCTAATAATTTATTACAATTAATAATATCATCTATTCTAGCCTGTCTTACATGGGAGGTTGCTTTTGTTCCAGAGAAATTTGCTGAATGACGACTTATTTGACGACCACTAGCATCTCTTTTAATATCAGCAAAATGCCCAAGTTCCTGCCCAGCTATAATTTGCAATCTAGCAGCTGCTGCCCATCCGTCACCATAAGTTGGGTGATTTTTATCATTTTCAGCAAATGGATTTCCACCACAGGAAACAAAGACTGCTACATTCTTACCGTCAGTACTTTGCATACCGCTATTAGAACCAGAACGTTGCCAATCAACTATATCCATCATATCACCAATATTATGGGAATAAGTAATAAATACTTGGACCTTATCATGTAATAACCACCTAATAACTATAGGATGGGCTGACTGAACAAAAAGCCTTGTTAATTTTTCAGTAATAGATTGGTCAACTGGTTGTAATTTTTGAATTTGTTTTTTCAGATCTGTATAAATCGATGCCAGTTTTTTATCTGATATAGAAGATTTGTATAGATATCTTAATAACTGGTTAGTTTGTTCAATTAAATTTGGCTCGGTTATTTCCTCTTTACTTACCATCAAACTAATATTGAATTTTGGATCAGAGAATCTTGCAAAATTACAACTATTATCCGTATCTATTCTAAGTTTACCTGATTTGATTAATTGCTGAGCTAATTGTTCATATTCTATCTGCATGTCTTCAGGATAAATAGCAGGAACCTTATCAAGTATATGATAAATTGAACTCATAGGAATATATTCTTCAAGTCATTTGAGTATATACTGAATATTCTCATTTTCTACCTAAAACCTCAAAGAACTTATCCTTAATAACTTCATCAAATTGCTCGAATGTTACATCAACACCGAGTTTCTTTAACGAGGTTACAGGCATATCCTTTAACCCACAAGCAACAATTCCAGAGAACATATCAAGATTTGTTGAAATATTTACAGCAACACCATGATATGTAACCCATTTTTTAACTCTAATACCTATTGATGCAATCTTTGCGGGTACACCTTTTTCTTTTACCCATATTCCCACTATACCACTTATAGTAAAAGCTTTAATCCCAAAATATAAAAGGCTATTTATAATCCATTCTTCTAATAGTTTAATATATAGTTTTAAATCCTTTTGCCTTCGTTCTGAGGCTAAATCAAGAATGGGGTATATTACTCTTTGTCCGCTACCGTGGTAGGTAAACTTCCCCCCCCTACCAGTATAAATTACCGGTATATCTCTAGGATTTAATAATTCATTTGCCTTAAAACTAGTACCTGCGGTATAAATATCCTTATATTCAACTAAATAAACAATCTCTTGTGAAGATTTATTGATTAAACTAGTAACCTTATCTTCCATCAACTTTACTGTGTCTTCATATTCTGAAAAGCCTGATAAGGTAACAAATTGAACCATAATATTAACCAAGGGTGAGCGAACGCAATCAGTACATGAAGTACATAAGTACGCGAAATCCCCGCAATTATTTGCAAAAACCAATTCTTCAAAGCAGAAGAGTATATTATAATAACCTAAGTTCGATATAAGCACCAAACAAAATGCTACGCATTATGTAAAAACATAAACAAACTATTAGAACAGTTTGTTAGAAGAATTAATAATTCTTCTATAGAACTGGTTTTGTCATAAGGAAAAATGCACTCTTGAAGTAATTCTGCGGGTGCATTTTAACTTTTTTCATTATTCAATATGTGATTTTAATTATTAAAATCACATATTGAATGGAGTATTATATTTTAACAATCAGGTGTAGAACTCGATAATCAAGTTTTTCCTTAACCATCATTGCGAGGAGGCGATTCCATCGCCTCCTCGCAATGACCTTGGTTATTTTTCTGCAACTTTTAAACTGCCATGATGAACTCTAAAACCGCTCCCTTTTCTAACTTTCAACAGTTGTGGGGGCATCGTTCTGATGATTATTTATTCTGTTAACCGATGCCGGTGAGAAGAAATCGCCTTGCATATTATCAACTTCTAAGTTGATTAAAAAATTGGCTATCTCCCCATTTTCAACAAATTCTGCTACAGTTTGAACGCCTAAATTCTCAGAAATTTTAATTAATCGTTTAATGAAATCTTGACTTTGTATATCGCTAGTGATGTTACGTACGTAACTACCATCAATTTTAATAATATCTATCGGTAGATTTTGTAATTGTTTAAATGAAGTAAACCCAGCTCCAAAATCATCCAAAGCAAATTTACAACCGTATTTTCTTAGTCTTTGCATAAAGGATTTTATTTGTTGGTAATGCTGATTAAGGGTAGTCTCAGTAATCTCAATAATTAACCTTCCTGAAACATCATATGTTTGTAATAGTTTTTCTGCTATCTCTAGGAGAGAAGCATCTAATATACCAATATTTGAAATGTTAACTGCAAGCACTAAGCTAGGGTTAGCATCTAGTTCTTTGATTGCCATTTCTAGCACTATTTGATCTATTATAAAAATTAAACCTTTCTTTTCAGCTTCTAGAATTATTGCTCCTACAGAAAATAGATTGTTATTTGTGTCAGGAATCCTTAGTAAACATTCATAGTAATGAATTTTCATTGTTTTACGGTCAATAACTGGCTGATAAGCAAAAACCATTGTTTTGTTTAATAAAGCTTTTCTTAAGAGATTCAGCTGCTTATTAGACTCTTTAACACACTCTATATTATAATATTTATCATACTCACGATAATAACTTTGGTCACCTTGATAAGAACCTAGCCAATTTAATAGATTATATACTTCTTCAGCTTTATTGGTAAATTTGGGAAACTCTATGCTAGCACTACTGCAATTCATATAAACTGCAGGTAATAGATCATCGACATAAAGTTGAGATAATAAATATATTTTTAGGACAACTTCCTTAACTAGATTTTGGTCTAGTGTGGGTAAAAGCAACAATATTCTATCATGCTCAATTTGTTTATAAACTGATATAGAAGGAGCAGTAATTAATTTATTACAAACTTCAGAAATAATTTTATTAAATTTGTCAATTATATAAATATCTCCTCCCATCATAGCATTCAATTCGTCGTAATTTAATAACTTAAAAGAGATACAATACCCATGCCCGGCTTTATCAAGCTCAGATTGCAAATTTCTAATTTTTGTATCTAATTTTGCCATAACCAACTAAATAATAATATTTGCTAAATACTAAAATCCCAGTAGACTTGATACAAGTAAAAGTTTTATATATATATAACTATGACCAAAATAAATAGAATAAAAAGAAAACTAGATGTGTTAAAACCACATTATTGCGAAATAGTTGACGAAAGTTACAAACATGCCAGCCATAATGGTGGCATTACTGAAAGTCATCTTAAGATCAAAATTTTTACAGCAGTTTTTATAGGAAAAAGTTTGCTAGAACAGCATAAAATAATTCACAATCTTTTAGCAGATGAACTAGCGAGCGGACTACACGCATTATCAATTGATACGAAAACCCCCACTCACCTTACTCGATCTTGAAATAAATTTATTATGCTTAATATGTGTAATTGGAACAAAAATTTACCTATTCTAATGCTTGTTATTTTAGCTTGTGTAATATGGTATATACCGGCCCCTGAAGGACTTGATGTTAAGGTGTGGCATCTTTCTATTATATTTATTACCACTATTGCAGCTATAATTCTTAATCCTTTACCTATGGGTGCTATAGCCTTATTTAGCATACTCTGTTGTATTCTGACGCAAACCCTTTCCTTAGAACAAAGTCTATCCGGGTTTAGTCATAGCATTATATGGCTGGTGCTGTTTGCTTTTTTTATTGCTCAGGGTTTTATAAAAACAGGTTGTGGGGAACGGATAGCTTATCACATCATTCTACTTGTCGGACAAAGTACCCTTGGTCTTTCATATGCTTTGGTAATTGTTGATTTTATACTTGCACCTTTTATTCCTAGTGTATGTGCTAGGGGAGGAGGGATAATTTTTCCTATCGCTCAGTCACTCTGCACCGCTTACTCTGATAAAACAAATTACAAAACATCCGTTTCAAACGGCGGATTTCTCATGAAAGTAGTCTTTCAATCAAATGTGATAACTAGTGCTATGTTTATTACCTCTATGGCTGCTAATCCTTTAGCTGTTAAGTTTGCAGCTGATGCTGGGATTATAATTTCATGGAGTGATTGGGCAATAGCAGCTATAGTGCCAGGCGTAATTTCTCTTGCTGTCATGCCTCTTATTCTTTATTATCTACATCCACCCTCAATTAAATACGATCCATCTGCTATACAAATAGCTAAGGCAAAATTGCAAGAAATAGGTGATATATCATTGCAAGAGATTATTATGCTAATAACTTTTGTAATTCTAATTTTTTTATGGATGTTTGGCAGCAAATGGGGATTATCAGCTACTACAGTTGCACTGTTGGGAGTATGTATTTTATTATTATGCAAAATAATTAAGTTTGAAGATACTCTTGCAGATAAAGGGGCATGGCATACCTTTATTTGGTATGGCACTTTAGTTATGATTTCAAGTTTTTTGTCTGATTTTGGTTTAATATCATGGGTTAGTGATAAACTTAGAGACAATTTATTAAGTTTTTTCTCTCCAATGATTGGTATAATTATACTTTCTATAATATATTTTTATATACATTACTTTTTTGCCAGTACTACAACCCATATTGCTATACTTTTTCCTACTTTTCTAGCGTTATTTATACATGCTAAAATGCCTAGTTTACTATCTGCATTGCTACTTAGTTTTTTATCAATATTATCTTCGGGTCTTACTCATTATGGACTCAGTAGTGCTCCAATATATTTTGAGACAGGATATATGAAGATCAGAACATGGTGGTATCTTGGTTTAGTTTTGAGTCTAGTATATGGCATTATATGGATTTTTATAGGCGGTATGTGGTGGAAAACACTAGGTTTGTGGTAGAATTGCTACTAGAATATATAGCAATCATTGCTGACTAATTTTATTTATTATAAAATTAGTCTTTAACCTTGTATAATTTGCTGTTAGACTCTCTTTTAAGATTAAATATGATAAGAGTCTAATACCAATAGGTTATATATTATGACAGATGACAAAAAAGAATCTACGCCGTTTGAAAACCTTGAAAGTTCTGAGATAGATAGTACTACAACTGTGCCTAAAGAGATAGAAATAGCTAATACGTTGGACAATCAAACAGTGCAACCCAAGCAAAGAAAAGCAGAGCTTTCTAAAAGCTTTGATGATATGGAGCTTGAACGTGAAAATAAGTTAAAACGTACTCCCTCTCAAAAATCTGTAAAAAGTAAAGATGATTTACATATAATTGAGCAAGAGAAAAGTGAAAGATTAAAATCGGTTAAAACAAATGAAGTTAAAATTTCAGATGAATTTGCAAAATCTTTAGAACAGGAAAGTACAGAACCAAAGACAGAATCAAAATTTAAGAGATTTTTAAATAAAATTAAAGCTGCTTGGGATTGGACAAGGAGTACGAGACCTTTCAAGAGTATAGAGTGGCTGTTAGATACAAAATTGGCTAAGGTGCTATTTGGTAGTGCTATAGGTCGTACTGTTACAATTGCACTTGCAATAGTAACACTAGCCGGGGTTTCCCCTCCAGTAGCCTTGGTCGCAGCTACAATAGCATTAGTTGGAGTAACTAGCGAAATAGTAGTTGATGTTATTAAAACAAGAAGACTCCGTAAACTTGCACAAGAAAATGACCTATTGATGCAAAATCGAGGAGACATAGACAAGCAACAATACTTACTACTACTCGATCCCAAATTAGCCAAGGCATTGGAAAAGAAATTACATGTCCCAAATAACCATGTTCCAAATGGCAAAGATAAACATTACTATTATGTAGATCCTAAAGTAGAAATGGCATTTAGTGCAAGCAAATTTATAGTTGATAATCTTCAAAATGCCGCTAATTTAGCGTCTAACATAACTGCTGCTACTAGTGGGAATCCTGTTAAGATTCTTACAGCACTAAAAAGTGGTACACTTTCAGCTATTTCTATAATTGGCTCAGGTGTAACTGAAAAGGACTCAGCTAACCTTACTACAGCATTTAAAATCAATATTAATGATGAACTCCGTAAGGATGATGTTGCCTATTATAGGAATTTACGAGAACTACGTGAGATCACCCAAAAACAACATATCCAAACTGCAGCTTTGGCTGAATTAATACAAGATAAAGATTATTTTAAGTTAACCGATGAGCAAAAACAAAATAAATTTGATATATATCAACAAGCTTTAACTGAACTGATGTTTGACAAAAATTATAACAAGTTAACCGATGAGCAAAAACGAGCTACACTTCATACAACAGTCAATAAGTTTGAAGAAAAACCTAATGAAAAAGCAACTGAACCTGAAACTAAAGAAAAGAACAAAAGTAATAATATGCTGACAGCAGCTGCAAAAGGTACACTAAGCCTTTTAAAAGATCTAGGTAGGACACATAATCCTTTTTATAAACAACCTAAGGTAATAAGGGATTATAGCCCATTAACGAAAGCTATGGAGGCTGCTAAAAAATCTGCTAAAGAGATCGTAACACCTGAGGTTATAGCACAGTTACGAAAAAGTAAATCTGTACCAAATTTATTACAAGAAGAAGAACGCTTTCTTCATCGGAAAAAACTGCAGAGAAGTAATTCTATAGGTAACCATAATCAACATTCTGTGTGACTTACCCATACTCTTCTGATTTGAGTATACCATTACTATTACCCACATCTTTGAACTCATGGGACGTCATCCTGAAATAAATTCAGGATGACGTCAATAGCTTCAAAGTTTATGGCTTTTAAAAGATGTGGGTAATAGTAAGTTACCTACCACCCCTATCGTTCTTATTTACTGGTGGTTTTACTGGAGGAGTACTAGGTGGTGAAGTAATAGATGAAGTACTAGAACGCAAAGGTTTATTATTATCATGCTTTGCTAAATTATGCCTTAGTCTTTTTGCCTTGAATACTTCTCTACTCACTTTTTGTTCTTCTTTTAATAATTTTGCTTCCTTTTGTGCCTGTATTACTGGTGCTAATATTTCTTGTCTTCTCTGCCTAAACTCCTGTATATTTTGTTGTTTAGGAGATGGAGTATCTTGATTTTGTGAATTGTTCAAGAGTTCTTTAACAATATCAACAACCTTATCTATAATCTTTGCAAACCAGCTTTTTTCCGGCTTTATATCATCCAAAATAGCGTTTTCCCTTGGAACATCGTATCGTCTATTATTATTGTTAATTTCCGGTGGCTTAGATGGTTTCTGCTCCTGTACCCTACGAGAATTAGCTGCTAAATTATTATTCCTTGGGCGTGGGGCTTTACCTATTGGTTTTGTTGACTGAAGTATTTTTTTCTCATCTTCTTTTAATTTTTTCAGTGTTTCTCGCAAATCGTCTACAGTTGGAATTGGACCTTCCACAGTTGGAGTTGGATATTTTTTTAATTTATTAAGTCTAGCTTCTATTTCTCGATCTTTTCGTTTACCTAATTCAGCATATTTATTATCTAAATTAACTTCAGATTGTATTTCTTCCATCAACTTATCTGCTTCCGAAGAAGAAACAGAACCACCCATTCTATCTAATGAGTCATTAATCATACCTGTCACCATCTCGGATTCCAACAATGTCTTATCTAACTCGCCAAGTGTTTTCTCAAATTTTTCATTAATATTTTGTATTTTCTTACTCAAATCATTAGATTTTTTCTTGGACATATGTAACTAACCCGCTATTTAAATACATAAGTTATTATAGTTTATTCTATTAGATACTACTAAATAATTTTATCAAATATATATTTTTTGAGGATATTTGCTTGTAAGATTGTTACTTTTGTGATATAAGTGATATGCTATAATTAGGTTTCATTTTCTATGCAACAAGATCTTGACCATCCCCCACTATCAAATAAGCAGTTACTTGCATTCTTTGCAATCATAGTAGGAATGTTTATGGCAGTGTTGGATATTCAAATTGTTGCCAGTTCTTTATCAGTCATTGCAGCCGGTCTTTCTGCTTCTAGTGATGAATTATCTTGGGTTCAAACATCATATCTTATAGCAGAAGTGATTATAATACTAATAACCGGTTTTACAGCCAAGCTTCTCTCCACTAGAATTTCTTATTTTATTGCTGCTCTTGGTTTTACCGTTATGAGTATTCTATGTTCTCTAGCCAGCAATATAGAAACAATGATTATTTTTAGAGCTTTACAAGGATTTTTTGGTGGAGCAATGATACCAACTGTTTTTAGTTACAATATTTATAATTTTTCCTACCTCAAAACGCCCCGTAGTTACTGTGATAGTAGGATTAGTCGTAACAATAGCCCCAACACTTGGTGGTTACATTACTGAAAACTTATCTTGGCATTATTTTATTGACTGTTACTCTTGCTTCTTTGCAATATGTTTTAGAAGAAGGAAATAAGAAAGGTTGGATAGAAGATAATTTGATATTATTCCTTATCATACTAATTATTGTTGGATTTATTATGCTAGTTATTAGAGAACTGACATTTATTAATCCAATCTTAGATTTAACAACTTTTGCTAACAAAAATTTTACCTTTGGTTGTATCTACTCTTTTGTCATAGGTATAGGATTGTATGGTGCAGTCTATTTATTACCTTTATTTTTATTTACAATAGCTGGTTTTAATACTGTACAAATTGGTTTCACCATGATGGTTACTGGTATAGCACAATTTCTGTCAGCTCCACTTGCAGGAAAAATGCTTAGTTCTGGATTAGATTTAAGAATTAT
This sequence comes from Candidatus Tisiphia endosymbiont of Empis tessellata, assembly GCF_964031035.1. Taxonomy (NCBI): domain Bacteria; kingdom Pseudomonadati; phylum Pseudomonadota; class Alphaproteobacteria; order Rickettsiales; family Rickettsiaceae; genus Candidatus Tisiphia; species Candidatus Tisiphia endosymbiont of Empis tessellata. The sequence goes on along the minus strand of NZ_OZ034997.1, from coordinate 525,350 downwards.
TTTGGCTATCGGTCTAGCTACGTTTAGTTTAGGTTGCTACCTAAATAGTTTTTTAACAGCAGATGCTAAATTTGCCGAATTTTTTTACCACAATTTATTAGGGGACTGGCGATGATGTTTTGCTTTTTACCTACTAATAATATTGCTTTAGGCAGTATGAGTAAAGACAAGGTGGGGAATGCTAGTGGGTTGTATAATCTTACTCGTAATCTTGGAGGAGCTGTTGGTCTTGCGATTATTAGCACCCTTATTACAGATAAAACTAAGATTTTTAGCCAATATTTAAATGAGAATATTTCTTCCACTTCACCCTCTATTCTAATGAAATTACAATTTCTAGGACAATTATTGGATAGTAAAGTGGTTGATCCAGAAAAGGCTTCGTATTTTTGGTTAGCCAGTAATATAAATAAGGAAGCATTTGTAATTGCGATAAATAGCATTTTTGGTATTATAAGTGCATTATTTTTTGTGGTAATGATCTTTCTACCGTTTACATCAACTGTTAAAGGTGGAGGAAAGTATGATGCACACTAAAATCTTTACTTTAATTACTTTGTTATTGGTGTTGTTTGGTCTAACAGGAGTACCTAATGATATTTTTGCATTGTTGGTTTTCTTGATTATCCCCAGTATATCTTATCTTGTGGCAATAAAACTCAATTTGATCCCTGATAGGATATATTTAAATTATCGTTCTATATTATATTTTATTTGGTTAATTAAAGAAATAGTTGTATCTAGCTTAGGAGTAATGAAGATTATATGGCGTAGAAATCTTAATCTACAGCCAGTCTTTGAGTGGATTAATTCAGAACAAAAAAACGATACAAGTCTTGTAATATATGGTAATTCTATTACTCTTACACCAGGAACTGTAACACTTAACATATCAAATGGTATGTTATTAGTTCATGCTCTAGAACAATCATCAATCGACAATCTAAAATTTGGTAATTTTACTATGAGTAAAAGAGTTCAGCACATTTCAAAGAACGACTAAAAAGAACGACTATAGTCAATTCAGGAGAATTGGATAGCAGGAACGATAGAGCGAAGCCTATAGATAATAGGCGAGCGATCGAAGACGACATATCACCAAATTCTCATCAATTGACTATATCATGAACGATAGGGGCGAATTCCTTAACTACAGCTTTATAAAGCTTGCGTTTAAAGGGAATTATAATTGATAATAACTCATCAAACTTAGCCCAACGCCATTCCTCAAACTCTGGGTTATGAGTATTAATATTAATATCTTCGTTAGTACCGGTAAACCTAATTAGAAACCATTTTTGTTTTTGACCTCGGAAATTACCACCCCATAATTTAGGTATTAAAATTTTAGGTACATCATAACTATACCAATATTTGCTTTCTGCAATAATATAACCTTTATTACAACCTATCTCTTCGAACATTTCTCTAAGGGCAGCAACACTAGGTGTTTCTCCTAGATCTATACCACCTTGAGGCATTTGCCAAGCTGCTATTTTGGTATCTATTCTTTTACCAACAAATACTCTATTAGCACTATCTATTATCATCATGCCTACACTTGGCCTATATGGCAATTCACGATAACATTTACAAATAGTTTCATTTTTCATGATTTTAGGTTTTTATATGAAAGGTAGACTTCTTTAAGAACTACCCTCTCATAAGCTAATTTTATAATAGACCCTTTTCGAAACTCTACTTCTGCTGGTGATTTGCACGTCGATGCGGTACTCGAATCCGTAACGGAATTAGAGTACGCTGTGGTTCGAGGTGAAGCGTCTCCTTCAAATCCCTCAGCATAAGCGAGTTTCAAAAGAGGTCTAATAAGTATAGTATACCTGATTAGTCTTCATTTGTGTATCTAAATTATTCTTATCACTTTATTTCTTCCGTCCTCCTTTGCTTGATACAGAGCTTTATCGGTATGTTCTATAAAATCACTAATAGATTCCCCAATTTTGTATTCAGTTACTCCTATGGAGATAGTTTTCTTAATAGGGTCTTTTTGCGTTTTAACTTTAAAATCGATAGACTCCACTCTTGTTCTTGCCCGCTGCGCTATATACATAGCTTCGTCAATCGTTATGTCATTTAAAAGGATAGCAAATTCCTCTCCGCCATATCTAGCAACCAAGTCTGTAACCCTAAAAATACTCTTCAGAACATTAGCAATGGTTTTTAGCACTATGTCTCCTGCTTGATGACCATAAGTGTCATTAACTTGCTTAAAATGATCAATATCACACATAAGTAAGCATAAAGGTCTTTTACTATCAGTAGATTTTTTTACCATTTGCTTTATGTGTGTATCAAAATAATGACGATTAAATATGCCTGTCAAACCATCTTTGATCGACAAATTTACGCTTAACTCTAAATCATTGCGTAAAGTATCTTGGTAATGTTTTCTTTTCAATTGAGTTCTGATTCTAGCTAATAGCTCGTTTTTGTCTACTGGGTATGTAAAATAATCATTAATACCCAGCTCTAAACCTTTGATAACTATCGATGTATTTTCTTCTTCAGCTTGTAATATGAGTACCGTATCATGGAATTTAGCATCAGACCGTAGCATCACGCTTATTCTTAAAGGATCTCCTTGCTCTAATTGGCAGCTGATAATTACTAAATCCGGGGTATATTCGCTATTTTTCTCTAATTCATTAATATCAGATATTATTTTGATATTGGGGGTAAGGCTTAGAAGCATTTTATTTATGTTTCTTGCCTGCACTATATCATCGTTAACTAAAAGTATTTTACTATCTGAAAAATTATCTTTTACCTCTATAACGTCACCACCTAATTCAGCATTAGTAGTGTTTCTAAGCTTGAGTTCATCAATAACTGCCTTCATTCTAGCAAGAGATCGTACCCTTGCAAAAAGAGCAGTGTCATCAATAGGTTTTGTTAAGAATTCATCAGCTCCAGCTTCAAGACCTTTTATGCGATCCTCAGTATCAGAAAGAGCCGTAACCATAATCACTGGTATATGAATAGTGTAAGGATTAGACTTAATTCGTTTACAGATTTCAAATCCATCTATATTAGGCATCATGGCGTCAAGTAATACAATATCGATTCTATTAAGGGCAAGAACATCCAATGCATCTTTGCCGTTATTGGCAGTAAAGACTGTGTAATATTCTCCTAAAAGTTTAGCTTCCAGTAATTTAACATTTGATTCTATATCATCAACTACTAGTACATTGGCTGTCATAAAGTAATATATTTTTCTACAGACTCTTCAAATCCTTACACATAAGTGAATTTTGTAATAGGTCTCATGTTTCTTGGAAAAATTTTTTTTTATTTTAGCATGAATTTCTCATAGCACTAAGTAATATTACTCAAATAATTTGAAGAAGATGTTTCAAAGATCAATAAAATTTGGTATTCTAGCCTAGAAATTATCATTTATACGCGAAAGAATTTTATTCTGAATTTTTTGTACTGTTTTGTCAAGAAAATCAGTTACTACAATTTTATAGTAGGGGTTGTAAGATAAAATTTATTACCCTAATTCTTTAGATACACTAAATAAGTTTAATAAAAAGTCCGCATTCATTAGCGAGTTCAATAGTTCTTTCTATCTCTAGAATAATCACTTTATCTTTTTGTATGGCTAACCCTTTATAACCATAATTAGCTAAATTACTTATTGTCTTTTCTCCTATTGTAGGTATATCAATTCTAGTATCTTGACCTTTCTTCATCATTTTAATAAGTACACCACCTGTAGAATTTTTACGTAAATATGAACATCTTTCTATTAAATTATCTGTACCCTCAGCCGCTTCAATACCTATAATATACCCATTATCAACAATTACTGACTGTCCTACATCAAGATATCCGATACTATCTAATAGCTTTATCCCCAGTTCGATATCTGTATTATCTATTCTAGATGGAACAGCTATGGTCATAACATCATTATTTGTTCTTAATATTTCATAACTAGAAACTACTTTAAACCCTTTTTCTTCTAGGAAATCTGTTACTATACCAAGAAGTTTATCATCTCCTAAAAATTTTTGTTTCAATATGCGTGCAAGTAACCTTGATCCCATTAAATCTACTTTAATTGATCGCAAATTAGGACGATTTACACTACCAGCAAGAATTATATTTTTTACATCATACTTACGAAAATATTCAATTATTGGCTTAACCATACCGATTTTAAAAAATTGGTGGGTAAAATCCTGATACAATAACGGATTTGCTTCTCCCTCCAAAGCTGCGATATAACATTGCCCGCCTTGCTTAATGAAACTATTGGCGAGTGAAATTGGCAATAAGCCATTTCCTGCTATAATTCCAACTATACTCTTTTGCTTTAAAGGGTATATTTGTAACATTTTACTTACTTACCTTATCATGTTCAACTTGTCTTGGCTGGCAAAATGCTCTACTAATATCCTGTTTTATAAAAGTGATAATTTGTTCTACAATAGGATTACCTTTATATTGCTTTAAAACTATCTCAATTCTATCAGTAAAAATACCTTCGCCAATAAAAATCTCATCTACGGCTTTTATAGTATCAAGCGTTTCCTGATTATCAAAGCCACGTCTTTTCATCCCAACTAAGTTTATTCCTTCAAGAAATGCCCTTTCATTTGTAGCTAGCCCAAATGGAATCACATCTTTGCTCACTGCAGACATACCACCCACCATCGAATGTTGTCCTATACGTACGAATTGCAGAACAGCAGAAAGTCCTCCTATAATGGCATAATCATCAACTTTAACGTGACCAGCTAGGCTAACATAGTTAGCAAGAATTACATTATTACCCACAATACAATCATGTGCTATATGCACTCCAACCATCAATAAACAATTATTACCTACAGAGGTAACCATACCACCACCTTTACTACCGGCTTGAATAGTGACATATTCTCTAATAGTATTATTATTACCTATGATAACCTCTGACTCTTCTCCCTCATACTTAAGTATTTGAGGGGGCTGACCAATAGAAGCAAATGGATATATAACTGTATTAGCACCAATTTTTGTTTTTCCCTCTATAACTACGTGTGATTTTAACTCAATATTATCTGCCAAAACCACATCCGACCCAACAGTACAAAAAGGACCGATTCTGACATTTGCACCAATCGAAGCCTTTGGATCTACTATGGCAGTTACGTGTATAGCTGATAAGGTCATTGTTAATTCCTATTTTTAACCATTGCAGTAAATTTGCTCTCTGCAACTATCTGATCATTAACTTTGCTGTTACTTGAAAATTTCCAAACAGAGCCTCTATTTTGTTCTATTTTAGCATAAATATGTAATGTATCACCTGGCTCAACAACTTTACGAAATTTTGCCTCTTCAATAGTCATAAAGAAAACATCTTTATCTTTGAAATCCATTGATTTGGCTACTAAAATAGCAGATAATTGAGCCATAGCCTCAATAATTAGCACACCAGGCATTACTGGTTTTGTGGGAAAATGACCAGTAAATTGCGGCTCGTTAAAAGTGACATTCTTGATACCAACAATAGACTCATGAAGCTTAAATTCTAGTACCTTATCTATTAATAAAAATGGATAACGATGAGGTAGCATTTCCATTATTTCTATAATATTAATTGTCATTATATACATTCCTCTTTCTTATCTGTAAGCTATTTCATTTTTAGGTCAGCAAATCTTAAATCGAGCTTGTAATCATTTAAAGGACGACATGCTATTATCTTAAATTCTTCAAACATAGATTTTTTAGTTATCTAAACTCATTTTTTTGTTTACAAGTTGCTTCATAATTACTGATTGTTTATGCCAATCCCTAATTGGTACTGCAGGATATCCACCAACTGTAGATCCTAGTGCAACATCTTTTATCACGCCAGATTTGGCTGCTACTTGGACTTTATCGCCTAATACTATATGTCCGGATATGCCTGACTGCCCCCCTAAAGCACAATATGCTCCTACCTTAGTACTACCTGCTATACCTACTTGGGCAACAATAACTGACCCCCGTCCTATTATAGCATTATGTCCTATCTGCACTAAGTTATCTATTCTACAAAAATCTTCTATTATTGTATCATTTATCGATCCTCTATCAATAGTAGTATTACTACCTATTTCAACATTATTACCTATTTTTACCATACCAGTGTGCAAAATTTTCTTATGAATTACCTTATCTGTTGCAAAACCGAATCCATCTTGTCCAATTCTCGCTCCCGCTAATATTACTACATCATCACCTATTATACTGTAACTTACTGAAACATTTGAGTATATTAAGGCTCTATTACCTATTACTACTCCAAAATCTATACTCGTCCCAGATTCTATAACACAATCATCACCTATTATCACATGTTCTTCAATAACTACATTATGTCCTATATAACAATTCTTTCCTATAATAGCAGAATCTGCAATATAGCTAGAAGGCATAATTTTGTTAGGATAAGTTTTTGCTTTACTATAAAATAAATCTACTAATTTTGCATAAGCAAAATATGGATTTTTTGTTTTTAATAAAATTATTCCATTATTAGATTCGTGCGAAAAATCCTCTGGGACTATGCAGCATGAAGCTTTAGTGTTTTGGAATTGAATAATATATTTGTTATGAATTAAAAAACTTATATCACCAACATCAGCCTCTTCTAATGACTTAACATTATGGATTAACAAATCATTTGAGTATACTATCTCAGCACCTATTAATTTTACAATTTCTGATAATTTATAAGGAGCAGATTTTTTATAAAAACGTGAGTTTATCATGGTTATTTAATTTTATAAAATAATGGCAACAGTATAAACGCCAGTTAGAAAATACTCAAGTTTTCTTACAATAATTTGTATTTCAGAATATTGTTCTAGATTGTATAATAGTTATTATACAATCTAGAAGTATAGTATAAGAGATTTATCATAGAGATGGTGGCTAGAGCCGGGATCGAACCGGCGACACAAGGATTTTCAGTCCTTTGCTCTACCAACTGAGCTATCTAGCCGCATGAACAGACCTATTGTACCCCCATTTGGGATAAGAATTGACAAATTCTTATCCCAAATTCGCGTTGTAGTCCCATAAATCTAATTTCGTTACAACTAACTTTCGGATTTGACATCAGATATCTGAGCTTGATATTCCTTATTAAGTCCTTTAATTGCATATAGCCACAATATTACGATAACAAAAAATATACTAGCAAAATAAGGCGTAGCCTCAACAAAAGTAAAAGTAGGAAGCAAAATAAAGAACGTTGACTGGATGATACCCCCACCAGACTTACCGAACCTGCCACCTATAACCTCTACTGCTGCTTGACCTTTTGTTCTAAGATACTTATCAAGAGGGATATATGCCATATTCTTGGTAGCATCAAATAGTGAGTATTTTGTTGCCTTGCTTAAAATATTTTGAACCATTCCAATCATTACTGCCACTGTCAAAGGTCCAGAAGCGAATAGACCAGTAACATACATTGCGATAGTGCTATCAAAGAAAATAAAAGCAAAAAAAGCAATCCCGGTAATTAACATCATCAAAGGAGTAATCATAGCGGCAGTAAACCAAGAAACCCTTCTTAAAATGTTAGAACCAACAATCATGAAGAATATAGCTGTCACACCTTGCCAAGCCTGAAATTGCCCCATATACATGGTATACTCTTCTTTAGTTGGATATAGCTGCTGAATTTTTGACTTCCATACACCTTCTACAAGATTCACTGATACCCCATAGCATAGAATTAGTAAAGCAATAAGCCCTAAATATTTTGAGCTAAAAATCATGTTAAAGCTTTCTATAAGAGATAGCTTAACCTTGCTTTTCTTATTACTAGCTTTACTTGTTGGATCATATAAAGTGGGATCGGTTAAAACATGTCGATTCATCCATCTATACAATAACATGATGACTACAGCACTACCCATCATAATAAGAAGCAGCGGAATAAATTTTAAATGTTCTGAAACTATTTGAGTTTCTTTGCTTAAAAAATAGCCAAGTATTAATGCAGTAACTGGTAAAGATAAATTCGCTAACATACCAAACATAGAATAAAAGCGTTTTGCCTCTTCAGTCTTAGTAATTTGGTTAGCAAACTGCCAAAATAATAAGCTAAGCATCATACTTCCCCAAAGTTCGGATATAGCATAAAATATGGCAAAACTCCATTTACCAACTACCCTAATAAACCACTTGAAATTCGGATATGCATTACTTAATGTATCAATTGTTTCAGGATTAGGATGCACCAACTCTGGGTATGGGTATAATACAAAAGTAAACAATACAAAATATGCTAGGAAAAAACCGGTCACAGTGTAAAAAATATTTTCTGCTTTTAAAAGATCACAAAGTTTTACATAAGCAACCATAAATAGTATTGCCATTGGTAAAACTACATAGGTTTTTACAAAACTTATTGCTTCAGGGCCAATGGCTGTTACCACAAAACCATCTTTTATCGATCTAAGAGTGGAATAGTTAAGCAAAATGCAAAACATCATGGCAGCCATAGGCAAGAATTTCTTATTTTCATGCCCTTCAATTGGCCAAACCACTCTTCTTATTTCTGAGAAATAACTATTATCTTTCACTTTATCCATACTGTTTTATTATCATTATAAGTCAGTGGACTTATACAGATATATACAAGAAAAGTCAAACGAAATGATTATTTTTTGCTAGATATATCTAATTATAGGTTCTTATATCTTAAAAACATATTATGAAGTAGTTATAAGAGGGTGACTTGATAAGAGCTAGACTGAAATAGTCGTGCATAGAATAAGTACCCTCTTATCGTTAAGTTTGCTTTGAACAAATTGTGGAAGATGTTGCAATGCAGTAGCCTTGTACAATAAGATGAAGGAAATTATACTATAGAATAAAATAATAGGTCTAGATGTAATACCAATTCCCAAAATTAATTTATTCTGAGGAATTTGAAGGAGACACGGAGTACACAACCGCAGCATACAAAATATACTCTATTAACTCCTTATCATTATTATGTACAACCAAAATAAAGTCGAGTAATCCACTTCAGTTACCTGTAGTTGATACGGAGTAGAGACCATTCAAAAGCATGGACGCTAAATTTTGCTAAAAAATATGCCTAGCTTTTTATAGTAACTGATAAATTGCTTTTATATGTCTGACAATACTAAGATTTACCAATTTAAAGTACATTTTAAAGATATAAGTCCAATGATTTGGGCGTAGATTTCTAATTCAAATTTAGCTTTGTCCATGCTTTTGAATAGTCTCCAATTGCCAATTTGACTGCTGATTCTTTAAATTAGGTCGAATAAACCTTTGGTTTGCTATTAGTCATTTTTGTACTTCCTTTCTGTTAATCTTTCTGTTAATATTGTCTCGTATTAAACTGTCCGGAAAACTGTTGACAGAACAATTTTTTCATAATACATTTAATCATAATACATTTAATCAGTAAAATGAGGTTATATTCAATAAAAATATTTTTAAGCTTTCTATTATAGATTTTCGTATTTGGGTTCATCTTGGATGTACTGAGGAAGAGAAGGTTCATCCCCAAATGGTTAGTTTCAATATTGACTTGTGTTTTAAGGTGTGTCCTCAAGGTGCTTATACAGATAATCTAAAGGATGTTGTTTGTTATCTTAAGATAGTTGAGTTAATTACCGTTTTTTGTCAAGGAAAGTGCTTTAATGTTGTTGAGCATTTGACAGAATCTATTTATAAGGCAATTTTTGATTACTTAAATTCATTCCAGCATCTAATCCAATCAATTAAAATTGAGACTCGTAAAGTTTCTCCTCCTGTACCCAACATTCATGGGGGTATTAGTTGGACGCATTACATTAATTTTATTAATAGACCTCTTGCGAAATTCGCTTCTGCTAGGGAATTTGTAGGAGACACGGAATCTCGACCCGCAGCGTACTTAGATGTACGTGAGGATTCGAGTACCGGATCGACGCACAAATTACCAGCAGAAGTAGAATTACGCAAGAGGTCTAATGAGGATGCGTGATGATTTATATAAGCTTGGGATCAAATTTAGGTAATCGCCTTGATAATTTATGGGAATCTGTTAACTTAATTAGGAAATATTGTTTATCAAATATTAGATGTTCTATAATCCTTGAAACTAAGGCAATTTTACCATGCAGTGCTTCTGCTGACTGGGATAAGCCATTTTTAAATATGATAGTTGCTGGAGAAACAAACTTATCACCAACAGAATTATTGCAATCATTGCAAAATATAGAAGTAACTATAGGACGTCCTAGAAAGTATGAACTATGGGCTCCACGTATTATTGATTTAGATATTTTGTTTTATAACGATCTAATTATAAATACAGAAGATCTTATTATTCCCCATCCTAAACTGGAAAATCGTGATTTCCTCAAACATCTATTAGCATTAATGGGTAAAGAGCCGTGGAAATTCCAACCAAGTATAGAGAACTCTTTTATAAAAAGCTCTGTTTTAAATCCTCGGTTGGTAGGAATCGTTAATATAACTAAGGATTCTTTTTCAGATGGCAGAAATTTTTATGAAACAAATAGAGCTATAGAACAAGTGATAAAGCTTGTAGAAGATGGAGCTAGCGTTATTGAAATTGGTGCTCAATCAACAAGGCCTAATGCAACTATTCAACCTATTGAATCTGAATACGCTAAGTTAGATGAAGTGTTAGGGGAGCTTGCGCCTATTATTGCTGATAAAAAGATCGATATAAGTGTTGATACACTACATCCTTTTATTGCTGTAAATCTTATAGAAAAATATCATATAAGATGGATTAATGATGTTGGTGGAGGATTTGATGATAACACATTAAGGGCTATAGTAAAAGCTGGTTGCAAATTTTGTCTTATGCACTCTATTACTATTCCACCAAGCAAAAATCAGATTATACCTTTAAACATTAAGCCAATTGATTATATGATTCAATGGGGCAAGTGTGCTATACAAAGACTTACTAAGCTTGGATTTACTTTAGAGAATATAGTTCTAGATCCTGGTATAGGGTTTGGCAAAACGGCTTATCAGAATATTGAAATATTAAGAAGTATAGATCAGCTTAAAACCTTAGGTTCTTTGATAATGATAGGTCATTCTAGAAAATCATATATTCATGCTTTTTCTGAAGAACCCCATGTTTATGCTAGAGATATAGAAACAATTGGAGTTTCCTTGGCTATTAAAGATAAAGTAGACTTTTTACGAGTACATAATGTGAAAGATCATATGAAGGCTTTGGTTGCCTATCACTCATCTAATAACGAGTAATGGCATGATAAGCAAACAATCTATATCTATTATAGGAATCATGGCAGCAACAAAAGATGGGGTCATAGGTTGTAATAATGCCTTACCATGGTATTATCCAGGTGAGATCAAGCATTTTAGAGCTACTACCCACAATAGTATAGTTATTATGGGGCGTAATACTTATCAATCTATGCCGAAAACACTATTTATAGACAGGCAGGCCTTTGTTTTATCTAATGATAACAACTTACAATTAAATGATACTAAAGTTTTTACCTCTCTACAAAAATGTTTAGAACATCTTAAAGAATCGAAAACTAACTATAAGATTTTTATGATCGGAGGGGGGCAAATAGCTCATTTATTTCTAGAACATAATTTAATTTCTTCTTTTATCCTTACAGAAATACATAAATTCTATTCTGGTGATGTATATTTGGATCTTCGGTATTTCAGAAGATGGACAAGATATACTCTAAAGAAATCAAGTGATTATACAATTTATCTATTAAAAAACCCTGAGGAGGTTTCATGGAATTTATAAATAATTTGGACAATACATTGGAAAAATGGTCTTTACTTAAACATCCATTTTATCAAGCTTGGAATAATGGTATCTTGGACAAGAATACACTGAACGTTTATGCTCAAGAATATTATAATCATGTTGCTGCTTTTCCTAGATATATCAGTCAGATTCACGCTTTATGTGTTGATATCCAGGCTAGACAAGTCTTATTAGATAATTTGGTTGATGAAGAACAAGGGGACAATAATCATCCGGAGCTATGGTTACGTTTTATTGAAGGATTAGGGGGTTCTCGAGATGATGATAAGAATCCAAAATTTGAGTCAACAAAAAGATTGGTTAATGGTTTTTTTGAGTTAACTCAAACAGATTATCCTACTGGACTTGGAGCCTTATATGCTTATGAAAGACAAACTCCAACAGTATCAAAAGTCAAGATTGATGGTCTGAAAAAACATTATAATATTCATAATCAAAGAACCTTAGAATTTTTCGTTGTCCATGCAAAAACTGATATATGGCATACCAATGAACTTATTAAGCTGATTAACGAACTTAATAGCATAGAACAAAAACAAGTACATTATGGAGCTGTGAAGGGGGCTAAATTACTCTGGCAATTTCTTGATGGGATGGAAGGGTTATATGCAAATTCATGCCATTAAGACTTATAAAATCCAATATGGTGAGTCATTACAAACTATATTGACTCAATATATTGCAGATTTAAAAGAAGGTGATGTTGTAGCTATAACTTCAAAAGTAATTAGTGTATTAGAGGGAAGGTTTGTTAAAAAAGGTGATATTGATAAATATACATTAATTCTACAAGAGGCAGATCAAATATTAGAGACAGAAGAAAATAGGTATAATATTTACTTAACTATAAAAAATGGCTTACTAATTCCCTCTGCTGGTATTGATGAATCTAATGTCGATGGTGTTTATGTATTATATCCTCAAGATGTTCAGAAAACAGCCTATTGGATTTGGCAATATTTACGCAATAAACATAATATTCGCGATCTGGGAATTGTTATAACCGATAGTCATACAACTATTATGAGACGAGGTGTAACTGGAATTGCTCTTGGTTGGTGTGGTTTTAGTCCCGTATATTCCTATATTGGTAAGCATGATATTTATAATCAATCTTTAAATGTCACACAAATTAATATATTAGATTCATTAGCAGGAGCAGCTGTTTTTGTTATGGGAGAAGGCAATGAGCAAACCCCTATCACTATTATTAAGCATGCTCCCCGTTTGACCTTTCTTGACAGACCTCCATCGGAAGAAGAAAAACTTAGCATTGTCATTAGTATGGAAGAAGATTTATATGGTCCATTATTAAAATCGGCGAAATGGGTAGGTTAAAAAGCGTGCAATAATGATCCGGTAAATGGATTAATGTGCGTTGAAAAATAAGATTATTAACGGTAAGAGCTTCATTTTACTTAAAAACGATGATTGATATAAACCAACAACAAATACTAAATAAAATTTCAGATATCACTTTTAGTGACAATACAAAATTAGTCAGTATTATATCTAATATTATAATTAAGGATAAAAATATTGGGTTTGCCATTGATATTCTTGGTAAAGATTCCAAGGAAATCGATGAAATAAAAATTAAAGCTATTAATAAATTAAATGAAATACCTAATATTGGGAAAATAACTATAGTTTTAACTAGTAGCAAAGGTGTAGCTAAAAAATCAACTAATCCAAAAGTTAAGCATTTCATTGACGGAGTAAAGAAGATAATATTGGTGGCATCCGGTAAAGGGGGAGTTGGTAAATCTACTATAACAGCATTGATAGCGGAGCAATTAAATCTTGAAGGATACAAGGTAGGAATAGTGGATGCTGATATTTATGGTCCGTCAATTCCGCAAATATTTGGTATTAGTGGTGTACCTGAAATAGTATATAATAAAGTGACCCCTTTAAAATCGCGGGGTATTGAAATTATTTCTATAGGATTTCTTATTAAGGATAATTCAGCTATTGTTTGGCGTGGTCCAATGGCCAGCAAGACCATTTATCAACTATTATCTCTCACCCATTGGCAGGAGTTAGATTATTTAATTATTGACATGCCTCCTGGTACTGGTGATATTCACTTAAGTATTTTAGAAAATTACCAACTAGATGGAGTAATAATAGTAACTACTCCACAAAAAATGGCTGCAATAGATGTCGTTAGATCGATTGATTTATACAGAAAATTTAACCTACCAATTTTAGGTATTATAGAAAATATGAGCTATCTAGTTGAACCAAGTTCGGGAAAGAAAATTCAGATATTTAACGGTAATAGTGGAGAAAATTTTGCCAAAGAATATAATATACCTTTAATCTGTAAGATTCCTATTGAACCCAAATTATCTTACAACTGTGATAACAGCACTAGCCTTACAGATATAGTTAAACTACCAATAAAACAATTTGTTTAATGATATACTAAAATGATTTGAATATAAAATTCATAAAAAAGCAGGTCATAAATAAAGCAGGATTATATGTCAAACATAATCAAGATAGAAGAAGCTCAACCCCTTAAAAGACCTGATTGGATAAAGGTTAAAGCACCAAATTCATATCAATATCATGATACAAGAAAACTAATTGAGAGTTTAAAATTAAATACAGTTTGTCAAGAAGCTGCTTGCCCTAATATAGGGGAATGTTGGGCAAAAAAACATGCTACAGTTATGATTTTGGGATCTGTCTGTACTCGTGCTTGTAGATTTTGTAATGTTAAAACTGGTCGTCCCGATTTACTCGATCCTCATGAGCCACAGAGACTAGCACAAGCCGTAATGAAATTAGGGCTTGAACATGTGGTAATTACTTCAGTTGATCGAGATGACTTAGATGATGGTGGGGCTGAGCATTTTGCCAATTGTATAAAGGAAATAAGACTAGTTGCTCCTAATACCACAATTGAAGTTCTAACCCCAGATTTTCTTAAGAAAGATGGGGCAGCTGAAATAGTGGTATTAGCAAAACCTGACGTTTATAATCATAATGTAGAGACAGTGCCTTCTCTATACAAAACTATCAGACCAGGAGCGAGATACTATAATTCATTAAGTCTTTTGCATAATGTAAAAAAATTAGACTCTGAGATTTTTACTAAATCAGGTATGATGGTTGGTCTTGGAGAAACAAACGATGAAATTATGCAAGTAATGGACGATTTAAGGGAAGCTAAAGTTGATTTTCTAACTATAGGACAATATTTACAGCCAACCAAAAACCATGCAGCAGTTGCTAGATATGTTCCCCTAGAAGAATTTAAATATTTTGAAAGAGTAGCAAGGGTTAAAGGGTTTTTGATGGTTTCCGCCAGTCCATTAACCCGTTCTTCTTATCATGCTGGTGATGATTTCCAAAAATTAAAGGGGGCTAAGGCCTTGGTTTCGGCATAGTATAAGAAAATGAAAAAACTACCTAAAAAGCTTAATCTACACATAATAATATCGTTCTTACTCGGCATTACTATCGGGATAGGATATAATGAGGTACGAGAAACAGCTTCTTGGCACAGTTTTCATACCGAAACTGATAATTTAAATGTTTGTTTTACCCCGCCATCCGGCTGCGGATCATTAATAGCAAAAGAAATATCCAAGGCTAAGGATAGTATTTATGTTCAAGCATTTGGTTTAACTTCGCAAAATATAGTGGATCAACTAATTAAAGCTAAGCAAAACGGTGTTCAAATAAGGGTATTATTGGATCGTAGTAATTTACACGATAGATATTCTAAAATGCATGAATTAAAACGGGCTGGTATTGATGTTTCAATAGATAAAGTACCAGGTATTGCTCACAACAAAGTTATGATCATTGATAAAAGTAAGGTGATTACCGGTAGCTTTAATTTTACCAATGCAGCTGATAATAGAAATGCCGAAAACGTATTATTAATAGAGAATAGCGATATTGCAGCAACTTATTTGCAAAGCTGGTTTAGTCGTCGAGCAAAAAATTAATTAATTGAGGTATACTCGAATGATTCTGCGAATTTGGGTTAATTAGTTCTGACCGAAACTATAGCAGACATTCCTGGTATCAAATTACTAGTAATATCTTTAGGAGTCTCAAAATCTATTAGCACAGGAATCCGTTGAACAATCTTAGTAAAATTACCAGTTGCATTATCAGTCGGAATTAGACTAAATTTTGAGCCGGTAGCTGGTGATATATTACGTATTCTGCCGTATATGATCTTTTTTGGTAAAGAATCAAACTGTAATTTAACTTTTTGCTTTGGTTGCAATTTTGCAATTTGCGTCTCTTTAAAATTAGCTTTTACATACATTTGTTCATCCTGCACAACAAAAAATAATACTCTCCCTGGATTAATAAAATTACCTACCTGCAAGCTACTATTTGCTATTATTCCGTTAACTGGGGCTATAATTTGGGTATTTACTAAACTTCTAGCTATATAATGGACTGAAGAAAATGGACAAAAAAATAGAGTTAAAAGTTTCCTAATTAAGATAAAATAATAAGAAAAAATTAGGAGAAAAAATGACAAAAGAAAAAGTAAGAGTTTTTAGTGCTGAAGAAAAAACTAGGATAGTATTAGAAGTGCTGAAAGAAGAGAGTCCATTATCAGTGATAGCATCAAAATATGAGATAAACTCCAAGACAATTAGTAATTGGAAAAAACAATTTATATCAAATGCAGCATTGGCTTTTGAACCAGCAAAACTGGTAAGTAAATATCAGGAACAAATTAATATGCTGAAAGAACAAAATGATGAATTAGCGAAAACTCTTGGAAAAACAATAGTAGAGAGAGATTGGGCTGTGGGAAAGCTACAAAGCTTGGACTTATCAAATAGAAAAGAATTTGTCGATTCCAAGCTAGCAATGTTACCAAAGACAAGGCAATATGAATTATTAAAGATTAATCGTTCTTCAATGTACTATAAAGCAAAACCATTTAGTGGGTATAACTTAAATATTTTAAATAAAATAGATGAAATATATACTGATAATCCTGAATTTGGTTATCGTTATATCCATAGACAATTATTAGAAGATGGCTTGGTTATTGGTAAGGATCGGGTTCTAAAATATATGAACATGATTGGCATAGAGGCTATTTATCCAAAGAGGAAAAAGTTAACATCTGGAAAAGATAAACAGCATAAAATTTATAGTTATTTGCTTGATAAATATTGGTCTAATCTAGGTACAAGTAAAACTGTAGATGTACCTAACGCTAACGAGGTTTGGAGCGGAGATATCACTTATGTTAGAACTAATTCGGGATTTATGTACATGGCGGCAATTATAGATTGGCATAGTAGAGCTGTGTTGAGTTATAAATTGTCAAATAGTATGGATGTAAGTTTGGTAACTGAAGTATTGCATGATGCACTTAACAAATATCCTGCACCGCAGATACTTAATAGTGATCAGGGCAGTCAATATACTAGTCATGAACACATTGAAATTTTACAAGAGCATAACATTAAAGTTTCGATGAATAGTAAAGGAAGAAGTATTGATAATATAATTATGGAGAGATTTTTCCGAACTTTAAAATATAATTGTATATTTATTAATGATTTTAAAGATGTTAAAGAGCTAAAGAGTGGTATTGATGATTACATCAATCACTATAATTATAGAAGATTCCATTCAAGTATTGGTTACAAAAAGCCTATGAATGCCTATCTAAATTCTATACAAAATTATGAACAAATTGCAGCTTGAAAAATGCAAAAATGGGAAACAACATTATTATTTTTTTGTCTTGATTTTTCAGTCCAGTATCCGCATTATCAGTCGATTCTGTATGATTCCAAATATAAATATGATAAGCTAGGTAGACGACTATTACGCCAAACAAAATCAGAAAATATTTAGCAAATGGATGAGACTTATATTGTTCAAAGATTTTTAACATAAATTAACCTCAGTTTGATATAATAAATTAATAGTAACCTCAAGTAATCATCGCCATTAGGGGTGATGTCCACAACTGTTGAAAGTTAAAAAACCGTCATTACAAGTTACCCACCAAAAATAAATTTTTAGGTACAAAAAAAATGACAAATGGTATAAAAAGTGTTAGCAACCTAGAGACCGTCGAGGCAATAGTGCCGAAAGAGCCTGATTGCAAGTTTAGTACGCAGAAGCTCCATACATGAGTTAATAGTCAACTCTAAGAAAATACAACCCACATGCTGGAGCTTTTATACCTGCTGCCTCTCTTTTTTTAGCATCCAAAGCTTTTTGTATATCACCTTCCTGCCATATATTGCGTCCAACTAATACTAAACTACCAACAATATTTCGAACCATATGATGTAAAAAAGATCGAGCAGAAACATATATTTTTATATCGTTGTTTTCTTGTGTAATAACTAACTTAGATAAGGTTTTTATAGGTGACTTTGCTTGGCAATATTTACCTCTAAATGAGCTAAAATCATGATTTCCTATGAGATAGAAAGCTCCATATTTCATTGCTTCAACATCAAGAGGTTGTTTTATCCACCAAGCACGATTTAAATCTATTATCACTTGACTAGGTCTATTAATAATTCTATATACATAATGACGTTCTACAGCAGAAAATCTTGCATGAAAATCTCCGCCGACTAGAATACAATCAACTACCCCTATATGATAAGATCTTACAAAATAGTTAATAGCCTGTATAACTTTATAGGGCTGCATATATTTCACTAAATCGAAATGTGCTACTTGCCCTAAAGCATGAACCCCTGCATCAGTCCTGCCAGCTCCATGAACCACTACTTTTTCACCAGTAAATTTGTATATACCATCTTCCAGTATTTGTTGAATAGATATAGCATTACACTGCCTTTGCCAACCAACAAAAGCAGTTCCTAAATATTCAATGGTAATTTTATACCTATAAAAATCTACTAGTTGATTCATGAATTTATTTACCGCCTATTTCAGCTCTCCATACTGCAATTCATACACTCTATGCATCTTATGTGCCATTTCATGATTATGAGTTACCACAATAATAGAGGTATGTTGTTGTTTGGCGGTTTTAAGTAATAAGTTAAAAACCTCATTAGCAGTATTAGTATCTAGATTACCAGTAGGTTCATCAGCTAAAATAATTTTAGGATTATTAATTAAGCTACGAGCGATAGCTACTCTTTGTTGCTCTCCACCAGATAGCTCACCCGGCATATTATGTATTTTATTGGCTAGTCCTAACTCTGCTAATAGCTCTTCTGCCTTCTTAAGAGTTAATTTATAACTATCGCCAGCAATTAATTTTGGCATTGCTACATTCTCTAAGGCAGTAAAATCTTTGAGTAAATGATGTTGTTGATAGACAAAACCTATATTACGCAGTCTTATTATATGAGCATGATTTTGGCAATAGTTTGTTGACTCTATCTGCACCTCTCCATTATTTGGGGTATCAAGTAGACCAGCTATATGCAGTAAAGTTGATTTACCACTACCAGAAGAGCCTATTATGGCAACTAGTTCTCCTTGCATTACAGTTAAGTTAACATTACTTAATACTTCAATAATAGATTTTCCCTGCTTATATTTTTTAGAAATATTTTTTAACATTAATACAGCTTTATTCATAACGCAAGGCATCCACAGGATTTAACTTAGCAGCTTTATATGAAGGATAAATTGTTGCACAAAAACATAAAACTATAGAGATAGTTGATACTAATATAACATCTTCTAATCTTACCTCTGACGGTAGAGTATATAAAAAATAAATCGCTGCTTCAAAAATTTTAGTACCGGTTACTTTCTCCAAGATATTTCTAATAGACTGGATATTATAAGCAAAGCTTGTACCCAATATGATACCTAAAATCGTACCGAGCAAACCTATAAACATGCCATTACAAATAAAAATAAGCATAATCTGCCTAGTACTTGCACCAATAGTACGAAGCACTGCAATATCCGAAGTCTTGTCTTTAACTAACATAAATAAGCTAGACACGATGTTAAAGGCTGCTACCATAATAATCAAAGAGAGAATAGTAAACATTGCTATCCTTTCAACAGCTAAAGCATTTAGAAACTGTAAATGTGATTTCTGCCAACTTGTCACTCGTAATTTTGATCCTAAAAGATTTTGTATCTCCCAAGCATAAATTCCCGCGTTACTCGGTTCTATCGTTATTACTTCGATTAGATTAATAACTTCCTTGAAAGATAGAAAATTTTGGGCAGCAATAAGTGGCATTAAAATAGTTGCTGAATCATAATCATACATACCGCTAGTGAAAGTAGCCACAACCCTGAATTCTTTAGATATAGGCATACTACCAAAAGCAGTAGAAATTGAATTGGGAGAAATTAATTTTATTTTTGTACCCGCTTGAACTCCTAGGTTACTAGCAAGTTCATTACCAACTGCTACCACATCTGTACCAAAAAAATCGGTAAAATCTCCAGTATTAACATTCTGTAAAATTTGATTTTTATATTTGAGTTCAGTTAAATCTATACCTTTAATTATAGCACCACTATTCATTCTTTTACCTAGTGCAAGAGCTTGACCGACAATGCTTGGAGAAATATGTTTTATATAATTCTGACTAATTAATTTTTTGTTAATTTCATCATAATTTGCGATAGAACGTGATACTGGTGTTATGCTAATGTCACCATTAAGACCAATAATGTTTTTAGTCAGTTCATAATGAAAACCGTTCATAACGGACATAACCACTATCAATGCAGCAACACCGATAGTTACACCCATCAAAGAAACACCAGCAATAATAGAAACAAATCGCTCGTTCTTCTTAGCTCTAAAATATCGAACTGCTACTTTTAGAATAAAATTATCTTTTATCATTTATTTAGGTTCATCAAATATTCTATCTACTTGCAATAATTTATAACAACCAATCAATGCTATAACTATAGTGATGCACATAACAATTGCTAATGGCTTAAAAGTGCCCTGATAAAAATAACTAACCAACTGCAAACATAATGCGGTAACAATCAACCTTCCTGATACCAATATAGCAGTAATTCTGCCTTTAGCATTTGGTATACTCTCTAACGCCAAAGGCCATAAAATATTACAAGGGAATATCATGCCAATAGCCACTAATTGTGTTACTATTGTTATGGTTAATGGGTCATTAGTCTTGCATATCACCAAAACTATAGCGGCAATTATAAAAGCTACAAGTGCTAAAATACTAAAGAAAAAACATTTTTTTTGTCCAAAATTCTTCAATAAATAACCACTGCTAAAACTTACAGCCGAGAATACTGCAGCCATTGCTCCCTGATAAAAACCAAACTGCTGAATAGACACTCCTAAATCTCTCATGTACAAGATGGGAGCGATAGCAATAAAAACCCAATAACCCTGCATAATAAAAAGCATGGTTACTATATGATAGACAGCTTTTCTAGATTTAAATACTACGCTATAGCCTTTTAAAGATATGCTAACATTATAATTTATCTGCCCTTTGGGAATAAATAATAGACCGATTATCAAACAAAATATCCCAAATATTAACAGTATAACAAAATTACCTCGCCAACTAAGCAAAAAATTTACATAACTTCCTACTACCGGTGCAAAAGCCATGGCTAAAGTAATTGCCCCATTTAAAGTCCCCATCATTTTTTGTTGTTGCTTAACCGAATATAAATCAGCCAGTACTACATAGCCTAATACTGCTACCCCAGATATACCAATTCCTTGCAGAAATCTACCAAGTAGTAACATGTAATAATTAAGACCAAACACACAAAAGATACTACCAACAATAAATATTATAAGACCTATAATAATAATTACTCTTCTGCCAAACCTATCTCCTAAATTTCCTACTATCAAGGAAGTAACACAGTGGGCTATGAGATTTATTCCTAATAAAAATTCCACCTTAAAAGTAGAAAGATTAAAAGTATCTTGTAAATCTGGAAAACTAGGGACAAATAAATCCACTTCAGCCCCAGCTAAAACTTCCATAATTAAAATAGTAATAAACAAATTCATAAAAAAATATATACTCCTTGCAAATGAAGAGTTGATAAACAACAAAGCAATCTAAACGTCATAATCAACAGTTAATATAAACATAAGCAAAACTACCTGCTAACCACCTGCTTTTTTGTCTAAATTTTCCAGTCCATTATATACTTAAACTTCACAATTTGTAATACTTACTCTATAACTCCTTAATATTCAATCTTAATGTTCAATACTAACTTTAGGAAATAATATTATGACAAATTATCATTTATTTACTTCTGAGTCTGTCTCTGAGGGACATCCAGATAAAATGGCTGACCAAATTTCAGATTCTATACTGGATGCAATTCTTAAGGAGTATCCAAAAAAGAGTCGGGTAGCATGCGAAACACTTATAAAGACTGGACTAGTATTTATAGCTGGAGAAATCACAACAGATGCTTGGGTTAACATTGATCAAATAGTACGCAATATTATAAGAGAGATAGGCTATACTAGCTCTGATATAGGTTTTGACGCAGACTCTTGTAGTGTGATTACTTCAATAAGCAATCAATCTCCGGATATTGCATTAGGTGTAGATAATCGTGAAGATCATGAAATAGGTGCTGGTGATCAAGGTTTGGTGTTTGGGTACGCAACGAATGAGACTCCTACATTTATGCCTGCACCAATTATCTATGCTCATAAATTAGTTATGAGACAAGCTGAACTCAGAAAAAAGGGCATCTTGCCTTGGTTAAGACCAGATGCTAAAAGCCAAGTCACTTTTAAATATGTTGAGAATAAACCAGTTGGTATAGACACCGTTGTGCTTTCTACGCAGCATCACCCTAATATCTCTCATGCTGATTTAGTAGAAGCAGTAATTGAAGAAATCATTAAGCCTGTGTTACCAGATGAATGGATTGATAAAAATACTAAATATCTTGTGAACCCAACAGGAAGGTTCGTAATTGGAGGGCCTTTGGGAGACTGTGGACTTACTTACAGGAAGAAAAATAATAGTTGACACTTAAGGTGGAATAGCACGCCACGGTGGCGGATGTTTTTCTGGTAAGGATCCAACAAAAATCGATAGATCTGCATCTTATGCAGCAAGATATCTAGCAAAAAATATTGTAGCAGCAGGTGTTGCACAGCGTTGTGAGATTCAAATTTCTTATGCTATTGGAGTTGCCCAGCCAGTTTCTATAAGTATTGAAACGTTTGGGACTAGCAAAATGAGTGAATCAGCAATAATTGAATTAATAAAGAATAATTTTGATTTAAGCCCAGGCGGTATTATAAAAAAACTATCTTTATATAATCCAATTTATCTTAAAACAGCATCATATGGGCATTTTGGACGGGAAGATCAAGATTTTCCTTGGGAAAGAATAGATAATATAATGGGACTATAAAATAAGTTGATAATGCAATATATGAGTAAGATTTTTAACTATAACCCCAATAAGAAATTAGCCATTATTGCTCTTAAGGTTAAAGCTAACGCAAAGACAAATAAGATAGGCGAGTTTATTATAATTAATGATAAATATTATCTAAAATTATTTATAAAATCAGTGCCAGAGGATGGCAAGGCTAA
Source organism: Candidatus Tisiphia endosymbiont of Empis tessellata (assembly GCF_964031035.1). Lineage (NCBI taxonomy): Bacteria > Pseudomonadati > Pseudomonadota > Alphaproteobacteria > Rickettsiales > Rickettsiaceae > Candidatus Tisiphia > Candidatus Tisiphia endosymbiont of Empis tessellata. The sequence continues at coordinate 501,950 of NZ_OZ034997.1, read as the reverse complement.
TAATTCTATTATCAATTTTCTATCTAAAAAATGGAAAATTAATAAAAATAATTTTGAGATAATATTAGGTTACACTAGTAGTTTAAAATTATTAGCAATAAAAAATATTGAATCAGACTATTTAAATTTACATTTAAAACACTATATACATAACATTAAATAGTATTATAGGACTTAACTATGACCCAAGAAAAAAAGAAGTTTGACGCTGAAGTTGGTAAGATTTTAAATTTAATGATCCATTCTCTTTATACTAATAAAGAGATTTTTATGCGTGAGTTAATATCTAACGCTTCGGATGCTTGTGATAAATTAAGATACTTAGCCCAAAGCGATGCAAAACTTATTGCAGATGATCCTATCTTTAAAGTTACTGTGAGAATTGATAAAGATAAAAGGCAGATTATTATTAGAGATAATGGTATTGGTATGAACCGAGAAGATTTGATCGATAATCTAGGAACTATTGCAAAGTCTGGTACAGGAAATTTCTTAAACAACCTGTCTGGAGATGCTAAAAAAGATAGTATGTTAATAGGACAGTTTGGTGTTGGATTTTATTCAGCTTTTATGGTTGCTGATAGCATTACTGTTACCTCGCGAAAAGCAGGAGAAGAGAAAGCCTATGTCTGGCAATCAGATGGTCTTGGGGAATATATGGTCGATGATTTTGATCATGATTTTACTAGGGGGACTGAGGTGGTTATTCACGTTAAGCCAGAAGAAGATAGTTATATTGATCATTTTAGATTGAAGCATATAGTTAAAAGTTATTCTGATCATATTGCCATACCTATATATTTTATTGATGAGTCAACTAATAATGAAATACAGCTCAATTCAGCTTCTGCATTATGGACAAGACCGAAATCTGATTTGACTTTTGAGCAATATAAAGAATTTTATAAAGCTTTATCTTATTCGATGGACGATCCTTGGTTAACTATTCATAATAAAAATGAAGGTACTGTTGAATTTACTAATTTGTTATTTATTCCGTCAACTAAGACTTTTGATTTATTCCACCCCGATCGTAAGAGAAGAGTAAAATTATACATCAAGAGAGTTTTCATTTCTGATGAGAATGTAGATTTAATACCTTCTTACCTAAGGTTTCTAAGAGGGGTAGTAGACTCAGAGGATTTACCTCTTAATATTAGCCGCGAATCTTTGCAGCATAATAGTACTTTAGAGAAGATTAAAGCTGCAATAACCAAAAAAGTCTTGGGTGAACTCAAAAAGAAAAAAGACGAGTCTATAGAGGAATATAGCAATTTCTGGTCCAATTTTGGGGCTGCTTTAAAAGAAGGATTATGTGAGGCAACTAGTGATCATGATAAATTACTTGAGACATGTATATTTAAAAGTAGCCTTTTAAGTAAGATGATTAGCCTTGATGACTATATTAGTAACTTTAAAGAAGGACAGGATACTATATATTATCTTAGCGGTGATGATCCAGCAAAATTACTCTCTAGCCCCCAAATAGAAGGATTTTTAAGCAAAAATATCGATGTACTGCTGTTTACTGATACAGTTGATGATTTTTGGGTTAATGTCAATAGTAGCTACAAAGGTTATGCCATAAAATCAGTTACTAGAAGTGATATTGATTTAGAGAAATCTGAGCAGAAAATAGAAGATGTAAAAAACGAAAATGATGAATATATAAAATTAACGGAATATTTTAAAGAAATATTAGGTGATTTAGTAAAAGATGTAAGGATTTCTAAAAAACTTACTTCAAGCCCAGCTTGCCTCGCCGTTGGAGACGGAGCTATGGATATTCGTATGGAAAGATTCTTAATTGAGCAAAAACAATTAATAGCAGCATCTGCTAAAATATTTGAGCTAAACCCTAAGCATAAAATTATTGAGAAAATTAACGCTGATGTAATCTCAAATAATAAGGACTATGCTAATGAAGAATTGGTTAGATTAATGTATGACCAAGCCTGTATTTTAGAAGGTGAGCCAGTCAATGATACTGGTGGATTTGCAAAAAGACTTAATGATATTATGCAAAAAGCTATCTTATAAACTTAACAATCAGATGCAGAGTCGTCTTAAATCTGATTGTTTCTATAATTTCACCGATTTGGGATAAGAATTGACAAATTCTTATCTCAAATTCGCGTTATACGGGTTTACTGGGTTTCCGAAATTTGTCCAAAACTATTATATTATCTGCTGAATTAGATTTACTTTTAGAATCGCTAGACACCTTAATTGTTTCTCTTTTCTTCTCGTTAGGCAATTCATTAGATTTGATTGTTTCTAGCTTAAACTTTAGGCTGTAACCATTATTAGGATCAACAAAGCTGATAAGCGAATCAAATGGTACATAGATAGTTTCTTTGATACCATCAAAACTAATTGTTACAGAAAAGCCATTGAGTCCTACAGTTAAATCTTCAAATTGATATTGTATTACTATAGTTATTTCTTTGGGATAACGTTCTTTTATCCTAGAAGATAAAACTACGGCAGGATTATCAGTTTTGTAAGAAATATACAAGAGTTGATTCAGCTGCAACTTATCAGTACGAATTTTTGAAAGAATCTTTTTTACAAATTCCAACATACATTCGTTAAGAAATTGTTGATATGGGGTCTTCATAGTTATAAACTAAACAAAGAAAATAACACAAAACTAGATATAGCTAATCCGAAAATGTTTGATCCATAGTAACAACCTTGATGTCATTCCTAGCTAAAAACGGGAATGACATAGCTTATAGCTAGGTCACATTATAACTAAAACCTTTTCAGGTTAGCTATAGGCTGAACAAAATTTAAATAGTCTTATTCAAGCCTTATTCATATGAGGTTTTGTATATCTCTAGTTATGCAAGATAAAATTCTAGCGGGGCTTTTTCTGTTGCCCGGTTAAGCCCCCAACCGCGTAGGACTAGGCAGCTAGTGCTGCAGTTCCTACGAAACGTTCATTATCATTTGCGTTTCTTTTTTTAACCCAACGACACAAGGTCCGGCGGAATTATACCGAGTAAAGATAATTTTTTTATTAAGCACGTCGATCCTATTTCGCCCCCATGAAAGCTTATGGATAAAACCTGTAGTATCCTTCTATCACAACTTAATTTGGTGGAAGCGTCGGGTACCGCCCCCGAGTCCGCAACCTCTATTCTAAATCACGTTTATTACTATAGCTACAAAAGCAGCAATTTTATACTACAACAATTATAATAGGATGTAAAGGGCAAATTTTAAAAAAGTCTATTGTATATACTTATAAGAAGTGCGATAATCAATTAACATGAGTTCGATTCTAATTCCCTCGATGTCATTCCCGCGTAGGCATTATACCCAGTATAGAAGGATAATTATTACATCGAACTCACGCGAATTTGGGATAAGAATTAGTCAATTCTTATCCCAAATTCGGGTAACTCAGATTAATTAAAACAGTTATTTGATTTTTATGAAACTAATAAAGCTATTCTTCCTTGTTATATGTTGTTCCTTTTTAATGATTGGTTGTGATAATCAATCTAAAGAACAAAATTTAATAGTTGCAACTTCTGCAGATAACCCCCCTTACGAATTTATCCAAAATGGCCAAATAGTAGGATTTGATATTGATATTATTAATGCTATAGGAGAACAAATAGAGAAAAAAGTTATAATTAAAAATTTTGATTTTAATGGTTTACTTGCATCTTTGACTACTGAAAATGTTGATATAGTGATAGCTGGGTTATCGGTAACCGAAGAGCGTAAAAAACATATTAGCTTTTCAGTTCCTTATATATTAACAAATGTGTCAATATTGTATAGATCAGCAGATAATTTAAAGAATACTGGAGATTTGGATAATAAAGCTGTGGGTGTACAACTTGGTACAACATGGGCGGTAATAGTTCAGGATTTAGCTAAGCAGTTTAATATTAGAATAAATTATTTATCAAATAATTTAATGCTAGTCGAAGAGTTAAAGTCAAAAGTTATAGATGCGGTGGTACTAGAGGCATCCCAATCTAAGAAATTTATTGAGAATAATCCTGATCTTGCTAGCTTCGGTTTAACAGAGTTTTCATCTGAACTAGCTATTGCTATGCCAAAAAATTCTAAACTTATTGATAGTGTTAATAAAGCTATTGCTGAATTGACAGAAGATGGAACAATTAGCCGTATTACTAAAAAATGGCTTCAACAGTGAATTCCGAACGATTTAAACAAGCTCTTAGCACTTTGCCTACAGGTGTTACTATTATCACTACTTTATACAATAATAAGCTATTTGGTTTTACTGCAGATTCCTTTACCTCAGTTTCCTTGTTACCACCTTTGGTATCGTTTTGTCTTGATAAACAGGCTTTTAGTATGAGTGTTTTTACTAGTAGTAAATATTTTGCTGTTAGTATTCTAGCTGAGGATCAAGAAGATATTTCTAGGCATTTTTCTAAGTTTAACACTGATAAATTTGCGGGTATTTCGTATAATTTAGGGTGTACTACTAATTGTCCTTTGATTGAGGGAGCAGTTTGCCATATTGAATGCAACAAATTTAGTCAATATGAAGTAGGAGATCATGTTATATTGGTTGGTGAGGTGATAAATACTATAGTGAACAGTAACTTAAACCCACTAGTACATTGTTTAAGACAATATAGAGGATTAAAATGACTGTTTGTATAGGTGTTTGTGGTGCAACTGGTAAAATGGGGCAGATGATAATTCAAAGAATGAATGGATTTAATGCTTGTACACTTTCTACAACATTTACTAGAAAAAATAGCATAGATGATCTTGCTGAGTTTTGTCAGAATTCTGATGTAATTATCGACTTTTCTAGCAGTGAAATATTAGAAAAATTACTTGATTATGCTATTAGCTACAACAATAAATTAGTGATTGGCACTACTGGTCTAACTCAATATCAGCTTGATCACTTAAACGCAGCTTCCAAAAGCTTGGCTATATTATATTCAGCTAATATGAGTTTAGGTGCGAACTTACTTACAGTACTGGCAGAAAAGGCAGCAAAAATTCTAGATAATACTTACGATATAGAGATTCTAGATTGTCACCATCGTATGAAGAAAGACGCACCTTCTGGTACAGCTATAATGTTGGGTAAGGCTGTAGCTAAGGCTAGAAATTTAGATTTTGATGAATATGCAGTATTTGATCGTAGTCAGAAAGGTCAAAGACAGCCTGATGAAATTGGTATTAGTTCTATTAGGGGAGGGCAGATACATGGGGAACATGAAGTGTTATTTTTAGGTAATAACCAAGTTCTTAGTATAAAACATCAAGCATTAAGTAAAGAATCCTTTGCTGATGGGGCAATTCAGGCTGCAATTTGGTTATTTGACAAACCAGCCGGGCTTTATTCAATGCGTGATATGTTCTCGCTACTTCAAAAGTGTTAACGATTTTTACATTAAAGTTTACATAATATTAATATACATATTGACATAAGACCTTATTATATAGTATAATCCTGTGTTATAAATTATGGGAAGGGAGATCACGATGTCTCGTAGATGTGAGCTTAGTGGAGTAGGTGTTTTATATGGTAATAAAGTATCACACTCACAAAGAAAAACTAGAAGACGATTTGAACCTAACCTAAGGGTGGTGAGGTTTGCAAGTGATCTGACGAAGCAAGAATATAAGCTTTCGGTAAATGCCAAATGTATGCGTTCTGTTGAGAAAGTAGGTGGTTTTGATGCATATATGCTTAAAATATCATGTGATGTACTCTCAGATAAAGCAAAAGTAATTAAAAGAAAGATAGCTGAGAAAAAAGTTGGTGCTTCATTATGAAAACTGGAATACACCCAAAATATAAAAAATTCAAAATTATTATTAGTAAGGATGTTTTTGAAACAAACTCTGGTGGTCATGCAGAAGAGATTTTGATGGATGTTGATTATAGGAAACATCCAGCATGGACTAAAGAATCTGGAAATGTTGTTAACCAATCTAATAAAAATATCAGTGACTTTAATAAGAAGTTTGCTGGGCTTAGTTTTGGTAAAAAAGTATAGCTAGGCTTTTTACTCAAGGTGGATGTCATCCTAAGCGGGGTAGAGGATTTGTTAAAACTAAGTAGTTTAGGTTCTGAAATAAATTTAGGGTGACGTCATGGTAAGTGCGTATATTATAGGAGTGTCTACGAATTGAATAATTTTTAGGAAAAATGTAGAAGAGTATACCGCAAGCAGTACGCAAATATACGTAAGGAACGGAAGCAAGTTTTGACAATAAAATTACCAAGAAGAATCAATTCACAGGTACTTCCATTATCGTGGGGTGGAGCAGTTTGGTAGCTCGTCAGGCTCATAACCTGAAGGTCGTTGGTTCAAATCCAACCCCCGCAACCAATTATGGTACGAGTTTTAGTCTATCTGAGTTTGTTCTTGCAGTGTCCCATATATACTCGATGAAAATCAAGAATTGCGTTGTCATTATCCAAGATTCTAGTGATACTCACGTACTAATATGTATGCCTAGCACCTCGATTTAGTAATTCCTGCTACTATCATGATTTTGATTCTATCGTCCTATCAACTCTTCATTTACGAACAGTATATGACGTCTATGTATTTTTATTACACTAGGATACACTTAGGTTCTGTGGAGTTTCTTAATAGAATCTAAAGTAGTTTCTAAAATCATACTTGCTGCGATTGAATCATCTTTTTGGTTACGTTCTCGTCTTTTGATTCCTAGCGATTTTAATAAACTATTGGCAGCAAGGGAAGTAAGTCTTTCATCTTGTAGATATATAGGAAGATTTATGGCTAAACTAAGCTTTTTGCTAAATTTTAATACAATCGCAGTTTGATTACTAGCCTGACCATTCATACTAATCGGCAGCCCTACGACAACACCACAGCTAGAATAGGTTGTGATCAAGTCTAATATTGATTTGATCTTATTTTCTTCTGTTATCTCATATATAGTTTTTATAGGCATAGCGATGGTATGTTCTTGATTTGAGACAGCGATGCCTGTTTTTCGTGTCCCATAATCAACAGATATAATTGGTCTATTAACTTGTAAAAGTTGAAAAAACTCTTGCAGTGTTGATGTTATCATGATACCTAAGTTACAATCATACAAAAGTACGTTATTTATATGTTAAAACTAATCCAAAAACATTTAGATAGTAAACTAATCAAACTATCTTTGGTGTTCTCTTTTATTTATTGTCTACTTTTTAATTCAGCAGTTATTGTTTATAAATTCAGCTACTACAAATTCACTTTTTTTAAAGCAATATTGGAGTTGAGTAAGGACTCTATTTATATTTGCTTTACTTGCTTTATCATTTTTTTTGGTTTAACTATCCATCGACTTGTTTTTATAATAGGAGCAATCTTTTTATTTGTAACGGGAGCAATTGCCAGCTATTATCTATATCTTTTCAAAATTTCTCCTACAAAAGAGATGATGGGTAGCTTTTTCTCTACTGACTTCAATGAAGTATATGAGATAGTTAGTATTAGGCTAATTGTTTGGCTAATTTTTAGCATAGCTACTTGTATTTATACGATGAAGCATTTCTCTATTTTAGATAGTAAACTATTTGTTACAAAATTACTAGCGGCAATTTGTCTTTTAATTACCATTAATAATATTATTATGCCGCAGTTTAATTTGCTAAGGGGTTATTTTCCTATCCAATATTTACATAACACATATTTATCTTTAAATAACAAAAGAAGTGCAATGCGTGATGATATAAGTAAGAAGTTTTCTTTCATTGATCAATCGGATCAAAATATTACAGTGGTACTTGTAATAGGAGAATCAGCACGATTTGATCATTTTGGTATTAATGGTTATCACAGGGACACTACGCCATATTTAAGTTCTGTTGAAAATCTTTTTTCATTTAAAGCACAGTCTGCTTCCAATCACACACATCTTTCTGTTCCATCTCTTCTATCTCGCCATCCTGCGAGTAGCTTAGACAAAAGTACAGAAGAAACGAGTTTTTTGTCAATTTTTACCATGCTTGGTTTTAACACTAATTGGATTGGCACTCAGAATATAGTAGGATACTTAAGAAGTAAAAACCCAATTACAATTTATGATGAAGTTAGGTTTACTATGATACCTGGTGGTTCTATTTTATTAAGGAGGCTTGATCACGATGGAAAAATGTTACCTCATATTGAAAATAATATTGTAAATTCTACTACTAAAAATGTTTTAGTTATCCACACAGCTGGTAGTCATTGGAAATATTCTGCTAGATATCCTAAAGAATTTCAAAAATTTACTCCTAAGTGTAATTCCATTACTAAGGTAGATCAGAGCAGTTGTGATATTGAAGAGTTGATTAATGATTACGATAACACCATTTTATATACAGATTTTTTTTTGTATAATGTAATAGATCTATTAAAAAATAGTAACGCTATCCTAATATATGTTTCTGATCATGCAGAATCTTTGGGAGAACATGGTTATTACGGTCACGGTGGACCTATGATCCCAGAACAAACCACGGTGCCTTTTCTAGTTTGGATATCGGATGAATTTAAAAAAAGACATCCTGATTTGGTAAGTTCTATAGCTAATCATTTAGGCACTGAAATTAGTCATGACTATGTATTTCATTCGATCCTTAATTGTGTTGGCATTCATTCTGCTATGATTGACAAAAATTTAAGCCTATGTAGTAAGAAGCAGTCAAATGGCTAAAATTTATCTAATTGCTGGTGAAATTTCAGGAGATTTTATAGGGAGTCATTTGATACAAAGCCTAAAAGATATTTATAAGCTGGAGGAGATACAATTAGAGTTCGTTGGTGTAGGGGGAAGCAAGATGGAAGAAGCGGGGTTAGAGCATAGCCTTTTCCCGATTAGTCAAATAAATCTTATGGGTTTCGTCGAAATTATACCACATATTTTTAAGATCACTAAGCTAATCAAGCGTACTATTGCTGATATAATTCAGCATGCCCCAGATTTGTTAATTACCATAGACTCGCCAGGCTTTACTTATAGAGTAGCAAAGAAGATTCGAGCAGTCGTCGTCCGGCCCAATTTAAAGATTATTCACATTGTTGCACCCTCTGTTTGGGCATACAAACCTTCTAGGGCTATGAAATACGCTAAAATTTATGATTATTTGTTGGCTTTACTGCCATTCGAGCCACCGTACTTTCAGAAGGTAGGTCTAGATTGTCGGTATATTGGTCATCCAATATTGGAGCAGTATTTTTATGATGATAAAGATAAAGAGCTATTAAAGCGAGAATTACAAATACCTGTTCATTCAGAAGTGTTATGTGTCACTTGTGGTAGCCGCAAAGGTGAAATAACAAAACATGCCCCGGTATTCACGGCGGCGATCAATCTACTAGCAAAAAAATTCCCTAATCTTGAAGTGATATTTGTCACGGCTGAGTCTAGTCATAAATCTTTAATTGAACCATTTTTATCAGATGCAGCATTTAACTACCATTTCTCAAGTGATAGACTTAAGATTTTTGCTGTAGCTACCCTTGCTCTAGCAAAATCTGGCACTAATACCTTAGAAATTGCCGCTTGTAATACTCCAATGATTGTTGCTTATAAATTAAATATCTTAAGCTTTTTATTAATAAAGTTACTAATAAAAATACCTTATATTTCTTTGATTAATATTATTGCTAATAAAGAGATATTACCAGAATTTATCCAGTTTAACTGTACTAAATCAAATATAGCAGATAAGCTTACATCACTATTAGTTGACAGGAAAAAAGCAGCACAGCAAGTGAAAGAAAGCAGAAAGATTTTAATAGAATTAGGTTTTAAAAGTCCTAGCTCTCCTTCAAGCGTAGCAGCACATATTATAAAGTCAGAATGTTTAAACTGATATATCATAGTACCCTACATTTTTTATATAACCACTATTAAAATGGCTGCTGATCGTCTATTAGCGAGGAGTCGCGAAAAAGCGTCGACGCGGCAATCCAAGATACGCGAAGCGTTACTCTAAAAAAACAGCTTCGCTGTTTACTTGGATCGCCACGGCATCTAAAGAGCCTTGCTATGACGATTATAGAAAAATGTAGGGTACTATGATAACACCCCTCTTGTAAGAACTCGAGAACAAAAATAACGATGAAGTTGACTATTAGATACAAGAACCAGTTATATTAGAAGAAAAGTTATTATTTTTTGCACTTGAAAAAGATCACCTTAGCTGATATAAAACAAACATCTTTGTATATATACTCTTCTGCTTTGAAGAATTGGCTTTTGCAAATACTTGCAGGGATTTCGCGTACTCACGTACTTTATGTACTGCTTGCGTTCGCTCATCCCTTGTTTATTTATTGTCGCAATTTTCCAAATCATTTGAGTATACGCACCCTTAGCTCAGCTGGATAGAGCAACGGATTTCTAATCCGTAGGTCATAGGTTCGAATCCTCTAGGGTGCGCCATTCTTCGATTTTAGTGCATTTTACGAATGCATCAAACGGTGGACGTAGCATAAAGTCTAGCTTTCCGTCTTTTAATTCTAGGTTCGCAAATACTAAATTCATCAATTTACGTTTTCCTTCCGTAGTCGAACCTTTAAAGGTTTCTAACGCTCCGGAAGCCAGTTCTACTAGGTTAACCAAGCATTCTGAAAATTTATCATCAGCATAATCATGGTTTTCTATTTCTCTCACGATATCTTCACGTTTTTGTATTAATTGCTGACGTTTTCCTTCATGATCTTCCTTGCTAATATCACCATCTAAAAATAAATCAGTTAACCTATCCATACGAGTTTTAATCTTAGTATGCTCAGTATGTAGCTCTCCTATACGCATTTTATGAAAACCTTGCTCTATTTTTGCCGAGCTTTTAATATAAGTAATTACTTCAGCTAGCAAATTAGGGTCTAGATGGAGTGTTGCTAATACTTTTTCTACTTCTTGTAGTATTATTTCTTCTTTCACGTATATCCTCCTATTAGGTTTATTTGAATCCCAAGTTCTTAAATATATCCATTCTTCAGTTTGACCATTAATATAGGTCTTCTTTTTGGTTTCAGCAGTAACAACTCGACCAGTGACAGCACATTTTATCAATCCTCTAAATATATATTCTTTTTCTCCATATTTAAACGGTTTTTTATTCCAGTTAACACGTACCCTTTGGCAAGTATCAAATAGTTCTTTACTAATTAGAGGAGGATATATATGTTGGTATTCTTTTTTAGTTTTTAGGACTCGCATTACTCCGTAATAAAATGGATTTGTAATAATAGAATAAAGATAAGAGTGGCATAAATAATCTTGATTACCTCTAGAATTACGTAACCCCCATTCTTTGGTTTTCTTTAGTATCTCAGGTAGAGTATGACTGCCTGTAGCATATGTTTCAAATATTTTTTTAATTAAAGGACCACGATTAGGATCAATGATTATTTTTCCTTTGTTATGTCCTGTACCGTGTCCTTTGATATGCAAGTAACCAATAGGTGCAGTACTGATCCATTCCCCTAAACGTAATTTTTAGTCTATACTACGGTTGACATTATCTCTAAGACTATCAACAAATGCTTGAGCCATTAATACAAAAATATTCCACATCATCTTTTCTTGTGACGTAGAGTATTTATGTATTATATAATTTTCTGTGTAAAAATGTAGTTCGATTTTTGCTCTTTCAATCAAGTCATTTAGTAGAGGAGTTTCTTTATAACTACGTTGTAATCGATCTACCTTATCTGCTACTACTGCTATAACTTCTTTTTGTTTTTTAGCAAAGTCTATAGCTTCCTGAAACTTTTTACGATTACCTACTGTTGATGATTCAGAGAATTCAAAGATTTTTAGAATTTCTAAACCTTTACGCATACAATATTCTTGTAATCGGTATTTTTGTGCTTCAATAGAGTAGCCTTCTTCTTGTTCTTTTGATGAGACACGAGCAAGTAAAATAGCTTTAACAGCAATTATCTTTTAAAAAAATTGAATATTTTTATCTTATTCTATCTCTAATTAAAATGAAGCAAGATTTTGACAAATTCTATCAAATTCCTAGTTGCCGTATGTGCTTCAACGTTGGATAATTTGCCGTTATATTTTACTCTGATGTTGTTAACTATCGATTCATATAATTCATCTTTACTCCTTTTATCTTAGTTGATATGTAAGTGTTATTTGTATGCTGTCGTTGGTTTTTTATCCATTATTCTTTCCTTAATTATATTTCTGTAAATTGTAATCAGGTTTTGTCCCCCTATTGTAATGAACTATTGCCCCCCTAACCACATTAAAAATTAGTTAATTTAGGCACTTTTTAATTTAAATTCTAATCGAATCTAAATTAAAATTTAGATAATATTTAGTTACACTCAATTAGTGATTTTCAATTATACTTTTTGCTAATTTACATCTTTTCCTCCTCTAAAACTTTTATTACCAGTTTCTATGATGTGACAATGATGTGTCAATCTATCGAACATTACTTTTGTTGCTTTAGCATTACCAAATATATCACCCCATTCTTCAAATCTCAAATGGTTAGTGATAATAAGCGAAGACTGCTCATATAATTTAGCAAATACCTCAAATAACAGGAATCTAGCATCCACTTTTATTGGTACATAACCTAATTCATCTACTACAATCAGATGGAATCTCTTAACTGAATCGATGAATTTGCTTTCATAATTATGCGTTTTAGCATTAAGCAATTGGCTAGCTAATACATTTAAAGTATAAAATCTTACCCTGTAATTTCTTTCAATTGCAGTGAACGCTAAGCCAATTGCTAGATGAGTTTTTGCAGAACCAGAACCACCTATGAGTATGATATTCTGATGATTATTAATCACTTTTTGTATATCAATATTCTCTAAATTTTAATTTAGATTCGATTAGAATTTAAATTAAAAAGTGCCTAAATTAACTAATTCTTAATGTGGTTAGGGGGGCAATAGTTCATTACAATAGGGGGGCAAAACCTGATTACAATTTACACTTGCTTACCTTTTGCTTCATGGGTTCTCCGAAAACTCCTAACGATTAGATTTAAAGATTCATAACTACCCTGATAACCTGATATCTTCAACTGTTCGTATAGCTTCTTACCAGTCATCCTACGTCTGACTGGTTCTTTGATATTCTCTGCTAATAGTTGATTTAACATCGCAAGATATTCACCCAAAACTGGCTTAGCTTTAGTATATTTGGCTAATTCAAATTTGGTTGCATCACTGCGTATAACTTTCTTAACGGTATTTTTTGATATATTAAGCTCTTTGGCAATTGCTTTAATTGCTTTGCCATCAACATGATACATTTTGCGTATTTTTGCAATTGATTCCACGATAAACACTCCCTAAAAACTCCTTAAAAAAATATTTAAAATATTAATTTTTTGGAGATATTGTTACTTTTTTAGAGGGGGCATTTTTCGTTACAATCTTTGCTCTAAAGGGGGCAAAACCTGATTACAATTTATACTGCTTTCCAAACGCTCATTACTTCATCCTTGCTTACATCATAATGTTTAGTCATATAATTATCATTTCCTACCTAATTGGTTGTTTGATCATCTTATAACCTTCAAAAGTAAAGTCCTTCGCTCCAGTTTGTTTCCAAACCTTCATCACTACTATAACTTTATCCGCCCCACTCTCTTGGAAGAAAAGAGAATGATTCCCAAGTTCTAAGTAATAGCCTAATTCAAGTTCACGCCATCTCTATATCGACTGTCACTAATCCAAAACACACATTACCGATTAGTCTATATCCCAAAGATAAGTCAGAATCTCTAGTTTTGACAGTATTAAAATTTATTTCGACAACCTCATCGATTGGTTCGCTTACGCTCGTCTCCTTGAATCCTACGTGACGATTTAATCGTCTTTTCCCCATCTGCTCAACACCATCTCCTTGAAAGACACAGCACCATCCCCCCCGTGGGGTCGTTTGAGATATACTCGTGCTAGCCAATCTCGGTGGACCTACCACCATCTATTACTTAGCATTCAATCATTTACTACGATAACGTTATTGTTTCTTGGCACACTCAAGCTTCATGGATTGCCACGCTCACGTAAGTTCACTCGCAATGACGGTTTAAGTCTTACAACAGCACTTCGCTAATAGACGATTTTTTAACTTTCAACATTTGTTGGGTGATGTTGCCCCTACCGCCATTATGTCATCCCAGCGAAAGCTGGGATACTATCGTCTACCAACTCTTGAAATCATAGCAGTATATATTTACGAAGCCAATTCTTCAAAGCATAAGAGTGTACTTTTTTATCATCCTTTCTACTGAATTATCTAGCACAAGTTCTTGATAATTAGAAGCAAATTCTATCCATCGTAATTCGTTTGATTCAGAATTTTTTACAAAATAGTCGTTGCAAACGGTTTTTAATAAAAATCTCACATCATAATGATAATGTTCTTGGTCTATAGAATTACTAGGAATTAGATGAACATCTATATCATAAATCTGTCTAGAAATCAGCTCAATCTCTAAAATACCCGATTCTTCCTGTGCCTCTTTAATTGCTACAGCCAAAATGTTATTATTACCATCACAATGTCCTCCTGGTTGCAACCATTTATCCAACTTACGATGATGCATCAGTAAGAACTTTGTTTTATCAGAATTAAGTAAGAATCCTGAAGCGGTAAAATGTCCTTCTTTTGTCTCCCTACTAAATGGATTTTTACAATTATCTAGAAAGTCCAACATCCTTTCTTTATATTTATATTCTTCTTGAAAATTGCTGACATAGTTTTTTATACTCTCACGTAAGTTCATAATACTTCTTTTCGTCCCATCTCTGTCATTTCCATTACAAGCTGCTTTATTTTCTCAACTCTTGATTTGTTTACGATCAATAAAGCATCTTCAGTATTAATAATTATTATATTATCAACTCCTATTACAGCAGCAAGCTTATTATTAGAACTAATATATGAATTTGTACTATCAATGTTTATAACATCGCATTCGCAGTAATTATTCGTTATATCTTCTTTTTGTATTTGTCATAAAGAATGCCAATTTCCAATATCACTCCAACTAAAATTGGCTTCTATCATAATCATTTGACTAATATTTTCGATTATAGCATAGTCTAAAGAAATTGGGGTAATATATAGGTATGGTTCTAAAGCAAGTGTTATATTATTATGATCTTTGGTTGCAAAATAATATGCATCATACGCATGTTTAAAGAGTTCTTTTTGCCATAATTTAGCCTGCTCTAAAATAAAATCTATATTAAAAATAAAAATTCCTGAATTCCAAAAATATTTGCCATTTGCTAGATAATTTTGTGCTTGTTGAAGAGTAGGTTTTTCTACAAATTGTTGAGTGTTGTAAGTTCTATCTGCTAATAACTTGTTTATTTTAATATAACCATATTCGGTATTTGCAAAACTAGGCTTAATCCCAATAGTACAAATACCAAATTTTGCGACATAATTCAAAGATTCATTAATAGTAATTAGGTACTTATCAATATCATGTATATAATGATCAGAAGGCAGTAGAATAACAGTATCATAACCGTTATTCTTTGCTTGAATAGCTGATATAATTGCACATGAAGCTGTATTTTTAGGCATAGGTTCTTATTATTAAGTCTGCTTCTATATTTAGCTCTCTAAGTTGCTCTTTTGCTATTAATTCATATTCCTTAGCAATTATTAAAGTTGGTTTGCCTAAAGTTCTGTTTGTAATCAAGGTTTTTTGTATTAAACTCAAATTCTTAAATATTTTTATAAATTGTTTTGGTTGCATCTGTCGTGATAATGGCCATAATCTAGTTCCTAGACCACCAGCCATAATTACTGGTTTTACTTTCATATATCATTAATTATATAATTATCTAACTAAAGCAACTTATAGTTTATAACTTTAAAAAAGTCTACTAAAATAAACATGGGAAATATATATGCACAAAAATCATAAAAAAACTAATAACTTTTTCTTTAAAATAGCTGGAATAATTATAATTGTTTATGGTTTGTATCTAGGCTATGTAGAGTTTTATGATCACAAATGGAGATATGTAACTCCTACCGACCAACAAGTACAGAAATATACAATTAGTGAAAATAAAGCCCTAAGCTTATACCAATTAATGAAAGATACTCATGAAATATTGACTAAACATAACATACAATATTGGATTACAAGTGGTACACTTCTTGGGGCAGCAAGGCATAAAGGCATCATACCTTTTGATGATGACCTAGATATTGGTGTAATGCACGCTGATGAAATAAGGTTACAAGATATACTAACAGATTTTGTCAAGTTAGGTTATAAAACTTACCATCAAGATTTTTACACTATATGCAACAAGGTATGTATAGATATTTTTATTTTCCGTCCAAAAGACAACATGTTTATATATGCTAATTTCAGAACGTTACGTAGATTTCCTAATGATTTCTTTTATATTGACGAAGTATTTCCACTGGAGAAATATAAATTTGGTGAGATTGAAGTTTATGGTCCTCATGAATTTAAAGGTAACCTAGATAGGCAACACCCAGAATGGGATAAATACGGGATAATTCAGCAACCGCATAGTTATTTTGTTACTCTTTCACCTATTGAACAAAAGACTAAATTCATTTTAACTCCGAAATTATTAAAGCCAGCTATGCCAACTGGTCCTTTAGAAGACCGGGTAATTCCAAAATTACTAACTAAAGAGTAAACTTATCAATGAGTTATATTCTATTATTGCTTACTACCGGACTTGTTGTTTTATTTGGTTTATTTGCTTGGTTTTATCATAAGACAACCAAATTAAATGCAGAATTAGGCTTTTTATCAAATAACTATTTAGAAACAAGTAAGCAGAATCAAATTTTGCAGCAAGAAAAAATTTCTTATATCCAAAAAATTGAGCAATTATCTAGTAAAGTAGACTATCAGAATCAATTGATAGCTGAAGCAGATAAATCAAGGCAGGAGTCATATGTATCGGCAAAAAATGCTTTATTTGATCTTGGTAATGAATTGTCTAAACAATTAATTGAAATTCATAGACGGGAAAATCAAGAAGCAAGAGAATTATCAGAAAAAAATATTTCGGGGGCAACAAGCAAATTTAATAACGAGTTTGAACGTTTAATAAACATGGTTGGGTCATTAAGTAGGGATATAGAACAATCTAAAGGAACAGTAGACATTATTAAACAATCCCTTCTTTCTCCATCTGGGAGCTGGATTACTTGCTGAAATTACTCTTGAGAACATTCTAAAATCATCAGGTCTACGTTCTAATTTAGACTTTATCATACAATATTCTGTGACAACTACCGATAATTTAAAACTTAGACCAGATGCCCTAGTTTTCTTACCTTCTGGTAACTTAATGGTTATAGATGCAAAAGCTTCAAAGTTTTTAGTAGATTTAGGGCAAGATAGTTCTAATCTTAGTAAAACCATGAATAATCATTTAAAGTCCTTAAATAGTAAAGATTACGCGGAAAATGTTTTAGCTAGTTTCCAAGATAAAAAGGAACATTTTGGTAATATAGTTACTTTGATGTTTGTCCCTACTGAACAGGCAATTGAAAAAATTCTGATTGCAGATAATAATTTTTTATACAAGGCCTGGGAAAGCAATATTTTCCCAGTTGGTCCAGCAGGACTTATGAATATGCTATCATTTGCTAAATTCCAAATTTCAGATTATAGACGGTCAGAAAATCACAAATTAATTATAGAAGAGGTAAGAAAATTATTGACCTCTATTGCTTCGTTAGCGGAGCATTCGCAGAAACTTGGCAATAATATTCAGCATATAGTCAATAATTATGATAAATTTGCCGCTTCTTTTAATCGACATTTTTTATCTAAGGCTAGGAATATTCAAAAATTAGGCATAGATATTGGTAACAAAACAATCCAGCATCCTATAGAGCGTTATCAGCTTGTTTCATCAAAATCTGAAATTATGATGCCCAGTTGCTCGAATCATCCGATAAAATCAAGGAATTAGAATAGACCTTTTGCATAATTTGCTTATGTTGAGGAATTCGCATACACTCATAATTTCAAAAAATGAGGAATTGACTTTAATTGTTAAAATATATATACTTAAAATATATATACTCAAATGATTTGAAGAATTGGATTTGAAAATGAATGGTGAGCAAGCGGAACGTACATATAGTACGTGAGCATGCGAATCCATGATATTTTCAAAGCAGAAGAGTATACTTAAATTAACGTCATAATGACGTCAGTATGATATCAAAATTATGAGACATAGAGCGTGACAAAAATTATTAATTCTAAATATAAGGCTAGCAGAAGACTTGGTGTAAGCCTGTGGGGCGATAGTAAAGATGCCTTCAATACAAGAAATTATCGTCCTGGTCAACATGGTCAGAATAGTATGGTTAAAACTTCTGATTATGGTCTACATTTGAAGGCTAAACAAAAACTTAAATGCCATTATGGTAGAATTAACGAGAAGCAATTTAGAAATACTTTTACTCTCGCACAAAAAATGAAAGGCAATACGGGTGAAAATTTTATAGCCCTATTGGAAAGAAGGCTTGACGCTATTATATACAGAATGAATATTGCACCAACGATTTTTGCTGCAAGACAATTTGTTACCCATGGTCACATTAAAGTGAATGGTAAAAAGGTTAATATCCCAAGTATAAGACTAAAAGAAGGAGATGTCATCGAGCTAAAGGAATCAGCAAAACAAATCCCTGTAATACTCGAGACAGCTAGCAAACAAGGAAACATTGTACCAAGCTATTTAACTTTTGATTCCAATTCATTGTCTGGTCAGTTTGTCAGAATCCCAGTAATTTCTGATGTTCCGTACCCATTTGAACCAGAAGTACATTTAGTAGTTGAACTCTATTCAAGATAATTAAGAGACTAAATATCATCCCTGCTTCGGTGCAGCTTACTCGCCATGTTATCTCACCCCTGTGTAAACAGGGGGCTATGATATTTAACACATTCTTCTAGGCTATTTTTTTAGATATCAGCCTATGTTGGGATAACAATTCATATACTCAAATGTTTTGAAGAATTGGAGCGAAAAACAAGGGGTGAGCGAACGGACATAGTACCTACATTTTTTATACCGCTGCTGTTAAGAGACCTTCCGAGCGTCTATTAGCGAGGAGTAGCTGAAAGCAGCAACGCGGCAATCTAGGATACGCGAAGCGTACTAGAAAAAACAGCTTCGCTGTTTACCTAGATCACCACGGCATCTAAAGATGCCTCGCGATGACGATTATAAAAAAATGTAGGGTACTATAGCGAATGGAGCGTAGTAAACCCCATATCTTTCCTACATCTTTTAAAAGTGGCATACTTATTAGGCTTTAAAAAATACATCTTTGATATTAAAACCTGATTCTGCCTATAATAGTTTATCGATCACCACGTTCCAACCAATGTCCTTCAGCTGGTGACAAGTCACTTGCCACAGCTTCTTCTGTCATCAAATACAAAACATTCTCCTTGCCATAACCTATTACGATTATGGGTCACTTCTAAATATTGTAAAATACCGCCTTTAAGATGGTACACATCATTAAAACCCAGTTTCTTCAAATAGGCTAGGCTGTTGATTTCTCGCATCTAATCCCACTAGTACAAAACATTGCTACTTTTTTTCCAGCAAGTAATTCTTTATTCTGCTCTACCCATTTGGGAAATTGCTTAACAAACTTCATAGTCATTTCTAGTGTCTACTAATACCACATTATTTTGGCTAATAAACTTGTCCCAGTCCTTTGGTTCAATATACTCTCCTTTAAGATTTGCAATATCAATATCCCCAACTGTCATAGCAATAATTTATTTTAATATTTACATCTTCCGCAGATGTAAGTTTTATAATTTCATCTACTAAAAAACTTACCTCTTCTTTTGTCCCAGAAATTGAACCATTAAATCCTTCTAGAGCTAAAAGAATAGTACCCCTCATTCTTCTTTTTTTACCAATAAGTAAAATCTTTGGCAGCAAAATCTCAAGGTTTTCTAGGTTAGTAAAACTATAAAAACTTAATACTGCTATTTTATCATTATCCATACTGACTTCATTACTACTAATTTTCAGATTTGGTAACTGGCAAGGCTATAAACATAGAAACACCCCGTCTCTGTACCAACAAGATTATATTTTGCTTTTTAATAGATTGGGCATTGTCATACAATACATTTAATTGATCTATAGAAGCTATAGGTTGTTGATTGCTCGCTATTACTAAATCACCAATTTTAAAACCATAATTTTTTCCATCTTTTGCGATATCAGTTACAATAATGCCCTCAACTTTACTTTTAATAGCAAATTTTCGTTTAAGATTATCTGTTAAATTACTAAAAGTAACATTATTTTTTACAACAGAAAATTTATTATCAGAAGTTTTATCGCTTACCTTGTCGTTTACTTTTTTAGGCTCTATATCCTCTTCACTACTAATCTTGCCACTTAATTCTTGATTTTTGCCATTTCGTACAACGATAATTTTTACCTCTTGATCAACGGTAGTTTCAGCAACCATTATTTGCAGCCTCCTAGAATTTTTTACCGGTTGTCCAGCAAATTCTATTATTACATCCCCAGGTTTTATACCAAATTTATCAGCTGGACCATCTTTTTGTACTTCCACTACTAACGCTCCCGAAGCTTCTTTTAACTCAAACCCTTCAGCTATTTCATTAGTTACTTCTTGAATTACTACCCCAAGCCTGCCGCGATTAATTTTTCCATTTTGCCTTAGCTGGTCAATAATTGATTTAGCAGTATTAGATGGAATAGCAAATCCAATACCAATACTAGTCCCAGAAGGTGAAAATATTGCTGTATTGACTCCTATAACTTCACCATTAATATTGAACATTGGACCACCGGAATTACCATTATTAATAGCCGCATCAGTCTGTATAAAATCATCTACTATACCGTTAGTGTTATCAATATCACGTCCCTTTGAAGATATAATACCAGCAGTTACTGTTCCTCCAAGTCTACCAAAAGGATTACCAATAGCAATAACCTGATCTCCTACCCTAGCTTTACTGGAATCACCGAATTTTACAAAAGGCAAAGGAGTTTCGATCTCAATTTTTAAAAGAGCAAGATCAGTTTTTTTGTCACTACCTACCAATTTAGCTGATAGCTCCCTATTATCCTTTAATTTTATGTGAACCTCATCTGCATTTGCAACTACATGATGGTTGGTAACAATAAAACCTGTAGTATCTATAATAAAACCAGAGCCAAGGGGAACAGATTTAGGATTTGAATACATCTCATCAAAATCAAAAGGTAGATTAAAACGCTCCAAAAGTTCATTAAAATGATCGAATGGAAAACGCTCAAAAGATTTTTTATGAGAATCCTCTAATTTTTGGTTATATTGTACTGTATACACATTTACCACAGCTGGAATAAGTGGCTCAACAATGTCTGCAAAACTATAATTATGGGATTCAGGTATCTTTATTGGCACTGACTGTAAATTATTAGATTCCTCAGGAGTAATTTTGCTTGGCTGGATATTTTCAGCAAAAATAGAAGATGCCAACCACATAGTCATCAGAAAAGTGATAATTAAATACCTTAGTAAATTGTTAAACTTACAAATATTTTGGACTATATCATCTACCCAATTACTAATCATTTTTACTCTCTCAATGTCATTCTATTTACCCAAATTTAGATATTTAAATAGCTCTGCTTCCGGAGACAACACAAAAGAAGTATCATCTTTCTTTAAAGTATTTTTATATACTTCCAAGGATCTATAAAATTTATAGAATTCTGGATCAACAGAATAAGCAAGATTATATATCTTAGCTGCCTCCATATCACCATCCCCTTTTATGATTTGAGATTGCATATAAGCTTCAGCAAGTAATATTTTACTTTCTTTGTCAGCTCTTGATCTTATACGAGCCCCTTCTTCTTGTCCTTCAGCTCTTATTTGGGTAGCTTCTTTTTCACGAGCAGTTTGCATGCGGCGATAAATTGCTGCACTATTCTCTTTCGGTAAATCAGCTCTTAAGATTCTAACGTCAATTACATCAAGTCCAAAATTCTTTGCTTCCTCATTAACCTGATTTAAGATATTTGACATTATGTCAGACCTTGCACTTGTAAGAAGACTAGTCAAAGGTAATCTACCTATAACCTTTCTCATTGAAGATTCTAGGTTTTTATTAAGTCTAATTTTAACACCTTGGTAGTTATGTACAGTTTTGTAAAACATCACAGGATCAACAATACGAAATTTGGCAAAAGCATCTACGATTACCCTTTTCCCATCAGAAGCAGTTAGCTCTTTTGCTTCCGCCTCTACATTTAAGATACGTTTATCAAAAAATTCAACATTTTGAATAAATGGAATCTTTATATTTAATCCTGGACTTTCAATGGTTCTCATTGCTTCACCAAATTGAAATACCACAGCGGAATGGCGTTGATCAACAGTAAATAAAGCACTGGTAACTGATAATAATAATCCGAAAACTACGAAACTTATATAATAAATTGTCTTCATCCAGCACTACTCCTTAATTTTATTTTGCTGAATTGCCATATGCGGCAAAACGCCATTAGTACCCATAATAACTTTGTTAGTATCCATTAGAATATTTTCTATAGCTTCTAAGTAAAGGCGATCCTTAGTTATTGACTTATTAGCAACATATTGTGTATATACAGCAGCAAACCTTTTGCTGTCTCCTTCAGCTCTTGAGATAACCTCTTGTCTGTAACCTTCTGCTTCTTGGACAATTTTAGCTGCCTGCCCTCTAGCTTTAGGTAAAATATCATTATTATAGGATTGTGCTTGATTTATCTCACGTTCTTTATCGGCTTTAGAAGTTTGTACATCCCTATAAGCATCAATTACTTCAGCTGGCGGCTCAGCTTTTAGTAACTGCACTTTCTCAATACCAACACCAGCATTATAATGATCAAGGATTTTCTGTGTTAAAGCTTCAATCTTATTAGTGATTTCTTGTTTTTGGTCTGATAATATCGAAGAGATAGGAGTATTGCCTATAACTTCTCTTATAGCACTTTCAGCAGCTGTTTTTACAGAATCTTCTGGATTAACAATATTAAAAATATATTTTTCTAAATCAGTAATATGCCACATTATATCACAATTTAGTGCAATAATATTCTCATCGCCAGTAAGCATAGTACTTTCAGCAGCCACAGCTTTGGTGTTGTCCACATTAGACCTAAGGCTACTTGTTGATCTATATCCGATCTCAATTCTACGAGACTGGTTTACCTTCTCAACTACTACCTGTTCAAACGGTAATGGAAGGTGATAATTCAAACCAGGGAATCCTTTACGAACAAACTTACCAAACCTCATTACTGCAGCTTCTTCTCCTTCCTTAACTTCATAAACTCCGGAGGCAAACCAAACAGCAACTAACGACAACAAAACTAACACCATTATGTTATTGTTGAAGCCAAACTTATTATAGAAATCATTAAGGTTAAACTTATTTTTTTTCCTTGGCCTAGTAAATATATTATATTCACTTTTTTCTTCCTCTTCAGAATTTCCCCAAGGGGATTTTTTTAGAACCTGAGTATATATTCGATTAAACATTTTCTACTATTGCTTTTTGTTAATTTGTATATTATATCACTAAATATAGTTAGCACTAATACTATTTGATAAAAAAATTTAGAATATAATTATATCTTGTATATCTAACCGCGTCAAGGCTCGTTACTAAAAAATCAACACCTGTATTATAACATTTCTAGCATCTGAGGGTTATGAAAATATAGAAGTACTAGAACTACATGGACCTACTACTAAGATTAATGCTAAAATTACTCCTGAATCTGAATTCGATGTAACAAGTTACATCGAATTCAGGTTAGTATAGGTATTTGTAAACTTTCAACAGTTGTGCACCGGAGCGTACAACTAGTCATATCTTTACCCACATCTTTTTAAATAGGTTATACATATCAGGTTTTAATATCAAAGATGTATTTTTAAAGCCTAATAAGTATGCCGCTTTTAAAAGATGTGAGTAAAGATATGACAACTAGTACGTGAGGAGCGGAGATCATGAAATACGATGATGTGATGATTAGTTTTCGGAAATGGTATTAGATGGTTAATTTTTATTAGAGGGTCAAACACTGTTTACAATTTATAGTTACGACCCAATAGGTATTTTAAAGATATATTAATTAATTCGTTTGCTATATCATTCATATTAAGATGCATAGCCAAGTGGTACAAAATAACATAAAGTTTCATTAACTGTTTTATCAATTTTTTCAGAGGATTTTGCGTAAAGAGTTCTCATATTATGCAAACGATCAAAAATTTTAATAATCAATATATCTGACTTTCCTTGAATAAATAAAGAATTAATCATTTCCACGACACTAATCTTTTTTTCTAGTTTTATTCTAGTTAAGTCTTGAACTTGATTAGCAACTTTACTACCAAAGATAATATTAATCGTTTCTTCAGTTATATTTGTATCTTCAAGGCAGTCATGAAATAATGAGTAACTATCATGTCTGTTCTAAAAAATCGTGGACGTGTTTGAGCCGTGTAAGTAGCAACCATGTAAGCTATCTCTATTGGATGTGAGTAATATGGCTCTCCTGATTGTCTTTTCTGGTCAGCATGATATTTCCTAGCATAATATATTGCTTTCTTAATTTCAATAATATCCACCTTGTCTTTAATATGTTTATTTAATATTAAAAGCTGGTTTAACAATCTTTTTGAGTATTGACACATTTTGAATTTTATTTGCCAATAATTCTGATCTCTCATAAAGTCTTGTATTTTTATAATAAATATAAAGAAACCATATATAAACACACTTGGTAAGACTAAAAATAGGGGGCAAGAATAGCATGCTAAAATTATGCTATTGTAATTTAGTGCTTTTTAATTTTAATGCTTATGTTAGAATAATAAAAAGCAGTTCCTCTAATTGTTCAATGGTAAAATTATGAATAACTGGAAATTAAAAACTATTACTGATTCTTATAGAGAAACTAAGGAATTTAGATTTAATAATTATATTATTAACCCACACGTAAAAAATATTATAGGAAATGTAAGAGACAAGACTCTATTGGAGATAGGTTGTGGATTTGGTAGATATTTAGAAATTTTCTATGCTGAGAATCTACTGAAATTAGTAGGGTGTGACACTTCTCCTTATCAAGTAGAGCTATGTAAAGAAAATATCAAAAATAGTAATATTGAGTTACATGTATTAGATTTTTCTGATGTTGAAAGTTCTGCAATTTTGGGACAACAGGAATACGATATTGTATATAGTATCTTTGTGATTTTATATATAGATGCTTTAAGTAAATTAGAAATATTTATCAAAAATTGTTATGAATGCTTAAAACAAGGAGGAAAAGTTGTAATATGCACTTTAGATATTATAAGTGCATATTCTTATCCAGAGGTTTTTGATATATTAAAATTTCCCACGAAGTTTTTGAAAGATGAGTACACGGATGGTTGCCCCATAGAAATTAGTATTACAAATGATTGTGTTGTAACGTGCTATCATATGGATTTTGATACTATAAAGAGATTAATGGAAAAATTGGGCTTCAAGAATGTAATGAAACATAACTTGTTTTTAAAAAAAAATGCTTTACAGAGCTTTACAGAAATTGACAGAAAAATGTGATAATGTTAATCAATGTGGAGGATATTCTTTATTCAAAATAAAATATCCTTATGGAGCATATATTGTTAATAGGGGGGAGTTTCATCTACCAACTAAAGACGGCAAACTAATTTCTATAAATGACTCAAGAATTCCAGAATTTCTAAAAAAGAAGTTGAGATATAGCCATATTCCCTTATCCTTAATTCTTAATAGTTTGAGCGAAGTATTTGTTCAGATACAAAATAGAATTGTTTCCCTTAATGTTCTTTTGACTGGTGAACTTTTTGGTCTATTTGAATTAATGCATATGTTAAACCAAACATCTTCATTAGATATGCCTATTTGGAATGTGTCAGCTGGAGCTCGCTCTACTGTTATGATTCCAAGTATTTCTGATACAGTGGGTCATAATAGGATTAAAAAGAAATTAGGGGCTGATATCTATGCTCCCTATGGTTTGTCAGATCATTGGCGGACATTTGTAGATATTAATAAGTATTTTCATAATTCAAATTGGAATAATAGCATTCTAGTATTTTCTAATGATTGGTTTCTTCAACCAAATGATCCTGGATATAGTGGTTTTTATAATTATCTAGTTACTCAATGTTGGAAACAATTTCAATTGTTAGAAGATTTTACAGATTTTAGTTTATTATGGTCATTTTTTACTCATGCAATTAATCTACGTAATTTAAAACCACGATCATATCTAATAGACACTGTTAGACATTTAATTTTGATTTCTAAAGGTTCTGTTGTAGCATTTAAGCCATCTACGGATGATACAGGTTTGCCAATGAGTTTAATACAGCAAATATATGTAAATGATTATAATCTAAAAGATTATATACCAAATATTATGCAACCAGCAAAATTTACTAAAAATAGTAAAGTCTATTATTCTCTTAGCTTTCCTACTCTATTTAATAGCTCTCCTTATTGTAGAAATCCTCCGAGTATAATTGAAGATCAAAGAGAGATTAAAAGATTATTAGATATTTTAATAAATACTATTCACCAAATTGAGAATCATAGTGCCAACTCCCTTAAAAACATAAAATTTGAGTTATTTCATTCTGGAAACGATCCATTTGGTCAGATATTATCTAGTAAAATTATATCTGAAGATGATGCTAGGTTTTTAGAGTATAATAGTAATGGTAAGGAAGCAAGAGTATTTTGCTCCTCATCTAGTTTTTTTAATGGTTGTATTGCTATCTGTAATAATGAGTAATTTTTTGAGTTTATTATGAGTAATTTAAATACACCCATATTAGAAACTCTACAAAGTATAATAGATAAATTAAAAGGATGTAAGTATCTTAATTTAAAAAATGTTACCTTTGTTTGTGTACAACATTTGTTATTTACAACAATAGATTTAATAAAATCTCTTATCAGATTAGGTGCTAAGCCGAATAATATTCATATAATGGGTAAAATATACTCAAATTGCCCTATAGTAATTGCCCAACTTATAGAAATGGGAGTAAATTACTATCCTAGTTCCCAACCGTAACAATTTGGCTATTTTAACTATTATTTTAATACAGATATAGCTAATATGTGGGCTAATGTTGCTACTACCATAATAAATGTAAAATCTGACACTATTATCATACTAGATGATGGTAGTAAATGTACAACAACTATTCCAAAGTTACTAAGTGATAATTACAAGGTCTTTGCTGTAGAGCAGACATCATCAGGGGTTGTTCATATTATTAAAAACAATTATACCACGTTACCTTTTATTAACGTTGCTTATTCTGCTGCAAAGCAAATATTAGAGTCTCCAATGATTGCTCAGACCGTCATACGAAAACTTGATAAAATTTTGCCTTTACAATCTCGTACCCTTGTATGTGGAGTAGTAGGTTTTGGAGCTATAGGGAGATCTATTGCACAAAAATTATTATCTTTAAATCATAAAGTAATAATATATGATAGATATGATAGTAAGTATAATCTTATGAAGAAGATTAAAACTGCAAATAATATTCTATCTTTATTTCAGAAATCTGAATATATTTTTGGTTGTACAGGAGAAGATATTACTTTATCTCTTGACGTCAATAAAATACGAGGAACAAAGAATCTAATTAGTTGCTCATCACAAGATATAGAATTTCAGTTATTACTGCATATTATTCAAGATAATTCTTCTATTAATACCTCTAACGTATTGGATAATATCGAATATTCTACAGATAGTGCAACGTTCAATATTTTTAGAGGAGGATACCCTGTAAATTTGGATAATTCTGGAGAATCTGTGCCAGACAATGATATACAACTTACTCGAGGATTATTACTTGGTGGAATCGTGCAAGCAGTATTTCATTTAGTTCAAGAGGTTAATCACAAGCCACAACAATATATGTTACATCCTAAAATACAAAAATCAATAGTGAAAGAATTAGTATATAATTAAAAGTACAAATTTTCTAATGATTTAGTAGTTATGAATTTTTTAGATGAAGAGTGGATTAAAAATAATTCTAGCGGAGAATATGTAAGTAATGATATTATCTCACGATATTTTCTGTAAACCTAAATTTCCGATTAAGAGTAGATAAAAAGTTGATGGAAATGAGGTTTAGTTTTTCCACACGCCGCATGATAATCCACTTCTATAGCATAATTTTTGCTCATATTTATCTCGAAGATGAGGAGCGAAGCCTATAGATAATAGGCGAGCGACGAGTGACGACGTCACCAAATTCTCCTGAATTGACTATACCAATGTCAATCTTGGCTTTGTGTTTAGTAAAGTTAAGATAAGTACTGTCTTGTATCACTAGCAATAAATTATCATTATTGTTGTTAATTCTATCAGTAGTTTGCCTAAAATGCGACTCTATTAAATGATCATTGTTAACTTTGCTATTAACAAAAAAATCATAAGATTATCTTTGATCTTGTGGATTATCAAAAAGATTCTTAATACAGATTGTAAATTTTGCCATTAGGGCTATAAAAATCTTTAAAGCTCTTGATTTAAGACGTTGATCTTTTAAACTAAACTTTCAAATTCTGATTCAAAAAATAACTTATTACTTCCTTCTCCTAGTCCCAAACTATCCAATTGCTTACCTCAAATCTTAAAAAATAAAATTTAATATTATCTTATTTCTTTTTAATCCTTGCAATTAAAACTTAAGGCTAACTGTTAGATTTGGTTTCGGCTCGGATGTTTCGCTGTCTACGCTTTACTACTGTCGTTACCTTCAGCTGCACAAGACTCGCTATATGGTGGAGTAGCTACTCCTTCCATAATAGGACTTTCACCCCTAAGATTAATGTGCCTTATCTTGACGCACACACAATCAGTTGGACAGAGCCCAGAGCCTTAATAATTCACATTTTTCCAGTCGGAGCGTTTAGTTTCTCCGGTTTTATAAAAAGAAGTTACTTCTTTTATAAAATGTTCAAAATCCGGATTTTCTTTAACGAGCCTATTAGCCATATCCCAATCAATCTCTAATCTTTCTTTAGCAGGAATTAGTATTCAACCTTTTTCTGATTCGTTTATGTTTAATAAAATAAATTCTATACCGTGTCTAGCAGAAAGAATTTCCAGTTCATGAAAAGTGTTACTATCCTTGCTTTCTACTAGAGAGAAAGCTACTAAATATCCATAGTGAGCCCATGAGGAATTTGATAGTGCTTGAAAAAAAGATTCTCGTACATTGGAGTGATTAATTGTTACTTTCACCTCAAAAGACCAAAGTTTAGCTTTTATATTCGCATATTGTTTGACGCAATCTTTGATCGGCTCTGCCCAACCTTTCGTCATAGCCTCCATTCCCACTAGGTCGGGATATAACCATTTATTAGCATTAGTACCACTACGATTTGAAGAACATTTTTCATTAATAATCATGTTATAAATACCAAGCTTATTCCAAAGAAATTCTGAAAGTTTTAGATATATCTCTTTTTCTTTTATGTTTGGTTCTTTCCCAGCATCTTCTATCTCTGCCTGATCAGTTTCTTTAGTATAATAATACCTACGCGGATGCTCTTCTATTCTTTTAATATTAGGTTCCTGTTTCTGTATGTAGTCATCATACCACTCTCTTTTCATTTCTGCACTAAAAAATCCTTTTATAATTTGAGCTATTTTTGCTGGATCAGTTACATTGAGCATTGATTTGCATTTACTGTTCTCCGCTTTTCTCTTGACTTCCTCAGGATAAGTTTTTACTAGCCATGCAGCTATGTCTCTAGAAGTAAATTTCTGACCTTCATTGGCTTTAAGGAAACCAATAATTGCTTTGTTACGATTAAATTTCATAGTCAACCCTAATATTTTATAAACTACTAATAAATAATAATCAGAATAGTAAAGAATTTAAATATAACTAATATATAATTCCAAGTTATTATCTTTAAATTTAAATGTAGTTGTAATATTACAACTTATTCATTTTTAACAAATACCCAATCTTTGTTGGAAGACTCAGTTTCACTATAATAATAGTTTTGTTTAGAGAACTGTTTTAATTTTTCAGGTACGTCTATAAGATTTTCTCCAATAAAGTTAAGCATGCTGCCCCTAGCTTTCTTAGCGTTTATAGCTATTATTTGTAATTTGTTATTTCTTTTTTCTTTAAAATATATATTAATTATTGGATATTTAAGATCATTTTGATTTATGGCGGAGGAATATTCATTAGAGGCTAGGTTGATTAGATATTTATTTTGGTGAGTTGCTAATATTTGATTTAGATAATTGGTAATATCAATTTGCCAAAAACTGGATAATTTTTCTAAATTTGGCAATTTTGTTGACATTTCTAGCCTATAGGGTTTTATTTTATCTAAAACTCTTAGTGGTCCATATAAACCTGATATAATTAACGTATGTCCTTGCAAGAAATCCCATTGCTCTTTAGAGAAACTGCGTCTATCAATATTATCATAAACATCCCCATCATAGGCAAATATTGCTTGCTTTTGGGGATGGTTATCGAAATCTTGAAATCTATGATAATTAAGCTCAGCCAGTTTGCTACTTACATTCATTACCTGCTTGATCTGATTTTGTGATAGGCTTTTACATATCTGTAAGAGATACTGCATTTTAGTAAGGAAATGCGGCTGCGTACATGGTAAATCCGGTATTTCCGAGATAAAATCCTGAGTCTTAGCTGGTGAAATTATACTTAGCATATCTGTAGTCTAGACAAGAAATTTACAATTTAACTGATTCAATTAATTTTCTAACTCCATCTACTGATTTATTAAATAGAGCTTGTTCTTCATCATTTAATTTTATTTCCACTATTTTTTCTACACCATTTTTACCAATAATAACTGGCACTCCGACATACATATTTTTTACTCCATATTCCCCTTGAAGATAAGCAGCACAACTTAATATTTTACGTTTATCTTTTAGATAACTCTCTAACATTTCAATAGCAGAAGTTGCTGGAGCGTAATAGGCAGAACCATTTTTAAGTAGTGAAACAATTTCTCCACCACCATTTTTTGTGCGATCTATTATCGCATTAATACGTTCTTTCGTCGACCACCCCATTTCTACTAAATCTAAAACTGGTATGCCGTTAATTGTTGAATATCTAACCAAAGGAACCATTGAGTCACCATGACCTCCAAGTACAAAACTACTAACATTTTCTACAGAAACATTAAATTCATTGGCTAAGAAAAAGTTAAATCTTGATGAGTCAAGCACCCCAGCCATACCAACCACCATATTGCTAGCTAGTCTACTTTCCTTTAACATTACGTAAACCATAGCGTCAAGTGGATTGGTTATAACAATGACAAAAGCGTTCGGTGCATATTGCTTAATGTTGCTAGCCACAGTTTTTATAACAGTAGTATTAACATTAATTAAATCATCCCGACTCATTCCAGGTGAACGTGGTACTCCAGCTGTAACAATTATAGCATCTGAACCTTCTATGTCTTTATAATTGTTAGTACCTTTAGCAATTATATCTGATCCAGTAATTGCTCCAGCTTGTGATATATCTAAAGTCTTACCCTGCGAAGGACCTTCAGATAAATCAAACATAACTATATCAGCAAGTTCTCTAAGACTGATCAAATGTGCAAGTGTTCCGCCAATCTTTCCCCCACCAATTAAAGCAATTTTTGTTCTTTTAGCCATACTTCCTCCTGAAAAGCATTTTATGAATTCATTGAATCAAAAAATTCTGTATTAGTTTTAGTGTTTTTAAGTTTATCAATTAAAAATTCTGCTGCATCGATAGTTCCCATTGGGTTAATGATTCTACGGAGAATCCACATTTTGGTTAAAATGGCTTTATCAACCAATAGCTCCTCTTTACGTGTACCAGATTTAGTAATATCAATCGCAGGGTAAACGCGCTTATCAGCTATTTTGCGATCGAGGACTATTTCAGAATTACCAGTACCTTTAAATTCTTCAAAGATTACCTCGTCCATACGAGAACCGGTTTCAATTAAAGCAGTTCCTATTATAGTCAATGAACCACCACTCTCAATATTTCTTGCCGCTCCAAAGAATCTTTTTGGACGTTGCAGAGCATTTGCATCAACTCCCCCAGTAAGAACCTTACCAGACGAGGGTACAACAGTGTTATAAGCTCTTGCAAGTCTTGTTATTGCATCAACCAATATTACTACATCTCTTTTATGCTCGACCAACCTTTTAGCTTTCTCAATAACCATTTCAGCAAGCTGAACGTGTCTAATAGCGGGTTCATCAAAAGTTGAGCTAACTACTTCACCACGCACTGAACGTTGCATATCAGTAACTTCTTCTGGGCGTTCATCAATTAACAAAACAATTAAAAATACTTCGGGGTTATTGGTGGTAATAGCATGAGCTATATTTTGCAATAGAACAGTTTTTCCCGTTCTTGGTGGAGCAACAATCAACGCACGTTGTCCTTTACCCATAGGAGCAACCAATTCAATTATTCTTGTACTAAAATCCTTACTATTATCTTCTAGCTCTAGGGATAATTTTTCTTCAGGATAAAGTGGTGTTAAATTATCGAAATGTACTCTATGATATGCCTTAGAAGGGTCTTCAAAATTAACTTTGTTTACTTTTAACAAGGCAAAATAACGTTCTCCTGGTTTTGGAGCTCTAATTTGCCCTTCTACCGTGTCCCCTGTACGTAGTCCAAAACGACGAATCTGACTTGGGGAAATATAAATATCATCAGGACCGGCTAAGTAATTTACTTCTAGAGATCTAAGGAAGCCAAACCCATCAGGTAAAATTTCAAGTACGCCTTCTCCTGAAATCAAATCACCCTGCTCAACAGATTTCTTGAGTATAGCAAAGACTAGCTCTTGTTTTAGCAAAGCACTAGAATTTTCAATATTAAGATTTTCTGCTTGTATTTGCAATTCTTCAGGTGACTTACGTTTTAATTGTTTAAGATTGATGATAACAATACCATCTTTATTAGGATTATCATACTTAGTATTATTATTATAATAAATATCAGGTGATTCCTTATTGTTAGTAACTGTATTTTGGGTCATACCTATTTTTTTTAGATTAGTTAAGATCAAACTTTTCTAGAAACTTTATTCTTTCTAAGTCATTTTGTTGTTAGAATTAATCGAAGGAATTCTCATGTACACCAGTACTACTTACGATTTTTTGATTAATTTTTTAGTAAAAATTCCTTTCATAGCTAGTTTTGAAATAGGTCTATTGCTTTAAAAACTGGGAGAATCACGAAACCTACGAAAGTCAAGTTACTTAAAGATTAAGGTTAGACTACTACTCGAATGATTAGACTTCTTGCATAATTCTACTTTTGTTGGTAATTTATTCATAGTGCCTAGGCTCGAATCCGTAACGGAATTTGAGTGTGCTGCAAGTCGAGATTTCGTGGCTTCCTTAAATCCTTGCACATAAGTGAACTCTGCAAGAAATTTATTGAAATTAGCATCACAAAATTTTGACAGCTCAGCTAGACTATGTGGACCTAGAGAGCATTCGTATTTCCGAGTAACTAACTTAATTTGGGAATTGGTATTAATACTAACTTAATTATTTATATTTATCAAATTATTTTGCGGTTGTCAAACAAATTACACATGGTAGGATAATTTAAAAGTATAACCAATAGTTGATGCACATGTGTATATACTCGGTCAACTTCAAGAATTAAGGTCGTCGTGTCTAAAGCACCATAGTACCCTACATTTTTCTATAATCGTCATAGCAAGACTCTTTAGATGCCGTGGCGATCTAGGTAAACAGCGAAGCTGTTTTTTTAGAGTAATGCTTCGCGTATCTTAGATTGCCGCGTCGCCGCTTTCAGTGACTCCTCGCTAATAGACGATCAACAACTATTTTAATAGTGGTTATATAAAAAATGTAGGGTACTATGAGTGACCCACGCAACAAAGTCAGTCAATTTACCATAACCTTCCTTTATTTACTGCTTTAAGAGCAGGTTTAGTAGGTTTAGTAGGTGTTGCTAGTTCTCTTTTAATTGTTTCGACATGCCTTAACGTTTTTTTTACTTGTTGAATTTCTATTTTAACATTATTAATAATAATCCTAGACATGCTTGGATTATTTTGCGGCGTTTGAGTTTCCTGAACTATTGGGGCTTTTGTAGGTATTTCTTGCTCTGATTTTATTACTATCATTGAAGTATTTATGGTATCTTGCCTAGCATGAACTTCTTCTACCTTTGGGTTGGGCAGGTCAGTAGCATCTTCAGCTAGCTCTTGATATTTAGGTTTGTCCATCTGTGCTATCGAATTGCTCTGTAACTTATCCACCAAGACTCTGTTATCTAGTTGGTCCGTAGTTAACTCATTTAACCTGTGTACTTCTATATTTTCTAACTTAGCTTCTGTTGGTGTTGATACCACAAAATCAGAACTACTAGGTTCGGGTATTTGTTTTGTTTCTATGCTAGAATGTTGAGTAAGAGGAGGTGGTGGTGTGGACACTGAAGTTGACATGGTTGGTGCAGTTTGATTGCTATATTTGTCTGTAAGATGTGTAGCAATATCCTGTAAATTATTTGTAGAAATAGGTAATTTTTTAATCACAGAAGAATACCAAGATTTATCTGATGCAATTTTATTTGTTATGTCAGATATTATCTCGTCTTTGTGATTTCTTAGTTGCTTAGAACCAAGTTCTATTAAAGTCGGAGATAATTGTTCCGAGATTTTATTATTTTGTTGTTCTGTAATCTTTATATCTGTTTTATTTTGAATTCTGTTAATAGATTCTTTAAGGATTGGTTTTGAGACTAATTCTGCATCTTTATCTTTAATAATTGGATTAATAGAATCAGCAAATCGTTTGATATTTTCTTCTGTAATTTTTGTTGCATCTAAGGTTAGAAACAAAGAATTTTTTGGAGCATTATCTACACTAAAAAATTTCTGAGCTTCCTTGCCAATTAAGCTATGTAGCTCTGTTAGTTTCCACTCTTCAAATAACTCAGTTGCTAATTCACTGGGTATATGGACATAAGGTAGAAGCTGTTTACAAAAAGCCTCTTGTCTGATCTTTTTTTCTTCCATAGAACCAGTATCTTGTATATTTATACTAAGAGTCAATAAAAGTTTTTTAGTTTCATTTTCTCTATAATTAACAAACTCTAGACTTAACCCATTATTCCTACTATCTACTAATTCTTTTATAAAAGAATTAGTAGATTCATTAACTGCATTAGAAAGAACTGTACGTTCTGTCTTATTAAGTTTTGTGAATTCTTTAGCAAATTTAACAGTTTTATTTCCTTGGCTAATAGTTTTATTAAAAATATTAAGTTGCTCGGTACTAAAATGTCTTGTATCTGCTTGTAAACTTTCCATAGTTTTGTTAATTACTGTACTGGCATAATCTGATTTAGGAATTGCTTGACCTTTTAGCTCTAATATTACTTTTTTAACAGTTTCAAGAGCGATCTTATCCTGATCATTGTTACTTTTAATATCATTTAATACAAACCCCTTTAAACTAGCTTCTAAATTTGCAAACTGTCTGTCTGCTTTTGCCTTGTCATTATCGTTCATAAGTCTTTTAGAACGTTCTATATTTAAACTAAAATTATCAAGCAGTTCTTCTGTCTTTTTATCAGATAAATTACAGTAAAAACTTTCTACTGCTAATCCAGTCATTGCACTCATAAATGATTCGTTAGTACCAATGAGTAATCCGTTATCTATGGATTCTTTTGATAATTGTAGAATTGGTTGTTTTAGAAATTTAAGTTTATATGTGTATGCCCTTCCTATTAATTTATTTATATTTTCAATCTCGTTTTTAGTGTTAACTCTAATAATATCATCTTTTTTGTCTGCTAAATTGCTATCACTTTCGTACCCGGAATCAACAGATCTTACCGATATAGTATCATCTTGATTAGTACTATATTCAGAATGAATAGAATCCTTATCACTCTTAAAATTAGATATATTTAAATTACTGGATTCTATAGTTGCTCTATCGTCTGACATAAAAACCTTTCATTATACGCGAATTCGGGATAAGAATTTGTCAATTCTTATCCCGAATTCGGTGAAATTATCGAAACAATCAGATTTGAGACGGCTCTGCATCTGATTGTTAAATTAATATTTTGCTAAAAACATGATTTTAAAAGATTAAAATCATGTTTTTAGCTTTAGAAAGGTTTAAAATGCATTCGCAAAACCGCTTTAAGAATGCATTTTTCCTTATATTAAACCAATTCGGGATAAGAATTAACTAATTCTTATCCTGAATTGGGGTATTATATTAATCATAAAATTAGAAGACATATAATCCCTATTACATAAAGAATCTCTATTGAATTGATGATTCTGGCAAGCATTTTAATATAGAACAAATGTACTTAACGCATTTCAGAGTTGGTGTTGTTGTATTTTTGTGCAAAACCCTGCTAATATTTATTCTTCACAATTGTTTGCCTTCAGCTATAATATCATATGTAGATATTCTAAGAGTTAATTATGTTACAAATTAGCGATAAAATTTTTTCTAATCTTAGTGGGCAGGAAAAATATGATATAATAAGCAGTAAGCAACGTGGAGATTGGGATAATACAAAAGATTTTATTATTAAAGGTAGAGAATGGATAATTGATGAAGTAAAAAAATCAGGTCTGCGAGGGCGGGGTGGTGCTGGATTTTCGACTGGCACCAAATGGTCGTTCATGCCTAAAGACCATCCAAAGCCTAGTTACCTAGTGGTTAATGCTGATGAATCAGAACCTGGTACGTGCAAGGATCGTGACATTTTGAGATATGAGCCACACAAATTAATTGAAGGCTGTTTGCTTGCCAGTTTTGCTATTAACGCACATACTTGCTATATATATATTCGTGGTGAATTTTATAATGAATCATCCAATGTGCAGCGTGCTATAGATGAGGCTTATGATGCCGGTTTTATAGGCAGTAATGCTTGTGGTACAGGGTATCATCTTGACATTCATTTGCATAGAGGGGCTGGGGCGTATATTTGCGGTGAGGAAACAGCTCTGCTCGAAAGCTTAGAGGGCAACAAGGGCTTCCCTAGATTAAAGCCACCATTCCCGGCTAATTTCGGCTTATATGGTTGTCCAACAACTATTAATAATGTTGAATCAATTGCTGTTGTGCCTACTATACTCCGGCGTGGAGCTGATTGGTTTGCTGGAATCGGTAAGCCTAATAATACCGGAACAAAGATTTTCTGTATTTCTGGCCATGTAAATAAGCCATGTAATGTTGAAGAAGCCATGGGCGTACCTTTAAAGGAGTTGATTGAGATATATGCCGGGGGTGTACGGGGTGGATGGAGTAATCTGAAAGCTATTATCCCAGGTGGTTCATCAGTACCGTTGCTACCAAAGTCATTATGTCAGGATGTTGCAATGGATTTTGATAGTTTAAGGTCAGCTGGTTCAGCACTCGGGACTGGTGGAGTCATTGTTATGGATAATTCTACGGATATTATTTACGCTATTGCTAGGCTTAGTAAATTCTACATGCATGAGTCTTGCGGTCAGTGTAGCCCCTGTCGAGAAGGTACAGGTTGGATGTGGCGAGTTATGATGCGACTGGTACGCGGTCAGGCAAAAATAGATGAAATAGATCAATTATTGGACGTTACAAAAATGATCGAAGGTCGTACTATTTGTGCCCTTGGAGATGCTGCTGCTTGGCCTATTCAAGGGTTAATTCGTCATTTCCGTCATGAGATTGAAGAAAGGCTAGCCAAGCAAGGGGTTTAGTTTAGATTGCTCTGTTACTGTTAGCAAATTAGTATCATATAAATGAAGAAAATAATAGCTCTGAACATAAGTAGAAAATCTCAATTTATTATTGCATTTGCTATGATGGGGTTATTATTGCTTATACCATGCTGTAGTCGTTCATCTTGTATTACTTACATGTTACCATCAGAATATTTAAATAATGGAAATTTAGCATATTTCCAATTTAATAATCATAATAAACTACAAGAATTACTTCCTAAAAATATTAGATATATTGAACAATATAATATAATTGCCAGTGGACAATTTAGTGTTAACCAATTTAAAAATGCTATTGGGTGTAAAACAGATATTATTGATGTTGATTTAAGGAGTGAGTATCATGGATTCAATGATCTAAACCCAGTGTCCTTTATCAGTTTACCATATAATGACGTTAACGCTAATAAATCTCAAGAGGAAATTATACTACAGGAGCAATATCTTTTTGATTCAATATTACCAACTTACAAGCAACTTAGTATATATGTAAATAATTTGAAGACTACGCCAACAAAGAAGGACCTAACAATCTGTATACCTATTTCTACTAAGACTGAAGCTGATATAATGGCAGGTTTGAATATTGATTATTGTAGAATTACCACATTAGATCATCGAGAGCCAAATCGTGATAATTTAGATAGAATGGTAGCACTTTTTGATCAAAAATTAAAATTAAATCCAAGTCGATGGGTTTATTTACATTGCTTAGGTGGAGGTGGTCGTACCACGGCAGTTACAGCTGAGCTTATGATGTTAAAACAACAAGAAGCTGGCGAGTTACAACCATTCGATGATTTGCTAACATATGTAGAATCTGTGAGTAATGGTTATAAGTTAGTCCCAAGTTGTAAGCCTAGTGATCAAAATTATCGTTGTCAATGGAAGTGGGATCGTTATAATACCTTAAAAATATTCTATAATTTTGTACAAACAAGAACTGAGAATCAAACTTTTAGTGATTGGCATAATGTAATGTTCCAAAAGAAAAAGACATTGTAATTAACTTGATTATATTAATAATTTATGTTTTAATTAATGATATTAATTAAAATAATTATTATCATGGAAAAATTAAATGCAACTGAAGCAAAACGTGAGTTTGGTGAATTACTTATCAAAGTGCAAACAGAACCTATCAGCATTAGTAGACATGGCAAGCATATAGCTGTAATAGTTTCTGATAAAGAGTTTCATGAATTAGAATCTTTTAAAGAACAAGTATTAAAACTTGTAATTTCTGAAGGATTAGATGACTTAGCAAAAAATAAAATACACTCTCATAAGGTTGTTTTTGATAACTTAAAAATAAAGCTTAATGGTTCAGTGTAAATTTACAAATAGTGCGAAACGTGATCTTGAAGATATTACAGATTACACACTAAAACATTGGGGAAGGCAGCAAACTATAAAATATTTAGATGAGATACATAACAAAGCTATTGCTTTAAGTCTTAATCCTAATATAGGTACTTTACGAAATGATATATATCCTACCTTATTGAGCTTCCCTACAAAAAAACATATATTGTATTATCTAAAACAAGAGTATGGTATTATCATAGTTAGAGTACATATGTACTATAAGCTTCATAACTTTCCAAACCTCAATAACCTCAAATAAAATCATTCCAAAAAAATATGTCATATTTTTTACAGTATTATATATAATGCAACCTAATTTATTTTTGTTAAGTAAAAAACGTGAAAAAAAGCTTTTTATTAAAACTTATGGATGTCAAATGAATGTATATGACTCCATCAAGATGCAGGACTTGCTAGACCCATTTGATTATCAGCCAACTGATTCTATGCACCAAGCTGATATGATTATTTTAAATACTTGTAATATTAGGGAAAAAGCTGCAGAGAAAATGTATTCCGAGCTTGGTCGCATCAAACAAATTAAAGATGATAGAAAGTCAAAGGGAGAAGGTAATGTAATCGTTACTGTTGCTGGATGTGTTGCACAAGCTGAAGGTGATGAAATTTTTAGAAGAGCTAGTTATGTAGATATAGTAGTAGGACCACAATCTTACTACGATTTACCAGAGTTGATAGCAAAAATTGCTAGACATGAAAAACATGTAATTAAATTGGATTTTGTTGAAGAAGCTAAATTTGATAAGCTACCTGAACAGTCTAATATACAAGGAGTAAGTAGCCTTATTTCAGTTCAAGAAGGTTGTGACAAATTTTGTACTTTCTGTGTTGTACCTTATACTCGGGGTGCAGAATTCTCAAGGAGTCTAGAACAAATATACAGAGAAATTATAAAATCCGTTTCAAACGGAGTAAAGGAAGTAATCTTGCTAGGTCAGAATGTTAATGCTTATCATGGAAAAACTATTGAAGGCAAAGAGTATAGTTTAGCAGATCTAATCAGCTACATAGCAGAAATACCAAGTCTTGAGCGTATTAGATACGTTACTTCTCATCCTATTGATATGACAGAAGATTTAATTCTGTTACATGGGTCTGAGCCAAAATTAATGCCGTTTTTACACTTGCCAGTACAGTCAGGTTCTAACAAAATTTTAAAATCAATGAATCGTAGACATAACAGAGATTATTATTTTGATATTATTAATCGTTTAAGAAATGCGAGAAGAGATATAGTCTTTTCATCTGACTTTATTGTAGGATTTCCCGGAGAAACGGATGAAGACTTTGCTGACACTTTAGATCTAGTAAAGAAGGTTGGTTATGGTCAGTGTTATTCTTTTAAATATAGTCCAAGACCTGGTACACCTGCTGCGGTTAAAGAGCAAGTGCCTGAACATATAAAATCTAGGCGTTTAGCAATTTTACAGCAAGAAATATCTCGCCAACAATTATTGTTTAATGAAAGTTGTATTGGCAAAATAATGCCAGTATTATTTGATCGTGACGGTAAATTGGACAATCAACTGATAGGAAAAACATGTTATATGCAGTCGGTGCATGTAATAAACCCTGCAAAAGATTTGTTCGGTCAGATTATCGACATAAAAATTACCGAGGCTGGGGCAAGTAGTTTGAGCGGAGAAATGGTGCTGTAATCCAATTTACGTGAATTCGGGATAAGAATAGTTATTTCTTATCCCGAATGGGGGTAGTCATCACAACGTAAACTGGGAGCTAAAAAATAAACAGGAAGGATGTTTTAGATGATGATATTATATAAAATAAAACTTTTACTTGAATAAATGTAAGAAACACACTATCAAAAATGCTCAAACTTTTTTATATATTTTTTAAATTATTTACAATATTAGGGCTAATAGCACTTAGTGTGTGTATATATTTGTTGTATCATTACTCTAAGGATTTACCGGACTATTCTCAACTTGCCGATTATCATCCACCATCGGTAACAAGAGTGTATGCCCAAAATGGAAAATTAATGGAGGAATATGCTTTGGAACGTAGAGTTTTTGTACCTATTAGTAGTGTACCACACTCTCTTATAGAGGCGTTTATTTCAGCAGAAGATAAGAATTTTTTTGAACATCCAGGAGTTGATGTTATAAGTATAATCAGAGCAGCCATATTCAATATCTCTAATATTTTGCATCATCGTAGAGTAGAAGGAGGGTCAACTATTACTCAACAAGTAGTTAAGAATTTTTTATTAACCTCTGAAGTATCAATAGAACGTAAGATCAAAGAAGCAATTTTATCCTATAGGCTCTCAAAAACCTTTACTAAAGATCAAATTTTGGAGTTATATCTTAATCAAACATTTTTTGGTAGGGGAGCTTATGGAGTTGCCATGGCTGCTCAGAATTATTTTAATAAGTCTATTGAAGATTTAACTGTTGCTGAATCAGCTTTTATCGCTGGTCTACCAAAAGCACCATCAAATTTTAATCCGGAGAGAAATTATGCTAGGGTGAAAGATCGTAGAGATTATGTTATTATGAGAATGTTGGAAGATGGTTATATAACGCAAGAGACAGCAAAAGAAGCAGTAGATAGTCCTATTACTTTGCAAAAGCGGGATCGTAATGAAACCGTTACAGCCGGTTATTATGCTGAGCAAGTACGGGAAGAAGTCATTAGTAAAATTGGCAGTAAAGAATATTTCTATACTGGAGGGTTAACGGTCATTACTTCAATTGATGCTGGTTATCAGCAAGCTGCAGAAAATGCTCTTAGGCAAGGCATAAGAGCATATGATAGGAAGCATGGTTTTAGAGGAGTCATAACTAATATTGATCTAAATAACTGGCAAGATAATTTAAATAAAGTAGCAAAGCCTCCAGCTATTTTAGAATATCAATTAGCTGTTGTGTTAAATGTTTCGGATAATCAAGCAGAAATTGGTCTTTGTGACTCTAGTAAGTCAAAAATAGTTTTATCAGAAATGAAGTGGGCAAAAAATGATCTTAAATCAGTAAAAACTCTTTTAAAGAAAGGTGACGTTGTAGTAGTCGAAAAAGTAAATGCTAATTACTATTTGCGGCAAATTCCTACTGTTAATGGTGCGATTATAGTGATGAATCCTACAACAGGTCAGGTACTTGCCAGCGTTGGTGGATATGATTTCACAGTTAGTAAATTTGATCGTGCTACTCAGGCACTGCGACAACCAGGGTCACTCAGTAAAACTTTTGTTTATCTTGCTGCTTTAGAAAACGCAATTCAGCCAAATAGAATTTTTGAAGATGGTCCAGTAGAGATTCCACAAGGTCCTGGCATGCCAGTTTGGCGACCAAAAAATTATAAAGGGAATTTTCTAGGTTCAATTACTATGCGTATAGGGCTTGAGAAATCACGAAACCTTGTTACTGTTAGGGTAGCACAAGCTATAGGGCTAAGCAAAGTTGCTGAGATAATCAAGCGATTTGGTATTAATAATGAGCCGAAGAGATTTTACTCTATGGTGCTTGGTTCGCTCGAAACCACACTAGAAAAAATGACCAATGCTTATGCAATAATTGCTAATTCAGGAAAAAAAGTTACGCCGCATTTCGTAGAGCTAATTAAAGATCGTAATGGTAAAATAATTTATCGTAGAGATAATAGGGAATGTAAAAATTGTAATGTATCTGACTCCCAGCTTACTGATAACTTATCACTCCCTATCCTACCTCAACCCGACTATCGGATGATTACCGATGAAGCAAGTGATTATCAGATTATCTCATTTCTCACTGGAGCAGTTGAAAGAGGTACGGCAACCGCTGCAAAAAAACTTGGTAAGGTTATAGCTGGTAAAAGTGGTACTACCAACGATAGTATGGATACTTGGTTTATTGGTTTTACTCCAAAAATAGTTGTCGGAACATATATTGGTTATGATACGCCAAAAACACTAGGAAGAACTGCAACAGGGTCAAGTGTTGCCTTGCCTATATTTATTGATTTTATGGAGAAGGCTTATTCTGATATTCCATCACTGGCATTTAAAGTACCAGAATCAATTAAATTGTTACCAATAGATCCAACAACTGGTAAAATTACTTCTGCTAGTAGTATTATGGAAGCATTCAAAATTCATGATATACCAGTATTAGATTATCAAGAAGAAAACCAAGGTCAAGATAATGATGCTTTCCATAATATCTCTCCCGAAAAAGATCCTTCTCAGGAGATATATTAATCTCAAATATCATGAAAAGGTAATAGTTCAGGTTCATTTTTAAGATTTTTAATCTTTTCCGGTAAGCCTAAATAAGCGGCTATAGCTAAAAATAGCCCTAAATATTGTTTAGGGTTTACTAACATTGCTATATCTTCATAAATTCTTAAAGGTGGTACAGAAGAAAAGTGCTTATATAATTCTACAATCTCAAAAGAAGGGTTATTTGCGAAGGCAGCTTTTAATATTTCAATGTTTTTATTATTCCAGCTAGAAGAGTTCATAGGTAGATAAAGATTTAATGCGGAGATATGTGAAGGTATAAGTTTAATAGCTGATTCTAAATAATGGATAGCATCTTTTGTCTCATTAGCTTCTAGCATATTTTTAGCAGCGTCAACATAATAATCAGCTATTTTGTTCTTTATAGACTCTAGTTTTTGTGTGTCAACTCTGTTAAGTTTGGATACCACAAAGATAAATTTTGTCCACAGAGAAAGTTTAGCATAACAATCAAGTAAAATTTCTAAAGTTTCACTATCAAATTCATTTAGGTTAAATGATCTAACAGCATAATTCTCAGCTGTTTCATACATATTATTTTGATAAAATATTTGTGCAAGTCTTTTGGTAACAAAGGCACTATAATGTTTAGATTGCTCTAATTCCTGAAAATATTTTATTCTTATTGAAGGATATAATTCT
The DNA here is from genome assembly GCF_964031035.1 of Candidatus Tisiphia endosymbiont of Empis tessellata. Lineage (NCBI taxonomy): Bacteria > Pseudomonadati > Pseudomonadota > Alphaproteobacteria > Rickettsiales > Rickettsiaceae > Candidatus Tisiphia > Candidatus Tisiphia endosymbiont of Empis tessellata. The sequence continues at coordinate 457,758 of NZ_OZ034997.1, read as the reverse complement.
GCTTCTGCTAAAAGTAAAGTATGAAATACCTTGTTTTCTTCGCTTAAACGGTAAGCTATTTTCTGACTAGTTGCTACTGACTTTGATTTTTCACCAGCAATATATTCTGCCATAGCTTTCATCAGTAGGTAATTATCAGTAGTGGCTCTTTTGGAAAAGAAAATATCTTTTAAATTAGCAGGTAGGTCAATAATTAGAAATATTATTTTTAAAAAAATAGCACTAAAAAGTGTAAATAATATATATAAAATAATGAAAGTAAAAAAGGAGGTTTCTATATAATAATCATATAAATTTAAGGTTAATGTTGAGTCAAGTTGATTTAAGACAGAAAAGCCTAAATATAATAACAAAAATGTAATACAAATTATTAATAATCTTATCATTATTTTACTCTACAAATTTTTGCTGTAATTCTTCTGAATAAAAGAAATTAATAAAAAAATCTAGATTGCCTATTATTTGTAACTTTAGTTTTTCTTTATCTTTGGTAAAACTAGATTTTCTTTCAATCTTAATAAATTTCTCGATCCAACAATTCGCCTTTGGAAATATCTTGACTAAACCTAAACTATTATTAAGTAAATAATTTTCATTATAATTGTGTAGGTCTAGCAGAATATTTTTTATTTTTGTAGGTAACTCTACAGTTTCAATTTGACGAATTTGCTGTGTATAATCTTTATCTTGTAAAAAATTTGTCACTAAAAGATTAACGCTAAGTAAATAAATGATATAATTAGGAGGGGGCTTAGATGATTTGGGTTGGTGGTTTAATAAGCTATTTTCTTGTTTTGGACTATTATCTTCTTGAATTACATCATGTTCTGACCTATCTTCTGTTTTAGAAATAGTTGTATTATTGGGTAATTCAGAATCGACCTTTTTATTATTTAAAAAAGTCATGTAACCTATTGATATGGCAAATAACACAATTAGAATAATTGTGAGAATAATAGGATTATTACTACGACCTTTTATTATATTAGTTTCTGATTTTTGCATTATAAATTAATAACTCTAACATTTGTTGCGGCTGTCCATTATCACAATAAACCATATTTTTGGCAAAATATCTAATAATATTTGCTACTTTTTCACTTATAGTAATCACTAAACTATTATCTAGTAGTTTTAGCAAATTATTTTTTATTAATAATTCAATGAAAGTCTTAGTGCTGTTCTGTGAATATAGTAAAATAAAATTGATACCCTTTTCAATCTCTGCTATTTGGTACAGCTGGGTCGCGTATTTTACCCGATAAATAATGTGTCTTTTTATTTTTTGAGGCAAATCTTGAGTAATTTCATTTGACGATAAATATATGGTTTGCTCATATATTTCTTGAGGGATGTTTTCTAGTAGGTCTTGAATATTTGTAGCAACATATCGTACTACAAAATTTCTTTGTTCTAGAATTAACTTTGATGAATTGCCAACTATCCATACGTTCTTTTGTTCTACCTCTTGATGCCCAGCAAGGATTCTAGCAGCAAATTTACTGGTGACAATTATATTAACATAATTATGCAAAATGGTGCTATTTAATGGCAAAGCTTGATATTCCACTAAAGGAGAACAGATATATTTAAAACTACAATTTTTCTCCAATTCTCTAATGGTTTCATTATTATCCTCTAAACTTCTAGTTAATAGCACCGATTTCATAAAGCTAGCTTATGGCATAATTCTTGATAATCTATGGCAAGTGGTTTAGGACCAATAATAGATAAAGTAGGTTTTGTAACAAATATTTTGTTAGCAATATTTATTATATCTTGTTTTGTTATATTCATAATATGTTCAATAGTTTGTTCAGTAGGTATATATTTGCCAAAAACAGCAAAATTCTTACCAATTTCTTCTGATTTATAAGAAGATTCTTCTTGAGCCATATAGATACTAGTTTTTAGTTGTACTTTAGCCCTATCAATTTCTGAGTCTTTGATGTCTGTAGAAACTTTTTTTATTTCATTAACTAATTGTTCTGTAAGGAATGGTAGTTTATCATGATTAGTGGAGGCATATATGCCAAAAATCCCACTATCATAGTAGGAGCTATTATAGCTACCAATTGAATAAACCAGTCCAAGTTTTTCCCTGATTTGTTGAAATAATCTCGATGACATACCATTGCCAAGTATTAGTGAAAGAACTTGCGTATGATATAATTGTTGTATGTTAAAATACGGCACACTCTCGAAACCTAGAACTAGAGTAGTTTGCTCAAGATCTTTGGTGATAAAGCTATGTCCCCCTGTATATCTAACTTTCTCAAAATGACTATTTGGTTTATTTTTTAATGAACAAAATAATTTTTTGGCAAATTCTACAACTTGCTCATGGGAAATATTTCCTGCTACTGATAAGTAAATATTTTCGGCATTATAATGTTTGTCAACATAATTACTAAAATGTTCTCTATCAAATTTAGCCAAACTGTCGTGAGTTCCTAGAATTGACCTGCCAAGTGCTTGATTCTCATAAGCACTACTGTAAAATTTCTCGTGGATAAGTTCATCAGGGTTATCTTGAACATGAGCAATTTCTTGTAGAATCACCTGATATTCTTTGGCTATTTCTTCCTTTGAAAAAACTGAATTTTGGATGATATCTGCCAGTATTTCTAAAGCTTTATAGCAGTTTTCATTCAATATTTTTGAATAATAAACAGTTTGTTCATGCGAGGTATATGCATTAAAATGTCCTCCTATAGAGTCAAATTCTTCAGCAATTTGTTTAGCAGACCTAGTTGTTGTGCCTTTAAATGCCATATGTTCAAGAAAATGGGATATGCCTATTTCTGAAGATTGTTCATAGCGGCTACCTACATTAACAATGACATTAATAGCTACAGAATTTACATTAGACATATTATAGGTAAGAATAGTTAGACCATTTTTAAGTTTGCTTGAATTAAAGTCCATTTTATCACTTGGTTTATTTGTTTTAAAGAGTTGCACTACATAGTATAGCTAACCCCACTAGTATTTAATCCATGCAAACTGGCGTAATTGCGAGACCACGTAAGTGTAGTGGTAATCCATATTCATTTGGATTGCTTCGTAGCCACAAAGTAGCTTCTCGCAATGACAGATTAATACTAATCGAGTTAATTATACAGACAAAAAATATAACCATTTACAAATACTTATGCAAGAGGTCTATTTATTTACTACATATTTTTACATATATTTGCTATAATAATTATAGTTAATCCGATCAGTATTTAGCCATAACAAACTGGTGTCATTGCGAGGAGCTACTTAAACTCAAACAACTAAAGATATTTTCGTGTCCCAAAAAATCAATTTCGCTAAAATGCATGGATTAGGTAACGATTTTGTGATTATCAACCAGTGTGATTTACCTAAAAATTGTGATTTGCAACAATTATCTCTAAAGATTGCCAATCGCCATACTGGTATTGGTTGTGATCAGTTTATTATTTATGATAAAAAACCAAATTACTATGAGATGATTATATATAACCAAGATGGATCAAGTGCCAAATTATGTGGTAATGCTTCAAGGTGTCTTACCAAGCTGATATATCTTGATTTAGGTATAAAGGAAATCACTTTGAGGGTATATGGAAAAGAATTATCTTGCAAGATACTGAATGAGAACGAGATTGAAGTAGATAGTGGGATAGTTAGTTTCGAGGAAGATTGGATGCCTTCTTCATCCGAAAAAATCTGGCCGGTTGTAGAACGTTATATGATCGACATCAAGGAAGTTATCTGTGCTGATATTGGTAATCCACATTTTGTTATTTTTAGTGATCTCGCTATTGAAGATAAAGAAATAATAGGAGAAAAATTACAGGAAAAAGAATTATTTGCTGATGGTGTTAACGTTAATTTTGCTTCAATCAAGAATAATAAAATTTATTTATCGGTTTGGGAAAGAGGTACAGGCTTAACTCTTGCTTGTGGTAGTGGAGCATGTGCTAGTTTTGTTTCTGGGGTCAAGCTAGGATTTATTAGCTCTCCTTGTCAAGTAGTATTTCAATTGGGTAGTCTACAAATGTCAAAGCAAGGTGAGAATATAATAATGACTGGTCCTGCTACTTTAGTTTCGCGCGGGGAGTTTTTTTATGACTAAATTACAAGAAGTTGTAACCCAAGAAGTTATAACTTTTGGTTGCAGATTAAATATTTATGAAAGTGAAGTGATCAAAAATAACTTAGCTCTTTCCGGTCTTAAAAATGTTATAGTATTTAATACTTGTGCTGTTACTAAGGAAGCTGAAAAACAATCACGTCAAGCAATTCGTAAGGCTAAAAGAAATAATCCTGATGTAAGAATTATTGTTACTGGTTGTGCTGCTCAGAATAACCCAGCTATTTTTGCTAATATGGTTGAGGTTGATAAAGTACTTGGTAATGAGGAAAAATTGATTGCTAGCAATTATCAATTTACCGAAGAAAAAGTGGTAGTAAATGATATAATGTCGGTTACTGAAACTGCTAATCATATGGTGAGTAGTTTTGATGGTAGATCTCGTGCCTTCATTCAGGTGCAAAATGGTTGTAATCATCGTTGTACGTTCTGTATAATACCTTATGGTAGAGGTAATAGTAGGTCAGTACCGATGGGTGCTATAGTACGACAGTTAAGGGCATTAGTAGAAAATGGTTACAATGAAGTAGTATTTACAGGTGTTGATATGACTGCTTATGGACCAGATTTGCCAGGAACTCCAACTTTTGCTCAGATGATTAGACGAATTATTGGCTTGGTTCCAGAACTAAAGAGGCTTAGATTATCTTCAATTGATGTAGCTGAGATCGATGATGATTTGTTCGATCTTATGGCCTATATACCAAAGATTATGCCGCATTTTCATATTAGTTTACAAGCTGGTGATGATATGATACTTAAGCGTATGAAACGTCGCCATAATCGTCAAAATATTATTGATTTTTGTCATAAATTGCGTAATTTAAGGCCAAATGTATCATTCGGTGCAGACATTATAGCTGGTTTTCCGACGGAAACTGATGTAATGTTTGACAATACCAAAAGACTTATCTCTGAGGCGGATTTACAGTATTTACACGTTTTTCCATATTCTGAACGCGATGAAACTCCGGCTGCAAGAATGCCGCAAATAGCAAAATCGATTAGAAAAGCAAGAGCAGAAATTTTAAGAACTGCCGGAGAACAACAATTACAAAAATTTTTCCAAAGGAATATAGGGCAGGAAGTAGAGCTACTTGTAGAACAAAATAACATGGCTCATACAGAAAATTTTATTCCGGTAAAGCTTGAAGGTAATTTTGACGTAGGACAAATTGTTAAAGCTCGGCTAGTTGCTATAGAAGATAATCATATGATTTCAGAAATTTTGGTATGAACAAGTTTAAAAATATTGCTGTTTATGGTGGCGGTAGTTGGGGAACTGCACTAGCCTGTCAAGTGGCAAGATGTTACGATAATGCTCCCATATTTTTACGTGATAATAATATTGTTGAAGAAATAAAAAATAGTAAAACCAATAGCAAATATTTGGGTAGCGATGTTACATTACCAAGTAATATAGTGCCTTATAGTGAGTTGGCAGCTATTTTAGATCAAGAAGTAATAATTATTGCTGTACCATCTTTTGCTTTTCATGATACTCTGAATATATTAAAAGATACTGGGATATCTAAGGATGTGGCGTTATTAGTTGCAACTAAGGGCTTTTCTAGAGATCCTACAGAACTACTATCCGATAAAGTAAAAAAGATATTACCAAATAATCCATTGGCGTTTATCGCTGGACCTAACCTAGCTAAAGAAGTTGCCCAAAATTTATTAAGTTCGGTAACTATTGCTTCTGTAGACATTGACCTTGCAAGAAGATTGGCAATTAGTTTAATATCACAACAATTTAAGGTTACTATAACTGACTATATGGTAGCAATTCAAGTGGCATCTGCTGTTAAAAATATTGTAGCGATAAAAAGTGGTTGGTATGAGGCAAAAGGTTATGGACAGAATGCTAAAGCAGGTCTGATAACGGGGGGGCTTCAAGAAATAAAAATTTTATCTGAGGCCATTGACGGAGAATTAGAGGATAGCTCTATTTTATATGCTCCAGGCGTATTAGGGGATTTGGTGCTAACTTGTTACTCTAAAGAATCACGAAATAGTAGATTTGGTTATGAATTAGGGAAGCACTTAGATGTTAATAAATTTTTAAATGAAAATTTATACTTAGTGGAGGGTCGAGAATCTGCTAAACTGGTATTGGATCTCATAAGAAAATATGATCTAACATTACCGATTATTTCATCAGTAATTAAAGAACTGAAATTAGTATGAAGTTTTTTGGCAATTTATCACAAATGTTATCACCAATATTTGGTAAAATAATATTATTAGAATTCTGTTTGTTATTATTAATTTTTCCGTTAGAAAATTTTAGAATTAATGGAGAATCTATTATTTTCCCAGCTTTTGAAGTTAGTTTACTCTACTATTTTTCCACATTTTATCATATTGGTTTTTGGCTAATATTTTTAGCAGGAATAACTTTTGACCAGTTATATTCCATGCCAATTGGTACAAATTCTTTGGTTCTGATAATTGCTCACATAATTTTAGAATTCACAGGAAAATTTTTTGTACTTAGAAGTTATTTAACAAATTTTATCGTCTTTTGTTTCTATTATTTCTTTATATTACATTTTAGATATTTGCTGATTTTAAGCAAAGGCTTATCTTCGGAGGGGTATTTTATGATGTTAATGCAGTATCTAACTACTATATTCTCATATAATTTGCTACGAATTCCGCTTGATAAAGCATTAGAATATTTTAGAAAACATGCTGAATAGTAAAATATTATATAGCCAGTTAATATCAAGAAGGGCTTTTCTCATAGGTTCAGGAAAACTGACATTGCTTTCGTTATTGGCTGGAAGAATGTTTTTTATGGAGTTGCTTGAAAATGATAAATATCGTACTTTATCTGATAAAAATCGTATAAGTTTTATTCTAATTCCACCTTTTAGAGGGCAAATTTATGATATCAACGGTAACATTATGGCTACAAACCAAACTTGTTTTAGGTTGTTACTTGACATACATAATGGCAATGATTACAAAAACGAATTATCTCTAGTTGCCAATATCCTAGAATTATCTGAAGAAGAACAAAATTACATTAAGCAAAAAATAAAAAAAGCCAATAAACATATTCCTTTGATTATACTAGATAATCTTAGCTGGCAACAAATGTCACTTATTGAAGAACAAAAGTTAAATTTAAGTTCTATTTTTGTAGATGCTAGTTATTCAAGATTTTACCATTTTTCAGAAGCGACTTGTCATGTGATAGGGTACACTGGACAGATTAATGAGCAAGAAAAACAAGATTTACAAATTAACAATTTAGGAGATTTTAATATTGGAAAATTTGGTGTAGAAAAATATTATGAAGACAAGTTACGTGGAAAATTTGGTTATAAGCAGATAGAAGTAAATGCCTTGGGTAAACAAGTAAGAGAAATCACCAATATTCAAAGCCAGCAAGGTGAGGACTTACATCTAAATATTGACGTGGAACTACAACAAAGAGTGCAGCCATACTTAAATAAACAAGGTTGCTCTGCAATAGTTATCGATACCAATAATGGTAATGTGCTAGTGCTGGCTATGTCACCAGTATTTGAGGCTAATAATTTTATAAAATTATCCCAAGATTACTGGCAAAGTTTAGTCAATGATCCCTATAAGCCGTTGATTAATAAGACCATACAAAGTACTTACCCACCTGGATCTATTTTTAAAATTATTACAATTTTAGCTGGATTAGAGAATGGCATTAAACCGACTAAAACTGTTAATTGTACTGGTGCTTCAGTATTAGGTAATAATAGTGCTAGATGTTGGAATCGTCATGGTCATGGCATCGTTGATATGTATAATGCTATCAAATATTCTTGTAATTCTTATATGTATGAAATAGCTCGCTTGATAGGTCATAAAAGAATATTAGATATGGCAAGAAATTTTGGTTTTGGTACAAAAACTGGCATTGATTTAATCGGAGAAGCATCAGGTTTTGTTCCTTCAGAAGAGTGGAAAATGAAAAAATTTAACTCTAAATGGACTATTGGTGATACTCTTAATTTATCGATAGGGCAGGGGTTCTTATCAGCTACTCCAATCCAGTTAGCTAGATTTGTAACAGCAATTGCCAGTAATGGGAAATTATATAATCCTAAAATTGCTCAAGATATATCAATAAAAGATGGGTCAGTATTTGATCAGGTTAATATAAATCAACAATATCTAGATATTTTAAAAGAAGGCATGTATAGAGCAGTTAATACGCAAGGTGGGACTGCCTATTATAGTAGAATTTTGACAGAAGGGCATCAATTAGCTGGTAAAACAGGTACGGCACAAGTGCAATCAAAGGCTAATATCAATGATGATTTAAATAGAGAGTCAATTGCTTGGGAAAGGCGTAACCACGCTATATTCGTTGGGTTTGCTCCTTACCTACAACCTCGTTACTCTGTTTTAGTGTTTGTAGATCATGGTGGAGGTGGAGGTAGGGCAGCAGCCCCTATAGCTAGTAAGATTATGGCTATGGTACTTGATAAATATAATTGAATATTTTTTACTATTCGTACTTAGTGCTAGCGATTTTATAGTATATATTAGCATTTATATAAAAACTTAGAAACTTGCAATATGACAGAACCAATTTTTAAACAATTTGTAATTATTCTACCTGAGATAATGCTGACCTTACTAGCTTTGTTTACTCAGACATATGCAGTGTTATTTAGTACAAAAACTAAAACCATTAGCAATATACCTGATGAATTTCAAGAGTTGGCTAGGTCTGCGAGTGGTGAGCAGACTAGGCGTAGTCAACCCGTTGTTCCTACGCGAAGTCCCATCGTGCCACAACGCCAACACTTGAAAGGCGAAGGGTATACTCAGATATTACTATCGGCAATATTACTTATTGTCGCTTTTCAACAGTTGCAGTATCTTGCTTTACAAGGTTCAGGTAATGGTATAATAGCTTTTCGTAATTCTTTTGTCGTTAATCATTTTACTGTTGGTTTTAAATTCTTTGTTTTATTATTTTCAATAATGACTATGATGATTTATCAGGCATATTGTAAAATCACTAAGGAGGAGTTTAAAACAGAATTTATAACCTTAGTGCTACTTTCTACTGTTGGTGTTTTTATTACTATATCAGCCCGTAATTTTTTACTTTTATTTGTTGCTATGGAGTTACAGGCACTGGTAGCCTATGTATTAGCTGGCTTTAATCTGAATAATATTAAAGCATCAGAAGGAGCGTTAAAATATTTTATTCTTGGGTCTTTGATTAGCTGCCTAACGTTATTTGGCATTTCCTTTATTTATGGATTTGGCGGTAGTTTAGATTATAGTAATATTTTTCAGAAATTGAATTATTCACCGCAGCCAAATATTGGTTTAATAGTGGGCTTAGTGCTTTTTTTAAGTGGTATCTTATTTAAATTATCAGCTGCTCCTTTGCATAGTTGGACGTTAGATGTATATGAAGGGTCTCCCATTCCTTCAATTACCTATTTCTCTGCTGCCACAAAAATTGGTAATGTGGTGGTATTATTAAATATAATGACTATGGTAATTGGAGATTATAAGCAAATTTCAGTTGATCTAATAAAAATCACTGCGATTTTGTCCATGCTTATTGGGGCAGCTGGTGCTATTAGACAAACCTCCCTCAAAAGGCTAATGGGTTACAGCACTATTCTAAATATAGGCTATGTTTTAATGGCTATTTCTTTTCATACTCCTTACGGTGATAGAGTAGCATTACTATATATGGTTATTTATGCTGCTTCTGTCACTGGCTTTTTTGCCTGCCTAATTACTCTACTGGGTGCAAAATCAGATTCGGCAACTTTTGATGATATTAAAGGTCTTGCTTCTACCCGTAAGGCGTTAGCTGCTGGGATTGCGATTATCATGTTCTCTATGATAGGCATTCCACCACTGGCAGGATTTCTTGCGAAATACAGCATTTTCTATCAGGCTATTATAGAAAAACAATTTACTCTAGCATTTATAGCTATTAGCACAAGTGTTGTAGCGGCTTATTATTACCTGAAAATAGTTAAGTTTATGTATTTTTTTGAAGCGGATAAAAGTTTGAAACTAGTTTTAGTACCAACACCTAAGAGCTTAAAATTTATATGCTATTTGATTATTGGAGTTTTATTGCTTCTGTGTGTTTTTATTCAGCCATTTGCTGATATACTCAAATGATTTGAAGAATTGGATTTGAAAATGAATGGTGAGCAAGCGGAGCGTACATTAGTATAGTTACGCATGCGAATCCATGATATTTTCAAAAAACAATTCTTCAAATCATTTGAGTATACTATGGATGGTTTATAGCTATGTCGTGGCAGGAAAAATATAATCTACTAATTTTTGATGAGATAGATAGTACCAGTTCTGAAGCTATTAGGATGGCTAAGGATTGTCCTGATAAAAATTATGTAATATTGGCAAAAAATCAAACAAAATCGCGTGGAAGAAATAGTAAAATTTGGCATTCTAGTTTAGGTAATTTGCATGTTAGTATATTATTAAATCATAAGATTAATCTTAGCTATATTCCGCTATTATCTTTTGTTATGGCTATTGTTGTTTATAAAACTATCAATTCTTTGACTGCTAGCTCAGGAAATTCTATCAAATTAAAATGGCCTAATGATATTTTGATAAATGACAAGAAAGTATCAGGTATATTGCTTGAGTCTATTAGTATAAATGATAATAATTATCTCATTATAGGTGTTGGCATTAACGTTAAGGGAAGCCCTTTAAATATTGATCAATTGGTAACCAATTTATCCGATGAGAATATAGAAGTAAAAGATCTAGAATATTTATTAGAGCTTCTCATGATTAACTTTGAAAAATATTTTAGTAGATGGAAACAAGAAGGGTTTAGTAAAATAAGACAATATTGGCTTAAAAGAGCTTATAAGTTAGGTAAGACGGTTACTGTAAATGATGGAAACACAAAAATTTCAGGAATTTTTAAAGACATAGATGAGAACGGGAGCATAAGGATTCAGCTTGCCTCAGGGCAGGTTTGTTGCGTTAATTATGCTACGGAAATAATTTATTAACTGATATTTTTTTGATAAAACTCTATAGCCTTGTTTAAATCCTCTATTGTATCAACAGAGATAGGAATATTGTTAACATAACATACCCCTATGGACATGTTATTTTGTAATGCTCTTAGTTGTTCAAGTTTTTCGCTTAATTCTAAAGTTGAGGCTGGTAAGTTTATGAATTTAGTTAATGATTCTTTGCGAAACCCGTACATTCCCACATGATATAGAAATTCTTCTGTACCGTGTGGGATAAGACTGCGAGAAAAATACAAAGCCCTATCATTATGGTCAGTAACAACCTTGACATTACTATGACCATTTACGGCATCTATACCAACTTTTACTACTGGGGTCATAATATCATGGCTACTGGACTTTAGGCTTTCAATAACTTTGATAATTGATTCCGGTTCAACAAAAGGCATATCACCCTGTACATTCAGGATATAATTAATATGGTGATTGTTAGGAATTAGCTGAAATGCTTCGTATACACGTTCGGTACCAGTTTGACATTCTTGGTTTGTCATAATAAATTGTCCACCGCAATCAGTAACTTTTTTAGCTATAGTTTCTGAATCAGTTGCCACATAAATATTTTTTAGTTTGGTTAAATATACTTGCCTAAGAACACGCTCAATTATTGAGATTCCCCCTATAAGTTGTAGAGGTTTTTTGGGAAGTCTTACTGAATCAAGTCTTGAAGGAATAATAATTGCAACATCAGAGTGCATAAACTACCATATGACTATATTTACTAAAATTTAAGTGTTGACAACACAAAATAATTGTTGACAACATAACCTTTTTAAACGATAAAGTAAAGCTTATTATATATGGCTTTTAAGTATGGATTCCCGCTTTTTTAGCTGGAATGACATCGAGAGCGTATTTAGGGCTCGTAGCTCAGCTGGTAGAGCACTTGACTTTTAATCAGGTTGTCCCGGGTTCGAATCCCGGCGAGCCCACCACTTTAGGGTACTTAAAACCATAAATATATCTGCGTATGTTGGGTTTATAATCCTAAGTGAAGCCAGCTAAAAAAGTATATCTGATGCATGACACTGCTAACACTTGAAATGCTAAGGGTATTAATGGGTTTGTAGCTCAGCTGGTTAGAGCACACGCCTGATAAGCGTGAGGTCGGAAGTTCAAGTCTTCTCAAACCCACCATTCGTAAGTATTCTTTATGAATCTTGAGAATATAATTCCACAATTAAGCCGTAATAAGTTAGCTATTTACTGGCTTAGGAATGGTGTATTTTCGCTTGCTCTTGCTGGGGTGTATCCAATAATATTGGTAATGCTTCGCACTCCAATGTTAGTTAACCTATTTCCCAATACAGAAATCTTTAAATCAGCTTTGGTTATTCATGTTAATTTATCAATCCTAGTTTGGTTGATGTCAGTTACAGCATGTGTTTGGAGCTATAATTTAGAGGCGACTACTTTCAGCATAACATGTGTAATAATAGCATTTATTTCTACTGCACTAATAGCTTTATCACCATTTTGTGGCCAAAATTTTCCTGTAATGAACAATTACATACCAATGCTGGAGAATATAATATTTATTCTTGGAATTAGTTTGTTTGGTGTATCTGTATTGTTATTTGCCTTATATACATTATGGAACTGTTGCAAAATATCTTACTTTAACTCCCTCATTAATTTTACTATCCTTTTTACCGTAATAATGTGGGTGTTAGTATGGGTATGTTTTATTTGGTCTTATTGCCAATTACAAGAAATTATTAAACTTGTACCAGTCGATATAGAATTTTACTATGAATTGCTTTTTTGGAGTGGCGGGCATTTATTACAGTTTATTTACACGCAAATTTTGATATTAGTAATGACAGTGTTATTCCATGCTTGGATAGGTAAGGAATTAAGATTTAAAAAGCTGTATCTTGCACTATTATATTTAAATTTTGTTATAAGTGTTGCAGCTATTAGTGGACATTTATTATATGATATTATAGATGCTGAATTCAAAGAATACTACACTAAACAAATGAAATATGGTGGCGGGATAGCAGCAACTTTGTCTTTGATGATAATGTTTTATGAGCTAGTTATAGCTAATTTGAATAACATTACTTCGTCATTGCGAGGAAGCGTAAGCCAACGAAGCAATCCATTTCTAATCACTTTTATAGATTGCTTCGTTGCTACTAAAGTAGCTCCTCGCAATGACACTAGTTTGCTACGAGTAAATAGTAATCAGGTTAGCTATATAAAGATGAGCATAATTTGTTCTAGCATATTATTTCTGTTTGGAGGATTTATTGGTATATTAATTACAGGTATGAATGTTACTATTCCTGCACACTATCATGGTTCAATTGTTGGGATTAGTGTAGCTTGTATGGGTTTCTGCTTTCTTCTATGTGACGATAAACAGCAGAAGAACTCATATTTTACAACAGCAATTATAACGATAACTATAGGGCAAATGTTACATATTATAGCTCTTCTTTTTGCTGGTGGGTACGGGGTGATGCGAAAAACACCAGGGGTAGAAATGACTATTGGCAGTAAATTATTAATGGGTATAATGGGTGGTGGTGGGCTGATTACTATTGTTGGTGGCTTGATGTTTGTTATTATTTGTGGTAGAAGAATCTTGTTTAAGTAATTGGAATAAAAATAATGGACTTGAAAAAACCTACTACAGAAGAAGCCAAAGAGGCAGTTAAAACTTTATTACGATTTATTGGTGAAGATCCAAATAGGGAAGGGCTACTAAAAACTCCTGATAGAGTAATAAAAACTTACCAAGAAGTGTTTTCTGGGTATGATAGAGATGTGGAAGAAATATTAACGACTAAATTTTACGATACTTGTAATTTTCAGGATTTCATAGTGTTAAAAGACATACATTTTAATTCATTTTGTGAACATCATATGTTACCGATAACTGGTACGGTAAATATAGCTTATATACCTGATAATTGTATAATAGGTATCAGCAAGCTCGCTAGGATAGTTGATGTTTTTGCTAGGAGACTACAGATTCAAGAAAAGATGACTGTACAAATTGCTGAAACATTACAGAAATATATTAAGCCCCTAGGTGTTGCGGTTAAGATTTCTGCATTACATAGCTGTATGACTCTTAGAGGAGTTATGCAAAATGATAGTATTATGAATACTATGCATTATACAGGTATATATATAGAGCAGCAGAAATATCGCCACGAGTTTCTAAATATTATTGCCAAGAAATAATCATTTGAATAGGTTCTTGATATTGATAAGTTCCTAAATGTCATTGCGAGGAGGCGTGAAGCCCGAACGAAGCAATCCATAAAAGTAACCAAAAATGGATTGCTTCGTCGCCACTAAAGTGGCTCCTCGCAATGACGAAGAAATTATTCAGAACTCATTCGGGTTAGTTATATAGCTAACAATTTTTCAAATAATTTGCATATATCTATTAGTGTAGTTAATTTTTATGATATATTGCGTATATATTCGGATATACCAACTCTTTAATTCATTTGAGTCTATTCATGTTACTATCAAAATATTTTTTACCTGTGCTGAAGGAAGAACCAGTGGAGGCACAAGTGGTTTCTCATCGGTTGATGCTTAGAAGCGGTATGATAAGACAGCAATCTGCTGGGATTTATAGCTGGTTGCCGATAGGCTTAAAAGCCCTTAAAAATGTTGAAAATATCGTTCGACTTAATATGAACAAGGTAGGGGCTATTGAAATATTAATGCCTTGTATTCAACCAGCATCTTTATGGATGGAATCTGGAAGATTTGAGAATTATGGCAAAGAAATGCTAAAATTCCAAGATCGCCATGATAATACGTTATTGTTTGGGCCTACTAATGAAGACATGGTGACTGATATTTTTAGAAATAATATTCAGTCCTATAAGGATTTGCCAAAAAACTTATATCATATTCAATGGAAATTTAGGGATGAAATTAGACCTCGCTTTGGGGTTATGCGTGGTAGAGAATTCTTAATGAAAGATGCATATACTTTTGATATAGATCAAATAAGTGCTGTAAAAACCTATAATCAGATGTATCTAGCCTATATGCAAACATTTCGTGATATGGGTTTAACTGTAATCCCAGTACTTGCTGATAATGGTCCAATTGGTGGCAATTTAAGCCACGAGTTTCATATTCTTGCTGATAATGGTGAGAATACAATTTTTTATGATAAAAAATTTCTATCTTTAACAGACCAGGAAAGTTTAGATATTGAAAAATTACAAGCCTTATATGCGGCAGCAGAAGAAAAACATGATCCTGATAAATGCCTATTATCAGAACATGACCTTGCCAGTAGTAAGGGTATTGAAGTTGGGCATATTTTTTATATTGCCACAAAATATGCTGAAGCCATGAATGCTTTAGTAAATAGTAATAATGGTAATCTTGTGCCAGTGGAAATGAGTTCTTACGGTATTGGTATTTCAAGACTTTTAGCCGCCATAATCGAATCAAGTCACGATGATAAAGGGATTATATGGCCTACAAATATTGCTCCTTTTATGGTATCAATATTAAATTTGAACATAAATGATAATTACTGTAATAGATTATCCAGAACCATATATGATAAACTAACAGCAAATAATATAGAAGTGTTATACGACGATACTAGTGAACGAGCTGGTAGCAAATTTGCCACGCATGATCTTATAGGATCACCATACCAAATAATCATTGGTCCTAAAAAAGCTGAAAATAATGTGGCTGAACTAAAAGATCGTAGGACTGGAAAAATGGAAGAATTAGATGTTGGTGCTGTTATTGATAGAATATTTAGGTAAAAAATATCATACATGAGGTTCATAATGAAAAATAGTATTAGTGGACGATAAAAATTTGTTATATTTTATATTATAGATACTATACCAATTTCCGAAATTAATTTATTCTGAGGAATTTGAAGGAGACAGGGAGCACAAAACCGCAGCGTACAAAGACGTACGTGAGGATTTGAGAACCGGATTGACTTACAAATTACTAGAAGAAATTAATTTCGGGAATTGGTATTAAAGGTAGCGGGTCTAATGTCACACATATTAGTAAAGCGTTGGTTGGCGGTATGCTGCTGCATAGTAATATTTATGATTTTTTTAGGAGGTCTCACTAGGCTTACTGATGCTGGTTTATCAATTATTGAATGGAAACCGGTTTCAGGTGTCGTTCCCCCGCTGGGTAATGCTGATTGGCAGGATGAGTTTGCTAAATATCAACAATCTGTCGAATATAAGCAAAAAAATACTAATATGACTCTTTCAGAGTTTAAATTTATTTTTTGGCTTGAATTTATTCACCGTTTTGCTGGCAGAGTAGCAGGTTTGTTGTATCTAGTACCATTACTGTATTTTTTTGTACGTGGACGGATTGATACAAGGTTACTGCCTGTATATTTGGCGATATCGTTATTATTTGCAGTCCAAGGATTTATGGGCTGGTATATGGTGAAAAGTGGTCTAATTTTGCAGCCATATGTCAGTCATTTCCGTTTAGCTTGTCATTTGGTTATTGCAGTTATTATCTATAATTTACTGTTCTATCAGCTGATGAAAAATAGTTTTGATATTCTACTAGTTGAACGGACAATAAATTTAAATTTAGCAAGATTCTTTTGTATATTAACTATTATTATAGTTTATATACAGATTTTTTTAGGTGGTCTAGTTGCAGGTCTTGATGCAGGGCTTGTATATAATAGCTTTCCGTTAATGGGGAATAGTTTTATACCTCAAGAAATAGCTTTTAAACTACTGAGTAGAGATAGTTTAAGTGATGCTGTTTTTGTTCAGTTTATCCATAGAATTGGAGCATATATTGTTTGTATTAGTGTTGGTTTATTAGTGTTGAGTCTAATAAAAATCAAGCATCCTAAATTAAACAAAGTTGCTTATTATATTGTTGGTGTATTGATATTACAAATATTAGCTGGCATAATTATCATTTTATATTCAGTACCTATATTAATGGCCTTAGTGCATCAGGTTTTTGCTATTATACTATTATCATGTATATTATGGGGGTATTTCTTGTTAAAGAGTGCATAGACCTATTGCATAATTCTGCTTCTGCTAATAACTTGGGGTTTAACCTAGCATTTGCTAATAAAATAATTGACTTTATACGGCAATGACGTATTATATAGTGATGGAATATACTGCTCGTAAATGAAGAGTTGGTAGACGAAGGTCAACTTCAAGAAGAGCTAGGAGTGTCAAAGTCGAGCAGCGGAGCGTACATTAGTACGTGAGCAGCGGAGATCTTTAGACACGACAACGCCAATTCTTGAAGTTCACCGAGTATATATTGAATCTCCTTTATTTAGTAAGTTATTAAGGTCCTATTTTACTGATGATTAATATGCTGAATTTCAATGGGAATTATCTCTACATCCAAAAGCAGGCGATTTGATACCTAGAAGTGGAGGGCTTAGAAAAGATACGATGGTCTGCTAAAGATAGTGGTAAACGAAGTGGGGTTAGGATTATTTATTATTATAAAATGGAAGAAGAGCAAATATGGTTATTAACCATTTATGCAAAAAATGAAACTGAAAACATATCAATTGGTATTTTAAGAAAAATTAAGGAAGAATTAGAATTATGAAAGCAAAAAAAAGGATATAGGAGCAGAACTTTTATCAGCTATCAAAGATATAAAAAAAGGAAAAGGTACAATAAAGACAATAAAAAGTAATAATGAGATAATAAACATTAGGAAACAATTATGTTATTCACAAAAAGAATTTTCAGAATTAATGTGCATTAATTTAAGAACATTACAGGAATGGGAACAAGGAAGACGTAAACCCCGTGGTTCAGCTATATCTTTATTAAGAATAGTACAAAAACATCCTGAAATTTTTCTTGATTTAAACTAAGGAGAAGGGAGTGTACTCGTTTAACCATACGCCTCAATTATGTTCGTAAAGCTAATAAATAAAAGGTTATTAAATAGTAGGGTATTAAGCCAGTTACCTAAATCTCCCTGATTAAATAGCGTATTAATGTTCTCATTATGGCAATATTAAATGTAGATATAGAACTACCTTGTAGGTTGGATCGTTACTTGAAGAAATTATATCCTAGCCTTACCCAAGGGATGGTTGAGCGTGCCTTAAGGTTTAAACAGATAATGGTTAATTCTTGTAAGGTAGCGGCAAATTTACGAATAAATACCGGTGATCAAATTTTTATAGAGGATAGTTTAAATTTAGAACCTAAAAAAGCTTCTGATAAGATTTTTTCTAGTTCTGCAGTTATACTAGCCGGTAAGTTAATGAAGGATTACCTAGTTTATCAGGATGAGTGGTTTGTAGCAATTAATAAGCCAGTAGGTCTTGCAACCCAAGGTGGTAGTAAAATAAGCCTATCTATAGATTATGCACTACAATATTTAAATAGCCAAGGGGCAGATTTAAAACTAGTACATAGGTTAGATAAAGATACTTCAGGTATATTACTAATCGCTAAAAATTATGCGAGTAGTATAAAATTAGTGGAAGCCTTTAAGGAAAAGAATATTCAGAAAACCTATATTGCTATAGTTTTAGGTAACCTTCCGCAACATGAAGGAGAAATTAGTGGTATGATAGGGAAAAAAGGGGGGTATGAAACTGTACAAAATGATGAGGAACATGGCAAATTAGCCGTAACTCGCTATAAATTACTGAGAAACTTAAATAATGGTTTGACTCTAGTTGAGTTCACTCCTCTTACTGGCAGAATGCATCAACTTCGATTTCATGCGAAAATGTTGGGTTGTCCCATAATAGGTGACACAAAATATGGTACTCAAGAAGCCATGGCTTTATCCAAGGAAATGTTATTACATGCCAAAAGAATAATCTTACCGAAGAAAATATTTGGTAAAGAAATAATAATTAATATAGATTTACCGGGATATTTTTATCCACATTTCTTTATTTCCGCTTGAGCTGCGGCAATCCTGGCTATAGGAATGCGGTATGGTGAACAGGATACATAATGCAAACCAATTTTATGAAAAAACTCTATAGAATCAGGATTACCAGCATGCTCTCCACATACACCAAATTTTAATGTAGGATTGTTTTTTATCCCACGTTTTATAGCAATTTCTATTAACTCCCCTACCCCTTCTTCATCTAATTTACTAAAAGGATCAAATGCAAAGATTTTTTTCTCCAAATAATCCGGGAAAAATGATGCTACATCATCTCGAGAAATGCCATAAGTTGTTTGCGTTAAATCATTGGTACCAAAGCTAAAATAATCTACTTCTTCGGCAATTTCGCCAGCTTTTAAAGCAGCTCTTGGTAGTTCGATCATAGTACCAAGAGTGAAATCAAACTTGCGTTTGTTAGTATCTTCCATGTTAGTAATAACATCTTGTATATGGGTCTTTAATATTTTTAGTTCGTTAACATCACTAATTAAAGGAATCATTAATTCTAAAATAGTATTTATATTCTCTTCAATTTGCAATTCTCTGATAGCAGTAAGAATTGCCATTATTTGCATTTGATAAATTTCAGGATAAGAAATACCAAGGCGACATCCTCTATGTCCAAGCATAGGATTCACTTCATATAGTGCGTGCAAACGTTGTTCAACAACAGCTAACGGTAGATTCATCACATTTGCTAAGTTTCTTTTATCATCCTCTGTTGTTGGTAGAAATTCATGTAAAGGCGGGTCAAGCAATCTGATATTTATAGCTTTACCCTGTATAATTTTAAATAATGCTTTAAAATCTTGAATTTGTAAGGGTAATAATTTACTTATTGCATGTGTCCTTCTCTCTATATCAGGAGCAATGATCATTTCTCGTACTAATGGTATTTTATCAGGATCAAAAAACATATGTTCTGTTCTACATAACCCTATTCCACTCGCTCCAAATTTTATGGACACACCTGCATCTAAAACAGTTTCCGCATTAGCCCTAACTTGCAAAGTAGCAAACTCATCTGCCCAATCTAGAATTGTTTGAAACTCCTTGGTAAAAGTAGGCTGAAGCAATGGTACTTCCCCTAAAAAAATTTTTCCCGTTCCACCATCTATGGTTATTAAGTCACCATAATTGATGATAGTGTTACCTATTTTAAATATCTGTTTTTTTTCATCTATTACCACATCATTTGCCCCGCAAACACAGGGTTTTCCTAGCCCTCTAGCAACTACCGCAGCATGTGAGGTCATCCCACCTCTGGCTGTCAGAATACCAGCTGAAACATACATACCACTTATATCTTCAGGGCTAGTATCATGGCGTACCAAAATTACCTTATGATGATGCGACATTTTTTCGGCATCATAAGGAGAAAAAACTACCATGCCAGTAGCAGCCCCCGGAGATGCTGGCAACCCTTTAGCAAGGGGGCTTAGAGTATTGCTATAATCAATAGCCGTGTGCAAAAGCTGAGTTAGAGATTCCGGATCTACACGCATTATTGCTTGTTGTTTAGTAATCAGTCCTTCTTGTACCATATCCGTGGCAATTTTAATACTGGCTAAAGCTGTTCTTTTAGCAGTACGTGTTTGCAAGACATAGAACTTACCGTTTTCCACGGTGAATTCTATATCTTGTATATCCAAGTAATGTAGTTCTAACTTCTTACAAATTTTCTGTAATTGATCAAATATTTGTGGCATAACTGTTTGCATTGAGCAATCAGGAATATGATCGTTAATATGATCGTTTGACATAATAGGGCTTGGGGTTCTTGTCCCTGACACTACATCTTCACCTTGGGCGTTTACTAGATATTCACCAAAAAGCTTATTTTCACCAGTTGCAGGGCAACGTGAAAATACTACTCCTGTTGCAGAATTATTGTTTTGATTACCAAAAACCATTGACTGTACATTAATCGCTGTACCCCAATCATTAGGTATATTATGTAGCTTTCTATAAGTTATTGCTCTATCACTTGTCCAAGATTTTAATACGGCTTTTATTGATTCTTCTAGTTGTGTATATGGATCAAAAAACGATTCACCACAATGATTAAAGATTATCTTTTTAAACTCTTCAACTATTATTCTTAGGAAATCCCCAGTAATTTCATTCTCTTGATAAATATTACATTTGCTCTTATGCATTTCAAATGCATTCTTAAATAATCCGTTTGAAACGGATAATGCTGTTGATCCGTACATTTCTAAGAATCTTCGGTAGCTGTCAAGAGCAAAAATTTCATTTCCAGTACTGGATAGCACATCGCAAACTTGATCATTATACCCAAGATTAAGTATAGTATCCATCATGCCGGGCATAGAGGCTCTTGAACCTGAACGGACGGATAGTAGTAGTGGATTTTTATGATCCCCAAAAATTTTACCAGTAGTATTTTCTAAATTTTTAACAGCTACCGCTAAGTCCTTATTAAAATTTTCAGGCAAATTGTAATTATTTTTGTAAAAATAATTACAAAGTTCTGTAGTAATAGTAAAACCATCGGGAATAGGTAAATTTAAGTTAGACATTTCAGCAAGACCAGATCCTTTACTACCGAGTATGTTTTTCATTTGAGCATTGCCTTCCCCACCGTTAGTACCAAAATAATAGATCCATTTGTTCATAAATACCGAAACAATTTTTAAGATAATTATTATATAATATGGCTAGATAAGCTGCAATGTTTAAATGCCCTGTACTAGAAGATATCTTATCACTCAAGTCTTTTCCCTCACTCTCTTGATTTCTAGTTGATCAAATTTTGTACTGCTCAATAATAATTCATTAAAATCAAGTTTCTGTTTTTTAGCTTTTGATAATCCTGTCTACTTATAAATACTGGTATATTCAGGAATTTTTATTAATTTCTTTTTAGCATAATATTTTATTAATCTTCCATTAATTAGTTCAATGGTTATTTCCGCTACAGCTTCTTGATTTTCTTGTGAAATATGAATTTTCTTGAATTTATCATTATTACGTAGCCCAGCTTTATATGCTGTACTATCCTTTTTTAAGTTGCTAACTATCTTCTGAAAATTTGTAATATCAAACCCATAATCATTTATGGCAATTTTTTTATAATGTAATTTTGAGTTATTTAAGAAATTACTTAAATCAAAATTACCATATTTTACAAATTTATTAACTGTACGTTTCAAGTTATTTTTGGTAATATTGTTAATATATTGCATCATAATTGTGGTAGTGAATTTCTCTTTTTTATTATGAATATGATTTGCTACTATTGTTTTTATAAGATTATCTAAACTAAACTGAGTATTAGTTAGATTTTGTATTTTTATATCTAGTACAGATGCTATTATATAGCCTCTGTCATATGGTAACTCGCTAGCTAGAGCATTATCCCAATATAATTTTGATATAGTTTCATTATCAAATAATAAGTAAGGAGAGGTATAATATTTTTGTAAAATCTTGTTATATTTCCCTAAATATTCTTCAAATATTACAATTCCATTAGTTAAATTAATCTTGTCAGTAAAATACTGTGTAAATCCTTCTGTAAACCACTTATATAGTGTTTCCTCTTTTTCCTTTATCAGAGTATTGCCTATCCACTTATGCAAATTTTCATGTGCCAGTAGGTGCTTAATATTAAAATCATTTACATTAAACTTCTCAGGTAATAGATACAGAACAGTATTACCGCCAATTAAAGTACCATAGAAACTATTATGTTTTCTATGGTTATTTATGAATACAAACAAATTATCATTATTCTTTGTTTCAAAGAATTTCTCTTGAGCATTTATTATTTCATACAAAAGTTTTGTTAAGCTTTCCTGTGATTTGGTATCTATACTAAAAAATATTATGTTGTTACCCTTATAATTTACATTTTGTAAGATACTATGGTTTCCAGATATAGCAAATCCCTTTGAAATTAAGTTATCTGCAGTAAGATTAAGCTTTTGTATTTTATTAGCAGCAATATTGCCAAAATTAGTAAATACATCATTATGACTAGCAAATTTAATATCTACATCTATACTTTAAGGCAAACTTATATAAAAAATAAAATCCCTGGTCGATTATGTAAGTATAATAGCTTGATCCAAGTTTTTCTTGAGTATTCAATATATCATACCATACAATAATCTTTTGATTGGGTTTATGCGTTATTTTATTAGCATTTTTTATAAAAACCCCATTTTCTACATGAATATTTTTTATTTGATTAGACAAATCATGTCCCCAAACTTGATGAGGAATATATAATTATGTTTGATTTGAATTAGGAGAAGTAAATTCCAACTTAATTCTAAGCTTCTTATCCTTAGGAAAATGATAAACCTCATATGATAAGCTACCAAAAGCTTTGCTAATAAAAAAAACAAAGATACATATTGCAAATATCTTTAAGTTTACGTTTAATATATAGTTAGCCTATCATTTCTATTTTATCATAACATTCTATATATACAATATATATTTTGATATACAAAGTGCTTTTTTGTAAGAAAAACAGTGTTTTTTTCATAGGATAGGATTATGCTAAGATTTAAACTACTCTTATGCTAACAATATTCGTAAATAACCGAACAAATGACGTTTTACCTTAATAATTGCTGGCTTAATATTTATAAACCTAAAGGCATAAGCTCAGCAAAGCTTGTTTCTATCATTAAGAAAAACCTTTTAGGGGCTAAAGTTGGTCATTGTGGGACTTTGGATGTTGAAGCTGAAGGTGTATTACCTTTGGCAATTGGTGAAGCAACAAAACTAGTACGAGTTCTAGTAGATGCAAAGAAAACTTACATTTTTACGGTACAGTTTGGTAGGCAAACTGATACAGCAGATGCTTCAGGAAAAATAATAAAGGTTACTGATAATATTCCTACTTCAATTGATTGCCATAATATATGTAAAAAATTCATAGGTATAATAAAACAACGTCCTCCTGCCTTTTCTGCTATAAAAGTTAACGGTATTAGATCTTATAAGTTAGCACGAGAAGATTTGGTAGTAGAATTAACTCCTCGAAATATTGAAATATATAATTTAGAATGTCTTAATTTCAATCACCAAAATAATCAAGCTACCTATAAGGTTGAATGCTCTAAAGGGACTTATGTAAGGACTCTAGCAGAAGATATTACTTTATCCTTGCAAAGTTTAGGATTTGTGGTAGAATTACAGCGTACTAAAGTTGGAATATTTGCAGCATGCAATGCTATTAAATTAACAGAACTTGATATACAAAAGCAAGAAATGAAACAGTTTCTTGCAGAAAAAGCTATAAAGATTGAAGCAGTACTGGACGACATCCTGGTGCTTGATGCTACTACTGACCAAGCTAAGAAAATCATTCATGGTCAGAAATGCTATTTTGATTATCCTGAAAATATTGAATTAATTTGGATTCGGTATCATGACTCTCTCTTAGCAATTGGTAGCTTGAGTGAAAATTGCTTTAATTCTTTCCGAGTATTTAACCTAATAAAAATAAACGTGGAGATTAATGATGTCGATTACAGCACAGCGTAAGCAGCAATTAATTACAGAATATGCTACTAAAGAAAACGATACTGGTTCTAGTGAAGTGCAATGTGCAATTCTAACTGAAAGAATCAATAACTTAACAGGGCATTTTAAAACTAATCACAAAGATTATTCTTCGAGAAGAGGATTATTGATGTTAGTTGGTCGTAGGCGTCGATTGTTGGATTATATCAAGAAGCAAAGTCTAAGCAGATATTTGTCGTTGATTAATAAACTAGGAATAAGAAAGTAAAATAAAGCCCGGTTAAAAAATCAAAATTTTAGCCGGGTTTTTTGTTCATTAAATAAGGAATAAGAATGTTTGAAGAAATAACAAAAACGATAGAATTAGGTGGGAAACGACTAGAATTAACTACTGGTAAAATTGCTCGTCAAGCTGATGGAGCAGTTATGGTAAAAATGGGAGGAAGTGTTTTATTATGTACTGCCGTGAGTAGCAAAGAAGTAAAAGAAGGGATAGGATTCTTTCCTCTTACTGTACACTACAAAGAAATGGCATTTGCTGCTGGTAAAATACCTGGAGGATTTTTTAAAAGAGAAGGTAAAGGGTCAGCAAAAGAAGTATTAGTCTCACGCTTGATCGATAGACCGATTAGACCATTATTCCACCCAGCCTTTCTTAATGAAACACAAGTAATTTGTACTGTTCTTTCATACGATCCTGAATGTAATACGGATATATTAGCAATTATTGGAGCATCGGCTGCATTGGCTTTGTCTAATGCACCCTATCAAGATATAGTAGCAGCTAGCAGAGTTGGTTTGATAAATGATCAATTCATATTAAACTCTTCATTTAGTCAATTAAAGGATAGTAAATTAGACTTAGTAGTGGCAGGCACTAAGACGTCAGTTATGATGGTTGAGTCTGAAGCTGATCTATTGTCCGAAGAAAAAATGTTGGAAGCTATTGAGTTTGGTCACAAGGCATTACAGCCTGTAATTGAATTGATTAATGACTTAGTAAATATTGCTGGGAAACCTAAATTACAGCTTACCGATTTATTCCCTACTAGCTTAAAGGAACAAATTAGAAGCATCGCATCAGAAGATATTCAGCATGCTTTTTCTATCAAATCAAAACAAGAAAGGGTCTTAGCGGTAAAGCATGTTTCTGATATAATTAAGCGACATTTTGCCGAAGATATTGCTAATAATAATCTTACTAATGCTCAGATTGAGTTCGCTCTTAAAGAAGTAGAATCAGAAATATTACGGCAAAACGTATTAAAGAGTAATATTCGTATCGATGGTAGAAAACCGGAAGATATAAGAAACATAGCTTGTGAAGTGGCTTTGTTGCCAAAAACACATGGTTCAAGCTTGTTTACTAGAGGAGAAACACAAAGTTTAGTAGTTACAACACTAGGTACTGGTCAAGATGAACAAATTGTTGATAGTTTAGACGGGGAATATAAAGAGCGTTTTATGCTTAACTATATTTTCCCTCCTTATTCAGTAGGCGAAGCAACCCCAGTAAGAGCTCCTGGTCGCAGAGAGATAGGTCATGGCAAACTAGCATGGAGAGCCATTAACCGCATGCTGCCAACTAAAGAACAATTCCCTTATTCTATTAGAGTAGTGTCAGAAATTACCTCTTGTAATGGTTCATCATCTATGGCTACTATTTGTGGTAGTTCAATGGCTCTAATGGATGCTGGAGTACCCATCACAACTCCTATAGCAGGTATTGCTATGGGTTTGATAAAAGAAGGTGATAAGTTTGTAGTATTATCCGATATTATGGGGGATGAAGATCATCTTGGAGATATGGATTTTAAAGTAGCTGGTGGCACACACGGCATAACCGCATTACAAATGGATATAAAAATATCTGGAGTAACGTTTGAAATAATGAAGCATGTTTTAGTTCAAGCAAAGCTTGGTCTTGTTCATATTTTACAAGAAATGGATAAGACTATTAATAAAACCAATAACCATATTAGCCAGTATGCACCTTGTATTCAAAGTTTTAAAATTGATAAAGATAAAATTAGAGACGTCATAGGACCGGGTGGCAAAGTAATACGCGAAATTTGTGATATGACATCGGCTAAAATTGACATAAGCGACGATGGCAATGTAATTGTTTCGGCTATAGGCAAAGAGAAGCTAGATATGGCTATCGAAAAAATTAAGTCAATTGCTTTTGATCCTGAAATAGGCGGCATATTCAATGGAACTGTTGTTAAAATATTAGACTCTGGAGCGTTTATCAATTATTTAGGTAATCGTGATGGATTCATACATATTAGTGAGATTTCAAAAGAACGTATCGAATCTGTATCTAGTGTTTTAAAACATGGAGATATAGTAAAAGTTAAACTTATTGGTTTTGACAATAAAGGCAAAGCAAAATTAACCATAAAAAATATTGATGCTAAAGTTACTCAGGACGTTACAAGTAATCAAAAATCTGAGTCTTATAAAGATAACAGCGATAATAATGGTAATAAACGCGAATCTGCAAAGAAATGGCAAAATAACAAAACAGCCTCCTCTAATGAAGATGAAGTTGTAACTAAGGAGCGTAAGTATTTTAACTGATTAAGGTATTGACTCAATAAAAATACAATGCTACAAATATTAAGTACTAGATTGTTATATCTAGATATAACAATCTAGTGATTCTACACTAAACAATTTGGCTGTATATTATTGTTCAGCGTAAATATAATTAGGTTAAAATTATTTAATGGAGGTTGTAATGAGTAAAAATAAGGGTGTTAGCACTACTAATGATAGTAAATTTTTTGCACCTAGAGAACTGGGTGTAGAGCCAAGTTGTGTAGTACTAACCTATTCCGTTGGTAATACATTAAATTCTGCAATAGACACTTTGCAATATAATGGAACAAGCGTACATTACATAATAGATAAAGAACCAAACAACAAACAAGAACAGCAATACCAATACCATAATGACTTAGAATCAAAAGCCTTTTATGCTGGTAAGAGTAGTTGGAAAGGACAAGAAAAGGTTAATGACTTTGGTATAGGCATCATGTTTATTAATGATGCAGAAAGTGCTTTTACAGAATCTCAAATAAATAAAGCAATAAAATTACTTGAAGATATTACAGTTAGATATCCAAACTTGAATCTTGAGGAGAATCTTGTAGGGCTTGGTGAAGTTGCTGAAAGGCATGTAGCACCCGGAAAATTCTTCCCTTGGAAACAACTTGCAGATGCTGGCTTTGGTAAATTTATACCTACTACGAAAGAACAAGCAGAACAGATATTAATACGAAAAGATGATGAAGGTCAAAAAGTCTCTCATGTTCAAACACAGTTAAAATACCATGGTTATGGTATTGAAGTTGATGGAAAATGTGGTAAACAAACTGCAACTTGGTTTAAAAAATTTAATACACGTTATGTTCCTGAGCAATTCCCTCCAAATGAGTGGAGTGAGGCAAGTCAATTTGTTTTAGATGAACTTCACCCTAATGTAACTTTAGCAGGTGTTGTTGATCTTGAACATGTTGCTTAATCAGAATTGCTGTAATGAAAAATGTTCTTAGGGGTGATGTTACCGCCATTATGTCATCCCAGCGAAAGCTGGGATTTCAAAAACCTTTAAGTCTAAGGTGTTTTTGTGTTTTTAGATTCCCGCCTATGCGTCATTGCGAGCGAACGTACGTGAGCGTGGCAATCTATGAAGCTTGTCATATGGATTGCTTCTCGTCGACCTACGGTCTCCTCGCAATGACGGTTTTTTAACTTTCAACAGTTGTGGGTGTCATCCCTGTTCCTTCGGAAGTATATTCTTCTGCTTGCTTGCCCCTCATTTTCAAATCCAATTCTTTAAATCATTTGAGTATACCAGCTTGTTCAAATAATACTTGCTTTTCAGTATTGATTACCTGTTCTATCTTACTTGTCAATTCTCGAACATCAGATTGTTCTATTTCCTCTATCGGGATAACATCAATAATCTTTACTTGGATTACCCCTGGTTTCTTAATCCAAAAACCCTTTGGCCAGTATACCCCTGCATTGTGAGCCATCATCACTATAGATACTTTTGCTAGTGAGGCTAATTTTGCTGCACTGGGTTTAAATTTAGCATTTTGTTCTGGTTTGAATCTAGTAGATTCAGGGAAAATAACCAACCATAAACCACTTTTTATCTTTTCTTGTCCTTCTCTTAAAATTTGACCAACTGAAATATTGGCATTACGATCTACGGCAATTGGCTTAACCATTTCCAATCCCCAACCGAATAATGGGATATTAAATAACTCTTTTTTTAATACCCAAGAATGTTCAGGTATAATTAATTGTACAAATATTTGTTCCCAGCATGATTGGTGATTAGACAATACTATAGAAGGAAATGAAGGCAATTTATCTAGACCAGAAACTTGGTATTTTAAACCACAAAAGATTCTAGCCAGCCAAATAAATACATAGGAGAAAATAACTCCAATCCTGTAACGTATATAATAGTTGACATTAAAATATGTTACAGGTATGTAACATATAAGGAAGAATGTAATGGTAAATATAGCAAGTAATGCATAAAATGTTAATACTCTTAAACGCCAAAACATAGTTGGTTAATCTTAGTTGTTAATAATTAATGGGTACAATAGCATAAAATTACGTCTACATATAGATATAATTAGTAATTATTCGGGGAAATTAAATGAAAAAAACATCTCTATCCGGATGTCAAGTGACCGGGACTCTGCATTTAGGAAACTATCTCGGGGCAATTGTTAATTGGTCTAAGCTCCAAGATGAGTATAACTGCTTGTTCTTTTTAGCCGATTTGCATGCTATTACTATAGATCGTTCACCTATAGAGCTAAATTCTTCTATATTGCAAACTGTTGCTATATATATAGCAACAGGGCTTGTGCCGGAGAAAACCACTATATTTGCCCAAAGTATGGTGAAGGAGCATACTGAACTTGCTTGGATATTAAATTGCGTTACTCCGCTTGGTTGGCTTAAACGGATGACTCAGTTTAAAGACAAAGCTGGGAAAGACCAAGAGAGTGCTGGTTTAGGATTGTTGTCTTACCCAGTATTGATGGCAGCTGATATATTATTATATAATGCTGATATAGTGCCTGTCGGCGATGATCAAAAACAGCATTTAGAACTTACTAGAGATATTGCGGCTATTATCAACAGAAAATTCAATCAAGAAGTTCTAAAATTACCTGAACCATTAATTCAAGGTTCATCAAGAATAATGAGTTTAAAAGATGGTCGTAAAAAAATGAGTAAATCTGATCCATCTGATTTATCTCGTATTAATTTAAATGACAGCCAAGATCAAATTTACAAAAAAATTAAAAAAGCTAAAACCGATCATTTAGCTGAGATTAGTTATGATCCTCAGAATAGACCAGAAATCAGCAATTTAATTAACATTTATTGCAGTTTATCTGGTAGTAATGTTGACACAATAGTTAATCAATACCAAAATACCGGTTTTGCTAAATTTAAGGATGATCTAGCTGATATTATCATCACAACTCTAACTCCCATTAATACCAAATATGCAGAGTTAATGAAAAACCAAGATTATTTAGTAAGCACACTACATAACGGAGCAGATAAAGCTAGAGTTATCGCTACTAGAACTCTGACTGAAATCAAAAAATTAATGGGCTTTGTTGTATAAAACTAATTACTATTTAAACAGCTTCCTAAAAATTAATAGCCCTCTTATCCACAGCTAGAGCCGCCTCTTTTATAGCTTCACTTAGGGTAGGGTGGGCGTGGCAAGTTCTTGCTATATCTTCTGAAGAAGCCCCAAATTCCATAAATGCTACAAGCTCTGCAATCATAGTACCAGCGCAAGAACCTATAATATGTGCTCCAAGTACTTTATCCGTTACGCTATCAGCTAATATCTTCACCATCCCATCAGTAGAACCTGTGCTTCTCGCTCGACTATTTGCCAAAAATGGAAATTTACCAACTTTGTAATCAATCTTAGCTTCTTTCAATTGTTCTTCTGTTAAACCAACACTTGCCACTTCTGGATAAGTGTAGATGACACTTGGAATAAGATTATAATTAACATGACCAGCTAGCCCCGCCATAATTTCGACGGCAGCAACAGCTTCCTCTTCTGCTTTATGAGCAAGCATAGGACCAGCAATTACATCACCGACAGCATAAATATTCGGAATTATTGTTTGAAACTGGCTATTTACCGTAATTCTATTTTGTTTGTCTGTTTTAATAGCTAATTTATCTAAATCTAAATCTGTTGTATGGGCTTTTCTACCAACAGCCAATAACACTATATCAGTAGTTATTTGTTGCACTGAGTTATCGGCTGTTTGTTGTATATTCAAAACAACTTTTCCTGCTTTTTTCTCAGCAGACAGCACCTTAGTATTTAATCGCAATTCAATAGATTGCTTTTGCAGGATTTTGGTAAATTGACCGATAATCTCTTTATCTAAAGCTGGCACAATACTTCCAGCATATTCAATAACCGTTACTTTAGAACCAAGCCTATTCCATACCGAACCAAGCTCTAAACCGATATAACCACCACCAATCACTACCATAGTTTCTGGGACTTTAGCAAGACTCAAAGCTCCCGTTGATGAAACTATATATTCCTCATCAACAACAATATTGGGCATTTCAATAATATCAGAGCCAGTAGCAATTAAAATATTTTTAGCCGATATCTGTTCAATTGATGTACCGTTAGTAATTTCCACAAGATTGGCTGAAATAAATTTGGCACTTCCTGTAAATTTAGTGATTTTATTTTTTGCAAACAAGCTTTCTATGCCTTTGCATAAGTCTGATACTATCTGACTTTTTTTAGTCATCATTTTTTGTAAATCAAGTTTGGCTGAGGTCATAATGCCAATATCGGCACAATGGTTCAATACTTCATGATATTTCTCAGAGAAATTTAGCAATACCTTGGAAGGAATACAGCCAACATTTAGGCAAGTACCACCAAGCGTCACCCTTTTCTCTATACAGGCAACCTTCATACCTAACTGAGCTGCTCTTATTGCTCCTGTATAACCAGCTGGACCACTACCAATTACTATTAAATCAAATTCTTGCATATATTTTCCCTTACTTATAATAATTAATGGCATTATAAACCATAAATATACGAACACTAATAGCTAATTTGAATTTAATTCAATTATTTTTTGATTATTTTATTGTAGTAAATATTGGCAGAGTTGATGCTTTATGGTCAAAAGTGAAACTAGTACTACAACCATTTAGTTCATTTAGTTTACCTATTAAAATATCAGCAAAATCTGTATTACAGTTCTCATATTCTCTAACAGTTAGCGATAAAGTTTTGTGATCCTCAAACCGGAATTCTATAGTAGCAAATATTTCTTTTAGTACATTTATTATTTGGTTTTTTGAATATTTATAACCTCGTCCTAAAACCCAAATTATTTCACAAACTACTATGTTATTAATAAATATAGAAGCACTAATACCTGAATATTGCTCAATTAATTTTGTAGCTTTGCTACTCTGTACTTCGTCATCTTGAATCAAATAACGAATTAAAACATTAGTATCAATTCCGATCATATCCACTCTTAATGGATTCATTCATATCTTCGATACTTAATAGTGTTTTCGGTTTGGGAAGTATTCCTTTTAAATTTTTAACTGGCTTATTAATTGGCACTACTATAAAAGAGCCATCTTGTATAATGAACTCTAATTTACTGCCAGAAGATAAGTGTAGCTTGTTTCTAATATATGATGGGATAGTAACTTGTCCCTTACTTGTAACTGTTGAGCACTGTGCTTTCATAAGATACCATATTATGTATATTAGCTATGATTATTATAATAATGTAAGGAGAAAGTAAGAGCAAGCTATAAATGCTTATTTTTTCCTACTATTTTAAATACTGGTTATTTTTATACTATTTTTACTCGGAGAAGCAATGAAGCTAATTATATTAATTTGTTCGGTAAAAGTGTTAGTATCATTGCTTAGAATAGAAAGCATTTGCTTCGATATTATGTTATGAGAGTTTTTTAATAACGCTCCGGATTCTCCAATATTCTTTAATTCTCTAATGAAATCTAAAGGGCTTTTATAGCTCAGTTGAATATTTTCATAATCAACGATAATTTCTGTGAATCCTGCCTGTCCTAGTAAAGGTGTTACGTGATCAAAATGGATAAAAGGGGAAACATGTTGAAAGTGAGGGCGACTTAATGCTATTTCAGCTTCAATGAATTTCATTCGTAGTTCTTTTAGGCTGTTACCGCCGATAAAATTACCAATAAATAGGCCATTTGGTTTTAAAATACGTTTTATCTGTAACAGAAAATTTTGTACATCATTGATCCAGTGTAGACCCAAGGAAAAAGTTATTAGGTCAAAACTAGCTGCTTTAAATGGTAAGTTTTCTTCATCAACTAGTAATTTGGGAGTGTGGTCAAACGATTGTAACATAACATTTGATGCACTAGCCGCTACAATTATAGCATAGTTATAGTTCTGCACTAATAGTTTAGTTAGTATACCAGTACGACATTCTAAATCTAAAATATCAGGAAATTCTTTATCAATAATATTTAGACGTTCAATAATATCGAATGCTGCATATTTAAAAAACGAACACTCAGCGATATTATCCACCACTTTGTCACGATTAGATTTTAACTTCTCACGATCAAATATAATTGTTACCTCTAGCTAGCTCTTGGTAATACTACCATAATATTACTCTTATATTTCCTAATATTACTTTCAAATGAAGCTCTCTGTTTATTCCTCAAAAGCATGTTTGTTGGCAGAGGAGGTGTATTATTATAATAATTGTATCCACTATACATGTTAATAGAGTTTTTATACAAGTCCATATTGTTAGCAATTTTGATAACATCTTGTTTATATTTAGAGCCAAACTCATGGGTGGCTGAATGGTAATGAGCAATTGCTTTGTGCCAACTACCTAACTGATCATATTTAGCTTTTAGGAATTTAGCAGCATAGGCGACGTTTTTCTTAGGATCAAAAGCTTGATTTAAAGAGTTAAATGCATTTAAATGATGTTTTAAGTTGATTTGCATACATCCTACATCAATATTTTCTTTGCCTTGAATAATTTGTTTTTTTACAAATGATGTTGCCTCTTTTTTAGTATTAAAGTAATAGCCTTTACCTTCAACATTGACAGTCCAAGGCCAAACCACTTTAATTTTATATTCAGTATGTTTTTTGCCCGATTCTTTTAAAGCTATCGAGTGTAACGTATTAGGAGGAATTTTATGTACCTTTTCAAAGTAAGGAAACATCCTTGAGCATTTATGTGATTCAGCAATTTCTACGTCTATATTAGCATATGCTACATTAACATATAAATATAATGGAAAAAGAAACAATAAATATAGGGCTAATATTGACCTAATGGACATAATTATTATCATTTTACTTTATCTTTTGTAACATATTAAAAATTTTCCTACAAGGCAAGTTATGTCTCGTTGTCCTATAATTTTGTCACATAAATATTTTGTTAATAGAAAAATATGCTTATTTTCATTGACTTTATTAACATAGAGCTTTAAAAGGTTTAGTTCGGCTTCATTACATTATCTATGTTAAATAGTGTTAGTCTTTAGGTAATTTTTTGTATAAAATAATGTTACCATTCAAAAGTATTTTTACTAAAATTCAGGAAATCATTTGGCCTATAGAAAGAGAGGAATTGAAACTTTTTTTGCCTATGGCATTAATGATGCTGTGTATTCTTTTTAATTTTGGAACACTTAGATCCGTTAAAGACGGATTGGTCATACCATCAATAGGAGCAGAAGTCATTAGTTTCCTAAAACTTTGGTTTGTTCTTCCTTCCTCTATATTATTTACTATAATATATGTAAAACTTAGTAATCACGTACGTTTTGAATATATTTTTTATATAGTAATTTCGAGTTTTTTGCTTTTTTTCCTGATATTTGCTTATATCATTTACCCTAATCAGGAGTTTTATCATCCAAATGCTGAGCAGGTAGAACATTTAGTATCATTGTATCCTAATTTTCGATGGTTTATCAAGATAATGGGTAAATGGAGTTATGCTCTCATGTATATCTGTTCAGAATTATGGAGTGCAGTAATTATTAATCTAATGTTTTGGCAATTTGCTAATAATATTTTTGATACCAGTAAAGCGAAACGTTTCTATCCAATTTTAGGAATGGTAGGTAATGTTGGTCTAATTTTAGCTGGCAATGTATTAGTAGCTTTCTCAAATGTACGAGGGGTAGTCGATGCTCAAGTTATAATAAATGAAGATTTGCAATATAAATCAGAACTAATGCTACAACCTGTTATTTCTATAATAGTGTTTGTTGGTATAATTTCCATGCTGTTATTTAGGTTAATTAATTATCTTATTTTGAATGACGAGGTGCTAAAGGCTGATTTCCAAATAGTTCAAATACAGGCAAAAACTTCCTTATCACTTATGGATAGTATAAGGTTGGTTATTAACTCAAAATATATTGGACGCATTGCTTTATTGATAATTTGTTATGCACTACTAATTAATATAGTGGAAGGTCCGTGGAAAGCTAAGGTAAGGGAGCTTAATCCCAATATGTTAGATTATATATATTTTATGGGTAGGTTTAATATTTGGATGGGAATTTCCAGCGTTACTTTTATGATAGTTGGTAGTAATGTGATTAGGAAATTTACTTGGTTAATTTCAGCATTATTAACACCCTTAATGCTTTTGATAACTGGCTTAATGTTTTTTATCTTTGTTATTTTTTCAGAATATATAAGTTTTGGTATAAAAGACTTTAATCCAATTTATGTGGCTGTAATTATCGGAGGAGTACAAAATATTTTAAGTAAATCAACTAAATATTCGTTATTTGATTCAACAAAGGAAATGGCATATATTCCTTTATCATTAGAACTTCGAACAAAAGGTAAAGCTGCTGTTGAGGTTATTGGTATTAAATTTGGTAAGTCCTTAGGAGCTTTTATCCAGTCTTTTATATTTATTATAGTGCCTACTGCCACATGTGATTCAATAGTAGTTTATTTACTAACAATTTTTATTATTATAGTTATTTTGTGGTTTTGGAATATAGTACAACTAAACCGGGAATATGTGAAATTATGTAATTAGCATGCGAAAAACGTTAATATATATATCAGTGGTAATTGCTGTAACTCTTTTGATTTATACCATCGCGTGGTTCTTAATTATTAGCTTTATAGCTAGTAATATTAATCAACAATATGGTAACCGCTATATCGCTGCTAATTCGATAGATAGTAAACAAAAATATTTCATTAAATTTAATAAAGTTGTTAGCTATGGTTTTCCGTTTAAAATTGCCTTGCAAGTAATTGGTTGGCATGAAGAGGGAGAGAATAGTATAATTGAATTTAATTCCCCGATTTATATAGGTTATGATTTACTGAAACAGGCTTGCTTTGTTAGTTATTTTGGTAACGCAACAGGTCGCTATAAACCTATTGAGTTGGGATTTGGTACAAAATTCGAAAGTGGTAATTATTCTTTTATAGCTAAAATGCCTTTAAGCTTTAAATTATTTAAGATTTTTATACAAAAAAAAGATCCGTTTGAAATTATAAATTTTATAAAAAAGTTGGAATTAACATCTGAGAAAACAAAAATTTTTGATTTAGTTGACGGGCAGAAATTATATGATGAAGATCATACAATTATTTCATTTTCACTAGAAAGGAATAAATATTATACTGATCTAGAAGATTTTAAAAATAATGTGCCACAAAAATTAAATGTTACTTATTCAACAAACATCTTAGAAAGTAATATTATAAACAGAAGAATACCAGCTGGTCTTTTATTATATAGATTTGCTTGGCCGATACCTTTTAGTTTTGAAGGTAAGTTTTATATAAAAACTAATAAATCTTTATATAGTGAATTTGCTAAAGATTTGGAAATAAAAATGATATCCAGCAAGTTTTCAAGTAGTATCCAAGAATCCTTGACTACTTTATTGTATCAAAGTAAAGTAGAAGAAGGTAGCAATGATAGTCATCTTAAGGTTGAATCAAAAATTGATTTGAAGCCAGGATTTTCCGATAATATATTGAATTCTATACAGTATTTATTGTCATATATATCGCTACTCCCTAATAGTTCATCTTTAATAGAAGAATTACAGTATATTAACAGTAATAAAGATAAATTCAACTTGACTGAATTAGAGAACCATCAATATATTTTTGATTTAGATATAAATTTTCTTGCTAGAAAAAAAGATATAATGAGAGCTCAAATAAATAATCTTAGTTTGTTTTCTAATAATACCGGATTTCGATTATCAAGCGAATGCAGGCTAGATGCATTTAGAAAATTTGATATTAAGGGACTTATTGTCTTCAATAATTATTTAAAGGCAACGGATATTATAACCAATTATTTCTTTAACTTGGGTAGGTTTAAAACATTCTCAGAAGATAGTCGTATTGTATACAAAGAAGGTACGAAGTATTTTTTAAGAACCATATCAGATCATCCTGATTCTAACTCAGGTGACATAAGTTTTGAGTATAATTTAGATTCAAGTAATATAGAAAAAGGCAAAATAGGTTCCGTAGACTTTAATAAATTTTTGCCATTATATTATCTAGCATTATACAAAAAAGCCTCGGAAAAAATACATATTGGTGATAATGTAACAAAAAGGATACAAGAACTAGTACCTGATTTTAATGAGCATCATTCATTGTTAAAACAATTAATGATCCAGCCTTTTTTGGAGGTTGATAGTGATGTTTGGCAGGAAGTCATAAAATAACCTGAATTCGATGTAACAAGTTACATCGAATTCAGTATTATATATAGAAACAATCAGGTTTGAAGCGGCTGCCCACCTGATTGTTAAAATATAATACTCCATTCAATATGTGATTTTAATTATTAAAATTACATATTGAATGATGAAAAAAGTTAAAATGCACCCGCGTCAGCCGCTTCAAGAGTGCATTTTTCCTTATAACAAAGCAAGTATCGATATAAGAATTATTAATTCTTATATCGAACTGAGGTTAAAATAGCATTAGAGATGTAAATTGGATACTATAAAAATAATACATAAAGATTTAGCAGTAGAACTGTCTAGCTTAAATAAACTTATTCTGACCCACTTAGCTGCCAAAGAACAACTAGTTGGCGTAATAGGTAAATATTTACTAGAATTTGGTGGAAAGAGAATCCGGCCATTACTAACAATTCTAACTAGTAAAATGTTTGGTTATGTCGGTGAAGATAATATCAAACTTGCTGGAGCTGTAGAATTTATTCATGCAGCAACTTTACTTCATGACGATGTAGTAGATGAAAGTACAATGAGAAGATCCAAACCTACTGCTAATGTTGTTTGGGGGAGTAAGGCTAGTATTCTAGTTGGAGATTTTTTATTTAGTCAATCATTTCAGTTAATGGTAGATACCAAATCTGTTAAAGCTATGAAATCTTTATCAAGAGCTTCAGCAATTATATCAGAAGGTGAAGTTTCTCAGCTTGTGAAATTGAATCAGCGGAGAATTATTGACGAAACAGAATATAATGAAATAATTATGGCGAAAACTGCAGAGTTATTTGGAGTATCTTGTGAAGTAGGAGCAATTATTTCTAGTCAATCTAACGAGATCTGTGAAAGTTTACAAAAATTTGGTAGATATTTAGGAAATATTTTTCAAATTATTGATGATTTATTTGATTATTTAGGAAATAGTCATGATATTGGCAAGAATATAGGTGATGATTTTTTAGAAGGAAAAATAACTCTACCCCTAATCTTTTTATATAAGAAGCTTGATGATACCGGGCAATTAACAGTTCAGAAAATGATTAAGGCGGATAATAGATCTGAGAGTGAATTTGAGATAATACGAAGTTTGATGATACAACATGGTATTAAGCAACAAATTATCGACCATCTAGCAAACATTAAGAATGAGGCTAGTAATTTATTAGAGCAAATCCCTATACAGAATATTTATAAAGATCATTTAGCTTCTTTACTTGAGTTTACGTTAAATAGGTCTTATTAGGTTATGTTGCCAAGGTTTATGCGATAATAATAATTTAACCTGAGTTCAATACAACATTACCGTACCTCATACCTAGTTACAATTAAATCTGATCCTCAAACTTTTACGATTAATATGCAAAATATTCCAACCAATATTGAACATCTTTCTGAATCAGAGGTAGAAAACTTACTAAAACAACTGGCAAGTGAGATAGAAAAATATAATAAAGCATATCACCAAGAAGATACTCCTCTGATTTCTGATGCTGAATATGATCAATTATTTAATTTAAATCTTGAACTTGAAAAAAAATTTCCTCATCTTGTGCTGGCAAATAGTCCAACTAAACAAATCGGTAGTCTAGCTGCAGAGAAATTTTCTAAAGTAAAACATATAAATCCAATGTTTTCTCTTAGTAATGCATTTGATAATGAGGATGTATCAGAATTTATAAATAGAATAAAGAATTTCTTACGTCTTGATAGTTTTCAACCTATCTTTTGCGAACCTAAAATAGACGGTTTATCTTTTTCTGCTACCTATAAGAATGGCATACTCACCACTGCTGCGACAAGAGGTGATGGTTTTATTGGAGAAGATATAACTGAAAATATTAAGACTATAAACAATTTCCCTCATTCAATAGTCTTGGATACAGCAATTTTGGAAGTAAGAGGTGAGGTTTATATCAATAAACAAGATTTTCTATTATTAAATCAAGCACAAGAATTATCAAAAAAAGATAAATTTGCAAACCCGCGTAACGCGGCTGCTGGGTCGTTAAGGCAGTTAGATCCAAACGTTACAGCAAATAGACCTCTAAGGTATTTTGTTTATGCTGTGGGAAGTAGTAGTAACAAAATAGCTGATTCTCAGGATGCTTTATTAGATAAGTTAAAAGAGCTAGGGTTTATCGTTAATAATATAGGAAAATTAGCATATTCTGAAAATGATATGAAATATTTCTATGAATATTTGAATTTGTCTAGAGAAGAGCTGCCTTATGAAATTGATGGTATTGTCTATAAGTTAAATGATTTTGCTTTGCAGCAAAGGATGGGTTTTATTGCAAGAAGCCCAAGATTTGCTATTGCTCATAAATTTCCTGCGATAATTGGTCAAACTAAACTAATTAACATTACTCTACAAGTAGGTAGGACAGGTGTGTTAACGCCTGTTGCTGAGTTAGAGCTGCTTTCTATTGGGGGAGTTAGGGTATCAAGAGCTACATTACATAACTATCAAGAAATCATCAGAAAAGATATACGGATCAACGATTATGTATTTTTGCAGAGGGCAGGGGACGTCATACCGCAAATTACTGCGGTAGATTTTACTAAACGTTCTAGTGAATTGCCAAAAATCGATATGCCAGTGCTTTGTCCATCTTGTGGGTTTCAGTTACATTATAATCAAGAGACAATAATAATTCGTTGTGATAATGGGTTGAATTGTCCTGCTCAAAATTATGAACGAATTTGTCATTTCACATCTAAAAATGCTTTAGATATAGATGGTTTGGGGAAAAAACAAATAGAATTTTTGCTGGAAAAATCTTTAATAGAAAATCCTGTGGATATTTTTTATTTACAAAATAATAATGAAAAAAGCTTAGTCAAGCTTGAAAATATGGTAGGATGGGGGCGAATTTCTGTAGAAAACCTATTTGCAAACATTGAAAAATCCAAAATCGTCCCCCTAAATAAATTCATTTATTCTCTAGGAATCAGACATATTGGTGAACAAACCGCCAAATTACTTGCTCGAGAATTTCAGAATTATGGTAATTTTATAGAAGCTATGGAATCTTTATTAAAGGGTGATCAGCCTATGTACCAAAGGTTAAATGATCTAGAAGGAATAGGAGATAAAATTTTGGTGGATATTATCGATTTCTTTGATATTAAAGAAAATCTACAAATTATTCACCAGCTAAGTAAAATTTTAGAAATTCAAGACTATAGTGATCAAACCACCAAAACTGCATTAACTGGTAAAGTTGTAGTATTTACCGGTTCTTTACTTACTCTTTCAAGAGCAGAAGCAAAATCTCAGGCAGAGAAGTTAGGAGCTAAAGTAAGTAGTAGTGTTTCGTCTGCTACTGCTTTAGTGGTGGTGGGTAGCGATGCCGGTAGTAAACTCAAAAAAGCTAAGGAGCTTGGAATTAAAATTATTGATGAAGATGAGTGGCTGGAGTTAGTATATACTAATTCTCCCACATCAATCCAATAAAGTACCTAGGGGAATTTGTACCCCACGTATAAATTCTTCAACGTTTAAAGCTTTTCTTCCTTCTTGCTGTAATTTTCTGATGATCAAAGTACCCTTACCACAAGCTATTTCTAAGATATTATTATTAACCACAGTACCAGGCTGTAATTTAACATCCAAATCATTATAATACGCTTCTAGGATCTTTATAACTTTACCTCTATATTCAAAATATATTCCAGGCCATGGATTCATACCTCGAATTCTACAATCTATTTTGTAAGCAGTCTCATACCAATTTATCTTCCCTTCTTCTTTCTTGAGTTTATGAGCATAAATTACTCCATCTTTATCTTGGACAATCCTTGGTAGGTTATCAATATTATCTAAAGTTTTAACCAATAAATCAGCCCCTATTTCTGCACATTGGTCATGCAAAACTGGTAAAGTTATTCTAGGAGAGAGTGAAAACAAATGCTGCAATATAATATCACCAGTATCCCACCCCTCATCCATCTGCATTATGCATACAGAAGTTTCAGAGTCTCCCTCTATAATAGTACGCTGCAATGGAGCTGCTCCCCTATGACGTGGTAAACTTGAGGGATGGATATTAAGACATCCATATTTCTTGGCTTGTAGGATAACTTGTGGTATCAAGAATCCATAAGCAACTACTACTATTATATCCGCATTAATTGAATTAATTAAATTGGTTATTTCTTCGGTTTTCAAGGTTTTAGGGGTATAAGTTGGAATATCATATTTTGATACCAAACTATGGATAGGTGATGCTACCTCATTTAGCCCCCTTCCTTTAGATTTTGGAGATTGAGTGAATACAGCAACCACTTGGTGATCTTTACTGTTAATTAAACTCTTAAGA
This sequence comes from Candidatus Tisiphia endosymbiont of Empis tessellata, assembly GCF_964031035.1. Classification (NCBI taxonomy): domain Bacteria; kingdom Pseudomonadati; phylum Pseudomonadota; class Alphaproteobacteria; order Rickettsiales; family Rickettsiaceae; genus Candidatus Tisiphia; species Candidatus Tisiphia endosymbiont of Empis tessellata. The sequence goes on along the minus strand of NZ_OZ034997.1, from coordinate 415,987 downwards.
GTAGGTACAGCAAATTCAGGCGTACCCATGAAAATTACTTGCACAAAATATTATTTTTCAGTTTTTTTAATTTACGTAATGCTATGTCCTTTTTTATATCACTTAAATAATCAATTAGTAGTCTACCATCTAAATGATCCATTTCATGCTGAATAACCCTAGCAAGCCAACCATCAGCTTTTAATTCTTGCTGGTTATTATGATAATCTAAGAATCTTATAGTTATAGACTCAGACCTTGCTACTTCGACCCGTTGTTCCGGTAGAGATAAACACCCTTCTATTGCCACAACTAATTCTTTAGATTTGTCTATTATCTTCGGGTCAGCGATAAATAATGGATAAAACCCAGCGGGTCTTTCTGTATCATCATTATTCTGCAAATCAACTACCAATATACGCTTAGCTATTCCAATCTGAATGGCAGCTAATCCCACACCATGATCATGATACATAGTTTCAACCATGTCATCCATCAACTTTCTTATACTATCATCGATTATGCTTACTGGCAAAGATTTTTGTTTTAATCTTGAATCTGGAGCAGTCACAATAGGTAACAGAGACATAGTACTTTAAAACCATAGATTATTTATACTTTTCTGCTTTGAAATTCGTAGGATCATTCGAGTATGCAAAAACATTTACATTGTACCACAAAATAACCAATGAGTCTAGTGTGAGCTATTTGCTAGCGAACAAAAAAAAGATGTGGTCAATAGTAAGTTACGCAGGGCTGATATCCTCCTAATGGGGATTATTACTTGAGCCTAGTATTAATTTGTTACATCGAATACAGGTTAAATTATTAAGAAAGTTTAAAATACTTACACTTTTTTACCCTGAAACTATTAGTACACGCATAAAAATCATTATACTTCTTAGGTTCTGCACGCAGAACTTAATTAAAATCAATATATGGTAATAAATTTATGGTTAACAAAGTAAATATATATAATGTTATTAAATTCCAATCCCCATTTGAACGTCTTAAATCATACACTAATTCACCTGATGTTATCTTACGTAAAGCTATTATTACTCAGGCAATTATTGATGCAACCAATATATCAAAATTCCACACAGCAAAAAAGCTAGAACAAGAAGCAAAATTATGGATTTTTGGTGGTAGTGAATCTTTTAAAGAAACTTGTCTAGAAGGTGGGATTGAGCCATCTTTTGTAGTAAGAGTAACCAAAGCAATTATAAATAAAGCTACATAAGAATAAATCTAGGCTTAGAAAGTCATCACAACAAAACTCAGTAGATAGTAAAAACAAAAAAAACATTATTTAGAACAAAATTATAACCTTATTTAAGTTAGCTATAAAATGTTACAATTTAGGTAAAATTACGGTCAAAGAATCGCTTTTTAACTGAAAAATACTTTAAAAAAACAATTTGAAGTAAAGAGTTATGAGCTTATATTTTATCTAAAGCAATTATCAAGCCACAATTATCAAGCCATTATGAAAATTTCAAAATAATGGCTTGAAATTCACATGATTATACATTAGTTGTATAGATAGGTAGTTGGGTATATGCTAGCTCTTTTCTATTACATATAATATTTGACTTAACTAAATTAAAGGGGATTTTATGCAAATATCAGTATCAGGTCAACATATTTCTATTGGGAATTCTTTGCAAGATTATGTAAGAAACCGTACTATTCAGGTGTCAGAAAAGTATTTTTGTGATGTAATAATTAGTGCAAACGTGCATTTCTCTAAACAAGGATTCCAACTAGTTTGTGATATTGTAGTGAATGATGGTACAGGCAGACATATGATATTGAAAGGTAACGCTGCTTCAGATGACATATATTCAGCGTTTGATATTGCTCTTGCTAGACTTGAAAAGCAGCTTAGGAAGTATAAATCTAAGCTCAAGAATCGTCATGATAGAGTTAAAATATCCGAAGTAACATCTAAAGCAGTTAAATATACTATAACACCCAATCAATATGAACATGAAGACGAAGATAATGTGGCAGCATATGATAATCCTGTAATTATAGCAGAAAAATCTGTAGAAATATTAACTCTATCAGTAAGTGGAGCAGTGATGAAAATGGATCTTGAGAACCTTCCTGCTTTAATGTTTCAAAATAGTCATACTAATCGCATGAATGTAGTTTATTACCGTCGGGATGGGAATATATCTTGGATAGATTCCAAATAAATTCTTGCTGCTTATATATACTGCTATTCACTTGAATATATAACTCTCAACTTCATCAATAATTCCGTGAATTTCAGTTGTTAGGCGAGATAATCTCATGGAGATAATCCTAATTTGATATTGATAATTCCGATAATATAATATGATAAAATCTCCTGGTTGATATTTAATAAAATTTGCTGGCATGATAAATCTTAAAATTTTAGTTTCAGTAGCAGCATTTTTTAGGATTAACTGCCCTAATCTTTCAGCTTCAAGATAATATAGTATAATAGGTAGTTTTAAGTTAGGAATAGGTCTATGTGAAAAATTCTCACTATTTATTTGGCAAAAGCTATTATTATAATCATCATACCGATCGATAAAGTTTAGTGCTAGTTTACTAATAATGCTAGTTTTAGAAATTTCTATTTGTTCTAAGTAGCTATTGCTTGATAGTTTAACCAATATTTTGGGACTAATATGACTAGGGGTAGAATATCCACGTTTAGTGAACTTAATTTGTTCCTGATAAGCTATTATATCAAAGAAATATATAATACGCAAAAGGTTAATAACATCAATACAAGACAAATCTTTATTTAATACCAACCCTTCTACAGCTTCATCGAGAGTTGATATATCGATGTGCTTTAATGGAATAGCGCATTTATAAGACAATTCGAGAATTATTGCCGCTAAACTACAAGCCCCAAACTTATTATTAACCCAATGCCCTTTTGCCCATAAGTTACCATCTCGCCAAATATTACTATGTGGCCAAGCTGGGTAAGGCCTAGCATCCCAAGTTCATAAAAACATTTGTTCGATATATTCTTGTGTTTGCCAATATTCAATAAAACTTCGAATAGCTTTACGCTGAATAGAAAAATCAACTTCACCAGTAGAATATCTCGGTACTCCACCATCACTACATAAAGGATCAAAGAATATATTAGGTTGATTAGTTGCTTTATCAATGGAAGGAAAGCCAAATTCCGTAAACCAAATTTTTTCATTCTTGGTTGCCATTCTGTTGTAACACCATCAGGATTACGATGATAATTCTCCCACTAATGTCTTAAATTCTTCCAAGCATAATCGGCAGCTAACTGATGCCTGCCACCATTTTCATCTATAAAGTAATCATATCCTTCGCCTGATTGCCAGCCTTTCATGATTTCTTCTGGTAAAATTCCTGAATTTATGCTTCTCGTTACAGGAAAGTAAGCATCAAGACCTACGAAATCTATATATTCTGAGGCAAATAATTTGTCTAAATTATACCATCCATCTTGTGTGTGATGATACTCTGACCAATCTGCTGCATAAGTAACAAGTACATTATTACCCACGATTTCTTTGACTAATTTTGCTAATTTTATCAATTGGCTAACAGCGGGAAAATTATTATATTGATCCTTGACACTAGTTAAACCTATTAGTTCAGAACCGATTACGAAAGCATCAATATGATCTTTAACCAATTTAGCATAATGTAGGATAAAATTATTATAACCCTCATCTTTATTAAAAAAATCTACTATTGAATTTACGCAGCCTGTTAAATGACCACGCCATGGCTTTTGCCAAACATCCAAAAAAAACATTGGATAAAACATAACTTTAAAGTTTCTACGTTTTAATTCCTGTAAGTAACGGATTAAGCTAGCATCATTGACGCTGCCGCCATATTTAGGAAAATCATCTGCATCTCGTGATACTAGCCTTGCCGTATCACGTAAATATTTCCCAACTTGCCATTGTTCTGAATATTGTGTATTTGGATCATTAAATTCCACAGCAGGTTTAATAGTACAACTTGCAATATCCAAACTATCGCCAAACCAACATACAACTGGTGCAACCCATTTGATGTTAGGGCATATAATTTTCATTTGATTTAGACTATAAAGACTATTAGCAATATTACGGTAATTATTTGAATTTATTGGTTTTTTACTAATGATACCGCCTAAAGAGTTTTGTATAGTTTTGTATTGTATTATAGTGTCATAAACAAACTCTCTGGATACTGGGATTATGTCAACAGCCTCAACTAAATCTTCTACACTCCGAAACTGTATCTGAGAGGTAATTTTGTTGTCAAAATCAAGCTCAAAATCCTCACATACGCTAAAGTATGCTCCGGTTTTTTGCTTAGTTTTTCCTAAAAATTCCTCTCTCATATACAGTTTCGCAATAGAGCTATTATCGTCTTCAACGTTACTGGGAATATTAGCCTTCCTAGTTACTTCAAAGGAAAAATTAGGCACCGAATTATTAAAATCAGCTAAGGGTAGGTCTTCAAATACAGCATAACTTAATCCACGAAATGCTGGGGCTTGACCTTGAGCTTCAGTTACAACAATTAAAGGATCGGGTAATTGCTCTTCTGACCCTAAATAAAGCCTGAATTTATATTGTTCAAGATTGAGTAACTGATCATTAACCCATACTCTACCAATTTCAGCTATTTCGCCTTCACATAAGCTAACTGCAAAGGATAAATAATATTCACATTCCGTTAAATTATGGATAGAAGCAGTTTCGGTATTAACTGATAAACCTCGTTGTGCAACGCTGGTAACTTGTACTTCCTTAATTTGACTTGCCCAAATTATTTTACCATTGACCCTTGCCGTACCAAAAACTAAGGTTATTGGATGCCCATATACGGCTTTTGATAAGGAAAAACTTTCTCTAATATTTTTAAAATGGTAATACTCCTCAGGTTCATAATTTAAATGTTCTAAGTAATCACCGAGTGTCCTACCGGCAAATCTCCCAATAGTGGATAATATACCGCCACCAAAAACACCACCAATGCTATTTCCTATGCTACCTAGAATCTGACCAAACATATTAATGCCTTATATTTATAGTTAATATAAGGCATTATATCATGTAATATAGCTGCACTAAGTGTAGGTGGATATTTTTTTAGCAATAGTCATATTTGTTTTCATAATGGGTTTCTATAATTTTATATTCCCTAATTGTGGTCGTTATTATGGTTGTTCGTGTCTCCCTGTAAATCGACAAGGGAAGTGTAAAACGTTGAGTTAGCAACAGGGTAGGGCAAGGAGAAGGGTGGGGGAGAAACTGTATCAAGATTAACAGCAGGATTAACAACAAGAGTATCATCCTCTACTTTTGCTGATTTACTAAAGTAGCTATTAGATGGAAGACTATCAGTCATAAATTTATTCTCATTAGTATTAATTAAAGATATAATCTAATAAATGTTAATTAATATAAGATAAATATTACAAAATTATTAAATTATAGTAATTAACTTTTACTAGAAGAACATATATACGCATACTTGACCTTTTTGTAAAGCATTAGGTAATTGAATCATCATGTAGAGTTGTCAACTTTTTTTATTCTTATCGTGGGAATTCTTATATTAATTGTAAAAATTTATCAAAGGTACTTAGTGTTTAGTTATATTATGTTATTATAATAAAATATATATAAGGAGGTATAACTATGAATAAATATATAATGTTTTGTGGTATGAGTTTTGCTGGAAAAAAAGAATATAGACAAATGTCTGTAGAGTATCTTATACAAGAAAGAAAGGTTGCACCAGAACTTATCTCGATTGTAGATGATCCCAAAAGTACTGAGTTTGGAGAGAAAATTGTTCAATTTGATAGAGTAGAAGATAAAATTAACAATACAGTAAGTGGAGCATTATATATAAGTGCAAGCTGTAATATCTATGATAACCTAATTAGTACTGCTTTAAAAAATAATCAGTACATATTTTGTAAAGGAGGGTTTCCAGAAGTAGTGGGATACCAAGGTGCTGTTTGTCAAGATCAAGGATTTAGTTGGGAGATGGTAAAAAAACATTATACAGATCAGGTGCAAACTACTCATAAGACCGTACAATTTCCTGATATAATATTTATTTGTGTTAATTCTTTTAGTAGATCACAAATAATGGCTAAATGTAGTAATAGTAAAAGTTGGGAGTCAAAAATGACTGTAGATGAGTACAATCATTATTCTAATAAAATGAGAGCGACTTATGAAATTATTGTAGCAGATCACGAATTTACAGCAAGAACAAAAGTATTGCTTATTGATCCTATGGATTGCCCACTTGCTAAAACTTGGGAATCGCAAATAAAACCTGAAATAGATCAGTTAATGGGTTTGGTCACAGAGACCTGTGATTTTTAGTGAGTATACTCAAATCAATCGAAATTTTTTCTTAAAAGCTTGACCTTTGGTTAAAAACTGATTATGCAAGAGATAAACAACTATAACTATTATTATATAAAATGTTTTTATTAGAACTAAAAAAAATAAACGGAACTCTTGATACGATGCATTTTATAGGTATCGGAGGAATCGGTATGAGTGGCATTGCCGAAATACTACATAATCTCGGATATAAAGTGCAAGGGTCTGATATAGCAGAAAATTATAATACCAAAAGACTAGAAAATAATGGTATTAAGGTTTTCCTAGGTCATCAAGGACAAAATGTCACTAATGTTTCATATGTAGTGGTATCATCAGCTATAAATAAAGATAATCCTGAAATTCAGGAAGCCTTACATAGAAAGATACCAATAATTAGGCGGGCTGAAATGCTGGCTGAATTAATGAGGCTAAAATGCTCTGTAGCAATCTCTGGTTCGCATGGAAAGACTACTACAACATCACTAGTTGCTTGTTTATTTGAAGCTGCCGGGCTTTGTCCGACTTTAATTAATGGTGGTATTGTTAATAGTAAATCTACTAATGCCTATCTTGGGTCTGGGAATTATCTGATAGCCGAAGCCGATGAGTCTGACGCAACTTTCATTCACATACCAGCAACCGTTGCGGTAATAACTAATATCGATCCTGAACATCTAGATTTTTACCATAATTTTGATAGTTTAATTCAAGCTTTTAGGAGCTTTATAACTAATTTACCATTTTATGGTTTTGCAGTTGTTTGTATTGATCATCAAGCTGTTAGAAAACTAGTAAGTGACATAGTTGAGCGTAGAATCATAACTTATGGAATAGACTCGGATGATGCTAACATACAAGCCTTTAATTTAGATTCTGATATTGAATCGTCAACTTTTGATGTGCGAATTAGTTTACCTAATGTAAATGGCGTAACAACTATCGAGAGAATCACTTTACCTACCCCAGGAAGACATAATATCCTTAATGCTCTTGCTGCTATCGCGATAGCTGTGGAGCTTGATTTTGGTATCAAAATTATTAAAAATGGATTTAATAGCTTTAAAGGGATAAAACGCCGATTCACTAAAGTGGCAGAATATAACAATGCTACGATAATTGATGACTATGCTCACCATCCGGAGGAAGTAAAAGCTACACTTGCTACGGCAAGAAATATTGCTAATAAGCGAAATAGTAAGGTTATAGCAATCTTTCAACCACATAGATATTCAAGAGTTAAATATTTATTTGATGATTTTGTAATTTGTTTTTCTGACGCTGACCAGTTGTATATTACAGATATATATGCTGCCGGTGAACAGCCAATAGATGGTATAACGGGAAGAGATTTAGTAAATAAAATCAAAAATACTAAATCTCATCCAATGGCAGCTTTTATCGAGGATCACAAAGATATAGCTAAAATTATTATTAGTGAAGCTATGCCAAATGATATAATAGTAATGATGGGTGCTGGGAGTATTTCTGCTTGGGCCAATGATTTGCATCAGCAATTTACGCGAGAACGTCATTGCGAGAAGGCGTAAGCCAGCGAAGCAATCCATTTTTGGTCATTTTTTGGATTGCTTTGTCGCTACTAAAGTAGCTTCTCACAATGACGTTATTTTAACAAATTTATTAAGTAGATATTTTATAATTATGGAATTACTTGGTGAATATAGGAATAATTACAATCTAAGTCATCTAACTTGGTTTAAAGTTGGTGGACCTGCGGAGATATTTTTTAAACCATTAGACTCAATGACTTTAGCAGATTTTGTAGCACAAAACCAACAACAGAGACCAATAACTGTTTTAGGGGCTGGATCAAATATTATTATTAGAGATGGTGGTATAGAGGGAGTTGTAATAAAACTTGGTCAAAATTTTACTAATATAGAATTAATGCCGAATAATCAAATATCGGTAGGGAGTAGTTGCCTTAATTTTAACCTTGCTAAATTTTGTCAGGTACATTCAATTACTGGCTTTGAGTTTCTCAGCGGTATACCAGGTACTATAGGTGGTGGAGTGGTTATGAACGCTGGGGCGTATGGTTCAGAGTTTAAAGATATCATCATAGCAATTGAAGCAATAGACTCTAGAGGGAATTTTATCCTAATCCCTAACGAGGAGATAGGTTTTAAATATCGTGGTAATAATTTACCACAAGATTTGATTATAACTAGGGCTATCTTTAAGGCAACTATTGGGGAGCGAGAGATGATCCTGGCAAAAATGGATGAAATAAATAAAAATAGGCTAGCAACCCAGCCGATTAAAGAACGGACGAGCGGTAGTACATTTGCTAATCCAGAGAATCATAAAGCATGGCAATTAATTGACAAAGCTGGTATGAGAGGATACAAAATAGGTGGAGCTTCTATGTCGCAACTACATTGTAATTTTATGATAAACCATGATAATAGCTCTGCTCGTGATTTGGAAGATTTGGGTGATCTTGTTAAAAAAAAGGTATTTGAAGATAGTGGAATTAGTCTAAAATGGGAGATTAAACGAATAGGGAAATATGCATAAATATCAAGCAAGCTTTATTGCCAATTCTAAGGTTACAATATTAAGTGATAAAGGAAAAAAATATGTGGCAGTAGTAGGTGGCGGTATGTCGGCTGAGCGAGAAGTTTCTTTAGTATCGTCTTCGGGAGTTAACCAAGCTTTGGTAGATAGTGGCTATAAAGTAACTTTTATTGATATAGGAGTAGACATTGCATCAGTACTTTTGCAGGTAAAACCTGATATAGTTTATAATTGTTTGCATGGCACTTATGGTGAAGATGGCTGTCTGCCTGGATTACTCAATATCCTAAGGATTCCTTATACTCATAGTGGTGTTCTTGCTTCTTCTTTAGCATTTAGTAAAATACATGCAAAAGCATGGTTTGTTGCTAATGATATTAAGATAGCCAAGAGTATTGTCATTAATAAATCTGACAATATTAGCAACGATCCTATGCCAAGACCGTATGTTATAAAACCTATTGCTCAAGGATCAAGTATAGGCGTTGAGGTGATATTTGTTGAGGATGATTTTATTTTTGCTGATTATGATTTTCCTTATGGTGATCAGGTAATGATTGAGGAATATATTAAGGGGAGAGAAATGCAGGTCGCCGTTTTAAACGGCAAAGCCTTAGGGGTATTGGAAATAAAACTCCTAAAACGGCGTTTTTATGATTATGATACTAAATACACAGAAGGGTTAGCACAGCATTTATGCCCAGCTCCATTACCACAAAATATGTATAATAAGTTACTAGAAGAGTCTGAAAGAATATATAAAATCATGCATTGCCGGGGTGCAATTAGAGCAGAGTTTATTTTGGATGAAAGCACAAATGAATTTTTTGCTCTAGAAATTAACACTCATCCTGGTATGACCCCTTTATCAATTATACCAGAAATAGCTGCTTCACAGGGAATAGATTTCTGCTCGCTAATTGAAAAAATTTTGGAAACAGCAAGCATTGACCCATGAAAAAGAATAAGATGTTTAATAAGAAAAAAAAAGCTAATATACCGCTGCGACGAAAGATTGGAGTGGTGTATGTTAGGGTGGTATTTTTTATTAAAATTGCCCTAGTGGTTTTGCTGTCTGCATTTTTCTTTACTAGCTATTTTGCTCCTATAAGACAAGAAATTATCCAAAATACTTACGAATTTACTTCTGATATTGGATTTAAACTTGAAAATGTTTTAATAGAAGGACAGTATAATACTCAGGAAGAAGATATATTGGCTACTTTAAATGCCGATAAGGGTACAGCTATTTTTTCTCTAGATTTGGATTCAATAAAAAGTAATTTGAGACGCAATCCTTGGATTAAAAATGTCTCAATTATTGAGAGAAGATTACCTAATACTCTCTATATAAGGCTAATTGAAAGAATACCCATTGCTATTTGGCAGATTAACGGGCAAGTTTTTCTTATTGATCAAGAAGGATATAAAATTACCAATAATATAGGTAGTTTCTCTAATCTTTTGCATGTTGTGGGATCAGATGCTAATATTTATACTAGCAAATTAATTCAGGATTTAGCTAAACACCCTGAATTAGCTAAAAAAATTATCTCTTCTGTACGTTATGGAGGAAGACGTTGGGATTTAAATCTAGAACAAGGTATTACTGTTAAAATGCCGGACTTAAGGTTTAAACATGCTTTAGATTATCTTGCAGGATTGGATATGAAAAATATATTATTTAATCAGAACTATAAAATTGTAGATTTACGAGATTCGAGTAAAGTTTACATGGAAAAATATTAAAAGTTATGAAAGCCAAATTGTCTAACTTTGTTACTCTTGACCTTGGTAGTAGTAAAATAGCTTGCATTGCGGCATATATTGACAAAAGAGAGGAAGCAAAAATAATAAGCCAAAATCTGTATTACTCAAAAGGCATTAAATCAGGAGTCATATTAGATTTAAAAGAGGCAGAAAATAGCATAGTCGGGGCGATTTATGCATTAGAAAAAGATTGCGGTAAAAACATAAAAAAAATAACTATATCACTAACAGGCTATGGCACTAAGTCTTATTACATAAATAATAAAATAAAACTTTCTAATCAGCCAATTTCACAGCAAGATATCAAAAAACTTATCAAAAAAGCCCTATTGGAGTTCAAGCTTAAAGACCAAGAAATTATTCATTATTTTCCTATAGAATTTATTCTTGACGATAATAATGCTATTGAAGATCCAGTTGGGATGTTTGGCAAAGAATTAGGGTGTGAATTACATATTATTACAGCAAATTCTAATATGCTGATGAATATTACCAATTGTTTTGCAAAATGTCATGTTGAAGTAAATAATATTATATTAGCAATTTACGCTTCGGGAATTGCTTGTCTTTCAGAAGATGAAAAAGCTCTTGGTTCTATTATAATTGATATGGGTGCTAGAACTACCTCATTTGGTGTATTCGTCTCAGGTAAATTACTATATACAAGCTACATAGATATAGGTAGCTTTCATATTACATCTGACATAGCAAAAGTCTTTTCAGTAAGCCTTGATGTTGCAGAAAAACTTAAAATTCTTCATGGTAATGCTATGCCATCTTCTTTTGATAAAGATAGTGTTATTATTTTAGAAGATTCTGAAATGGAGATTCCTGATAGCGGCAGACCAACAATTACTTCAAAGTATCTTGCATCTGTCATTAATTCAAGAGTAGAAGAAATATTATTGATGGTTCAAGCAGAATATGACAAAGTTGTTGCAGGCAATATGATCGCTTATCGCATTGTTATTACCGGCGGTGGGGCAATGCTCCGAGGAGTAAAAGAACTGGCAAGCAAAATTTTTGAAAAACAAGTACGAATTGGTAAACCAGAGGTCTTACTAGGTTTTGCTGAAGATTATAATCCCCATATATACTCCACTTCTATAGGTATGGTAAAAAATCAATCTTTAAAAATACAAAAAAATAATTTTGATATTAATGATAATAACGATACTAGTTGGTTTAAAAAATTTCTAATTTGGTTGAAGGAGAATATTTGAAAAGAAAATGCCTAATACTCGATAATCAAGTTTTTTAGAATTATTAAAAAATACGTCATTGCGAGGAGTCGCTGAAAGCGGCGACGTGGCAATATTTTGAAGTAGCAACCCTTACTTCACAAGATCGCCACGACACCTAATGCACAACTGTTAAAAGTTTACAAATACCTATACCACAGCCTCCTCGCTAATAGACGTTTAATAGACGTATATGTCTATTAGCAAGCGAACGTACGTGAGCGTGGCAATCCATTTTGCTAAAATAAAAACATTAACTTTTTTCATCATTCAATATGTGATTTTAATTATTAAAATCACATATTGAATGGAGTGTTATATTAAAACCGCTTCCTCTTCTAACTTTCAACAGTTGATGACATCGGAGCTATTAAACCGATGTCTTACATCAATAGTTGAGGTTAACTATACTGAAAAACTTGAAGTATTTGCAAAAATATCATAAGTTACAGAAAAGTTACTATTTATTAGAGTTATTAATATAATTTTCGTGATGTTATTTGATATTACTTGATTACCGGCTATAAACCTGTCTTAATATACTGAAGACGTCTTGTATTGCTAAATTATGAAAGAGGAAGTTTTGGAAAAAAATTAAGTAAGGAGTATAAGTAGAACAAGATATGTATAATTCCTTACTTAATTTTGACAATAAGATTACCTTACAAGAATGAAGTTATGCAAGAGCCTATTTCTACATACTAAAATGTAATACTGGAGTACCAGTAGTACAAACGCTGTCATTCCCGCCGTAGCTCGGATGACAGCTCTGTGTGTAGTATTACACAACTAAAGTAGTTTAGCAGCAGGTTTAGATAATATAAAATCTAACTGCTACTAATTAAATAATGAAAACAATAACTATACCAGGAGGATATTATGTCTAAAATAGCTCAGATATTTCAGAAGAGATCTAGTCCAAATAAGAGTGCTAGTCTAGATAGGAGTACTGTTAATGATACTGGTACTGAACCTGTTTTAGCACTCAAATTTAAATATTTCCAAGACGCGCTTGGAGCTTTAAATCAACAATATGGTGATATACAAAAAATCAGTACGGCTCTTGATCAATCCAGTTATACTGCGGCTCAGGCTCAATATAAAATTTTATATAACGATATCAAAAAAGACTGTATCCTTAAACCTGAGGAAACAAAGCAATTATTATTTAAGACATACGAGTATCAAGCTATTAGTGCCTTCCGAGCAGGTGAGTTTAAAGAACATAATATACATTTATTACATGCGTATAACAAGTATGGTCCTGATAGAGATAAATCTATAATAGGACTAGAAAGATGGGTGGAGATATATAAAACACTTGGTGCAAATGCAAAAGACGTACCCAGTATTTCTCCACAATACGATAGTTTATTAAAAGAGGTCAAAGAAGAAGTTCAGTTACTAATTAAGACTGGAAAATATGACCAAGCTCGTGCAAAAATGGAGTATTTGAATAAAAATAGCCATAATTTCCAAATATTTGATCTATACTTTAGTACAATAAAATATCCAAATGAAGCTTTGAAGTATTTTGAAGACAAATCAAAGAATAATCTTACACAACGTCAAGATATTCATAATATCCTTAAAAAATGGCAAGATCACCTTAGTAACCAAGTTAATGATAAAGAAGTTGCTGCCAAAGCTGCTGCCTATGTTTTAAAGTACAACTCAAATCCAACAGTTGCTACGGCACCTGTAAAGAAAGCTATAAAGAAAGCTGTAAAAGAAGTTGAAAGAGATAAAGAGAAATATGACAAATCTACCCTTAAGTTAAAGACGGTTATAACTGTTGATGAACAGGAGAAACAGTTAGAAGAACTTAAAGCTAAACACGAAGCTAAATTAAAAGCTGAATTAGAGAAACTTAAAACTGAACACAAAGCTGAATTAGAGGCACTTAAACCTAAAGCTTCACCTACAAAAGATACTAAAGTGGATGAAGCCGGTGACTCTTCTACTACTTCATCTCTACCACCAGCGTATACCAGTATCGATATAGGTAATTATAAATATTTGCAACTTGCTCAAGAGACTCCCTCAGCTCCTACAGCTCCTATAGCTAAGCCTCTTGACGAGACGGTTTTAAAAGAGTTAATTAAGTTAGCTCATTTGATTCCGTCGCTTAATTGGCAAGATTCAAATTATAACACTACTAAAGGCAAGGCTAAAAGTCTTTTGATTAAAGCTGTTAAAGAGAATCCTGATGTATATAAAACTATAGAGGATTCTAAAATTTTGGTGCTTCTTGCTGACGTTCTTTTGTCTTCAAATAAAATGGAGAAAGCAAGAATAGTTTGTAAAAAGGCTCTTGACAATGATCCAAATATATGGCAAGCTACCGATGATCAGATAGTTTTGCTAAATTTAGCTGGAGTTCTTTTACCTTCCAATCAATCATCAGAACAACTAAAAGCTGAACAAATTTATAGTAAAGCCATTAGCATTCGTATTTATTTTAAAGATGAACGTGGTAATTATGAAATGGATGTTAATAGGACTACTATAGTATCTAAGACTGTTGCTCAAGATGGATATAGTGCTGCAGAGAGGGATTGCTTAGCTAAGGTCTGTTTAGGTGGTAAAGTATATCAGCAAGTACAAGCTATAGATTGTTACCCACATACAGATGTTGCTAAAAGAGAAGCTATAGCTGGGCAATTAAAACAGTTAGCTAAGCAGCTGTTTCCAGTATTTCCTAGTTATACAGCATATACGTTATGTTCAAAGGCTTCTTCTGTTCTAGAAAACGATCTAGAATTACGTCGGGATATGAAAAAAATATACGACTATACTTGCCCTTACACTGCTCTGCCTAAATATTCTGCTAAATATTCTAATTATTATCCCCCTACTGAAGAATCTACTACATACCTCACCGGTGAGTGTGCTAATAGCGATTATTAAGGCTTCTCATAATAATATAGTGAATAAAGTTCCATAATTTATTCCTCCTACTTCAAAGCCATTAACAGCTTTTGAGGTAGGAGGGATAGTTGCTTAGGGTAATTTTAAAATTGGGCTGTTTAAACAGCCCGGCTTTTAAATTAGACCTCTTTCGAAACTCTACTTCTGCTAGTGATTTGGACAATGATGCGGTACTCGAATCCGTAACGGAATTAGAGTACGCTGCGGTTTGAGGTGAAGCGTCTCCTTCAAATCCCTCAGCATAAGCAAGTTTCGAAAGAGGTCTATTGTTCTGTTGCTATCCACAAACAGTTAGTTTCGAGAGAAGTCCAATGTTAAAAAAATACTAAAAAGATAAAATATCGAATAGGCAAATAGTTTTTTAGCTTGTTTATGATCTTTATCACTAAACAGAGAGGTAGCATAGTATAAAAAAATTAGACCCAGTATAAATGCAATTACTAAATATACAATATTACTTATTCCTAAAAAAAAGGGTGTAAATGAAGTAATAACCATAATTATACTATAGGCAAGAATTTGCTTTTTAGTATAATATTCTCCCTTTACTACCGGCATCATCGGGACACCACAATCTTTGTAGTCTTCTGAGCGAAAAATTGCTAATGCCCACGAGTGTGGCGGTGTCCAGGTTAGAATAATCATAAATAAAGAAAAGGAGAAAAGTGAAATCTCATTAGTTACTGTTGCCCAGCCAATCATAGGAGGCAATGCACCTGCAACCCCTCCAATAACTATATTTTGCATTGTTGAACGTTTTAGCCACATGGTATAAATGAAGACATAATACAATATGGTTATTAGTAATAATAAAGCAGATAGTAGATTAACACAAAGTCCCATCAAAAAAACTGAGAAGAACCCTACAACCACGCCAAAAGCTAAAGCGTCCTGTGGTTCTATAACCCCAATAACTAGAGGTCTGTTTTGTGTACGTTTCATTATCGCATCAATATCCCTATCATACCACATGTTAATAGCTGCACTACTACCAGCTCCAAGTGTAATACAGAGCATAGCGATGCAAGCTATAAATGGATGGATGGGGTATGGAGCAAGCCATAGACCGGAAAAGCTGGTAAATACCACAAGTGCCATCACTCTTGGCTTCATGAGTAGGATATAGTCCATAACTGAGCTATTAGAGATTTTTTTAGTAGTGGACTTCCTGCAGAATTCTACTTTTGCTGGTAATTTGTGCGTCGATCCGGTACTCGAATCCTCACGTACATTTGAGTACGCTGCGGTTCTGCGTTCCGTGTCTCCTACAAATTCCTCAGCAAAAGCGAATTCTGCAGGAAGTCTAGTATTCATCTCTAGTTTTGTAAGAGGTCTATTAATATAATTAGAGGAATTATTCATATATTTTCATCTTAAGAAAATTTATTATTTCTAGGGAATCCACTAAGAGGGATTTTACCAACCGAACCTCGTCGTCCAAGAAATGGTAAAAGATCTTTCTCTACCCTAATCTTTTCTTCTACTTTCCAGCTTAGTCCTAAACTACTATCAAATATCTTGACATCCATAAGTTTAGCATTTTTGAACTTTTGTAGAATTACCCCTTGTCCTCGTTTCATTATTGGTATTTCGTCTAGTTTAAATACTAGTAATTTCCGGTTCTCACCTATACAAGCTATACAATCACCTTCTACAGGCACACAAGCAATACAGGAATGATTTGCAGGAATTTGCATAATTTGCTTACCGAGTTTAGTTTGTGCTACTACCTCATCTGAATCAATAATAAATCCTTTACCAATACTGCTTGCCAGTAAAAGTTTTTGGGTGGGCTTATAGACCAACATACTTACGATTTCTTCATTACCTATATCTATCATCAATTTTATAGATTCTCCATTGCCTTTGCCTTTAAATATATTATCGGCTAGGATAGTGAAAAAACGCCCCGCTGCACTTAATATAAGAATTTTGTCAGTAGTATAGCCTTCTAGAATAAAATTTTCTGCGTCTCCTTCCTTATATTTAACAGTTGATAAATCGTTATTATGACCTTTTAAAGAGCGAATCCACCCCATTTTGGAACAAATTATGGTGATAGGTTCTTTGGCTATAAAGGCTGAAATATCAACAATTTGAGCAACAATATTAGCTTCTTCAAAACTAGTTCGGCGTAACCCCAATTTAGTGCTAAAACCAAACTTTGTTTGCACCATTTTAACTTCTTTCTTAACTATCTTTTTTAATTCACTCGGATATTGTAGAATTTTCTGTAAATTCGCATGTTCTTTTTCGAGTAGATTATGCTCGTTAATAATTTCTTGTTCTTCCAATTTTCTTAAAGATCGCAATCTTGTATTAAGAATTGCTTCAACTTGCACATCAGTTAAAGCAAACTTAGCTATCATTACTTGTTTAGGTTCATCTTCTTCACGAATAATTTTAATTATTTCATCCAAATTTAAGTAAGCTATTCTTAGACCTTTGAGAACTTCCAACCTATGTTCAATTTTGCCAATAAGAAATTTAGATCTGCGAGTAATAATATTTTGTCGGTGTAATAAAAACTCCTGCAATATTTCCAGTATATTAGCTACTTTAGGAATATTATTTGAACCTATAACATTCATATTAAGTTGAATTCTATTTTCTAGAACTGTTAATTTGAACAATAACTCCATAATTATATTAGGATCACAATTACGATCCCTAGGTTCAATAATTAATCTTATATCTTCTGTAGATTCATCTCTAATATTGCTTATTAAAGGAATTTTTTTGTCTTTTAACAGTACAGCTATTTGTTCGATAAGTTTAGATTTTTGTACTTGATAAGGTATTTCAGTAATTACTATCTGATATAAACCATAACTTAGGTCTTCCTTTGCCCATCTTGCTCTTACTCTAAAGCTCCCACGCCCTACGCTATAGGCTAGGCGGATTGAATCTATTCTATCAATAATTATTCCACCGGTTGGAAAGTCAGGGCCTTTGACAAATTGCAAAATATCGTTAACATTTGATTGAGGATGGTCAATTAAATATATTAGTGCATCACATAATTCATGTAAATTATGTGGTGGTATACTGGTTGCCATTCCAACTGCTATACCTTCTGAACCATTAGCCAGTAAATTAGGAAACATAGCGGGCATAACTACCGGTTCGGTATCGGAATCATCATATGTAGCACGAAAATCGACAGTATCTTGATCTATATCTGACATTAATAAGGTACAAATTTCTGTCATTCTTGATTCTGTATAACGCATAGCTGCTGCGTTATCTCCATCAATAGAACCAAAATTTCCTTGTCCATCAATTAGTGGATATCTAAGAGAAAAATTTTGTGCAAGACGTACTAATGTATCATACAGTGCAACGTCACTATGTGGGTGATATTTACCCATTACATCACCGACAACTCTTGCACATTTCTTATGGGCAGAGGTCGGTTCTAACTTTAGTTGGAGCATGCCATACAATAATCTGCGATGCACTGGTTTTAACCCATCACGAACGTCTGGCAAGGATCTTGACATAATTGTTGATAAGGCATAAGAGAGGTAACGCTCTGATAATGCATTACCAAAGTCTATATTTTCTATTTTAGCATCATCTATCATACAAAACTGTTTCTTATATTTATTCTGTGTTTAGTATAATATCCTAAATATATGCTAGCACTAATAGCAAAATGGTATTAAATAATAAAAATTATACTTTTTCTTCAATACTTGAGGTTATTATAGGAATTATACCTTACTCCTGTACAAGGCATAATACTTTAAACAATAGTCCCATTTTATTGGGAGCGATTAGCCTATCAACTTGTTTTGCTATTATATTTGCTTCTATAATAGGTAATTTATTTTGCAATAGTTTACTTCGTAATAATATACCATTACCAATTAGAAAATCACGTTGTGTTATTGATCTATAAACATTTATTCCTATATTTTGGGCTACTGTTTTTAAAGCATAAAAGTCAACATGTGCTGACAAATCAGCTTCTCCTAAAGTTTCAAGCAGAGGGTAATATTTATGATTTTTTATCGCTTGTAAAGTAGGGTCGTATTGGTTACGCATCCTTTTTATTGGATCTATATCATAACTGTAATCAATAACTAAGCTAGCCCCACCAAATTTCATTATATGCTTGCTAATAAATTTTATAATTTCTAATGATTTAGGTGATTCTTCTATTACTGCTCCATCATATGCGTTTGAGTGTTCTTGCAGTAAGTAGTTTTGCAATTCTTTACTAACCTCTATCTTATCGAACTTAATTTTACCATCAGTTGGGTCAATAATAAGTATTGACTCGTACCAAAGTTCTTTGGTTTTAATATATTGCTTAATTGGCATAGTGTCAAAAAATTCGTTAGCTATTATAATAGAAGGAATTTTAGATATATATTGTACTGCTGTATGGTGTTTAATAGGTAAACCCGCCATCTTTAGGTTTGTTTGTTGTTTCTTGATGAAATGAGGATTAATTTCAATCAATTCTATTGAAAGGGATTGGTAGAATTTTGGAACTAATTTAGCAACATTGAGAAAATCCCGCATTAATACTCCTTGTCCAGGACCTAACTCAACTAAATTAGTTTTCTGAGGACATCCCATTTTATGCCATTGATCAATAGCCCATAACGCTATCATTTCACCAAAAAGCTGAGAAATTTCTGGAGCTGTGGTAAAATCTCCTAGGCAACCTAACTTATCTTGTTTTTTGTAGTAAGAAGAAGGATTTACCGACATTACTTGGAGCATCATTTCATCAAGCTTAATACTACCATTCTGTTCAATAAGTTTTCTTATTTTGGAGTCGATTGGCATTTAATTTGTATTATTAAATAAATTCCTACTATTAGCATAGGTAATGATAAAATTTGTCCCATAGTTAGATATTTTAAAATAAAGCCTATATGAGGAGAGTCTACCTCACGAAACATTTCTATAATAGTTCGGGATACAGAATAAAATATTAGGAATATGGCAGAATTTAAACCATGTATCTTGATACTTTTGTATTTAAAAGTGGCATAAGCTAGAATTGAGAGTAATATAATCCCTTCAAATAAGGCTTCATAAAGTTGGCTGGGGTGTCTTGTTTGTAGATCACTATTTGGAAAAACCATCCCCCACGGCATTTTGGTCACTCTACCATATAACTCACCATTAATGAAATTGGCTATTCTACCTAAAAACAAACCAATGGGAGCAACTGTAGCTAATATATCATTTAAAAGTAAGAATTTAACTTTATACCTGCAGGAAAAAAGATAATTAGAAATAATTAAACCAATTACTCCCCCATGAAATGACATACCACCTTCATAAATTTTTAGAAGGCTAATAGGATCAGATAAGTATCTAATTGGTTCATATAGTAACAACCCTAATCTACTACCTATTACGATAGCAAGGGTAGTCCAAGTAATATAGTGTTCTAAGATTGCTACGGTAATATCAACCTCAAAATTTTTTATAATTTTATAAGTATAGAACCACCCAACTAGTATACCTACAACGTAAGCCATAGAGTACCAATAAACGCTAAATGGTCCAATAGAGAAAATAACAGGATTGATATTTGGAAAGGTCATACGGTCATTATATACGCAAGCTTTATCGATTGCAAGCAATCGGAGAAAAAATATTAACTACCACTTAAATAGATATTATTTTTAGTCAAATATAATCTTTTTTATAAAATATTCATTATAATGCTTAGTGTACATTATAATTATTGTATACTACAAGAATTAGGTATAAAAATAATTATTTTTATACCTGATAATGTTATCTATCTTTAACAAAAAGGTTGGCTTATATGACAGTACAATATTTATTAGATCTTTATCGTAAATATGATAAAGAGATTTTAATGTTAATAACTATGATAGCTTCGATCATTCCATTGATTATTTTTATTAAAACAATAATCTTTTCAATGATCAAAAAATATATTGATCAATGGCATCATGATTATGAAATAATATTTAAAAAATATTCTATATACACCTATTTATTACATACATTACTAGCTTTATATATTATATTCTGGGGCAATATCTTACAGCAATTTCCTACTTTACCTTGGATAATTAGCATCAAGAATATTGCGATAATCCTCTATACAGGCGGTTTCGTTACAATGCTAATCTTATCTCTTATCGATACTTTTGCAGATATTTATCGAAATAGACTAACAATTTCTATCCAATCCTATTTAAGTTTATACACTCAAATATTGAAAATATTTATTATTTCTATTGCTACCATTATAATTATTTCCAGTATTCTGAATGTTTCCCTTAGTGCATTTTTTACTAGCTTAGGAGCAGCAGCAGCGTTGTTAACCTTTCTGTTTAAGGACACTGTTGTGGCTTTGCTATCAAGCTTACAGCTAATTTCGCAGGATATAATACGAATTGGCGATTTTGTTAGTATTAGCCAGTATAATGTTGAAGGTACTGTAGAGAAAATTACTATTACATCCGTTAAAATTAGGAATAGTGATCAAACTATTTCGACAATACCCACTTCTAGTCTTTTAACAACTAATGTAGTAAACTCGCGAGGTATAAGTGACTCAATGGCAAGAAAAATCCAGGGACCAATCTGTATTGACATAAATACTATTGTATTGCTCTCAACTGTATCTTTTATACAAGAATTGAAAAAATCATCATATTTGACAAAAGAAGCAATGGATAAAGTGAGTTTGGAACAGCTAGGTGACTATATAACAAATATCAAGATATTTAGATTATATGTAAAAGAATATTTGAGAAATCACCCCATGATATATCAACAAGATTTTACATTTCTAGTACGTCAGCTGCCTGCAACTCCTAATGGCTTACCAATAGAGTTATATGTCTTTACTCATGAAATAAGGAAGGGTATATATGAAGATATTCAATCAGATATTTTTGATCATTTGTTTGCAGTTCTACCTGAATTCAAATTAAAAATATTTCAAAATAGTAATTAACTAAAATGATATAATAATGACTTCAGAAATCAAATCTAATTTAGTTTCTGCCTACCAAATTCTTACAATTTTGGGCTTAGACGATCATACATATACTCATCTATCGGCAAGGCCTAAAGGAGCTGATTTTTACTATATTTATCCTTTTGGCTTAAGGTTTGAGGAAGTAACTAGCAATAATTTACTGCAAGTTAGTTTGGATGGAACAGTTTTAGAGGGTAGCGAATATAGTTACAATGAAACCGGTTATGTCACTCACAGTAATATCTATAAAGCAAGAGAGGATATTTCATCTATCTTTCATTTGCATACTCCCGCAACTGTTGCTGTATCATCTATGCGAGTAGGATTAATGCCAATAAGTCAGTGGGCACTGCATTTTTATGAAAGACTATCTTATCATGAATATAACTCTCTTATACTTACGTCTAATCACAGTAATAAAATGCTTGATGATCTCAGGCAAAATTATGTTATGTTTCTACGTAATCATGGAATATTAGCATGTGGTAGGACAATACATGAAGCTATGTTTTATACTTATCATTTAGAGCAAGCATGTAAAACCCAATGTTTAGCATGTTCCATAAATCAGGAGTTAATCATACCATCTCAAGAAACTTGTAGAAAATCGGTGCAAGATTTATTATCATTTGAAGAAGATTTAGGTAAACGTGACTGGATTGCTTGGCTTAACTTACTTAAGACGGTTTGCGGTAAGCAATAGACTTCTTTCGATGATTTAATTGATCAAATTAAAATTGACAGTAAAGGTATACTATACTCAAATGATTTGAGTATAGTATTATTCTCTTTATAGAGAACCACTATAGGGTAGTGATTTTACATAGTTTTCCATAAATTCCTAGTCTAGTGTTCCCTGTCGTGTTGCTGGCAATTTAATTCTTGCACTATTGACAATAGATACTGGACTGAAAAATCAAGACAAAAAAATAATAATGTTGTTTCCCATTTTTGCATTTTTCAAGCTGCAATTTGTTCATAATTTTGTATAGAATTTAGATAGGCATTCATAGGCTTTTTGTAACCAATACTTGAATGGAATCTTCTATAATTATAGTGATTGATGTAATCATCAATACCACTCTTTAGCTCTTTAACATCTTTAAAATCATTAATAAATATACAATTATATTTTAAAGTTCGGAAAAATCTCTCCATAATTATATTATCAATACTTCTTCCTTTACTATTCATCGAAACTTTAATGTTATGCTCTTGTAAAATTTCAATGTGTTCATGACTAGTATATTGACTGCCCTGATCACTATTAAGTATCTGCGGTGCAGGATATTTGTTAAGTGCATCATGCAATACTTCAGTTACCAAACTTACATCCATACTATTTGACAATTTATAACTCAACACAGCTCTACTATGCCAATCTATAATTGCCGCCATGTACATAAATCCCGAATTAGTTCTAACATAAGTGATATCTCCGCTCCAAACCTCGTTAGTGTTAGGTACATCTACAGTTTTACTTGTACCTAGATTAGACCAATATTTATCAAGCAAATAACTATAAATTTTATGCTGTTTATCTTTTCCAGATGTTAACTTTTTCCTCTTTGGATAAATAGCCTCTATGCCAATCATGTTCATATATTTTAGAATCCGATCCTTACCAATAACCAAGCCATCTTCTAATAATTGTCTATGGATATAACGATAACCAAATTCAGGATTATCAG
Source organism: Candidatus Tisiphia endosymbiont of Empis tessellata (assembly GCF_964031035.1). Lineage (NCBI taxonomy): Bacteria > Pseudomonadati > Pseudomonadota > Alphaproteobacteria > Rickettsiales > Rickettsiaceae > Candidatus Tisiphia > Candidatus Tisiphia endosymbiont of Empis tessellata. Next base: position 392,460 of record NZ_OZ034997.1, on the reverse strand, counting down.
TATATATTTCATCTATTTTATTTAAAATATTTAAGTTATACCCACTAAATGGTTTTGCTTTATAGTACATTGAAGAACGATTAATCTTTAATAATTCATATTGCCTTGTCTTTGGTAACATTGCTAGCTTGGAATCGACAAATTCTTTTCTATTTGATAAGTCCAAGCTTTGTAGCTTTCCCACAGCCCAATCTCTCTCTACTATTGTTTTTCCAAGAGTTTTCGCTAATTCATCATTTTGTTCTTTCAGCATATTAATTTGTTCCTGATATTTACTTACCAGTTTTGCTGGTTCAAAAGCCAATGCTGCATTTGATATAAATTATTTTTTCCAATTACTAATTGTCTTGGAGTTTATCTCATATTTTGATGCTATCACTGATAATGGACTCTCTTCTTTCAGCACTTCTAATACTATCCTAGTTTTTTCTTCAGCACTAAAAACTCTTACTTTTTCTTTTGTCATTTTTTCTCCTAATTTTTTCTTATTATTTTATCTTAATTAGGAAACTTTTAACTCTATTTTTTTGTCCATTTTCTTCAGTCCATTATAATATTCTTCCCATATTTTCTACCAAAAGAATATCTGTATCTTTCCAGATCAAGCACAGTTACTAAAAACATGGCATTATACTTATTTAATTTCTGATTATAACCTAAGGTTAATGTCGTGGAATCAATAAAATCAAATGGTTGGTAACTTGTGTATCCAATCGAACCCTGTCCATCGCCTATAAATACTATACTATTGCCTTTGGAGATTAGATTATCAACTGTTACAACTTTTTCCATAACACCGTTATTGGTTTTTTTAGCTCCTATGTAAAAAACATCCTCTCCACTAGTTAACAGTACTGAAGCATTACTGCATTTAGCTTTTTCTAAAATTCCAAATATGTCTGAAATGTAGAAATATTGCCAATTTGCAGTTTCTAAACTAATATCCTGATTAGAAGATATACTATTTGTTGCAAGTTGTATATAATTATTCAGAAATAGGAATCCAACATAATCTTTAATAGTTTTAATAAAGTCATTTTCCGTTAAGTTGGTGTAATCTGTTTCCATATACGCTTCGGCACACCATTCTTGTTCCGTGGTAACATTATTTATTATACTTATACTGGCAACGCTCTCTTTATTAATGTATTTTTCTAACCAAAAATCTTTTATATTCTTCTAGCAATCATTCTTGTCAATTCTACCGCTATTTTTTTGTTTTACAAATCCATCATTTTTAAAATAACCAAAAAAAGTTTTTTTATTTTTTAAATGTGTATAGTGTGCCTTAAGAACTAATATACAACTGTTAACGTTGATTGGATGGAATAAATCGTTTGGCATAGAAAAAACCGCCTCTAAGCTGTGCTTCTCTAGCAATCTTTTTTTAACTTCAATTACTTTACTAGCTTCAGAAACAACCGTGGACATTTGACAAATAGCAATACAAATGCCACCTTTAGTCAAACATTCTAAAGTATTCTCTATGAACTCTAATTGTTCATCAGCGTTTCCATCTTGGTAAGGTGGATTTAAAAAGCCTTTTGTTGGCTTTTATTATTTTTTTGTTCTTCTCATCAAAACAACTACCATATAAAATATGACTTTTACCATCTCCTCTCATCATCATGTTAGAGCAAGCATGAGAAAACATATCAGCTCTTTTCTCGATGCCAATTAATTGGCTTGATTTTATCTTTTTATGTTTATCTGTATTATTTCCTGCTTTTTTAAGCATGTAATTCATTGCAGCTACTAAAAAACCAGCCGTTCCACAACAAGGATCAAAAACAATATCATCAGTGCTTAATTCTGTGATATCACAAAAGAAATCTGTAATATGGCAGGGGGTTAATACAAGACCAGTTTTTTTGTCACTTCCAGCATATCTTATAAATTGGGTATAAAATTTTCCTAAAATATCAAATTGACTTTCATCAATATAGGGTAAAATATCTTGATTGATAGATAAAATAAAATCCCTCAAAAAGGTGTTTTTCTCATCTTTCTTTGTCTTTTTATTGTAAATTATATCAGAACTAAAATCATTATTGTTTCTAAATTTTGAGTATTCTAAAATTATAATTTGTCTTTTCTCAGAATCTAAATCATTTTGCTTCAAAACACTTTCACAAGCAGATAATAGGGCTTCAGTTAGCTCTTTGTTGGATGTGTAATATTTGTAGCTACTCAAAAAGGGAGCATATTACAATGCAATCAAAATTGCACTTATTAACGTACATCTTTCGACTTCTGGTATAGAATAATTATGCAAAAATGAATTATATTCTATTGCTTTCTTAATAAGCTCTTCTTCTGCAAATGGCTTAGATTGCTGTTTGATAATATTTTCAATCTCTATGGATTTTAGAAAAATATTGTCGAGCATACCCTTATAGGTATAATGTTGTTTTAACCACAAAAAAGTTGAGATTTTTTGCTCTATTTCATTTTGTCCACTAACTGCAATAGCGATTATATTAAAAGCATCTTTTAAATAACAAGCATATAATAAAACACCATCTACAGCATAATCTTTATATAGGTTTCTATTTTTACTTTCATGTTGTGATATGCTTGCCTTACATTCTATGACAATTAAATTATCCGGATTATTTTTAAAAGATATAATAAATTCAGGACGTCCTGCACCATTACCACTTTTTGAAGAATTTTTTAGTAATTTATCTATTTTGGGATTTATTGATGATTGCTCTTCTATTATAAGGTTATCATCATTATAATAACCTTTCTCTCGTAATAGATTCCTAACAATATTTTCAGTTATACGTTCATTTAACATAAAAGCCAATAAATTAGACTTCTTTCGAAACTCACTTATGTGCAAGGGTTTGAAGGAGACACTTCACCTTGAACCGTAGCATACTTGAATATACGTGAGGAGCAGAGTACCGGTATCACGTACAAATCACCAGCAGAAATAGAGTTTCAAAAGAAGTTATTGAACCACAATACCCTATAGATTCGTTATAGCTAACTCGAATAGGTTCCTGATCTAGAACATATAATGGATTAACTATAAAACTCATCCTTACCGCATGACAATATATCACAAAAATCAACTACACTAATAGATATATGCAAATTATTTGATAAATTTTTTATAAAATCATCGACAAATCAATAATCAACTCTTCAAATTGCTGATTATTAGAATATTGTAGAGTTACCTTGTCCTTTATTTGGTTTTTGAACCAAGTAATTTGCCTTTTTGCGTATTGCCTAGTCTTAATTTGTGCTAGATTTATGGCATTTTGCAAAGTAATTTCATTATTTAAATAACATAATATTTCCCGTAGACCAATGGTTTTTATTGCAGAAGAATATATATCAGGAAAATCTTTTTTAATTTGAGCTACTTCTTCAATTGCTCCTTCATTAAATAATTTTTCTAACCTAGTATTACATGTTTGATAAAGAAATTCCCTCTTTGGATGTAGAAAAATTACCTTAAAATCAAATGCTGGAAGAATAGATTTATTTTGTAAACTTTGGAAAGCAAATATAGATTGCCCGGTTTCCATAAATACTTCATAGGCTCTTATAACCCTTTGAGTGTCGTGTTCATTTAACTTCTGAACAGCTAGGTTATCTAGCTCTTTTAGTTTATAAAAAAACTGGGTCGAACCAATCTTAGAGTGTAGCTCTATAACATATTGCCTAATTTTAGGAGATATTGATGGTATTTCATTATAACCAAAAAGTAATGAATTAATATATAACCCAGTACCACCAACAATTATTGGTAACTTGCCTCTACTACGAATGTCTGTAATTTTCTCAAGAGCATGATTTACATATTGTATTACTGAAAATTCTTGTTCTATAGATAAAAAATTATAAAGATGATAAGGAATCTCATTACGGTATATTTGTGATGGCGAGGCAGTAATAATGGGAATCTGCCTATATATCTGCATAGAATCACAGTTAACTATCTCAGCATTATATATTTTAGCTAAATAATGTGCCAAATAAGACTTGCCACTAGCGGTAGGTCCACATATAACTAACATCGAGTAAATAATTTCTTTTGTGTAAGTTAGCTTGATCTTTATATATATTACGTTGATCAACTCAAGCTTTTATCAAAGCATTATATTGCAAATCTGTATTCTATCTTTCATTTTCAGACGAAACTCTTACATATTCAACCAATATTCGTAAAACATAATATTTTTTATTCATACATTATACCAAAACGGCAAAGTTTGTCGTATAGTTTTTTTGCCCTTTTTGTATATTTTTTGTTCTCTAACTCAGATGTCTGATAAACACATGTTATATATACTGCTTGTAAATAAAGAGTTGGTAAATGAAGAGCTAGGCAGTAGCAAAGTTGAGCTGTTAGGTGTACATGAGTAACGGAGCAGCTTCGATCTTTGGTTGCAGGAACACCAATTCTTGAAGTTCACCGAGTATATATATTAATATTCAAAAAAATATTCTATTTCTCTAGGGCATGTCGTCATGAGATTATAGTTGAATAATTTGTGAAGTTGGTTATACTAATTATAGTAATAGGGATAATAGTTATGGGGCTAGCACATAGAAGACATGATATAAATGATGAACTTTGGAATAAGATACAAAGGCATTTGCCTGGCAGGGAAGGTTGTTGGGGAGGGGTTGCAAAAGATAATAGAACCTTTGTAAATGCAGTAATGTGGATATTTAGGACAGGAGCTCCTTGGAGAGATTTGCCACCTGATTATGGGAATTGGAAGAATGTACACAGAAGATTCTGTAGATGGCGCGATAATGGAGTATGGGAGCATGTACTAAATATTTTTATAAATGCTCCTGATTTCGAATGGTTAATGATAGATTCAACATTTGTAAAAGTTCATAAAGCAGGACTTGGGGCAAAAGGCGGGAATCAAACGATTAGCCGTACAAAAGGGGGCTCAATACAAAGATACATATGGCCGTGGATGCGCATGGTATGCCGGTCAGAATTATTGTTACATAAGGTTCCAGAAACGATTGTACTCAAGCTTGTGAATTAACCCAAAATATAGAGGCACAGAGTACCAGCAGATAAAGCTTATGACACAAATAGCATCGTAGAATTTGCTGAGCAAGCAAATATAATTCCTGTAATACCATCAAAAAGAAACAGAAAGATTCAAAGAGAGATAGATAAGGATTTATATAAGTTAAGGCACATTATTGAAAATACATTTTAAAAATTTAAAGAATGGCGTGGTATAGCAACAAGATATGCTAAAAATACAAAATCATACATGGCAGGTCTTTGTCTAAGGGGATTACTAATGTGGGCTAAAATCTCGTGACGATATACCCTAGCATTTGTTATAAAATTGTATACGAGACACTATCAAAGATAGAAGTTGACGAGAAGTTTTGTTTAATTGTTTAGCACTTAGTAAGATTTCGCCATTCAGGTTCTAAAAGTAATATGTGAAGCACTAGAGCTTGGCAATATTACTTTTAGACAGGTTAACATCTTTGGTAGGTCTTGCTCCTTTTGCTAGAGAAAGCGGTAGTTATAAAGGTAGAAGAAGTATTTTTGAAGGTAGAGGTAATCTTCGAAGAATTCTTTATATGGCTGCAGTAGCTGCCTTACGATGTAATAAGCGTTTACGTAATTTTTATGACCACTTAATTGCTAAACATAAACCAGCAAAAGTTGCTCTTGTTGCTGTTATGCGTAAATTACTAGCTTTTATGCACTCTATTGTAAAAAATAATTCTTCTTGCAATGAAAATTTATGGTAAGTTATTATTTTCTTATTGACTTCCATTACGGATGCTGAGGTTATAATAGCATAATACCTCGAAATATTAAAGCCAATTCGGGATAAGACTTCTATTATGGGAAACGTGCTTTTCTTTAAGTTCATAGTAATCTAGTTTTGCAGTATTTTCATTAACAGACTAAGTTCCTCACGAAATTCTGTATCAATTTCACATAATTCTTCTACTTTTTTGATAGCATGCATTATTGTAGTATGATCTTTCTTACCAAATTTCTTACCGATATCAGTAAGGCTTTTTGGGGTTAATGTTTTACTTAAATACATAGCTACTTGCCTTGGTCTAGCTATTGAGCGAACACGTCTAGGAGAAGACATATCAGAAAATTTAATATTATAACGATCAGCTACTTTTCTTTGAATATCTTCAATCGTTATAATTCTTTCATTGGAACGTAGTAAGTCACGTAAAATATTTTGGGTATTTTCTAAAGTTATCTCCCTACCAACTAAAGTTGAATGAGCAATAACTTTATTAAGAGCCCCCTCTAACTCTCTGACATTTGACGTTATTTTTGATGCTAAGAATTCTACAACATTTTTAGGTATGTGAATATTCATCTGTTCAAGCTTAGATTCTAATATCCCCAATCTTAGTTCATAAGTAGTACTGTGAACATCTGCAACCAAGCCCCAACCAAGCCTAGACTTAATCCGCTCTTCAATATTATCTAAATCTGACGGTGAACGGTCACATGATATAACCATTTGACGATTATTATCAATCAAAGCATTGAAAGTATGAAAAAACTCTTCTTGAGTACTATCTTTACCAGATATAAATTGAATATCATCGATCATTAGCACGTCAACTGAACGAAATTCTTCTTTAAATGACATAACATCTTTATTACGAAGTGCTTTGATGAATTGATACATAAACTTTTCTGCCGACATGTAAATTACTTTGCGAGTCGGGTTATTATGTCTTATATACCAAGCAATAGCATGCATTAAGTGTGTCTTACCAAGACCAACACCCCCATACAAAAATAAGGGGTTAGATTCAGCTACGGCACTTTCTGATTCAGCAACTGCTCTAGAGGCTGCATATGCTAACTCATTTGGTCCACCAACTACAAAATTTTCAAAAGTAAATCGTAAGTCTAATGCTGAAAAAATGCCTTCGGAATTGAGATCCATTCCTTCTTTTATTGATGGAATTTTTGCTAAATATTCAGGTATATTTGGATTTTGTTCTAGTAATTCTTTAGTAACTATCTCAATTGATTTAATATCTTTGTCATAAGACTGCCAAGATTGCAATATATCACATGCATATTTTGATTTTATCCAATCTCGGATAAAATTTGTTGGTGTAGAAAGTATAACAGTAGTAGTAGAAGCTTCTAGAAAGTTAATCTTACTGAACCAACTTTTATACAAAGACTCACCGTAATGTTTATTAAGATCAGAACACACATGCTGCCAAATATCTCTATAATGAGCTACTTCCTTTTCTACAGTCAATTGATTTTGGTTAGTATTCACAGAACTTGCCATGGTAAATTATTTTGTTTCCAACCAGCTCCATTACCTCCTCCTTCAAAACCATCAACGATGTTGTAGCATTTTGTATAACCTAAACCACCAGCACACAAGGCCGCTTCATGAGATCGGGCACCTGAACGACAAAGGAATAATACATTATTTTTATTACTGACTTTCGACATAAACTGGTTGTTAAATTCACGATTTAATGACATATCAGGCAATAAACGCCAGCTAAGAAAAAGTACTTGATATTTATCAAGCTTTGGAATACCTATTTTTTGCCATTCTTCAGTAGTTCTAATATCAACAACAATGGTACACTCATCCATTTCTAGCAACTTATAAGCTTCTAAGGAAGATATATTTTTGATACTTATAGGCATCTGCATTTTTTTGAATATATTAAAATTTATTGAATAAGAACAAGATTTAGACTAATTGAGTATATACTACTTAATATACAGTTTACATTTTATATTTTATATTTGGTAATTGTCAAACTATCTGAATCATATTATGATATTTTTTTATAAGATTATCAATATGGACTATTTAAAAAAAGCATTCCTAGCTAAAAAATTACTATACCAAAGCAAAAATCGTGGTTGCAAAGAAACCGGGTTAATATTAGGTAAATTTGCTGAACAATTTCTTGCTAATATGGATATAGATAGTTTAACAGATTTTGCTTTAATACTTAATCAAAATGATATAGATATTTATGATTGGATTACCAATAAAACAACTCCTCCTGTTCACTTAAATTCAAAAGTAATGTTACAAATACTTAATTTTGATATTAACCGCCTATAAGCTTAATAAACAATGATACAACAACCTCTACCACTCAGTGCAAAAAGTTTTTTTGCTAATGAGTATTTCTCAAATAAACCAACTAAGAATATTTTACTTATTTTTGCCAGTGAAGATGATGCAATTAATAGCCATAAACAATTATTATTTTTTGCACAAAGCATTAAGACTAGTAATATATTATATTTTCCTAGTTTTGATACTATACCATATGATCGCATTTCGCCCCAGTCTAACATTTTATCAGAAAGAGCTAATGCACTAAGTTATTTAGCAACTAATAATGAAAAAAAATTGGTAGTTACTAATGCGGTGAATTTACTGAGCAAATTACCACCTTCGGAATTCTTAGTTAAGTCTTTTCTGAAATTACATAATAAAATGAAGTTTTCAGCGGGCAAGCTCGCCGAATTCCTAGTACATAATGGTTTTACAAGGAATAGTAGTAGCATTGATAGTGGTGAATTTTCAGTAAGAGGAGAGATAGTAGATATAATTTTGCCAGGGTATAAGGGCTATCGTATTAATTTTAGTTGGGATCACATAGAGTCAATAAGAGAATTTGATATTGACAGCCAGATTTCTACCAATAGCTGTACGGAGTTAATAATTAATTCTGCCAGTGAGGTAATATTAAATCTAGAAACAATAAAGAATTTTAGAGATAATTATCTAAAAGCTTTTGGTGTTAATTACGTGAATAGCCCTTTATATGAATCAGTAATTGAAGGAAAAAAATTTCAAGGATATGAACATTTATCTCCTTTATTCTATAATTCTTTCAGTAGCTTAATTAATTATTTAGATGACCCTATTATTATTTATGATAATTTGTCGTTACAATCAATTATTGAGCAGGAGAATAATTATACAGATCTTTACAGATCGCGGATTGAGTCTAACAAAATAAAATTAAACACATTCTATCCTGCATTGCCTCCTGAGCAGATTTACTTTACCAGTCAAGAAATACAAACTTTACTAGAACAGGATAAGAATATTTTAATTAGTCCTGAAGATTCATCTTATGCATATTCATTAGAAAAAATTATTGCAACTAGTTTTATTGAGGATAAGACAGTTTTTGATAAGCTATTTGAGATTATAGAGAACAATAATACTAAAATACCAATTATTTTTTGTCAGTCTAAAAGTAATTTGGAAAGACTGAAGAGCTTGATAAATAGCTACTCACGAGAATATATCGAGATAGACAATCTACAACAGGCAAAAATTGGTGTGATAAATCTTGCATATGTCCAACTTAGTCAAGGATTTTATAGTGATAAATATTTGTTTATTGCAGCTCACGATATTTTAGGAAAAAGTGTGGTAAACGTTCGCCAGAAAGGTGCTAAACGTAAGCTTAAAAACATTCTAATGGAATTAGATAATTTAGGCGAAGGGGAGTTAGTTGTTCATAAGGATCATGGTATTGGTCAATTTCTTAATGTTGAAACACTAGATGTTAAAGGCAAAGCTCATGATTTCCTAAAAATTTTATATGAGAATAATGATAAATTATATATTCCTGTTGAGAATATAGAGCTAATTAAGAAATATGGTAGCAGTGAAGCACAGCTAGCCAAGTTAGGTAGCAGTAGCTGGCAAAGAAGTAAGGCTAAGCTCAAGAATCGTATTACAGAAATTGCCGAGCAATTATTAGCAATAGCCGCTAAGAGGAAATTAACTGTAACTAATCCAATAGAGTTTGATCATGAAGAATATGACAAATTCTGTCAGAGATTTAAATATACCGAAACTGAAGATCAATTAAATGCCATAAATGATATTAGAAAAGATTTTGACTCAGGTATTTTAATGGATAGATTAATTTGTGGTGATGTTGGTTTTGGAAAAACTGAAGTGGCAATAAGGGCAACTTTTATGGTAGCTAAATCAAACTGTGACGTCTCCCCTCAAGTAGCCATTGTCGTACCAACTACTATTCTAGGTAAGCAGCATTATTTAAGATTTCGTAAAAGATTTAAGGATTTAGGGCTGAATATAATACAATTATCTAGCCTAGTTACCAATAGTGAGGCTAAAATTGTTAAAGAACAAATCAAAAAGGGTACAGCTAATATAATAATTGGTACACATGCCTTGCTGAGTAAGAATATAGAATTTAGTAACCTCAGATTATTAATAATTGATGAAGAGCAACATTTTGGTGTTGCTCAAAAAGAATATTTAAAGAAACTCAGAACTACAATGCATGTTCTATCTCTTTCAGCAACACCAATTCCTCGTACAATGCAAATGTCAATGGTTGGGATTAAAGACCTTAGTATCATTGCCACACCGCCAATGGATAGGTTAGAAGTTCGGACAACAGTGATGCCTTTTGATCAAGTAATTATCAGAGATGCTTTACTTAGAGAACGTTTTCGTGGTGGTAGAAGTTTTTATGTAGTGCCTAGAATTAAGGATATACCAGATATAGAGAGATACTTACAAACAATTGTACCAGAGCTAAAGTATAAAGTTGCTCATGGTCAGATGCCAGCTGCCAAAGTGGATGAGATTATGGGTGAATTTTGTGATGGTAAGTTTGATATACTCGTTTCCACCACGATAATTGAGTCTGGTATAGATATTGCAGAAGCTAATACGATGATTATTCATAAATCTGATATGCTTGGTTTGAGTCAGTTATATCAGCTTAGAGGTAGGATAGGACGAAGTAAAGTCAGAGGTTATGCCTATTTAACCTTAGCTAATTATAAGAAAATGACCGCACATTCAATAAAACGGCTAGAAATAATGCAAAGTAGCTGTACTCTTGGTTCTGGTTTTACCATTGCCAGCCATGATATGGATTTACGTGGTTTTGGCAATTTAGTAGGAGAAGAGCAGTCTGGGCAGATTAAAGAAGTAGGAGTGGAGCTTTATCAGGAGATGTTAGATGAACAAATAGCAATTCTTAAGGATGAAGTTATTGAGCAGCCAAAAGCTTTTGTGCCAATAATTAATTTGGGATTACCTGTTTTCATTTCTGACAATTATATTGCAGATTCTGCTCTTAAACTAAGTTTGTACAGAAGAGTTGGAAATTTAATTGATGATATAGATATTGAAAATTTTAAGGACGAAATGGTTGATCGTTTCGGTCCTATCCCATCAGAATTTAATAATCTACTTAATATAGTAAAAATAAAGCATAAATGCAGTAAGCTTAATATTGAAAATTTAGACTCTGGTGATCGAGGATTTGTTTTAAAATTTTATAAAGAATCAGATATAGCTGATAAGATTAGAAATTTTGTTATAAAGTATCCTCAGCAAACTAAAATAAAACCGGATACTAAGTTAGTATTTACCAAAACATTGGTAGGAAAAGATATTATAGAGGAAGCGAATAGTCTGTTGGAGCAATTATTGGTTGCATAATATCATATAGGGTGAAAAGGAATTAAAATTAGGAAAGTGAGTAAAATTAAAAAGCAATATATATGTACAAATTGTGGTAATAGTACATCAAAATGGGCAGGACAATGTTTTGATTGTGGCTTATGGGGAGCGATTGAGGAAGAGGTAATTAGTCAAGTACAAGTTAGGTTAGGCAATAACCAACAAATACAAAAGCTTGATGGTGTTGTTGTGGAATCATTACGTACTCCTACGCCTATAAATGAATTAAATAGAGTGTTGGGTGGCGGGTTGGTTTCCTCTTCAGCAATTTTAATTGGTGGTGATCCTGGAATTGGTAAATCAACTTTATTATTACACTTAGTGGCAAGTTCTTTTTGTGATAAAATTAGAATGAATTGCTTATATATAACTGGTGAGGAATCCATTGACCAAATAAAGCTAAGAGCCTTAAGATTAGGTCTTAATAATGAAACAACATCTATATTAGCTGCCACTAATATCGAAGATATTATCTCAACTATTGATGCTGATAAGAACAATATTGATTTGGTAGTAATCGATTCAATTCAGACAATGGTAACTCGCACACTATCATCACCACCTGGCACTATTTCGCAGATTCGTGCCTGTGCTAATGAATTAGTTAGCTATGCTAAGCAAAATAATATTATTATTTTACTTAGCTGTCATGTGACAAAAGATGGACAATTAGCTGGTCCTAAGTTACTCGAACATCTTGTTGATACCGTACTATATTTTGAAGGTGATCCTAATAGTCATTTTCGTATTTTGCGTTCTATTAAAAATAGATTTGGTGGAATAGGAGAAATCGGTGTTTTTGAGATGACTGCTAGTGGTCTTATGGAAGTCTCTAGTCCTTCCGAGCTATTTCTGATGAAAAGGGATAAAAATGTTAGCGGAACAACAGTATTTGCTGGAATTGAAGGATCTAGACCGTTATTAATTGAGATTCAGGCATTAATTGCCCCTTCCAATATGCCAATGCCAAGACGTTCGGTTGTAGGATGGGATTTAAATAGATTATCAATGATAATAGCTGTACTTAATGTATGGTTTGGTCTTAACTTAACTTCTAAGGAAGTATATTTAACTGTTGCAGCTGCTTTAATTTCTGCAGCAAATAATAAAGCTGTGCTAGAACATAGTGTTTTTTTTGGAGAAATTGGTTTATCTGGTGAAATAAGAAAAGTCAATGCAGCAGAAATGAGAATAAAAGAAGCAACGAAATTAGGATTCAATAAATTAATTTGCTCCAAACTTGAAAAGTTAAGCAATAACCTAATTTGCCCAATTAGTAATATACAAGAATTGAAAGAGTGGATATAGTTAAAATTCACACTTATGAAATTCTAATAACCCTATTCGGGATAAGAATTATAATTCTTATCCCGAATTAGCTGTGATATAAAGAAAAATGTACTCTTGAAGCGGTTCTGTGAGTACATTTTAACTTTTTTACCGTTCAATAGATGATTTTAATAATTAAAATCATCTATTGAACGCAAATGATATTTTAACAATCAGGTGTAGAACCGCTTCAAACCTTATTGTTTCTATATATACAGCCGAATTTGGGATAACTTGTTATCCCGAATTCGCGTTAATAGTATTATTAGAATCTTATTTGACTATTTTACCTTAGTTCGATGGGAGACATCGGTTTAATAGTTCCGATTATCTGTTTCTTGAAATGTCTTAATTGTTTTTTTAATTGTAGCACTTATGAAACACTTATTTTAAGATGAGTTTTATAAATTAAGGATTCCATCTTTGACAAAGTAGCGTAAAAGTGTTACGCTACTTTTAACCACAAAAAAGCATAGAACCCCAATTTTGGATAAGAATTAGTTAATTCTTATCCAAAATTGGCTTTAATATAAGGAAAAATGCATTCTTAAAGCGGTTAACGCGAATACATTTTAAACCTTTCTAAAGCTAAAAACATGATTTTAAAAGATTAAAATCATGTTTTTAGCAAAATGGATTGCCACGCTCACATACGTTTGCTCGCTAATAGACATATACGTCTATAAAACGTCTATTAGCGAGGAGACCGTAGGTCGACGAAGCAATATATATAATTTCACCGAATTTAGGATACTCAAATGATCCTACGAATTGGATTTGAAAATGAATGGTGAGAAGGCGTAGCATACATATAGTATAGTTACACATGCGAATCCATGATATTTTCAAAAAACAATTCTTCAAAACAGAAGAGTAGATAAGAATTTGTCAATTCTTATCCCAAATTCGCGTATAGAAAAATACCAAGTTTATTATATAGGAGCAATTTAATTACTAATACTTCAAAAATACTTATTATTGATAATCAGAAAGCATTAAATGAATTCTGTCGACAGTTATTGGATTGTAAGACTATAAGTGTTGATACTGAGTTCTTGCGTAAAAATACCTATTTTGCTCAGCTTAGCATAATTCAAATTATGGCCAGTAGTTATAAAGTGATAATTGACACTTTGAGCAATTTGGATCTTTCTCCTATTAACGAAATATTTCTGAACGATAAAATTCTTAAAATAGTTCACGCCCCTAGAGAGGATTTTGAGATATTTTATCGTTTATTTAAGAAACTGCCAAAAAATGTTTTTGACATACAAATTGCTGCTGGTATTTGCGATTTTGGTAAACATTTAAGTTATTCGGATATATGTAGCAAAATTTGCTTTGTTCACATTGATAAAACTTACCAAAGGTCTGATTGGTTAAAGCGTCCAATTAATGCTAATATGTTAAATTATGCTATTAAAGATGTTGAATATTTAGAACCGGTTTACAAGGTATTACAACAAGTAATTCAAGATAATAACTTACAAAACCAATATGACGAGCAAATAAAATCTTTGCTTAATATTGAAAATTATATTATTAATGTACAAAAAGCTTGGCAAAAAGTTAGATTCAATAATCATTCAGAGTCTTTTATTCATAAAATGAAAATTATGGCAGCTTATAGGGAGGAACAAGCCAGTACAATAGATTTACCAAGGAGACATTTTATTTCTGATGAGGAATTAGTACAGATTTGTCAATATTTACCTACCAGTAATAAAGATTTTGAAAATCTTAAATTAAATAGTCGCTATCTTAGTAAACAAAAATATAGAACTCAATTAGCAGATATGTGTCTTGCTATACAAGAATTAGGTGAATAAAGGTACTTTATTTATGTTAATTGTGGAATAAATTTGCTATTTTCTAAAAGGTTAAGTAAAACAGCATCTGATATCTTTTGGCTTTTATAGCATGGCAATTTTTACTATAGTTTTTTTTAAAACCATTTCTGTATTACTGAGTGTATTAATTGGTTTTTTAGCAGGAAGATATTCTAAAGTTGAGAGAGATAGTATAGCTTCTTTGTTATTCTATTTTATATCTCCTATTGTTTTTTTTGCTATTCCCGCCAGTACTACTTTGACTTTATCAGCATTAAGCGTTACTGTAGTTGTTTTTTTCATTGCCACTTCGTTATCAATATTTTCCTACTATTTTTTTGGGCGATATTGGCTTGATCATACACGAAACATTATAGCATTATCTGCAGGTACCGCTAATGGTGGTTATTTTATGCTGCCAATAGCCGCTACTCTCTTTGATGATTATGTTTTAAGCATCTATATGATGGCAGTTATAGGAATAAATATTTTCGAATCATCAGTAGGCTTTTATATTTGTGTTAGGAGCTTTGCTAATAGTAGTGAAAGTATCTTGAAGGTTGTAAAGTTACCAATTTTAAACGGTTTTTTACTTGGTTGTTTATTTAGTTTTGCTGGTTTTACTTTACCTGATTTCCTAGATGATTTTATATATAACATGCGGGGGGCATTTTCTATACTTGGTATGGTTATGGTTGGTTTAGCTCTTTCAGCTTTGCAAAAGTTTGAAATAGACATAAAGTTTACTTTAGCTACTTTCATGGCAAAATTTTTATTCTATCCACTAGGGGTTAACATATTTATTCTTTTGGATAAGTTTGTTTTAGGATGGTATGATGAGAATTATTATAATGCTTTAAGGCTTCTTTCAACTGCTCCTATGGCAGCAAACGTAATTGTCATAGCCAGTTTACAAAAATTCTATCCAGAAAAAGTTGCTACCACAGTATTTCTTTCCCTGCTTTTTGGTGTAGTATATATACCAGTTATGGTAACTATATTTTTAAGTGATTTGAATTAATTATTATAGCTAACCTGATTAATGCGAAATTATAGATTGCTTCGTCGCTAATAGCGTCTGTGAATTTGGTGTAATGCTAGTCAGGTTAGCTATAGCACTAATGATATAAAAAAATGATACAAAAATTTATCCAAGTTGGACCTTATATTAATTGGTTAGGCTCACAATATATTCCAGCTCATAAAATAGCTTATCTTGAGTTTGGTGACCCTAATAATGAAAATGTAATAATTTGTACCCATGGTTTAACTAGGAATGCTCATGATTTTGATAAAATCGCTATGGTATTAAGTGATAATTTTCGAGTAATTGCTATAGATTATCCAGGACGTGGGGATAGTGATGTTTTTAAAATGAAAAAGCATTATAATTATCAAGTATATGTAAAAGATACGGTGCTTTTTTTAAAAAAATTAGGTATTAACAACTGTATTTGGCTTGGTACTTCCATGGGTGGAATAATTGGTTATGTGCTAGCTAGTAAATATAAGGAACTTATCAAAGCAATGATTATAAATGATGTAGGACCTTTTATTCCCGCATCTACTCTAGTTAAAATCGGTCAATATGCAGGTCAAACTCCCTCATTTGTTGATTTAGTTAGTGCCAAGCAACATTTAAAGCTAATATATAGCCAATTCGGTATTAGTAGTGAGGAAGATTGGGATCATCTTACCAAATATAGTTTTATAAAAATCCAAGATGGAAAATATAAAATGAATTATGATCCTGCCATAGTACAAGGTATGAATGCTAATGCAAATAAGCCAAAAAATGTTGATATATGGACTATATGGAATAAGATTGTTTGTAAATTGTTGGTTATCCACGGGGCTAAATCAGAAATTTTGCAACAATCTACTATTGAGAAGATGAAAGAAACCAAAGATTTTGATTTGTTCGTTGTTGATTATGCTGGTCATGTACCTTCATTAATGACCGATGATCAGATTAGTTATATAAAATCTTGGGTAAATGCTTTGAAAATATAAAAATTTAGGTTGTTATGAATCGTTCTACTAAAGTACTTATTATAGGGTCAGGTCCTGCTGGACTGAGTGCAGCAATCTATACAGCTAGGGCAGCACTAAAACCAATATTATTGCATGGTATGCAGCCAGGTGGGCAGCTAACTATTACTACAGATGTTGAAAATTATCCAGGTTTTGCAGAGCCTATTCAAGGTCCATGGTTAATGGAACAAATGACGCAACAGGCAAAAAATGTTGGTGCAGAAATTATCTATGATTATGTAGAAAAGGTTGATTTTTCAAAAAAACCCTTAGTGGTAACCACCTCGTCTGGTATAATTAGGGCGGACAGCGTTATAATATGTACCGGTGCAGAAGCAAGGTGGCTGAATATTCCTTCCGAAGCACAATTCAAAGGATATGGTGTCTCAGCTTGTGCTACTTGTGATGGTTTTTTTTTCAAGAATCAGGATGTATTAGTTATTGGTGGGGGGAATAGTGCTGTTGAAGAGGCATTATATTTAACTAATCATGCACGTCAGGTGACTATTGTTCATCGCCGGGATAGTTTTAGAGCCGAGAAGATTTTACAAGAGAGATTATTTAGAAATCCCAAAATATCGGTCATTTGGAATCATAGACTGATTGAGGTCATTGGTACTGATAATCCTAAATCGGTTAATTCAGCCAAGCTTGAAAACACTCAAACAGGGGAGCTTAGTTCAATTAATTGTACTGGTATATTCGTAGCAATTGGTCATATGCCGAATACTGGTTTGTTCAAAGGGCAACTAGATATAGATAGTGATAATTATATTATTACTAAACCAAATTCAACGGAAACCAGTGTTAAAGGTGTTTTCGCTGCTGGAGATGTACAAGATAAAATTTTTAGACAAGCAGTTACCGCTGCTGGTACAGGATGCATGGCGGCTTTGGAAGTAGAAAAGTTTTTAAATCATTAAATTAAAATTATGTCTCGTAGTAAAAAAGTGAGTGATAAAATAGATAAGTCAAGCGGATCAAGTGAGTCAAGTATAATTTTGCCTGTTGCTCGAACTTTGCCAGCAAATGTTCAGGCCGAGCAAATGTTAATAGGAGCAATTTTAGTCAACCATGATTACTTAAATACTGTCTCAGAATTCCTAAGACCAGATCATTTTTTTGAGTCGATACATCAAAAGATTTATAATGCTATTGAAGTTATTACCGAAAAAGGCTTAATTGCTACTCCAGTAACGCTTAGAAGCATGTTAGAACGAGACGAATTATTTCAGCAATTAGGTGGCAGTGACTATCTAAATAAGCTGGCTACTCTGTCAATGATGGTAATTAATCCTCTTGATTATGGAAGAATAATCTATGATTTGGCAGTAAGGCGTAATTTAATTCAGATAGGGGAGGAGGTAGTTAATAATGCTTATGACTCCTCTTTAGAATATGATGCAAGTCAACAAATAGAGCATGCAGAGGGTAAACTCTATAACCTTGCTAGTGAAGGAGTTAATGACAAGAGTTTTGTTAAAATTGCTGTTTCTCTCTCGGAGTCCCTTGCCAATATTAACAGAGCAATGAAGAATTCTAATCATGTAATAGGTATTTCTACAGGATTAATTGATTTAGATAAGGAGTTATCAGGTTTTCATAACTCAGATTTAGTTGTCATTGCTGCACGCCCATCAATGGGGAAAACAGCTTTTGCCATAAATCTTGCGATAAATGCTTGTAATTCTATGAAGTTAAAAAATAAGGAACAAGAAAAAGATAAGTCAGTAGGTTTTTTCTCTCTTGAAATGTCATCTGAGCAGCTTGCTACTCGTATTCTTTCCATGCATACTGAAATTAACTCGTCTTCGCTACGTACAGGTCATGTGACGGAAGAACATTATAATCGATTACGTAGAGAAGTTATAGATCTGTCAAGCCTACCATTTCTTATTGATGATACGCCAGCTTTATCTATTGCAGCTATTCGTACTAGGGCAAGAAAAATGAAGCGTAAACATAACCTTGGTATATTATTTATAGATTATCTGCAGTTAATTAGAGGGATAAATAAATATGATAATAGAGTAAATGAAATTTCAGAAATTACTCAAGGATTGAAAGCTATAGCCAAAGAATTAAATATTCCAGTAATTGCTTTATCACAATTATCTAGAGCTGTAGAACTTAGAGAAGATAAGAGACCAATGTTATCTGACTTGCGAGAATCTGGGTCTATTGAACAAGATGCGGATATAGTGATGTTTATTTATCGAGAAGAATATTATCTAACTCGTAAAGAGCCTTCTTCAGGTAATGAAGAACATGCAAAGTGGCAAAATAATATAAATCAAGTATATAATATTGCGGATATTATAATAGCAAAACATCGTAATGGTCGTGTTGGTAGCGTAAAACTTCACTATGATGGTCAGTATTCAAAATTTAATAATTTACAGAAAACACTATAGACCCCCATTCGGGATAAGAATTAATTAATTCTTATCCCGAATGGGCTTTAATATAAGGAAAAATGCATTCTTAAAGCGGCTAACGCGAATGCATTTTAAACCTTTCTAAAGCTAAAATCATGTTTTTAGCAAAATATTAATTTAACAATCAGATGCAGAGCCGTCTCAAATCTGATTATTTCGATAATTTCACTGAATTTGGATAAGAATTGACAAATTCTTATCCCGAATTCGCGTTATAGGAATAATAAATGCTCAAGAAACCTTTAATATTTGGCATTGCTGGTACTAGTTTGACTGTGCAAGAAAGGGAATTATTTTTAGAAAATCCAATATATGGCTTTATTCTCTTTAAAAGAAATATTGTAGATCGAGAACAGTTACTAAAGTTAGTACAAGATTTAAGAGGCTTATATGACTATAATATATTGATTTTTGTCGATCAGGAGGGGGGCAGGGTTGCAAGGTTGAAGCCACCTATCATAGATATAGAATATCCCCCTGCTGGTGATTTCGGTAGAATATATGATCAAGAAGGTTCAGAGAATGCATATTTAAAAGTTTTTGCAAATTATTCAAGTCTGATGAAGAGTTTAAAAGAATATAGAATAGACTCGCCATGTTGTCCAGTTGCTGATTTGCGTTACCCTTATACTGATAATGCTATTGGAGATCGTAGCTTTGGAGATTCTGTAGTAAAAGTAGTTGGCTTATGTGCAAAAACAATAGAGGCGATAGAAGGGCAGGGAGGTATTGCCATTATTAAGCATATACCAGGGCATGGTCGAGCTACGTGTGATAGTCATTATAAGTTGCCGCGTGTTACCAGTTCGCTTGCTGAATTAAATAATACAGATTTTGAAGTGTTTAGACAACTATCTAAAAATGTTAAGGCAGGATGGGCTATGACAGGTCACATTGTATTTGAGGCTTTAGATACCAATCTACCAGTAACTTTATCGCCCACTGCTATAAAGTTCATTAGAAATGACATTGGTTTTAAAGGTATATTAGTTTCAGATGATATTTGTATGCTTGCCCTGCATGGTGAAATTGGAGCTAAATACTCAATAGTTAAAAAACCTCTGACGATTTTTGAAAAGCAGGATTCTACAACTACGATAAGTAATCAAGATTTAGAAAAACTTATTGAATACGGAATTATTAAAGACAAATCCGACCAAACCGGACTAAAAAAATATTTAGTAGAAGAATTCCCAAAACTGAAGGCAGAATTTGTTACAAGTATAGTTGAAGTTGCTAGACAAACTATTGTAGCTGGTTGTGACTTAGTACTACATTGTAGTGGTGATATACAAGAAATGACTGCTGTTTGCAGGGCAGTTTAAAAGTCCCAACTAATGATAGAAAAGTTTGTTTTTTAAAATGCATAAATGTCATTGCGAGAAGCCGCAAAGCGGCGACGTGGCAATCTTGTGAAGGAGACCTTACTTCATGAAGATTGCCACAGCACCTAACGGTGCTTCGCAATGACGATTTTTTAACTTTCAAGAGTTGTTTTTACAACTCTTGAAAAGAGCAAATAGTAGGATACTTTATTTTATAACAGTTACAGCTCTACGGTTCTGTGCCCAAGCTGCTTCGTCACAACCCATAACAGCTGGTTTCTCTTTACCGTAAGAGATAGTATCAAGTCTGTTATTATCAATTCCTAGACCAATCAAGTATTTTCGTACAGCTTCTGCTCTTCTTTCACCAAGTGCTAAGTTATACTCTCTTGTGCCTCTTTCATCACAATGTCCTTCAATAGTAGTTTTAGTACAACAATGTTTTTTTAACCAAACCGCTTGTTTATTTAGCTGTTCTTTTGATTTACTTGAAAGATCTGATTTATTCAAAGCAAAAAATACCCTATCACCAACATTTCTTTCGAAATCAGCAGCTAAAGAACTTTCCTCGACACTAGGAGTCACCTCCGCTTCTGTCGGTTTCTTTTTAGTACCACACCCAGAAAGCACAAATAGTGCTAAAAAAGCTATTGCAGTTTTTTTTATTAGCATAACAAACTCCTTAATTTAAATAAAGCTATTGATTATATTTGCTTAACAGAAAAAATTGTTAAACATCCTACCTGTGTATTATATATTATCATACTGTTACTTAAAAGCCTAAAATAGTTTTAGCATTAAACTCTTGGATAAATGTGGTAAAAATATCGTATATAGCCGACGTTTAATAATTCAGAACTTAGATAACAGCTCCTTTATTATATCTTGTAACTTTCCTACTTTACTTACATCCGTGCCACCAGCCTGGGCTATATTCGCCTGACCACCACCGCCGCTACCGCCAAGGAATACAGACACTTCTTTAGCTAAGTTACCTGCATGAACCTTATTGCTAATTTCTTTACTAACCGCAATAGTAATAGATAATTTACCCTGCAAATCAGGCATACCTATATATACAATCACTAGATTATCTGACTTATCAACTATTCGCTGAGCAGATAAGCGTAATATTTTAGTATCCGAATTTTGTACTAGTTTATAGATAAATTGTATGCTCTTCTGCTTTGAGTATATATCGGAGATACTGACTGATTCTTTGGCAATCTGCTCAATATTCAAGTCAAGCATCGAGACCTGAGTAGCTACTAACTTATCTTCTAATTGTTTTTTACTGGCAATCAGGTTATTTACTTTATCAGTAATTTCATTCTTACCTATTTTTAAGGTTGAAGACAAGTCATCAATTATAGTATCGTTTTGTCTAATTAATTTTAAGGCAAATTCACCACAAACAGCTTCTATCCTTCGAACGCCAGCTGCAACGCTACTTTCGCTAATAATTTTAAATATTCCAATATCACCAGTTCTACTAACATGCGTGCCACCACATAACTCAAGCGAGTTGCCCATTGCCACCACTCTTACTTCAGAATCATATTTCTCACCAAATAAAGCCATAGCACCTGCCTTAATAGCTTCATCTGTTGACATTAATGTTGTGGTAACCTTAAAATTATCAGTGATAATTTGATTTACCTTATCTTCTATCAATATAACTTCTTGTTTTGTTAGTGGTGTCATATGGCTAATATCAAAACGCAGACGATCATGTGCTACGAGCGATCCTTTTTGTGTTACATGTTTGCCCAGCACTTCATGTAATACTGTATGTAATATATGAGTTGCAGAATGATGAATTCTTAAATTTTTACGGTACTTGACATCAATAGCAAAATCAGCACTATCTCCTGCTTGGATAGCTCCTTCCTGTAAAACACATATATGAGCAATTATTGAACCAAGATATTTTAAAGTATCTATTACTCTAATTTTGCTGCCTGTTGATTTGATAAAGCCTATATCTCCCATCTGTCCACCAGATTCTCCATAAAAAGGAGTTTGATTACTAATTAGAATAAATTGCTCTTCGCTAGTTTCTATATTGTTGACTAACTTATTATCTTTAATTAGAGCTAATATCTTACCTTCTGCCTTATCCAAAGAGTAACCCAAAAATTCAGTACTACCAAATTCGCCTTTAATATCAAACCATATTTGGTCAATTTGTGACTCATTTGAACCTAACCAAGATTTTCTAGCCCTTTCTTTTTGCTCTTGCATCTTATTATTAAAGCTATCAAGATCAACTGATATCTGTTTACCTTTTAATATGTCTTCAGTTAAATCGAGAGGAAAACCATATGTATCATATAATTTAAAGGCTATCTCTCCTGAAAGTTCTGAATTTTTACTAAGATGCTGTGTTTCATCGTCAAGCAGCTTAAGACCTCGTTCAAGAGTTGCTTTAAATCTTAATTCTTCCTGTTCCAAGATACTACGGGTAAAAGCCTCAGCCCTCTTCAGTTCAGGATAAGTTGCACCCATAAGATCTACTAATTTTGCTAGCAATCGGTGCATTAAAGGTTCACTGCTACCAAGTATATGTGCATGCCTCATACTCCGACGCATAATACGCCTAAGTACATATCCTCTGCCTTCATTTGACGGCATGACACCATCACTAATTAGAAAGGCACAAGCTCGTAAATGATCAGCAATAACACGGTAAGAAAATTTTGCTTCCCCTTCTACTTTAACTTTTACTATACTTTCCGTATAAGCAATTATTTCCTTAAATAAATCTATGTCATAATTATCATATACATTTTGCAATACAGCACTAATACGTTCTAGTCCCATGCCGGTATCAACGGATTGTTTAGGTAAGGCAATCCTAGTCTTGCTATCCAATTGTTCAAATTGCATAAAGACCATATTCCAAATCTCAATATATCGATCGCCATCTTGATCTTTTGTACCAGGTAAGCCACCTGGTATCTTCTCTCCATGATCATAGAAAATTTCTGAACATGGTCCACAAGGTCCGGTATCTCCATCTCCCATTGACCAAAAATTATCATTGGTTGCTATTTTAATAATTCGGTCATCACTTAAATTAGCAATCTTTTTCCAATAGCTTGCTGCTTCTTCATCAGTATGATAAACAGTTACATATAGTTTTTCTTTGGCGATAGCAAATTCCTTGGTTAAGAGATTCCACGCGTAATATATTGCTTGTTCTTTAAAATAATCACCAAAAGAAAAATTACCTAACATTTCAAAGAACGTATGATGTCGTGCAGTATAACCAACATTTTCAAGATCATTATGCTTACCACCAGCCCGTAGTGATTTCTGACTAGTAGTGGCTCTTTGATAGTTTCTAGTTTCCTGACCGGTAAAAACATTTTTAAATTGTACCATCCCGGAATTAACAAACATTAAACTAGGATCATTATAAGGAATTAGGGAACTAGCTGGAACGTGTATATGATTATTTGCAACAAAATAACTTATAAATTTACTTCTAATTTCTTCAGTGGTAAGTTTAGTCATTAGTAATGATCCTTAAAAATTAGACATACTGTAATTGCGTATTAAGCCTTTCTATGGCTTCCAATAAACTTTCTTCTGAGCCAGTTATAGATATTCTTATATGATTCTCTCCGGCTTTACCAAAGGCTGTCCCAGGGACAACCGCAACACGAGTTTTATCTAAAATAAAATTAGCAACAGATTCACTTACAGAATTATTCTGATAGCTATTAGGAATCTTTTTGTATAAGGTACTAATGTTAGGAAATAAATACATACCTGAATTTGGAGCTTTATCAAGCTCAAAACCATCAATTTCTTGCAGTGAAGAGAAAAAGCGAGTTAGTTTTTTCTCTAACAGTGATACATTACTTTTGGTCGTATTTATGACCTCTTGATCATTCATTACCTCAGCTAGTGCTGTTTGTATCAATGTGTTGACAGCCAAACAATTATAAGTATGAGCCTTTAGTGCTTGTGCAGTAAACTTCTCTGATGCAACTAGCCATCCTACTCTCCAACCAGTAATGCCTAATCTTTTTGAAAAGCTGTTTACAACAATTAAATTATGCATGTTATCACAAAATTTAATTATTGGTATATGAGATTGTCCTGTAAAGATAAAATCATCAAAAACTTCATCTTGCATAAGATAAATATCTTTTTCTACTATAATTTGGTACAATTTTTTTAATGTTTCTAAAGTATAAACTGTACCCGTTGGATTACACGGAGTATTAATGATGATTAATTTGGTTTTAGGAGTTATGCACTTTAAAATATCGTCAACATCTAATTCAAATCTATTAAGATGTGAAGTAACACTTCTTACAGGTAAACGTCCTAATGAAATAACAATAGGTTCATAAAGCATATAACATGGATCAGGAATTATTACCTCATCTCCTATGTTAGTTGCAGTAAAGATTGTTAACCAAATAGCTTCAGCACAACCGTTAGTAGCAAGTATTTGGTTATTTGGTTGCAGCTTAATGTTGTATTTTATCTTGTATCTTTCTGCAATTGCGGTACGTAAAGGGTAAAAACCTCTTGAATCTGCATATTTATTAAGGGTACTATCATTGCTTTCTATTGTAGCCTTTAAACTATTCAAAAGTTTTTCAGGAAGGTTGAAATTTGGATTGCCTACTGTCATATTGATATAACTCTCCTTGCCCCCAATTTTATCTGATATGTCTTTAGAAGGATGGGGGTGAATTATATTCAACAATTTATTCATACTAAACTCTCTTTATTAAATTCACCTCTTCAATTGGGAATTATACTGACTCTACATACTTATACTTGCAAATCAAGAGTTATTAAAACTTAGCAATCTCAAATTTGGGGTATAATTTAGGCTCTTAATATTGTAAAATTCTTGAAGATAGCAGTATTATAGAGAATTTGGGGTGTGGTGTCTACTGCAATAACAACTTTTTTAGTATATAACTGCCATGGTAGTTTAAACATTATGAAGAGAAGAAAAGATGTCATTACCGCGTAAGCGGGAATGACATTGATTCTATTCCATTACTGTAACTAACCTTTCCGTGCTATAGCTATAGTTTAATGCGTATCATTATGTTCTCCTGCTGCGATAACGTCATCAGTCATCAATATGATTATTTGTATGTGCAGTGTTGTCGAGTCCTCTCTTTAGAGCGAATTCATTTGATATTTCCTTGAGCCTTGACAATAGTTCATGCTGTTGTGGATTATTTGTTAATATATTACTTGGTAACTTCACTGTGTGTTGTGTTTCGCTAGTTGATTTATTAAGAAGTTCATCGCCAGATGCATAATCAGAATCATTTTCTGGTGGTGGAGCATCAAATGTAGACAATAAGTTATTCAATTCATTTACAACTGTAGGTATAATTGTATACTTATTGTCTAAATTCAGTTCGTCTATTATACGATAAGATACGTCGCTCATATTAAGTATTTGTTTAATAGATACATTTGGATCATTAATGGCATGAATCAAATCTAGACATTTTTTTACTTGTTCTAATTCTTGTTTTTTTGTAGCTAATTTTGTGCATAATTCGTTTAGTTTGAGTTTTTGAGACTTTGGGTCTATATGTGGTATTTCTTTTTCATCTTTAGCATAACTCTTTTTTAACTTTGGGAATTGTGTAGTCAATATCTTTTCAGCGTCTATACTAGTTTTACCAGTAAGTTTCTCTTGTATTGCACTAGGTAAACTTATTATTGTGTATATAGCTTTAATATTTTTTGCTTGCACAGCTGTAAGTATCACCAAAGCATTCTCTACATCCTGTTTTGTAAACCAATAATTTTGTTGTTTAGCCATAATATTAGCCATAATAATGTAATCCTCAATTAGTTCAACATATTACTAATAATTGATTTTGTAATACTAAAAAATATACTATTCTTACCTAATAAGGTGTATCTATATTTTATATGCTCATTTTTCAATTATTAAGATCATTAGAATTTTATTAGGTTATCGTCCTTTATAATTCGTTATAATAACCTAACTCAAGGAGAGTATATTTATTATTTAAGAATGTTCAACAAAATATTACAAAAATAAAAATTTATTTTAAAATAATAGTAATTTAAGGTTTTGCACCTAATATCATTCACATAGCCATTATCCGTTTGAAACGGATAATATTATAATTATTCAATAGGATTTAGTATTTTTTTATAGATAAATCATAAAAAAATACTAAATCCGCTTAGTGGAAAGATAATTGCTGTTATAATAGTCTATGTTTAAATATTTAAGTCTAAGTATTAGTTACATGATTAACATATCCAAACTACCTAAACTACAAGTTTTACTAAAAAAACTACATAAATTGGTTGTATATTTTTTATATAAAAGAAATATTATTATTTTAATAGGCGATAAAGGTACATTTCTTTGTGCTTTAATACACGATAAAATTGTGGATACTTTATTTGTTCCTGCTGAAAACCAAGATAATTTAGACTCCTATAAAGAATTTTTTGGTAAATTCAAAAACTATTACGTTTTCTTCTTATTAAACGGTTCTGCATGTGAAGTACGCCATGATATAGTACCTGTACTACATTCAATAGTAAAAACCAATCCTGTAGAAAAGTTTATAGAGGAGTATTTTTCTATAGATGATATAGTTGCTTACAATGTCTATAACATCAATACCAAATATAGTGAGGTGTGGAATACCTTGCTGGTATCTACTCCTTATACCCCACCTTTAAGTAAGTTACTTGAGAATCTTTTGGCAAGTAAGAGGCAAAAGTTTGGTGGGATTTATTTTTTAGCTTTGGAATGGAAAACAATTATAGATAAAATTGTAAAAAATGTTAAAAATAATAAGTATAGTGAATATTTACAAATTTTTGTATGTATTTTAAGTACAAACGGTATTAAACTTGTTGTTAAACATCAAGGTAATATAATCTCAATTCAAACATTTGATTATCCAGCTGATAAGTCAGACTTATATATTCAAGGTATAATTGAACAAGAAGTGGAAGATTGTTTGATATCTTGTAAAAGCTATATTGATAGTTTAACCCTTAAAGTTTGTATAATTCTTATAGTAGACCAAAGTCTAAAGTTGTTATTAGAACAATCCAGTTTTGCTGAACATCCAGTAATATGTAAGTCTAGCAGTGTATTAGGTGATAATAGCAAATTTTCAGATGCAATGGTTGTCAAGTTATTTAATGAACAAAAAAGCTTTCTAGCCTTTAACAAATATTTAGAATCCATAGCTAAACTCAATATTATCAGTTCTTTAATTTTCAAACCATTTATCACTATAATAATAGTATTGATATTTGCTGCATGTGCTATCAAAATTAAAACCGTAGCAAATTACAGAAAATTGGATCTTTTAAATTCACACTATTTTAGTGCTGAACAAGATTATTATAATGTTAAGCAAACCTATCCATATATTCAAAATACCACTAATTTAGCTGATTTATACGTATTTGAAGCATTATTGCAAATCCCCGTACCAACGCCATTTGACTCGTTAGAAAAGTTTTTAACAAATTTACCACCTAATCTGCACCTAGAGGAGATTAAATGGCAAAGGTCGGATATAGATAATACGTTATTATCATCTAATCAGTATATAAAAATCGAGATATTATTAAAATTTATCGTTAGTGATATGCTAGTTGAAGATGCTACTCAGCTCTTAAAACAAGAAATTGCAAATTTTAGTAAAATATTTAGCAATATGGATATTAATTTTACGATATTTACTGATCAAATATTAGAGTTACCTAATAGAGTAGTAATACCTGCTGAGGTTATTATTACTAAGAAAAAAGGATAAGAGATGCTTAAAAATTTTATTGTTCATCTAAAAAATGTTATATTCTTTAAGTTTATTATGTGTTGTCTGTGTATTTCTACTATTTTATGGTTGTTGCAAAGTATTAATAAAGATTATATGGAATCAATTGCCAAGAATCAAAATATAGAAGAATCTCTAGCTCAAGAAACGTTAAAGTTGTATTCTATAATAAATTCCAAACATAAAATACTAGAAACTTATGCAAGATATTCAAAACTATTATCTATTTCTGCTAGACAAAATTGTTTAGAACGAGCAAGGTTAATAACAACAATTGATAGTTTCTCAAAAAAATACAACTTAAATGAGCCTATTACTATATCAATTAAACAAGAATTCTTTAGTGGTATTACCCCAATGGTGGGAACAAAGCAGGATACTATAAGGATAAAGAATTATGATGTTTACATAAGATTTGCCACTAAAGATTTTGCAACTTTCTTGACAATTATAAGAGAAATCTATTCTTGTATGCCGGAAAATACTATTGTACTATCTATAGACATAAAGAAAGAAGATGTATTAGAACCTAAGGTTGTTTATAAACTATCAACAGAAAGAACACCTGATATGATATTTACAAAACTTAACATGCGTATAAGAGAAATAACGGCAAATAAGTAATTGTAATCTTAAGTAGTTATTGTATATTGTTTATAACAAAATTATTAATAAATCTTAGAAAAATATATGAATATTGTTGTAAAAAAGTTAGTAAGAGTTATCATTATTTTAAATATTATTTTTATTGCAGAAGTGACGATGGCTAGTAACTCCTCATCAAAAGAAACAAAAGATTATATCGCTACTAGTCAATATTACCATAATTTGATATCCAGTAACGATATGGCAGAGCTTAATATGTTTTTAAGTTTATTACCCAAAGGAGGGGAGCTTCATCATCATTTTAGTGGAGCTATATATGCCGAAAATTATTTATATCTTATTAATAAGGCTGGTTTTTGTATAGATAAAAATAGCTATCACGTGCAAAAAAATAAACCAAATAAACTAAATAAAACATGCCTTAGTATTACTGCTCTCCAAGATAATTATGATCTATATACCGCTCTTTTAAGTCGCTGGTCATATGGTAGATTCTTTTACGATCATAACTGTACTCAATAAGATGGATTAAAACATTTCTTTAATGTTTTTGGATATGTAGGTCCAATAGAAGCAGTTGATGTCAAAAGTAGTTTGACCTTATTAAAGGTAAGAGCTAAATCAGAAAATATCCAATATATTGAAACTATATTGTTCTTAGCCCCAATTAGTGACAATCCTGCACTTGATAAGGTTAATCAACTAACAAGTAATACAGATGATGCCACTATCAATAGTGTTTTAAGTCAGGCTGTTGATGTTTTAGATAAAGATAGCATTATACAAAATGAAATCGCTCAAAATTTACGTGAAATCGTATCTAACTCCAAAGATATTGATGATGATGATTTTAGTATGCTATTTCAACCATATGTAGTACGTTTCAACAACCCATCGCTGATATTTTCTGGATTATATTCAGCGTTTTTAATTGTAAAGAATAATACCAAATTTGTTAGAGTTAACATTGTTGGTAATGAGGCTCATCCTATTGCTTTACGTGATTATAAGTTGCATATGAAAATGTTTCGTTTCTTAAAACAAAGATTTCCTAATGTAAAATTGTCGCTGCACGCGGGAGAGCTTACTTTAGGTCAAGTTGCTCCTGAAGAATTGAGTTATCATATTAATGATGCGGTTAATTTGGCAGAGGCAAACCGTATAGGACATGGTGTCGATATTATGCATGAATCTAACCCCTACCAATTAATAAATACATTATTAAACAAAAATATACTTGTAGAAATTAATTTGACTAGTAATGAAGCGTTACTAGGAGTACAAGGTAACGATCATCCAGTGAGACTTTATATGCAGTATGGAGTACCAATTGCAATTTCTACTGATGATCCAGGGGTGTCACGTAATAATTTAACTGATGAATATTTAAAATTTGTCACTCGCTATAAACCATCTTATGATAAGCTAAAAGAAATAGTGTCTAATAGTATTAAATATTCTTTCTTAACAGAAGATAAAAAAACTAAGCAAATTGACTTACTAAATAAAAAATAAAGAGCCAAAGACTAATGAACATCTTTAGCAGTATAAACATTTCTATATGTAAAAAAAGAATAAGTGAAGAGTTATTTAATAATATAACAAAACATGCGTGTTTAACACTTGCTAATATAATAACTATTGATTACGAAATTAGACTTAAATCAACACCTGAGATTGGTGTCCATATAAGTAATTGTATTGGTAAATTAAGAATTTTTCTCGGTCAGAAAGTTATTACGGATGATAGTTTTTCAACAGTTTTAATGTTATTTTCAGTAGCAATCTCTCCTGATGCAGTAGAATATCAAGATAGAGATAATATTCTAAACAAATCAGAAGATATAATAATTGATACACTAATAAATACAAATTTTGGTAAGGCAAATTCTGAAGAGAGAAAAGTAATAAAACAAGTGTTAAAAGATTTACTGGCAGCAAGGAATAGTTATGAATTAACAAATTTTATACAGCTTGAACCAGAAGTATTTTGTACAACGGTAATGCATGCGGTGAAAAAATATCAAAACCCAAAGGAAGTCAGCACTAATGCTAGATTAGAAATTAATAGAATAGTAAATGTTGCAGTAAAACATAATAAGAAAATTGAAATATTTAAACAAGCAACTAGTAAAATTATAACTGCTATTTCTGTTCTAGCAGTTGGGGCTATCAGTGTTGCAACAGCTGGTGCCACATTCGCTTTTATGGTAGTACCAGCTTCTATTCTAGCAATAGAATATGCTCCCAAAATCGGCGAAAAAATTGGCGGGGTAATTCTGAGTCAGGATAAATCCATGAGTGTGCAAGAAGAAAAAATTACCGCTCTAAAAACTAATTTATGGAAAAATAATAAGGAATTCTTGTCTCAACAGCGAGCAGTAGAGCATAATGTATCCATGCAAAAATTAGATAGTCAAATAAAGTCGGTAGTCAATCTAAAATCTAACAAATTAGATATAATAAAAGATCAGCTATCGGTTAACTTACCTAGTAAAAAGTCTTTACTAAATAACAAAAATAGCAAATCTTCAGGACAAATTAAACAAAGGTAACAATATGCTAGTAACTTGGGTTCTCCTTATATTTGCAGGATTATTTGAGGTAGGTTTCTCTATATCGCTGAAGTTGTCAGAGGGTTTTACCAAAGTAAAACCCATTATAGCTTTTATTATTTTTTCTATATTGAGTTTTGTTTGTCTAAGTAAAACTCTAGATAAACTTCCTCTTGGTACTGCTTATCTTATATGGACTGGTATCGGAGCTGTAGGAACAGTAATAGTAGGGATGGTGTGTTTTAACGAGCCATACTCTGTCATGCGAGTTTTCTTTATTACGACTATGATAATTTCTATTATAGGGCTTAAGTTGTCTTAAACTTATGATCAGGCTTATTTATCCTAAATTTTGGTACACCAAGAACATTATAGCATATTTATTATTACCACTAAGTTGGTTATATCTTTTTGCTAGTTATTTAAGAAAAATAATTGCACGTCCTATAATATTTCCTTGTAAAGTAATTTGTGTCGGTAATATAAGCATTGGAGGTACTGGTAAAACTCAAATAGTGATCTTCCTTGCGAAAATGTTGAAGGCTATTAATATTGATTTTATAATTATTACTAAAGGTTATGGCAGTAAACTGAAAACGGCGTTGTTAGTTGAACCACATCATACAGCACTAGATGTCGGAGATGAAGCAGTAATGCTATTAAAATATGGTAAAGTCATAGCTAGCAAGAAAATTCAATATATACTGCCTTTTATACAGAAAATTAAGCCAAAGGTGGTTATAGTAGATGATGCAATGCAGAATCCTAATTTTTATAAGGATATTGTTATTCTGTCAGTTGATGCTGACAGGTTATTTGGCAACGAATTGTTAATTCCAGCCGGTCCTTTGCGTGAGTATCCTAAACAAGCTATTGAAAAAGCAGATATAGTTATTCTCGTCGGTTCGAGTAATGTTGCTCCTTCTTTCTTATATAAGGAGCTTCCCTTTTTTCAAGCCCAAATAGTTCCAACTATAGACATAGATAAAACAAAGAGATATTTTGCTTTTAGTGGTATAGGTAATCCTGAACGTTTTTTTTCTACATTAGAAAATTATGGATTGCAGTTAGTTGGTAATAAAATTTTTCCGGACCATCATCAATATCGTGAAGAAGATTTAGACTATTTAAAAGAACAATCAGAAAAATCTAATTCTCTTCTAATAACAACTAGAAAAGATTACGTAAAAATATGTGATACTAACTTGTCAATAATATGTTGTGATGTACATTTATTACTAAATAATCAAAAATTATTAGCAGATTTAATATATGAAAAAATTCTTTAAAAATATTAAGTATTTGCTTGAGTATTTTTTCGTTTTAATAGTACTAAAGATATTAGGAACATTTGGTATCGACAAATCTGTACAAATTTGTCGGTATATAGCAAGGAAAATAGGTCCTCTATTGCCAGTCAATAAAATTGCAAAAGAAAATATTCAAAATATTTTTGGCAAGAATCAGACAAATGGTCTAAGCATGGAGACTCAAGTAACCATTGATCAAGTATGGGATAATTTTAGCAGTTTTATAGGAGAATTTCCATATGTTAATAATATGTCAGAGGAAGAATTATCTAGAAGGGTAGAAATAATCGGACTTAATAATATAATAGAATTTCAGAAATCACACCAACCTTTCTTATTATTTACGGGGCATTTTGCTAATTGGGATTTTGCACTTAAAATTATAAATAAATTTTATCCTAAATTTGCTATTATTTATCGTAAATTAAATAATCCTTATATTGATAAGCTGATTAATGATAGGCGTAAAACTAGTGATATAAAGCTAATTCCAAAAGGAGAAAAGGGTGCAAGAGATCTCATATCTGCAATCAAATCAGGATACGCAATTGGCATGCTTGTAGATCAAAAAATGAATAATGGCATTGAAGTACCATTTTTAGACCGACCGGCCATGACTGCTCACGCAATTGCTAAAATTGCCTTACAATTCGGCTACCCGATTATACCATTACAAGTGGTTCGCACTAATAGTAATAACAGTTATTTTAAAGCTATTATCCATCCACCAATACAATTACAAAAAACTAATAATAGTAAAACAGATTGTTATAATATAATGTTTACCATTAACCAAATTTTAGGTAATTGGGTTAAAGAAAATCCAGGTCAATGGTTTTGGTTTCATAATAGATGGAAGAAGAATAACTATGCCCCAAATGACAAAATCTGCAAATAATAACATGTAGCCGAAAATGTAAATTTAATAAGTACTGGCTAAAAGTTTTTTTGCAAAAAAAGTATGGCTAAAAACCATATAGTAATCAAACATATCCAAAGCCCACCTCTAATGTCATATGTACGCTTGATTAGGATTTTTAGAGCATCTTCAGTTTTTTTAGCTTCTCTTATACACTCTGATCTCATGGCAACTATGTAACCTGATATAGTCATAATCTTGCTATATAGTTGTTTTAGATATTTATCATTAAAATCATTTTGCATAAAACCCTCTTACTATGATTGTAGGTAAAATATTCCTATTCATTATTAGATAGGGTAGTTGAGGTTGCATTTTTAAAAAGAAAGTTGCTAAATAAGCAAGAATAAATTTGATTACTGAGCAAATATTGTATATATTCATAGGGCATTTCCTTTTATGATTGAGGTTTTGTGCTTAACTAACATTTAGTATTATTTCGTTTTTATTCAACTTACCTATATTTGTAGTAGTTGAATTTATGTACTGAATAGTTTTAGTTTTTAAAGTTTATCTTACTAAATAATTCCTTGGTTCATTTAGTAAGATAAACAACTTTACTGTGACAATTTTTTGTTGTCAATAAAAAACCGTTTTTCACGGATCAAATTTATAAAAAAAATATTTACAATGGGCTGGATTGAAAATATAAAAGAATTCCTTAGGAATAAAATGGAAGAAAAACAACTAAAGGCAAGTGATCTTGCTGAACTTGCAGGCATTCCTACGACTACTATGAGAGGGATATTGGGTAATCGACGTCCTGAAATAAAAAACATAATTAAACTTGCAAATTATTTTAACTGCTCTATTGATAAAGTCGTAGGTAGAGATGAATTTGAGCCTCAAGAGAAACAAGAATATATGCAACTATCTCCAGAAGCATTAAGTGCTAATTTGAAGAGTTTTATCACCGAGAAGATGAATAAAAACCAAATGACTCAATACGAATTAGGACCAAAAATTGGTGGTAGTCCAGACAGCATTCGAGCTTTTTTAAGAGAAGATGATAATAACCAAAAAATGCTAAGTACTGGAGCAGTTATAGCTATTGCTGATTATTTTAAAGCTCCTATTGATGGAATGCTAGGTAGAACTTCGCAGCTTGGAAGAGAGAAGCAGGTAGACAGATCTTTAGGTAACTTAAAAACATTGAGTCCTGAAGTTCTAAAAGCCGCTCAACTGATTGGGAAATCCATTGCAAGTGATATATCACCTAAAGCTCTGACTACAGATAATGTTGCTCCCAGCCATGTGAGTTCTTTAATTAATAAATCGCCTAATAGTAGCAGAGGAAGATAATTCTTTTTTATTGATAATAATTTAATGCAAGAACGTATTAGCAATATTAGGGGTCTTTTCGCTAAGTATAAAATAGATGCATATATAGTACCGTCTAATGATCAATATTTTAGCGAGTATGTTCATGAAAGTGCTAAACGACTGCAATATATGACTAACTTTAGTGGGTCAAATGGTATTGTGGTGATCTGCAAAAATAATGTTATATTTTTCACAGATGGTCGTTATCTAGAACAAAGTAAGCGTGAACTAGATCCAAAAATTTTTGAGATTTTTGATATTAAAGATTTACCCTATTTTCCTTGGGATGATTATTTAGGTAATGATGGTATATTAGGATATGATGCGAAACTCTTCACTAATGTTAAGTTAAAAATATTTTCTAAAATAAAGCCTCGTTTACATAAAGTATCTAATAATTTAGTAGATCAAATTTGGCGTAATAGACCAGCTGAGCCATCATCAAAAATATATATTTATGATGATAAGTTTGCTGGTCAATCGTATAGTGATAAAATTACCATGTGTCGTAATCTACTCACTAAATATTTTGCAGATACCATGATTATTACTGCAGCAGATTCAATATGCTGGTTATTAAATCTCAGAGCAAGTGACATTCCATATTCACCATTGATGCTTGGTATAGTCCTAATCACTAAGAACCAACTATATTTATTTATTAATCCAAATAGGGTGGACCAAGATATTATACTTGCTCGTCCTCATATAACTATCTTACCTTCTGCCCAATTTGCTGATATATTGAGTCAAGCTAATAAAGTCCTAATTGACGAAAACTTCACTTCCAATTATATCATAGATTTGCTAAGCACTAAGATAATAGAAAAAATTAATGATCCCTGTCAATTAGCTAAAGCCCGTAAAAACGATATTGAAATTAACCATGCAATTAATTCCCATATTAAGGATGCGGTGGCACTATGCGAATTCTTTGCATATTTATTCGAACTACCAAATTTGCAAGATCAAACTGAATATGATTTAGGAGCAATATTAACAGAGTTTAGATTTAAGCAAGATCAATATGTTATGGATAGCTTCCCGACTATATGTGGCTTTAAGGAAAATAGTGCTATAATTCATTACCGAGCAACAAGCACGGGGGCAAAGAAAATCTTAGGTAAAGGTATATTATTAATTGATTCTGGTAGTCAATATAACGGTTGTACTACTGATGTAACTAGGACTTTTGCTATAGGTGGGTATCCTAACAAAGAACAAAAATTACGTTACACTCAAGTTCTTAAGGGGCATATTGCTTTGTCGATGATTAAGTTTCCAGTTAATCTTATTACAGGAGGTAATTTAGATGTGCTAGCTAGGCAGTTTTTATGGAGAGATGGACAAGATTACCCACATGGTACAGGTCATGGTGTTGGTAGCTTCTTAAGTGTTCATGAAGGACCACAAAATATTAGTTTACGCAGTAACGTTATTCTAGAACCTAGTATGATTGTATCTAACGAGCCAGGTTATTATAAAACAAACGAATTTGGTATTAGAATAGAAAATCTGATGTATGTCAAAAATACTTCACAGGATGAAAATTATCTAGAGTTTGATACTCTCACCCTTGTTCCTTATGCAAAAGATTTAATAGATCGCAGAATGCTAAACGCAGATGAGATAAATTATATAAAACAATACTATCAAAAAATTAAACAACAAGTTTATCCTCTACTTTCAATTAGAGGACAGAAATGGTTAAGTAATCAATTACTTTTCTAGCTTGTTGATTTCTTCAATACTCAAACCGGTAATCTTGGCTATATACTCAGACGTCATATTTTCTTTAAGTAAAATTTTAGCTATAGCTATAGCTTTTTTCTTTTCGCCTCTAGCCTCACCTCTAGTTTCAGCAGCTTTTTCAGCTTGTTCGATTTTGAACTGCTCTACTGCTAGATTATCTAGTTGGGTTTTGGTTATATGATCATAGGTATTTAACTTTGCTTCCGTCCACGAGGCTTGATCTATTGCTTGGAAAGCTCTTTTAATGATAATATCGTGACCAATTAAATGCTCCATTTCTACTAAAGTACTATGATGGGCATGTTTAAAGAAATACATCCATTTTTCTTCAATATTCTCTAACTGATCAATGGTTTTATGGAATTTTTTTAGTTCAGCAAAGATGAAGTAAAAATCCTTAAGATCATGCTCATAACTCTTGGAATCTAACAATCTATGGGTTGATTTCCAATTTTTCTTGTCAGGAAACATGATAAAATCAGCAATAGCCAAAAATATCACCCCTTTAAGCTTAGCATATACTGCTAATTTTTTATGATTTTCATCTTCTTTAAGTATTTGCGTGAATAGGCTTTAGCCGCATAAAATTGAGCTCTTTTCTCAAATCCCTTATGTTCGCCAACCTGCATTTCAACAATTACTTGCGTGCCATTCTGATCTTTACACAAAACATCGACAATAGATTGCCGATATGCAGCAATTACAGGATCTTGGATGGTTTTAAGAAAACTAACCTCAATAATTTGATCTTTTCCCTGATATCCCAAAATATCATTAAGGAAGTGAATTAATATATCTTTATTTTTCTCTGTACCAAAGATTTGCTTAAAGCAAAAATCATTTTTTGGATCAAGAAAACGGGAAATAGCCATAATAAATAACTTAAATTATATGATACTCATTAGTAGTATAGCAAAAAAACTCTCAAGCACTAAGTAATATACGATAATTTTTTTAAGCTATCGATAAATAATGCTTGTATACTCGGTGAACTTCAAGAATTGGCGTCGTCATGTCTAAAGATCGAAGCTGCTCACGTACTAATGTACGCCTAGCAGCTCAACTTTGCTACTGTCTAGCTCTTCTTGAAGTTATACTATCGTCTACCAACTCTTCATTTACGAGCAGTATACCAAGAAGCTACTTAAAAGACATATTTTATAACTTATACATTAGCTAGTCAATTAAAAAATATACCTAAAATTGAAATAATTATAACATTTTTTCAATTTTCAAAAAACTTGGTTAAGAAACTCATTAGGTTATATGGAGGTTGTTATTTAATTTTGTAGATTTAGTTGACTTTTTATTATTAAATATACCATACTAAATCTCAATTGGTCCAGTAGTTAAACCATTAACAAACTGTTGCAAGTAAGGATTATCACTATTTTTTATTTCATCTTTTTTACCAAACCATAAAATCTTCCCTTTATAAATCATAGCAACCTCTTTAGCTATCATATAAGCACTATTCATATCATGAGTTATGGTGATGGTAGTAGCCTTTAGCTCCTCTTGAACTTTAATTATTAATTCATTGATAACATTAGCCATTATAGGGTCAAGACCGGTAGTTGGTTCATCAAGGAAAAGAATTAACGGATCGCCACAAATAGCCCTAGCTAGAGATACTCGCTTTTGCATACCTCCGGAAAGCTCAGATGGATAAAGACCTAGTATTTTTGTAGACAAACCTACAGAATTAAGTTTAGATGCGGCTAACTCCTCTTTATTTTTTGGAGATAATTTATACAGTTTTTCAGTAAAGAATGTAATATTATCTTGAACAGTTAAAGAATCAAAAAGAGCTCCTCCCTGAAATAGAAACCCCATGGTTTCCATCATTTTAAATCTATCTTTACTTAAAATATTTACAGTTTCCACTTCATCAATAACTATACTACCTTCATCAGCCTGAATTAAACCAATTATAGTCTTTATTAACACTGATTTACCAGTTCCTGATCCCCCAAGAATTACTATTGAACTATTCTGCTTTATATCTAAGTCTATACCATCAAGTACCTTATGATCGCCAAAAGATTTATATAATGAGCGTATTTTTATTTTTGATTCATCCATAATCTATTCTCGAGTCTTATATTTTAAAAAATAACTCTGTTATCAAGTAATTACTGATTAGAATAAGAACTGAAGAATTTACTACCGCGGAAGTTGTACTCGTCCCAACTCCTTTTGCTCCTGTACCTGAATAATAACCACTATAACAACTTACTATTGAGATAATAAAACCAAACACTGCTGCTTTTACCAAACCAGAAATGACATCTATTGGTTCTAAAAACTTAAAGCTATTCGTTATATAATTAAAACTATTAAAATCAAGCTTATAAACACTTACCAAATAACCACCCATTACTCCTAATATATCACCTATTAATACTAAACATGGTAATGTAATAACTGCGGCTAGTACTCTTGGAAAAACTAAATATTTTATGGGATCAGTTGACAAAGTATAAAGTGCATCTATTTGTTCAGTCACCCTCATAGTAGCTATTTCAGCAGCAATTGATGCACCAACCCTACCAGCAACCATAAGACCAGCAAGAACTGGTCCAAGCTCTCTAGTTATTGAAAGGACTACCACCGTAGCTATTGAACTTTCAGCCGAGAAACGAGAAAAACCTGTATAACTTTGTAATGCCAGCACAGCACCGGAAAAAAAGGTAGTCATAGCTACAACTGGTAGAGAATAAAAACCTATAGACAATAACTGCTTTAATACTAAGTTGTAGTATAAAGGTCTCTTAAAAATACTAGTGATTCCCGCAATAGTAAATAGAGAAAAAGCCCCTATAGTCCTTGCAAAACCAATAGTATGTTTACCTAATAAATTAACGGTATCAAGAATCATTTTTGTATACTCTCTTATATCTGCTGCCTAGTAGAGTGAGAATTTCATAACCAATGGTATTTATTATATTCGCTATTTTATCTAAAGTACAATAATTCCCTATAATTTCAGCTTGTTGCCCTAGAAAAATTTTATTTGGTGGGAGTTCAGTAACATCAACAGTAATTGAATCCATTGACACCCTACCAACTACAGGAGCTGAATGCGAATCAATAGCTACTACCCCACAATTGCTAAAAGCCCGGGGATAGCCATCAGCATAACCAAGAGGCAAGGTAGCAATTAGTCTATTACTATTTGTTTTAAAGGTCATATTGTAACCAATGTAACTTTCTGGTGGTAATTCTTGCAATTGTATTATTGGAGCAGTCAGTCTTATCGGATTATGCATTGGATTTTTAAATGTATTACCCAAAGGATTAATACCATACAATGCAGCACCAGGGCGTATTAAGTCAAAATGATATTCTTTCCCTAGAAATATACTACTAGAGTTAGCTAGACTAGCTTTGACTTTTGGGAAATATTTTAAATAATGCTTAAACTTTTTTAATTGTTGTAAATTATAAGGATCATCAACTATTTCAGATGCAGATAAATGACTTATAATATACTGCAATTCAAGGCCAACTAATAGATCAGGTTTGTCTATTATATGTTGCATTTCTGTGTCAATCATTCCTAAGCGATTCATACCAGTATCAACATGGATTGTACAAGATAATACTTCTTTTTTAAGAGAGGCAAACTCTTGCCAAATTTCAACTTGTTTTAAACTATTAAGCACAGGAATTAAATTACTATTTCTAAATTCCTCAACGTCATTGCTAAATACACCATTAAACACAAAAATATTAGATTTTTGTCCCAATACTTTACGTAATGATATTCCTTCATCAACTGAGGTTACAAAAAAACTCTGACAATTCTCCATCTGTAAGGCTGGTGCGATAGCATCAGCACCAAGTCCATAGCTGTTAGCCTTTACCACGGAGGCAATCTCTGAAGTTTTACAAATTTTAGAAATAATACGATAATTAGCACGAATTTTTGCTAAGTCTATTTCAAGTGTACATCTATCAGTATGCATAAAGTCTTAAATTCTCATGATTTTGTAGATTTTTGTAATGCTGCTATAATAATTGGAGCAACTGATATTACATGGAACTTAGATGGTAAATCAGTAGTTTCTATTATATCAGTTATATATACGTTCATTATATCATAATTCTGAATATTTTCTTTGGACATGCTAGAAAGCACTGGGTGAGTTATAAAAGCATTGACAGATAAAGCTCCTACTTCCATTAATAGCTTAGCTCCCTTACACAGGGTTTCGTCACTATCAACAATATCATCAATTAATACACAATGCTTGCCGGAAACGTTACCTATTATTTCTGACATTTGGCATTTATTAGTAGACCTCTTGACCTCTCTACTTTTATTAATAACAGCTATATTCATGTTAAAAAGCCTATTCACATCACGTACACGTACAAAACCACCAACATCTGGAGATACAATAATAGAATTATTATAAGTTTCAATAATCGGAGCAAATAAACTTATTGGATCAAGATTTTGTATTGGAATTTTAAAAAAACCCTCTAATTGCTGTGAATGCAAATCGACAGTTATTACATGATTAACACTAGAAACTTCCAACATACTCGCTACAAGACGGCTCGATACTGGAGTAAAACTACAAGATCTACGATCTTGGCGGCTGTAACCAAAATACGGTATAACCGCAGTTACTTGTGAAGCTCCTGCTCTTTTTACCGTATCAACTAATAATAAAAGTTCCATCAAGTGGTTATTGGCTGGTCTAGAAGTAGATTGTACTATAACAACATCACACTTATGCATATCTTCAAGGATTTGTACCCTTGTTTCAGTATCATCGAAAGCTGTAATATAAGTTTCCACATATTAACAATTTAGTTCCTCAGCTAAATATCTGGCTAATTTTTTATGACTAAGACCTGCAAGAATTTTCATGCTAATTATAATAATTGGTTTAAGAATTGGTTTAATTTTTTGTAGTATACAATAATTATAATTTGCACTAAGTGTTTTATGAAAAATATTTCTATTCAATAGCAGAAAAAATGATATCAATCTTCGTAGGTTTTATGACCTCTTTCCCAATTCATCTATTAACTTATCAAAACCACTATTACTGAGAATATTCATGAACTCTGACTGTTGAGAATTGATAAGACTAACACCTTCTGTAATAACATCTGAGACTTTTAAATTAGTTTTATCGCTTGTACCCTTTACTTGACGTACTAAGTAATTTACTTTAGCAGTTCCTATTAACATTTCTACCATAAACTCTCCTTCATCAAGAACACGCACTTGTTGAACTTTAGGTTCTTGACCATGGTAATTCTTTACTAAATCAGCATAGGCCTTGCTTACATAATTACTGTAAACTTCTGTGAATTGTTTAATTTGTTCAGGAGTTAGAGTTCTTCTATAAACACCAAGGGTGAATTTAGCCATCCAATTCAGATATAAGTTAGCTAAAATTAGCTTTTTAGTTTTAGCTATTTTGGCATCTTGATCTAAACTCTCATCATTACATACATCTAGCCCAGCTCTTATTAGCTGATTAACATAATTATCAACCACCATTTTGTCATCAGCAGCAGAATAGGCTGACAAAGATAGACAACTTAAAATTAAGCAAACAATAATTTTTTTCATAAGTAACTACTCTTAATTAGGTTTAGGACATTTAAATTGATTAGGATAGACAATGACCGATTCACGATTTTGATGCATAGCTGATCTTACAGCTATGTAAGGATCAGTAGAACTACATCCTATATAGTCAGTAAATGGTAATAATCCTAACCTAGTATCTATAACTTGTATACTAGAAACTATGATTTCAAAATCTCTATGTACTGCGTACATTATAGGATTTAAGTAACTATTTGTAAATATAGCATCTGTACTATCTCTTGCATTAGTACTACCAAAAAATGGTATGACTAAATATGGTCCAGAACCAACTCCATAGTGGGCAAAAGTACTACCCAAAGTTTGTTTGGTAACTCTCAATCCAATTTTATCTGCTACATCAAATAACCCACCTATACCAAACGTAGCATTGATTAAAAATCTCCATAAGCTTTTCATAGTTTGGTCATAATTCATCTGTAGGCCATAATTGACGGCAGTCAAAGGCACACTAATGTTATCTAGAAAACTGCTCACTCTAGCTCTAATATAATTATTACTAATTCGTTTATAGCCTATACTAATAGGGCGTAAGAATATATAGTCTAAAACAGAATTAAAGGCAAAAAATTTACGATT
The DNA here is from genome assembly GCF_964031035.1 of Candidatus Tisiphia endosymbiont of Empis tessellata. NCBI lineage: Bacteria > Pseudomonadati > Pseudomonadota > Alphaproteobacteria > Rickettsiales > Rickettsiaceae > Candidatus Tisiphia > Candidatus Tisiphia endosymbiont of Empis tessellata. Next base: position 349,463 of record NZ_OZ034997.1, on the reverse strand, counting down.
TAGTTTCTCATAAGGGTCATAGACTTGAGTACATCCCTTACCTTCATTATAAACATACCTAAAATCTTCATCATCTTGAGTATTTTGAGTACTCGCTATTGCAGTTATAGTAGAAAAATTAACTAACAACAGTAATATAAATTGCTTCATGGCATCATTAATGGTTTTTCTTACAAATCACCATATAGTATTTATCATTTTTTTCTAGAGCTAATTCTTCACTATTTAATATGGTAAACTTAGTTTGACCTAAAGCTTTCTTAATATCTGCTATAGTAAAAATAAATTCTTTTCTCTTTAATGAAAGGTTTGTGACGTTATCTATTGGTAAACAAAATGCAAAATATCCTAATACATTAACTATAGAATAAATAGAATTAAAATAATCTAATAGGTTTTTAGTAAACGAAAGAGAGTTAAAACTCAGTACTACATCATATTTATTAGAGTTGTGTTTAATAAAATCCGATATTGAAATTTCTAATAACTGATCATAAATATTGCCATATATGGTAACAAGCTTATTCATAATTTCTGAATTTTCAACACCGGTAAAAGTAAAGCCATCAGGAAAACGCTTTTTTACTTCATAACCCACTAAGCCTATATTACTACCTAACTCCAAAATATGGTAATTATCAGGTAAGTCTGTTATGTTATTCATAGTTGTACTTACAAAACTGTAAGGTAGGTATAGTTTATTATTACTACGAAATTTATTGCCATAATATTCAGCGGTAAGATTTTTATATTGATGCCAAATTTGCGGTGGAATCTCTGACAAATTATTATGATTTTGTAGAAAAGATGCTAACTTTATTTGATCAGCTTCAAAAGCTCTTTGTAGATGATACAAAGCTTTTTCATAATTATTTTTTAAGCAATATGTCCAACCAAGCCAATAATTAGCTTGATGGTCGTTAGGACAAAGAATTTTGTCAACCAATTTAAGCCTTAGTATAGCGTCATTTAAGTTATTTTTATACAAATGTTCTATACCAAGATTAAAATTAGTTTCTTTTAAGTGTGTTACCTTATATTTTACATCGACAAAATAATTGATAGATGTCAAGATTTTCTCCCTATACCAAGATGGGAAATTCTTAATATAATTATAGTATAATTTTATTTTGTCTTTTATTGAGTCGTAACTGTTACGAATAATTTTGCTGCCGAACATAAATTGCTATAAATTTGATTTTTTAAACATATATTCATCATATGATAACATATATATCAAATGACACTAATACTTAATAGTAATAAATTATATAAAATAAATCATATTGTACTAAATTCTGCTTTCAAGAATTGTTTTTTTTAACAATTATAGTATAATACACCCCAATTTTGGATAAGAATTAACAAATTCTTATCCAAAATTCGCGTAATACGAAAATAATTATAAGGTTTTATAGAATCATGCCACTTATTGCTAAACGCTTAGATCTAATAAAACCATCTCCAACTTTAGCTTTAGTAAAAAAAACATTTGAACTAAAAAAGCTAGGTAGAGATATAATCTCTCTTGGGGCTGGTGAACCTGACTTTGACACACCCAATAATATCAAAGAGGCTGCAATTAAAGCACTGCGAGATGGTTTCACAAAATATACTAATGTTGATGGCATTTTGGAGCTAAAACAAGCAGTACAGACTAAATTCAAGTATGAAAATAATTTAGATTATGATCTAGATGAAATAATCGTGTCAAGCGGTGGTAAACAAGTAATCTATAATTTATTTATGGCTTCCCTTAACCAAGGGGACGAAGTAATTATTCCCAGTCCTTACTGGGTCTCATATCCAGATATGGTAATGTTAGCTGAAGGGATTCCAGTATTTGTTAATTGTGGCATTGACAACAATTTTAAACTTACTGTTGAAGCTCTAGAACAAGTAATTACCCAAAAAACTAAATGGTTAATTATTAATTCACCAAGTAATCCAACAGGGGCTGCATACTCTTACCAAGAGTTAGCAGATATTGCTGAGTTACTACGCAAATATCCCAATGTAAATGTTATGTCAGATGATATTTACGAGCATATTATTTTTGATGATTTTAAATTTTATACTTTTGCCCAAGTAGCACCGGATTTAAAAGATCGAATATTTACTGTTAATGGTGTATCAAAAGCTTATTCTATGACAGGATGGCGTATAGGATATGGGGCTGGTCCTAAATCATTAATTAAGGCAATGACTATTATTCAGTCACAAAGTACTTCTAACCCCTGCTCTATAAGCCAAATGGCAGCTATTGAAGCTTTAACTGGCACTCAATATTTTATTAAACCTAATGCAAAAAACTTTCAAAAAAAACGTGACCTAACCTTATCAATTCTAAGTGATATCAAAGGTGTTAGTTGTGATAAACCAGCAGGAGCATTTTATCTATTTCCTAAATGTAATGAATTATTTGGTTTGAAAACTCCCACTAGTAAAATTATCAAAAATAGTAACGATTTTGGAGAATATCTGCTTGAAGAATGTAACGTTGCGGTTATTCCTGGTATTGCATTTGGTCTAGAAGGTTATTTTAGAATTTTATACGCAACTTCGATAGAAAATTTGGAGCAAGCATGCTTGCGTATAAAAAATGCTTGTCATCAATTAAAATGATCAAGAAACTTCTGAAAAAAAACAATTTTGTACTTAGTGTAGTTACTAAGTTATTGTATACTTATTTGAGAGTAGTTTATTTTACCTGTCGCTGGCAATTTGTTTTTTCAGATAATTACAATAAGCAAGAATTTTTGGCACAAAAAGGGGTGATTTTTGCTTTTTGGCATAATAGGCTGGCTTTCGGTCCAGGAATATTTGCTGGTCATAAAGATATTTATGCACTTATTTCTCCTCATTCGGATGGTAAAATAATTGGTAATATTGTCAATAAGTTTGGCTTTGGGGTAATAAATGGTTCGACTAATAAAAATTCCGTAGCAGCTTTAAAAACAATTATCAAAAAGTTACATAACGGTAGTAATATAGTGATCACACCAGATGGTCCACGTGGACCTATTTATAAGATAAATAGTAATATTAACAAAATAGCTCAAAAATATAATATAAAATTAATACCGGTTTCTTGTCAGGCTTCTAGATATTTTTTACTTAAGAGTTGGGATAAACTGATTATGCCGCTACCTTTTGGTAAAATAACAACTTTTATAGGCTTACCACTAGCTTTTGTAGGAAATGAAAACCAAGACAATATTAATTTAGCACAAGCATTAACAGGGTTGAAGTAAATCTATCTATGATCTATTTATACTATGTCTTAAGTTTTCTACTTCTTCCAGTGTATTTCTTTTTATTAGTATTAAGAGTTATTATTGGCAAAGAAGATGTAAAACGTATTAAGGAACGTTTTGCTATTTCCTATGCCTATGCTAAACGAAATGAAACTTTAGTTTGGATACATGCAGCCAGTGTAGGGGAATCTATTATAGCTCTTACCTTAGTTGAAAATATTAATAATCTTTGGTTAAAAAGAACTATGCCAAAAACCTCCTTAAAGTTTTTGGTTACTTCGGGAACTAGATCTTCTGGAAAAATATTACAACAAAAACTACCGCAAAATGCCATTCATCAATTCATTCCTATAGACAATATTATTTTTGTTAAAAAGTTTTTTAGAAATTGGCAACCAAACCTAGGAATTTTTGTTGAATCAGAGTTATGGCCATGTCTCATTAGTGAAGGGGCAAAACATTGTGAACTATTATTATTGAATGCACGTATTTCTGATAAATCATTTGAATCGTGGAAAAAAATAAGTTCATTTTTTAGGTTAGTTACCACTAACTTTAGTAAGATTATCGTGCAAAGTAATCGTGATTTCCAGAAATTTACGCAACTTGGTGTGACAAATATAGTTAATTTAGGTAACATTAAATTTGCCAACAAAAAATTACCTGTACATGAACAAGAGTTAACAATTTTAACACAACATATGAGTGGTAAAAGAGTTATTGTATTTGCTAGCACCCACCTAGACGATGAGGTAGTAGTACTTAATATTATAAAACCAATAAAACAACGACACCTAGATTGCTATTTTATTCTAATTCCACGCCATCCTGAGCGTAAGAATGATATAGGAAAAGCGTGTACTCAATTAAATTTAACTTATAGTATCAAGTCCGAACAAAATATACCTATTCTAACTGATGATCTTTACATTGTTGATAAATTTGGCGAACTTGGATTGTTTTTTAGCATAGCCTATATCTCATTTGTTGGCGGTTCATTTAAACAAGGAGGACATAACGTACTTGAACCAGCATATTTTGCTAATTATATTATATTTGGGCCAGATATGAGTAATTCTGCTGATATTTCTAATGAAATGCTTATTAATAAAGCTGCTACTCAAATTCGTGATGAAAACGATTTGCTGAATAAAATTGATTATCTTCTATCTGAGACTGGTACTCAGGAAGCTAAAGTTTATCAGGCTAATGCTTTGGAATTTGTTAATAAAAACCAACAAATTTTGGGTAATTATTTAGCTATTATAGAAAAACACTTAGTGGGAAATTAATGTTATGTTATACTCAGAACATGTGGTATTAGTTGATGAACAAGATAATATCCTTGGAATAGAGGATAAGTTAAAAGCTCATAATTCTAATACTCCATTGCATAGGGGATTTTCTGTATTTCTTTTCAATAGCAAAAAAGAATTTTTGATACAAAAAAGAAGTTTACTCAAAAAAACTTGGGGTGGGTTTTGGTCAAATAGTTTTTGTGGACATCCACAAATTAACGAAACTTATGAACAAGCAATTTATAGGCATGCAAAATTTGAATTAGGTTTAGTAAGCCTACAGAGAGTAGATATTATTGCTAATTATCGCTATAAATTTGCTATAAATAATATTGTAGAAAATGAAATATGCCCGATATATTTGGCTTCATCAGATGATATCATAAAAATAAATGAACAAGAAATAGCAGAAGTAAAATTACTTAAATGGGTAGACTTTAAGTTATATATGGAAAAATACCCAACAAAATTTTCCCCTTGGTGTAAGGAAGAGCTTAAAATATTAGAAAATAACGAAATATTCAAAAAATTTATGGATTCATCTTTATAACTATAGTATAAAACTGGACTATGGCTAACCCGACTAATATTTAGCCAAATTCACAAACGTCATTGCGAGTAGCTACTTTAGTAGCGACGAAGCAATCCATAAAAGTGATTAGCAATGGATTGCTTTGTTGGCTTATGCCTCCTCTCCTCGCAATGACATCAGTTTACTATGGCTAAATGCTAAGCGGGTTAGCTATAATGAGTATACTCACCGCAAAAGAATATATAGGGTATTTAGGGGTCATAGCTCAGTTGGTAGAGCGTTTGAATGGCATTCAAAAGGTCGGGGGTTCGATTCCCCCTGTCTCCACCAAATATCTCCAACCTTTCAAAGGTTTTTATAATTTCTTAAAAGTATTTTTATTTTGGTTTCCCACCAAAAGTCTCCAAATTTGACCTACAAAATAGTCTATTTTTAACCGTTTTTCACGGGGAGGAAATATGATAGAATCGTTAATTTTTCCGACAATTTAATTGAAAATCCTGATACCATTTTTTATAATTTGGTGGATAATTTTATCCCACCTGAGTGGTGCAATCTTACTAACAATTGTGGTAAACAATTAAGCAAAACTTCTCGTCAACTTTTGTCATTGGTTTTACGAATGTTGGTTGGATATATGAGAATTTTGTCTGAAAATGAAAGATAGAATACAGATTTGTAATATAATGCTTTGATAAAAGCTTGAGTTGATCAATGTAATATATATATAGATCAAGCTAACTTACACAAAAAAAATGATTGACTCTTTCCAAATCAAGTGGAAGACTATTTCAATGTTCTAAAACCAACAAGATAGGCTTGTAGCCTATCTTACCTTTCGGAAGCCGGATGTGGTAGCTCTGCATGTCCGGTTCTGAGGAGGAGCTTAACAAGCAATTGGTTAGGTCTACTCACACGTCTGACCTACGGTCTCCTCGCTAATAGACGGTTTTTTTTAACTTTCAACAGTTGTGGCGAATACCCCGCAAGTATTTGCAAGAGCCAATTCTTCAAAGTATTCAAGTATCTGAGTCAATCTGCAGTCAATTGAATAACAAAATTTGGCATTACTCCCTGCTCAGTTGCTGCAATTTCCAAATGGTACATTTTTTCTTCAATAGTATGATACTGGTTATGAAACTTTGTAGCATTACCTGTTAATACTAAAGCTGAATTAATTCCTACTTTATTCGCTCCTAAAATATCAGTATAGAAAGTATCGCCTATCATAAGAATACGTTCCAATGCAATATTTGGTAATTGGGTTAATACTTTATAATATATTTCTATATAGGGTTTGCCGGTAAAAATTACTTCACCAGCAAATTGTTTTATTTTTGCAGCAAAGTATCCAGCACAATATCTCTGTATTCCTTGTTGTCTAATTCCAAGGTCTGGGTTCGCACATATGCTAACCATGTTTCTTTTAACTGCAGTTTTTAATAAATCGTCAAACTCATCCAAATTTAAATTTTTTCCTTCATCACGATAAAGCGTTAACAGCAAAATATTAGCTTCATTTATGTTTGTGGTGGTAGGCGTCTGTAATCCGTCCATAAGATCGTTACTTTCTTGACCAAGATGATAAACTATAGGATTTTTTATACCAAATCTTTTATCACTTTCTAGTATCATATCAATTGCTACTTCACCAGAACTAATAATCATTTCTTTCGTTGCGTTAATGCCCCAGCTGTTAATTTTAGTAAATAAGGAAAATGTGTTGCGTGGTGCATTAGTAACAAAAAAAACTTTCTTTTGTTGTTTAAGTATCTTGTTAATATTGTCAACTACTCCGGGATAAATTTGGTTACCTTCTACTACCACTCCCCAAAGATCAAATAAAAAAACATCATAATCATCTATTACAGATGAAATATGTCTAAAATCTAGTTTTGTCATTTTGCACACTATACTTATAGGATAATCTGATGATAATAGACAATAAATATTTTTAGTAAAATATATTTGTTAAAAATTGTAGGGTAATTTAAAAACCTACCCTAAAAATCTCTCATAAAAAAATAAATTATGTTAACAAATTATTTTGGTTTCCTTAGAAAGGTTGGAATATCATGGATATCAACTTCTACATTATCCTTCTGAAGAATAGGTGGTGTAGGCTTTTTTATTTGCTCCTGAGTTTGAGTAGTATTAGATCTGAGTGAATTCCACATTCTACTTAGTAAAGATGATTTTGCATCATTACTGCTTATAGTTTGCTGATTTAGCATATCAATTGATGTTGCTTGAACACTTAAATTTAAATGTTGTGTTTCAGAATCCACTAAACTAGGCTTTTCACCAGTATATTGAGCAAAATCTGGAATTTCTTCTAATATTGTTGTTTCTATCGAATTGGACTGACTATCCATCTGTTCAGAACTCGTAGTAGTACTTGCTATTAATTCAATAGGTTGGGATCTGCTACTTATTGAGTGATCAGCATCAATACCAGTAGCAACTACCGATACTCTAATAACACCATTTAATTCTGGATTAAACGTAGAGCCGAAAATAATATTGGCATCGCTATCACCTACTTCTTCTCTAATTCTATTAGCAGCACTATCAACTTCAAATAATGTCATATCCGTACCACCAGTAATGTTAATTAAAACCCCCCTAGCACCACGCATTGAGTTATGATCTAATAATGGGTTAGAGATAGCTGCTTCAGCAGCTTTAACTGCCCTATCCTCGCCAGAGGATTCTCCTGTACCCATCATAGCTTTACCCATTTCGCTCATCACCGTTCTAATGTCGGCAAAATCTAGATTGATAAGCCCTGGCATGATCATCAAATCAGTAACCCCTCTAACTCCAGCATGTAATACATCATCTGCCATTTTAAAGGCATCTGCAAATGTAGTACTCTCATTTGCTATACGAAATAAATTTTGATTCGGTATTACTATCAAAGTATCAACAAATTTCTGTAAATCTAGTAAACCTTGCTCGGCAGTTCTAATTCTATGTTTTCCTTCAAAATGAAAAGGCTTAGTTACCACTCCGACAGTAAGAATTCCTAGTTCCTTTGCTATCTTTGCAACAACCGGAGAAGCGCCTGTACCAGTGCCTCCACCCATCCCGGCAGTGATAAACACCATATTGCTACCCTCTAAGTATCCCTTAATCTCGTTAGCTGATTCTTCAGCGGCTAAAGCACCAATCTCTGGAGATGCACCAGCTCCAAGACCCTTAGTAATAGCAACTCCTAACTGTATTTTATTATCACATAAAGAATGTTCCAGTGATTGTGCATCAGTATTAGCAACAACAAAATTTGCTCCTTGTAATTTTGCAAGTACCATATTATTTACCGCATTACCACCAGCTCCCCCAACACCAAATACTGTAATAACTGGTTTAAGAACTATATTCTCTGGTGCTTTGAAATGTAAAGCCATAATAATACTCTACCTGTTAAGTTAAATTGTTGTTAGTATAGTAAAGAATCCAAAAATTTCTACCATAAAATAACCTTCCTTATAGTTAAGAGTTGTTTTAAATTACTCGAATAAATCAACATGAGTACCACTGCGGTGTAATATAACTAAGTCATCAGTTATTTCATAAATAAGAAGCCAGTCAGGTTCAATATGACATTCATATTTCGAACCATAATTTCCAATTAATTTGTGTGAACGATATTTACTTGGCAAAGGAATAGCTTGTACCAATATTTCTACCACCTTATATAGTTTTTTTTAATCTTTATTTCTTTTAACAATACGCTTTAAGTCACGCTTAAAAACTGTAACCTGTATAATCTGTTTCAACTTTAGTCAATATTTAAAGATTGTTTAAATTCAGCCAAGGAAGACTTAGTGTAATCACCTTCTTCACTTTCTTTAAATGCTTGTAAAGTTTCAAGGTTTGGCTTTTTTACATGTGGTCTAAAGGGTAGTCCTCTAGAATTGATAGATTGCTTTATAAATATCCTGATAGCTTCAGACAATGTCATACCCATCTCATGAAATACTAATTCTGCCTCATCCTTAATTTCTGAAGAAATACGTAGCCTAATGTCAACATTATCCATAAATTCCCCTTATTATACATATAATGTACGTAACATTGACATATATCGTGATATATGTCAATAGACTTCTTGCAAGACTTCATCTGCTCATTATATCATACCATATTTTCTGCTAGCACTAAGCTATCAAACTCTTCACCTGATAAAAAATTTAATTTTATAGCCGCTTCTCTTAAAGTTATACCTTCCTGATAGGCTTTTTTTGCAATCTTTGCTGCATTATCATAGCCTATATGTGGATTTAATGCTGTTATTAACATTAGCGATTGTTCTCTGAGCTTATTAATACGTTCTATATTGGGTACTAGCCCATCAATACAGTGCGTAACAAAACTATTGATGCTAGAAGACATTAAGTCTATTGACTGCAAAATATTATATATTATAACAGGCTTAAAGGTATTTAACTCGAGGCAACCGTTTGATCCGGCTACAGTTACTGCAAGATTATTTCCCATGACCTGAACACAAACCATAGTTAATGCTTCAATTTGTGTTGGGTTGACCTTACCTGGCATAATTGACGAACCAGGTTCATTTTCTGGTAGATGTAATTCACCAAAACCACATCTTGGCCCTGATCCGAGCAGTCTAATATCATTAGCAATTTTCATTAAACTTACCGCTATAGTATTTAGGGTACTAGAGAATTCTACTAATGCGTCATGAGTAGCTAGTGCTTCAAATTTATTAGCAGCACTTTTGAACGGATAGTTAGTATATGAGGCAACTTTATCAGAAAATTTTATTGCAAATTCTTTACGGCAATTAATACCAGTACCTACTGCAGTGCCACCTTGTGCCAAGAAATATACTCTTTTTAGTGACTCTTCAACCCGTTCTATAGCATATGCCACTTGTGCTACATATCCAGAAAATTCTTGTCCAAGAGTTATAGGTGTAGCATCCTGTAGATGAGTACGCCCTATCTTAACTATTTTATTCCAAGCTTGAGATTTGGTATTTAACGCCGAATGCAGATTTGTTAAGGCTGGAATCAATTGTTGCTTACTAGCAAGTACGGTTGCTATATGCATAGCAGTTGGGAAGGAGTCATTGGATGATTGTGCCATATTCACATGATCATTAGGGTGAATTGGTGATTTACCACCCTTTTTACCTACTAGCTGTTCATTACCAATAGAGGCGATTACTTCATTCATATTCATATTAGTCTGTGTACCAGACCCGGTCTGCCATACTACTAAAGGAAATTGATCATCAAATTCCCCATCTAATATTCTAGTGGTAGCTTGATCTATTGATTCTGCTATTTCAGGCTTAAGATCACCTAATTCCTTATTGACCTTTGCTGCACATTTTTTTAAAATTGCTAGTGCCTTAATCAATTGTATAGGCATTTTTTGATTACCTATCTTAAAATTTGCAAGAGACCTTTGAGTTCCTGCACCCCAGTAAGATTGATTATCTACTTTAATTTCTCCAAATGAATCAGTTTCAATTCTATAATTTTTCATAACAATCTTTTCCTTTTCATACCTATCTGTATTAAGAGCCTATTCATCTGCCCAAGCTTTTGACTTACCTTGTTCATCAAGAGGGTTACCGTCATCATCAGTAACCAAAGATTGCTCCGTGAATTTAAAGAAGAAAGCTTTATTTGTATTATTAGGCGTTTCTACAAATATAGCTCCATCTTGATAAATACCATTACTTGCACTTTGCGGCATCATTAAAGAAGCACCTTGGTTCATATGTATATTCTAGGAGGTAGATGATTATATGTTTGTCTTAGATGTAAGCCATAAGGCATCTCTTGCATTGTTTCACTATCATAATACGATTCACCTAAAATACACACTTTTGTACCACATATAAGATATTGGTCTAACAAAGCTGATATTTCTTGCCATGATTTTGGTAGCATATTCTTTAAATCAGCTACTTTTAAAATTTCACTACGAAGATAATCAAGCCTAGAAGTGTAAGGTAACTTATCCAAACTAAATAATCCTTCATTTCCTAGTTTATCTAAATTAGTTAATAGCTCATTATTGAACTGATCGGTATAGTACACCTTAACATTAGGTATCGAATCGGACTGAGTGTTTATATTTACTTGATAGTCTAATCCATTAGCTTGTACTATAAGATTATGATGAGTCATTGTGTGTTTTATATGATCTTCTAAATCCTGTTATACGATTCCCTTTAAACACGAATAATTTTTTAACATACTAATAACCTTTTTATACAGAGTAGATTTGCTCATTCTACTATAGAAGCTTGTGAAATGCTACCGTATTTTAAATTCTTTATATTTAAATTACTTGACTCTTTTTCCTACTATATTATACTAAATATGTCATATTAAATATATGGCATAACATTTTCTATCTATTATAGGTTATTTTTATGTTAAAAGAATCAGATGATTTAAAAAACCCTCGATTATCAATAATCGTTAAAAATACTAACGAAAATTCTATCTTCTTTCCTTTTGCCTCATATCCTCATCATTTTCACATGTATTGGTGCTAATCACCTTATTTCTATTTTTCCAAAAAGCTTTAATTCTTAATTTAACAACACATAATTTAACCGCGATTTTTTGTTTTCTTGCTTAATTTATGTGAATTTTTAAAAAATGTTATTGAAAAGTGCTGTCGTTTGACGTGCGTGCTAAAGAATCTTATTAAGTTTTAGTAAGTTCTTTGGCTTGACCTTAGAATGACCTACTTTCATATAACATTCAAATTCTAACATTATATTGTAGGTGTTTTATGAGTGCAATTTTAAATGTACCAAATTCAACGAGGTTTCCCAAATTTTTAATAATGCTATTCTTTGTTGAAATGTGGGATCAGTTTAGTTATTATGGGATGAGGTCTCTTTTAGTGCTTTTCTTGACTTCCCGTCTAGGGTATGAAGATGCAAAAGCTTATGCCATCTATTCATTATTTGCAGCGGTTGGTTATGCAGGTCCTGTGCTTGGCGGCTTCCTCGCTGACAAATTAACAGGATTTCGTAATATGGTACTACTTGGCGGTATCATTATCACTATTGGTCACCTGTCCTTAACTTTAGTTGAATTGGAGTCTGAGCTAATATATATAGGCCTGGCGTTAATTGCTGTAGGTACTGGTATGTTTAAAGGGAATATAACTAATTTGTTAGGTTCATGTTACAAGGAAGACGACCCAGAACGAAGTAGAGGATTTACTTTATTTTATGTAGGTGTAAATCTAGGATCATTCATGGCATCCATATCATGTAGTTATATAGCTTATTTATATGGTTGGCACTATGATTTTGGTATAGCTGGGGGTGGTATGATCTTAGGACTTACTATTTTTATCAAATTTCAACATTTGTTAGGAGATAATGGTATTTCCCCACGACCAGAACTGATGAATAAGAAAATACTAGGGTTAAATATTTTTACTATATTAATGATAGCTAGCCTTCTTTTTGCTCTTGTAGTTGCTAGAATGCTTATATCAAGTGAGTTCTTTGCTAATATACTTGCTTTGTGTGGTATTCTAATTTTAGGTATATTTATTTACATAATAGTAAAATCATCGCCACTACAAAGAAAAAGATTAACAGTATTATTAATACTAATTACATTTTTTATGTGTTTTTTTGCATTAGAAATGCAACTTGGCTCACTAGTCAACTTATTTACTCAAAGAAATGTTGTAAATGAAATATTGGGGTTAACAATTCCACCTGCTGTTTTTCAAGCAATAAACCCTTTTTCAATTATAATATTTGGTTCTCTATTAGGGGCATATATGAAATTTGATAAAAAATATACCACTCCTATATTTGCTTTTGGTATTTCTACCATGGCTATATGCTTTTTTATATTATATATAGGATGTTTAAATGCAAATATAGAAGGAAAGATAGGATTTACTATACTTAGTAAGTGGTATAGCATTTATAGGGCTTGGAGAACTATGTATAGGACCATTAATACAAGAACAAGCAACTTTACTTGCACCTAAACACTTAAAAGGCTTGGTAATGGGTATAATAATGTTATTTGCAGCATTTGCTAATTTAGCAGGAATTTTAATATCGAAGTTCATGGCAATCCCTTCCATAAATGGGGAAGTAGATTGTCTAGAGTCCTTAGAGATATATAAAAAAGGATTCTTAAAGATAGCAACGTTTAACTTAGGGTTAGCACTCTTATTTTTACCTTGCTATCTGTTTGTAAATAAAGTTATAGCACAGACGAGTACAGAAAAAGTAGACCAAAAACGCTAACGTAAGTAATGGTATACTGCTTGTAAATGAAGAGTTGATAGACGATAGAATCAAAATCATGATAGTAGCAGGAGTCGTAGGGTCGAGGTGCTAGGCGTACATTTAGTACGTGGCTACCTAACCTCAGTTCGATATAAGAATTAATAATTCTTATATCGATACTTGCTTTGTTATAAGGAAAAATGCACTCTTGAAGCGGCTGACGCGGGTGCATTTTAACTTTTTTCATCATTCAATATGTGATTTTAATTATTAAAATCACATATTGAATGGAGTATTATATTTTAACAATCAGGTGGGCAGCCACTTCAAACCTGATTGTTTCTATATATAATACTGAATTCGATGTAACTTGTTACATCGAATTCAGGTTACCTACGATCCACAACTGTCGAAAGTTCGAAGAGGCAGCGGTTTTAGGCAGGGCAGTTTAAAAGTTGTATGTGGTCAACGTCTATTAGCGAGAAGACCGTAGGTCGACGAAGCAATCCAAAAAATAACCAAAATGGATTGCTTCGTCGGCTTATACCTCCTTGCAATGACGCTAGGCTGTTTTTCCTATAACTTTTAAATCGCCATGGGGATTATACGTAAGGTAAGTGATTAAGAAAGTTCAATTTATCAAATGTACTTCTTAATGTGGGAATGTAAGATCTAATATTATTATAAATTTTATCCGCTAGCTGCTCATCATAAGTGTGAGAGGTAATATTTCTATCTAGCAGCATTTTTAACCACTCTTGTTCATGATCAATCAGATGTCCTTTAAATGCTTCTCTTAAAACATCTTTAGGATATTGCACTTCTAATCCTTTGCTTTCAAGAATTACCCTTAATAATTTCCAAAATAGTTCTATTGTAAACTCAAATCTTTGAATGGTAGCATCTATATTACTTCGATCTTCTAGCACGGGCTTAAATACAATATCTTCTAAAGATATTAAAGCTCTACTTAGCTTTGAGAAACCTAACTCTATTTTAGGATCTTTCATATAATTTCACCCCTTCTCGTATTATAGATAATTTTAAGTCTGATGAATCCTCTAATTCGTCAAGCCTTATACAATCTATTTTTAAGAGTGTATCAGCATTATTAACAATTTCTTGTAATTTCAACCAATCCTTAGTAGTAGCATTATGACATACTATAGCTAAATCAATATCTGCTCTATCCTGATTATCGTTCCTTGCCCTAGAACCAAATAACCAAACCTCCTCAACCACAATCTGTGATATTAAATCATTATAAAATTTATAGTCCTGAACTTTCATTTATTAATTCCATACCTTCTATTATTTTAATAATTTTTTAAAATAATAAAGAGGTAAGATTAGATTGCAATAAAGTTATCTTCACAATTTTAAAATTATATTATAGCTAACCCGAAAAGGTTTTAGGTATATGTTAATCTTGCTTAGCTAGAAAGCGATGTCATCCCGCGAAGGTTTATGTCATTCCTGCGTATGCAGGAATCTAAAAAATGACCAAGATAGGTGTTAAGTTATTTTAGATATCTACCTACGCAGGGATGACATCGTAAGATCATATTTAGATTCCGCTACCTACGCGGGAATGATACCAAGGCTATCACCTACCTTAAACGTGTTAGCTATACCTAAGATTATTTACTTAACCTTGCTTAAGAATTAACTATTCTGCGTATTTCTTCTTTGACTCTTTCTATTTTTTGAATCACATTAATCACTCCATTTTTTGTTTTTTGATTATATATCGTAATATTGGCAACAACTTTTGTTCCATTTCTGTAAGGATATATTTTTATAGAAATGTCAAATTGCTCATCATTAAGGTTTAATCTGTAATTAGTGCTATCTTTACCTAACAGGCGATCAAAGTTTGCTTTTATTGAATCACCATTATATTCTGAATTGAGTTCAAATACATAATCAAATACAGCACTTAATAAATAAGATTCTATATCAAAATCAGGCACAGGAAATGGCAAAACTACACCCTGTTGGTATGTTTCTTGAGTCTTAGGCGTTAGTATAACCCATGTGCTATCAGGCTTAGATATAGTATTTACGTCAACATTGTAAATCACACCAGAACCTGCCACCCCATTGTCAGTCCTTCTTTCTATTAACAAACCATTGTGTTTAGAATTAATATGTAACCTTTCTCTTTTACTCTCAGGTCCACAATTATATTGCTTGAACCTTAGTCCATTAACTGTCCCAGCACTTTGTTCAACCCCATGTGGTAAAATATATGTTACTTGGATACCTGTAATATCTTGGGCTAAATTAGCCTTCGGCATCAAAACCCTATCTCCAACACACCCTGTTAAAAATAGAAAAACAGATAATATCATTATTAGTGTACTTAAACGCACATTTCCCTCTTATTTACATAATTAAGATATTTTTTATAATTTAAACGTAAAAGGCAATTTTTATATTAAACAAAAATAATTGTACATATCTAATATAATTAGAGATGGACTCATGTCAACAATTTTTAAATTATTAATCATTAATAACACGAATTTAACATAACAGTTTTACCTTTTACTCAACACTCCCCAATGTTAAAAAATAAGGTACATGATCAGAGGGCATAAGCCAATTCCTAGCTTCTGATAAGGAGCTAACAGATAGCATCTTATCTTGTAAGTTAGAACTAGTCCAAATATGATCTAATCTACGTCCCCGATTAGATTTTTGCCAGTCTATATTTCTATAACTCCACCAAGTATAACATTTCTCATTATGCGGTATGAAATAGCGGCTACTATCGATAAAACCTAAGGAATCCTGTAATTCCAACAGAGTTGAACGCTCTATGTCTGTATGGCTGACAACATTACGCAATTGACGGCTAGACCATACATCATGCTCATGAGGGGCAATATTTAGGTCTCCAGTTATGATAATCTTACTATCTTTACTCCGATTATTGGTTAACCATTCTTGCATTAATTTGACGTATGCCAATTTATGTTTAAATTTTTCATTAACATTCACATCAGCTATATCACCACCAGCTGGTACATAAAAATTATGTATCTCAATACCTAAAACTTCTACTGCTACATGCCTTTTATCGCTATTATACAATTCAAGAATGAATTTATTGATAAAAGGCAATTTTGATAAAATTGCTACTCCATTATAAGACTTCTCTCCTGAACAATATATGTGCTGATAGCCCATATCATTAATAGCTTTGTAAGGAAATAGTTCATTAATTGTTTTAATCTCCTGCAGTGATATAATATCAGGCTGATGTTCATCAATTAGCTTTTTGAGCAAACTAAGTCGCAAGCGTACTGAATTAATATTCCAGGTTACTATTTTCATTTATTAAATCTCTCCAATATTTCCACTACAACATACTTTAGAATTCTAAGAATTTTTGCCTCTGGGCTAAGATTCTTAGCCGCCCATTTCTTGATCCATGGTTCTATAAGTTGCCATACGTTAATTTTTGGATCAAGCTGCTGTCCTACTCCTTCTACTACTACTATAGTTTTCTGTAACAATAGCAATTGTGGTTGCACCTCCATACCAAAATCTTCGGTGATTTTAAATAATTGTGCAAGTAACCTACCTATGGAAATATTTTTAACGGCATATCCTATAATCGGTTCGCTTACTGCTCTACACGCCTGAGCAAAAAGATCAAGATCGGTATTCTGAGGAATATAACCAGCCCTAAGATGGACAAGTGCTACTAACTTATAGTTCCTACTTAAAAAACCAAATAGGCTTTCAGCAATTGCCATTCTGTCTTTATCAGATAACCTACCCATAATACCAAAATCTAGTAATACTATGCTACCATCCGACCTAACTAAAATATTGCCGGGGTGTAAATCTGCATGAAAGAAACCATCTCTATATACTTGGTTAAAAAATATTGTAGCAAATCTTTGGGCTATTTTAGTTAGATATAAGCCCTGCTCTATAAGCTTATCTCGAGCATAAATTGATATTCCATCTACCCATTCTGTGGTTATTATATATTCATGAGTCAGTTGCCAATAAACTTTAGGAATATATATATCAACATCATTTTGCAGATTATCAGATAGTTCTGAAGCTGCTGCTGCTTCTAAACGTAGGTCAAGCTCAAATTTCATAGTAGTATTAAATACATCTATTACCGCTACTGGTCGCAATCTTTTAAATTTTATAAATATTTTTGCTACTAGTTTAGCAAGAATATATAAAATTTTAATATCTTTATTATATGTATGATGAATTCTCGGACGTAATATTTTTACTGCAACGAATTCACCAGACTTCAACTTAGCTCTGTGTACTTGAGAAATCGAAGCTGCTGCAATTGGTATATCCTCAAAGACGGAGAATAACTCATCGGTACTTTGACCAAAAGACTCATCAATAATCTTTCGTGCTATACTGCTGCTAAAAGGTGGCAACTTATCTTGAAGAGACTGCAAATAATGGGCAATCTTAACTCCTATAAGATCCGGTCTTGTGGAAAGAGTTTGACCAAATTTTATATAAACAGGACCTAATTTTTTAAAACAATCGGTTAACCTTATACCAAAATCATCTTTTGGTGTTTTCAATAGACCAATTGGATAAAATACTATGGTTATCATCCAGCCAAGAATTTTTAACCTAGATGGTAATCTTATTGTACCAGGATAAGTCAGTATTTGCTGCTTGCTTACCACTCTTAATATATATAAAAAATTCAATAATAAGCTAATCATATATACTCAAATGATTTGAAGTTTTAAGCTACTTGCCTAAGCAGTAAAACATCTGCTAAACTCCTTGGGATTAAGTACTTAAAAAAACGTCGTATTACAATTTACTGTGCTTTAGTATTTATAAACTTGACGGCAAATTGTAGACCCCTATCATCAATAGAATGCATAAGATTTGGTATCTTGTAATTACTATGATCAATATTATATTTCTGTAAATATTCTATTATCTCGTCCATGCTACTTACATCAACCACATCATCTAATTCGCCATGTATTACGCAAACTGGCGTAGTTTTATTGATACATTCTAGTGGGGCGATTAATTTACCAGAAAAGCCTACCACACAAGCAAAAGGCTCTTTTTGTACCAAATTTAAATATAGTCCCATCATAGTGCCTTGTGAAAAACCAATTATGATAGTATCTTTATTAGTTAAATTTAGTTCTGCTTGTTTTTTTTGAATTATCTTTTTAACTAAACCACTATTTTTATCAACTAATTCCCCTATTACATGAGGAGTACGATCATTTAGACTAAACCATTGTCTACCATACGGTGCATTGTCAAATTTTTCAACTCCATGCGGCGAGATAAAATGACAATCTAGTAATTCCTTAGATATAAAGGGAACTAAGCTTATTAAGTCATGCCCATCTGAACCAAGCCCATGTAACAACACAACAAGCTTTTTACATTGACCATTCAAACTTTTTACTTCTGGGTAAGATAATATTTCATTTTTAATCATTTTTTAAGCTCTTAAAAAGTTTCCACAGGGGTAATACCCCGTTAACCTAGGCGATGCACACAAAATTAGTAAGATGTATACAACTTTGTAGTCAAACGTCATTGCGAGAAGCCACTTTAGTGGCGACACTGCAATCCAAATTACTTATTATATTTTTTGTGGATTGCTTCGTCGCCACTAAAGTGACTCCTCGCAATGACGTATTTTTTAATAATTCTAAAAAACTTGATTATCGAGTAGAACCGCTTCAAACCTGATTGTTTCTATATACAATACTGAATTCGATGTAACTTGTTACATCGAATTCAGGTTATAACATATAAATAAGCTAGCACTAATAGTTATTATCTTAAATATCTACTAATTCTTGATAGGATACTTCTAAAACCTCATAAGATTTTGAACCTTTAGGAGTGGTTACTTCTACTATATCTCCGACCCCTTTACCGATGAGAGCCTTAGCAATTGGCGATACTATGGATACCCTCTTTTTGGTTATATCTGCTTCATACTCTCCAACAATATGATATATAACTATTTCCTCTGTTTCATCATCGATCAACTTAACTAACGCCCCAAATTTTATGGTATCACCGGAGAGTTTTGAGGTATCAATAATTTTAGCTCTTGCTATTTTATCTTCAAGATCCAAAATGCGACCTTCAATAAAACTTTGTTTTTCCCGTGCTGCATGGTATTCTGCATTCTCAGATAAATCTCCAAAATCTCTAGCTGTTGCTATAGCTTCAATTACTTTTGGTCGTTCTATGTGTTTAAGATGTTTAATTTCTTTTTCTAAACTATCAAACCCTTTATGTGTAATAGGAAAATCTGCCATAATAATATGTCTTGTCTAAGTTAAGTTTTCTAGTATATTTGTTGTGTCAAACTTTGTCAAATAGACCTTTTAGGTTATTATGCAAACTAAACTCTTTAATTTTGAAATACAACGTAAAACTTTCCACTTATACAGCTTGATTATACCACTTTTTTATTTATTTTCATCTAAATTAGTTGTTACTACACTATTATTTCTACTTATAATATGTGTATTATATATAGATATTACAAGGCATTATAATTTATATGTTAAGAAATTTACAGATAAATTTCTTGGAAAGTTTATGAGACCTGAAGAACAGAGTGGTTTATTCAGACTAAGTGGTAGCAGTTTTATGGTAGTTGGATTTTTCTTAACTGCTCTTTTATTTTCAAAAGGTTTAGCGATTTCATCTTGGCTTATATTGATAATAGCTGATTGTCTTGCTGCACTAGTGGGTACAAAAATAGGTACGCCTCTAAAAAATGGCAAGTCATTGGAAGGTTCCATTGCCTTTCTAATTTCTGCAATTTTTATTAGCATATTAGTGTATTTTTTCATCGGCTATCACACTAGTTTTACTGTTATCATAATTAGTTCTATAGTTGCTACTATTAGTGAATTCTACTCAAAAGAGTTATCAATAAACGATAATTTATTAATACCTCTTAGCTACTGCTTCTCTACAATCATATTCACCTTTATTTTAAGTTTATGAGAATTCCATTAGAATTTTATGAACTTCTTAGAACTCGGATTAATTTATCAGATGTTGTTAGACAAAAAGTAGTCTTAACTAAGAAATCTGGAAATTACTTGGGACTATGTCCTTTCCATGTTGAAAAATCTCCATCATTCACTGTAAATGATGCCAAGAAGTTTTATTATTGCTTTGGCTGTGCTGTTCACGGGGATGTTATAAAGTTTGTTTCCAACTTTAGCGGTTTATCTTATAAGGAAGCAGCTATTAAACTTGCTAATGATTATGGCATTGAATTGCCTAAATTAACAGCAGCACAACAAAAACTCTATGAAGAATCGGATGAACTATTTGATATCTTAGAGATGGCTGAAAGATTTTTTACATCACAATTGTCACAAGAAGTATGTAGCTACTTACATGACCGCGGTATTAGTAAAGAAGCAATTAAGGAATTCTCTATCGGTTTTGCTCCTCCAGCTAAAGCACTACAGAAATTTTTTGAAAAAAAATCAATATCTTTGAAAAAACTTCAAAAAGCAGGCTTAGTGGGCAAGCGAGATGATGGTACAATATATGAAATATTTTATAATCGGATAATCTTTCCGATTAAAAATGTTTATAATAAAGTAGTTGGTTTTGGGGGGCGAGTGCTTGGTGATGGATTACCTAAATATTTAAATTCTCCGGAAACCATATTATTTCAAAAAAATGAAACATTATATGGGGAGAATAATGCAATTAGTGTTGCTTATAAGAAAAACCATTCAATTTTGGTTGAAGGGTACTTAGATGTTATTGCCTTGCACCAAGCTGGTTTTAAAGAAGCAATGGCAAGTCTTGGTACTTCGGTTACAGAGAATCACCTACAAAAATTATGGCGTGCCGGAGATGAAATAGTACTCTGTTTAGATGGTGATATAGCAGGAATAAAAGCCACCCATCGGGTAATTAATCTAGTACTACCTCTGATAAATGGCAATAAGAAAATTTCCTTTGTGATGTTACCTAGCGGAAGTGACCCTGATGATATTATAAATAAAGATGGAGCGGAAAGTTTCACACAAATTTTTGATAAAAGAATTAATCTATCTGAAATGATTTGGCGTTCCGAATATGAAGGTAAGACTTTCTCGACTCCAGAAGACAAAGCTATTTTGGAAAGGAATCTTGAAGATTATTGTAAACAAATAAAAGATAAGCTACTTAGCCATAATTACTATAGGTATTTTAAAGATCAAATATGGCAGAATTTAATTAAACGTCAAAGTAAAATAACTGTAAAAAATTCAAATGTAACATTGTCAACTCCGGATTATTCAGATATTGAGATGTTAGAACAAGTCTTTTGTATAATGTTAGTAAAGTGTCCAAAGATAATCAAAAAGCAAGAAATAAAGGATTTCTTATTAACGTTAAATTTCCAAAATAAAATGCTTGAAGCTTTTCGTGATTGGTATTTTGCAGAAATTATTAGCAACGATATATTAGATCAGGAAAATATTATTGCTTTGGCAGAAAAAACTGGATTTTATGACACTTTTTCAGTATTGTCAAAATCCAATAATCTATTTCTAGATTTGTCATTTAATCAGGATGATATCGATTCTGACTTACTTTGGCAATGGTTGCATAAAAAACATCACCTAGTACTATTAAAACAAGAATATAGCTCAATTATTCAAAATGGCTCAGACGAAGAGCTAAAAAAAGCTATATTATATCGAGAAGAAATTTTGAAAATCTCCAAAGAGATTTATAATCTAAACGAATCTTTTACTAATTGACCCAAGGTTTATAAATTATGACAGAAGCAAAAGAGAAAATAGATGTAAAAAGTACTGCAGTTGATAACCTAGTTAAAACAGCTAAAGAAAAAGGCACTGCAGTCACTTATTATGATCTAAATAAAGTCATTCCAATGACTAATAATATATCAGTAAAAGATCTAGAAAAGGTAATATCAAAGTTTTCTGAGGCTGGAGTTGATATTATAGAAGGTGATGATGACGAGATCAAACTTGATATTAATGTAGATGATGAATTTAAACTGTCTAATAATGTTGATCGTGAGCCTGAAGACGAAAGTGAAGAAGAAAACTTAGGTACAACCGATGATCCAGTAAGGTTATATTTACGAGATATGGGAGGAGTTGGACTTTTTTCTCGTGAGGCTGAAATAGAAGTAGCCCAAGATATTGAAGAAGGCAAAGAGATAATGGTTAAGTCACTTTGTGAAAATCCAATATCGATGAAATTCTTTATAAAATGGCATGAAGATTTAGTTAATGAAAAAATACTACTCCGAGATTTGATTGATCTAGAAGCTAATATGATTAACGGGGATGATAGTAATTCTGAAGAGAATCAAAATAATTATATAGAATCAGATCATGAAGAACATGAAGAAGCTAGTAATTTATCAATAGCTACTATTGAGTTACAGTTATTACCTAGTGTTGTCAAGCGTATGGAAAGAGTTTCTAGACTTTCTGAAGAGTTGTTAATTGAAGCAAAAAAACATTACACACGTTATCCTCAACCTAAGGGATTGCATGATAACAAAAAATATGCCAAGAATCTACAATTACTAATTATTGAAATTTCTAGTATCCATTTTCACTCTAAAAGGACAGAAGAAATTCTTAATAGAATATATAGTCTAAATAGAGAATTAGTAACTAAAGAAGGGAACTTCCTTAAATTAGCTGAAAAATATGGCATAAGTCGTCAGAACTTCCTAAATGAATATATGGGAGCAGTAATTGATGAAAACTGGAAAAGGCAAATGCAAAAAAACAAGCAATCTAATTGGAAGAATTTCCTTGCTAAAGAATCTGATGCTATTGATCAAATGATTAGTGAATTAAAAACCATGGAAATGACTATTGGTTTGCCAATTATTGAATTTAAAAAGTTAGTGCATACAATACAAAAGGGTGAAAGACAAGTCCTTAGGGCAAAAAAAGCTATGATAGAGGCTAATTTGCGTCTAGTTATCTCAATTGCTAAAAAATATGCAAATCGTGGATTACAGTTTTTAGATTTAATTCAGGAAGGAAATATTGGGTTAATGAAGGCTGTTGATAAATTTGACTATCGTAGGGGATATAAATTTTCCACTTATGCTACTTGGTGGATTAGGCAAGCTATTACTAGAGCTATAGCTGATCAAGCTAGAACCATACGTATTCCCGTGCATATGATTGAAACGATCAATAAAATTATTCGTACCTCTAGGCAAATGCTTAACGAGCTAGGTTATGAACCGACTCCGGCAGAAATTGCTGCTCGCCTTTCTATGCCAGTTGATAAAGTACGAAAAGTAATGAAAATAGCTAAAGAACCAATTAGCTTAGAAAATCCAATAGGCGATGATGATGGTAGTTATCTTGGAGACTTTATTGAAGACAAAAATGCTATATTACCGCTTGACGCAGCAATTCAATCTAACTTACGAGAGGTCACAACTAGAGTTTTAGCAACTCTTACTCCTCGTGAAGAAAGAGTTCTAAGGATGAGATTTGGTATAGGAATGAGTACCGATCATACACTAGAAGAAGTTGGACAACAATTCAACGTTACTAGGGAACGTATTAGGCAAATAGAGTCCAAAGCACTACGCAAATTGAAGCATCCGACTAGATCTAAAAAACTTAGTAGTTTTCGGGGTGGTTCTAGAAAGCAAAACAATTCTTCAGAATCTGCTTTTGGAGGCTGATTTTCTATAGGTTTTATTTTATGTGAATGTTGCAAATCGAATAATATATTCTATGCAATTCTCTCGTACATGTAGTTGTTGTTGGTTGTGAAAGAAATACCGGTTAAAAAAATATGTAGTTAAATTAAAAGATTGTTTTTTATCATTATTAGTAATTTGGCTATTAGTGGAGGTTAAGAATTGTGGTAAGATTAGAAGCCTGTCTTGATATGGTAATCCCTCTGATAAGCATACAGCTCTTCCAGATTTTGGCGAGACGTAAGATAGATTTTCCCTAGTACCTGTTACTGCACATTTATGCAAATCAAGACCATAACCTGATTCTTGAAGTATGGCTAATTCAAATTTAATATATTCCTCAAAAATAAAATTATTTGCTAGACTACTTAAATATTTTACAAAAATTGGAAAAAATTTATTGTGATTTTCTCTTTCATGAAATGCCATCTTAATAAGGCTAATAATTGAATTAAAAGCGTAAAGCTTAATTTTATTAGTTATTAAAAGACCAGCGTAAGATTTTATTAATTCGCATTTAGCCATTCCTAGATGCTCGTGTAATCTAGCTTGCCAAAAAAAATCAACAATATTACCTTGTTGATTTACAGAACCAAATTTTTTAGATGTTTCTCGTATTACACCGGAATATAAGCCATGATTCTCAGTAAAAACTGTAATAATAGCCGTATTTTCTTTTAGTGGTTTTTTGGCAATTATTATACCTATATCTTTAAAATTCATATTTAAACTTGTTTCAATCTCATATATCTATATGAGTGCGGATCATTTTCCCAAAGCTCACGTACTTTCACAAAAAGGAAAAGGTGAATTTTACAATCAAAAGCTAGCTGCATCTCTATTCTTGCCTTAGATCCTATTTCTTTAATTTTACAACCATTGTTTCCTAAAATAATAGTCTTATAAGAATTCTTTGAAACCACTATTACCTGATGAATTTTGATAGACTTATCATTATTCTCTTGCCACATTTCAGTTTGAACAGTTAAATTATAAGGTAATTCTTGGTGGAGATTCAAGAATAATTGTTCCCTAGTTATCTCAGCAGCTAAAAATCGCATAGGCAAATTAGTAACATCATCCTCTTCATACAACCAAGGCGATTCTTTAGCTTGGCTTTGTATATAATTGAGTAATTTATTGATATTTTTACCGGATAAAACGGACGTCTTCAATATATAATTATCTATGAACTGAGATTTTAGAGTATTTTCTATTTCTTCTAGATATTCAGAAGGGCTATCAATCTTGTTTAACAAAAAGATTAAATTTATTTTAAGAGTTTGCAACTTTTTAAGTATTTGTAACGTAAATTGATCAATAGGTTTCGTACTATCTATTATCAATAAAACTAAATCTACGCCATGTAAACTTGACCATGCACACCGTACCATTGCTTTTTCCAGCTGTTTCTTTGGCTCGAATATACCTGGCGTATCTAATATTATCAGCTGCGTATCTTTTATGGTAACTATTCCAGTTATAATGGAGCGAGTCGTTTGAACTTTATTCGTTACTATGGAGATTTTTTGTCCAATAAGTTTGTTTAATAATGATGATTTACCAGCATTTGGTTTGCCGATTATACATAAAGATATTGTCTTCTGAGGCATACAATTCACCAGCTCAAAATAACCTGAATTTGATATATAGAGGGAACATCGAAACCATTAAATCAATAGACCTCTTTCGAAACTCTACTTCTGCTGGTGATTTGTACGTCGATGCGGTACTCGAATCCTCACGTACATTAGAGTACGCTGCGGTTCTGCGTTCCGCGTCTCCTTCAAATCCCTCAGCATAAGCGAGTTTCGAAAGAGGTCTAATGTCTTACGTCGAACTCAGGTTAAAATAGTTCATTAATTTACGAGCAGCAACTTTTTCTGCTTCTTTAACTGAATGACCAGTACCAGTTTGTTGGTAGGCTTCCATTTTTACTAATACAGTGAAGATAGATGCGTGTGGTGATCCTTCTCTTTTTATCACTTCATACACGGGTCTTTCAATTCCCTTTCTTTGTGCTAATTCCTGAAGAGTAGTTTTAGGGTCATAATCAGCTAAATCAGTAATAGATATAAACTCATACCACAAATTATATACTATTTTTTGGGTTGTATCAATGTTACTATCAAGATAAATGGCAGCAATTAATGCTTCCATAGTATTCTCAATATTATTAGGATTTTGCCTTCCCCCTAATACTTCCTCGCCATGGGTCATAATAATATAGTCTGACAAATTGATTTTTGCAGCTACTTTGCAAAGTGATTCTTTACAGACTAGATATGCTCTAATTTTTGCTAATTTCCCCTCATCATAAGTAGAGAAATTTTTAAATAAAATTTCAGTAATGATAAAATTAATTATTGCATCACCAAGTAATTCTAAACGTTCATAGTTTTTTTGAATTCCATGCTTTAGTACATGTTGCTTAAGAGAAGGATGACTTAACGCTTCAAGTAAAAGAGATTTATTATTAAAATTATATCCTATATCTTGTTCAAGCTTTTCCGGAGCAGAAAGAGCTGATTCTTTACTTGTTATCATTTTGTATTTTATCTGTATAAAGGGACGTAAATATTCTGTTAAATCTAATAGATGCCAGCCAAGTACCAACACGGAGTATTTGATTAATTATCCCAATATCACTTTGCCATAATTCTTCTTTTGTAGAAAAAATAATAAATTGTCCTTTGGCAATAAAGTTTTTAAACGGTACAAATCCTAGATATATCCTACTATCATTCGATTCATCTCTGTTATCTCCAAGAAAGAAATACTTACCTTCAGGTACATAAAAGCTTTCCGTATTACCATATTTATTTACTAATGAATGATTATTTTGTTTTAATTTATAAGAAAAATAACTTACACCATTAGGTAACATTTCCTTATATTTTATATAATTTTTTCCTTCTTCACTTGTATATGTACCAATTTCAGTGCGTTCTATAGCTTTATCATTTATATACACTACATCATTGATTAATTGTACTTTATCGCCAGGTAGGCCAATTAGTCTTTTTATAAATCGAATATCCATATTATTTGGTGGGCGAAAAACTATTATATCTCCTCTTTGTGGCTGTGCCGCCCATATTCTTCCATTCAAAATATTAGGACTAAACGGAAAAGAGTAATTACTATATCCATAAGAATATTTTGTTGAAAAAATATAATCATTCTCCAGCACGGTCGCTTTCATTGAACCTGTTGGCACAAAAAAAAGTTCCATGACAAAAAATCTTATCATCAGTGCCAAAAATATTGTAAAGATAAAAGACGTATATTCTTTAATTTGTGTTTTTTTGTTGGTAACCGCAGTTGTTGTTTGCATAATTATTATTTAATAACGAACTAAATTCAGCCTACAATACCTTATTACTATGTTTAAATCCAGCAATTTTTGAATCGCCCCTAGTTCATGTATAGATCTACCCATATAATGCAAGAAAAAAAATAACGTCAATAGCAAAAAAGCAAATGCAGCCATGTATCCGGCTTATAGCAAAGTGAATTTTATTAATATTTTCAATAATACAGATAAAATTTACTCTACAACCCTGATGGAATTCGCTGGCTTACAAACTATACTTATCAACTTGTCGCCTTCAAAGAGCCATTGGATAAATCAGTTTTTTTGTAAGCTAAGGTTGTCTTATTTACCATCATTATCATTTTCTTTCGCATATTCTAGGTTAGAATCTCTTAATATTCTGTTTACCTCTACAATGTTATTTCATTACATCAGTTGGTTAGTTAACCTGAGTTCGATATAAGTGTAGAAGGATTATATAAAGATATAAGGGTTGAGGTGTAGTGGGAAGTGAATTAAAGTTACTAATTTTAACTGACAATTAAAGAGGTAACTATGTTGGCTTCCCTAGAGGAAATATTCTGTTCAATTGATGATTTTTGTAAGTATTTTGATAAAAATAATCAAAATTATTTTTTAGCAAATTCAGGCAAGAAAAGAAATAAGCCCTGTAGCATGAGTTTAAGGCAAGAGCATACTAAAAAAGTATTAGGGGAATTGCACAGTTGCCAATATAATTAGATTTACGCTAATAATTTATACAAGGATCAATGACTATTTTTTTGACAATCATTATTGTTCTAATGATAGGATGTGCCGCACTGCTTTCAGCTACTGAAACGGCCATCACCGCGTCTTCTCCGGGGAAAATACAAAAGTTTAAGGCAAAAGCTATTAAACGTAACACTGTATTACAAGTTCTCAAGAATAAAGAAAAAGTAATTGGCACATTATTGATTGGTAATACTCTGCTTAATACTGTTTGCACTACCATTGCTACCAGTATATTTATCGATTGGCTAGGTGATAGTGGCACTGTCGTAGCTTCAGCAGTGATGGCTTTCGTGATAATTGTTTTCGGCGAGATAATACCTAAAGCTATTGCTGTAGCAAAAGCAGAACAGTTAGCATTATTCACTTCTCCAGCAATTATATTTTTCCTAAAGCTTTTGAAACCAATTAATTCTATTTTTGAAGTTATAGTTAAGCTGTTCTGTTTTATTTTCTGTATTAATCTACAACAAAATATCTCGGGAGCAGAAGAAGTCAGAGGAGTTATTGAACATTATCATCAAGAAGGTAATGTTTATAAATCTGACCGTGACATGTTAGGGGGTATATTAGATATTAGGAAAATGACAGTATCTGAAATTATGATACATAGAAGTAACATAGTAGCCATTAATATAGATTTGCCTAAAGAGGAGATAGTGAGGCGAGCATTATTATCTAGCCCCCATACAAGAATACCATTATGGAAGGACACTCAGGACAACATAATTGGCGTACTTCACATGAGAGATCTACTCCGGGCTCTTTATGAAAAGAATAACGATGCAAAAAAAATTAATATCAAAGAATTAGTAAATCAGCCTTGGTTTATACCTGATAATGCTTTGGTAACTCATCAACTTCATGCTTTTAGAGAAAGAAAAAGCCATTTTGCCTGTGTTGTTGACGAATATGGTGATCTACAAGGTATTATTACTCTAGAAGATATTCTAGAAGAGATCGTTGGTCCTATTATCGATGAGCATGATTATCCTATTAACACAATTGTAAAAAAATCTGATGTGGAGTTTATTATTGATGGATCTGTAACCATAAGAGATGTAAATAGAGAATTAAATTGGAGTCTACCTGATGATGACGCAAATACCATAGCTGGCTTAATTATCCATAAACTTGAGTGTATTCCCAATCAAGGAGAATCTATCAAGATATTTAATTTAAGTATCACTATTAACAAAAAAATAGGTAACAGACTTGATAGCATAAAAGTCATTATTCTACCAAATAAAGAATCTGAAAGTGATAAGTAGTCTTGGCAATTATTTACAAATATCTGCAATTTTATTCAGCATACTAACAGTTGTTAGTTCTTTATATTTATATCGTTCTGCTACTTTTTTTTTCTACCTTAGTTTCCTGTCAACATTATTATCTTTCTTGCTATTAGTATATGGATTTATCATATCAGATTTTTCTGTGCAGAATGTCTTTCTGAATTCTAGTACATTAAAACCTCTTGGATTTAAAATTGCTGCTAGCTGGGCGAGTCATGAGGGATCTATCCTATTATGGCTATGTTTATTACAAACTATAGGTGTTATTTATATTGCACTATTCAATAGCCGTCCAATTCAAGTCTATCACACAATTATACTAGCACTAATACAAATCTTGTTCGGTAGTTTCATTTATTTTACCTCTAACCCATTTGACAGCCTATCCTTCCGTCCCGCCCAGGGGCTCGGCTTAAACCCCATGCTGCAAGATATTGCACTAATAATACATCCACCTATATTATATTTAGGTTACGTCTGTTACGTCGTACCTTTCACATCTGCTTGCGTAATCCTGCTTACGTCTAGTTTAGACTTTGTTAATCTCAGAGCAATTAAAATATTTACCAATCTAGGAATGCTATTTTCAACCTTAGGAATAGCCTTAGGATCATGGTGGGCTTATAGAGAACTTGGCTGGGGTGGTTTTTGGTTTTTTGATCCAGTAGAAAATATTTCCCTGCTACCATGGCTGTCGGCTATCGTTCTACATCACTCAATCTTGGTAACGATAAAATCTGGGCAAATGAAAAATTGGACGATAACCTTATCAATCATCACTTTTTTATTGGTAGTATTTAGTACGTTTTTGGTACGCTCAGGGCTAATCACCTCAATCCATTCTTTTGCCTCATCACCTGAGCGAGCAATTTACATGTTGGTAATATTTGCTATTATTGCTATATCAAGTTTAGTTTTACTATTAGTAAAAGGACAAAATATCACTCAACCCGATCCAGCAGGATTAGACAAACATAAATTTAAGTACAAACTTATTATTTGGGGTAGTATATTTTTCTTAACAGCCCTAGTAATATTACTATGTGCCACCATTTACCCCATAGTTTATTCTTTATTATACCAAGAATCTATTACCATTAGTGAAAGATTTTTTATCAATAATTTTATAATCTTCATTATTCCAATAGTTCTACTAGTTGGCATTGCTCAAACAAATCATATAGCTAACCCGACTAACTCACAGACGTCATTGCGAGGAGAGCTAATGTCGACGAAGCAATCCAGAAAAGTAATTAGAAATGGATTGCTTCGTAGGCTTATGCATCCTCGCAATGACGTCTGTTTACTATTTATTTCTTTTGCAATAACTGTTATTAGCTCATACCAAATTCAGTATGGTTTTATTTCAGCATGTGCCGTGACATCTTCTCTTTTTCTAATAATACAAAATTGTTATTATATATTAGCAAAAAGCAATTTTTTTAGAACCAAACTAAAAGCTAATATTGCTATGATCTTAGGGCATTTAGGCTTTGGCTTACTTGTTTTAACTATTACTCTTAATTCATTATTACAAAGTGAAGTAGATTTTATAGGAAAAGTTGGAGACAAGGTAACAGCTGGTGGGTTTGAAGTTACCTTAAAAGATATGAGAGTATCCTCAGCCCAAAATTATTATCGGCAAATTGCTGAATTTTGGATTGAGGATCAACAAAATAATATCACCATCTTAAAGCCTGAGAATAGATTATATATAATAGAAAAACAACTATCCCAAGAAAGTAATATATATTCTTATTTAACTTATGATCTTTACGCAGTATTAAGTAAAATTGACGATGATGTAATTCACGCAAAAATATATTACAAACCGATGATGAGTCTTATTTGGCTATCTATTGTGCTTACAGCTGGAGGATTCTTAATTGGATTATTGAAAAAATGACAGTTTTCTTCTTAATAAGGCATGGTGAAACCAATTTAGCATTAAACGAAAGGTATAAACTAAAAGGGGCAAGTAGAGATTTACCTTGTTTGACAGAAAATGGCACAAGAGAAGCTAACGAAGTATCTAAAGACTATAGATTAAAAAAAGCAGAAATAATTTTATCTTCTCCTTATACTAGGGCATATCGTCACGAGATTATAGTTGAATAATTTGTGAAGTTGGTTATACTAATTATAGTAATAGGGATAAGAGTTATGGGGCTAGCACATAGAAGACATGATATAAATGATGAACTTTGGAATAAGATACAAAGGCATTTGCCTGGCAGGGAAGGTTGTTGGGGAGGGGTTGCAAAAGATAATAGAACCTTTGTAAATGCAGTAATGTGGATATTTAGGATAGGAGCTCCTTGGAGAGATTTGCCACCTGATTATGGGAATTGGAAGAATGTACACAGAAGATTCTGTAGATGGTGCGATAATGGAGTATGGGAGCATGTACTAAATATTTTTATAAATGCTCCTGATTTCGAATGGTTAATGATAGATTCAACATTTGTAAAAGTTCATAAAGCAGGACTTGGGGCAAAAGGCGGGAATCAAACGATTAGCCGTACAAAAGGGGGCTCAATACAAAGATACATATGGCCGTGGATGCACATGGTATGCCGGTCAGAATTATTGTTACAGAAGGTTCCAGAAACGATTGTACTCAAGCTTGTGAATTAATCCAAAATATAGAGGCAGAGTACCTTATAGCAGATAAAGCTTATGACACAAATAGCATCGTAGAATTTGCTGAACAAGCAAATATAATTCCTGTAATACCATCAAAAAGAAACAGAAAGAAGATTCAAAGAGAGATAGATAAGGATTTATATAAGTTAAGGCACATTATTGAAAATACATTTCAAAAATTTAAAGAATGGTGTGGTATAGCAACAAGATATGCTAAAAATACAAAATCATACATGGCAGGCCTTTGTCTAAGGGGATTACTAATGTGGGCTAAAATCTCGTGACGATATACCCTAGAACTAAGACAAGAAATACATAGTGCATTAAATTTATTACAGTTATCAATGGTGTACATTAATACTTTAATGTTACAACAGATATTAGTTGAATCATCTTGGCTGGAAAGGATGAGTAATGAGGACAAAAGAGCAATTTCTTCACTAATTAGTGAACATATTAACCCATATGGTAGTTTTAGTTTAGATCTAAATAAGCGTTTAGCAATTAATGTTGACCAAACTCTTTTTACACAAGAGGCAGCATAACTATGAATAAAAGAACCCCTCCAAGGAAAAAAGCTTTGCAATTAGCTAAATACCTAAGATCTGAATCTCCGGATTATGGCTATTTACGTACTGTATTTATGTATTTAAGGCAAGAATTAGAAGTGGTTGTTACTGTGCAACCTAAAAAATTACCATATGTTCCAAATGAAGAAGAAATACAAAAGTACTATGATGTAATATGGAAAAGTAAGAATATACAAGACATTATAATTATAAAAGTGTTAATATATACAGGTATAAGAGTAAGTGAACTGGTAAGACTCAAAAAACCAGATGTTAACGTGGATGGATGCCAAATTAAAATTATTGCTGGAAAAGGAAAAAAAGATAGAATAGTACCTTTTCCAAGAAGTTTTCGGGAAACATTAGCGATGTATATCACTAGTACCTCAGAGAATAAGACTTCTTACCTATTTGAGTCAAGTTGGAAAAAGCCCTATTCTGATAGAGGAATTAGAAAAATATAGTAATTTAGCAGGTATGCAACAAAACATTTCTCCACACAAATTACATCATTTTTTGTTTACTTGGCTTAAAAAAAGAGGGATAGATGATGCACTTATTCAACCATACTCTGGCCATGAAACCCGCCAGTCTTTAGAGATTTATTTAAAATTATCGTTATCGGAAGCCCAAAAAATATATGAAGAAAATATAAAAAATTTCCCTGTTTAAACTCCTTAACTTTGCCGCTCCTTGCATGATCTTTAGTATTGGGCCATATGGGAGCATGTACTAAATATTTTTATAAATGCTCCTGATTTCGAATAGTTAATGATAGATTCTACATTTGTAAAAACTCATAAAGCAGGGTTTGGAGCGAAAGGCGGAAATCAAACGATTAGCCGTACAAAGGGGGGTTCAATACAAAGATACATATGGCCGTGGATGTGCATGGTATGCCGGTCAGAATTATTGTTACAGAAGGTTCCAGAAACGATTGTACTCAAGCTTGTGAATTAACCCAAAATATAGAGGCACAACACATTATAGCGGATAAAGCTTACGATACAAATCTCATAGTAGAATCTATCGAGAAAGCAAACATAATTCCTGTAATACCATCAAAAAGAAACAGGAAGATTTAAAGAGAGATAGATAAGGATATATATAAGCTAAGGCACATTATTAAAAATACATTTCAAACATTTAAAGAATGGCGTGGTATAGCAACAAGATATGCTAAAAACACAAAATCATACATGGCGGGTCTTTGTCTAAGGGGATTACTTATGTGGGCTAAAATCTCGTGACGATATACCCTAGAGTACTTTAAACTGCTGCAATTATATCAAAAAATATTAATCTAGATATTATTGTTGAATTTGATTTAAGAGAATGGCAACCGAATTTAAATTTTATGATAAAAAATCAATACGAATTAAAAAGTACAATTGAGGATTATAAAAAAAATAAGGGGGTATATCCAGCTGGTATTAGTAAAAGATGGGTATCAAAAGAGTTATTAAGTAATAGAGCAAATAATGTATTAAGAAGGTATTTAGATTATAAATACGTAATAGTTGTAACTCATAAACAAGTAATAAAAACTTGGATAAACACTATCAAAATAGATCATTGCTTTATTAATGAGTTAAATATGGTTTAAGTTAATAAAAGAAGTGTTGCTAACTTTCATAGCAACTTTGAGAAAATAAATCAATTTACAGTTAAATTATTGTTGACTATTTGCTATATTTAGTATATGATTGATTTGGAATAAAAAAGCAGTTTTATGAAAACTACCTTACCTAGTCGTTCACTAGTGATTAAAGAAAAGCTAGATAATATTGTTAAAGAAATCCTATATGTAGGCAAATCAAAAATAGCAATGATTATCTTATTTGGCTCTTATGCTAGAGGAGATTGGGTAGAGGATATAGAGAAGGTAGGGGATATTAGTTATTATAAGTATCAAAGTGATTTTGATCTTTTGTTGATTTTAAAGAACGGAGAATATGCCGGCTATCCAGCTATAAACCTACAATATAAGATAGAGAACAGGCTAGGTAAAAAATTCTCATTAGATGAAAAACCACCAATTATTCTGATACTTGAAGCTATTAAACTGGTAAATAGGCAACTGGAAAAAGGTCAGTATTTCTTTAGTGATATCAAGAAAGAGGGAATTCTTTTATATGATAGTGGTGAATTTATACTATCTGAAGCTAAGGAACTATCATGGCAGGAACGTAGACCAATAGCTGAGAAAGATTTTAAATATTGGTTTAGGAAAGGTATAGAATGCATAATTGACGTCCATAATATCTTACAAAGAAATAATTTTAATAAGTGTGCTTTTGAACTCCATCAAGCTACCGAGAGCTTTTATAATGCTATCCTGTTAGTTTTTACTGGTTACAAGGCTAAGTCACATGATATACTAGGACTTGGCGATAGGGCTAGAAGTCATCATTACGATCTCTATAAGATATTTCCACATGAGACTCCTGAGCAAGAAGAGTGCTTTACGTTACTGCGAAATGCTTATGTTGATGCAAGATATGATCAAGATTATACAATTAGTAAAGAACAATTACTTTACCTTATTAACCGGGTAGAGGAATTAAAGATAGTGACTGAAAAGATATGTCTAGAAAGGATTAATAAAGAAGAATTAATGTAATTATTTTTCCTGAGGTATTTTTTCAATAAAAACTTTATCAAATTAGGAATATATCATAGTACCCTACATTTTTTTATAATCGTCATCGCGAGGCATCTTTAGATGCCGTGGCGATCTAGGTAAACAGCGAAGCTGTTTTTTTCTAGTACGCTTCGTGTATCCTAGATTGCCGCGTCGCCGCTTTCAGCGACTCCTCGCAATGACGCTCGGAAAGCCTCTTAACAACAGTGGCATAAAAAATGTAGGGTACTATGGGAATATATACTCAAATGATCCTACGAATTGGATTTGAAAATGAATGGTGAGCAAGCGTTATAGTATGTGAACATGCGAATCCATGATATTTTTAAAAAACAATTCTTCAAAGCAGAAGAATATACTCTCATTTGCTAAATAAATAGAATGTAAGCATAGTAATTGAGGTTAAAATAATGGAACTTTTTAATTTAACAGGCAAGACAGCTTTAATTACAGGAGCTAGTAGTGGTCTTGGAGAACAATTCGCACGCCTTCTTTCTAGCCAAGGGGTACGAGTCATATTAGCTAGTAGAAGACTAGATAAACTGCAAACTTTATCCTCTGAGCTTAACAATGCTGTTGCCTTGGAAATGGATGTAGCAGATAAAACCTCCGTTCAAAGAGCCTTTGATAGACTGGAACAATAAAGAGAACTCATAAATATTTGTATTAATAATGCCGGAATTGCAAAACTCACACCAGTCTTTGAGTTAGATGAACTGGATGACTTCGAGTCTGTCATAAAAACTAATGTAATAGGAGTTTGGTACGTTAGCAAAATGGTTGCCAATCATATGAAAAACCATGACATCCACAGAACTATTATTAATATTGCTAGTGTCAATGGAGCAAATCGTTTACGTGAAAATATCGCTGGCTACTGTGCCTCTAAAGCATCTGTGATTCAAATGACAAAGGCATTAGTAGGAGAGCTGGCAACTGCACATATTCGAATTAATTGTATTATACCTGGCATATTTCATACACCGCTTACAGATTACAAATTAAGTACAGAGAAACAACGTAAAGAATTAGAGGAACTTATACCACTACATTTTGTAGCAGAACCTACTGACCTTGATGGTGCAATTTTATACCTTGCCTCAAACAAAGCATCTAGGTATGTCACAGGTTCATGTATTACTGTTGATGGTGGGGTATTTCGTGGGGAGGCAAATAACTCCACTTACGTCAATTAACCTGAATTCGATGTAACAAGTTACATCGAATTCAGTATTATATATAGAAACAATCAGGTTTGAAGCGGCTGCCCACCTGATTGTTAAAATATAATACTCCATTCAATATGTGATTTTAACAATTAAAATCACATATTGAATGATGAAAAAAGTTAAAATGCATCCGCGTCAGCTGCTTCAAGAGTACATTTTTCCTTATAACAAAGCAAGTATCGATATAAGAATAATTATTCTTAATTGACTAAGCAGAATTTTAAGAATCTACGATTACTCAATGAAAATCAAGAATTGCTAGGAATTACCAAGTCGAGGTGCTAGGCGTACATTTAGTCATATCTTTACCCACATCTTTTAAAAGCGGCATACTTATTAGGCTTTAAAAATACATCTTTGATATTAAAACCTGATATGTATAACCTATTTAAAAAGATGTGGGTAAAGATATGACATTTAGTACGTGACTACCTACGATCCCTGAAAACGACAACACAATTCTTGATTTTCATCGAGTATATAGCTGCTCGACTTTGCTACTGCCTAGCCTGAATATTGCATGATGACAGCAATTTTCTGTCGTGTAGACCTTATACTAAAAGGTATGCAGGTCGATTATCTAAAAATACACTTTGTAAATTTATATTTTTTATAAAATTACTGTACTTCCTGATATTATCAATACTTTGTGGGTATTATGATAATTGATTGTACAATATTCAGGCTAGCTCTTCTTGAAGTTCTACCTGAGTATATAAATAGTTTAGTCTAATGACTAATATTACCAACACTCATTGATAGGCTGGCTGAAACGAATTTCTCTAAATCTCCGTCAAGTATCCCCTTAGTATCAGAAGTTTCATGGTTGGTACGTAAATCCTTAACCATCTGATAAGGTTGTAATACATAAGATCTTATCTGATGTCCCCAACCATTTTCAGTCTTGGATGCATTTTGTTCATTAATATCATCGGTACGTTTTTTTAACTCCGACTCATAAAGCCTTGCTTTAAGCATTTTCATAGCTTGTGCTTTATTTTTATGCTGCGATCTATCATTTTGGCACTGGGTTACGATATTAGTTGGTAAGTGGGTAATCCTTACTGCAGAATCGGTAGTGTTTACATGTTGCCCCCCAGCCCCGGAAGACCTATAAGTATCAATTCTAAGATCTTTTTCATCTATTGTAATGGAAATATCATCGTCAATTTCTGGATATACCCAACTGCTAGCAAAACTAGTCATCCTTTTACCTGCGGCATTAAAAGGTGATATCCTAACTAGCCTATGCACACCAGATTCTGTTCTAAACCAACCATATGCTTGGTAGCCATTAATTTTGATAGTACATGATTTTATTCCAGCTTCTTCGCCATTAATAAGATGAATAACTTCGCTTTTAAAACCCAGCCTTTCTGCAAAGCGTAAATACATACGCATCATAATTGATGCCCAGTCGTGGCTTTCTGTTCCTCCAGCTCCGGCGTTGATTTCTAGAAAGCAATTATTACTGTCAAATTCTCCAGAAAATAAACATTCAGTCTCAAATTTTCCGGCAATAATAGATAGTTTCCCTAAATCTTCTTGAACTTGCTGCAAAACTTGTTGATCATTTTCAGTAAATGCCAAATCCTCAAGTTCTAAACATTCCGTAAAATTAGACTGAAGTTGTTTAAACGAGTTAAGCTTGATATCTAGAAGTCTTTTTTCTTTTAGAATACTCGAGGCCTTCTCTTGATTATTCCACAGATCCGGATCTTCTGATATATTTTCTAGCTCTAGAAGCCTTTTGCTTGCGTTATCGAAATCAAAGAGACCTCCTGAGCAGCTCTAAAGACTGTTCGATTTTTTTTACATAATGTTCAATTTCAGCACGCATTATTAATTTTCCTACTATAAAATGGAATTTTATTATATAAAGATAAAACTTCTTTCTAATTTTAACATTATACCAAATATACCATGAATAATCAAAACTTTATCAGAAATTTTTCAATCATTGCTCATATTGATCATGGTAAGTCTACTCTAGCAGATAGATTAATTGAATATTGTGGGGGGTTGGCAGCTCGGGAAATGAGTCATCAGGTACTTGACTCAATGGACATAGAAAAAGAACGTGGTATCACTATCAAAGCACAGACTGTTAGATTAACTTACACAGCAAGAAATGGTAATACCTACTATCTAAACCTAATGGATACTCCTGGTCATGTGGATTTCTCTTATGAGGTGAGTAGATCGTTAGCTGCTTGTGAAGGTTCTTTGTTAGTAGTGGATAGTAGCCAAGGTGTTGAGGCACAAACTCTAGCAAATGTTTATCAAGCGATCGATAATAATCATGAAATTATTCCAGTACTAAATAAAATTGATCTACCAGCTGCTGATCCTGATAAAGTTAAGCAACAGATAGAGGACGTAATTGGCATAGATGCAAGCGATGCATTATTGATTTCTGCAAAAAGTGGTATAGGAATAGAGGAGGTACTGGAAGCAATTGTTAATAGGCTGCCATGTCCAAAAACTAATCAAACAGATATTTTAAAGGCATTATTAGTTGATAGCTGGTACGATTCTTACCTAGGGGTAGTAATTTTAGTTAGAGTTATCGATGGAGTTTTACGCAAGAATATGCGTATTAAAATGATGGCTACCAATTCTACTTATAATGTTGACAATGTTGGGTATTTTACTCCTAGAAAACATATATCAGATATTTTATACCCAGGAGAAATAGGCTTCTTTACTGCTTCAATAAAACAAGTTGCTGATTGTAAAGTTGGGGACACAATAACTGACGAGAAAAGACCTTGTCAGGAATCTCTGCCTGGTTTTAAGCCGCATTTACCGGTAGTGTTTTGTGGTTTATATCCTTCAGATGCTTCGCAATTTGAGCATTTAAAAGATTCTTTAGCTAAATTAAAACTTAACGATGCTAGCTTTGAATTTGAAGCAGAGAGTTCAACAGCCTTAGGTTTTGGCTTTCGCTGTGGATTTTTAGGGTTACTACATCTTGAAATAGTACAAGAAAGATTGGAACGCGAATTTGACCTTGATATGATCACCACCGCTCCTAGTGTGATTTATAAGATTAATATGCGTGATGGAAATCAATTAGAAATACATAATCCAGCTGATTTGCCACCTGTGCAAAATATCGACTCAATGTTAGAGCCTTGGGTTAAGGCAACAATATTAGTACCAGATGAGTTTTTAGGTAATGTGTTATCTTTATGTACCGATAAAAGAGGGGTGCAGATTGAATTAACTTATGTAGCCGGTAGAGCTATGGTAATTTACCGATTACCGTTAAATGAGATAGTATTTGATTTTTATGATAAGTTAAAAAGTTATACAAAAGGCTATGCTAGCTTTGATTGGGAAATAGATGTTTATCAGGAAAGTGATTTAGTAAAATTATCTATTTTGGTTAATAGTGAGCCAGTTGATGCTTTATCTACTATAGTACATCGTTCAAGGTCAGAATATCGAGGTCGAGAATTGTGTAAACGCCTTAGTGATCTAATCCCAAGGCAATTATTTCAAATTGCTATTCAAGCTGCTATTGGTAGTAGAATAATTGCTAGAGAAACTGTCAAAGCAATGCGTAAAGATGTCTTATCTAAATGCTACGGCGGTGATATAACTCGTAAGCGTAAATTACTGGAAAAACAAAAAGCTGGCAAAAAACGTATGCGTAATATTGGTAATGTTGAGATACCTCAATCTGCTTTTATAGCTGCTCTTAAAATAGGAGATGAGTGATATCACGCGACTTATCTTCGAGATGGATAGGATCAAAATTGTGCCATAAAACGAGGTTAGTATGCGGTGTATGGGATAGAAAATTAAATTTTCTTTACGGACTACATTTTATCATTTTGCAGATTTTGTCATTTGGGGCATTGTTAGATCAAATAAATTGAATAAATGTTGCTGAAGAGCCGTTAATTTTGATAATCTTGCTACTTTACAACCTTTGATAGTGTAATATAAAAAACATATTTTTCCAACTCTCTTAATGCTTCCTCAATGGTCACATTATATTTACCATCCTTAGTTACTCCACGACCCTGTTTCAACTTATTTTTCATATAGGATACTGGACTGAAAAATCAAGACAAAAAAATAATAATGTTGTTTCCCATTTTTGCATTTTTCAAGCTGCAATTTGTTCATAATTTTGTATAGAATTTAGATAGATATTCATAGGCTTTTTATAACCAATACTTGAATGGAATCTTCTATAATTATAGTGATTGATGTAATCATCAATACCACTCTTTAGCTCTTTAACATCTTTAAAATCATTAATAAATATACAATTATATTTTAAAGTTCGGAAAAATCTCTCCATAATTATATTATCAATACTTCTTCCTTTACTATTCATCGAAACTTTAATGTTATGCTCTTGTAAAATTTCAATGTGTTCATGACTAGTATATTGACTGCCCTGATCACTATTAAATATCTGCGGTGCAGGATATTTGTTAAGTGCATCATGCAATACTTCAGTTACCAAACTTACATCCATACTATTTGACAATTTATAACTCAACACAGCTCTACTATGCCAATCTATAATTGCCGCCATGTACATAAATCCCGAATTAGTTCTAACATAAGTGATATCTCTGCTCCAAACCTCGTTAGCGTTAGGTACATCTACAGTTTTACTTGTACCTAGATTAGACCAATATTTATCAAGCAAATAACTATAAATTTTATGCTGTTTATCTTTTCCAGATGTTAACTTTTTCCTCTTTGGATAAATAGCCTCTATGCCAATCATGTTCATATATTTTAGAACCCGATCCTTACCAATAACCAAGCCATCTTCTAATAATTGTCTATGGATATAACGATAACCAAATTCAGGATAATCAGTATATATTTCATCTATTTTATTTAAAATATTTAAGTTATACCCACTAAATGGTTTTGCTTTATAGTACATTGAAGAACGATTAATCTTTAATAATTCATATTGCCTTGTCTTTGGTAACATTGCTAGCTTGG
Organism: Candidatus Tisiphia endosymbiont of Empis tessellata; assembly: GCF_964031035.1. Classification (NCBI taxonomy): domain Bacteria; kingdom Pseudomonadati; phylum Pseudomonadota; class Alphaproteobacteria; order Rickettsiales; family Rickettsiaceae; genus Candidatus Tisiphia; species Candidatus Tisiphia endosymbiont of Empis tessellata. The sequence goes on along the minus strand of NZ_OZ034997.1, from coordinate 307,922 downwards.
AATCGACAAGTTCTTTTCTATTTGATAAGTCCAAGCTTTGTAGCTTTCCCACAGCCCAATCTCTCTCTACTATTGTTTTTCCAAGAGTTTTCGCTAATTCATCATTTTGTTCTTTCAGCATATTAATTTGTTCCTGATATTTACTTACCAGTTTTGCTGGTTCAAAAGCCAATGCTGCATTTGATATAAATTATTTTTTCCAATTACTAATTGTCTTGGAGTTTATCTCATATTTTGATGCTATCACTGATAATGGACTCTCTTCTTTCAGCACTTCTAATACTATCCTAGTTTTTTCTTCAGCACTAAAAACTCTTACTTTTTCTTTTGTCATTTTTTCTCCTAATTTTTTCTTATTATTTTATCTTAATTAGGAAACTTTTAACTCTATTTTTTTGTCCATTTTCTTCAGTCCATTATATCTTTCGAAACTCTACTTCTGCTGGTGATTTGTACGTCGATGCGGTACTCGAATCCTTAACGGAATTAGAGTACGCTGCGGTTCTGCGTTCCGCGTCTCCTTCAAATCCCTCAGCATAAGCGAGTTTCGAAAGAGGTCTATTGCTTTTCCTTAAAAAAATCGACCTTACTTCGAGTAATCCCGTCTTCATACTGCTAAAATTCGATTCTACTTCATGTAAATTATGGTAAGCTTTATCAACTAATTCTTTACTCATCAGTTTAATTTCAATTTGTGTTTCAATCGCATAACAACCATCAAGAGCAAATAACTCTTTTTTCTTATCTTGATCAATTTCAACCACTATTTGGTTGCCGTCTAATTTTAGGTTGATAAATTTATCTATCCGCCATTCTTCAGCAATTTTTTGAATATTATTTAAACTAGTTTTTGGCTTTGCTTTCTTATGCGTTGATACATATATATTACGTTCTTCCACCTTGCTAACTAGTTTTTCAATTCGGTTATTCCTATCAAACTCAACTTTTTGGGCTATAGAACCATTTTTTCTTAAAATATATCTTTTACCATTACTAGTTATTTCGCATAGCTGTTCTTCAAAAAAACTATATTGCAAAACTCCGCTTTTCTCTAAGCTTTCAATCTCAACTTTACTTAAGGTTGTAATATAATTTGAGTTCGATATAAGTGTAGAAGGATTATATAAAGATATAAGGGTTGCAGTGTAGTGGGAAGTGAATTAAAGTTACTAAGAGTTCTAAAAGCTTATTTTCCAAAGGTAGTGAGTTATAATAGATTTGTTGAGTTAATGGAAAGTAGTTTGATGCCCTTTACTATTTTTTTACATGGCATTACCGGTAAAGAAACAGGAATATATTTTGCAGATTCAACAACACTAGATGTTTGTCATATAAAAAGAGAAAAAAGGCACAAGGTCTTTAAGGGCATAGCAACAAAAGGCAAAAACTCAATGGGATGTTTTTTGGCTTAAAACTTTACTTGATAATTAATAATGAAGGTGAGTTAATGGCTTGTAAAATGACATCTGCAAATGTTGATGATCGTTTTCCTGTAGCAAAGTTAATGAAAGAATTGCAAGGTTGGCTATTTGTTGATAAGGGATATTTAGGATGACCTATTATTAAGCAGATTAAAAAGCAAGTCGTTGTTTTCTGAAATAATTTATAAGGGCGGTTTTTAAAGCTGCTACATGCTTAGGATGTAGACAATTCCGGTTAATTATTCTTTGAATCATTATTTATCATATATAGCCCTCTATTAATTTGAAATATAAAGGAAATTATAACTATCTGTAGAAAGAATATCAACTATTAATTATATAAATCTAGAATAGATTAATAAATTCATAGAATTTACCCTAAACCGCTATACGCTTTTTATTAGCTTTTCCGTAGTTTCTTGGTGTAACTAAGGGGGTAGCTTTGCCATCTATAACATCTTTTGAAATATGTACATGCATTTTTTTTAGATTGGTAACATTATACATGCTGTCAAGTAGCAGTGTCTCAATTATCGATCTAAGACCTCTAGCTCCGGTTTTTCGTGCCAGCGCTTTCTCGGCTATTCCTTCTAAAGCATCATTATCAATTGATAGTTCAACATCGTCTAACTCAAATAATTTATGATATTGCTTGATAACAGCATTTTTGGGTTGAGTTAAAATTGCCACCAAAGATGCTTTGTCTAGGTCATCTAAAGTTGCTACTACTGGAAGCCTACCGATGAATTCTGGAATTAACCCAAACTTTACTAGATCTTCAATTTCTAATGATTTGAGTATTTCGCTGTGGTTTTTTTCTTGTTTTGATTGGACATTTGCTGCAAAACCAATTGAACTTTGAGCAGTACGGGCATTAATGATATTATCTATCCCCATGAAAGCTCCACCGCATATGAACAAAATATTGGAAGTATCTACTTGAACAAAATCTTGCTGGGGGTGTTTTCTGCCACCTTGGGGGGGAACAGAAGCAATAGTTCCTTCCATGATTTTAAGTAATGCTTGTTGGACTCCTTCACCCGATACATCTCTTGTTATGGAAGGGTTTTCAGATTTTCTAGCGATTTTATCTACTTCATCTATATAAACAATGCCTCGTTGGGCTTTGGCTATATTAAAGTCTGCTGCTTGTAATAATCTTAGCAAGATATTTTCAACATCTTCACCAACATAGCCAGCTTCGGTTAAAGAAGTGGCGTCTGCCATAGTGAAAGGTACATCAAGAATCTTTGCTAAGGTTTGTGCTAAAAGGGTTTTACCAGAGCCAGTAGAACCAATAATTAGGATATTTGATTTATTTAATTCGACATCATTATTACCTGACTCGATATATTCTAATCGTTTATAGTGATTATATACCGCAACTGATAAAACTTTTTTTGCTTGATCTTGACCAATTACGTAATCATTAAGAGTAGAAAAAATTTTGTGTGGTGTTGGAATTAAAGAGGCAACTTGTTTAAGAGTTACTTTAGTCTCTTCTTTTATAATATCACGGCACAGTTCAATACATTCATTACAAATAAATACTGTTGGTCCAGCAATTAATTTTATTACTTCATATTGATTTTTACCACAAAAAGAACAGTTTAATTCTTTTTTTCCAACTTCCCCTGACATGATTCCGCTTTATTTAATTTATGAGTTTAATATAGCTTATATACATCTAATATAGATAAGTTATTTAGGTAAGTCTAATATATTTTCAAGACACGCGAATTTAGGATAAGAATTTGTCAATTCTTATATACTCAAATTCGGTGAAATTATAATTGCTTCGCTTACGCTCGCAATGACGCTGTGGTATAGGTATTTGTAAACTTTCAACAGTTGTGGGGTAACATCGAAGATGCAGAAAGTCTAATAAAGAATTTATCATTTCCTAATTAACAGTTGATATTATGTGTATAATATACTTCTAAAAATTAATAAAGGACAATTATATATGACGCGTTTCCTATACGAGATCAAGACTCTCGACCACTACACTACTTGCAAAGCTAATGACTTAGTCTTACAGTTTACTCTCCCTAATAATACTACTACCCCTAGTAATGCCTTATAGTTTCCTAATGCTACTGATAATACCTTACAGCCTTCCTTAACGTCTAGTTTAAATGCTACCTTACGGTTCACTGACGAGAGCAGGATGATCGACCAATATTAGGAGATGACAGCGAAGGCTATAAAGAATAAACCACAAACCTACCACTTCAAGCTAGGGTAATTTTAAAGTCAGCCTGTAAGGCTAATAGCGTAGTACATTTTTTGTATAATCGTCATCGCGAGGCACCTTTAGGTGCCGTGGCGATCTAGTGAAGCGAGGTGTAATACTGCATAAAGATTGCCGCTTCACCGCTTTCAGCGACTCCTCGCAATGACGATCAGCAGCCATTTTAATAGTGGTTATATAAAAAATGTACTATGATATCCTGCACCGAAGCAGGGATGACATTTTTTTAAAGCAGAAGAGTATATCCATCCTCTTAATTTTCTATAGCTAACAAATATCATATTATCAAGTCCTTTATTTGTAATTGAATAGTATTAGACTCTTTCCAACTGTTAATTTTTAATGAACCAATTACAGAAATATTATATGACTTAATATTAAGTAAAATATTTTCTATAGGACTAGATACACTATTAAACGCAATAGCATGCAGCGGTTTAGAACCAAAAGCTTCCTTAGAAGGAGCAAGCAAACATCTTATATGTTTACCACCGACTATGTCAGCTTTTAATACAAAAAGATTAGAGAATTTAAATATTGGCTCATGATTTCCTTGGCCAAATGGTTCGAGTTTACTTAGCTCATCCATTAGCGGTAAATTTACACTACTTGTAGTAAGTTCCGCATCATATTCTTCATAGGCAATATCATTTTGATTACTAATATCAATCTTAAAGGCGTGATTTAAGAATTCTTGTAACTCTTGTAATTTCTCTTCCAATACTGTAAATCCAGCTGCCATTGCATGTCCCCCGCCAGCTATGATTAAATCTTTAGCCTTGGCATTGATAATTTTACTACCAAAATCAACATTTTTGACAGAACGGCAAGAAGCCTTACCGATTGCATTATTTAAAGCTATAACTGCAACTGGTTTATTAAATTTTTCTTTTAATCTGCCAGCGACAATGCCGATAACACCCGGATGCCACCCTTTACCAACTATAAATAATGAACTATCATTTTCTTGGGTTAAAGCTATTTGAGTAGCTTCCTCTATCATTATCAGCTCTATTACTTTTCGCTCATTATTATGTTTCTCCAATTCCTGTGCAAGTAGATTTGCTTCTATTGCACATTCGGTAGATAAAAGACTAGCACCCAAGGATGATTTACCAACTCTTCCACCGGCATTGATCCTAGGCCCCAACACAAATCCCAAATGATAACAGTTTGGTTTTTCATTTAAACCAGCAACATCACATAAAGTCTTCATACCTAAATTTTTTCTTTGACCAAGGATTTTTAATCCTTGAGCAACAAAAGCACGATTTAAGTGAATAAGCTTCATTACATCGCATACTGTTCCAAGTGCGACTAAGTCTAAATATTGCATTAAGTTGGGTATAGTCTGTAGCAAACTAGCGTCATTGTGAGGAGATGCTTCAGCAGCGACGAAGCAATCTAAATGCTTTCTTTTATCACCATTTTTCTTGATTGCTTCGTCGCAGCGAAGCTGCTCCTTGCAATGACGATCGGTAAAGAAATTTTGTTTTTTTAACTCGGATAATAAGGCGGTAGCAAATAAAAATGATACTCCTACAGCTGCTAGGTACTTATATCTACTGGTCTCATCGATACGATTCGGGTTAACAACAGCAACAGCGTCAGGCAATATATCACTACTAATGTGATGATCGATAACTATTACATCAAGCTTTACTTGCGCTGCATATTTTAGAGCCTCATGTGCCATTGCTCCACAATCAACAGTAATAAGTAGCTCAGTAGCATTATCCTTAATTTTCTGCATAGCAGCTGGGGTCGGTCCATACCCTTCAGCAATTCGGTTTGGAACATAAATATCAGCTTCTTGCCCCAAATCTCTAAATATATTCTTAAGTAGTGATGAAGAGGTAGCTCCGTCAACGTCATAATCAGCAAATATACAGATTTTCTGTTTATTTATAATAGCTTCTATAGTCCTATCTACTGCTTTTTGCATATCAAGTAAATGAAAAGGATCTGGCAGTAAATTCTTGAGCTTAGGTGATAAAAAATCTATAGCTTGTGACAAGTTCTCTAAGCGAGGAAATAGAACCCGTGCTAGAAAATCACTGATTCCTATAGAACGACAAAGTTCTGAAACATCATCCTCGTTTACTGATCGCTGTTGCCAAATTTTTCCATTTACTGAACGTTTGGGTTCTAGTGGTACTATCATGTAAGGCAACCCTATTTTAAAAAATTAGTTTCTTTAATTTATAAACCAACTCTAAGGCTTGTTTAGGGGAGAGCTGATCAGGATCGATTTTAATAAGTTCTTCTTCTAACTTATTAAATTTTATCTCTTTTTTACTTTCTACTGGTAGGCTAAATAAACTTAAGTTGTTTGATTCAGTGTTTAATATATTTTTGCTTTTGTACGTTGCGGTTTTTTCTAATTTTGTTAAAATGTCATTCGCCCTAATTATAACAGATTTTGGTAGGCCCGCTAAGTAGGCTACATGAATTCCATAAGATTTATCAGCCATCCCTGCTATAATATTATGCAAAAATAATATTTCTTTCCCTAATTCCTCAATAGCCACCGTATAATTTTGTAAGGCTGGCAAAAAATTACTCATGCTGGTTAATTCGTGATAATGCGATGCAAACAAACATCGACATTTGAGATTATCATGAATATATTCCAGCACCGCGAAAGCAATTGATACACCATCATAGGTGGAAGTTCCACGACCAACCTCATCTAATATGACTAAAGAATTTTTAGTAGATTGTGCTAAAATAGCTGATGTTTCAAGCATTTCCACCATAAAAGTTGATTGACCTGCTTGTAAATCATCCCCTGCACCTATCCTACTAAATATCTTGTCTACAATACCTATTTTGGCACTTTTAGCCGGCACAAAACTACCAATTTGAGCTAATATGGCTATTAGGGCATTTTGCCGTAAAAAAGTACTTTTACCTGACATATTAGGTCCAGTAATTAACCAAATTCTATTAGCTTCCGATAAAGTACAGTTATTGTGAATAAAGCTTTTTTTATCATTTGATAAACTTTGCTCAACGACTGGATGCCGCCCTTCAATAATCTCAAAACTCAAATCATTGCTTAATCTAGGCTTGACATAATTATATTCATCAGCAATATAAGCAAAATTACAAAATACATCAAGCTGACTTAAGGAACAGCTAAGTAATCGTAAAAATATAGCTTTATCAATAACTTGCTGGCATATTTTATTATATAATTCTAGTTCAAGACTAACCGCTAAACTCCTGCTATTCACCATATCGCTTTCTAACTTTTGTAATTCAATAGTAGTATAGCGACTAGCATTAGAAGTTGTTTGTCGGTGAATAAATTTTGATGCGTACATTTTATCACTATGTCTTAGGGTAACTTCAATAAATAACCCAAGTACATTATTATGAGATATTTTTAGGGTGTCGATGCCAGTATCAAGGCGATATACATTTTTTAATTTTTCTACATGGACTTTGCCATTGTTAATTAAGTCATATAATTCTTGTATTTTAGGATGATAATGATGATTTATTATCCCACCTTCATTGATAGTATTAGGTGCATCCTCTCTAATTGCTTGATCTATTAATGAATATAACTGTTCATCTCCAGATAGAGGTTTAATTAACTTCTCTATATAATCTAGCAAATTTAGCCCATAATAGGAAATAAACTCTCCTTTTATTTCCAGTGCAGCATTTAACGTATATTTAATATTTAGCAGATCTCGCCCGCAGCCACGATTCATGGTAATTCTAGCCAAGCAACGTTCTAAATCCCCAATTTTCTTGAGTAACTTTTTAATATTCCCTACTAGTTCAATATTTGAATAAAAAAATTCTGTGATATTTTGTCGATAATTTATTTCATCAATATCTATTAGTGGTGTAGATAAAAAGTGATATAGTAAACGACTACCAGCCTTAGTAACTGTATGATCAATAGTGGCCAGTAAACTACCCTTGGTTTTTCCTAATAAATTATTAGTAATTTCCAAATTCCGCCGAGTCGCCGAATCAATAATCATAAAATTATGGTAATTGACCAACCGAGGCAAAGGTAGCGAAGGTATATTTTGCTTTTGCGTTAGTGATAAATATTCTAAGATACTACCAATACTACTTGTTTGACATTCAGATATTTCCCCTATGGCTTTTAGATCATTGATTTTGTAAAAATCTAAAATAATTTTATGGCATTTTTTAGGAGCAAAAAAACTATCAACTTGATACGAGACACGGAAATGTAATTGGTGCTGAATACTACTAGCTAATTGCTCTCCCTGCAAATTTTCGCTAAGTAAAATCTCTTTAGGCTTAAGACGTGATAGCTCATTTAGAATCTCATCCTGCGGAATCTCTATAACTGAAATTTCTGAAGTGGAAAGATCAACATAACAAATTGATGCCCTGTTTTTTAGCAAAACTAAGCTTGCCAAATAATTAGGTTCGCATGACGAAATTAAAGATTCCTCGATAATAGTACCTGGGGTGATAATACGCGTTACATCCCTATTTACTACAGCTTTATACCCCCCACGTTTCTTTGCCTCTTCCGGTGTTTCTAGTTGATCACAAATAGCAACTTTGTAATTTTCTTCAATTAATTTATTTAAATATGTCTCAAGAGCATGATGGGGTACTCCGCACATAGCAATCTCAGAGTCTCCATTAGACCCTCTTTTGGTAAGAGCAATACCTAAAACTTGGCTGGCAAGAACTGCATCATCAAAAAACATTTCATAAAAATCACCCATTCTAAACAATAGAAGACAATCAAGATTGGCAAATTTGATGTCTAAATATTGTTGCATCATCTTTGTTGATTGATCATAATTATATTTATGGCGAAATTCTTCTAAAGACATGGATAAAGTCATGGATATATTTTAGTTGTTTGAATTAGATTTGAGTATATACTCAGGTATACCCGATGAATTTCAAGAGTTGGCTAGGCGTACGAGTGGCGAGCGGACTAGGCGTAGTCAAACCGTTGTTCCTACGCGAAGTCCCATCGTGCCACAACGCCAACACTTGAAAGGCGAAGGGTATAGAACTTCAAGAATTAAGGTCATCGTACCCTAAATATCATAGCACAGCTAGCTCTTCTTGAAGTTATTATCGTCTACCCACTCTTGAAATTATATACTCAAATGATTTGAAGAATTGTTTTTTGAAAATATCATGGATTCGCATGCGTAATTATACTATATGTATACCTAGTATGCTCACCATTCATTTTCAAATCCAATTCTTCAAATCATTTGAGTATAGCAGTATATGTTTAGATTCAAAAGAGCTTTTGATTTTAATTGATTAGGTTTTTTTCTCACTATTTCAAATAAGTTATGCATAATATTTATCTACAAAAATTAAAATTACTAAATTATCGTAATTTTCAGAATTTAGATATTAGTGCTGGTAATAATCCTGTTATACTAATAGGGGGGAATGGTAGTGGAAAAACTAACATTTTAGAATCAATATCACTATTTTCACCTGGTAAAGGTTTGAGATCAGCTAAATTAGATGATATTTGTCAAAGGGGAGAAGATCATTGCTTAGCTTATGCATTATTACACAGTAAACTTGGCTTAGTTGAAATTTCAACGAATTTAAAGCGTGAATCTAATAGACGTTTTACAGAATTTAACGGTGTTAAAATACAAAATAATGAACTAAGTAAGTTCTCTGCTATGATTTGGCTTACACCCCAAATGGAAGGTATTTTTTCTTCCAGTATTAGCGATAGGCGTAAATTCTTTGACAGGATTGTTTATAACTTTAATCCATCGCATGCAGGAATAGTTAGTAAATACGAATATTATATGTATGAACGTAGCAAAATACTAGCACAAGACCAAGTGGATACAAATTGGCTAAGAGTGGTTGAAGAAAAAATGGTGGAATTATCAATTGAGATCGCTATTAATAGGCTAAAAATTTTAGAACATATGCAAAAAGCTATCTCAGATTTGGATAATGATTTTCCTAAAGCTATTTTATCAATTAATGGGGTTATAGAAGATATAATATTAAAAAATTCTGAAATAGATATTGATTTTATAAAAAATGAGTTAGTGGTGTCTCGTGTTCGTGATAAGATATCTAATAGAACTAATTTTGGAGTGCATAAAAGTGATTTTATAGTTATTCATAAAGAAAAAAATGCTTTAGTTAAACACTGTTCCACCGGTGAACAGAAGGCTATGCTCATTGCCATAATACTTGCCCAAGTTAATTATTCTATTAAAGAAAACATTGCTATGCCTATTTTACTGTTAGATGAGGTTTTTGTACATCTTGATAACAAAAGGAGACAGTACTTAATTGATTTCTTCCTAGAATTAGGATTACAGCTATGGGTGACTGCAACTGACTTAAATGGCATAGAATCTTTAACAAAAAAAGCAGAATTAATAAAATTATAGGATAAAATTTCTCTTATTTAATTTTAAGGCAATGCCTTAAAACTTGATCACGGCGTTCTAATATAGCATTAAGGTAAGAATTATTTAAAAAATCAGAACCTTTTGCTGCTATAAAAATCTTTCTAAGAATAGGTAAGTCTAATTTTTTTATAGCTTTTATAGTGTCGTCATAACATTGTGTTGGATAAGATATTATAAAACTCTTATCAAATGCATGATATTGACGCCATAGGCTATTTTGATAAATAACAAACCGCAAAGGTTTGTTATAAGATTGAAAATTTTTGTAAAAGGTATTAGGTATTTGTTTTTTAAATCTTTGTTTTAGCTTTTCTTCATTAGGGAGATCAATAACCTCTGCTTTATCAAAAGGAAATGGTTTATCCCAATCATTGGTATTTAATTTATCACTATACAGTACTCTAACAAAAGGAAGTTCACCAAATTTAACATGTTGGCGATTACGAATACCTGAATTATCTATTGCAATAAAATATGTTTTATTAATATCTTTAAATATTAATAAATTATATGATCCAGAGTCCCACTGCCCAAAAATAAAGTAAAAAGTTCGTAGGTTCATTTGATCTTTTATGGAAACCTCTTGAAGAGCTTTTTCATACTCTTCAGGTACTAAAGGATCAATTTTAGTATCAATGTAGAGTTGCAATGATCCTGTCATTCCATTAATTCTACGCATTACTGTTGGAGGAATATGAGGGAAACCTAGAATTAGAGAAGCTTGATACGCTGCTACTTCAGCTTGTGCATCTCCTAAATCATCTGCAGGTAATTTTTTAAAGACAGCTTTTACCTGATCATCTAAAGTAACTAAAAAAACTTCTCCATTGAATTCCACTTTTTTACCTTTCTCTGTGAGAAACTTTCTCATAGGTTCTATATGGTGTATTGTAGATGTTTTAAGTAATTTTGAGATATCAACTTTTTTCCATGTTTCTGGATGGTTAAATGGAGTGGCATATACAGAATGTATAGTTAATAAGGATGGTAGAATTATATAGAAGGAGACTAAGAATATTCTAAAAATTTGCATATAATTTTATTATTAGTTTATATTTTTTAATTCAAAATCTTTTTCTGCTTTGTAGAGCTTCCTTGGCTATATCGAAGTCGCTAAATGGTAGTTTTTTATTACCGATTATTTGATAATTTTCGTGACCTTTGCCGGCAATCAGCAAAATATCATCTTCTTGTAAATTATTTATTGTTTCAATAATTGCAATTTTTCTATTATTTATTTCTATATATCTATTAGTGATAGATATAATACCTTGTATAATTTGCTGCCGTATGAATTTTGGGTCTTCATTCCTCGGATTATCGTCAGTGATAATAACTATATCTGCAATTTTTGCCGCAACTTGTCCCATTAATGGTCTTTTCCCACTATCTCTATTTCCCCCACATCCGAAAATTACGTTTAATGAACCCCTATTTGAGTATATTTCTGATTTTATTTTTTTTAGCTCTAGCAAGCTTTTTTCTAAGGCATCTGGAGTGTGAGCGTAGTCAATAAAAATATTGCTATTAGCTACTCTCTCTAAACGTCCTTTAACTGCTTTAATTTGCGGTAATTTCGATATGACTTGTTCAAAAGGAAAGCCAGTCAAATGCACCATCATAACGGCAATCAGCAAGTTGGTTGCTTGAAAACTACCAACTATATCAGTAGTAAAATTATATTTCTGTCCGTTATAAGTACAAATTGTGCTGTCGATAATTTTCAGATCACCATTCATACCAACGGTTAAGAATTTTATATTACGTTCTTGTAAATAACTTTTGATATAATCTAATTGTTCTATTTCCGAGTTTAGTACAGCAACTCCTTTCTGCGATAAATTATTTGTAAATAATTTTAGTTTGGATAAAAGATAATTATCCATATTCTTATGATAGTCAAGATGATCTTGACTAAAACTAGTAAAGCAGGCAGCATCTACTTTTAGACCATGTAATCTTTCTTGATCTAGACCATGGCTAGAAGCCTCAAAAGCTAGATATTTTGTGCCATTCTCAGCTAGCTTATGTAGAATATGCCTGAAAGTTACAGGATCAGGAGTAGTAAGAGCCGGGGATTCGTCTAAAATTTCTTGGATGCTTGTTAAATCCAAACCACCCGAACATTCTACGCCAATGGTTCCGATAGAACAGCTGGGTATTCCTAGTAATGTGTATAGTTGCCTACAATAGGATACTACCGAGGTTTTACCGTTAGTACCAGTAGCAGCTACCATATATTGTGGTAATAAAGGGTAGAGAATATTAGCAGCTTGGCTTAGTGCCACCCGTGCATCAATTACAAGCGTTATATGTACACCATTAGCGATAATGTTAGGGTTTTTTAAACTTTCAGCATCATCGGTAATAATGAATTTTACTCCTTTGTTTATTACATCATCAATAAACTTATTACCATCCGAACTTGCTCCTTTAATGGCAAAGAATAGACTAGTTGATTTAACTAGTCTAGAGTCACAACATAAAATTTTAGGTTCAATCTGAGAGGTAATTTTTAAATAGTCAAATAATTTTTGCAATTTAAATATAGCCTAATTAGTTTTTAAGTGTATGTTTAGCACGTGTATACTCAAATCATTTGAGTATATTACGTCTACCAACTTCTTGAAATCATAGTAGTATAAAGTAGTAGTCCATGTAAAGCTAGTAGATAATTTGTTAACAAGAATTTTATGGTTTTTTATGCAAAAAAAAGATATATCAATTCTAATAGGTAATGCTCTAGATCATTTTGATACGGCTATTTATGGTTTTATTGCTCCAATCTTAGCAACAATCTTTTTTCCCAAGAGTGATCCTATAGTTGCCTTGATCTTAACCTATAGCGTATTGACAACTTCCATAATTACTAGACCAGTTGGTTCGATAATTTTTAGCATAATTGTAAAAAAACGTGGGTCAACATTAGCTCTATCTTACTCATTAATAGGTGTTGCCATTACCACTATATCAATAGGATTTATACCAACTTATCAAACAATTGGCTGGTTTTCACCGTTTATGCTGACCATTATTCGAATGATACAAGGAATTTTTGCCGAAGGAGAATGCTCTATTGCCAAATTATATATTTTAGAAAATAAGGTACAGACTAAAGGCGTACAAGCATCTTATCTATACCAACTGTCAACAATGTTTGGCATTATTATTGCCTCTTTTGTAAGTACCATTCTAGTTAGTTCTAATCATCATGAATATTGGCGTTTATGTTTTATATTGGGAGGAAGTACTGGGATTGTAGGGGTTTATCTTAGACGTTATTCTAATATGTTGCAGAATACAATAAAACAAAAGTCTTATACTTTACATACGATATTGAATAATAAATGCAATATTCTGCGTGTGTCTATAGTTAGTGGCTTTTCCTATATGACATATGTGATACCTTTTGTCGTGATGAATAGTTTTATACCTCTTATTACCTCTATATCTTTGGAGAGGATGATGACGTTTAATACAATCTTATTAATTATGGATGCAGCAATGATTCCAATAATAGGGTCTTTGGTTAAGAAATATCGTCCTACAAATGTAATGATCATCAGTACTAGCATTTTATTTATTAGCATAGTACCATTATGGTTATATATGTCTGACGCTTCCTTATGGTATATTAATTTTGTCCGTTTGTGGATTATTACATTAGGGGTAACTTTCTTATGCCCACTAAATTATTGGCTTAATAGCTTATTCCATGGCTCAGATAAATATATGCTGGTCAGTATTGGTGATGCTTTAGGTACTTCAATATTTGGACGATTTACCCCTGCAGTGTGCATAGCTCTTTGGCATTTTACTGGCTCTTCTATAGCCATAGGAGTTTATATTGCAATGATTACTTTAGTTACCATATGGGCGGTGAAGAGTATACCATGAAAAACATAATAGATATAGATGTATGACAAGACCGGCATTCCTAATTGCTTTTTTTACAACAATTGTGCGTTATTATGATTATGCTCTTTTTGGTCTCTCGGCAGCAGTTCTATCCAAGAATTTTTTACCTCTAGGATCAAATGATAGGCAGATATTATTATTTTTTGCTATATTCAGCATAGCTGTAATAGCTCGTCCCATAGGCTCGATCATTTTTGGTTTTATCAGTGATAAATATGGTAGAATTGTATCAGTTAGAATCTCGGTATTTTTAGCTACTATCTCGACAATTCTTATAGGATTAACTCCTAATTTTGATAGAATTGGCATAGTGGCTACAATAATCTTAATATTTTGTCGTATGACATTTTTAATGAGCTTAGCAGGAGAAAGTGATGCTATAAAAATTTACGTTGTAGAAAAAGTAGGTAAGACTAGCAAAAATTGTGCTAGTGGTATCGTGTCATTTTGTAGTCAGGTTGGAGCATTGCTTGCTGCAACAATTTATCATTTTTCTACAGAATTTGACTCAGCAGCTTATTTATGGCGGGCAAATTTTATTATTGGTGGGGTTTTTGGCTTATTTATCATATTCCTAAGGCACTATTTTCATGAAAGTGAGGAGTTCTTAAATTCTAAAAAAGATCATAAATCTCCAGATTATAACTTTTTTTATTTAACAAAGATTGTAAAAGATTCATTTAAAAAATTTATTATAGCAATATTAATAAGTGGTTGCATAGGAGGTATTTACCATTTTCTAATTTATTTTTGGGGAGTATTTGCTGTAAAAAGTGCATTAATTATGGATAGCAATCAAGCTCAAATTATCAATATAGCTTTAATAAGCATTTACGCTATTATGTCAGTATTGTCTGGTTTTTTAGCTGATAGATTTTACCCTAAAAAACAAATCATCATCGCATTATCATTAAGTTTGTTAGTGATAATTATTGTACAATTTTTACTATATAAAGAAATCTTGGTAATTTACTTTCCAGTAATGCTTATCGGACTTGCCCCATTTTACGTAGTGCCATTACAAATTATTGTCCAATCTATGTTTATAACTAATATTAGGGCAAGAATGTGTAGTCTATCCCATTCACTTGGCGGTATGATACTTTCATCGACAACACCATTTTTTTGTATGTTATTATGGCAATATTTTAATTCAATATACTTAGTGCTAGGATTTTTTATGCTATTATTACTAATATTGTTCAGTACAGTAATTTTTCTGTATAGTACAAATGTTATAGAACCATATTAGTATTTATCCGGATGATATGCGTCATCCCTGCGAATGCAGGGATCTTAGATTCCCGCCTACGCGGGAATGACAAGGGAGTGCAAGGCATGATACACATTTGTCGTTGGGGTAAATAGGAAATACTAACCATAGCTAGCTATATAACAAATTACCAAACTGAAGGAGAGAATTTTGCAAAAAAAACATAACCTAATAAATTATGACTATAGTGCCTATAATACTTTAAGAAGGTTAATAGTTGATCATATAAAGCCATATCTCAAACAAATCAGCATGGCGGTATTTTGTATGGTAATTGCGGCTATATGTGCTGCTTACAGCGTTAATTTAGTGCAACCAACTATTGATCAAATATTTTTAACAGGCAATCGTCAAATGTTATTATTTTTACCGTTAATGGTAGTAATAACATTTACTATTAAAGGGATAGCTGAATATTATTCAAATTATTTAATTAAATTTGTTGGTCAGAGAATTTTAACTGATCTACAAATTAAGATGTATGAGCATTTATTGTTTGCTGATATTCTCTTTATTCAATCTCAATCATCGGGACGTTTAATATCACGTTTTACTAACGATATTGCCATGATGCGAGGTGCTGTGTCAAATTTACTAGTAGGATGTGCCAAACATTTTTTAACAGTAATAGGTCTTATCGTAGTGATGTTTAAGTTAGAACCTAGGTTATCTTGTATAGTATTTCTAGCATTTCCCCTAGCAATTTATCCAATACAGAAATTAGGGAAAAAAATTCGTAGAATATTAGGACAAGCTCAAGAGGAATTAGCTAATTATACTTCTAGGTTAGATGAAACTTTTCAGTCAATTAAAATTGTTAAGTCTTTCTTAGGAGAGAAAATTGAAAGCAATCGAGCTTTATTGCTCTCTAGTAATATTTTACATTTTTTAAAGAAAACTGCAAAATTGGATGCATTGGTTTCACCAATCATGGAAGTGTTAAGTGGTATTACAGTTGGAGGGCTTATTTGGTACGGTGGGTTGTTAGTCATAAAAGGAGAAACTACACCGGGAGCATTTTTTGCTTTTATTACTGCCTTTCTTGCAGCCTATAGACCTTTTAAAAGCTTGGTTTCTTTAAATGTAAATTTACAAGAGGGTATTGCTGCAACAAAAAGAGTTTTTAATGTTCTAGATACTGAACCTATTATTAAAGATAGTGTAAATGCTCAAAATGTTCAGTTAGTTAATCCACAAATAATTTTTAATAATGTCGAGCTAAAATTTAATAATAAAGTAGCTTTAAAGCTCATTAATCTAAAAATAATGCCAGGGAAAACTACAGCTTTTGTTGGACGTTCTGGCAGTGGAAAAACTTCGTTATCTAATTTATTAGTAAGATTTTATAACCCAACTAGCGGACAGATTTTAATTGATAATTATGATATTAAAGATATAAGGATTGACTCTTTAAGGCAGCAAATTTCTTTAGTAACTCAAGATACTACATTATTTGACACTAGTGTTGCAGAAAATATTGCTTATGGTAATCCAAATACAACTCGTGATCAGATTATTATAGCAGCAAAATATGCTGATGCTCATCAATTTATCTCAAATCTGCCTGCAGGGTATGATACGATCATTGGTAATCAAGGTTCAACACTTTCAGGTGGACAACGTCAGCGTTTAGCGATAGCTAGAGCTTTTTTGAAATCAGCAGCAATTTTGGTTTGGGATGAAGCAACAAGCTCTTTAGACCAAAATTCTGAGCGATTAATTCTAAATTCTTTAGTAAATATTCGTGAGAATAAAACCACCCTAATTATAACACATCGTTTATCGAGTATTAAGGACGTTGATCACATAGTTGTTATGAAATCTGGCATGATATTTGAACAAGGAACTCATTCGCAACTTATAGAAAATAAAGCAGAATATTATAAATTATATCATAAGGAATTAGAGGAGGGGGATAAGTGAACATAAAGGGAGTAGCTGTCTATTTATACAACAACAAAATGCAAAAACATTCCTCTTTTTTAAAAATAGATAAAAAATCCTTGGTAATAATTTATACTTTAGTTTAATCTATAAATTGAATATAAAAAATATTTATGGTTTTTATGGAAGAAGATATTAATTATTGGGACAACTCAAAGTATGCACCTTGTCAATATGCTACTAGGTTACTGGACAAATTACGTAAGATGAATGAGAAAATAAACCGGTCAATAGATATTGATGAGGTTAAAAAGGCTATTTATTACGCCAAGAAATATCATGGCAGCCAAATGCGGCAGTCAGGCGAGCCTTATTACTCTCATCCACTAGAGGTGGCGTATATGATCTCTGATTATCTTTACCGCACTGACATTCTTGTTACCAGCATATTGCATGACACCATTGAGGATACAAAACTTACCAAAAAGATGATTGCCTATATCTTTGGGGAGCAGGTTGCTAGTCAAGTAGAAGACTTAAGCAGGAACAAGCCTCACGGGAAGATTAGCTCGGCAGAAACATTAGATATATTACTTCAACAAGAAAAATATGATGTGGCATTGATTAAATTATTTGACCGAGTTCACAACTTACAAACTCTAGGAGTTAAATCACCTGAAAAAGCTAGGAAGATTATTGAAGAAACCGTAAAAAATTTTATAATCATTGCTATGCATTTAAAAATACCAACAATAACACAAGACTTAACTGCATTATGTTATAAAAATTTATCCATACAGCAGTTTGATCAACATAATCATCAAAATTCTATGGATAATTCGCCACTTTCTCCAACTTTTCAAAATGTAATAGCCCGTATGCGAACCCCACAATTGTAGGGATCATAATAACCCATAATCCCCAATAGCCAAAATGGTTAACAAGATAAGTGAAGCCAAAAGCAGTAATAACGGATACGAAAGCACGTGATATAGCGAATATAATGCTAGCACAGGTGAAACGTTTAAATACAGGAAAATGTTTATAAATAATTGGCATAGCAGGACCTAAACATTCGTTAAATAAAATGATAAAGAATTGAATTAAAAATAACTCAAACGGAGAATGAAGATTATTCAAAAAATATGGACAAAATATGATAAAAATAGAACATATTATGAGTATAATTTTCATGGTTAATAGTGGATATATTTTGTAACTTAAATAAGATAATATTGATACGACCAAGAGCTGTATTAGACATAGAATAAAATTATGATGAATAACCTCAGCAATTGTATAACCAAAGTTAGTTTGTAAAATATTACTACAATATATATAAATAAAATAAAAACCTACAGGTAAAGCACATTGTAAGAAAAAAAGAGCTAATATTGTTTTTTTATTAACTTTTTCTGTCCAAATAGGATTGTTTACTAAAGTACTGGTATCTGTATTATTTATATTACCATAATTTAATTAGAATCAATTCTAAAATATTAGTCAACTTATTTTTAATAAAAATTAATTATTTTTCATATATAAACAATATCCAATATTCTACTCGCATAACTATATTAGTTCTGATATTTAACATCCTTTGATCTCAGCCTATATTTTTACCAATATCTCTTTTTCCCTTCTAATTTGTTTATAGAATTGTGATATTGTTACAACCAAGATTTATTATTTCAATTTTCTATATTATTTTTTCTTGCTATCGTTCAACCAAATCATAATATCTATTAGTATTAATAAATATATTAAGGTGAATAAATGATAGGATACCAGCAAGAACAAAGAATCCTAACTAGAGAACAAAAAGAAGCGGTTGGATTACTGTCAGTAGGAACATTCCTTGAATATTTTGATTTGATGCTTTATGTACATTTAGCCGTATTACTAAACGAGTTGTTTTTTCCTAAATATGAAGCTTTTGCTGCATCTATACTGACAGCTTTTGCCTTTTGTTCTACTTTTATTTTCTGTCCAATTGGAGCATTAATTTTTGGTTATATCGGGGATAGAGTAGGACGTAAAGCAACAGTTATTATTACCACTATTATGATGGCAATTTCATGTGTAATAATGGCCAATGTTCCAACTTATGCCCAAATTGGCATTACCGCTTCTGTAATAATTACGGTTTGTCGTGTACTACAAGGTATGTCATCAGTAGGCGAAATAGTAGGAGCAGAACTTTATTTAACAGAAACTATAAAACCACCAATACAATATCTAGTAGTAGCCTTTATTGCCGTTGCTTCTGTTATAGGTACAGTAGCTGCTTTAGGTATTGCTTCGCTTGTTACATCTTACGGTTTTAATTGGCGTATTGCTTTTTGGATCGGAGCAGTAATTGCTTTGATTGGCGGTATTGCTAGAACAACTCTCAGAGAAACACCTGAGTTTGTCAATGCAAAACTTCGATTAAAAAAGAAATATGAGAAAGCTAATATTGATATAAAAGAATTAGACAATGACCCAATTGTTAACGAAAAAGTTAATAAACAATCAGTATTGTATTTGTTTATAATTAACTGTGCGTGTCCTGTATCTTTTTATTTTGCTTATATACATTGTGGCAATCTCCTAAAAAGTTCTTTTGGCTATAGTGCGGAACAAGTAATACACCAAAATTTTATTGTTTCAATGATACAGTTCGCTGGTATGTCATTTATAAGCTATTTAAGTTATAGGATATATCCACTGAAAATCCTAAAGGTAAAATTTGTAATATTCTCTATTTTTATTTTATGTTCTCCTTATATTTTGAACAATATAACCAATCCATTTTTTCTATTTTTACTTCAAGCTGTTCTTGTACTATTCGATTTTGGTCGATACTGGACTGAAAAATCAAGACAAAAAAATAATAATGTTGTTTCCCATTTTTGCATTTTTCAAGCTGCAATTTGTTCATAATTTTGTATAGAATTTAGATAGGTATTCATAGGCTTTTTGTAACCAATACTTGAATGGAATCTTATATAATTATAGTGATTGATGTAATCATCAATACCACTCTTTAGCTCTTTAACATCTTTAAAATCATTAATAAATATACAATTATATTTTAAAGTTCGGAAAAATCTCTCCATAATTATATTATCAATACTTCTTCCTTTACCATTCATCGAAACTTTAATGTTATGCTCTTGTAAAATTTCAATGTGTTCATGACTAGTATATTGACTGCCCTGATCACTATTAAATATCTGCGGTGCAGGATATTTGTTAAGTGCATCATGCAATACTTCAG
Organism: Candidatus Tisiphia endosymbiont of Empis tessellata; assembly: GCF_964031035.1. Classification (NCBI taxonomy): domain Bacteria; kingdom Pseudomonadati; phylum Pseudomonadota; class Alphaproteobacteria; order Rickettsiales; family Rickettsiaceae; genus Candidatus Tisiphia; species Candidatus Tisiphia endosymbiont of Empis tessellata. The sequence continues at coordinate 287,482 of NZ_OZ034997.1, read as the reverse complement.
TTACCAAACTTACATCCATACTATTTGACAATTTATAACTCAACACAGCTCTACTATGCCAATCTATAATTGCCGCCATGTACATAAATCCCGAATTAGTTCTAACATAAGTGATATCTCTGCTCCAAACCTCGTTAGCGTTAGGTACATCTACAGTTTTACTTGTACCTAGATTAGACCAATATTTATCAAGCAAATAACTATAAATTTTATGCTGTTTATCTTTTCCAGATGTTAACTTTTTCCTCTTTGGATAAATAGCCTCTATGCCAATCATGTTCATATATTTTAGAACCCGATCCTTACCAATAACCAAGCCATCTTCTAATAATTGTCTATGGATATAACGATAACCAAATTCAGGATTATCAGTATATATTTCATCTATTTTATTTAAAATATTTAAGTTATACCCACTAAATGGTTTTGCTTTATAGTACATTGAAGAACGATTAATCTTTAATAATTCATATTTCCTTGTCTTTGGTAACATTGCTAGCTTGGAATCGACAAGTTCTTTTCTATTTGATAAGTCCAAGCTTTGTAGCTTTCCCACAGCCCAATCTCTCTCTACTATTGTTTTTCCAAGAGTTTTCGCTAATTCATCATTTTGTTCTTTCAGCATATTAATTTGTTCCTGATATTTACTTACCAGTTTTGCTGGTTCAAAAGCCAATGCTGCATTTGATATAAATTATTTTTTCCAATTACTAATTGTCTTGGAGTTTATCTCATATTTTGATGCTATCACTGATAATGGACTCTCTTCTTTCAGCACTTCTAATACTATCCTAGTTTTTTCTTCAGCACTAAAAACTCTTACTTTTTCTTTTGTCATTTTTTCTCCTAATTTTTTCTTATTATTTTATCTTAATTAGGAAACTTTTAACTCTATTTTTTTGTCCATTTTCTTCAGTCCATTATAATCGTGTACTAGCTGTTTCGATATTTCTCAGACATTTTCCAGTGTTTAAGCGTTATACTTACAATAGTATGATATATGCTGTAGCACGTGCTTTTATGTATGTTATTACCTCTTTTGGTATTATTTTTTTAACAAAATATTTTGGTCATTGGGGATTATTAATTATTATGATTCCAATAAATCTAGGATTTGCTTTTGCTTTGTGTCATTTTCAAAAGTTAGAGAAGGAAGCCGGTATTTATGTCGGTTAATTGTTGTAAAATCTAAGGGGCATGCAGTAATTGATAAATATTTGTAACATAAAGCAGTTAGTATATTTTCTAGTTGTGTTGTTCTATAATACATGCTGACAGTTATAAAACTTTTAAAAGTTTCCTCTATAATCTTCTTAATCTTTTCTGGAGATTTTACACCAACAGTTTCTAAATTATGAATCCGATCAAAAAGTTTAATCAATGCTACATCATATTTTTTTTGTTGAATTAATAAATCTAGTGTTTCTGCCGAGCTAATCTTGCCATGAGGCTTGACCCTAGTCAAGTCTTGCACTTTACTAGCTACTTGACTGCCAAAGATGTAAGTAATCATAGGTTCAGTCAGTTTTGTATCTTCATAGTTATTGAAAAAGCTACTGGAAAAATTAGTTTGGTTCAATCAATTGTGTCGTGTAGTAACGCAGTCACAATCATGTCGGTTCTAAACAATCGTGGAATTTCTAGGGCTGTATACTGGGCAACCATATACGCCACTTCAATCGGATGGGAATAATACGGCTCGCCGGACTGCCTCATTTGGCTGCCATGATATTTTTTAGCATAGTAGATGCCTTTTTTGACTTCATACATGTCTATTGGTTGCTTTACTTTTTCATTTAGCAAAATTAACTCCTTAAGCAACCTCTCAGCATATGCACAGTACTGGTATTTTGAATTATCCCAATAGTTATTAACATCTTCCATAAGAAACCATGATATTTTAATTATAAAGTTATAATAAACTAAAATTTTGACTATTTAAAGCATTTATTGCTTTTTATTTTTAAAAAGATGCATATTTTCTAACCTATGTTGTATAAATTTTTTTATAAATATGCTTAGTGGGTAGGAAAAATATGATATAATTCAACTATAATGATTATATAAAAGAGGATAAGATGAGTAAAGATACTTCAGAGAGTAATAACTGTAGTGTTCTAACAGTAACTAGCACTGCACCACAACATGATATAGTTAAGATGGAAAATATTGAGTTAGTACGCAGAATGTTAAAGTCGCCTAACTTTAATATTAATGCCAAAGATATAAATGGCAGAACTCCATTAGACCTCCTTCGAAACTCTACTTCTGCTGGTGATTTGTACATCGATGCGGTACTCTAATCCGTAACGGAATTAGAGTACGATGCGGTTCGAGGTGAAGCGTCTCCTTCAAATCCCTCAGCACAAGCGAGTTTCGAAAGAGGTCTATTATATAGCTAACTTGGAAATGTTTTAACCATAGCTACTTCGTTATTGCTAGGAGGCGTGGTAAGCACGACTTTAAAAGTTAAAAAATGGGACAATCATCATCCCCAAAGAGGATTAAACTATAAATTGCTATTTTAGAAAATGCTCATTCACCCCTTGTTTTACGCTCTAATTCTTTACATCATTTGAGTATAGATAATTTAAGCGGATGATGATCTAAAGCCTGTTTTAGATGCTTTGTTTGTATATGTGTGTAAATTTGGGTAGTACTAATATCAGCATGTCCAAGTAGTTCTTGAATTACCCTAAGATCTGCACCGCCTTCTAACAAATGGCTTGCAAAACTGTGACGTAAAGTATGTGGGGAGATATTACTTGGGTCTAGCCCAGCTTTAATAGATGCTTGTTTTAATAGAATTGCGAAATTCTGCCTAGTCATATAACCATTAGTTGAAGAAGAGCAAAATAAATAAATTTGACTTTTAGGGTGTTTTTTGCTTATAAATTTACTACGAATAGTTAAATAATCAGACAAACTTATGGTAGCCTGTTCATTGATTATCACCATTCTTTCTTTATTACCTTTACCAATTATTGAAAATATTTTTCTAATATTTTGGGACATTTGATTTACTAAAATATCAGTTAACCTTATACTGACAAGCTCAGAAACACGTAACCCACTTGCATATAATAAATGAATCATTGCTTTTAGGCGTATGGAATCAGGATTTTTGTCTTGATTGCAATAGAAAAGTAAATCTTTGATTTTATCAATTGATAATGTAGAAGGAAGTTTAGCTTGATATCTTGGTAAATCTACCATCAAAGCAGGATTATAATTGGTATGCTTTTCGCTAATTAAAAATTCATAATAGTTTTTTATAGTGGATATCTTCCGGTTGATTGATCTTGCCTGCAAGCCATTTCCCGCCAAATATTCTATCCAGTCTCTAATATTTTCAGCTTTAATATTCAGCTCTAACAATTTATTCTGTGATAAAAATTTCTGGAAATCTAACAGATCACCTTTGTAGCCAAGTACGGAATTATTAGCTACACCACGCTCCGCTATCATCATTTCTAGGAATTGTTCGATAAACTCTACCATATTACGTACAGTTTGTTTTAATGGAGGCCAGGGCCGGAATCGAACCGGCGCATTGAGGATTTGCAGTCCACGGCATTACCACTTTGCTACCTAGCCTAAAGAGCTGAGATACTAACCAATATTAGAGCAAAAGGCAACTTATTTTTCTTTTGTTTTAGGTAGGGTAATATTTTTTTATAACTTATACTTTGTTATCCTTCTAAAATATGCTATACTACCACAGAGTAAAATTAGTCTGTATTGTATACTAATTCTGTTTCGAAGAATTGTTATTTGAAAATATCAAGGACTCCCGTACCGTATGTACGTCTAGTGTGTTCTCTCCTCATTTTCAAATCTAATTTGGAGTCACATTCAAGTATATTTAGGGAGTGTTATCTTTAGTATTGTGATTTGCAAAATATCTATAGTTATGATTTAATTATTTGCAACTCACTGACACAAATTCAAATCAATTGACCATGGTCTAAGTTTTTATAATGGAAAGGAGTAAGCATGTCAACATCGTCTGAATTTAAAGTAGGAGAAAGAATTGTATATCCATCTCATGGAGTTGGAGAGATAGTAAATGTAGAACACCAAATCATAGCTGGTACTGATATTAAGGTTTATGTAATATCATTCCCTCAAGACAAAATGACTTTGAAAGTACCGGTAAACAGAGCTGCTATTTCGGGTCTTAGAAAACTTGTTAGTAAAACTGATTTAGCTGTAATATATTCAACGCTTCAGGGTAAAGCTAAGCAAGGTAATAGGATGTGGAGTAGAAGAGCACAAGAATATGAGGGTAAAATAAATTCTGGTAATGTAGTATCTGTAGCAGAAGTGGTACGAGATCTCTATAAGAATGTTGATAGTGACCGATCTTATAGTGAAAGGACTATTTATGAATCAGCCTTAAATAGGCTAGCTGGGGAGCTTGCAATTCTTGAGAATATAAATCCTGACGAAGCAATTAATAAATTAATTGAAGTATTGAGAGATAAGCTCGCTGCGTAAATTGAAAATTCATTTTCCTGAGGTGATATACTGCTATGATTTCAAGAGTTGATAGACGATAGTATACTCAAATGATTTGAAGAATTGGATTTGAAAATGAATGGTGAGCAAGCGGAACGTACATATAGTATAGTCACGCATGCGAATCCATGATATTTTCAAAAAACAATTCTTCAAAGCAGAAGAGTATATAACTTCAGGAAGAGCTAGGCAGTAGCAAAGTCGAGCAGCGTAACGTACATGAGTAATGGGGCAGCTTCAATCTTTAGGTCACGGGAATCTTAATTCTTGAAGTTCTACCTAAGTAGAATAAATTTATTTAAACATTATCTCCAGTAATTCGTACTATATTTGCCCCGCAACTGGTTAGTTTTTTCTCCAATGTTTGGTATCCACGGTCTAAGTGGTAGATTCGGTGTATTCTTGTTGTATCGTTGGCGGCAAGTCCAGCTAATACTAGGGATACTGATGCTCTGAGGTCGCTTGCCATTACTTCTGCTCCTGTCAAAAAAGGTATACCCCGTATTATAGCACTCTTTCCGTTAACTGTTATATTTGCACCCATTCTGCATAATTCAGGAACATGCATAAAGCGATTCTCAAAAATATTTTCTGTAATTATAGAAGAACCTTTGCAAAGAGTCATAAGGCTCATAAACTGAGCTTGTAAGTCTGTTGCAAAACCTGGATATGGGTTTGTATGGATGTCCACAGGATTTAATTTACCTACATAAGAGACTCTTAAACCATTATCAATAGGTAAAATTTCTATACCAGCTTCAATAAGCTTTAATACTATATTTTCAACGATATTATTGCTGATTCCATAAATGTTTAAATTGCCTTTAGTAATAGCAGCAGCAATCATGTAAGTACCGGCTTCAATACGATCCGGCATAATTGAATAATTGACATTTTTTAAATGAGATCTACCAATTATTCTTATTTCGTTTGTAGCAATTCCATCTATTTCTGCACCCATTTTGCTAAGACAATGGCACAGATCAATGATTTCTGGTTCTCTAGCACAGTTAAATAATATTGTTTCTCCTTCAGCCAAAGTAGCAGCCATTATGGCGTTAATTGTTGCTCCAACAGATATTTTATTAAAAACAAAATGTACAGCTTTTAATCTACCTCTAATTGTAGCATTAATATAACCATGATCGACGTCAATATTTGCCCCCATAGCTTGTAGAACTGCTACATGTATATCCACTTGTCGAGCACCTATAGCACATCCTCCAGGTAAGGAAACCTTAGCTTTAGAAAATCTAGAGAGTAGAGGCCCTAGAACCCAAATAGAAGCACGCATTTTACGTACTATATCATATGGTGCAGTAAAATTATTAATATTGCTGCTGTCGATATCCATGCTCAATTGATCTTGATGATCAGTTACAGTAACAACGCTACCTAAATTCTCAAGTAATTTTTTCATTGTGAGAATATCAGTAAGCTTTGGAATATTGTTAATACTAAGCTTATCTGTAAGTAGTGCAGCTGTCATAATCGGTAATGCTGCATTTTTAGCTCCGCTAATACTAATACTACCTTCAAGGGGGATACCACCCTGAATTATTAAACTATCCATAGGAATTCCTCAATATATATAATATAGCACTTAACATATATGTTCATATTAGTGCTAGGTTATAAGAACGAACAACCGTCATCGCGAGCCACGAAGTGGCGTGGCGATCCAAATAAACAGCGTGCTGTTACAACTTTTGGATTGCTTCGTCGCCTAAAGTGGCTTCTCGCAATGACGGTTAGAGAATTTATTCAATCTACAACTGTAGCACTAATATGAACATATATGTTAAGTGCTATAACCCGAATTTGATATAACTTGTTATATCAAATTCGGGTATAAGTCAATTAGGTTTAAAGCGATATAGTAGCTGTATTAGTTAAGTAAAAAATTTATCATTTTTTACTATCGTCAAGAGCTGTTCCAAGTATGTCTCCTAGACTAGCAGCACTATCAGCAGAACCATATTCTTTGATAGTTTTTTCTCTCTTTTCTATTTCAAGTGCTTTTATTGACAAAGTAACTTTACGAGATGCCTTATCAATGGTAATGATTTTTGCATCAATTCTGTCATTAGGGACAAATCTTTCAGTTTTTTGATCAGCTTTTTCACTAGAAAGATCAGCTTTTTTGATGAAGCCAGGTATTTTGTCGTCTAAAATAACTTCTATCCCATCATCTTTAACTTCAGTAACTGAGCAAGTAACGACCATATTTTTTTTGTACATGTTAAATTCATCTTGCTGGGGGTCAAAGCTTAGTTGTTTAATACCTAAGCTTATACGTTCCTTTTCAATATCAATTGATAAGACTTTACACTCTATTTGATCATTCTTTTTATATGTTTTTAACAGCTCAGTACCATTGCCTTCCCAACTTATATCTGTTTCATGAATCATACCATCAATGTTGTCATCAAGTGCTACAAACATACCAAAGTCAGTGATATTTCGTATTGGTGCTTTAATTATACTACCTATTGCATGACTATGCGCAAACCCAATAATTGGGTTATCTTGACACTGTTTAATACTTAGAGATATTCTATGTTTATCGGTATCAACTTCTAGAATTGTGAATTGAACTTCTTGACCAATAGTAAGCATTTTCTTAGGATGTTGATTTGATTTTACCCAACTAATTTCACTTGAATGAACGAGTCCTTCAATACCATCTTTTAATTCAATAAATACCCCATAATCAGCAATATTTGTTACTTTGCCAGTCATTATTTTGCCAACGGGGAATTCTTCTTTTATACTTTGCCATGGATTATGATCAAGTTGCTTCATACCAAGTGAAATTCTCTTAGTTTCTTCATTAAATTTTATAACTATAACCCTAACCTTTTGATCTAGAGATAAAACTTCAGAAGGGTGATTTATTCTGCTCCATGAAATATCAGTAACGTGCAATAGACCGTCTACATTACCTGAATTACCTAAAGCAATAAACGCACCGTAATCAGTGATATTTTTTACTGTACCATCTAATATTATTCCTTCCTTAATTTTCGATAACATTTCGTCTCTAGCCTCAGATCTTGATTCTTCAAGTATAGCTCTTCTAGAAACTACGATATTCCCAAGTTTCTTATCCATCTTTAAAATTTGGAATGGCTGCTTGATACCCATTAACGAAGCAATATCTTTTATTGGTCTAACATCTACCTGACTTCCAGGTAAGAAGGCAACAACCCCTGATACGTCAACAGTAAATCCACCTTTAACACGTCCGAATATTACACCATCAACAAACTGTTTATTGGCACATGCAATTTCTAAATGTCCCCATGATTCTTCTCTAATGGCCTTTTCACGACTTAATATAGTTCTACCGTTACGTCCTTCAATTTTCTCAATATATACATCAACTATCTCGCCAACTTCTGGTAAAGGTTGATTACTAACTAGAGCAAATTCTTCTATAGGAACTCTGCCTTCATTCTTTAATCCAACATCAACTATGATAATGCCTTTAGCAATCCCTACTACTTGACCTTTGACAACAGTACCTTCTTTTACGTGACTAGTACTTACGGCTTCAAGCATTTGTGCAAAATCTTCGTGAGATTGAATGCTAATTTCAGCAAGCTGAGAAACAAATTTTTTCTTAAATTTTTGCATATTATTCTCTAATACTAGTTGTGCCGTCTAGTATAAAAATTATAGTTAATTGACTTGAATTTACATAAGCAAGTTGTTCTTTGCCTTAAGTAATTAAATTCAACTAAATTAACTATGAATGGTTAATAAAATGTAGATAAAACAACCTATGGCACATAAAATATGTTGATGTTACCTAACTGAAATAAACTCCATGATCTTATCAATCACTTCTTTTGGTGATAGATAAGAAGTATCAATTTCTAAAGCTCCTTGTGGGGGAAGAGTTGGAGCAATATCACGCTCTATATCCCGTTTGTCTCTTATTTTTAGTTGTTCCAAAACTGTATCAAATATATATTCTCCTCCTTTTTCTTGCAACTCTTTATATCTTCTCTTTGCTCTAATAACAATATCTGCTCTGATAAAAATCTTTAAGTCAGCATTTGGGGTCACTACTGTTCCAATATCTCTACCTTCCATTATAATTCTAGGAGTTGTTTTTATTAATTTTCCTAGATATTTTCCTAGGTTATTTCTTACTTCCGGTATAATAGCAATTTTTGATGCTACATTACCTACAATCTCACTATCAAGTTCTGAATTTTGTACATATTCCGTAGATTTGGATAATTCAATTATTCCATTTATGTCAGTAAGATCAATTTTTTGGTTTATACAAGAAATAGCAAGGCTTCTATATACAATACTTGATTGAAAGTAAGTAAGCTTAAGTTTTTGTGCTAACATTTGACCAATTGTACTCTTACCCGATGCTGCTGGACCATCCAGTGCCACTACAAAATTATTGCTAATATTAAAAGCTTGAGATTTTAAGGTCATTTACTTATAATTTTATGCCGAATTCTAGCTGAATATTTAAAATAATGCAAATAAAACTTGAAATTGAAGCTATTATAGATTAGAGATGTTACTATGAAAACTTAATATATATTTCAAATGATTTGAAGAATTGGGACAACAAACAAGGGGTAACCGGACTAGGCGTACATTTGCTACGTGAGTACGCGGTAGACTCTGCAAGTATTTGAAAAAGCAATTCTTTAAAGCAGAAGAGTATACTTTGTTGTTTTAAGTATAAAATTAAATCAGAAAAGCAAGGGCGGTTAGCTCAGTTGGTTAGAGCATTACGTTGACATCGTAAAGGTCGGTGGTTCGAACCCACTATCGCCCACCAAACTTTTATTATTAACATCAATTTGTATTTAGGTTATTTTTGGCGACAGGACCTAAATACAAATTGATGTTAAATATTGTTAAAAAAAGATATAGGTGGTATTAGTGGTCAGGTATTTTTGTGTTATACTGTTGTTAGTTGCTAACTTCAATAGTTATGCCATAGAAACTATAGTTATAGAGCGAGGACATGTTGATCCAATACCGATAGCCATTAATAAATTTGATGCAGATGATAGTGCGAATAGTGTAATTGGTGCTGATATAATTAGTGTAATATCTAATGATCTAAAGATTTCCGGCATGTTCCACCCAATTTCTACTGCTTCTTTTATAGAACAAATTGTGGGGATAAAACATAAGCCTCTTTTTGCTGCTTGGCGACACATTAATGCTAATCTTCTGATTAATGGTGAAGTTATAAAGCTCTCTTCTGGTAAGCTAAAGGTTAGTTTTATATTATGGGATGCAAGCTTAGAAAAAGATCTTATAGGTGAGGTTTTTGAAATACCAACACATTTATGGCGTAGAGTAGCACATAAAATAGCTGATAAAATTTATGAGAAAATTACTGGAGATTTAGGTTATTTTGATACAAAAATAGTATATGTGTCAGAGAGTGGACCTTATCTAAAACGAGTAAAGAAAATAGCTATGATGGATCATGATGGTGCTAATCATAAATATCTGTCAGATGGTAAAAATTTGGTTCTTACTCCAAGATTTTCACCACAAGCAGATAAAATCATGTATCTATCCTATGTTCACAAGCAGAAACCACATGTTTATGTTCGTGATCTTAAAACAGGTAAGGAAAGATTGGTTGGTAATTTTCCTGGTATGTCCTTTGCTCCAAGATTCTCACCCCAAGGAAACAAAGCTATAATGTCGATAGCAAGAAAGGGAGCTACGCATATTTTTGAAATTGATCTGAATAATATGGCGACTAAGCAGTTGACCCATGGTGTTGGTATTAATACCTCTCCTAGCTATTCACCTGATGGCAGTAAAATAGTTTTTAATTCTGATCGAAGTGGAACAAGACAATTATATATTATGAATTCTGATGGTTCAAATATTGAACGTATAAGTTTTGGTGGAGGAGTTTATGCTGCACCAAGTTGGTCGCCTAGAGGAGATTACATAGCGTTTACAAAAATATCTCAAGGTGAAGGTTTTACAATTGGGGTCATGAAAGCCCTTGCTTATGGTGATGAGAATACTGAAAGAATTATAACTAGTGGATATCTAGTTGAAAGTCCATGCTGGTCACCCAATGGTAGGATAATTATGTTTGCTAAAGGCTGGCCTCCTAGAAACAAAACAGCAGGTAAAAATCGTATATATTCCATTGATTTGACTGGTTATAATGAAAGAGAGATTCTCACACCTCAAGATGCTTCTGATCCTGAGTGGTCAAGAATGTTAAATTGACTAGATTCTTATATCTTAAAAACATATTATAACCTCAGCATCCGTAATGGAAGTCAATAAGAAAATAATAACTTAATAGACTTCTTTCGAAACTCTACTTCTGCTGGTGATTTGTACGTCGATGCGGTACTCGAATCCTCACGTACATTAGAGTACGCTGCGGTTCGAGGTGAAGCGTCTCCTTCAAATCCCTCAGCACAAGCGAGTTTCGAAAGAGGTCTATTTTTATCGGTTGCTCTTGCTCTCCAATTGCTCCTGTCCTAATTCCCAAGTGGTTCTATCTATTGATAAAACCACTTTCCCCTGAGGAATATAATTTTTCATAAACTTATAATAATCATCAATATTGATATTGTCTTCTTGAAGAAATCTATATACCGCTTTTATTTTTGAATCTAATAATTTATCTCCTTCTATTTCTTCTGCCATATTTTTATATTTGCTTCCTCGACACAACATTAATGATTTTATTATGCCCTTGAACGTATTTAGTCTTGTATCTTTCATCTCAAAATGATTATATAGTAATTCGGCTAGTAACATAGAGTACCACAGATTTTTTTGTGTTCAATCTAAAATACTCTATTTACTAGCTCTTGCAATCACGCCATCTCTTTTGTCCAGTAGTGTGGACAACTAGTACGTGAGGAGCGGAGATCATGAAGTACGACGATATGATGATTAGTTTTCGGAAATGGTATTATAAGAACCTAGGGCTAACCTATTGCCGGTATAGCTCAGCTGGCAGAGCGACGCATTCGTAACGCGTAGGTCGGGGGTTCAATTCCCTCTATCGGCACCATAAATATTATATCTTTTTGGCAAACTCGCTTATGCTGAGGAATTTAAAGAAGCCACGGAATATCTCGACCCGCAGCGAACGATGATGTACGTGAGGAGCAGCAGTAGCCGGTATCACGTACAAATTACCTCATAGTACCTTACATTTTTCTATAATCGTCATCGCGAGGCATCTTTAGATGCCGTGGCGATCCAGGTAAACAGCGAAGCTGTTTTTTTAGAGTAACGCTTCGCGTATCCTAGATTGTCACGTCGGCGATTTCATCGTCTCCTCGCAATGACGGTCAGAGCCCTTCTTAATAGTGGTTACATAAAAAATGTAGGGTACTATGAAATTACCGACAGAAGTAGAGTTTGCCGAAGATATCTATTGTAATACAATAACATCACCTTATACGATATATACAATTCGACTTTCAAGCTGTTGGATTATCTAAGCTAAAAATCTTTTTATTATCATCATAGGAGAAGATTTCTGCATATCTTCCTAAACCTATTATAGACTTTAAAGTTATAGTGGCATCTTCACTAGATAATGTATCCTCAAGCTGTGTCTTAAAACGCGAAAGAGGTGCTTTATGATCTAAACGTTGATGTAAAATTTCACAAATGTAGGATGCAAGGGGAATATTGTCAAGTAAATGCTGAGCAAGCATTTTTTTTCTATCTTCTAAACTACTTGTGAAAAAAAGCTTGCCATGTTTATTTAATTTTATACTCTCAGAAGTAACATTAGCAAAATTTAATATTTGCAAAGCTCCAACAATATGTAAAATTTCCCCCATATTGTTAATGTGAAAAATCTTAGATAATTCTGATAAATTTGCAGAACCTTTGTATGGCGATGCAGAAAGTGCCTCAATGCTACCGATCAGTTCATTTACCGACAAATGAATTTTTTGATCGATGTTGCCAACAATAGCTTTCTGTTTATTACTAACAGGCAAAGGTGGTTTTTCATAGGCTGATACCATGAGAGCATAAATTTTATCTACCATAGTACGAAATTCTATACTTTGAACATCACGTAAACGAGGGAGGGTAATTGCTAATTCTGATACAATACGCCCAGGATTAGATGAAAGTATTAACACTTTGTCAGCCATAGTTACTGCTTCTTCAATCGAATGAGTTACCAATACCACCGACTGCATTTGAGTTTTTCCACTACTCCACAGATCAAGAAAATCATTCTTTAAGGTATTAGCAGTTAGAACATCAAGAGCGGAAAAAGCTTCATCCATAAGTAAAATTTCTGGTCTGAGAACTAATGCTCTAGCAAAACCTACTCGTTGCTTCATGCCACCTGATAATTCTTTTGGGTATGCTGACTCAAAACCATCAAGTCCTATCATATCTATGGCCTCTAATGCACGTTTGCGACTTTCATACTCAGAAATATTGAAACTTTTTAAACCTAGCTCAACATTCTCAAAAACAGTCAACCATGGAAAAAGTGCAAATGTTTGGAAAATCATACTAATATCACAACGATCACGAAAAGCAGGTTTTTTATTTAGTATTACTTTACCTTTAACTGGTTTTGTAAAACCTGCGATAATTCTTAGTAATGTTGATTTTCCAGATCCAGATTTTCCCAGTATCGCAACTATCTCATTAGGTTTTAGTTTTAGAGTAACATTATCTAGTATCTTTTGCGTACTATGATCATCTTTTGTAAAACTTTGTGTAATTGATATTAATTCAAGTAAATTATTATTCATAGGTCTTACTCTTTTTGTAAAATGGTCAACTTGAATAATAAAAAAAGTTAAATGCACTCTCGTCAGCCGCTTCAAGAATGCATTTTTCTGAATATTCTAGGGTATATCGTCACGAGATTTTAGCCCACATTAGTAATCCCCTTAGACAAAGACCTGCCATGTATAATTTTGTATTTTTAGCATATCTTGTTGCTATACCACGCCATTCTTTAAATTTTTGAAATGTATTTTCAATAATGTGCCTTAACTTATATAAATCCTTATCTATCTCTCTTTGAATCTTTCTGTTTCTTTTTGATGGTATTACAGGAATTATATTTGCTTGCTCAGCAAATTCTACGATGCTATTTGTGTCATAAGCTTTATCTGCTATAAGGTACTCTGCCTCTATATTTTGGGTTAATTCACAAGCTTGAGTACAATCGTTTCTGGAACCTTCTGTAACAATAATTCTGACCGGCATACCATGCGCATCCACGGCCATATGTATCTTTGTATTGAGCCCCCTTTTGTACGGCTAATCGTTTGATTCCCGCCTTTTGCCCCAAGTCCTGCTTTATGAACTTTTACAAATGTTGAATCTATCATTAACCATTCGAAATCAGGAGCATTTATAAAAATATTTAGTACATGCTCCCATACTCCATTATCGCGCCATCTATAGAATCTTCTGTGTACATTCTTCCAATTCCCATAATCAGGTGGCAAATCTCTCCAAGGAGCTCCTGTCCTAAATATCCACATTACTGCATTTACAAAGGTTCTATTATCTTTTGCAACCCCTCCCCAACAACCTTCCCTGCCAGGCAAATGCCTTTGTATCTTATTCCAAAGTTCATCATTTATATCATGTCTTCTATGTGCTAGCCCCATAACTATTATCCCTATTACTATAATTAGTATAACCAACTTCACAAATTATTCAACTATAATCTCGTGACGATATGCCCTAGCCAGTTTTGGATTAAAATTTTTAATTTTAATCCAAAACTGAAGTTAACTAATGATAATAAAGTAAATATTCTTTGCTAAATCCATTACAATTGTGCTACATTCCGTAGTGCATTTCTCAATTACTATAAAATCATAGTTTTGAGATAACCTAACGTAAGAAAATTATTGATGGAATTAATTTCTTTGATTATTAATTATTTTCTAATAATCTAAAATATAGTATAATTTACAAGAAAATTAAGTAAAAATGTTTAACATTGCATCAAAAGATAAACAACTAGATAGAACTACAGTATCTAGTGTTTTTTATAAATTAGGACAAAAAGAAAAAAAAGAAAAGACTAGAATTAGTGAGTTATTAGTTGATTTTCATGAAAATGGTCTTCTATTAACGATACTTTTTTTTGCAATACCAGTTGCAATTCCGCTGCCGTATCCTCCAGGTTTTACTACTATAGTAGGTATTCCTTTGATGATTCTATCTATGCAGATGTTGCTTGGCTTTAGACAAGTTTCTTTACCATCCAAAATTAATAACTATCAAATTAGCAATGATATAATTATTAATATAAGTGACAAGATTGTACCAAAGATTAAATTTATAGAAAAATATATACGACCAAGATTTAGTTTCGCAGCCTCTATATATTGTGAACAATTTATTGGTTTAATATCGCTGATTTGCTCTATTGCTATATCAATACCTTTACCTCTAACTAACGCTGTACCTGCACTGGGCATTACAATAATGGCATTAGGTCTTTTAAACCGAGATGGATTAACTATAGTTCTTGGATTTATTACCTCTATAGTTGGACTTATTATAGCTTTTATAGCAATCTCTGCTAGCTGGATTAGTATTAAATATTTATTTAATCTATTCTTCTGATATAATAAATATTAAATTTGTACAAAAGGTGAAAGCCGCTACTATAGAATCTTTTTCAAATGAAACAAAAGTTATATCAAGGATCAAGTAAAGCTCTTTATCAGTCACAAGAAGATTTTGCTTTTATTATGGCGTTTACTGACAAAATTACTTTGGAAAACGGAGAGATTTTTGATATTTCGGGCAAAGGGGTGCTGAATAATAATATTTCGTCCTTCATAATGAGCAGACTTGATATGGTAGGAATAGATAACCACCTAATTGAAAAAATTAACATGCGTGAGCAATTAATACAATCTGTAGATATTTTCCCCGTTCAAATATTAGTTTCTACAGTAGCTTGCGGTAGGTTTGTAAAAGAATTCTCTATGGAAGAAGGATACGTATTTGATCATCCAATTATCGATTTTAGAGTTAGAAGTAGTGAGTTAAAGCATCCTATAATTAATGAACACCAAATACTAAATTTTGGTTGGTTAAGTAAACAAGAAATTGATGAAGTAAAACATAAAGCCATAAGAACATACGATTTTTTAAGTGGATTATTTACAGGTATTGGTATAAGGCTTGTTGAATGCAAACTAGAATTTGGCAGAGTGTTTAATGGTGAGGAATTTATGGTAATGTTGGCTGATGAAATTAGCCCGGATAATTGTCGTTTATGGAATATGAATAATAATGAGAAACTTGGAGCAGAAATGATTGCCAGTGATCCAGAAAAAGCTCTGAAATCTTATCAGGCAATAGCTGATTTATTAAAAGATAGAACTTTTTAAGTACACTCAAATGCTTTGAAGAATTGGATTTGAAAATGAATGGTGAGCATGCAAATCCATAATATTTTCAAAAAACAATTTGTAGGAGCAGAAGAGTGTATATAGTATACCTAAAACCTTCTCTAGGAAGAAAAAATAAATTGTAAACATGCTTAGTGCTACAAATTTTTGGTGTATAATAAAATGAAAATAATTAGTTACCTGAAGTCTTTTTTTTTATTTGAAATAATCTCAGGGCTTAGTCTAACTTTGAAGTATTTCTTCAAACCTAAAGTAACTATAAATTATCCCTATGAGAAGGGAAGGATAAGCCCAAGATTTAAAGGTGAGCATGCATTAAGGCGTTACGCTAATGGTGAGGAACGTTGTATTGCTTGTAAGCTTTGTGAAGCAATTTGTCCGGCTCAAGCTATTATTATTGAAGCAGAAGAAAGAGAAGATGGTAGTAGGCGTACCACTAGGTACGATATTGATATGACTAAATGCATTTATTGTGGTTTATGTCAGGAGGCGTGTCCAGTTGATGCTATAGTGGAAGGTCCTAATTTTGAATTTGCTACTATTACCCATGAAGAATTGCTTTATGACAAAGAAAAATTGCTGAAAAATGGTGATATGTGGGAACAAGAACTAGCAATTAAGCTACATGATGATTATAAATATAGATAATTATGGAGATATTTTTTTATTTATTTGCGGGGTTAATTGTTATAAGTAGTTGTTTGGTAGTCATCAGTAAAAACCCTGTTTATTCTGTCTTATGGTTGATCTTTACTTTCTGTAACGGTTCGGGGCTAATGGTTTTGCTAGGGGCAGAATTTTTAGCAATGATATTGATTGTTATATATGTTGGGGCAGTAGCAGTATTATTTTTGTTTGTTATAATGATGTTGAATATTCGTTTTACCGATGTTATTGTGCAATTCAAAAGAAACTTGCTTATTAGTATTGCTGTAGCACTCATTATGTTTGCTGATCTTGTCCTGATAATTTGCTTAGGGACTAAAGATATAATTTTAGATAATAACCAATTTGAGATAACATCAGGTGTAACTAATACTCATGCTATTGGGGAAATACTATATACCGATTATATCTTACCTTTTCAAGTTTCGGGTATTATTCTATTTGTGGCAATGATATCTTGTATTACCTTAACTATTCGACATCGCAGCGAAGTTAAAAGACAGGATATTGCTAAGCAGTATGCTAAAAATAAAGATAACTCCATATTAATGGTCAAACCACATTTAAATAAGGGAATAGAAGGACTCAAATATGATTAGTACTATTACTTTGGAACATTATTTAACTTTATCGGTCCTCATTTTTAGTATAGGGATGGTTGGTTTGTTTATGCATCGTAAGAATGTCATAACAATTCTTATGTCAATTGAATTAATGCTGCTGGCTGTAAACATCAATTTTGTGGCATTCTCTACTTATACACATGAGATGTCTGGACAAATTTTTAGTATAATAATTTTAACAATAGCAGCTGCTGAAACCACAATAGGACTTGCAATATTACTAGTTTATTTTAGAAATAAAGGCTCAATAGAAGTGGGTGATATAAATCAGATGAAGGGCTAATTGATATGATAGCTTCGGCAGCAACACTTACAGTAATGTTACCTTTAATCTCTGGTATTATCAATGGTTTGTTTTGTCAGTGTTTTAGCAAGAAGCAAGCAGCTTTTATTGCCACTATTGCAATAAGTTTATCGGCAATATTAGCTAGCTTGATATTTTATAATGTAGCAGTACACAAAGTCGTTATTCATCTAATTTTAGCAAAATGGCTAGTGGTTGGTGAGATAAACATAAATTGGGCAATTTATCTTGATCAGCTGACTGCTATTATGTTCATAGTGGTTACTTGGATTTCAGCTGTAGTACATATTTATTCTCTTGGCTATATGGGGGATGATGATGGATTGCCTAAATTTCTATCATTTCTATCATTATTCACTTTCTTTATGCTAGCTTTGGTATCAGCAGATAATTTTGTACAATTATTTTTTGGTTGGGAAGGTGTTGGTCTATGTTCGTACTTATTAATTGGCTTTTGGTATCAAAAAGAATTAGCGAATAAAGCAGCAATTAAAGCCTTTATAGTAAATAGGGTAGGAGATTTTGCTTTTATACTTGGGATTATTACCATTATTGTTTATTTTGGTGTAGTTGATTTTGCTAGTGTATTTGATAAAGCAGAGTCATTATCTAAGATGCAATTGAGTATATTGGGTTTTAAAGCAACAGTAATTGACGTGGTATGTTTACTATTATTCTTGGGATGCATGGGCAAGTCGGCTCAAATTGGCTTGCATATATGGCTACCAGATGCTATGGAAGGACCAACGCCTGTCTCGGCACTTATTCACGCTGCAACTATGGTAACAGCCGGGGTCTTTTTAGTAGCTAGATGTTCTTATTTATTTGAATATAGTATAGGGGTATTGCACTTTATTGCCATTATTGGTGGTATTACATGTATATTTGCCGCAACTATTGCCATAGTTCAATATGATATAAAAAAAATTATTGCCTATTCTACTTGTAGCCAACTTGGTTATATGTTTCTTGCTTGTGGTGTGTCAGCTTATAATGCTGGTATTTTTCATTTAGTCACCCATGCATTTTTTAAAGCTTTATTATTTTTATCAGCTGGTAGTGTAATTCACGCTTGTCATGAGCAAAATATTTTTAAGATTGGTGGTTTGAAAGATAAGATGCCAATTACTTATTGTAATTTTTTAATTGGATCACTGGCACTCATAGGTATTTATCCTTTAGCAGGATTTTATTCAAAAGATGCTATTTTAGAGCTAGCATATAGTAGCGGTGGTATCGGTACTATCGTGTTTATTCTTGGAATTCTTGCTGCAGTCCTGACTGCCATTTATTCTATGAAAATTATCTTATTAGTATTTCATGGAAAAACTAGACTAACTATTGACATCAATCATGTCCATGAATCACCCCATATCATGAATGGACCACTTAGTCTTTTAGTGGCAGGTAGTTTTCTTGCAGGAATGATAGGTTATTATATATTGTTTTTTGACAAACCAAATGGTTATTTCCTTGATAGTATATTTAACATTCATATTTACCAAATACTAGCAATTCATCCTCCTCTTTATATAAAATTATTACCAATGGTTTCGGGACTAATAGGTATTGTTTTGGGGATTTATTTTTATAGAAGAATCAAAGAAAAAATAAAAATAGGATTTATAGAAAAGCTGTTGGTACATAAATATTATTTTGATG
This sequence comes from Candidatus Tisiphia endosymbiont of Empis tessellata, assembly GCF_964031035.1. Lineage (NCBI taxonomy): Bacteria > Pseudomonadati > Pseudomonadota > Alphaproteobacteria > Rickettsiales > Rickettsiaceae > Candidatus Tisiphia > Candidatus Tisiphia endosymbiont of Empis tessellata. Next base: position 268,292 of record NZ_OZ034997.1, on the reverse strand, counting down.
AGGTTTATGACTTTGTGATAGTAAGATTAGTAACTAACTTAAGTAAGTTATGCAATTTGATAGATCAAAGAGTGATAGATAGATTTGGTCCAAATAGCTTTGCCAAAACGGTAAATTACTTTGGTTTTTTGGTGAGTAGATCGCAGACAGGTTACGTATTTAATTACACTTTATATATAGTTTTATGTATAGTTGTTTATATTACTTTCTTTATAATAGGAATATTGCGAACTGATTCTTTTTGGTAAGTTTGAAGGAGGGATAGCCATGATTTTTCCATACAAAATTATTGATCTCACACACACTCTTGATGAACAAATTCCTTCATGGAGTGGAGGCTGTGGGTTTAATATTGAGATTAAATTGGATTATTCTGACTGTCTACAAAATGAAGAATTTCGCGTGCAGCAGTTCAAAATGCATGCCGGGATTGGTACACATATGGATGCACCAGCACACTGTATTCCAGGTAGTACTACCATTGACCAAATACCATTATTGCAGCTGGTTGCTCCTTGTGTTGTTATTGATGTATCAAGCTTTTGTCATGAGCGTTATAGTCTAAGCCTAACGGACATTGAACATTTTGAAGAACAATACGGAATGATCAATGAGGGAAGTTTTGTGATGATCAAAACAGGATGGGAAAAGTTTTGGGGTGATCCGGGAAAGTATAGCAATAATCACATTTTTCCTTCTATATCAATTGAAGCAGCGGAGATACTGACAAAACGAGGTGTGTGCGGACTTGGTATTGACACTTTGTCACCAGACAGGCCAGTAGATGGATTTCCTGTTCATAAATTGTTTTTGGGCAATGGCAAATATATTGTTGAAAATGTTGCTAATTTGGCAAATCTACCTATAACAGGAAGCTGTATCTTAGCTCTGCCAATTAAGGTAAGAGGGGCAACAGAAGCTCCGATAAGGCTTATTGGTTTAATAAAAGAAGAAACAAACTTAAATTTTTAGAAGGTATAATGAAAAAACTTATTTTATATTTAAGCATTGGGTTATTGTTTAACACATCCTCACTGGCAGATACCAAATGCTTTTTGGCTAAAGAAAATGATAAAATTATCAAACAAGAAGGTGATTGTGCATCACGCTATGCACCTTGCTCAACGTTCAAAATTGCCATTAGTTTGATGGGATATGAAGAAGGATTGTTAGTTGATGAAACTCATCCTGAGTTATCATTTAAAGAAGGTTATGTAGATTGGCTTGACAGGTGGAAACAGCCCCACAATCCAACAACATGGATACAAAATAGTTGTGTTTGGTATTCTCAAGTTTTGACGCAAAAGCTTGGGATGAGTAAATTCAAAGACTATGTTATAAAATTTAACTATGGGAATCAAAATGTTTCAGGTGATAAAGGTAAAAACAATGGATTAACGAATTCATGGCTATCCAGTTCGTTGGAAATTTCACCTGAAGAGCAAGTCGTGTTCTTACAGAATCTTATTGATAACAAATTACCAATAAGTCTTAAATCTCATGAAATGACAAAAAATATACTCTTTGTGGAGGAACTACCAAGTGGTTGGAAACTTTATGGGAAAACAGGCAACGGTTCTCAGCTTAATAAAAATAGAACTAAGAAGTTAGACCTCCAGCAAGGATGGTTTGTTGGTTGGATTCAAAGAGATAATAGGACTATTGTATTTGTAAACCATATTATAGATGACAGTAAGCAAGACACTTATGCAAGCCTACGTGCTAAAGCAGAAGCAAAAGAAAAATTACTACATTTGATTAAAGACTGAGCAAAAATGATTTGAAAAATTAGGCTTCGTGAAGATTTTGTTTTTATGAGTAGCTCTATATACTCGAATGATCCTACAAATTGGAGTTGAAAATGAGGAGCAAGCGAACTAGGTGTACATTTAGTATATGAGTACGCGAGTTCCTGATATTTTCAAAAAACAATTCTTTAAAGCATTCGAGTATACTCTTCCAATTAATTTTTAGGTTGGGTAGTATTAGGCACAGGATCATATCCACCTTGACAGAAAGGATTACACCTAATTATTCTCTTAATAAATAACCATAATCCTTTAATATTACTATGCATTATTATTGCTGATCTAGCATATTCTGAACATGATGGATTAAAACGACAATTATCACCAAGTAGGGGGGAAATAAAGAATTGATAAAATCTAATAAGTATGAGTAACAAATTAAAGCGATGTTTCATTTTGATCATGGTTAGCTCAAAAAGAGTATAATCAAATAATTTAAAGAATTGTTTTTTAAAAATATCATGGGTTTGCATGCTCACCATTCATTTTCAAATCCAATTCTTCAAATCATTTGAGTATATTACTTACTTTGCAGTTTTTGGTTTTGAGTCTTTACGTCCATTGCAGGCAGATTTTAGTTTTTCACCAGCAGAGAACTTAGGTTGAACGTAAGCTTCAATTTTAAGAGGCTGACCAGTTCTAGGATTTTTGCCAGCTCTAGCTGCTACTTTACTAGAGTAAAACTTACCAAAGCCAATCAGTATTACGTCTTTACCTTCAGCAAGAATAGAAGTAACTGCATTGGTAAATGTATTTATAATCTTTTCAGCTTCAACTTTAGTACAATTTTGTTGGTTTGCTATATAATCAATGAATTCACCTTTGTGCATAAATTTTTCCTTTAAGTGAGTTAGTTTAATTTAATTCAGCTAATGATAGCTTGTCTATCAGGTAAAGATATAGATATAGATGTTGTAAATCAATAATTATTAGCTATTAAAGTTATCTATATTATAAAATATTTTCACTTTACGTTTCTTTTTGATATTATTAACACATATCTCTATTTGTTATTACTGGCTGTCAAGCATCATCATATAAGCATTCAAGCAGGGCAGTTTAAAAGTCACAACTAATGATAGAAAAGTTTGTTTTTAAAAATGCATAAATGTCATTGCGAAGAGCGGCGACGCGGCAATCCAATAAATGTGGATTGCCACGACCACTACGTGGTCTCGCAATGGTGTCTTGTACTTTTCTGCAATTTTTAAATTGCCATAGGGGTTATGCGTGAGGTGTGAGTAACTAATACTTCAATACTTCTTGTAGCACTTTAAACTCGATAATCTCAAGGCAAGTTTACACCAAAAAGGTATAAGCTAAAGTAAGAAAGGTAAAAAATGCAAATGAATCAGTTATGGTGGTTAAGAATACACCTGAGCCAGTGGCGGGATCAATATTTAAATAATGTAGAGTAATTGGTATTACTGAGCCAAAAAGACCAGCTATGAGAAACGTTAGGATAACGGCTATGGAGAAAATCAAGCTAAGATTTGGATCAGAAAGCATTGCTAAGCTTAATAGTGCCCCAACTAAGGCCAATATAGAGCCGTTAAATCCGCATACAGCTATTTCTTTAAGAATCACTCTCAGCACGTTATTATGGTGAATATCTTTGTTGGCAAGTGCTCTAACTGTCACTGTCATGGCTTGTGTGCCGGCATTTCCTCCCATAGAAGCAACAATAGGCATAATAGCTGCTAGTGTTATAAGTTTTGAGATTGTAATACTAAACTGGTTAATAATTATCGATGTCATACAAGCAGTAATTAAATTGACAAATAACCAAGGAAATCTGTGTCTCACAGTATAAAATAGATTGTAAAATGTATCTTGAGTATGAACGCCACCGAGTGACATTATATCTTTTTCGGTTTGTTGTTCAATGATGTAAAGCATACTATCTATTGAAACGGTACCTATTAACTTGCCGCTTTTATTCACCACTGGTACAATTGTTAGAGCATATTGTTTAAAAATAAAACTTAACTCACTTAAATTAGTGAATACATCGGTAATTTTAAATTCAGGATTCATAATATCTTTTACTAACTTATCCCCTTTATGCTTCAGTAAAGTGCTTAGAAGTATACTACCTATAGGTCGGTATTTACTGTCGAGTACAATAGCAGCATGAAAATCTTGTGCTATATGTTTGTGTCTAATAAAATCTATAGCCGTGGCTACTGTCCAATCTTCTTGAAATGACACAAAATTTCTTTCGATTACCCTACCAACAGTATCTTCTGGGTAAGTACAGCCTTCTATAATTTGCTGTCTTTTTTCTGCTTTGAGATTATTTAAGATCATTTCTTTTGTTAGATCATCAAGATCCTCGATAACTTCAACAGCATCTTCTATAGCAAGTTGATTAATTAGCTGTACACTTTTCTGTACACCTAAAATTTGCATTATAAGTGGTTTACTGTTCACGCTAAGCTGTACTAAAGTTTCAGGCTTTAGTGTATCCTGTAACAAAGGAAGAATTATTTTATATGTTTTCTGATTTATATTATCTAAAACATCTGCAAGATCTGCATAGTGAAAATTACTCATAATCTCTATTGCTTTGCCAAATTCATCATTATTCAGAAGATTATTAATGTGCTCAAATGTTTCGTCAAATTGGTTTTGATGAACCGACAACATATTTTTTAATTGATTTTGCATAACTCCTCGTTTGAGTATACTGCTATGATTTCAAGAGTTAGTACGAAGGTCAACTTCAAGAAGAGCTAGGCAGGTAGCAAAGTCGAGCAGCAGAGCATACATGAGTAACGGAGCAGCTTCGATTTTTATATACGACGACCTTAATTCTTGAAGTTCACCGAGTATACTCAAATGATTTGAGTATATATACTGAATTTTCTAAAAGTACCCTCAATAGCCAAGAAGGATGAGTCACTTGTATTCTAACATGTTAGGTTTTATAAGACAACTAAGTTGAGAGTATATAGAAAACTGGTGCGGTCGAGAAGACTTGAACTTCCACTCTGTTAAGAACAGCCCCCTCAAAGCTGTGCGTCTACCAATTTCGCCACGACCGCAATTAATAATAAGTTTTTAATAAAATTATTCCTGTAGCCTAAATAATTTTGGTTAATCCAAATAGTATATATAACAAATTATTCTACTAATATCAATATATATACTCGAATGATCCTACGAATTGGATTTGAAAATACACGAGCATTCGTAATGGAAGTCAATAAGAAAATAATAACTTAACATAAATTTTCATTGCAAGAAGAATTATTTTTTACAATAGAGTGCATAAAAGCTAGTAATTTACGCATAACAGCAACAAGAGCAATTTCTGCTGGTTTATGTTTAGCAATTAAGTGGTCATAAAAATTACGTAAACGCTTATTACATCGTAAGGCAGCTACTGCAGCCATATAAAGAACTCTTCGAAGATTACCTCTACCTGCAAAAATACTTCTTCTACCTTTATAACTACCGCTTTCTCTAGCAAAAGGAGCAAGATCTACTAAAGATGTTAACTGCCTAAAAGTAATATTGCCAAGCTCCGGTGCTTCACATATTAGACCTCTTTCGAAACTCTACTTCTGCTGGTGATTTGCACGTCGATGCGGTACTCGGATACTCACGTACATTAGAGTACGCTGCGGTTCTGCGTTCCGCGTCTCCTTTTCAAATCCCTCAGCACAAGCGAGTTTCGAAAGAGGTCTATTGGTAACTTCAAAAGCCTTGTTGGTATCTGGTAGATAGATATTTAAAGTTTTTTTAACTCCACACCAATATTAAGTTGTTGCCATATAGAGCCTCATTATTCCTACTACTAATATAACGGATCATGTTATATTTATCATGGCTTTTTTATTGTATGAGCTCGGTTTAATTAATGTAGGAGATTTATTCTTTAGGCTTCTTTATTCCTGCTGATATCCTATCATTTATTAACCTTATATTTATTATAGTGTTTATAAGTATTGAAGATTTGGTTGAACGATAGCAAGAAAATTATAATATCGAAAATTGAAAAAATCTTGGTTGTAACAATATCACGGTTCATAAACAAATTAGAATTAGAAGGGAGAAAAGAGATATTTGGTAAAAATATAGCCTGAGATCAAAGAGATGTTGATTATCAAAGTTGTATCGCATACGAGTAGAATATTGTTTATATTATGAAAAATAATTAATTTTTTTATTAAAATAAGTTGACTATTATTTTAGAATTGATTCTAATTAAAATATGGCAACATAAATCAACCTAATAGCATGGCAAAATATAAAATGGTTGATGATTTTGATGATGGGGATAAAGGTAACGGGAAAGAAGAAGACAAGGTAAGTCTCGATCTGTTTAAGAGTGCAGTTTAGGAATATTTAAGAAGGATGCTACACGAGTCTATACTGATGTTTCTTCAGAGGTAGGGCAATGGGTTAATGCTATTAAGGCAATCACCACAAAATATCCTAACAAGGATGAAGAAATTTCTGTGTCTGCTTCAAGTTGGGCTGATAGACAATTAGAATAGCATTGTCAACAATTTCACTCATATCAGGGAGCATCTTCTTCCCAGCATAATGCTTCGTACGAAACTTGTCCTGATACGTCTGACTCGGAAGCAGATACCGTACTAGCTGGAAACTCCATATGTGTTATGAAATTATGTAGCATCAAACCCTAAAATTATAGCCCCATATGTCAAATTGACATGTGGGGTTTTTAAAACAGTTATATATAATTATAATTCTAGATAATATATAAGTAAGATTTAAACAACTATGAGCAAATTTGTACAAGCAGATGGTAGAGTTATATATACTCAAACCAATCTAACTAAACAACAAAAAGAAGCTATTGGATTACTCTCAATTGGCACGTTCTTAGAGTATTTTGACCTAATGCTTTATGTACATATGGCTGTTTTACTCAATAGTCTGTTTTTTCCCAAAAATGATCCAGATTCTGCCTCTTTTTTTACTGCAATTGCATATAGTATCACTTTTGTTTTTAGACCATTTGGAGCATTGCTGTTTGGATGGATAGGAGACACTATTGGTCGAAAAATAACTATCATTGTTACAACCTTTATGATGGCAGCCTCGTGTTTTGTTATGGCTACCTTACCAACTTATGAACAAATTGGAATTACGGCTTCGTGGATTATTAGTATATGTCGTGCAGTACAAGGTATATCTTCCTTAGGTGAGAGGGTGGGAGCAGAGTTATATTTAATGGAAATAACAAAACCACCAATACAATATCCAGTTGTAACGTTGATTACGGTTTGTGCCTCCTTGGGGTCAATGGTTGCATTAAGTTTTGGTTTTTTGATTACTAACTATGGATTTAATTGGCGCTATCTTTTTTGGTTTGGGATGATAATTGCCACTATAGGTACAGTTGCTAGAACTAACTTAAGAGAAGCACAAGAATTTGCTAATGCAAAATTGCGATTAAAAACATTTTTTGATAACCACTTTATTGATAGAAAAATATTAAAAGGTGATCCGATTTTAAAAGAAAAAGTGCAGAAAAAAACAGTATTCTATTATTTTTTAATTCAATGTGCTGGTCCAGTACCAACATACTTTGTGTATTTTTATTGTGGTAATATACTCAGGAATTCTTTTGGTTATGGCATTGAAGATATTATTTATCATAACTTTCTTATTTCGATAATACAGCTATTCACTACGCTATTATTAGCGTATTTAAGTTATAGAATATACCCTTTAAAGATTATTAAAGTCAGGTGGGTAATTTTCTCTACTTTTATAATATTTTGCCCTTATTTTCTTTATAGGGTCAGCACTCCTATACATTTATTTATAATACAACTATTGATCGTGTTATTTGCACCTGACTCAGCTCCAGCTAGTGCAATTTTTTATAAATATTTCCCTATTTTTAAACGCTTTACTTATAGTAGTATTGTATACGCCTTAGCACATGCCACAATTTCTATTGTTACATCTTTTGGTTTTATATATTGTACAAAATATATGGGGCAGATAGGAATACTATGTATTATGTTGCCTATAGTAATAAGTTATGGATTTGGGATATTTTACTTTGCAAAGTTGGAGAATATAACTGTAACTAATAGTTATTAGTTTTATAATAATTATGTATTACTTTAGAACATAATTCTGCAAAATTTTGTTCAATTGTTGGTGTATTAAAATACATACTAAGGCTCATAAACCTACTAAGGGTTTCTATTATAATTTTTTTTGCTTTCTCCGGTGATTTAGTTTCTAGAGTTTGTATATTATGAGTTCGATCAAATAATTTAATCAATGCCACATCATATTTTTCTTGTTGAAGTAATATATCTAATGTTTCCGCCGAGCTAATCTTTCCGTGAGGCTTGTTCCTGCTTAAGTCTTCTACTTGACTAGCAACCTGCTCTCCAAAGATATAGGCAATCATCTTTTTGGTAAGTTTTGTATCCTCAATGGTGTCATGCAATATGCTGGTAACAATAATGTCAGTGCGGTAAAGATAATCAGAAATCATATATGCTACCTCTATTGGGTGAGAGTAATAAGGCTCGCCTGACTGCCGCATTTGGCTACCATGATATTTCTTGGCGTAATATATTGCTTTTTTGACTTCGTTAATATCTATTGGTCGATTTACTTCCTCATTCATCTTACGTAATTTGTCCAGTAACCTAGTAGCATATTGACAAGGTGCATACTTTGAGTTATTCCAATAATTAATCTTTTCTTCTTCCATAAAAAACCCTAAATATTTTTATATTCAATTTATAGGTTAAACTAAAATATAAATTATTACTAAAGATTTTTTATCTATTTTTACAAAAGATGAATATTTTTGCATTTTGTTGTTGTATAAATAGACAGCTACTTCCTTTATATTCACATATCCTATAAATCGTTATGTAAACTGTAAATGACTAGACAAAAAAGTACCAGTAAAATTTATATTGTTATAGAACTCTTGCTAGAAAAAACTAGAGTAATATTTTAATGAGGTTGCCTTGGTGTAAATTGTTATATATTTATTATTTATTTCAGAGTATTTTTAGTTTATTTTCTAATTTTACCTATACACCTGAGTTCGATATAGAAGATTAGTTTAATAGTCTCGGTGTTGCTACGGCGGGGACTAAAAATAGCCTGAAAGGCTATTAAGTATCATGGATTCCTGCTTTTAGTTAGGAATGACATCACTTTTGCAGGGGGAATAATTATTCTTATATCGAACTCAGGTTATACTAAATCTAAAATGAGAATGTAATATATTGCCTGAATTAAAATTTGACGAAAAGCAGTTGCTTTTGCTCAGCAGAATTAAAGAGTTTGCTAAACAAATTGAAGATAAGTCGTTTTTTAGATTCTTTAATAGCAGTTTATTAGCAAAAAAAGCTATATATTTATATGGTAATGTAGGTAATGGTAAAACTGTATTAATGCAACATTTTTTCCAAATATTGCAAATTAAGAAATTAATGGTACATTACCAAAACTTTATGCAATCGGTACATAAAGATATTTATCAGTTGCAAGATAAATCACAATCTAAAAATAATATTATCAAAAGAATTGCTGCAAATTATGCAAAGCAGGCGGAAGTAATATGCATAGATGAGTTTGAAATTAAAGACATAACTGATGCTATGATAATAGGGGCGCTGCTCCTTGAACTCATAAGATATAAGGTGTTTATCTTCATTACTAGTAATATAGAGCCAAAAGATTTGTATAAAGATGGTTTACAAAGAAATTCTTTTTTGCCAATAATTAAAGAGATTTATCAAAAGTTTGAAGTTATGCATTTGGATAGTGATCATGATTATAGATTAGATAAAATTATACACACGACTAATAGACGTATAATATACCCAATTAATGAAGATAATAAGCTTGAGATACAGAATATTATTAGCAAGTTAAATAGTAATAACCGATTAGTGTCTAAGGATATTCTAGTTTTTGGACGTAAAATATCTTTTAAAATGGCTAGTGAAAAAGTATTAGTAACAGATTTTGAAGAGCTATTTGTAAGAGAATTAGGTTATGTTGATTATGTAAATATTTGCCAAAAATTTTCTATCATAATAGTAGAAAATATTCATATAATAAGTTCTGATAACACAGACTTAGCGGTTAGGTTTATTAATTTTGTTGATAATGCTTATTTTTATAAGGTTGTATTATTCATGACATTGCAAGATGAACCTATAAAAATATATCAGAATGGTTTTCGCAAAGGTGAATTTAACAGAACTATTTCAAGGTTATATGAGATGAATAGTGATAGCTATGTCAATTAAAAAGGGTAAATTTATTACGTTTGAGGGTGGAGAAGGGTGCGGTAAATCCACCCAAAGTAATATGTTATACCAGTATTTACTATCACAAAATATTTCAGCAGATTTAACACGTGAAGTAGGGGGGACTATTTCTGCGGAGAAGATGCGTGACATTTTAGTTAATCAAGATTTGCTACCTATGTCAGAATTGCTGCAAATCATGGCAGCACGTTATGAACATGTTCATAAAAGGATTATTCCTAAACTAGATTGTGGGATATCAGTTATTTGTGATAGGTTTGTAGATTCTACTGCTTGTTATCAAGGGCAAGATATAGGGATTGATTTAGTTTATGATCTTCATAAGTCTTTAATATCTGATGTGATGCCTGATATTACATTTTTTATTGATATAGATCCAAATATTGCTTTACCAAGGGCATTAGTACGAGGGAATAATAACAAATTTGAAAGCAAAAATATTGAATTTCATCAAAAAGTCTATGACGGATTTCAATATATATCAGCTAAATTTCCAAATAGAATAGTAAAAATAAATGCCTCAACTCTTAGTGTACAAGAAATTCATGATATAATAGTTGCGATGCTCGTTACAAAGGTTTGGTGAATAAGATGGAAAATAAAATAGAGAAAATATGTGTTATTGGTTCTGGAGTAATGGGGCTAGCAATAGCTTCCTTGATAGCTAATTCCTCTCACCAAGTTGTTTTACTAGATGTAGTAAGCAAACGACCCTAATGACAGGAATGCAATCCTTACAAAGGCTCTAGAAAATATAGAGAAACAACAACCAGCTCCTTTATCGCATCCAAGTAAATTAGCGTTTATTACCATTGGTAATTTAGAAGATGATCTAAAGCTGATTACAGAATGTGATTTGATCATTGAAGTTATTATTGAAAAAATTGCAATAAAACATCTTCTATATGAGAAAATTCTACCCTACCTAAAAGAAGATGCTATTTTAGCTTCTAATACTTCAACCTTACCTTTAAGGAAATTAAAAGAGCAAATGCCTGATTCTATAAAATCTACCATCAGGTCTAGATTTGTCATTAGTCATTTTTTTAATCCTCCAAGATATATGGAATTACTTGAACTTGTCGTGGATTCAGAGGTTAGCTCAGGGGTTATAGAGAGGATATCAGATTTTCTAACACGAGATTTAGGGAGAACTATTATTAAATGTCACGATACTCCAGGTTTTATAGCAAATCGAGTTGGTTGTTATCTACTTGAGCTGATTGTTCGTAGTAGCATAGATGAAAATTTAAGTTCAGTAATTATCGATAAAATTTTTACTGATTTATTTAAATTACCAAGTACAGGAATCTTTGGCTTATATAATTTGATAGGTCACGACGTAATGAGATTAATTTCTACATCACTAGTTAATTCCCTACCGAATAATGATGATTATCACCAAGTTTACTTAGCATCTTCTATCCTTGATAAGATGATAGAGAATAACTTGATTGGTCGTAAAGCTTTAGGAGGTTTTTACCGTATATCAAAGATAAATGGCATAAAAACTAAAGAAGTCATAGATTTTACAACTTTAACTTATGCGGCATTTGAAGAGCCAAAGATTGAGTATAATTCTATTGATCAGTTGTTAAATAGCAACTCTAGCTATGGTAAATTTTTTCATGAGATACTAGTGAAGTTTTACTTATATATAACATCTTTAATTCCATCGGTTAATGATAATATTTACGATATAGATACAGCTATGAGGCTTGGTTATAGTTGGAAAATTGGTCCTTTTGAGTTGTTAATTAATCACATAGGAGGAGGATTTGAGTGGCTTAAAAAACAAGCAATGCTAATGAATTTAACATTACCGGAATATATCGCTAATAGTTCCTATGAAACTATTGAACTGAGTCAATTTCATTTGACTAGAGTCAGATTAGAAGAAAGTAAGATTTTATTGAAGAATGATTCGGCTCAACTAGTTCTGTATAAAAATAGGTTAGTTTTTACTATTAACACTAAAATGAATTGCCTCAATGAAAATGTTTTTAAACTTTTGTTAGAATCTGTTGATATTACAGAAAATGAGAAGCAAACACTATATATTATGCCATTAACCAATAATTTTTCAGCTGGTGCTGACTTAAAATTCATTGCTTCCTGTATAAAAAATCAAGATTTTGCTAAATTAGAAGATTTCTTAAAACTTGGTCAGAAAACCATGATAAGGTTAAAATACTCGCATATTAATATTGTTAGCTGTGCTTTAGGTGCTGCGTTAGGTGGGGGCTGTGAAGTATTGTTACATTCTGATTTTATTGTAGCTAATCAGGAATTAAATGCTGGTCTTGTTGAGGTATCGGTTGGCTTAGTTCCAAGTTGGGGAGGCATTAAGGAAATGTTTTATCGTGCAAGTAGCGATAAAAGTAAGTTGGTAAAAAATTTAAGAAATATCCTATTACCAAATAAATCAAGTTCTGCTGATTATTTTATAGCTGATTATGATATTACTAACGTGCAAGTAAATATGAATAAACATTTAATACTGCAAGAGGCTTTTGCCTTGGATTTGCCAAAAAAAATAAAGAAAGTAAGCAAGCAAGTTATTTTATCTAAAGTTACTTTAGCTGAAGAATTTGCAGAAACCAATTTTTCAAAGCAGAAGAGTATAGTTGAGTATGATAATTTTCAAGGATGGCTATTGTCAAAGTTTCAAGATATCATTTCCATGCAACAAATTGATGAGCAAAAATTATTGCAATTTGAACGAGAGATGTTTTTAGAACTTGCCAAAAACCCTAGAAAGATTTTTGGTTTTTAGAACAAAGTTTACTATACAATACTATATCTTCCAATGAATTCCAAAAATTATCTCTGCTAGAAGGTGCATAGTACCCTACATTTTTCTATAATCGTCATAGCAAGGCTCTTTAGATGCCGTGGCGATCCAAGTAAACAGCGAAGCTGTTTTTTTAGAGTAACGCTTCGCGTATCCTGTATTGCCGCGTCGCCGCTTTCAGTGCCTTCTCGCAATGACGCTCGGAAGACCCCTTAACAGTAGTGAAATAAAAATGTATGGTACTATGGCGGCAAACTAGGTTCACAGCACCTAGCAAAATTCTCAATAAACTTAATATAATCACAAATTTTTTTATTAAAAACACTTTGCATATTATAATATCTATTGTATTATATAAAAATACACATCTCTAAAATTAAAGAGAATTCCTATGTACCCATAAAATTAGACCAAGAGAATGTTATATCCAAGAATAGTAGGATAAAATAACAATAATAAAAAAGATAAAAATTTTATTACAGCAAAGAGAAAGTATAAAGACATTAGAGGTAAAAGTGGCATTACTAAGTAATAAACAATCAAAAAAGTATACTTGAATATGCTCTTCTGCTTTGAAGAATTAGTTCTTGCAAATACTATCGGGTAATTCACGTACTGCTTGCGTTCGTTCACCCCTTGTTTGTTGTCTCCATTCTCCAAAGCATTTGAGTATATCTGATGAATTTCAAGAGTTGGCTAGGCGTACGAGTGCTGAGCGGATTAGGCATAGTCAAACCGTTGTTCCTACGCGAAGTCCCATCGTGCCACAACCGCCAACACTTGAAAGGCGAAGGGTATATACCAATCGAGCATTCGAATGTATAGCTTATCTCGTGGAAGGCAATAAAAGGAGGAATGAAATGATTCAACTATTAGCAATTTCTTTAAGTATTTTAATCATTATTGAAATGCTATTGATAGTAATTTGTATTAAGTGGTTATATAGTATTAGGCTGGCATGTACCAATATTTGGCTTATGAGTCAGGATTTCTCAAATAGTTTCATTACAGCCAAAGAAGAAGTAATTTTGTTACATAAAGAATTAAAAGAGATAACTACTCTAACTACCAAGAAAGAACAGCATATTTTGCACATGACCATTCATTTAGATGAAGTAGAAATGGGCGTAAAAATGTTACTTGATGAGTTTAGGAGAATTAGCATACCCAAAGAGAATAGTGCATTACAGAAGATACTGGAAAAAACAGTCTTGCACAAATAAGATGAAGGCAATTATATTAAGATGCAGATTACAGCAAATTATCTATATCAAACTGAATCAGAAACTTTGAAGAGATATCAACAAAGGCTAGAAGATTTATTACTAATACTTAACAATGAAAAAGAGAGATTACATCATAGCATTGATGGTATAGATAAAGATAGTATAGAAAAACACATTAAATTTTTACAAGATGAAATAGATGAGTTTGATGCAAAATTGGGTGAAGTAATAGGTGGATTAGTAGAACTAGAAGATAAGGTAAAGATATTAGAGACTGTACCTTTATTAATAACTACCCCAATTCGGGATAAGAATTAACTAATTCTTATCCCGAATTGGCTTTAATATACTCGATGAAAATCAAGAATTGCGTTGTCGTCTTCAGGGTTTGTAGGTCACAATTGTTGAAAGTTAGAAGAGGAAGGGGTTTTAAATAGAGTAACGTCATTGCGGAAAAGACCATAAGCCGACTAAGCAATCCAAAAAAGTAACCATAAGTGGATTGCTTCGTTTGGGCTTCGCACCTGCTCGCAATGACAGAGCTTATAAGCCCACAATTTTAAACTGCCATTATGACTTCTAAAACCGTTTCCTCTTCTAACTTTCGACAACTATGGTTCCGTAGGTAGCCACGTACTAAATGTATGCCTAGTTCGCTCGCCTATTATCTATAGGCTTTGCTCCATCGTTCCTGCTATCCAATTCTCCTGAATTGACTATAAATTAGGACTCTACCTTTTCTATAGCAATGGTTGAATCTGGTAGCTTAGTGATTTTTTCAATCTTTAAGCGAGCGGCTTGTAGTTTCTTTTCACAGTGATCTTTTAGTAAGACCCCTCTTTCAAAACTATTAATTGATGAATCTAAACTTTCCTCTCCCGTATCAATTTTTTTTACAATTTCTTTTAGTTCAGCTAAGGCAGCTTCAAAGCTCATATTTTCAATAGATTTTAAGTCTAGCATAATAATTTACCTCTTTTAAATTTACTTATGCTGCGAAGTATGTCCTCAGCCTTGCCTAATTATGCAGCATAAGTACCCTTAAGTATTTTTATCGTATTTCCAAAATGAATGGCTGCTTCGTCTACTATTAAATTTTTAACTTTCAACAGTTGTGGGTTGGATACCCAAAATTGCTATAATTTTTTATATACTCTAGAATAGAAAATCAAGAATTGCGTTGTCATTATCCAAGATTTTAGCGGTACTCACGTACTTCATATACTCTGCTCACCTCTTGTTTGTTGTTCCCATTCTCCAAATCATTTGAGTATATATATTAGTTCCTAATATACTTTCTATCTAGCTCGTTATATAGTCTATAAATTGCAATTTCTCGATCTTTAATCTTTTTACTAGCAATTTTTAGTAATCTTTCTGATGACTTTTCAGTTAACTGAATTGATGAATGTAGTTGTTCAGCAAGCTTCTTCAGTGATTCCTGAATTTCCATAAAAGATTTTTGTAAATGAACTTTAATAGATACAGAAGAATTATCAAGCTCATTAAGCTTTATATACACATGTTCTACCAGTTGATTAATTTTATCTTGCAGTAAATTTAATTGTTGTTTGCGTCCCTCTATTAGGTATTTACTAGTCTCATTTATCTTGGCTTGTATTCTGATTTTGGAAGTAACTTCTAAATTCCAAGCTAGTCCAAGTTTGCTCATTACGTATATTATCCATTTATGGACATCAAAATGATACCACTTAGCACCATTACGATAATCTGATGGGAATGCATGATGGAAATTATGCCAATTTTCACCTAATAAGAACAAAGCCATCCACCAAATATCTCCTGCAGTACCTTTATAATATTGTTTACTACCAACGAAATGACATAGAGAATTGACACAAAAAGTTGCCTGTTGTTGCAATGCTCTCCCCATACCAATAAACAGGAAACCAGCATATGCAGAATTGATAGTACCACCTATTAAGTAACCTATTAATGCTGGAAATACAATATTCATAAACGCAGCAATTTGCCAATAATATTTTAATTGCCATCTTAGCAATTTGTTTCTACCAAGTTTAACCATAGTAATCCGGTCAATTGACTTATAACTTCCATCAATTATCATCCATCCAATATGTGACCATAAAAACCCTAAAATTCTATTCTCAAACTTTAGTGGGCTATGCGGGTCTTGCTCTTTATCAGTATGAACATGGTGCTTGAAATGATTAGATGCCCAGGACAATACTGGTCCTTGTAAAGTGGCGGCTGACATTATAACAAGAATAAACTCCACCGCTGTATTTGTTTTAAAGGCATGATGTGACCACAGCCTATGCAACCCAACACCAACAGTAATATTAGAACCATAATAACCGGCTATCAGCAAACCTATTTCGAATATACCTATCTTGTGGCTAATGTGATATTTTATAACCAAAAATGCAAGTAAAATTGGGTATATGATAAGCACAAAAAAAGTAAGCCACGAAATTCTTTTTAGCATATATCTAATCTTTAAATAAATTAAATTTAAATAAATTAAATGTCCTTAACTCCATAGTTACAATATAACATATTGCAACATATTGCAATATGGAACATATGCAATATTACATTTTATGTTTCCATAATTTGTTAAACATCCGTTGTCCGAAATAGAAACTAATAATACCGGCAAAAATAGCCTGATCGTCTATATTCCATAAAACATCAAGATATTCTACAAGGATCGCTGTACTCTGTATGGTTCTATATTGTACATATTTTAGGAATACATAATAAAAAAACTATAGGCAAGGACAGGGCGAACTGACCCATTCAACGCGTCAACCCAATTAACGCCTGATTTATATGTTGAATATAAAGTATTATTTTCAGCAATGTCTTTTGAAGCATCAAGCTCTGTCAGTAGCTTTGTATGTCCTAGTTTATTGATTTCAATTTGTCGATCTAAAAGATTAAGTGCATGTTTTTTATCATTTTGATCCTTTAGAATTTTTAAAATCTCCGGAATAATTGAGCTAATAAAGCCCGTTATTGAAGCAAGTAGTGTAATCATAAAATGCTCATTAAGTTTTAGTATAATAGACCTCTTTCGAAACTCTACTTCTGCTGGTGATTTGCACGTCGATGCGGTACTCGAATCCGTAACGGAATTACAGTACGCTGCAGTTCGAGGTGAAGCGTCTCCTTCAAATCCCTTAGCACAAGCGAGTTTCGAAAGAGGTCTAATATAATTATAGTAAAGTTTTTCTCTGCACTAATACTCGTCATCCACTTTTTTTAAATATTTTTTTATTAATTCTTTAAATCACATATATACGTCAAATAAGTCACAATAGATAAAAATTTGTAATTTGTTTATCAACTGTTTAAAACCTTCTTGACTCTATAATTATAGTACAATATCCTAAAAATTCCATATAATCCCAAATTATCCCAATTATAACCAAAAATTAGTTATAACTTAATTATGGGATAATATTTAAGCAATTTTGCTGTCATCTCAGTGTAGGCTGGGATCTGATACCCCATGTGGTAATTATTGAAAGGTAAAGGGTAAATGAATATTTTTTTATCAAAATATATAAACAATCTTGATAAGAAAGGTCGGGTTTCGATACCTGCCAGCTATAGATTAGCTTTGTCTAGTCAGTCATTTAATGGGATTATTGCCTATCCGTCTTTTAGAAATAAGTGCATTGAAGGCTGTAGTTTGAAGAGGCTTGAGGAGCTAAGTCAAATAATCCAAACCTTAGATCCCTATTCTGAGGAGCGAGATGCTTTCGAAACGATCATTCTTGGTGAAGCTATCCAGCTTAGTTTTGATAGTGAGGGAAGGGTGATTCTACCTAAATCTTTAATAGATCACGCTGGTATATCAGATCAAGCTTGTTTTGTAGGGAAGGGATTGGTCTTTGAAATTTGGCAGCCACAAAATTTTGAAACTTATCTTTCTTCAGCTCGGCAAATTGCTCAAGATAACCGTTTAACTCTTAAGAATATCAATAAGGATATATGATACAAGAATCCGCATCATCTCATACAGCTGTTATGTTAAATGAAGTTAAGGAAGTCTTGTGTCCTAAAGATGGGGGGAATTATCTGGACTGTACTTTTGGTTTTGGTGGTTATAGTCGGATGATACTTGATTGTTGTAATTGTCAATTAGTGGCAATTGATCGTGATCCAAATGTTATAACCTACGCCAATCAATTGATAAATGATTATCCTGGTAAAGTGAGATTTATTCAGACAGGTTTTGCTGAAAGTTTTTCAAAATTAGGTTCGTTGAAATTTGATGGGATAGTTATGGATTTAGGGGTTTCTTCTATGCAGATTGATTCTGGAGATAGGGGTTTTTCATTTACCCATGATGGTCCACTTGATATGAGGATGAGCAGTACGGGATATAGTGCTGCAGATTTTATAAATGAGGCTGATGAACAAGAAATAGCAGATGTGATTTATAAATATGGCGATGAATCTTATTCTCGAAGAATCGCTAAAAATATTATAGAACACAGGTTATTAGAGCCTATTACCAATACAGCAAAATTTGCCCATATTGTTCGTAGTAGTATAGGTTTTAGAAAAGGTAAAATTGATTCCGCTACTAAGACTTTTCAAGCAATTCGTATTCATATCAATGATGAATTGGGGCAATTAGAAAGGTTTCTAAGTAATAGCAAGAATATTTTAGCACCAAATGGTCGCCTAGTAATTGTCTCATTTCATTCATTAGAAGATCGAATTGTTAAAAATTTTTTTAAAGCAAATTCTGCTAAATTAGTTGCTAGGTCTAAATATGCGGCAAAAATTCTAGCTGAAGAAAATTCTAAGGAATGGCTTAAAATTCTTACAAAAAAACCATTATGTCTATCGTCTAGGGAAGTTGCACTTAATCCAAGAGCAAGATCTGCAAAATTAAGGGCTGGACAAAAAATAGATGGTACTACATATGGTAGTTAGAATATTTAGTTGTATAACTGTATGTACTATAATTTTTTCTATTTATGGATTATTTAGAGTTAAAGATCAGGTTATTGCCTTGCATTATCAGCTTGGAGAGGTTTCAAAACAGTTGACTGGTGAGAGTGATAGAATTCACGTGTTAAAAGTCGAACAATCATACCTTACTTCTCATGCTAGACTAAGAAAATTAGCATCACTTTATTTGCAATTAGATACTGTTAAAGTTAAGCAAATGATTAGTGATCCTTTGCTACCTGAGAGTAAGAAATATGCAAAGTCTAACGAGGTAGGTGGTTCATATTTTAGTAAAACCAATGTTAAGTGGCGTTATAAAACAATTGCTAATAATAAATACATAAAAACCGTTTCAACTAGAAAATCAGAGTATATTCGATGAAAATCAACATTAGTATAGTACTTACATGGCAAAAAAGATGTTATCTTGTTTCGGTGCGGAATCTGAAAAAATACCTTGAAAGACTATTCAGTATTATATATCCGCTACTTTTGCAGAATGACATATTAATAAGTAATTAGCAGCAGTATGTAGATGGATAATAATATATTTTTATTAGCATTTATAAAAAATATTCTAACTAAAATGAAAAGAAATTTTAGTAGTATTATTTTATGGGATGTAGGTGCTAACAATACCAAAATCAGATTATTAATAGTTAGCTGTTGTTTTGCTATATTTTTTTGTGGTTTATTATATCGCTTAATAATTGTTGCGACCAATGGCTATGTTAAACTAGAATATCAAGTAAAAAATAGTGACTTTAGGAAAGAGATAGTAGATCGTAATGGTAACTTATTAGCAGTCAATTTACCTTCCTCCTCATTGTTTGCTAATCCACAGAAAGTAATTAATCCTTCGCAATGTTTAGAAAGATTATCCAATATCTTGCCTGAGATTGATAAAATGAAGTTACTTGCAGAGTTACAAAGTAACAAAAGTTTTGTATGGATCAAAAGGGATTTATTGCCAAAAGAGCAAGAAGCGATATCAAATTTGGGAATGCCAGGTTTTAGTTTTGAACAAGAACAAAAAAGAATCTATACTTTTTCCAATTTATTGTCACATATTATAGGATATGTGGGTAGGGATTTGGTTGGTCTTGCTGGGTTAGAAAAAACCTATGATAAGTTTCTAACTAATTCTGACTTTATACAGCCGGATCAACTTAAAAAACCTCTTGAACTATCTATAGACGTAAGATTACAAAATATTCTAAGTGAAGAAATAGATAGGACGTTAAAGGAGTTTAGTGCAATAGGAGCAGTAGGAATAATTGTCAACCCTAATAATGGTGAGATTTTAGCTATTGTTAGTAAGCCGGATTTTAACCCACATTATCCGAGTAGAGCAAAGCCAGAAGAGCTATTTAATATGGCAAGTCTTGGTATCTATGAAATGGGGTCTGTATTTAAAATATTGACTATGGCCGTAGCTTTTGATACTGATGCTATAGCAATGAATGATGCTTATGATATTAGCTATATGAAGGTAGGGGGGGTTAATATCAAAGATTATCATCCAAGGCAAGGGTGGCACAGTGTTCCAGAAATTTTCTTGCATTCATCAAATATTGGTGTTAGTCAAATTATGCTTGAAGTTGGAAAGAATGATTTTAAAAATTATTTAAAGAAATTAGGTTTACTAGATCAGCTTAAAATTGAGTTACCAGAGAGAGGTACTCCTTTGTTTCCATCTGACAAGAGGTGGAGTGATCTTACTACTGCTGTCATGGCCTATGGTTATGGCATTTCAATTAGCCCTTTACACTTTATGCAAGCAGTATTGCCAATAGTAAATGGAGGGATATTATATGATCTGACTTTAATCAAAAGGCACGATGAGCGTCTTGTTGGCACGCGTGTTTTTAGTGAGAAAACCTCTAAACAAATGAGTGAGTTATTTCGTTTGGTGGTAAAAGAAGGGACAGGACGTAGAGCCGATGTTAAAGGATATCTTGTCGGTGGTAAAACTGGTACTGCTGAAAAATTAACTTCAGATGGGCATAGCAAGAAAAAATATCTTAAGAATAGCAGAATGTCATCATTTTTAGGTTTATTACCAGCCATTGATCCCCAATATATTATTTTTATAATGTTTGATGAACCCAAAGGAACAAAAGAATCCTTTGGCTTTGCTACTGCTGGCTGGACTGCAGCTCCTGCTGTTGGAAGAGTTCTTGAGCGAATGGTAGCACTATATGGAATAGAGCCAGTTGAAAAATGAGAGGGGTTATGATATTTTTCCTACAATAGCATCAACTGTCCAAACCATATTCCAACTGATGATATTTTTTCTTTGCTAAATATCTTTTGTTAATATATACTTTATATATTAAATTATATTGAGGAATTATGAAAAATATTATCTTTTTAATTTTAACAATAATTCTATCATCTTGTGGTAGTACATCAAGTATACGTAACGCACAACCATCAGAGAGTCGGGTGGATATTAGTAATTATGATTACATAATTATTAATGATTTTAAGGATGGTACTAGCAAATCTTCTAATAATCCACATGTTATATCAGAAGGTAAGAGATTTGCCGATATGATAGCAAGTTCAATTAAATCTAAAAAATTATTCGACAAAGTTCAACGGAATGTTGACTCTACAGATAGGGCTATACTTATTGATAGGAAAATAACTAAGTATTCTGAGGGTAATGCTGTTATGCGTACACTAATTGGTGTTGGTGTTGGTAGTTCTCACTTTAACGCAAAAATTAATATAAAAGATAACGAGACAAAAAAATTGTTAGGTAGCATAGATGCTAATAAAATGAGTTGGGCACTAGGAGGGGTAATCGCTGGTTCTCAAGATGTTAAATCACATATGAATTCTGTTGCTTCTAACATCGCTTGTGAGTGTGAAATTGCTAAGAAAAAGAAGAAATAAGGCAAAAAAAATGGTAGTCTAGGATTAATCCTAGGCTACTTGACCTTCCATATTTCGTGTGTTTCCTTAGTCTTCTTCAAATTCAAAAGTTGTTTTAATAATTTGTGCAGTTAGTTGAGGATATATGTATTTAGCCAATCATCTCCTACCTTGGTTTCAACAATAAGTGGAATGGCTAATTTAGGTGAGTTCTCCATAGTGGTTTTGATTAGGTGAGTAACTACTTCTATTTCATCAATAGGAGACTCAAAAAGTAACTCGTCATGGATTTGTAGAATTAGCTTGGTTCTCAATTTTAATTTCCGTATCTTACGGTCAAGATCAATCATTGCCACTTTTATAATGTCTGCACTAGTTCCTTGAATTGGAGCATTGATTGCTGCCCTTTCAGCAAATTGCTGTAGGGAGTGTTTCTTATCATGGATTAAGGGAATAAAACATTTCCGTCCGAATAGGTTTAGGACATAACCATGTTCCTTGGCATAGTTTTTTATATATTCCATATATTTTTGAATTTCTGGATATTCTTCAAAATATTTTTTTATATATTCTGCTGCTTGTGAAGAGCTAATATTTAACTGTTTTGCCAGTCCAAAGCTACTGATACCATAAATAATACCAAAATTTATGGCTTTTGCTTTACGCCTATGTTCTAGTGTTAAATCTTTTTCAGTAATTTTAAATATATTACAAGCCGTTTTACTATGTATATCCTCACCATTAACAAAAGCTTGCTTTAAGGATGGTATATCTGCCATGCTACTTAAGATTCGGAGTTCAATTTGTGAATAGTCAGCTGAAATTAATTTATGCCCATATTCTGCAATAAAAGCTGCTCTGATTCTGTTGCCTTCTTTCGAGCGAACTGGCACATTCTGTAAGTTCGGATCTTGAGAACTAAGCCTACCAGTGCTAGTTGAAGTTTGTAAGAATGTGGTATGTACCCTATTAGTTATTGGATTTGCTTGCAGGGGTAAGCTATCTGTATAAGTATTTTTTAATTTAGTTAAATGACGCCATTTTAATAATAAATCGGCAATAGCAAAACCACTCTCGCTAATTTTTTCAAGTATTTCTGCACTAGTAGAATAAGACTTAGCTTTTGATGACAATTTACCAAAGGGTAGTTGCATTTTCTCAAACAAAATTTCTCCCAGTTGCTTTGGCGAGGCAATGTTAAACTTTATCCCAGTAATGGTAAAAATTTCCTGCTCTAATTTAGTAATTTCATTACCAAATTCACTTGATAGCTGTTTAAGATACTGTGAATCGATTTTAATCCCAGCTTTCTCCATTTTATCTATTATATAGCATAAAGGTAAATCAATTTCTTTGTATAGTGCTAAGGCATGATTATCCTTTAACTCTAACAATAGTTTTTGATAATCAGTACTAAAGCAAGTAATTATTTCTGCCATGGCTTCTAAATTATCCTTTTTCACCGAATCAAACGGGTCTTTTTGAGGTTTGCCAGCAGATATCAGATATTGCATTAGTTCTAGATCTTCAATCGATGCTATTTCACTATCTACAAAGAATTTTAATAATGATTTTAGTTTATAAGTGATTTTCTTAATAGACTTATTTTTTAGCAATTTGAGAATATCAGGTATAAACCATTGATGCAGATAATTTTGGCAAGAATCATCAGAAAGTAAATCAGATATATCGCTAGGGGTTCTAGCTGTAAACTTAATGTTGTAGCACTTATCATCAATAGATAAAATTATGGAAGGATTTTGTCCTAGATGATCTGATAGATAAATACTGATGACCCCATGCTCTTCAGCTTTAATCATCACAGAATCAAGCTGTTGTTTAGAAGATATCTCCTGAACTATAATTTGCTTAATAGGCAAGGATTCATTGGTAATTTGTATTTGAAATAAATTTTCCACTCGTTTGTTTAGAGATTTAAAACCATACTCTGCTAGAAAGTTAGAGATTTGCCTACTATCAGGTGGACTATATTGCAATAAACTAAAATCCAAGTCTATATCAACATTATAATTTAAACCAACTAGTTGCCAGGAAATTAATGCTAGATCCTTTGAGGAGTTAATGATTTCCCTTTGACGATCGTTACTGATTTGATCAAGAGAATTTAAAAGTTCTGCTAATGAACCAAACTGTTTTATAAGTGTTGCAGCAGTTTTAGGACCAATGCTTGGAACACCTGGTATATTATCTGACTTATCCCCAATCAAAGCCATTACTTCCCTGAGATTATTTGGTTCTACACCAAATTTTTCTATCACGTCATCTTCAGATATGTATTTTGCTTTTATAGGGTCATACATTTTAGTATGCGAATTAATTAATTGCATTAAATCTTTATCAGAAGATATAATAATAGTATTTTCTTGTAATGTAGTTGCTTTATTGGCTAGAGTGGCAATTATATCATCTGCCTCACAACCAGCTTTTTCAATTATTGGAAAATTTAGGCTACTTGCTGCTAGACGGATAAGTGGTAATTGATCATTCAAGTCCTTTGGTGTAGGAGGTCTATTTGCTTTATATTGCTCATAAATTTGGTGACGAAAATTCTTACCACCGGAATCAAGAATAATGACAGCATGCTTTGGCTTAAAATCGTTCAATAGCTTTAACAACATGGAGGTAAAACCATACAATGCTCCAACAGCTAAGCCACTCGGAGAAGTTAATGGTGGCTGAACATAGTATGCTCTGAAGACAAATCCATAACCATCAATTATTAATAAAGTATTTTTGTTAATTGTTTCGTTGGTCATTTTGTTATTAGGACAAATGTTGTTATTAGGACAAATGGTTATGTTTATGTAGTATACAACAATTATAATTTGCACTAAGCTTTATTAGTAATATTTTATAAAAATTATTATTTAAGCTGAAACAGTCTTTTCCACAGGTCTATAGATTGATATTTGAGTTTTTGACTTTTTGGACAAACAGTAAAAGCCGATGATTCCGACAAGGCAACAAATTGGAACTATAGAAATTGCCATAATAAAATCAAAGCGACTATAAATAGGTACAGCTGATTCACTTAGTAGCCCATCCCAGTTGTAAGATATTAAATTACTCATAATTTTATGGAAGAAATGTCCGAATGACATATTAATGCAATTGACTATCGCAATAGCAAGTCCAGCAGATTTATCTGTAACAAGGTTAGCTACAACAGTAAAAATTAGAACTTGATAACAACAAAAAATTCCTAATAAAAACATTAAAGAACTACTAATAAAGAAATTTAATGAAGGACAATATAATAGGATACTAAAAATTGCTATCGTTAGCAATCCAGTTATTATAATTATAAAATTAGATGATTTTGATAAATTAGCAATAAGTGCAAGTATTGGACCACCAAAACACATGCCTATATAAACGAATGAGGTAACCAAGTTACTTTCCATAGCATTCATTTGATAAACTTGTTTGAAGAATGGAATAGCCCATACGTCAGCAAAACCTTCTAATGCTCCTACCATTAGACCACCACAAACTCCAATAAATAAAATAGTAGGGTTTAATAATAGTTTCAATATTGAAGATTCAGGATCGCTAGTATTAGAATTACTTCTTATATCATCAGTTTTTACTAATAAAATCATTAGTCCAATGATAAATCCAACTAGAGCTAGACTATTAAAAGTTACGTCATAACCAAAATGTGTAAATAATAGCTTCATTGGAGTAATGCCAAATACTGCTCCAAGTAAGCCAAAGGTAAAGGAGAAGCCAAGCATTAAGGAATGATATTTAGTTGGGAAAGAGCTTCTAGTAATCTTAGCTACTGATAAAAAACCTACAGCAGAACCAGCTCCAATCATAAATCTACCAATGAGTAAGTAATTAAAATCAGTGCTAGCAACAAAAGTTAGAGTACCAAGAGAGGTAACTAAGATAGATAAGAATGTGACAATCCTAAAATTATCTAGCATTATACCAATTAGTAATTGCATTCCTGCATAACCTAGATAATAATATCCAGCAAACGTGCCAAATGCTATGGTATCAATGGCAAATTTTTGTATAATTTCTTCTCTAAGAATTCCAGTTGAGAGTCTTAATATAAATTGAAAAGCAAAAAACAGGGTGGCAAGAGACTATAGCAAAAGTGGTTTTTTTAAGGATAAAGCTTTATTCACAGGAAAATTTAAATTATAATTATGTTGTATTTTAAGGTAGCAAATTATAGTATCGATAATATTTTGTCAAACCTATTATTTTTATAAACCAGTTTGAATTATGGGTCAGTTTGAGGCATATTCGTTATTATTTATTGATAGTTTAGTAGGTAATTTAGTTGTAAGTTTAGATAGTGAATTAATCGTTCACTCTATGAGGATATTTGGTGTTTATAATAATTTAATAATAGTTACTGTCGCTACCATTGCTTCATTATTTGCTACTAGTATAAATTATTTCTTTGGTTTGATCTTATTAAAAATTTTTTATTATTCTAAAAATGAACAGGTTCATACTAACCACCAATCATTTTCCCAATTTTTTTTAAAATATAACATATTTATACTTTGGTTTATGATAATACCGTTATGGGGCAAATTTATTCCTTTAATTGCCGGTTTTACTAAAACAAAATTTTTAAGAGTTTTAGTTATTAGTGGTGCTGTCAAGTTATGTTATTATATTTGTATGATATAATTAGGGAATTTAATGAACCTTTATAGAGTCAATCCTTCTTCATCGTTTTTGGATATAGTAGCTGATTTTATTCTAGATAATTTTGCTAAAGAATCTATTAGCAATCTTAAAATTATATTGCCGAGTGGCTTTGCTTGTTTAAATTTACAAAATATTTTGATTAAGAAGCAAAATATTGCGATTTTACCGAATATTATCCCTTTTTCCAATATTATGGCTGAAGGTGAGGAAATATTTGGTATTACATCAGAAAATCTAGAGCCTATAACCTTTTTGCAAGAGAGAATTATATTAGCAGAAATCATCCATAATTACCCTAAGCTACAATTCAGTATAACACAATCTTTACAGTTTTGTTCAACAATAGCAGAGTTATTTTATCAGCTAGCTTGTAATGATTTATCAATAGATTCTGTAAATGAAATAGAAAAAATGAATCCATCAAAACATTGGAATGTTATTTATGAATTTCTTAAATATACTCATCAGCAATGGAAAAAACAGATAGGATTGCTAGATCGTGTAAATTATCAAATAACTATGATGGAAGCAGAGATAGCACGGTTGAAAAGAGCTGATACCAATTTAATAGTAGCGGGTATCATGGGTCACAATCTTATATCATGGAATTTCTTAAAGAATGTTGCTAATTTACCATGTGGTTTTATAATTTTACCGCCTATTAGTAATAGACCTCTATTAGAATATGATAATCCAGAAGAAGATTATTTATATAGCCTAAAAAAATTACTGACAATTCTAAATAAAGATTTATCAGATTTTCAGCCTTTAGGTAATGAGCAGCAACATCATTCTATTTTAGATCAGATAATTTTTGAGGATATAGTTAATTCAGGAGAATTAGATAGTAGGCACGATGGAGCGAAGCCTATAGATAATAATAGGCGAGCGATCGAAGACGATGTCACAAAATTCTCATCAATTGACTATAAAGATTTAAAAACTAGCGAGTCTATAGATTGCATAAAATATTTTGAGCTTGAGGATATTTTTCAAGAAGCAGAACAAATAAGCCTGATCTGCAAACAGTATAGTGATAAGAAGATAGCTATTATTGTTAATAATCAAACAAGCAAAAGTTTTTACTGTAATTTTTTGACCAAATATTCTTTGGAATTCCAAGATTTACTAGGTGATAATTTAACAAAAACGCTAGTTAGTTCTCTAATAATTTCTGTTAGTGAAATATTATGTAATGATTTTGATATAAAAAAGTTATTCTTACTATTAAAGAATCCTTTTATTAATTGTAAATTAGTACCAAAATTAGAACTATTAATGAGCGGTAAGAACCGTTTTATACGGCAACCTAGTCATATGCTGTCTTTAGTAGAAAAAACCAATGATGATGCATTAATAAAGTGGTGTAAGAAACTAATAGACTTACTTTATATAAATAGTGGTAGTAGTTTTGTTAAAATATTAAAATCCTCGATTAAGATTGCTGAAAAACTTTATCCAAATATTTGGTATGAACAGCCGGCTACTGAACTATCAACTTTTTTATCTAGCTTAATCAAAGATAATTGTGATCTAACATTAAGTAATAAAAAATGCTTTCCAGAGTTACTTAAATCTTTAATGTTTAGTTGTAAGTATTTTGCACATAATAATTATTCTAAAAATATAATTATTGGTAAAGCTGAAGATTTAATGTTACTTAAATTTGACCTAGTAATTTTAGCCGACTTTAATCAAGGGAGCTTAGCTTCGTCATCAGCTGTGAATCAGTGGATTAATGAGCAGACGCTTAAAAAATTACATATTGCTACTGGATATACCATACATCAATATTATTTCTATTTATTTTTGTATAATGCTCAAGTGATAATTACTAGAGCAAAAAGACAAGATAGTAAAGCTGGTTTGTTACCATCAAATTTATTATTAAAATTGCAATTTATTTTACAGAAAAGTTTGATTTCAGAAAATTATTTAACATATTTATCAGAAAATAACTTAGTGGATGTACCAAATAATGTTAATATGGTTGAGTCAATTATAACTAATCCTATTAATATTAGTTCCAATTTACAGGATGATTTAAAAATCATAGGGGAAATAAACTCTAATCCTCATTGCGAGGAGGTCGTAGAATCGACAAAGCAATCCAAGAAAACTTATACTAATCTAGATTGCTTATTTGCTGCTAAAACAGTTCCTCGCAATGACGTTAATTTACTTAGTTACGTTAGTAGTCCAATTTTTCCTGAGATAATCTCAGTTACTGATATAGAAATGTTGGTACGGAATCCTTATAGTTTCTATGCTAAGAAGATTTTGAATTTGAGAAGCAAGGATATGATAGGGCAGGAGCCTAAAATATCTGAATTTGGTAGTTTTGTTCATAAGGTCTTAGAACAATATTCTAAAAATTATGATAAGTTAGAAAATAACAAAGTTGGATTAATATTGGAAATTAGTAATAATATTTTACAGAATACTATTCTGCCAGCCTATACACAAAAAATTTGGCAAATAAAATTTATTCCTATTGCTGAGTCTTTTATTGAGTTTGATGAAAAACGCAGAAGTGATTTCCAATATGTTTATTCAGAATGTAGAGGAGAAATTTTGTTAAATATTGGAGGGCAAGAATTAACAATAATTGGAGTTGCTGATAGAATTGAGGTAGATGAGCTTGGAGCAGCTGTCATTATCGATTATAAGACTGGTAGCTTACCGAGTAA
Organism: Candidatus Tisiphia endosymbiont of Empis tessellata; assembly: GCF_964031035.1. Classification (NCBI taxonomy): domain Bacteria; kingdom Pseudomonadati; phylum Pseudomonadota; class Alphaproteobacteria; order Rickettsiales; family Rickettsiaceae; genus Candidatus Tisiphia; species Candidatus Tisiphia endosymbiont of Empis tessellata. The sequence goes on along the minus strand of NZ_OZ034997.1, from coordinate 238,937 downwards.
AAAAGATGTAGAAGCTGGATTATCTCCGCAGTTAATCATTGAAGGCTTAATGTTACAGGAAGGTGGTTTTGCTATGAAAGTTCATAGCGTTAAACAGGTTACTTATGTAAAAATTTCTAGCTCGAAGCCAATAATCCAAACTTTGGAAATAGACTTAACGAAAGAAGACTTAGATCGTCATAAACAGGGGATGATGCGAGTACTAGAATATTATGTAATGAATAAAAACTTTCCATATGATATTGATTTACTAAAGTATGACGACTATGCACATTTGGCAAGGAGAGATTTATGAAGAAAATAGCTCGGAGTCATTGCAAGAAGCTACTTTTAGTAGCGACTAAGCAATCTAATTAATGTGGATTGCCACTATGCTCACGTGGTCTCGCAATGACGGGTTTTAACTTTCGCAGTTATGGCATAACACCCTAGGCTATTAAACCGATGTCTTACATCAATATTTGAGGTTATAATACACTAATTGTCTATTTGTTCTTGAATTTATTAGTTTAAAATGCTTATATAAAATCATTTTCAAAACCCACTATCCAAATCAGTGTATCATTATGTTAGAAGAAGATAGTTTTATTACTAATCTAGTAGATCAGGAATTTTCAGTTACTGAAATTTCTAGTAAGATCAAGGAGTTGCTAGAGAATAATTTTGGTTATATTAGAGTAAAGGGTGAAATTTCTGGTCTTAAGATAGCAACTTCTGGTCATGGTTACTTTAATCTTAAAGAAAATACAGCTATTCTAGCCTGTACTTGTTGGCGTCCTGTACTTGCAAAAATTAAGTTTGTACCAATTGATGGTATGGAAGTGGTAGCTAGAGGTAAGCTTTCTGGGTATGCAGGAAATTCACGATATCAGCTATCGGTAGAAGTCCTTGAACCTGCAGGTCTTGGTGCTATCATGCAAATTCTCAAGGAGCGGCAAGAGAGATTAGAAAAAGAAGGTATATTCAATAAACAAAAAAAGCCACTACCTTTTCTGCCTAATAAGATTGGGGTGGTTACATCAATGACTGGGGCGGTAATTAAGGACATAATACACCGTATTAATGACCGCTGTCCATCTCATATATTAGTATGGCCAGTTGCTGTTCAAGGCGAAAATGCTGCAAGTGAAATTGCTAGTGCTATTTCAGGATTTAATGAATTAGATAAAGATATAAAACCCGATATTATAATTGTTGCAAGGGGAGGGGGGTCTATAGAAGATCTGTGGGCTTTCAATGAAGAGGTAGTAGTACGGAGCGTATTTAATTCAGCTATTCCTATTATTTCTGCAGTTGGACATGAAGTGGATAATACTTTAATCGATTTGGTAGCTGACAGGCGAGCCCCCACACCAACTGCTGCAGCTGAATTTGCTGTACCTGTGCTTTCTAATTTACATTATACAATCAGTTCGTATTATGATGCATTATGCAGTCGTATTAATCAGCTAGTTAAATATGAACAGCAAGCAGTTAACTCTAATACTGACATTTTTAGGAGTATAACTACTTATATAGACTATAATCAACAACTTCTTGATGAACTAAGTTTTAGATTAACAGATTCTTTGCCTAACCTACTCAGATTTAAAGTGGCAAAACTTGACTCACTTAATATAGAAATATTAAATCCTCTAAAAATAGTTAATTATCAGTCGTTGGAATTAGTGCATCAATCTAATTATATGCTAAAATCTATTAGCACTAAGTTAAAAAATTATGAGCATCAATTAAATTTAAATAATTTGCTACTTACAAGTCTAGATTATAAAACTGTACTAAAACGTGGCTTTGCGGTAATTAAATCAGAAAATGGAGAATTTATAATATCAAAAGTTGTTGCAAGCAAAAAACAAGAATTTAATATTAAGTTCTTTGACGGTGATATTAATGTATGCTGCAAAAACTTGGAATAGACCTTAATTAGGAGAACTAATGCAAAATGCAAGTACTTAAAAGTATCATCCCGATTATTATTATTGTGCAAAACTTTTTTACCTTTGCTAATCCTGAGGATAGTAGTAATCAACTATCTAATATTCAGGACAAATATTTTACTCAATGTACTGAAGAAATGTCTGATAAAGATAATCTGCTTGTTGATTGGTATCCACTAGAACCCTACCAATTTAGTCATATAGCTAAAAATGGTCACTATTGTGTTACTGGCTTAGATATTGAATTAATTAATAGTATTAGTAGTAAAATTAGCATTGGCGTACAATATACTGATTCTGTGTGGGAGCGAGCAATATCAAATATAGGGCATGGTGACAGTGATATGGTGGCGGGAGCTACTTATACTGCTGAGAGAGCAGACTTTGCCAATTTTTCTCTTCCATATCGATTTGAAGAAATTTCCTTATTTACTTTACGTTCAACAAAAAAACATTTGAGTTTTAGTAATATAAATGAATTTTTAGCTCAGATACGTTTACTAAATTTCCGTCTTGGTATAATTAAAAAAGCTGTTTATGGTGATGCAAGAACGACTGACTACCTAAATCAGATGAGTAATAACGATATTATCATTAAATATGGAAGTAATCTAGAGTTATTTCATGGGTTGCTACGTAATGAAATTGATGGGTTTCTTGCTGACAGAATTTCAGGGGTAGCTCTTTCATTAAACTATATTAAAAAAGATCAAATAGAAGAAATCCCTACTGGTATTAAAACCCCTGTACATTTAATGTTCAGTAAGAAAACTGTAACTCCTAACATAGTTGCACGGTTTAACGATTCAATAAAAGAATTTGTCGATAGCGATGAATATAAAAAAATCGTTAAAAGCTATATATATCATATTTTATTGCCAAAATCTATTGATTCAGAATGGTGTTATATTATTGGAGTTATCGGGAGTATAGCATTCGCGATTTCTGCTATCACTATATCCTCTAAAACAAATGCCACGTTGTTTGGTACTTTTGTATTAGCAATGTTACCATCTCTATTAGGATGTATTTTACTCGATATTATAATAGTGCACCATGGTTATAATATAAATCTTGTTTTGACTCCATATTATACTTTTCGTGTTTTTATAACGGTACTTATTGGCTTCTTTACCGTTAAACTCCTAGCTTATTATAATAATCAGTTATATGAGGATAGTTTTATCCAAAAAATATGGAGTAATACTCTTGTTATTTGTGATTCTTTAGGGCAGGCATCCTTTATGATAATTGGCGTTGTAACCGTAATTGTACAAAGAATTGAACCGTTAGAGTTTTGGGGACCATGTTTTGCGTGTTTGACTTCTAGTGCTGGTATAATATTGCGGAATTTAATTTGTAAGCATGACAAGAATATGGAGTATATACCTAGAGAAGTTAATTTTGAAATATTCATATTATGGGGTGGAATTTTTAGTATATTATTAGATGTTTATGCTTATAATCCTAATTATAATACAATAAAATATTCTATGATTACAGTAATTGCAGGTGCTTTTGTCAGTAGGTTTTTAGTTCACTACTATAATATTCCAAACTTAACTTTTCGTTCGGATAATGGAAGTACAACTGTTGAAAGTTAAAAACCATCATTGCGAGGAGGCATGAGCCGACGCAGCAATCCACAAAAATATAATAAGTAATTTGGATTGCTGCGTCGCCACTAAAGCGGTTTCTCGCAATGACGTTTAACTAAAAGTTGTATACATCTTACTAATTTTGTGTGCATTGCCTAGGGTAGTGGGGTCTAAAATAACTTGATTCGATGTAACTTGTTATATCAAATTCAGGTTAAGCTAAGATTAACATATGGCTAAAACCTTCTTAGGTTAACTATAAATAAAGGAGAATTAGATATGAGTAAAACAAATGATAAGGTATCAATTTTTACTAAAGCCGTTAAGCAAGTTTTTAAATCGGCTAATCATACTTTAAAAAATCTACAAGAAAATATTTATAAAAAAGAAAAAGAAGTATTAGATATAAAGAACCTCAAAGATAAAGAAAAAATTGCCAAACAATCAGCAAAAATAGAAAAAAAGATAAAAAAAATAGAGGAATATAAAAAATTAGTTGAGCAAAGGCAAGCGGATTTATTAGCAGAAATTACTAAGTATAAAGAGTTAATTGCATTAGCAAGGCAAAAACCTCAAGAAAAAAAGACAAGAGAACAACTGAAGTCATGGGAAGAAAAACTTAATGCATGCAACAAAGAGATAGAGGATTATAACAAGTTAGTTAACTCACATGACAAACAGCAAGCAGTAAAGGAGACAAAACAGGAACAAAAGCAGCAAGAACAACAGCAAAAGCAAGAAAAAAAGGAGATAAAGCAGCAGCAAAAGCGAGTACTTTCCTATCAAGAAGAAAAAGAAAAATTTTTTAAAATATGTAGCGATATTTTAAAAGATCAAACTCGTTTAGAGAAAATATTATCTCCTTTAGCAGAGCCTAGAACAAAAGAAAAAGGTATTGGTAAAGGGCAGGCATTTAAAGCTGCCATAGAGGGTATACAATTCGCAGTAAGTCATGCTAAAACAACTGTTGGTGTTATAACTTCAGGAGGGTTTTATGCTAAGGAAATAGAGAAATTACAGAAAATATTAAATGGTGAAGAAAAATACGATCCATCTAACCTTCCTTTCTTTATAAAATTATTACAAGATCCTGATACAAAAATATTTCTTACTCAGAATGTCGAAATAATTAATGGATTAGTAGAAAATCTTGCTCCAATTCTTACCAAGATTGCATTAAAAGAGTTGGGGAAAATAGATGAGATACAAAAAGATTTTAACTCTAAAAAAGATTATATACAGAAATTACCGGAACTAGACAAAGAATTACAAGAGCTAAAATCGTTTGCAACAAGAAAAGAATCTAAAATTAAAGAATTAGAAGAAAAAATTGATTCTTTAAAATCTCTACAAGCCAAGTATGATAGGGCTATTTTATTACAAGAATTAAAGAAAGCTGGTTTTGATGAAAAATATATAAACAGTCAATTATTACCTATTGTCAAAAATACCGTTGTTGAGATACTTAAAACCCCTGAAAATATTATAGAAATTGTGCAGCTAACTGCTGACAGAGCTTTATCTGACGACCCTCAAGTAAAAAAAGATTTACTTGGTACAATATTAGATAAAATAGATATTAGTGTACTTATAAAAAATGATATACTATCTAAATTCTTAATTAATGATGGAGAAAATATAGCAAAAGCATCGCAAATAATTATTGAATCCAATACAGAATTGCAGGGAACGCTTAGTAGCTTGGGAATAGGAAAAGAATTATTACCAAAAATAGTACCTGTACTTTCAGAACTTATTGGTAACGTTTTAGCAGACCATGAAGGGGTTAGTAATATATATGAAGATTTAAAGCCAGTTATATTGAATGATACTGATGATAAAGTGCAAGAGGCTAAAACTATTTCGGAAGTAAGTCACCTAGATAAACAAGGTGGAGCTAAAAAACTTGCTATTATTAAACAGTTACCTAATATTTTGTTACAAGATGCAACCTTAACAACATTAAAGGAGAAATTGCCAGATGTTTTAGCAAAAAATAAAACAGAGATTGCCAATATTGCTGTTCAAGTTCTGCCAAAATTACTTGAAACACTAAAGAGTAATGCTAAATCTTTGGCTCAAAGCAATACTCAAAATTTAGAAAAGGAGGATATTTATAAAGTAGTAGCATCACCTATTGTCCCAATTTTAGCTAATGTGAGCCCTGAATTTTATGGGAAGGTAATTCCTATAGCTATTGATGTGCTACAAAATACCATGAAAGCGGTAAGTCTAGAACAAATAAAGGAACTTTATCAAGATATACAAACAATAACTCAGGAAACTGCTGATATTGAGTTAAAAGATCAAGCTACAGAAAGAGTAATTAAACAATTTATAGGACTACTTGAAAATGCAGATATCCAGCAAAATATAAAGGAGGATTTGCCAAATTTACTTAGAGAAAATACAGAAACTATCAAGGCTATAGTTAATAATATTAGTAATAATAATCCCCAAATTGCAAGATATGCTGTACCACAAGAATTGATAGATGCTACAGTACCATTAATGGTTGATATAGTATCAGCTGGTCTTAGTACAGTGCCAGAGCTAGTTGGAATTAATAGTAATTTAGCTAAGTACCAAAATGAAGCTAGTAATGAGGCTTCGCTAGGAATTTTGTCTAATATAATTGATGATGTAGGTAGGGTTGCTCAAAATATTACTCCTCTATTAACTAAGAGCATCCCTGCTTATTTACAACAAAATAAAGCTACTATTTTAGCAGTTACAAAGAATGTAACTGAGCAAGAAGAGATTAAAAATGTCCTATATCCCGCTGGAGTTAAACCTGAGCTGGTATTAAAGATGGCTGAGTTAGCTATTGATACTGTTCCACAAATATTACCAATAGCAACTGATTTGGTTAATGCTACTTTAAAAGATAAAGAGGGGGTAACAACTATTATTACTAAAATTCAAGACCTGGTAAATAGTCCTGAAGAAGAGAAAATTGCTCAAGCTGTTACAGTAGCAGATTCTATTTTAGATTTTATAAATAAACCAAAAAATGCATATGTGAGGAAAATAATTATGATAAAGATATTCCAAAGTTTCTTGGCAAGAATGCTGAGCGATTTGGTGCTGTAGTTGATGAATTTCTCAATACAACAGTTGTGGGTAGGAATTTAAAAGTAAAAGGTCAGGAAATTATTGAATTAGCTAGCAACAAGATACCAGATTTAACAAAGATAGCCGAACAATTTAAGATTGGTAATTATAACATGGTTATGTTCGGGATATTCAAATTGTTATCTGACAAGAAATTAATAGGAATAGTATCAAACACATTAGTTGAAGGGGCTAGATTCCTAATACAAAGAAGTTTTACCTCACTGAGAACACGTAGACAAAAATGGAGTAAATCTTTAGGCAAAATTCATTTTGCTTTTTCTGAGAAAGATTCTCAACAGAGTTCTCAGCAAATAGATGGACAGAAACTTGATTTAAGTGAGTTACTGCAACAACAAGCTGATGCCACTGATATTGGTACAATTTCAAAAGCTGTAGAATATTCTCTAATAAGTAAAGATTTCAGAGGTTTTGTTTTTGACAAAGAAAATCCGATACCTACTAAAAATGTTATAGTTAATGGGTTTAATTTTGATAAGGCGATATTTAAAGAACGTTCTTTTCAAAATAGTGAAATTAGCAATTGCTCTTTTAAAGGAGCTATTTTTAAAGATAAAATTAGTTTCGAAGGGACAACTATTGATGCAAAATCTTTAAAAACTCTTTTGCCTGCAATTAATCAATATAATAAAAATCATGCAAATAATAAAATAACTTTAGATGATGTTAAAATTGTTAGCGATATAAGTGGGCTAACATTTAAAGATATTTCTATGAAAGGCACGGATTTGACTGAGGCACAATTTACTTCAGAAGACTCTAAGAGGAAGGCAATTACTAAAGCTACGTTTGATCAGGTTAGTTTTGACGATAGGACGAAATTACCTGAACATAAAAAAGATGTTCAAAGTGAGGCTAGAAAAATAGGTCAAGAAGCAACCAGTTATGTGGCAAAGAGTACTAAAAGCAAGAATAGTGAAATGGTCATTAATGATATAAAGGATAGTGTATCTAAACATGTTGTGCCAAATGGAACATCTAACAGCGATATAAAACATTTGCCATATCCCAAGTCTAAACAAACAGCAATTGTTGGAAACGTAATATATATATACTGCTCGTAAATGAAGAGTTGATAGACGATAGAATTAAAATCATGATAGTAGCGGGAATTACCAAGTTGAGCAGCGTAGCGTATGTGAGTAACGGAGCAGTACATATCTTTGGTTGAGGGAATCTTAATTCTTGAAGTTTACCGAGGATACTGGACTGAAAAATCAAGACAAAAAAATAATAATGTTGTTTCCCATTTTTGCATTTTTCAAGCTGCAATTTGTTCATAATTTTGTATAGAATTTAGATAGATATTCATAGGCTTTTTATAACCAATACTTGAATGGAATCTTCTATAATTATAGTGATTGATGTAATCATCAATACCACTCTTTAGCTCTTTAACATCTTTAAAATCATTAATAAATATACAATTATATTTTAAAGTTCGGAAAAATCTCTCTATAATTATATTATCAATACTTCTTCCTTTACTATTCATCGAAACTTTAATGTTATGCTCTTGTAAAATTTCAATGTGTTCATGACTAGTATATTAACTGCCCTGATCACTATTAAATATCTGCGGTGCAGGATATTTGTTAAGTGCATCATGCAATACTTCAGTTACCAAACTTACATCCATACTATTTGACAATTTATAACTCAACACAGCTCTACTATGCCAATCTATAATTGCCGCCATGTACATAAATCCCGAATTAGTTCTAACATAAGTGATATCTCCGCTCCAAACCTCGTTAGCGTTAGGTACATCTACAGTTTTACTTGTACCTAGATTAGACCAATATTTATCAAGCAAATAACTATAAATTTTATGCTGTTTATCTTTTCCAGATATTAACTTTTTCCTCTTTGGATAAATAGCCTCTATGCCAATCATGTTCATATATTTTAGAACCCGATCCTTACCAATAACCAAGCCATCTTCTAATAATTGTCTATGGATATAACGATAACCAAATTCAGGATTATCAGTATATATTTCATCTATTTTATTTAAAATATTTAAGTTATACCCACTAAATGGTTTTGCTTTATAGTACATTGAAGAACGATTAATCTTTAATAATTCATATTTCCTTGTCTTTGGTAACATTGCTAGCTTGGAATCGACAAGTTCTTTTCTATTTGATAAGTCCAAGCTTTGTAGCTTTCCCACAGCCCAATCTCTCTCTACTATTGTTTTTCCAAGAGTTTTCGCTAATTCATCATTTTGTTCTTTCAGCATATTAATTTGTTCCTGATATTTACTTACCAGTTTTGCTGGTTCAAAAGCCAATGCTGCATTTGATATAAATTATTTTTTCCAATTACTAATTGTCTTGGAGTTTATCTCATATTTTGATGCTATCACTGATAATGGACTCTCTTCTTTCAGCACTTCTAATACTATCCTAGTTTTTTCTTCAGCACTAAAAACTTTTACTTTTTCTTTTGTCATTTTTTCTCCTAATTTTTTCTTATTATTTTATCTTAATTAGGAAACTTTTAACTCTATTTTTTTGTCCATTTTCTTCAGTCCATTATAGAGTATATTAAATTATAAAACTACTTGACATGGTTTTTTTTATAGTTTAGGTTGCTTGGAAATGAGCATGGGTATTAAATGGATGCAGTAAATTCTTCTTGCAATATGTGGAATAGGGCTAGAAATAGTAAATTTAGACACGTTGTTTGGCCTATTAGATCTAACGAGTTAGTAAAGTTTATACCTATGGCTTTACTAATGTTTTGTATTCTCCTTAACCAAAATCTAGTACGTAGTATCAAAGATAGCTTGGTAGTGACATTAATTAGTACGGAAGTTTTAAGCTTTATAAAACTTTGGGGTGAGATGCCTATGGGTGTCTTATTTGTCATTCTTTACTCCAAACTTTGTAATATTATGACAACTGAGCAAGTGTTTAGGATAGTAGTATCTTTTTTCTTGGGATTCTTCATATTATTTGGTTTTGTGTTGTTTCCATACCGGGAATATCTTCATCCAGATCCTGAAGTAATAGAATATTATGTTACCGTACTTCCACATTTAAAATGGTTTATCATCATTTGGGGAAAATGGAGTATTGTGTTATTTTATATAATGGGGGAGTTGTGGCCAGTAATTGTATTTACACTATTATACTGGCAACTTGCTAATAAGATTACCAGTATTGAAGAAGCTCCAAGATTTTATACGTTTTTTTCCTTATTTGGTCAAACTAACTTACTAATATCTGGCAGTATAATTATATATTTTGCCAAAGGTGAACATTTTTTGTTACCTCTATTTTCCCATCTTAACGACAAAACAGAAATTCTCCTTAAATCGTTTATGCTAATCATTATAATTTCCGGTCTAATTTGTTTAATCTTGCATAGATTTGTTGAATTGAAAATTATAGAAACTACTAAAAATATTAGATTCAAAAATAAAAGAACCGATATACTAAAATTGGGGTTAGTTGACAGCAGCAAAATAATTTTTACATCTAAATATTTAGGAATTATTTGTGTATTAATGATTTCATATTCCATGACAATCAACCTAATTGAAGGATTATGGATGTCTAAAACCAAGCAATTATACCCTAGTACCCAAGCATTTATATCTTACACTGGTGAGGTGTTTTTTTGGACAGGAGTACTTACTTTAATTTGTGCTTTTCTAGGTAGTAGTTTAGTTAGGGTTTGTGGTTGGTTTTGGGGAGCAGTGATCACCCCTATCGTAACACTGTTATCAGGTATGATGTTTTTTACCTTTGTTGTACTAGAAAAACCTTTATTGGCAATTATGACTGGTCTTAGTTATTTTTCTCCATTAATGATAATTGTTTTTGTAGGTGGTTTGTGGCATGTTTTAGGGAAAAGCGTAAAATATTCATTGTTTGATTCTACTAAAGAAATGGTATATATACCTCTTGATAATGAAATGAAAACTAAGGGAAAGGCAGCAGTAGATGTACTTGGATACAAAGTAGGAAAATCTTCTGGAGCAATTATTCAATTTGTCTCTTTCAGTATTTTCCCAAATGCTGTACATAATGATCTAGCTGGTTTTTTGATGGTTGTTTTTCTTGTTGTTTGTGTAGCTTGGATTTTGGGTGTAAAAGTCTTAAATCGATATTACAAAAACTTACTAAGGTCTAACAATTATAATCCTTAAAATTGATTATTTGTGCTGTCTTAATATCTATATTAGAGTGGGAGGTAGCCACAATAACTCCACCATTATTTGCTTTCAAAATGATCAAGTTATATAGTAATTCTTTGTTTTCTTGATCTAGGTTTGCTTCTACTTCATCTAATAGCCATAAATTTGACTGGCAAGCAATGAGTTTTGCTAAGGCAACTTTCTTTTGGTTACCAGCAGACAGCTTGTAACATTTCTCATGCAAAATATTATGTAACTTGAAATAGTATATCGAAGATTCTAAAGCTTCAAGGGAATCATAAATTGTAGACCAAAATTTTAGATGCTCTAATACAGTTATTTGGGATTTTAATCCAAGATTATGTCCAATATAATTACAATAAGGTTTCTTTAAATATTTACAGTTCAATGATCTATACAAAACATTGCCACTTGTTGGATTTTGTATATTAGCTACAATTCTAAGTAGTGAAGTCTTCCCGCAACCATTTGCTCCCTGTAAATAAACTATAGATGATGGTAAAAAAGTCATACTAATATTAGTGAAGATAGTTTTTTCGTCTATAATAAGAGTGAGTTGTTCAAATGACAGCATTTATACGATTCTAAGAAATTTTTTATATAATTTACTTCAAATATTTATTTTTTCAAGTTAAGTTAAATGAAAGGCTTAGTGGTAGGTATTTTTAAGTGTATACTCAAAGTATGCCAATTCGGGATAAGAATTAGTTAATCCTTATCCCGAATTGCCTTTAATATAAGGAAAAATGCATTCTTAAAGTGGTTTTGCAAATGCATTTTAAACCTTTCTAAAGCTAAAAACATGATTTTAAAAAATTAAAATCATGTTTTTAGCAAAATACTAATTTAACAATCAGATGCAGAGCCGTCTCAAATCTGATTGTTTCGATAATTTCACCGAATTTGGTATAAGAATTGACAAATTCTTATACCAAATTCGCGTAAACCCTAATGATTAAAAAAATTGGAGGAACAGGAATGAATCCTGATTATCTTAAAGAAATATCTGTAGGAGATAATCTTTATAAAATTTTTGATATAAATAAAGCGGCAAGTGATATTAATCTTGAGTTAAAGCATCTACCTTATAGCTTAAGGATATTATTTGAAAATGTCCTTCGTCTAACTGGTAGTAAAGAAAACTTGTTACTATTTAAAGAATGGCTTAAGGCTAGAAAATCTGACGCTGAGATACCGTTTATGCCGGCTAGGGTACTAATGCAGGATTTTACTGGAGTTCCTGCTATTGTTGATTTGGCTGCTATGCGTGATGCTATAAAAAAACTAGGGGGTAATCCATTAAAGATTAATCCTCTGATCCCGGTTGACCTTGTCATAGATCATTCTGTACAAGTTGATTATTATGGAACAAGTGATGCGTTTGCTAAGAATGTCAAAATGGAAGTAGCACGGAATCTAGAGCGTTATGAATTTTTGAAATGGGGGCAAGAAGCATTTGATAATTTTAGAGTAGTACCTCCAGGAACAGGAATCTGTCATCAAGTTAATTTGGAATATTTAGCCAATGTTGTGTGGAGCAAACAACAAAATGGTGTAACTTTCGCTTATCCGGATACATTAGTTGGCACAGATAGTCATACTACGATGATTAATGGTTTAGCAGTTCTTGGTTGGGGAGTTGGGGGAATTGAGGCTGAGGCGGCAATGCTCGGTCAACCTTTATCAATGATTTTACCAGAGGTAATTGGCTTTAAGTTAACTGGCTCTTTAAAGGGAATGATTACTGCTACAGATTTGGTGCTAACAGTTACTCAAATGCTAAGAAAGAAAAATGTAGTCGGCAAATTTGTTGAATTTTATGGAGATGGGCTTTCCTGCCTTACATTGGCAGATAGGGCGACTATATCAAATATGGCTCCTGAGTATGGTGCTACTTGTGGGTTCTTCCCAATTGATAATGAGACTATAAAATACCTTAATTTTACAGCTAGAGATCAAAATAGAATAAAGCTAGTAGAGCAATATGCTAAGCTACAGTCATTATGGTTTGATCCAATAATTACTCCGGAATATACTGATATATTAGAACTGGATTTATCTACTTTAGAACCTTCCTTAGCTGGACCAAGACGTCCGCAAGATAGGGTTAACCTAAAAAATGCTGCTAGTAATTTTAAAACTGAACTACCTTCTCTAACTAGAGGTGATGTTGATATTGATAAAAAGTACCCTGTTGATGAACAATATAGTATAGGGCATGGTGATGTCGTAATAGCTGCAATCACAAGCTGTACAAATACTTCGAATCCTACTGTGATGATTGGAGCAGGCTTGCTTGCTAAGAAAGCAGTAGAACTTGGGTTGATGAAAAAACCATGGGTTAAAACTTCGTTAGCCCCTGGTTCAAAAGTAGTAACGGAATATCTGAAAAAAAGTGGACTTGACCAGTACCTAAATCATTTAGGTTTTAATCTTGTCGGCTATGGTTGTACTACTTGTATAGGCAATTCTGGTTCGCTTATGCAGGAAATAGAAGAGACTATTGCCGGGAACAATCTTGTTGTTGCTTCGGTGTTATCTGGTAACAGGAATTTTGAAGGAAGGGTACACCCTTTAACAATAGCTAGTTATTTGGCTTCTCCTCCCTTAGTCGTTGCTTATGCCCTAGCAGGTACTATGAACATTGATCTTGAAACTGACGTGATAGGTAAAGGTCATAATGGTAAGGATATATATCTTAAGGATATTTGGCCAACCCACCAAGAGATAAAAGAGTTAATAGAGCAATCTATTAACTCTAAAATGTTTAAAGACAAATATAGTGAGGTATTTTTAGGTGATAAAGAGTGGCGAGATATTAAAGTAACTAAAACTGATACTTATAATTGGAGCAAAGATAGTACTTATATCAACAATCCTCCTTATTTTGAAGGTATTGAACATATATCTAGTAACTTGCACAATATAGAATCTGCTAGAATATTAGCTATTTTTGGCAATTCTATTACGACTGATCATATATCTCCAGCCGGCAATATTAGTAAAACAAGTCCTGCTGCTAAGTATTTAACTGAGCATGGCATTCTACCTATCGATTTCAATTCTTATGGATCACGGCGTGGCAATCATGAAGTAATGATGCGAGGTACTTTTGCCAATAATAGGATAAAAAATGCCATGTGTCCCGGAATTGAAGGAGGGGTAACTATAAACCAACTAGGTAATCAAGAGAGTATCTATGATGCTGCAATGGATTATAAAGCTCATTCTGTGCCTTTAGTAATTTTTGCAGGTAAAGAATATGGCTCTGGTTCATCAAGAGACTGGGCAGCAAAAGGTACTAGTTTACTTGGAGTAAAAGCAGTAATTGCTGAAAGTTTTGAAAGAATTCATAGATCAAATTTAGTGGGTATGGGTGTTTTACCGCTTGCTCTTGCTTCTTCTACTGTAAATGACTTAAAACTTGATGGTTCTGAGTATGTCACCATTACCGGCTTGAGTAATGAAATAACGCCTTATGAGCAACTTAATTGTATCATAAAGAGAAAAAGTGGTATAGTTGAGACTATCAAAGTAATATTACAAGTTTTTACAGATAATGAGATAGACTATATAAAACATGGTAGTATAATGCATCTAGTAGTTAAAAATTTAAGAGATGAACATGGATAAGGAGATTAAGAAATATATAAATGCAGGGAAAACAAACCTTATAGTAATTTATATATTATTTCTGTGCGGAGTAGTTGCACCGTTATTACCTATTATTGGAGCAGTTTTTGCATATATTAATAAGGATATTAAAGATGGACTTTTAGCTAGCCATTACACTTTTATATTACGTACTTTTTGCATAGGATTTATTGGTATTATAATATCTATGATAACCACTATAATACTAATTGGTCCGGTGTTATACGCATGCTTGTTTGTTTGGTTTATATTAAGAATCGCTATAGGTCTCAAATATTTGTTGAATGATACAGGACATCCAAACTATATGACTTACTGGATAAAATAATGTTTCTTGAAACCGTACTTGGAAAGCAAACTAAATATGCAGATTTGTATGACAATAGTTTACTACACCCAATCAGTCGTAAATTTGCTAGAGATAGCTTACAGATAGTAGGTTCTTTGCCGTTTAATGGATTTGACATTTGGAATTGTTATGAAGTTTCTTGGCTAAGCCCAAGTGGTAAACCTGAAGTAAAAATATTGGAGTTCATGGTAAGTTGTGAGTCGCCTAATATTGTAGAATCAAAATCACTAAAGCTTTATTTAAATTCTTTTAATAATACTAAGTTTGATAATAGAGACCAAGTAAAAGAATTAATTGCAAAGGACTTAAGTTTGGTATTTCAAGCACCTGTAACTGTTTCTATAAAAGATTTAGAATCATATGATGGAACAAAGCTGCAGTCCTTTTCAGGCATAAATTTGGATAAGTTGGAAGTAACAATTATTAATTTTGAGACTAGCCAAAATTTGCCAAAATTGTCTGAAGACAATACGCAAGTAGTAGATGAGGTGCTATATTCTAATTTGCTAAAATCGAATTGTTTAGTTACTAACCATCCAGATTGGGCATCAGTACAAATTAGTTATAGAGGCAAGAAAATTGATCATAGTTCTTTGTTAAAATATTTAGTATCATTCCGTAATCATAATGAATTTCATGAACAATGCGTTGAGCGTATTTTTTGTGATATTAATAAGTTTTGTACTCCCGATCAATTAACTGTTTATGCAAGATATACAAGACGTGGTGGTATAGATATTAACCCTATACGGTCTAGTTGTAGTTTAGATATTACAAAGCTTAGCAATTTAAGGCATATTCGTCAATAATAATGCTTAGTGGTAGTATCAATTTAGAGTATATTTATATTAAAGTGGAGAAAATATGGGCAAAAATAAGTTAAACTCAAATAAAAAACTACCCCTGGATATTCAATTAAAGGACAATTCAGATAGTTCTGAAATGAAATCTGAAACAATAGACAATTTGGTTAGTCAATTATCGAGATTATCAAAAGAGTATACTGATATAGTAAATTCTGCAATTTCTAAAAATTTAGCAGTTGTTAATAGTCGTATTAGAGTAACCGAAGATATATTTAATCAACTCTTATCATCGATGAGTAAAGGAATGCAGGAGAATGTTGTACTTACTAAAGATTTGTTAAAATGTAAGGGATTACCAGATTTAGCTTTGTTACAGCGGAAAATGTTTGAAATATATTGTACTAATATGATGAATTCTTCCATTGAGGTTGCTCGTAATATACGAAAATTTGAATAGGTAGTAAGTTTGGAACAATTCCAAAATTGAGGTTATTTAAGAGTGTTAGATGTTTGAGCAATTACTTGATTTTTCTTCTATATATTTTATTATGCAAGGGATGGTAGTAACACTGAAATACAGTATAGTTTCAGTGTTATTAGGGTTGATTATTGGTATCTTACTAGCAATTTGTAAGGTAGGTAAAAGTTGTGTGTTAAGACTGTTTGCTAATTTCTATACATCTGTTTTTCGTGGTACTCCGTTACTTATACAACTTAGCATAATTTATTTTGGTTTACCTAGTGTAATTGGCATTAAGCTTGGTGTCTTCGTTGCTGGTAGCATAGCTTTCTCATTAAACTCCGGGGCATATGTTTCGGAAATAATTAGAGCTGGAATTAATAGTGTTGATAAAGGACAGATTGAGGCAGCTAAAGCATTAGCTATACCCGAGAGATTAATGATGAAAGATATTATCTTGCCTCAAGCTATAAGAAATATTTTACCTTCACTGGTTAATGAGCTTATTAATTTAATCAAAGAATCATCGATTATATCAATGATCGGTGAAATGGATTTAATGCGTAGAGCTCAATTAGTATCGCTTGAAAGTTATACTTATTTTACCCCTATGTTAATAGCAGGACTTTGTTACTATGTTATGGTAATAATTATCAGTAAATTAGCTAAAATTATTGAAAAAAGACTAGTAATTGGAGTGGAGTAACCCCAATTCGGGATAAGAATTAACTAATTCTTATCCTGAATTGGCTTTAATATAAGGAAAAATGTATTCTTAAAGCGGCTAACGCGAATGCATTTTAAACCTTTCTAAAGCTAAAATCATGTTTTTAGCAAAATATTAATTTAACAATCAGATGTATAGCCGTCTCAAATCTGATTGTTTCGATAATTTCACCGAATTTGGGATAAGAATTTGTCAATTCTTATCCCAAATTTGCATAAGTAGGATTTATTGATAATATGTACTTAAGTGAAATATGTATAAAACGTCCAGTATTTGCAACAGTGTTGAGTCTAGTGGTTGTTATTTTAGGGGCGGTATTTCTTACTAAACTGCAAATTAGGGGTATTCCCGATATTTCTTCTCCTGTAATAACAGTATATGCAAATTACCCTGGGGCAGATGCTCTTTATATGGAGAAAGAGATAACAACTCGTATTGAGAAAGCACTAAAAACTGTCAAGAACCTTGATACTATCACTTCACAAAGCTCTACAGGTAGCAGCCATATTACTTTAATATTTCTATCATCGGCTGATATAGAAACAGCCTTAAACGATGTTAGGTCTAAAATTTCTAATATAAGTTCCATATTCCCCCAAGGTATGAGCATGCCTTATGTTGCTAAGATGGATGCAGATAATTTCCCTAGTTTGTATTTAAGTATCAGTAGTGATGTATATGATGATTTACAATTAACCCAAATTGTTCAAGATAGCGTAAAAACCATTTTAGAAAAACTTGAAACAATAGGTCAGGTTAAGATATATGGTGCTAAAGAGTACTCTATGCGTATAGAACCAGATCCGGTAAAATTATATCAGCATAAAATGTCAGTGTTAGAAATGGAGAGTGCTGTAAAAAAACAAAATATCTATTATCTAGCAGGAACTATTAAAACAGCTGTACGTGATTTTACTGTAAGATTAGATGGCTCTTTAAGTAAACCGGAAGAGTTTGAAAAAATTATACTAAAAGTGAAAGATGCTAATATATTAAAGTTACGAGATATTGCTAAAATATATTTAGCCCCTCCAGATACTGAGGTAATTTTTAGATATAACGGAAAAAACTCGATAGCACTTGGTCTTATAAAACAATCGAAGGCAAACATACTTGATTTATCCAAAGAGGTTAGATATTCACTAGATAAAATAAAAAAAAATCTATCTAAAGGTATAACAATTGATATAGCCCATGATTCATCAATTCCAGTTAGGGCTTCAATCAGATCAGTATTCTTCACTATCATGGAAGCATTAGTTTTGGTTATGGTAGTAATATATCTGTTCTTGGCATCAGTAAAAATCACCCTCATACCATTTGTAACTGTTCCGATATCATTAATTGGTACATTTATTGTTATGTATTATTTAGGATTTTCTATCAATATATTTACCCTTTTAGCAATGATATTAGCTATTGGCTTGGTAGTAGATGATGCAATAGTAATGTTAGAAAACATTTTTAGGTACAATGAGATGGGGCATTCTCCTATAGAAGCTGCCTTTCTTGCATCTAAGGAAATTGGTTTTGCCATTGTAGCGATGACTATAACACTTGTTTCAGTATTCTTACCAATAGGTTTGATAGATGGATTTATTGGTAAGTTATTCATTGAATTTGCTTGGACCTTAGCATTCTGCGTTTTATTTTCCGGTTTTGTGGCGATTACTTTAACGCCAATGATGGCAAGTCGCATGATTGGTAAAAATGATCGACCTCCTTTAGGGTTTTTAGTTAAATTTGATCAGTTCATTAAAATAGTACAAAGCAAGTATTTGTACTATTTAAATCTTGCTCTTGATCATAAAAAGAAATTCTCACTTATTATTGCACTATCTTTAGTTGTACTAGTTGTTAGTTTGATCTTTGTCAAAAAAGTTTTTATTCCCCAGGAAGATGATGGGTTTTTACAAGTTTTCTTCACTGGTCTTCAAGGTTCTAGTATTAAACAATCAGAGAAAACAGTAGTGGAAGCTGAAAAAATACTTAGTTCTCATAAAGATATAGCCGGTTATTTGACAATAATTGGCTCTGGAGGTAGTAACAGTGCTTTCGCTTTCGTACCTCTTAAAGATTGGAAAGAAAGATCAAAGTCACAAGAAGCTATAAAAAATATGCTTAATAAGCAATTTCAACAAATAGCAGGAATGTCGATTTTTGTTCAAAATCCACCTTCATTGGTTAGTGGTGATGCTGGAAATGCTGTCGAATTTACTTTACAGACCTCACTTGAATATGACGAGTTAGATCAAATATCACAGAAATTTGTTAATAGAATGAAGAAATATCCAGTTTTTATCAATGTAGGTAGTGATTTAAATTCTTCTATGCCGACAATTGATGTAATTGTTAACCGGGATAAAGCTTATCTGTTTGGTGTGAGTTTAGAAAATATAGGGGTAACATTGCAATATTTGCTAGCAGGAAGAAAAATTGGTGATTTCAGAATGGGCAATAATCTGTATGATATAACTATGCAATATAACCTAAAATACCGTAATAGTACCGATCATTTTAGTAAGATACTGATACCAACCAATAAACCAACTAATAATTTGCTGCCATTAAGTGTAGTTGCTAATATGGTTGAGAAAGTGTCTATTGAGTCTTATAACCACTATAATAATTCTAGATCGGTAACGATTTCGTCAGGTTTAGCTCCAAACCAAAAAATTACCGATGCCATAAATTCGATAAATACTATAGCTGATGAATTATTGGATAGTAGCACAACTATATTAGAATATATTGGAGAGATTAAAAGAATGACAGAATCACAAAGTAATCTTATTGTTACTTTCTTATTTGCTTTGTTGTTTATTTATTTAGTGCTTTCGGCCCAATTTGAAAGTTTTACTGATCCTATATTAATACTTATTGCTGTACCATTCTCAATTACTGGAGGGGTATTAATGCTCTTAATATGTGGTAATACGCTTAATATGTATAGTAATATTGGTTTGATCACTTTAATTGGTTTGATAATAAAAAATTCTATTATGATAGTAGAATTTGCTAATAACTTAAGAGACCAAGGACTAAGTGTTAGAGAAGCTGTAACTAGAGCCTCTAGCTTAAGACTTAGACCTATTCTAATGACTACTCTAGCAACTATTTTTGGGGCAATGTCATTAGTGATTAGTTCTGGAGCAGGAGCAGCCGCTCAAAATTCTATTGGTTTAGTAATAGTTGGTGGAATGAGTATAGGAACTCTTTTCACTATATTTGTTATTCCAGTTTTATATCAAAGTTTTAAAAAGGAATATATTCAAATAAATGAATTGAAGAATTAGATAATTTTTTACAAAAAATCTATTAGTGGGGGAATAATTTTGATTATACTAGGAATTGACCCATCTTTAGCTGGTATGGGATGGGGGGTAATCGATACCGATCCTCTGAAATATTTAGATAGTGGGGTCATAAAGACTAAATCAAGCGAAGCAATGCATAAAAGGCTAGCTTTCATTAGCTCGTCCTTGCAAAAGATAATAGTACAATATAAACCTGCTATTGTTGCTATGGAGGAGACATTTGTTAATATGAATAGTGTTTCATCTTTAAAATTGGGATATGCTAGAGGAGCAGTCATGTCACTTATAGGAGGATATGATATTGCTTTTCAAGAATTTAAACCTAATGTTATCAAAAAATCTGTAGTGGGTTATGGTCATGCTGAAAAAAATCAGGTTCTGCAAATGATTAAACTTTTACTACCAGGAGCAATTGCAATCAGTAATTTTGATGAAGCAGATGCCCTTGCAGTGGCTTATGTTTGTTGGGCTTATACCTCAAAACCTCCTATAATTGAATTATAGCAATTCTTTACCTTTTGCTTACCTTTAAATTTTGTCAGAAACTCATCTGTTATGTATATAAGACTCATACTAAAGCTAAGGAATGGAGAATCTAATATAATAGTACAACTACCATCGGCAAATCTAATCTCCTTATTACCTAAATTAGGGTTTTGGCTATGGGTGAGTTTGTATTTTTCTGCAAGTAACTCATAAAACTCTGTAAATTTATCGTTATTTATCGTTAAGATGATTGCTTGGATAATATTATCATCATTACATATTACTAATAATTCAGTCAGTCCATCTAATTTGACATCTCTAACATTAACATAATAATTATATCCATCCCAATGATTCCTCTCTTTTTTAGTAATCTGATATACTCGCTCTACATCTGCTATACTTGCTTTATTTAATTCAAAACCCAATGGAGCTGGATTAGCACTAGTATTTAAACTAAAAATTAAAATAAATAATATGTAGAATAGTCTAGTGATCATAAAAGTTCCCTTTTTATATATTAAATAAGAAAGTTATAATATATAAACTATTATGATTTTCAACTAATTATTTCATTTAAGCAAAAATAATATACTATCCTCCTAACTACAGGATAAGAAACTAACTTGATGTAAAATAGATACAATTTTATTGAAATTAGATTATAAAATAATATATTCAAAAGTTCTAAAGAAGTCTCAGTTGCAGTCAATTTAGTGTTTGCTATAATCTAGCCAACGAGATATAACAAATCTTGCTGGTATGTTAGTATATATTCTTCTGCTTTGAAGAATTGTTTTTTTTAATATCAAGGACGAACGTAACAACGTATCTTATGTACGCCCCGCTTGTCCTTCATTTTCAAATCCAATTCTCTAAATCATTTGAGTATACTAAATACATTAATGTCTGAAATGTTAACAATTTATTTGGAGAGTTGAGCATATGAATAAAGGAGAATTAGTAGCATTAATGGCTGAAGCAGGTCATTCAAAAAGTGATGCAGAAAAGGCCCTTACTTGGGTTGTAGACAGTGTACTTAAAGCACTTAGTCGTGGTGAGGACGTTAACCTAGTGGGGTTTGGTTCTTTCCATATACAAAGTAGAGCTGCACGTGAAGGTCGTAATCCAAAAACTGGTGAGAAAATGCATATTGCTGCCTATAAACAACCAGTATTTAGAGCCGGTAAGAAAATGAAGGAAGCTTGTAATAATTCGTAAGTTCGTATTTTACTTAGAACCTGCTTCTGTAAAATATTATAGTTTTTACCAAGGGTGCAAGTTTAAGTAACCTGAGTTCAATACAACAAAGCTAGTGTCATCCCTGCCTACGTAGGGATTGCCATCGCTTTTGCCATACAAGTATCATTACTTACGTTGGCATTTCTGACCCACAACTGTCGAAAGTTCGAAGGTAGAGCAGGTTTTAGGCAGGGCAGTTTAAAAGTTGTATATGGTCAACGTCATTGCGAGAAGACCGTAGGTCGACGAAGCAATCCATAAAAGTAACCAAAAATGGATTGCTTCTTCGGCTTATACCTCCTCGCAATGACCTTGGTTATTTTTCTACAACTTTTAAACTGCCATTATGACTTCTAAAACCGCTTCCTCTTCTAACTTTCGACAGCTGTGGTTTCTGCCCCATGTTGGCAAAGCCTAGAAACCTATTTTTTATTATGCCATTAGCAGAATGATCAAAGAATATCTTGAATGTAGATTCAAACAGGCTAGGCTTTATAATAGTTGGCTGATTGATGTTGATGATACCGCAAAAGCTTTAGAAGATTTGCTTGTATTTATAGAAAGCAGTTTGATTGTAGATAAAATTCAATTAACAAATCATCCAGATTATCGTTTAGTAGCTAGGGATAATTCTGTGACGAGCAGTGTCAAAGACATATCTATTGACCAAATTAGAGATTTACAGCAATTTTTTTATAGAACATCATCAATCTCTAAATATAGAGTAGCTGTTATTTATCAAGCAGATCTAATGAATCTCAATGCAGCAAATTCCTGTCTTAAACTTTTAGAAGATACGCCAAAGGATAGTTTTATTTTCTTGATTACCTCAAGGGCTGCCGGAATAATAAGTACTATAAGATCTAGATGTGCTAAAATTAACATAAAATCACAAAATCGCTTAGTGGGAAGCGATATATATGTTAAATTTACGACGTATATTGCTAACTATGCAAATCCTAAAGTGAAGTTATATCTTATCGAAGAGTTTACCAGTAAAAACAAGGAATTATGGGGAGATTTTGCTTGTAGCATGCTATATCTAGTTAATAGAATTACTAAAAAATCTCTCAATATCAATATTGAATTCAATGAATTAGAGAATAAAATATTTAATCAATTGCGTTCTAATTCCCCTGATTATTTGATAACAAAATTTGCAAATATCAAACGAATAATAAATAATACCATAGATTATGACCTAGATCTAAGGGCTAATACCATAGCATTAATAGAAGAGTTATGGTAATTTTGTCGTCAAAATTTGCTTCCGTTCCTATTCAATGTCATTCCCGTGAAGGTTTTGCCCGCGTGGATCACTAGTATGTCATTCCCGCTTCGGTGAGGAATCTAAAAAAATAGCCTATAGTAAGCTACTTTCGCAGGGGGTGATGACATCTTTAATAGTTAATGCTACTACATATACCAACTCTTGATTGTGGCTTTGAAACTGCCCTGAGAAGCAGAAGATATATTTTTATCTTGCATTGTTTGAATGAGTATGTTATAATCCGTCGCAATCGTAATATCCGTTTGATACGGTGGTAAGTTTTTTTAATTTTATAGAAAAATATAAGAACATGTCCCAAGATGTTTTAACAGTAAATACAGTTACACTTGTTCAGGAAGCTTTTCCTTTAACAAAGGAAGTAGATAACACAGAATCTTCAAGCGAATTAGGTGTATCTAAAACGCCACAACAAGTGGATGATATTATTAGTAAGCTGAGGGAAAATAGTCTACATGTTTTTGAGAAATATTTACGTAAAGAGTTTTTTAGCACAGTAGCTGGCAATCAAGGTGAAGTTGATATAACAAAGGATATTTTTCAGATAATGTGTCACTCATTATTATATAATGAGCAGAAAGGTGCACTAAGTCTATTTATGACGATAAAAGATATAAAGAAAAGACTTGATGAAATAGAGACAACATCAGAGGGTGCAAAAAAAATTAATAAGTTTAAAGAGGAAATAGAGCAATATAGAGCAGATGTAATTAAAAAATTATCAACTAATGAAGGAATCGCAGATATTGTTACTGGACGTTTACAAGATGATCTTGTTAGTATGATAGTTTTAAGAGACTCGAATGAAGAGGCTAGATTTAGTACAAAAGATATTGCTTCGGAAGTTACGAAATATATAACAATCCCCGATAAAGTGCAAACTTATATGTTAAAAAATGGTTATGGTGTGTCTCCATCTTTTAAGACAGTCATTAATAGAACCGGACTTAAGCATTTTGCAGTAGAAATAAACCAAGGCAAAAAGGGGGGAGAGTGGGGTTATTTTGATCAGGAGAAGTTCACTTCAAAGAATATTCATAAATTTGCTGATTCTGTGAATAGTATTGTTACCTCTATGGAAATAATATTATTATCAATTCAGAAGTTAAAAATAACTAAAACAACACAAAGTAAAAAACTGATAGCTAAATTATTGCCAGTATTAGCTGATTTTAATGATACATATTTAGAGAACAATAAAGATAAAATTGTAGTACAACTTACTGCAAATCTTACTAGGAAGTATAGTAAATGGGTCAATACTTCTACTAAAAAGTTAGAAAAGATATCTAAAGGAATAACTGAATCATATAATAAGGAAAAAGGGATTTATATTAAAGAAGAAAATACGGATTCTATAGATATTAATGATGAGTCAAGTGATATATCAATAACTTTCCTTGAAGCAATAGAGTCTCAAGATGAAGACCATATTACATATCTTGATGAGCCAATAAATCAACTAGATTATGATATAGAACAGCAACCTGTGCCTACTGAGATATTTCATGTAGTAGAAAATTATGAAGAAACGATAGAAGAAGAAAAGATAGAGTCTATTACTGATGTTGTGGAGCTAAAAAATATAACAATAACTTATCCTGAAACAAGAGAGTTTCAAATAGACATAGCTACTGATCAATTAAGTTGTGATGTAGAAGCGGTAGACCAACATGATGTAGAACAGCAATCTAGCCCTATGCAAGAATCCCTAACTGAGTTTCAAGATTGTAATGATCAACAAGAAAAAACTAGCTCTATTAATATAGCAAGCGATAATCTTGATAATACAGAGGTAACAGTTTTAAATGAACAACATACTGTTGATAGTAATCAATCTGATATATCACCAAATGATAGAGGTTGTGATGTAGCTACAGAAGCATCTTATCTAAATAGTATGGAAGCTACTACAGTGATTGATAGCACTAAATCTGAGATTGAGTCTTTAGAAGCTAATAATACAGAATTAGTAGAAAGCTCCATGGTTATAAGTCACATTTCTAGTTGGAATATATGGGCTATGTGGACTGCACTTAAATCATATATTAGTAGTACATTACATGAAATTAGTGATACCGTACTAACTTCTATAAAGCAGTGGGATCATCATCACTATGGAAGTTATGACTTAGGTCATACTTATAAAAGTCATGGTCTAGGAGAAGAGCCAAGTCTAATAGGGGAGAATCCAGCCTTATTAGAAAGTGTTAAATATTTCAGCAATCTTGTAATTTAAAGACTATATAGCTAACTGTAGTTACTACACAGAGCTGTCATTCTAAGCAATGGCGGGAATCTAAAAAAAATAGCCTAAAAGACTATTAAACGCTTTGAAACCCCAGCTATACTAAATGGTTGACACAGGAATCCTGCACATAAAATATCGTGAGGGGGTACATTTTGTTCGTGTACTTGTGTTATATCACCATCAATTTTATGATCACAGCTAAAATTAGCTCTATATGTTTTTAATGCCGATGTATCAATCTCGCTAGTGTAAACGCAGTTACCACCAACAGACTCAAATGATCTTCTTACACCACCAATCCCAGCAAATAAGTCAATAAAAGTAAAGTTATTATACATAAACCTCATTATAATGCAATTAACCACAATATTGCAAATATATTCAATAGATATCTTTTGAAATTCTACTTCTGCTGGTACTCTGCTTCTCACGTACATCATTGTCCGCTGTGGGTCATTTCGTGGTTTCTTTAAATTCCTCAGCATAAGCGAGTTTGCCAAAGATATCTATTGTTCATAGATATATCAAGCGTATTTTTTGAAACATCTATTCCCATAAATATCTTGCTTTTTTTAGTCATTTGCTTTACCTATAATTAGTGGTTGTTTTGCAAAGTTTTGATACATGATTGTAAATTCGATCTCTAAGATTCTGCTACCGTTTGTATACTCAAATGATTTGGAGAATGAGGACAACAAACAAGGGGTGAGTGAACGAAACGTACATGAAGTACGTGAGTATGCGAATACCCCGCAAGTATTTGCAGAATCAATTCTTCAAAGCAGAAGAGTATATCATACTTTGTGATTCAAGGGAGGAGACCATCAAGATACCTTCGGTCTTTAAGGACCTATCTAATTTAAACTGTGTCACTCTTTCCTGACCATATTAACTCCATAAAGAGCTAATATTCAAGATATAATCCAAAAAATAACCTGCAAAGGTCGTTAGATAATATGGATTTCCTCTACCTAAGCGGGAATGACATTGAGTTAGATGACCTGCGTATGACATAAAACGATGTAGACCAACTACTTTTGTTATAAACAAAAAATAAGAGCAATTTCTATGCTAATTAGAAGAATTAAATTTAAAACATATAAACTCCTCTCTTACATAATATTACTATTACCTTTAATAGCAAATGGCAAGATTATTGATGTTAATAGTTTAGACCAAATAAATAAGGACTACGAAGAATTATGCAATAATTATTCCCCTAAAGATATCTTAGTGGTTTTGGGTAGAGAAAAAGTTATATTCAAATCATTTCTCCCTCCAATTATCCAATTAAATAAAAATGAATTATCTAAGCTACATGAAATATTCAAAGCAGTTAGACCCTCAAAGGATGCTTATTTTGATACAATACTGCTTACAGAGTATAAAAATGAGTTATTATATGTCAATTTGCCTAATTTTATAAAGAATATAATGGATAAAGGTAGCCCAGTAATTGTGAGTGATCATGGTTTAACTGGTAACTTTAACAATATAAAGAAGCTAGAAATATGGGAGGCTGAGTATTTAAAGAAATTTAATATTGATTTGTCCAACAGTTTCCCACAACATAATTATCTTATTTTTAATAATATGAAGCCTTTTGATAATACTTATCCGACGTTTTATCAGGGTATATTGAGTAGTAATAATAATGCTTCATTTCAGTTGATATTAAATTTTTTAATAGAAGTGAAGTTTATGCCAAAAGTTTTAATAATGGTTGATGGAAATTCCAGTGAGTTGACTGCAATGGAAAGTCAACTAAGAAATTATGACGATAATGTGATGTTTATTGGTTATAATTATAAATTATCTGACCAAAAAGAATCAATATTCAATTCTCGTGATTTAAAAAAATCACTTAATGAATTGGTTAATAAGGTAAATGCAGTAAAGAGAAGCAATGGCAAAATCACAGTTAAGAATCAAGAGAGTGTAAATCCGTATGATAATAAAAAATAACTTTTTATTAAAATTATTGTTAATTTTTATCATGTTACCATATACAGCTTATGCAATAATTATTCCCACTTATTCTATAGATTCTGTTACGGTAAAAAATTTACTTGAAAAAATTGATGCATCTAGCTTAGTACTAATCAATATTGATGATACAATAGTTACGCCTAAGTCTAAGATGTTTCGTTATGCTAATCCTTATAGAGGGTTTGTTGAAGAGCTGGCAAGTTTGGCAAAATATCATCCTAATGTGGATGAGATAATTGCTAAGTTGCTATTGCAAAGACAAGTTATGTTAGTAGAAGCTAGTTGGCCAAAATTTATCGATAAATTGAAAAGTTCAGGGGCTTTAGTTTTTGGGTTTACTAAAATTAACCCTGCATGTAGACTGATTAAAAATTATGAGGAATGGCAATATGAGCAGCTAAGTAGACTCGGCATTAAATTTACTGATAAAGTTAATAATAAAGAAATATTAAAATTTGATGAAACTGATAAAAGGTCACCAATTTTTTATAAAGGTATAATATTTACTGACTATCTAAATAAAGCTCAGGCACTACGTGAGTTTATGAGTATCACAAGTATTTTACCTAATAACATTATAATCTTTGAGAATAAAAAAAGTGAATTAGATAACATAGATAATTTTCTAAGAACAATTGATCTAGATTGTTATGGGGTAGAATATTTATCCGTTACAGAATTACAAGGTACTCCACAGGAGGATATAGTGAAATTTCAACAGGAAATATTATTAAAAACAGGAAAGTGGTTAGAAGATGATGAGGCTAAACAGTTTATAACAAATAGCAAATGATGAATAATAAATGATGCTTAATTTAATTAAGTCTTTAAAAAGTTTAATTACTGAAGCTGGTGGGATTGCTCTAATTAGAAGAGATTTAGGGTTAATAGTTTCTTATAAAGATGATAATTCTCCCGTGACAAATGCTGATAAGGAAATTAGTAGCTTTATATATAATGGTTTAAAGAACCTAGCACCTAATATTCCTGTAGTTTGTGAAGAAAGAGATATAATTGCTTTGAATAGCAATCAATTTTGGTTGATTGATCCGATTGATGGTACAAAAAGTTATATCAAAGGTGAGGATACGTATACAGTAAATATTGCATTGATAAAAAATGGTATGCCTATTATTGGTTTTATCTATCAACCATCCGTGCAGAAATTATATTATACAGATGCTAATAATGCTTTAAGAATTGAACAAAATGGCGTAGAAACAAGCTTTGATGCCCTACCTAAAACTCATTATAGGGCTGTTGTTAGCTCACGTTCGTCAAATTTAGATATCAAGAAATTCCTAAAGCAACATCTAATTACTGAAATAGCTACTATACCAAGTTCAATTAAATTCTGTTTAGTAGCAGAAGGGAAGGCGGATATTTATCCCAAGTTTGGTCCAACTATGGAATGGGATATTGCAGCGGGACATGCATTAATTAAAGCTAGTGGTGGAAATATTGTGGATATAGATGGAAATGAATTAGTTTATCAAAAGAAGAACTTCCAAAATCCTCATTTCTATGCTTATAGTCGATATTTCCCTATCTTTACTTCGTTTTGATATTGATTTATAACCTCAAGTATTGATGTAATAAATTAATAGTAGGCTCAAGTAATCATCGCCATTAGGGGTGATGTCACCCCTACGTAGGCAGGGGGCTAAAATAACTCAACACAAGCTATCTTGGTCATTTTTCTAGATTCCTGCCCTACGCAGGAATGACATAACGCTTGCAAGGACGACACCGTAGGCTATTAAACCGATGTCTTACATCAAACTGATTTGTTTTAGGTTGAAAATCTTTACAGAAATCTAAAGCACTCTAGCGTAAATATAATAATCCCTATGCACTCCTTGAACAATTTCATATTTCTTAAGCAAACCCTCTTTGACAAAATTACATCGTTCTAAAACATTAATTGAACGTATATTGTCATTTATTACAGTAGCTTGGGTTCGAACAATACCAGCATATTCTATAAATCTTAAAATAGCTTTGATTGATTTTAGCATAATTCCTTTACCCCAAAATGCAGGATCAAGATCGTAGCTTATTTCTGCTTTGAGGTGCATTGTAGAAACAGTATTAAACCCAGCCGTACCTATAAGTTTATTATTATCTTTAAGGGAAATACCCCAGTAAAACCCTCTTTGTTGATGAAATAAGCTAGACCAATATTTTAGTTCATCAGCAGCTTGTGGAATAGTTGATGGAACATTGTTATCTGTCAAGAAAGGACGCATCTCTAATTTATTCATATAACCAAAATAGTCTTCTGAATCATCACTAGTTAATTCTTTCAGTACTATGTTGTCTAGGTCTAACATAGGAAATTGATGATATATAAAACTATTAAGCATGTGTAGAAGCGAATTTACTTCTATAATTAATCGGGTCAATTGTATTATTTTCTTCAAAGGCCTTAAGTCTAAGTAAGCAGGCATGACATGTTCCACAAGATAACCAATTATCTAATGGATCATAACAAGAAATTGTTTTAGAGTAATCTACTCCTAATTCTAGACCAGTTTTGATAATTTGCCCTTTTGTCATATTTATTAAGGGAGCATGAATGGTAATTCGTGTACCCAATACTCCTACCGCAGTTGCAAGATTAGCAAGCTTCTCAAAAGCGTCTAGGTACTCTGGACGGCAATCTGGGTAATTAGCATAATCAGTTGCGTGTACCCCCATAAAAATATCAAAGGCTCCTATTATTTCACTAAATCCCAAAGCATAACTTAAAAATATAGTATTACGTGCTGGTACATAAGTGATTGGTATATTATCCCCTAAATCACTATGATCTTTATATTTTGGTACTTCTATGGCATCATCAGTAAGAGCTGATCCGCCAAAGCTACGTAAATCAATATTTACAATTTTATGTTGTTTGATATTATAGTTCTTAACTAACTCTTTAACTTTCTCAAGTTCAATATTATTATGTTGAGAATAGTTAAAACTTATGGCATGAATTTCGTAATTCATTTTTTCTATCATTGCTAGTACTGTAGCTGAATCTGCACCGCCACTAACTAAAACTACTGCCTTCTGCATAAAAATCTCCTATGAGTAAGCTTAATTCTTATATCGAATTGGCTTTGTTATTTTACGTCCCAATTTTCTTGTTATACCCACAGGTAAGATTAATTTTTAACACATCCTGCCACACCTTATCCCAGCCTTTGGTATGAGTAATATTGGGGAAAATCTTTTGCTGTACACAATTTGAAGAACTAGCTTTTACATAGCCATGCATAATTTTACTCGGTACTATTGCATCCTTAGCTCCAGAAAGATGTAATTGCGGAATATTGCTAATTTTTATTGCATAATTTATGGGATTTAATGATTTTTTTAATGCATATATTCCATGATGTTTACTGAAATTCTCAATATCAAGATTACCCGCTACAGTTATTATATCCTTAATATGCTTATTTCTTGCTGCCACCAAGATAGCAACCCCACCACCACCAGAAAAACCAACCAAACTAGCTGGATTACCATTATTTATACTATTTATTACTATATTTGTTGATTCTATCATGTCTTCAGCCATTCTTTTGTCTGTCCAATAGGCTTGATTACAGTTGGGATTAAGCTCCATTGGTGTATATTTGGCATGGACACGAGCTATATAAACTATATTAGGTCTAGTATCAAGGGTAGCAAGCTTAAATAACATAACCCTGGAAGGAGTTGGATTGTCTGCAATGGCATAGCATCCTATACTAATACTTCCATCCCCCTCGATATAAAATACATAAGGACTATCTTTATCTGAAACACGTTGGTAAGTTGTAATGACAAAATCACCAGCCTTAACAAGTTTCTTCTCAAACTTGTTCATTGAGGCTACCTTATCTGCCTCCTTAATCCTAGTATCTATAGATGAAACACACGAAGAAAACAACAGGGATATAGAAAGTAGAACAATTTTAAAAAGGTATCTCATCATCTAGATCACTATGGTCAAAGTTACTATTACCAACTGTGCTTTTTGGTACAATAGAATCTAGGGAGTTAGTCCCACCCCCTTTAGAATCCAACAATATAAATTGTGAGTTAAAATTCTGTAGCACTATTTCTGTTGTATATTTTTCTTGACCAAGGTTATCCACCCATTTTCTAGTTTGTAAATTACCTTCTAAATAAACTTTAGTGCCTTTCTTGGCATAATTCTTTACAACAGATACCAAACCTTCGTTAAATACTACTATTCTATGCCATTCGGTTTTTTCTTTCTTTTCTCCAGTAGCACGATCTTTCCATGTCTCAGAAGTAGCGATACTGAAATTTGCTATCTCTTTACCATCAGCCGTGTGCCTAATTTCTGGATCACGCCCTAAATTACCTATTAATACTGCCTTATTTAAACTACCAGCCACAGATCATTACCTATTTAAAAATTACTATTGCAATAGTAATTCAAAACAACCTATAATGCTACAAGTTTTTTGATAAGTTCCTTAAAAATTTATAACAAATTATGATACAAGAATATATTAAAGTTCGTGGTGCTAAGGAGCATAATTTAAAAAATGTAAATGTTGATATTCCAAGAAATAAGTTTGTAGTAATTACAGGGCTTAGTGGTTCTGGTAAATCTTCACTAGCTTTTGATACTATTTATGCTGAAGGACAACGTAGATATGTTGAAAGTCTATCTTCCTATGCTAGGCAGTTCTTGCATCTTCAGGATAAGCCTGATGTTGAGTCAGTCTCTGGGTTGTCGCCGGCAATAGCTATTGATCAAAAAACTACATCTAAAAATCCACGCTCTACAATTGGTACTATAACTGAGATTTATGATTATTTGAGATTACTATATGCACGGGTAGGAGTGCCATATTCGCCAGCAACGGGTTTACCAATAAAGAATCAGACTATATCGGAGATGATAGATGCTATTCGTGACCTTCCTAAGGGAAGTAAATTATACATTTTAGCACCCATTATAAGAGGGCAGAAAGGTGAATTCAGACGTGAAATGCTTGATCTTAAAAAACAGGGTTTTGGGCGATTATTTATTAACAATGAAATTTATGAGATCGATAATCTTCCAAAATTTGATAAGAATAAAAAACATAATATTGAAGTAATTGTTGATAGGATTTCTCTAGAAGATGATTTAGGTAACAGGCTGGCAGATAGTTTAGAAATAGCTCTTAAACTAGCAGATGGTATAGTATATATTGAAATTGTTAACTTGCCAAATGGATTAGAAACCAACCTTACTAAAGGTTCAAAAATCATTTTCTCAGAAAAATATTCTTGTCCAGTTTCTGGTTTTCAAATTACTGAAATAGAACCAAGAATTTTTTCCTTTAATAGCCCATTTGGTGCTTGTCCTAAATGTGAGGGTATCGGCACAGAATTGTGTCTTGATAAAGAATTAATTGTTCCAGATAAAAGAATTAGTATTAAAGATGGAGCTATAGCACCTTGGGGGAAAATATCCTCAAAGTTTTTTTTAGAAACATTAAAAGCTTTAGCGAGTCATTACGAATTTTCATTAGACACTCCTTTTGTAGAACTACCAAATATTGTACAGCAAGTATTATTCCATGGATCAGGTGACGATGTTATAAAATTTCAATATCATGATGGTTCTAAATCTCAGGTGGTACAGCAACCTTTTGCTGGAATAATACCTAGTTTACAAGAAAAGGAGCGTAAGGCTGATTCTTCCTTAGTAAAAGAAGAATTATTAAAATATAAATCAGAGTACAAATGCACATCTTGTGAAGGTTATAGACTAAAAATGGAGTCTCTTTGTATTAAAATTGCTGATATGCATATTGGACAAGTATCTACCATGAGTATTTTACAACTACAGAAATGGTTTAATCAATTAGACAAACAGCTCAATAAAAGACAAATGACTATTGCTGAACGTATATTAAAGGAAATCAAAGAAAGATTACAATTTCTTATGAATGTTGGTCTTGATTATCTTGCCTTGTCTAGAGAATCAGGAACTCTGTCTGGTGGAGAAAGTCAGCGTATTCGCTTGGCATCACAAATTGGTTCAGGTCTTAGTGGTGTGTTGTATGTACTTGATGAACCCTCAATTGGTTTGCATCAACGTGATAATGCTAGATTAATAGAAACTCTAAAGAATCTTCGAGACCTTGGTAATACAGTGCTTGTTGTTGAGCATGATGAAGAAACAATGTACGAATCGGATCACATCATAGATGTCGGACCAGGTGCTGGTATTCACGGTGGACATATAATAGCACAAGGAACAATTGAGGAAATTAAACAATGTCCTAATAGTATAACGGGTAGCTATTTAAGCGGTAAACAATCTATTGAAGTACCAACAAATACTAGAGTATCACCTGCGGGTAAGGTAATAGCATTAACTGGGGCTATTTCTAATAATTTACAGGATGTTAACATTACAATTCCTCTGAGCAGTTTTACAGCAATAACAGGGGTATCAGGTAGCGGTAAATCAAGTTTAATAATTCACACTTTATATAAAGCAGCTTTAAAATTTTTAGAACCCTCTTCAAAAAACTCTCCAGGAGAATATAAGTCAATTAAAGGTCTTGAATATATTGATAAGGTTATTGATATAAACCAATCACCAATAGGTCGCACACCAAGATCAAATCCAGCAACTTATACTGGTGCGTTTACCCATATTAGAGACTGGTTTGCTGAACTACCAACTGCAAAAGCACGGGGTTATAAAGTTGGTAGGTTTTCATTCAATGTTAAAGGTGGAAGATGTGAATTATGCCAAGGTGATGGTCTGATTAAAATAGAAATGCATTTTTTACCTGATATTTATGTAAAATGTGATGTTTGTAATGGAGACAGGTATAATAGAGAAACCCTTGAAGTTAAATATAAGGATAAATCTATAGCTGATGTTCTTAGGATGACAGTTGAGGATGCAATGAGTTTCTTTGCTAAAGTACCCCTAATTTACGAAAAACTTGTTACTTTAAATGAGGTAGGACTTGGTTATATAAAAATTGGACAATCTGCTACCACTTTGTCTGGAGGCGAAGCACAAAGAATAAAGTTAGCTAAAGAGTTATCAAAACGCTCAACCGGTAAAACTTTATATATACTTGATGAACCAACAACAGGGTTGCACATAGATGATATTAATAAATTGCTTAAAGTGCTGCATAAGTTAGTTGATATGGGTAATACTGTTATAGTTATTGAGCATAACCTAGATGTTATCAAAACAGCAGATTATATTATAGATGTTGGTCCTGAAGGTGGAGATAAAGGCGGTAGAATAGTAGCTACCGGCACTCCAAAGGATATCGCTGCTTGTAGTGAGAGCTATACTGGACAATATTTAAAGCATTATCTAGACCAGTGTTAAGGTATCTACGATGAGCTGCCACTTTCATTAGCTAAGATTATTAGCCATAATAGATTAAAATGCATTCGTGCCAGTCGCTTCAAGAATGCATTTTTTTGATATTCTAGTCAGTTTTAACGCATTCGTAAAATGCACTACAATTGAGAATGGTGGGGCGTAGTGGACAATTTCAGAACCACGATAGACGTAAAATTATTAGTTATTCAAACGCTTACAGTCTATTACTAAAGCTCTGTAACTTGGTATTGTAACTCCATATTCTTACCGCAAAAAGCTATAGAAAGTTTAATGATTTTTTTGACATGAGAATGTTCTTTTATCTTAGTG
Organism: Candidatus Tisiphia endosymbiont of Empis tessellata; assembly: GCF_964031035.1. Classification (NCBI taxonomy): domain Bacteria; kingdom Pseudomonadati; phylum Pseudomonadota; class Alphaproteobacteria; order Rickettsiales; family Rickettsiaceae; genus Candidatus Tisiphia; species Candidatus Tisiphia endosymbiont of Empis tessellata. The sequence goes on along the minus strand of NZ_OZ034997.1, from coordinate 203,831 downwards.
TCATATTGTTTATCTATAATTTGATTCAATCCTATTTTAGCAACGGATGCTAAATCTTTTTTATTTTTAGCGATCTTATACTCAATAATAATGGCATTATTTTCTTTGCCTGTTTTTGGGATCATCATAATATCAGCTCGTCCACTGCCGGACTCTTGTTCACTGGTTATGATGTAGCCAAAAGATAACATGTTATAGCAGTTAACATATAGTTAGATATTAGTTATAATAATAGATAATAAAAAAATTATATAATAGAAATATGCCGTTACCATACAGTTATGATTTACGTTCTAGAGTTATAGAACATTATGAAAAACATAAAAAAATAGCATTTACATGCGAGACCTTTAAAATTAGTCGGTCAATGCTCTATGTATGGATTAGATTAAAGAAACAAACTGGAGATATAAAGGCAAAAGAAGGATACCAGAAAGGGTATGGTCATAAAATCCCTGATTTATTAGCGTTTGGTAATTTAATAAAAGAAGATAACTCTTTAACGCTTACAGAGATAGCAAAAAAACTAGATAATACTGTAAGTATAATGACTATCAGTCGTGCATTAAAGAAACTCAATATTACTCGAAAAAAAAGACATATGCGTATAAAGAAAGAGATGAAGGAAAGCGACAAGATTTTCTCAGTGAATTAGAAAAAGTGCCGATAGAGAAACGAGTTTATCTTGATGAAGCTGGCATGAATGATAATGAATCATATGAATATGGATGGTCAATGAAAGGAAGTCGTTGTAATGGAAGTAAATCTGGGAGACGTAGTGAAAGAACAAGTTTTATTGGTGCGTTAAATCGGAATAGTTTAATCGCATCACTAGTCTTTACAGGGAGCTGTGATAGTAAGGTGTTTGAAAGTTATATAGAAAATTGTCTTGTGCCGGAGCTAAAGCCTGGACAGGTTATCATTGCTGATAATGCAAGCTTTCACAAATCCAAAAGGGCTAAAGAATTAATCGAAAAAGCTGGCTGTAAACTAAAATTCTTACCGTCTTATTCCCCTGATTTAAATCCTTACTTTTACCCACAATTTTGGGAAAGAAATATAGATAATATTTCGATACTTTCTGTAAGATTTTCGTAGCCCCTCCATAATGTCATAGTTCCTGGTAATTTATCATTTTTTCTATTCATAAATCCTCCTAATTTACCAAGCCAAATAATAGCTTGTTTCATAGTTGGAGGTTCTTCAGGTATAAAAATAGTTTTATGCTCTCGAATATAAAGAGTTTGCCATTCTTGTGAAGTTAAAATCTTAGTACACACTTCTTGCGGATGAGATATCGCTACTTTTGATAAATATAAAATTTTAAATGCAATGATGCTTTTTATGGCAATTAATTTTTCTAATCTTTCTTTTGTCGCTAAACGAGAATTTTCTATTTTATATCCAGATTTTAGAACTCTAAAATATTCTTCAATTTTCCATCTTAACTTATACCAATTTATCCTTTCAATCGCATCTTCAAAATTAGTAACAGGAACATTAGTTAGCAAGAGCCAATCAATCGCTTCTACTCCTTTAGGGGGTGCAATTTCTTTAGCTCTTACAACATAGAGTACTACTTTATCACTGATTTTGTGATCAGTATTTTTTGAACCATATAATGAAGGGATTCTAATTGGTATTAAACCAGACATATATTTTATTTCAATATTTGCCATTCTTGCTGCTTCATTATTCTTTTTTGCAACTTGAATTACTATTTCTTTCTTTGTTGATATCTGATTTATATGGGTTTGCAAATTTGTTTTTCTTCCCTCTGTAGAAATAAATTTTCTATTTTGTCTATTACGAACAATAAACAAACTACCCTTTTCTTGACACGACCATAATAGTTCAAAGATATCTGCTTCTCTGTCACCAATAGTTATAACTTTAGTGTCTTTAGGTATAATATGCATAGTGGATACTGGACTGAAAAATCAAGACAAAAAAATAATAATTTTGTTTCCCATTTTTGCATTTTTCAAGCTGCAATTTGTTCATAATTTTGTATAGAATTTAGATAGACATTCATAGGCTTTTTGTAACCAATACTTGAATGGAATCTTCTATAATTATAGTGATTGATGTAATCATCAATACCACTCTTTAGCTCTTTAACATCTTTAAAATCATTAATAAATATACAATTATATTTTAAAGTTCGGAAAAATCTCTCCATAATTATATTATCAATACTTCTTCCTTTACCATTCATCGAAACTTTAATGTTATGCTCTTGTAAAATTTCAATGTGTTCATGACTAGTATATTGACTGCCCTGATCACTATTAAATATCTGCGGTGCAGGATATTTGTTAAGTGCATCATGCAATACTTCAGTTACCAAACTTACATCCATACTATTTGATAATTTATAACTCAACACAGCTCTACTATGCCAATCTATAATTGCCGCCATGTACATAAATCCCGAATTAGTTCTAACATAAGTGATATCTCCGCTCCAAACCTCGTTAGCGTTAGGTACATCTACAGTTTTACTTGTACCTAGATTAGACCAATATTTATCAAGCAAATAACTATAAATTTTATGCTGTTTATCTTTTCCAGATGTTAACTTTTTCCTCTTTGGATAAATAGCCTCTATGCCAATCATGTTCATATATTTTAGAACCCGATCCTTACCAATAACCAAGCCATCTTCTAATAATTGTCTATGGATATAACGATAACCAAATTCAGGATTATCAGTATATATTTCATCTATTTTATTTAAAATATTTAAGTTATACCCACTAAATGGTTTTGCTTTATAGTACATTGAAGAACGATTAATCTTTAATAATTCATATTTCCTTGTCTTTGGTAACATTGCTAGCTTGGAATCGACAAGTTCTTTTCTATTTGATAAGTCCAAGCTTTGTAGCTTTCCCACAGCCCAATCTCTCTCTACTATTGTTTTTTCAAGAGTTTTCGCTAATTCATCATTTTGTTCTTTCAGCATATTAATTTGTTCCTGATATTTACTTACCAGTTTTGCTGGTTCAAAAGCCAATGCTGCATTTGATATAAATTGTTTTTTCCAATTACTAATTGTCTTGGAGTTTATCTCATATTTTGATGCTATCACTGATAATGGACTCTCTTCTTTCAGCACTTCTAATACTATCCTAGTTTTTTCTTCAGCACTAAAAACTCTTACTTTTTCTTTTGTCATTTTTTCTCCTAATTTTTTCTTATTATTTTATCTTAATTAGGAAACTTTTAACTCTATTTTTTTGTCCATTTTCTTCAGTCCATTATACTTTTTTTCGTATTCATAGTAAATTTTACAAAAATCGTCTATAAAACTATATAATTCTGTGATATCTTTTTTCATGCCTGTGTTTATTTCTTTTTCTACAAAAACATTTATCACAGGCATTAACTCCTTGCAACTCTTATATCTACACTATTCTTTCTTATCCCTTATCCCGAATCGACGTTTCCTGTTTCAACAAAAGAACAAGAAAAAGGACACTCTATCGAAGCACAAAAACACAGATTGTTGGAATATTGCCAACGTAAAAATCTTGAAGTTATCGAAACTTTTGAAATTATCGAATCTTCCAGCAGAGGTGATCGCAAACAATTTAAAGAGATGATCAAGTTTGCTAAAAGCCATAGAGAAACAATTGCTATAGTTGCTGATAAAGTAGATCGTGTTCAAAGGAGAATCTCAGAAATTTCATTACTAGAAGAACCAATAAAAGCTGGTAAGATAGAATTACACTTTAGAACAGAAGGTTATGTAATAAATAAAGATTCTCAATCCCATGCAAGGCTAATGTGGGGTATGAACGTATTAATGGCACAAATCTTACGTTGATAGTTTAAGTGATAACGTTAAAAGGAGTCTAGATCATAAATTACGTAAAAGACAATGGATAGGTCCAGCCCCCCTTGGTTATCTAAATAGCAGGGACACAAGTGGCAATAGCATAATAATTCTTGATCAGTCTAGAGCTTTTATTATCAAAAAACTATTTGAAGAATATGCGAGCGGGGTCTATACTCTTAGGTCTATGGTAAACATGGATAAAGAATTAGGTTTAAGAAGTAAAAAGAATTGTCACCTAAATAAAACTGTTATACATCGTTTAATACAACAACCATTTTATTATGGTGAAATGAGAGTAAAAGGAGAGTATGTGGTCACATGGTTATCAACCTATTATAACAAGAGAGACTTTTATGGCATGTAAAGATGTACGTTTAGGTTGGAAGAAGAAGCCTTTTAAATATGGTGGTAAGGATTTTCTTTTTAGAGGATTAATCACCTGTGCAGTAACTGGTAAAAAGTTGTAACAGCTGAAACTCACAGCAAAACATATTCAGATGGCAAAGTGGACGAATGGACTTATTTAGCTACCTGGGATTCGCAGAACCTAGACAAGAAAATATATATAAGGGAAGATGAGGTTTTAAAGCAAATAGAAGAGGTTTTTAAAAGAATAGGTATAAGGGGGGAGACTCGGAAATGCTAAAAGAGACCCTTGCATACCTAAGAAACACTAATGAGCTAAAAAAAACTGAGCATGACCAAGCAACAGCTGCTTTAAAGAAAGAACATACCGAAAATGAGAATAGATTAAATTCATTAATAGATTTGCGACTCAATGGAGAACTTAGCACAGAAGAATTTCAAAGAAAAAAACAACAATTAAAATATCGCCAATATGAAATTGATCGTTTACTGAAAACTTATGATGAAGCAGACGATAAATTTACTGATACCGCTACAACGCTAATAACTCTAGCATCTGAAGCCTATGAAACTTTTAAAGGTTCTGAAAGTTCTCAAAAACGCAAAATGATAAATTTCGTATTTCAGAACCTTAAACGTCAGGAGCAAAAAACTTGAGACCTCTCTACGTTTCCCTTTCGATATTTTAAAAAAAACGATGATACTGGACTGAAAAATCAAGACAAAAAAATAATAATTTTGTTTCCCATTTTTGCATTTTTCAAGCTGCAATTTGTTCATAATTTTGTATAGAATTTAGATAGACATTCATAGGCTTTTTGTAACCAATACTTGAATGGAATCTTCTATAATTATAGTGATTGATGTAATCATCAATACCACTCTTTAGCTCTTTAACATCTTTAAAATCATTAATAAATATACAATTATATTTTAAAGTTCGGAAAAATTTCTCCATAATTATATTATCAATACTTCTTCCTTTACCATTCATCGAAACTTTAATGTTATGCTCTTGTAAAATTTCAATGTGTTCATGACTAGTATATTGACTGCCCTGATCACTATTAAATATCTGCGGTGCAGGATATTTGTTAAGTGCATCATGCAATACTTCAGTTACCAAACTTACATCCATACTATTTGACAATTTATAACTCAACACAGCTCTACTATGCCAATCTATAATTGCCGCCATGTACATAAATCCCGAATTAGTTCTAACATAAGTGATATCTCCGCTCCAAACCTCGTTAGCGTTAGGTACATCTACAGTTTTACTTGTACCTAGGGCATATCGTCACGAGATTATAGTTGAATAATTTGTGAAGTTGGTTATACTAATTATAGTAATAGGGATAATAGTTATGGGGCTAGCACATAGAAGACATGATATAAATGATGAACTTTGGAATAAGATACAAAGGCATTTGCCTGGCAGGGAAGGTTGTTGGGGAGGGGTTGCAAAAGATAATAGAACCTTTGTAAATGCAGTAATGTGGATATTTAGGACAGGAGCTCCTTGGAGAGATTTGCCACCTGATTATAGGAATTGGAAGAATGTACACAGAAGATTCTGTAGATGGTGCGATAATGGAGTATGGGAGCATGTACTAAATATTTTTATAAATGCTCCTGATTTCGAATGGTTAATGATAGATTCAACATTTGTAAAAGTTCATAAAGCAGGACTTGGGGCAAAAGGCGGGAATCAAACGATTAGCCGTACAAAAGGGGGCTCAATACAAAGATACATATGGCCGTGGATGCGCATGGTATGCCGGTCAGAATTATTGTTACAGAAGGTTCCAGAAACGATTGTACTCAAGCTTGTGAATTAACCCAAAATATAGAGGCAGAGTACCTTATAGCAGATAAAGCTTATGACACAAATAGCATCGTAGAATTTGCTGAGCAAGCAAATATAATTCCTGTAATACCATCAAAAAGAAACAGAAAGATTCAAAGAGAGATAGATAAGGATTTATATAAGTTAAGGCACATTATTGAAAATACATTTCAAAAATTTAAAGAATGGCGTGGTATAGCAACAAGATATGCTAAAAATACAAAATTATACATGGCAGGTCTTTGTCTAAGGGGATTACTAATGTGGGCTAAAATCTCGTGACGATATACCCTAGATTAGACCAATATTTATCAAGCAAATAACTATAAATTTTATGCTGTTTATCTTTTCCAGATGTTAACTTTTTCCTCTTTGGATAAATAGCCTCTATGCCAATCATGTTCATATATTTTAGAACCCGATCCTTACCAATAACCAAGCCATCTTCTAATAATTGTCTATGGATATAACGATAACCAAATTCAGGATTATCAGTATATATTTCATCTATTTTATTTAAAATATTTAAGTTATACCCACTAAATGGTTTTGCTTTATAGTACATTGAAGAACGATTAATCTTTAATAATTCATATTTCCTTGTCTTTGGTAACATTGCTAGCTTGGAATCGACAAGTTCTTTTCTATTTGATAAGTCCAAGCTTTGTAGCTTTCCCACAGCCCAATCTCTCTCTACTATTGTTTTTCCAAGAGTTTTCGCTAATTCATCATTTTGTTCTTTCAGCATATTAATTTGTTCCTGATATTTACTTACTAGTTTTGCTGGTTCAAACGCCAATGCCGTATTTGATATAAATTGTTTCTTCCAATTACTAATTGTCTTGGAGTTTATCTCATATTTTGATGCTATCACTGATAATGGACTCTCTTCTTTCAGCACTTCTAATACTATCCTAGTTTTTTCTTCAGCACTAAAAACTCTTGCTTTTTCTTTTGTCATTTTTTCTCCTAATTTTTTCTTATTATTTTATCTTAATTAGGAAACTTTTAACTCTATTTTTTTGTCCATTTTCTTCAGTCCATTATAGATGACTTGTACAAAAATGGCGGGGCTTAGTGGATGATTTTAGAACCAAAAGTGACATAAGAATTGTTATAAACCAATCCATATCATACATTTTTATAGATGTATCAATTTAATAATCTTTGGGAGAATCTTGCCTGAATAATTTTAAAGTGTAGATTGCAATATGCTTTTGACCCCTTTTGAAAAAAATTGTAATGTGACTAGAGTCCTAACCTAGTCACACTAAAACCTAATTAAGATATAAGCTTTTAGAGTTTTAATTTTCAATTCTCATGGGGTTAATTTTACAACAGGATGCCACATGGTGTATACTCGAATGATCCTACGAATTGAATTTAAAAATGAGGGGCGAGCGAACTAGGTGTACATTTAGTACATGAGTACTCGAGTTCCTGATATTTTTAAAAAACAATTCTTCAAAGCAAAAGAGTATACGTTGCAAACTTTTAACCATTTTAGGTTAGAACTTTTGCAAATCCCTTTAAAGCCTAATTATAACAAAGCTCTGCCTTTAACAGGGCTTTTATAGTTAGCCCCAAATAACCTAACTAAAGAGTAAATTTTAATCATAGGGGTAAAGAATTTATGTATGTAATATTTTTCTTAATCAATTTGGTATTCTAGTACTACTTTTTTGCCACAAAAGGTCATAGAGATTTTAATGATCTTTTTAACGTGTTTGTGTTCTCTTATCTTAGTGTCATATTGTTTATCTATAATTTGCTTTAAGCCCATTTTGGCTACTGAAAGCAAATCTTCTGCATTTTTAGCAATCTTGTACTCAATAATAATTGCTTTATCTTCTCTACCAGCTTTGGGGATCATGATAATATCAGCTCTACCACGACCTGACTCTTGTGTTCGCTTGCTATTATGTAACTAGGGGCTAACATGTTAACAAGCCCTAGCATAAAGCCACTATAAAATAATTCTGCCTTTTTCTTCCCTGTTTAATAAAAACTGGTAGAATTTACCAACAACTCTTGTAAACGCTCTTTAAATTCCTCTACTTTACCTGCTGGCAATAAACTGATAAAAGAGTAATATCTAGAACTATCAATTTTTAGCTGATCAGTTACCCATTGTAGAACTCTTGTTTCATAAATATATTTTACTTCATAATTAGGGATAGATAGCTCATAAACATTCTTTTCCGGTATTTTGGCAGTAGGGTTTAAATAACCGCTGAACAATAATAAACTGAGTAATCCTATTGGTTCATTGATATCAGCAAAACTTATTTGTTTGGTAATAGGTGAGATAATACTTCTTCCGGCAGCTAAGCTCTGTAAATCTTCTTGCATTTCATCGGATAGCAGTATTTTATCTATTAAAGCTGTTCCACCACTATCTAGCCAATAGTGATCGAGCTTACCTTTGTGTGCTAAACATTGCATGATTGACCATGGATTATAAATTACCTCTCCACCAAATGTATAACCATTATACCAGTCTTTAATCTCTTCATGACTCGTTTTTGTAGGTACTTTAGTCAATAAATCATCAACTTCTGCTTGGGTAAAGCCATAAGACTTAGAAAAATCATCATCAAGTAAGGTATATTCAGTAACATTATTCAAATCGGAAAATAAATTAGCTTTAGCAATTCTTAATATGCCAGTTATTACTCCTTTTTCTACACAACTATTACCTTTTAGGCTGCTGCCAAACATCCCGCGAAATAGTTCAAGTACTTGTTCAAATTCTTCTGATTTTTTGCCAAATTTAATATAGGAACTATTGATAGAAGTATCATATTCATCGATCAATATGTAGACTTTTTGGTTAAAATGTTTAAACAGTAGTTCGCTTAAAAAACGTAAACTAATCTTTATGTCTTCTTGATCAAGATTCCCTGTGAAACATCGGTTTAGCTTTTCCTTTTGTACATCATCTAACAAATTTGCATCTTCTGCTATATAATGCTTTAAATAGCGATGGTTAGAGAACAATCTTATAACCTGTTCTTTTATCCCGTTCTCAATGTCTTGGTAATTACTACCCTTAACATCCTTAAAACTTATAGAAATAATCGGATATTGCCCTTGGCGTTTCATGCTACTTGCTATGTCTGCAATTTTTAAGGACTTTAACTCTTTAGTTTCATCAAAGCCTAAATCTACTGTACCTCCAAGGAATAGTTTGTTATTTATCTTTTGTTCTAGTGGTAAAGGCTTGCCTTTTTCATCTACTTCAATTTCAAAGAACCTCCTAATCATATCCATGTTCAAGCTCTTACCCCAACGTCTTGGTCGAGTGATTAGAATAACCTTACCGCCATCTTCTAATAATTCTTTGATCATTAGACTTTTATCAACAAATACATCACTATTAACTACTAAGTCATAGAATTCATCCGTACCTACTAGCATTTTAGGCAGCTTATTACTCTCCTTAACAGTGTCAGCTCCCTTGAGATATGTGTTAGTGTTTGAAAGTTCAACTATCATATTATTCAATTATATTTATATTTTACCGATTAAGTTTTAATAAAATGCGGTAATATGCTGTTTCGATAAAAATATGATATAGTATAGATCAGTTTGATTCAATATAGAATTATATCTCGTAACAACATCGCCTAATTATCATAATTGTGTTCATTTAAAAAAAATATTGGATAACTAATTAAGGTCTTTTTTTAAACTAGGGTTTTAACAGATATTAATTAAAAAACCCAACGGACTTGGTAAAACGTATATTTGCAGCAAAACTGCTTTGCAATCTTTTAGCATTATAAATCACATTCTGAACTTGAGTCGCCAAGTAATTTTCTGGTAAATGCTGCATCTACTAGGTCATAATTGTAAAAATCATGCTCATCTGCTCTAGTGGCAAAATCTTGCCCTTGAGCAGCAGCATTAACTATAATCTTACTAATTTTCTTGTAAGCCGCAGCCTTAAAATTTTCATCATGACTGAGGCTGAATGCATGATGATAATATTTCTTGGCTTGCTCAAATAAACCTATAGACTCAAGATACTCAGCCTGCTGTAACATTATATCTGGATTTCTTTTATCTTGTTTTAACCATGCTTTAAAACATGCCTTTATCTCAAATTCATTATTAACGACTTTATAACAGTCAATTGCCTTAGCATATTCTCCCTTGTTAAAAAATAGCTGTCCCAATTTTTCATATATCTCTGGTAAATGGCTATTGGCTTCGATAGCTTTTGCATAATAAACCGATGCAGCTTCATTACCACCATCCTTCTCTGCGATACTAGCTAAGCAACTATAGGCTATAGCCTTGAGGTTCTTGCAGGCAGGAGAGTCCGGATAATCCTCTAGATACTTTATAGCTTTATGATAATAAACTTGGTCAAGCCTATCTTCATCAATATGCAAACTACTAACTTGGTACTCAAGATTTTCTGTTACTTTAGTATAGCAAGCTGTTATTAGTTCTGCAATCTTTGCATGATCAGGCAATTCAGCTTTACATACATCAGAAAAGAATTGCACATAGTCATATTACTGCTGTAAACAATAACCATACTCTTGTATCTGATGCTGAAGCTGAACATTACCCGGTTCAGCATATTCAGCAAAAATCTCTAATGCTTGCTGCAAGATTATTATGGCATCTGGTATGCTTCCTATTTGCTTACAGTTAAGTACTTTCTGTAACTTTGATAATAAGTCCAGATCTAGAAAATATTCATCTTTATCATGCCTTGGCAGGAGATTATTGTAATGAATTGATGATGGTATCCAATCTTTGACAAGATGATAAATTTTCAGAACTCTTGATTAACCTAGTAGAACTGGCTTCTGGAGCGTTCGTAGCCTTCAAAGGTGCTACTATTGAGAGAAAACGTAAATTGATAAATTTAGTGTTTGGTAACCTAGAATTAAAAGACGGAAAGCTAGACTTTATGCTACGTTCACCATTTGATACATTCGTGAAATGCACTAAAATCGAAGAATGGTGGGCCTGGCAGGACTTGAACCTGCGACAACACCGTTATGAGCGGTGGGTTCTAACCAACTGAACTACAGGCCCTTTTATAATGGTCGTTAAGGTTTATATAATTATTAGCTTTCTAAGTCTAGTAAAAATTTTATAACACTTGAAAAAGTTTTAATTAATTTAGGACTTTTTGGTCCAATTTTTCTGATTATTTATTTTGTTTGCATAGCTATAACAATATATTGCTTTAAAAAACATGATTCCCAGCACCCAACTTGATATTATTAATTCCATTATTTTATATTTTGGGGCTAGTTCTAGATTTACAGCTCTCATATATCCAAAAAAATATTTTATTGAAAAAATGATAAGTATCAATATAAGAGGTTGCCATGAACCTGGAATAATTATTAACCTGTATAAGAGGTTTGTCACAAAATCGCCAATTAATAATAATTGAGATAATTAGCAATATACAAAATAATATTAAGTCTTGTACATTATTAGAAAATCCTTTTATATAAAGTAACAAGAAAATAACAGGAGCAATAAATAATCTTGATGGCAATATAACTGTTTGCTTAGTTGCTCTAATCCCTCTAAAAATTAAGTAACCAAATAATAAGTATACCCAAAATGGTGTAGCCTTTAAAAAATATAAGATTTGTATGTTTGTCCCTTATAAATTCAAATGGTTAACATATAGCTAACCCGATTAGTATTACTCCGTCATTACGAGACCACGTGAGTGTAGTGGCAATCCATTATTTATTAGATTGGATTGCTTAGTTGGCTTACGCCTCCTAGCAATGATGAGTAAGCTATAATTTAAACTTCTGAAAGTTTTCTTGCTTCATCAGCCGATATCAAAGCTTCAATAAAGTCATCTAATTGCCCGTTTTTTACGATATCCTCTATTTTATAGAGGGTTAGATTAATTCTATGGTCAGAAACTCGACCTTGTGGAAAGTTATAGGTGCGAATTCTTTCTGATCTATCACCAGAACCAACTTGCCCTTTGCGTACCTCGGCTCTTTCCATATCCTTTTTATATCGCTCTGCTTCATAGATTCTAGAACGAAGAATTTTCATAGCCTTAGCTTTATTTTTATGCTGTGATTTTTCATCTTGTAATGCAACGACAATACCAGTTGGTAAATGGGTAATCCTTACCGCTGATTCTGTGGTATTTACGTGTTGTCCGCCGGCTCCCGATGCACGATATGTATCAATTCGTAAATCTTTGTCATCGATCTTAACATCTACATCTTCTGCTTCAGCCAAGACGGCAACGGTAGCCGCAGAAGTATGTATCCTCCCACTTGACTCAGTCTCAGGAACTCTTTGCACTCGGTGTACACCTGATTCGAATTTAAGTTTGGAAAACACATCTCGTCCTTGAATTAGTGCTGACGCTTCTTTATATCCACCAATACCAGTATCTGAGATTGATAATATTTCAAAACGCCAGCTTTTTAATTCGGCGTATCTGTGATACATATTAAATAAAGTTGTAGCAAATAACGCTGCTTCTTCTCCACCACTACCAGCCCTTACCTCAATAATAGCATTTTTTGTATCAGCTTCGTCTTTTGGTAACAAAGAAAGTTTTACTGCCCTTTCTAGTTTAGGCATCAGGGCTTCTAAACGATGTATTTCATCATATATCATCGATTGTGTATCAGGGTCTAAATTCGATTCTTGTGCCATTTCCTTGATATCGCGTAACTCGGATACAGATTTATTATATTCATTAATTGTTTGAACAATTGGCTCTAGCTCGGCATATTCCTTCGATGCTTTTATAAACTCATCTCCGACTATACCAGTGGCCAACTTTTTCGATAATTCTTCATGTTTATTCAAGATTTTTGCTAGATTATCGGAAAAACTCATAATTTATTCTATGATTTAAGTTTTAAGTTATGGTGAGGGTAGGGTGTCAATCAAACGTTATATGAGCATTAACGCAGGACTCTCGATAAATTTTTTAAATGAAGCTAAAAATTTAGCTCCAACAGCACCATCAACAACTCTGTGATCAGAAGAAAGAGTAACATCCATGATAGTAGCGACTTTTATCTGATTATTTTCAACTATTGCACGTTTTGAGCTTGCTCCTATTGCTAAGATACAGCTTTGTGGCGGATTTATTATAGCACTGAAGTTCTTAACACCGTACATACCTAAGTTAGAGACAGAAAAACTTCCACCCTGAAATTCTTCAGGAGTTAGTTTATTATCTCGAGCCTTTTTTATAAGAGTTTGTAATTCTTGCGATAATGTAATTATATCTTTTTGATCGGCATTTCTGACTATAGGCGTTATAAGACCATTATCAATTGCCACAGCAACCGATACATCAACATTATTATAATACCGAATAGCAGACTCATCCCAGCTAACATTTGCTTCCGGTACAGCTTTTAAAGCTTTTGCCACTGCTAAAATAACAAAATCATTAACTGTAATTTTAATTTTACTCTCTTCTACAAGTGATTTATTTATATCTTCTCTAATATCCAATAACTTATCCATGTTACATTCTATTGAGAGATAGAAATGCGGTATGGTTTGTTTAGATTCAAGCAAACGTTTAGCAATAATTTTACGAATATTATTATTGAGGACGCACTTGTACTCTTCTTTATTTCTGTTCACCGCCCTAATCTTACCACTATTTGTGGGTAGCACTAAGTATGATAACACATCTTTTTTTATTATTCTTCCATGAGGTCCACTACCTTGAATATTTGACAGATCGATATTATCAATAGCAGCTAGTCTTTTAGCCAAAGGCGAAGCATATATCCTGCCTAAAGCTTTCACATTCATTGTTTGCGGTTGCTGATCGTACTTAACCGGCTTAGTTTCTTCTATAGATATTACTGGTTCTGTAGATGGTTTAGCAGAATTATCACTACTTGCTATAAAACTATCCAATAAGTTTGCATCTTCACCATCTTCAAGTAATACAGCGATAAGCGAACCCACCGGCACATTGTCTGTACCTTGCAGCACAATTATTTTAGCAAAAATTCCCTCTTCTACAGCTTCCACTTCCATAGTAGCTTTATCTGTTTCTATTTCTGCTATAACATCTCCTGGAACAACTTTATCCCCTTCTTTTTTAAGCCATTTTGCAATATTTCCTTCAGTCATAGTTGGAGATAAAGCAGGCATTAGAATTTTAATTGGCATAAATAGTTCTAATTAGTTGGTATTTTGCTTGGATCAGGGCTGACTAACATAATTATCTGTTTACCTTCCATTTTAGGAGCGGAATCAATCTTAGCTAAGCCCTCTAGTTCTAACGATATGCGGTCAAATAACTTCATACCAATATCGTTATGGATAATCTCTCTGCCTTTAAACCATAGAGAAATTTTTACTTTGTCACCTTCCTTCAAAAAATCTTTGATCTTGCGAAGTTTCACATTAAAATCACCTTGACTAATGTTTGGCTTAAACTTCATTTCTTTAAGGACAACAACCCTTTGTTTTTTCCTACTGTCTTGGACACGCTTTTTACTCTCATATTTAAATTTACCAAAATCCAAAATCTTACAAACAGGTGGTTCGGCATTTGGTGAAATTTCTACCAAATCTAAACCAGCTTTTTCAGCTTGTTCTAGAGCATTCTTGATGCTAACGATGCCAAGCATCTCACCATTCTCATCGACTAAACGAACTTGACTAGCCCTAATTTCCCTATTAGCCTTCGGAAAATTACTATTCTTAATTCCAGAAATGATATTTTCTCCATAAAAATTATTATTAGTTATTGTTGTGTTTTTGTGTACTTTTTACACGTACGACACAGTTGCTTCCATTATACCCCCGGGATAAGAATTGACAAATTCTTATCCCAAATTCGCGTATTTATGTTAAATAGCGAATATTCTGATCTTTTACAAGCTTTACTAGATTTTGTAGAGAAATAATTTCCTGCTGATCTGATCCTAGTTGTCTTATAGTCACAGTATTATTTAGCATTTCTTGTTTACCAACAACGGCTATTATAGGTACTTTATTATTAGAAAAATAGCGTATTTTATAATTAATCTTTTCAGGCGAAATATCGACATCTGACCGTATTCCTTCACTAATCAACAATTTGTGTACTTCCAATGCATAGTCATTTAAGTCACTTGTAATGGTGGCAATAGCTACTTGTACAGGGGCTAACCATAAAGGAAAGCGTCCAGCATATTCTTCAATTAATATGCCTATAAACCGTTCAAAAGAACCAAGTGCAGCTCTATGCAACATTACGGGTCTTTTTTTCTCACCGTTCGCTGCAATATAGTAAGCATCAAGACGTTCTGGTAAGACAAAATCAACTTGCAGAGTGCCGCATTGCCATTCTCTACCTATTGAATCTTTAAGACAAAAATCTAGTTTTGGTCCATAAAACGCACCATCACCGGGATTTAATATATAAGAATAACCAGCTTCTTTTACGGCATTTTTTAGAGCATTTTCTGCTTTATCCCAAACTTCATCGCTGCCAGCCCGTACTTTAGGACGATCTGAGAATTTAATTTTAATATTAGAAAAACCAAAATCTTTATAAATCTCGGTTAAGAGACCACAAAATTTCACTGTCTCACTGTTAATTTGGTCTTCAGTGCAGAAAATATGGGCATCATCTTGCTGGAAGGCTCTTACTCTCATCAAACCATGCAATGCACCAGATGCTTCATGTCTATGACACAAGCCAAATTCAGACATACGTAGTGGTAAGTCTCGATAACTTTTGATACCCTGCTTAAAAATCTGCACATGACATGGGCAATTCATTGGTTTCATGGCTAATGTTTTATCATCAGCAAGATTTAGAGCAAACATGTCCTCCCTAAATTTTTCCCAGTGACCAGAAGCTTCCCACAGACTTTTATCAACAAGCACAGGAGTTTTTACTTCCATATATCCCATTTTTCTGATTTTATTTCTGACATATTGTTCAATAGTACGATATATACTCCAGCCCTTATCATGCCAAAATACCATACCTTGAGCTTCCTCCTGAAAGTGAAATAATCCAAGCTCTCGACCTAGTTTTCTGTGATCACGCTTTTCTGCCTCTTCAAGCATGTAAAGATAACTGTCTAACTGCTCTTTTGTTGCCCAAGCGATACCATAGATTCTTTGTAGCATAGGATTCTTGCTATCGCCTCGCCAATATGCCCCTGCCACTTTCATTAGTTTAAAATGTTTAATGAAGCCAGTTGACGGGCTATGCGGACCACGGCAAAGATCAACAAAGTTACCTTGGCGGTATAAGGTAATATCCTCACTTGCTGGAATCTCTGAAATTATCTCGGCTTTATAATGCTCACCTATTGACTTAAAGAATTCTATGGCTTGATCGCGATTCCATACTTCTCTAGTGATTTTCTTATTTCTTTTAACGATTTCATGCATTTTTGCTTCTATCATCACTAAATCTTCCGGGGCAAACGGTTTATCTTTAGCAAAATCATAAAAAAAGCCATTTTCGATAGCTGGACCTATGGTCACTTGGACATTTGGAAATAATTCTTTAACTGCTTCTGCCGTTATATGAGCAGCATCATGGCGTAATATTTCCAAACACTCTGAATCTTTGCTGGTAAGAATTCTCAAATTACAATCAGATTCTATAGGTAAACTTAAGTCCTTTAGCTCGTTATTTACTTCAACAACCAAAGCATTCTTTGCTAGAGAAGTAGAAATTTGACTAGCTATCTCCAATCCCGTAATATTTTTTTCAAATTGTTTTTGCGTTCTATCTGGAAAAGTAATAGTAATCATTTTATTTTATCTAATATTGTATCTAATTTTTAGTACCTTGCATATTAGCTTGTTAATAGTTTATATTCAACTTAATTTTTAGGTTGTGAAGGTTTCTATATTAATGATCGATTTCGTCTTGCCTATTTTTTTGTTTAAAGAATTGATAGTTTTTTTGTGGTCGTATTTCGGCAACTTTGGTGTAAGAGTAACAGAAAAGTAACAGAAAAGTTTTTGTGCAGAGTCACAGAATGTTCTAAATCCCTGATAAGTATCTGATAAGAGTGGTGAAATTTGAATCCGCGATACTCTTCCTGCGAAAGCAGGGGTGATATCACCCCTAATGGTGGTGATTACTTGAGCCTACTATTAATTTATTACATAGATACTTGAGGTTATTATAAATTAATATAGAACCGTTTCAAACGGATTTTGCATAAAGTTATACAACATTTAAATCTAAAAATCTAAAGTCAAACGTTAAAAACAACTATCAATTAGCAACAAGTTGAAGCTGATGGGCTGAACACATCAATGTATTCTGCAGTCTAGTTCTCTGAATACTCCTGTTTCTTTCCATAAGCTCTTATTTCCTATAACATAGATAACTTCTTTAGCACGTGTAACTGCTACATTTAAGATATTAGGAGATTTACCTGCCCATATCCGAGTTTTATTTTGGTTTGGTGCTTGAGCCCCTAATACTAGAATTACTGCTTCAGCTTCTCGTCCTTGTACAATCTTTAATTTATATAATAGTTCAACTACCTTTTTTCCTTCTTCTAGACACTATGTATCTAGTGCTTGACCTTGAATATCAAACCACATAGAAGGACCAAGACAGTTACGTATTGGAGAATTGTTGGGACTCTTTGCTTGTACCATTGAATTTCCGTAGGCAATTGCATTGGAAATACTAAACATAGAATCTGCACAACGCCTATGAACCAATAAAGGTACACTGACTAAACGACTTCCGTCTTTGGTATTAAATTCCGAAAAATATGAAGTTACAGTATCTGATAGGGTTTGAACTGATGCTTTTGGTGCATTAAAACGATTTGGGTCTACCAAAAATTGTTCACAGATACTTTTTGTTAAATTGTTAGGCAACGTAACCACTGGTTCTATCTGTAAAGGATCACCTGTAACTATAGCATGTTTTGTTCTCATTATAGCTCCTACAGCGGCTTGCGGTAAAGCCTGCCCAGCTTCGTCAATAAGAAGCCATCCAAAAAGAGAATTTGTAGGAAGATCCTTTAACATTCTTCCTACAGATGCAAAAGTTGTTGATACACTAGGTACTACAAGGAAAAAAGATGACCATAAATCTGGCAAAAGTTCCACGGTTTTTTTATCTATTTCACTAGAAGAGCCACCAAAATTTCTCATCAGAACTCCAAGATTGTGACGTAAAGGTTTTGCTGCTGCATCTATAAAAGCTTTATGCAGCTTTATAGCAGAAATAAATACCTCATCGCGTAAGGATTGTGTTTGCGTGTCACACCATGGGGAAACTATATGCCTTTCTTCATGGGATTTTGAAAATAAATTATTATCAATAAAATGAGATCCAAGTTTGTTAGAAAATCTAGGTACAATTCTTTTTACATAATCAAAATGAACAAGCTTTTGGCTTTCTTTATGGGCGATCCTTTGCCCTTCTTTTTGCCAAGCACGAAATGAAGGAGTATTTAGAATACACCAAATAACATGTGGTTTTGATTTATAATGTTCTAATAAAAGTTCTTCTAACGTTTGCCCCTGTTCTGATCCGCTTTCTAGATTTGCTAAATCTTGAACTAGATTTTTTATTTCCTATAATTAAGCAAGTCTAGTTCGGCTTGCTTATAATACATGTTTAAAATCTGTACTAGCTTGTCTCCAACGTCTTAAAGCATCACTGTGATTATGTGTGGGATCACTTTCTTCAATAATTCTCGGTTTTCTACGTTCAAGGATTTTGCCGGTTTTTGGATCTGTAATTTCAAATATCTGTGGTATTCCGCTTGCTTCTGCTAAATATGTTAAAAGCCCAAGATCATTATTCCACAAAAAATTTTTACTAAAATTATTACAATTAGCAATATTTCCAAGTACTGCTGAAATCAAACCCCAACTTTTGCATCCAAATACTAAATCAGATAGAACTGTAAAATAACGCAAATCATTCGCATCGTTTGCAATAGCTTTTAAACTAGGTAATTCAGCACTAATATTTTCAACAGCCTTATTGTTAGAGGATGCAATTAATATTTCAAAACCTTTTAGACTCTATATCTAATTTATAAAGATTTAACCAACTCTGTCCCGTTTTTATTTTGTGTCCTGAATCGGTAAAAGCTTTTTCAGGATCAGCAAACTTCAGTAACGCTTCTGCTCGCTCTGTAACTAATTTTGCAACAATATCACGTAATAAAGTTGTTTTTCCTGTTTCTGGTGGTCCACTAATTGCAAGAATTCCACTGTCTTTTAGTTCAGTCATGGATAAATTAACTACAGCCTGTTGAAGTAATAATAAAGGATATCGTCCTAATCCAGGCCATCTTGCTGTAGGAATGTTTTTGGGAGAAAGAATATTTTGTAAAACAGAAGTATCTAGGATATTATAACGCTTTAATGGGATATTCACACCTAAATACTGCAAGAGGTTTGTTTGAACATTTGGCTTTTGAATTAAACTACTAGCTTTAATTAGATCATTTAGGTAAAAGCTGTTAAGTAGTAAAGTTTTAGTAGGGGTATCTTTTTTACTTGATTCATAAGTTTTGATAGCAAATTGTTTATTTACTAGTATTTCTGCTGGTATCTCAAAAGTATTAGTAAGGTAATTAAGAGCCTCATCTATTACTATTTTATTCAAGGGAAGCTTTTGACCATTTTTATCTCTTTTACACAAGATTGTTTCAAGAGCTATTTCGGTATCTTTTTCAGTTGATGACCATTTACCTAAGTTTTTAAGATTTCCTTTTAAAGCTTGAGGAGCACCCCATGCAAAACTTGAAATATTAACAGAACTGTCGTTTTTAATAAGATGGCCATATTGATCTACAATAATTACACCCATAATGGCTTCCCCTGATACATATTTTGCTTCTACATTTGTGTCACCATACTATAATGGACTGAAGAAAATGGACAAAAAAATAGAGTTAAAAGTTTCCTAATTAAGATAAAATAATAAGAAAAAATTAGGAGAAAAAATGACAAAAGAAAAAGCAAGAGTTTTTAGTGCTGAAGAAAAAACTAGGATAGTATTAGAAGTGCTGAAAGAAGAGAGTCCATTATCAGTGATAGCATCAAAATATGAGATAAACTCCAAGACAATTAGTAATTGGAAGAAACAATTTATATCAAATACGGCATTGGCGTTTGAACCAGCAAAACTAGTAAGTAAATATCAGGAACAAATTAATATGCTGAAAGAACAAAATGATGAATTAGCGAAAACTCTTGGAAAAACAATAGTAGAGAGAGATTGGGCTGTGGGAAAGCTACAAAGCTTGGACTTATCAAATAGAAAAGAACTTGTCGATTCCAAGCTAGCAATGTTACCAAAGACAAGGAAATATGAATTATTAAAGATTAATCGTTCTTCAATGTACTATAAAGCAAAACCATTTAGTGGGTATAACTTAAATATTTTAAATAAAATAGATGAAATATATACTGATAATCCTGAATTTGGTTATCGTTATATCCATAGACAATTATTAGAAGATGGCTTGGTTATTGGTAAGGATCGGGTTCTAAAATATATGAACATGATTGGCATAGAGGCTATTTATCCAAAGAGGAAAAAGTTAACATCTGGAAAAGATAAACAGCATAAAATTTATAGTTATTTGCTTGATAAATATTGGTCTAATCTAGGTACAAGTAAAACTGTAGATGTACCTAACGCTAACGAGGTTTGGAGCAGAGATATCACTTATGTTAGAACTAATTCGGGATTTATGTACATGGCGGCAATTATAGATTGGCATAGTAGAGCTGTGTTGAGTTATAAATTGTCAAATAGTATGGATGTAAGTTTGGTAACTGAAGTATTGCATGATGCACTTAACAAATATCCTGCACCGCAGATATTTAATAGTGATCAGGGCAGTCAATATACTAGTCATGAACACATTGAAATTTTACAAGAGCATAACATTAAAGTTTCGATGAATAGTAAAGGAAGAAGTATTGATAATATAATTATGGAGAGATTTTTCCGAACTTTAAAATATAATTGTATATTTATTAATGATTTTAAAGATGTTAAAGAGCTAAAGAGTGGTATTGATGATTACATCAATCACTATAATTATAGAAGATTCCATTCAAGTATTGGTTACAAAAAGCCTATGAATGTCTATCTAAATTCTATACAAAATTATGAACAAATTGCAGCTTGAAAAATGCAAAAATGGGAAACAACATTATTATTTTTTTGTCTTGATTTTTCAGTCCAGTATCTTCATAAAATGCTTTCTCATTAATTTCTGAATAGGCATTTTCTGCAATTGGCATATTGGTTTGTAATTTAAGTACTAAACCCACTGCCTACTCAAAAGCTTTGCCATTATTTGTCTGCGTAGCCATTACCCCCCAAATCTTCTCTAATTGATTTGGCTACCCAATATGCTAAATTTACTGGTACAGCATTACCAACCATTTTATAGCCATTTCTGATATTGGTATAAATGAACTCATAATCATCTGGAAATGTCTGAATTCGTGCACATTCTCGAACGGTTAATCTTCAATATTTGTTTTCATAACCAAGAGCGAACTTTCTCAACTCTTGTCCGTCAACTTTTATCATTTTAGGAGCTTGCGGATGAAATGGAATGTGCCTATCTGTTGCTAAAATAGTAAATGATTGCTCATCCCAACCTCGCACTCGATTTCTCGACATAAAAATTGGGGAATAACCAGAATTAATTAGCTCATGATTTTTAACTTTTTTGGTTGTTCCAACTTTTAGATCAGCTAGGTCACCTATCACCTGTTTTAAAGTAACTTTGTTTCCCAAAGGTTTAGGAAACTCAAATTTTTTGTTCAAAGATTTGTGATAGCCAATTATAAAATTTCTTGAATGGATTATTCCATGAACATTTTCTGCAACAAAAAACTTTGGTTGTACATGTCTAATAATCCTTATATATTCATGAAATAATTGACCTCTTAAATCGTCAATTCCACGCTTAGCCCCAGCTTCTGACCATGATTGACATGGCGGTCCACCAATGACACCAGTTGCACCAAATGGAATATCTTTATTTGGAATATCCAAAATAGAACGCCCATCAAACTTTGATTCAGGAAAGTAGTTTTGATAAGAAGGAGCAATTGTTTTGTCATATTCATTTGCCCAAATTATCTTGAACCCAGCTTTTGCAAAACCAATATCCATACCACCTGCACCGGCAAATAACGAAACAAGCGTACTGTCTAACGCAGATTCTTTTTGTTTCGGTGTTTTAACAGTAGCATCTTTTATTAACATTTTCTTTCATCCTTATTCACACCACGATATTTACTATTTTCGAGGGTATTATGATAAATTTTTTAGGTTCTTTGCCACTTAAATGTTTTTGTATCTCGGGTAATTGCATTACCATATTCTGAATCTCAATATTACTCGTTACATTAGCAAATTCGTGCGTAGCCCTCAGTTTACCATTAACTTGAATGGCCATAGTATAAGATTCTAGTTCTAAGAATGATTCTTTGAAAGAAGGCCAAGGGGTTTGATATAATCTTTCCTTATTGCCTAATTCTTGCCAAATTTCCTCTGTAATATGTGGAATAAATGGGTTAAGTAACTTAATCAAGATACTAAAACCCTCTTTAACGCTATCAATATCAGCTTCCTTACCCTTAGATATTTCATCTGACAACGCATTAAATAGTTCCCGCATCCTTGCTATGGCTTTATTTAGCTTAAACTCCCTTATCTCGCTGGTAACATGTTTGATAGTGTGATGAGTAAGCTTTGTTAGTTTATTATTAGCACCCCCCGTTATTTCACTATTAATTAGTATTTCTGCCATATTTTCTAACTTACTAACAAAACGAGAACAACCTTCAAGACCATTTGCCGACCATTCAAAATCTTTCTCTGGCGGACTATCGGAGAGAACAAATAACCTAATAGCATCAGCACTATGGTTGGTCAATATTGACTCTAAATCCACGACATTCTTTTTGGATTTACTCATTTTTTCTATTCGCCCTTGAAATACTTCTTCTCCATTATTCTTATTAACCCACTTATCAGATTGTTTTATTACCTCATTTGGATAAAGCCAATTATTATTCGCATCTCTATAGGTAGCATGTAAAACCATGCCTTGAGTTAGTAAATTAGTAAAAGGTTCACGAATGCTGAGATAACCTTGTTCGTTCATTACTTTCGTAAAAAACCTAGAATAAAGAAGGTGCATTACTGCATGTTCAATTCCACCAATATACTGATCAACAGGTAACCAATAATCACAAGCTTGTTTGTCAGTAATATCTTTTGCTGCCACGCTACAATAACGGGTGAAATACCAAGAAGATTCAAAGAATGTATCTAATGTATCGGTCTCACGAATAGCTTGTTTTTGGCATTTTGGGCAATTAGTATGTTTCCAAGTAGGATACCAATCAAGAGGGTTGCCATGTCCAGAGAATGTAACATCGCTTGGTAAAGTTATTGGCAAGTCTTTTTCAGCTACTGGCACAGCTCCACAATCCGAGCAATAGATTATTGGAATAGGGCAACCCCAGTATCTTTGTCTAGACACGCCCCAATCTTTCAGGCGATAGTTAATAGTACGTTTGCCCAAACCACGCTTCTCAAGTTCTTCTATAGATTTTTGTTTAGCATTTTGGATGGCAAGATTATTCAAAAAATCTGAGTTGATCATGATACCATCGCCAGTGTAAGATTCCGAGTGTACGTCTATTGGAACATCCTTATTAATTACTACTTGCTTTATTGGTAATCCCATTTTCTTTGCTAATGCATGATCTCTTTCATCATGGGCTGGGCATCCAAAAACCGCTCCAGTACCATAATCCATTAGTACAAAATTTGTTATTACTACAGGAATAATAATTGTAGGATCAAATAGGTGAATAGCAAAAAGGTCAGTAAATACCCCTTCTTTTTCAGCTTTATCTATTGCAGCATTAGTGTGTAATTGTGAACATTTTTCAATAAAAGATAGCATATCTTTGGTTTTATCAACTAATTGCTCTATTATTGGATGGTTATAGGCTATTGCAACAAAACTAGCTCCAAAGATAGTTTCTGGTCGGGTAGAAAACACTTCTATTACACTGTCATTCCCGCCTACGCGGGAATCTAGCTCTTCACCTTCGCGAGGATGACATAAGGAGGAGCGTATTTTAAAACTAAAATTTACTCCTTCCGATTTGCCTATCCATTTTTCCTGCATAGATTTAACAGAATCAGGCCAAAAATCCAATTTCGAAATTTCATTTAATAGCTCCTCAGCATAATTAGTAATTTTTAAAAACCATTGTTTTAAATATTTCTTCTCAACTAAAGCACCCGAACGCCATCCACGACCATCTACTACTTGTTCGTTAGCTAAAACAGTATTATCTACAGGATCCCAATTGACTAAAGATTTTTTTTGATAGGCTAAACCTCTCTCATAGAGTTCTAAAAAGAATTTTTGTTCATGCTTATAATAATCTGGATCACAAGTTGTTATTTCTCGTGACCAATCATATGAAAAGCCAATGGATTTTAGCTGATCTCGCATAGTTGCGATGTTTGAATAAGTCCAATCTTTAGGATTAGAGTTATTATTGATGGCAGCATTCTCTGCTGGCAAGCCGAAAGCATCCCAACCCATAGGGTGTAATACGTTATAGCCTTGTGATTTCATAAAACGAGCTATGCAATCTCCGATAGAATAGTTACGTAAATGCCCGACATGAATCTTTCCAGAAGGGTAGGGTAACATTTCAAGTACGTAATATTTAGGCTTGTCGATATCGTTTGTTGCAGCAAAAGCTTTTTCCTCAAGCCAAATTCTTTGCCATTTCTTTTCAATATCTCTCATAATTTGTATCGTAAACTATCCTTATTGTAGCAAGTATATCATTCTTTTCTTTCAGCACTAATATATAATTCTCTAGATTTTCTTAAAATTTTATCTTCTATGCTATTAGCTAGGTCCGAAGTAGTATGATTGTCTAGCCAATTACCATTTTTAAGTGTTTGTTCAAATATTTTTACTTGGATGGCATCCGGACTAATAACGTTATCTTTAATAAAAATATTTATTTTAAATCGAAAATTTGTTTGTCCTTTTGGACTATACCATTCAGTAATAATGACTCCACCGACTGAATCGGTTGAAGCAAGAGGCACAAAACTTAAAGTTTCTATAGAAGCTTGCCATAAATATTTATTAACGTTACAGCCTACAGTTTTGGTAGATTCATTTTTGATTCTACTTGGTCTAAATACCAAGCCTTCTCCTCCAACTATCGACCCCATTTCATCCATCTTTCTTTCTTGCACAGTTTTGGGATAGTCTCCATTCCTTGCAATTGTGGCAGTTGGAAAAAGAAATAAAGCTAACATTGTGCCAATAATAGTTTGTTTTAAGTGTGTTTTCATAAATAATTTTATTTTTTTACTATTTCAAGTAGTTTAGCTTTAGTGTACCATAAGAACCACGTGATGTAAAGGATAGCCCTGTTCTTTAAATTAACAAAATAAATATAATGTAACCTCAATTTCGGATTAATGAAATTAATCCGAAATTGGAATGAGAATGTAAACAATCAGGCTTAAAGCGGTTTGACGCCTGATTGTTAAATATTTCATTTGCTAATAATCTTATTTTTATTGGTATAAAAATAAGATTATTAGCGATAATAGATTAAAATGTATTTATAGAAGTGCTTCAAGAATGTATTTTTCTGATATTATAGCCAGTTTTGGATTAAAATTAAAAATTTTAATCCAAAACTGAGGTTAATATAGTTGTAAAAGAATAAAGGATACGATAATTTAAATCTCTATAAGAAAATGTAGAATATCCATCTTCTAATAGAAGTTACGTGAATTTGGGATAAGAATTAACTAATTCTTATCCCAAATGGGGTAAGTTATTAAACATAAATGGTAAAAAATGAAAAATTTGTTATTTTTAATCTGTTTGTATTCCACTATTGCTATAGCCAGTGAATCTAAGTTTTACCCTAATAAGCTTAATTGTTGTAAGATCAGTAAGAGTGCAATGAATGATTACGAACCGGAAGAATTCCAATTATCCAATAACTTACTTAGAAAGACAGGACAACAAGCAGTCTATCGTGGTACAAAAATTATAGTAAAGGGTAGATTATTAGACCAAGATTGCGTTCCAGTAGCAGATGCAAAAATATATTTATGGCAGGTTGGAAGTGACGGAAAATATCCATACATACCACTTCGTACTCGTATCAATAAAAAAATGCTAAACCTTGTAAGTAAATCAAGTTTTACCGGATCTGGCATTGCTACTACTAATAATAAAGGAGAATTTTATTTTATTACTATATATCCTAGTGGAATTTTGCGTGAAACGCCTAATGTAAACATTAGAGTTGACCACCTAGTTCTTGGACAGCTACAAACAAAGCTATATTTATCTAATTCAAGGGTTAATTTAGAAAATTGCGGAGAAGTTAGTCATGCTTTGTCTACTGCACTAGATGGCATTAAAACGTATGAATTTGACGTAGTAATGTCGGGACGAACTTTCAAAAGATATTAATGTTTTGAGTTTTCACACCCTCCGCAACAATCTTCTGCAACTGGATTTTCTGAAGGTGGGTTTTCTAATGGTTTTTTTAATCCACAAGAAGTTAAGATTAAGCAGCTTAATAATATTAGAGGTAAAAAAATATTGTTTTTCATGATGATCAATAAATTAATTGGAAATATATTTGTTATTTATATGCATATTAGAAAATATAGTAAACGATTTTTTTTGATTGTAACATATTTGTTGATCAGCACTAATAGTTTTGCATTAGATCAGATCAAATCAGGTGTTAAAATGCTTGATTTATCTAGTGTTCCTGATACGGTGGTTTTCTTTGATGATAAAGGAGAAAAATATTCTCTTGATAATTTTGAAGGAAAAACGATATTATTGGTATTTTGGGCAACATGGTGTGCATCTTGTATTAAAGAAATGCCGGATTTAGATGTATTGCAAAAAGATTTTAGAAAGTTGCCATTTGCAATAATCCCTGTATCACAAGACTATCAAGGAATAGAAATTATCCAAAAATATTATAAAGATTATGATATAAGATATCTGCCAATTTACCATGATTTTAAGAATCAACTATTTAAAGCTTTTTCAATAGTTGGTCTACCAACTGCTATTCTAATTAATCCAGATGGAAAAATGTTAGTAAGTTTTGTTGGTACTATTAATTGGTATGATGAAGAAATTCGCAATATTATTTTGTCAAATATTCCTGGAAACCACCCAGAACCTAAAAATAGTTACCGGGAACAAACGCTTAATCAACCGGTTAATAAACAGTTAAAGGCTGAAGAGCAGGAAAACAAAGATGAAAAACCAAAAATACAACAGAATAATGAGGAAAATAATGCTTCTAAAAACGATAATAAGGAGTAACTAATGTACATAGAACATAATAAAAGTTTAATTGCTGAGGCAAAATTTGATCAGGTAATTGCTAAACGTCAAATAGGTAAGTTAGAGCAATTACTTTCATTACTACCTAGAATAGGTTCTAAGGCATCAAAGCCGGTAATTGCTGTTCTTCGCCTTAGTGGGGTTATAGGTAAAGTAAGCCCAGTAAAATCAGGGCTTAGCATAGAATCGCTACATGAGTTAATTGACAAAGCTTTTGAGATCAAAAATCTTAAAGCTTTGTGTTTAACTATCAATTCTCCAGGTGGTTCACCTGTACAATCTGAACTGATTAGTAAACGTATAAGATCATTAGCTGGGGAAAAGAAAATACCAATTTATAGTTTTGTAGAAGATGTAGCAGCATCTGGTGGATATTGGCTTGCTTGTATTGGTGACCAAATATATGCATCTAAGAGTTCAATTATTGGTAGTATAGGGGTGGTTTCGGCTGGTTTTGGTTTTCCTGTGGCTATCAATAAGCTTGGAGTAGAAAGGAGGGTTTATGCAGAAGGTAAAAATAAATCTATTCTCGATCCATTTCAACCAGTGCAAGAGGAGGATATTGCAATTATTAAGCATATACAAAAACAGATTCACGGGCATTTTATAGATTATGTTAAAGAGCGTCGTATTGGTAAGTTAACGCAAGAAGATGATATTTTATTTAATGGAGCATTTTGGTCTGGGGAAACTGCTGTTGATTTTGGTTTAATTGATGGTATAGATGATATGTATAGTTTCATAAAACAGAAATATGGTGATGTAACTATTAAATATATATCTGCTAAACAATCGTGGCTTAAGAAGAGGTTGGGTATGGTAAGGCAAGATTTCGTGCAAGAATTCTCTGATACATTGATTGAATCGGTAGAGAATAAGATTACTTATGATAGGTTTAATATGCGGTAATTTACGCGAATTCAGGATAACTAGGTTCTTATATCTTAAAACATGTTATAAGTAGTTATAACATGTTTTAAGATATAAGAACCTAAAGATTTGTTATTTATACTCTTCTGTTTCTAGATTCTTCCAAATTCTATTTTTAGAGATATAGAAGAAAATTATAAAAATTACTAAGAACATCGTCACTTTCAAACCCATGGATTTACGGTTTTCCATTTCAGGTTCAGCAGCCCATTGTAAAAATATCGTAACATCCATAGCCATTTGTTCGACTGATGAGTTTGTCCCGTCTATATACTTTACTTGTCCATCTGACAAAGGAGCTGGCATGGCAATCTGACTATGTGGAAAATATGGGTTGTAATTTAATCCTGGCATTAGTTTAAAATTTTCAGGAGGATCACTATAACCAGTAAGTATAGAATATAAATAATTTGCTCCATCAGGTCTTGCTTTGATAATCAACGATAAATCAGGTGGGTCTGCTCCATTGTTAGCAGCTCTTGCTGCTTGTTCATTAGGGTAGGGACGAACAAATGGATCGGAGGGTAGGGCAGGTCTTTCAAACATTTCTCCTGTATCATTTGGACCATCTTGTACAGTATAATTTTTGGCTATTTCTTTAATTTCTTCATCTGAAAATCCTAGCTCTTTAAGATTACGGTAATATAAATTATAAAGACCATGACACACGCTACATACTTCTTTATATACTTGGAAGCCACGCTGTGCAGCTTTCCTATCAACGCTAGCAAAAACTCCATCAAATGGCCAAGCAATCTTTTTTGTAGGTAATGCATCGTTATTGGCAGTGACAATATTTGATATTAACAAAATTAACAAACACAGGAAAAATTTGATACTAATGTCATTGCGAGTAGGCATAAGCCAACGAAGCAATCCATTCCTAATCATTCCTTTGGATTGCTTCATCGCTACTAAAGTAGCTCCTCGCAATGACGGAGTAATGTTAATTGGGTTAGCCATAATTTTCTGATCTTTCATATAGAATCCGGTAATGGCAGAGTTTTTTCATACTTGCTAATTAGTGGCACTGCAATGAGAAAATGAAAGAAATAGTAAGTAGCAGCGAACCTGCTTAAGGTAATGTAAGGTTCTTCCGCTGGTTGTCCCCCAAGATACCCAAGTGTCAAGCAGTCAAATATGAACAGCCAAAAAGCTATGCGGAACATTGGTCTATAATTGCTACTCCTAACTTTTGAACTGTCAAGCCAAGGTAAAACAAATAATAACAAAATACTAGAAAACATCAATATTACCCCGCCTAGCTTTGATGGTACTGCCCGTAAAATGGCATAAAATGGCAGAAAATACCATTCTGGAACTATATGAGCCGGAGTAACTAAAGGGTTAGCTGGTATGTAATTGTCAGGATGCCCTAGATAATTTGGTTGGTAAAAGACAAAAAAGGCAAATATTAAAAAGTAAACACCGAATCCAACGAAGTCCTTTACCGTATAATACGGATGAAAAGGAATAGTATCTTTAGATGACTTAACATCGATCCCTTTAGGGTTATTTGATCCATGAATATGTAGTGCTACTAAATGGAGTAGTACTAGAGCCACTATGATAAACGGCAATAAATAATGTAAAGCAAAGAATCTGTTAAGTGTAGGGTTATCAACTGAAAATCCTCCCCAAAGCCAAGTAACTATCGATTTGCCAATAATAGGTATAGCTGAAAATAAATTGGTGATTACAGTTGCTCCCCAGTAGCTCATTTGTCCCCAAGGTAGTACATATCCCATGAATGCAGTAGCCACCATGGTAAGAAAAATTATTATACCTATATGCCACAATAACTCTCTAGGTTTTTTGTATGACCCATAATATAACCCTCTACAGATATGTAGATAAACTGCAGCAAAAAACATTGATGCTCCAACTGAATGTATATAACGTATTAACCAGCCATAATTGACATTACGCATAATTTTTTCAACACTCTCAAAGGCGTAATCGACATGAGGAGTGTAATGCATAGCTAAAATAATGCCAGTGATTATCTGAATTACTAAAGCGATACCAGCTATTGACCCTAAGTTCCATAGGTAACTTAAATTTTTGGGTGTTTGGTATTCGCCTAAATGTTTAAGGAACGAGAAAACAGGTAGTCTATAGTCTATCCATTCTATAACGGGATTTGATTTTTTAGGATCATTAGTTTCATTCATAAATAACTATCCGATTTTAATTTTTGTATCGGAAATAAACTCATATGGTGGGACAGCCAAATTTAAAGGAGCTGGTCCTTTACGAACACGACCAGATGAGTCGTATTGAGAGCCGTGGCATGGACAAAACCAACCATCATAATCTCCTTGGTTTGCAAGTGGTACACAACCTAAATGTGTACAAATGCCGATAGTTACTAACCATTTATCATGTCCAGCTTTAACTCGTACTTGATCAAGTTCGGGATCTATTAACTCGGAAAGGTTTACATTTCTTGCTTCAGCAATTTTTTCGGGAGTCCTGTTAGTAATAAAAACCGGTTTACCTTGCCATTTAACAGTAAGAGTTTGACCTGGTTGTATGTGAGATAAATCCACTTCTATTGAAGATAGGGCAAGAACATCCGCTGAAGGGTTGAATGAATCAACAAGAGGGTAGGTAGCACATGCAGCTCCAACCACAACCATACTGCTGGCAGTTAAGGTTATAAAATCCCTACGAGTTGCCTTATCATAATCATTAGTATTTGACATAAACTGACTAGTATACCTCTTCTACTTCAATAGTTGTTTTCACAACTACTTGAAGTAGGGAATTATTTTATAATGAGTGCAACTATAGAAGCTAGGTTCTATAGTAGTGGTTTTCACTTTTTGCACAAACTTGATATTTATTATTATATTTAATATAATAGACTACTGGAAAAGTAACAAAAAATCAAGGGTAGCTTCAGCAATTCAACAATTAACAGTGAAGTATTACCCTAATTTTGCTTATAAGGAAAAATGCATTCTTAAAGCGGCTAACGCGAATGCATTTTAAACCTTTCTAAAGCTAAAAACATGATTTTAGCCAAATATTAATTTGGTTTATTTACCATCACTATCTATAGAATTGTTAGGAGAATCATAAGGATTGCGATATGGAAGCATTTCCGGTACAGTTCCGTCTTTAGGTAGTAACTTATTTAATCCCTCCTCTAAAACTTTTTCACCTGTTTCTTTTTCTCTAATCTCGTATTTTGGCGGGTCTCCTAAACATTTCCAAAAATTGGTTAAGCTCTCAAAGTTGGGACCTAATTTTGTAGTACAGTTTTGCGCAATTGATTTAGATGTATCAAGAATTTCAATTGTAGCATTGGTCATATATTTTATAAATCCAATTTGTTCAAGACCCTTGGCTACCCAAAATAATACTATCAAAGAGGCAACTGCTATCATAAAGTACCATTTAGCTATGATACTCCATAAAAACACCCCCATAGGGTTAGCTGCTATTAGTCTTCTTAAAGCTTGCCACATATATAACTACCAAAAAATGGTTAAAAAACTACGACTAAATTACATGAATAATAAAAAAATAACAATTTTTTTATTAGTGCAGGGGTCAGTATGGTGTATAATAAAAATTAAATGTTGTAAATATTCTTAATTAGATACGATGAGAGATAAAATATGGTTGGTAAAAGAAGCATATTGATACCAATCATAACAAAAATTAGGCTTATATTCTCAAGATTTTGTAAAATAAGACCGGTAAGTATTATGTTGGGTATTAATAGTGGCATGATTAATATTGCTAGCAGGTTAGTATTTGACCTAAAATAGCTTTGAATAGATCCAATTAAAACTAGTAGGCTACTGGACAATGTTAATAGCAAAGTTAGAGTGATAAAAAGATAGGTTACTGTTATTAGATCAAGATCAAAAATAATATAAATTATCGGGATATTTAATAAAGAGCTAGTAAGCGAACTAAAAAATATAGCAAATAATTTAGATGTAACAATCTCACTCTCACTGAAACTGGATAATAGTAGCTCTAAACTTCCATCCTCCACATCTTGCTTTAATATTAGACTAGAGAAGCCAATTAGGGCTATTGGTAAAAAAATTACTGAAAAAATAACCCCAAATTTCTTAATATCTGCTTGGTCATTGATTAAAGCAGTGCTGAAAATGCAAAATAAAAAAAATATAAATAGATATTTGCTAAGATTATTAATACGATTTTGAATTAAATATTCCCATTTTATTAGCTGTATTAGTTTATGCATATACTACTCGTAAATGAAGAGTTGATAGACGATATAATCAAAATCATGATAGTAGCAGGAGTCGAAGGGTCGAGGAGCGGAGAGTACATTAGTACGTGAGTACCGAAGAACCCTGAAGACGACAACGCAATTCTTGATTTTCATCGAGTATATTTCATTATGGAATATATTAAACACATAACCGATGCAACGCAAAGTCCAACGCCAATTTCAATGATAAAGATACCAATATGTTGAGCTAATAATTTATCATTTGCAAGAGAATAGTAGTTTAAGTAATTATCATCAAATAATATTGATACCATACCGGTCATAGCATAGATAATTACGCCGATAGTAGCCATTCCAACTAGTAAATCAGTAGAAAAATATTGTTTTAATTTAAACTGACCATGAACTAAATCAAAACCAATTATCATAGAAGCAAATATAGCCCCAACTTGGAATCCGCCTCCTGGTGATGCATCACCATTAATTTGAATATATAGACCATATAAAAATATATAAGGTAAGATAAAAAGAGTAGAATGTTTTATAATGATAAAATCTTTAAGCATGTTCATTACTTTTTTGTGAAAATAGCAATAATACCGATATTCCAGCAATTAAAATAACTGCCGTTTCTCCAAGAGTATCATAACCTCTGTAACTAGCTAGTAGTGCTGCTACAAAAGAGGGAATACCAATATCACTTTTAGTATTTTCAATATAATATTTGGTTAAGTGACTTTGCATAGGAGAATCTATATATCCATATTCTAGTAAATCAAGTCCTGCAAAGCTAAATGTTACTATGAACATTAAACATATAATTGATGAACTTATTACTCGTGTTGGTTTAAGATCACATTTCTGTATGTCTTGCAATCTAGTGAGAAAGCTTAGGAAAACACAGCTAGACAAACAGCTACCTAGAGCTACTTCAGTCATTGCCACGTCTGGAGCGTCCATAAGAAGATATGATAAACCAATAAGTAAGCTAAAACTAGAATTTATTACTACTATTTCTAATAAAGAATTACAAAATATAATCTTAATTGATACTATGGCAAGCATTATAAGGATTACCATAAGCAACCAGCTAGCTAGTTGAAAATTTATTATTTCTAGTATCATAAATAAACAATCAATTATTTTAGGTTAGTTTTTCCTAATAAAGCAGCCTTGCCAATTGCATGAGTAGATACCGGGTTTAATATTAAAATCAATATAGAGGCAAAAACTAATTTAAAAGAGCTAGTAAAATCATTCTGTAAAAAGGCAAGACCAACAAGTGATAAAGGTACGCCGCAACATTCAATTACACTAGCAGCATGAATCTTTGTATAGAAATCAGGAAATCTAAAAAGTCCAATAATTCCAGAAAATATTGCTATAATTCCGAGTAAGATTAATCCATAACCAATAACAAAAAACATAAATATTCTATTCTCCTTGAGCAAGCGAATATCCAGCTTTCCCATCAAATTCAAATAGATTCTCAATTTTAATAAAATCTATTTTTGCCTGGCTTAGCGATTCAAGTAAATGGACTATAGAGGAATGTGTTATTTTTTCTCCATCCTTCCTTGCCATAAAACGGCAACACCAATGATCTGATAATAATTCAAACCTTTCATTCCTAGGCCATAATTTAAGACCCATGGAAGATACAGTTTTTAATTCTAAGTCACCTAAACTGACAGTTTGAATTTTTTCTGCTACCTCATGAGCAGTCAAGGCTGCCATCTGGATGAATACATCACTACCTACCAACTCTTTAACTTCTTTACTATTAATCGAATATATCTGCTCAGTAGTTTGTTGTTGGGTAACTGGTGATGAATATGCCGCTACTCTGAGGGTAGAAGGTTTGATCCCTAGTCTTTTTACTACTTCATCAGCAAATTCCTTAGTACCAACTTTTTTGCTAGATATTTCTTCATTATAAATGTCTCCAGTATGGATTCCGTCCTCAATGGTTTTTTTCCAGGCATTTTCTATTAGTGTAGCAATATCCTGTTGCCCGATATGAATTAGCATGATAATTGCTGCGTTAAGTAAACCAGAAGGATTAGCTAGGTTGCGACCGGCAATATCTGGGGCAGAGCCATGTACAGCTTCAAATAAAGCATAATTTTGACCTATATTAGCAGAGCCAGCGAGTCCTACCGAACCAGAAATTTCTGCAGATACGTCCGATATAATATCACCATACAGATTTGAAGTTACAACGACGTCAAATAATTCCGGCTGAGCTGCTAGTCTTGCAGTGCCGATGTCTATAAGGTAATAATCACTTTGAAATTGCTTATATTCATTAGCAATTTCCTCAAAAACTTTATGAAAAATCCCATCAGACAGTTTCATAATATTATCTTTACTGAAACATGTAACCTTTTTACGATTGTTCTTTATTGCATACTCAAAAGCATATCTAATAATTCTTTCACTACCAACCCGGCTAATTAGTTTAAGAGATTCATAGACATTGTGAGTCTGACGATATTCGATGCCTGCATATAAATCTTCAACATTTTCCCGTACTATAACCACGTTTAGATTTGGATGCAGTGTTTTAACAAAAGGAGCATAAGAAATAGCGGAGCGAATATTGGCATAAAGAGATAGGGCTTTTCTAAGAGTTACATTTAAGCTTTTATACCCACCACCTAGAGGAGTGGTAATAGGAGCTTTTAGAAGTATCTTAGTTCTTGCTAATGATTGCCAAGTATCTTCTGCTATCCCTGAGGTATAGTGCTTTTGGTATAATTTTTCTCCTACTTCCACTACCTCTATACGTATTCTTGCTTCAGCTTCTTTTAAAATATACAGTACTGCTTGCATTATTTCTGGACCTATACCATCACCATAAGCTACTGTAATAGGAGTAAATTCTGTCATTGATAAACCTCTATAACAAATTATTCGTATTTAATTGTAATATATTTTAATTTATTATTTAGTTCTGCTATTACTTCTTGTGTAATATTCAGACTATTTTTAGCAAATAAAATTTGAGTACTAGGTATAACTAGATCAAGATTATACTTTTCTGCTAAAGTACTTATAATCTTTGTTATTGCTTCTTGTACTTTCCCTATACCCTCAGCATGGGCTTGCTCAAGACGTACTTTTCTATCTCGTATTTCTTTTTGTGCTATATTTATTTTCTTTTCAAAAAGAC
Source organism: Candidatus Tisiphia endosymbiont of Empis tessellata (assembly GCF_964031035.1). NCBI lineage: Bacteria > Pseudomonadati > Pseudomonadota > Alphaproteobacteria > Rickettsiales > Rickettsiaceae > Candidatus Tisiphia > Candidatus Tisiphia endosymbiont of Empis tessellata. Next base: position 168,026 of record NZ_OZ034997.1, on the reverse strand, counting down.
TAAATTCTTGTTCAAAAGCTGATTCACTTAAAGAATTACGTTTTCCCATTAATAGATTCTCTATTTCTTTTAGTTCTCCATCCTTCTTTGATAGATCTTGTCGAATTTTTTCGCTTATTTGGTCTACAGATTTTCTTATAGACTGGATTGCTACAGAATGTTCTAGAATAGAGTGTATATCTACAATAGCAATCCTTGTTGCAAATCTATTTTCAATATTTGTATTGGAAGCATGAATAGTTGAATAGCTGTTAATTATTAAACAAAATATTATTGTTAACCAACTATGACATCGTTTTGACCACATAACTATCATACTAATGTTAGTGTTTTTGATCCACATAGAATTTTCTCTTCTAAATTCTTCAATTTTTTGCAGTATATACCAAAAATTTCTTCCACTAATATGTTTTTACAAAAATAATATCTTTTTTAACTTTCAACAGTTATGAACAACGGTCGTTCTATTTTTCCAATACAGCAATTCAATACCCTTCCTATTTAATTTTCGTCAAGTACAGTAGTTGTGTCTTCAGCCAAATTCTCACGTAGTAGTTCTATTTCTTCTATGGATAGTTCTATTATTCTACTGATAGTTTCTATAGAAAAATTTTCTTTTAGCATTTTTTTGCCATTGCTATTTTTTCTTCAGCTCTACCTTCAGTTCTAGCTGCAGCTATATAATCACGTTCTTTTAGCGATTCATTGACATAATTCTGATAGTGCTGACGTTCTTCTGGAGTCATTTTTAGAACACTCAGACGTTCTGCTACTTTCTTCATATAAGGCGACTTAAAATCATCTTTAACCTCAGAATGTTTAGCAAAATATAACCACTTATCCAACTCATCTTTTATAATACCATCAAAAAGCGGTACGGAAATAACAAAATATTCAGGAAATACATTGTGAACATCAAAAAACCTACACAACCCATATCAGCAAGATGTAAGTCTACTGGATGTTCCCTGTCCATTTTTCTAAATATAGTCTGACCGTGATATAATGGAGAGCTTATATCGCTCAACACAAAATATATTAAGTTGATATGAAATATTTTTTTAATATCACTATAATCCTAATTTAATGCTTGACTCTTAAGACAGTATCAAAACCATCATTGGAGTATACCTAGTTTCTTACAAATTTTGTTCCATGTTATTCTAAAGCCATCTACACGCAGCGATCTAATTAACTTCACTACTATATTAGGATTACGTCTCTCAGATGGGCAGTCATTAAATTTTATTAATTTATCTAATGGCAAGCTAGATATATTTGCTGCAGAAAATAGTAACAACTGAACGTGCTTATCAAATTGACTTAAATATTTATCGTTCATAACAAATGATGCAATATTGATTAATCCTATTATTGTTTTTTTAGTATTTAAGCATGTAGTAGTACTGTAATTAACTCTAACCTTCGATAATGCGAGGTCAATCGCTCCTACCTCATATTTGCTTGCTATAGAGATACATAAGCATACATCTTCACCAATTCCTATATTTTCAGGGAATTTATTTAACATAAAAATAGAAGTTTCTCCCATAACAGTAGGCATTGCTATAGGACATTCAGCAATGATTTTAGGGAATACCTGTCCTCCAAAAGTAGCAGAACTCATATATTTAATCAATTTTCCATCCCAATCTATTCTATGGTAAGAAGTATGCGAGAATAACAAACTATTATCCTCCATAAACTTCAATTGAACCTCAAGTTTATTGTCATAAAACAAATCATCAGAATCAATGAAGGCTATGTACTGCCCAGATGCATGTTTAATACCTAGATTACGTGCCGCTGCTGGTCCTGCATTTTCCTTACGAATATATTTAATTCTACTATCCTTATTGCACTCCTCAATCAACATAGATATATCATCTTCAGAACCATCATCTACTAAAATCAACTCAAAACATTGATGAGTTTGAGCAATAACGCTTTTTATAGACTCAATTGCCAAATCAACTCTATTATAAATTGGCATAATTACACTAATCTTAATATCGGTTAAGATATCCTTAGCCATTGACTTAGCTAGTTCGTATGCTTGACAACAAGAAGCATTTGCAAGAAAAACACTAGTACGATGCAGGAATAAATAAGGTGATCCTTCCATTATAGTCATTTCTTCTAAAGTTAACCTTCTGAGAAACCTAGACCATAATTCATTACATTCATTCATGTGGCTAGCAATTTTATGGGTTCCTTGATCTAGATGAGTGCGACTTTTAATTAAAATACGATCATCAAAATGAATAGGTGCTATCCGTAAAAACTCAAACCAAAGTGCATAATCTTGGGTAGTTAATAATGTTTCATCAAAAGTACCAATTTTACGGAAATATTTTATGGGTATTAAAAGAGTACATCCATGAATTAATCCTCGCATAAGAGGGAATAATGGGATATTACATTTTTCTGCTGATAATATTTTATCTGGTCTTATAAAATACAGTGACTTAGAGTTGTGATCTATAACTTCATACCCTCCGTAAATAATCGTATTACGGTTGGGAAGAGTGTTAAGTATATTAATTTGATGTTCAATTTTATTTGGATTGTAAACATCATCATGACTAAGCCACGAAAAATACTCTCCTTTCATTTCCTTAATTGCCAAATTTAAGGCTGAACCCACACCACCATTTGTCTTAGAGAAATAACGAATCTTATCACCATAAGATAAAGCTATGCGTTCTGTTTCACCATTATCATTTGATCCATCATTAACAACTAAAATTTCTAAATTTTTATAAGTCTGAGCAACTGCACTATCTATTGCTTCGCGCATATAATTAGTGCCGTTGTAAACGGGAATAATGATTGAAACTTTTGGATATATATTTATTATTTTATTCACTATTTTCTCTTTATATTATTTTCTAAATTGACAATTAGGCACGATAAGTGCTTTAAGCTTGATTGTTTACATTCTTATTCCAATTTCGGATATAGCGATAAAATGGTAGAAAATGAAAATATCATAGCATGAGAGAATTCAATTTTGATCAATTTTCGAAAAAAAACCATATCCTAGAAAAATAATAAGCAAAATAGTCAGTCCATAGTTATCTTCTTATTTAGCTATATCAAATAAATTTTTAAGCTTCCTATAAATTCTTACATATATATTTTTAGAGATAACAGCTTCACAAGTCGTAAGTAGCTCATCACGAACTCTTAATTCAGCTTCACGAGCCGTAAGTAGCTCATCACGAACCTTTAGTTCAGATTCCCGGAAATTAAAATCTAGAAATTGAGAAGCAAATTCTCGTATTTTTACATTATATTCTCGTGCTTCCTTCAAATAATTATCTGTTTTTTCAAGAGTTATTATATCAAAGATCTCATTTACCGATTTCGTAGCTTTTTGTTCAATAAATAATATCGTTGTCCGTTGACATGACTGAATAGCACATTTCATATTACTCCTTTCAATCTCACGAGAAACTACTTGATCTATAAACTGAGGAAAAATAGTCCGAATAGCATTTAAATTACTTGTGCTATCTAATAGAACTTCTTGAGAATATATTTCGTTGAAATAGTTTATAGATTTGACTAAAGTCTTTATGGCGTAGAACCCACCGTATGGAGGGTTAATTGGCTGACCTTTAAAATCAGCGATATGTAAATGCTTGCATGCAAGCACATGCCAATCTAAAAAATCTTCTGGATACCACCCGGATTTATGATCCTGCCACGTTCCACCATGTAAATTCCACCCATATAAACTACTAGCATGAGTTTCCTGAGGCATAAAACCTAACGGAGTGAATAACACTACTTGCTTACGTGCAACACGCTCAGATTCACTAATGACCTCTAGGCCAATTTCCTTAGTCATATGTTCAATGACATCAATTAAAAATATCGAATCAACAGCATTATCAGGCAGTGCTGATAGTGCCTGTTTCGCATCAAGCGAAATAATCATTGAATTTGTTCCATCTAGGTTTTTCTTAAGTATCTCAACATATTCAAGATGAGGCTCAACACAAATGAGAAAGTCAGGTATTACAAACTGTTGCGGACGAATACCACAACCAATATCCATCACAATAGAAACAGTTTCAATTAGCTCAGAAGCCCGTTTAAAAAATGTTTGGCTATCACACCACTCTAGCATTTGATTGGTTTTTTTCACTTAAACCACACAACTCTATTAATATAATTCACGTAGCTCAAAACGATACGGAGTATTTTTTGAGATACTAAGCCAGCATTATAATCTGAAACAATTGTTTGTAAATGACTATATTTACTATGTTGTTTGGTTACAATGCGTACAGCATCTAGAACCTTTTCTACTTTAAGACCACTCATTATTAAAACACCTTCATCCATACCCTCAGGTCTTTCGTGAGTATTACGAATGGTAATTGCTGGTAATTTAAGAAGAGAAGCTTCCTCAGTAATTGTACCACTATCAGATAAAATGCAAAAAGCCTCCATTTGCAATTTTATGTAATCTAAAAAACCGAATGGTTTTAAAAAGCGAATTTGTTTATCCAAACCTTTAATACCTAATTTTTCTAACAGCTGACGTGTACGAGGATGTGTTGATACAACCACGGGCATATCATATTCTTTAACCAACATCTGTAAAGTATTAAGTAAGTCCTGTAAATTGGCTGACACATCTACATTCTCTTCACGATGAATACTGACTAAAAAATATTGATGGGCTTGAAGTTTTAGTTTATCTAGCACATTTGATAGACGCACTTTAGGCATAAAATAACCCAACACTTCTTGCATATGCGAACCAGACTTGATAATTCGCTCTGGCGATACTCCTTCGGCAATAAGATAACGACGAGCATGTTCAGTCAGAACTATATTGATATCACTTAAATGGTCAACTACTTTACGATTTAGCTCTTCTGGTACTCTTTGATCAAAACAACGGTTGCCGGCTTCCATATGAAAAACTGGTATCTTTCGCCTTTTGGCTGCGATAACCGAAAGGCAGGAATTTGTATCACCATAAAGCAACAATGCATTTGGTTGTTCTTTTCCTAAAACTTCATCAGTTTTCTCAATAATGCGTGCAATGGTTTGTGTTGCATTACCACTAACAGCAGCTTCTAAAAAATAATCTGGCTTACGAATGTTAAGATCATCAAAGAAAATCTGATTCAGTTCATAATCAAAATTTTGCCCTGTATGAACCAAAATATGGTTCGTATACTCATCAAACTCAGAAATTACTCTAGACATTTTAATAAGTTCTGGGCGAGTACCAATAATGGTCATTACTTTAAGCATTAAGTTGCTCTTTAATGAAGTCAAGTGTTAATAAAAGCTTTTTAACTTGTTCTATATTTAATCTTTCTGTATTGGCTGATGTATAGTCACTTAGAGTAGCAACGTTTAGATATCCTTCTACAAAAAACTTTGAATAATTGAGATCACGATTATCGGCAGGAATCCTGTAATAATTTCCTAAATCTTCAGCTTTGACCATCTCCTCACAAGAAATTAAAGATTCATATATCTTTTCTCCATGACGTACACCAATTAAACGAATTTCATTATTAGCATTAAATAATTCTTTTATAGCATGAGCTAATACTTCAATTATTGAAGCCGGAGCTTTTTGGACAAAAATATCACCTTGTTGCCCATGTTCAAAGGCATATAACACTAAGTTTACAGAATCTTCAAGTGACATTAAGAAACGTGTCATATTTGGGTCGGTAATAGTTAGAGGTTTTCCCTCTTTAATTTGATTAACAAAAAGAGGTATTACCGAGCCACGGGAAGCCATTACATTACCATAACGAGTACAACACAGAACAGTATCTCCTTTAGAACTCATTCGAGCTTTAGCTATCAACAGTTTTTCCATCATTGCTTTTGATAACCCCATGGCATTGATAGGATATACCGCCTTATCAGTACTGAGTACCACAATCCGCTCAACACCATTGGCAATAGCTGCATTCATCATATTTTCAGCTCCCAGTACATTAGTCCGCACTGCTTCCATCGGATAAAATTCACATGATGGAACTTGCTTCAAGGCTGCAGCATGGAACACATAATTAACATTTTTCATAGCATAGTAAATACTATCATAATTTCTTACATCCCCAATATAAAACTTAAGCTTTGGGTTATTGAAAGCAATCCTCATATCTTCTTGTTTTTTTTCATCCCGACTGAATATGCGAATTTCTTTAATATCACTTTCTAGTAATCGTTTCATCACTGTGTTACCAAATGACCCCGTACCTCCAGTAATCATTAAAATTTTATTAACAAACATTCTTACCTTTTATTGAAATTTATACATACGTTGAATTAACTCTGGCCACTCAGGCGGTGCATATCCCGTTGCCTTATTAAAAAGCTCGGCATTAAGTGAGCGATCAATGACCAGTTCATTAGATGGAATTATTTCGATTGTTTTTTTATAAGTACTAGCCACAAGTTTTAACAAATCATATTTATTGATCGGTTTTGCTGCGACATGATAAAGTCCACACATATCGGGTCGCGGTATAACGATGTCACGAACTATTCTTGCTAATTCAATAGTTGGAAGTCCAGAGAACACGGCTTGGACAAATCCTCTAACTTGGTTTTTTTGTGCAAGAAACCAGCCTATGAGACTCTTACCTCCTGATAACTCATGCCCGATAATTGAAGTACGAAGTGTTATAGTGTTAGGATAACTTACTTCCCCTAAAAACTTTGAGCGACCATAGAGATCATTAGCATCTGCAAAATCACTCTCTGTATAGTTACCCTTAGACCCGGAAAATATACAATCTGTACTAACATGTATAAAACGAGAGCCTATAGCTTGACATATTATACTAAGTCTATGAGGAAGCAAAGCATTAATTGATAGTGCTTGTAGGTAATCATTTGCATCCTCTAGTTGTTTAATTAGCCCAATACAATTTACTACCACATCAGGTCGAATTGTTGTAAATAATTTAATAAGAGAATCATGATTTTCTATATTTACTGGGGCAATGAGTTGTTTAGATGACTCTTCAGAAAAATAACGGCAAGCACCATTATTCCTAGCTGTCCCGTAAACGTTAAGGTTATGATCTTCAGCCATAAACCTAAACATGGCATTGCCAAGCATGCCTGTTATACCAAGGATTAATATTTTCATAGATTATTCTTCAAGCTTTTATTCAGTTTTTGCTAGGATTCATGAGGTTATGTTATTATATCACCAAACTCATTCTTTAAAATAGATAACTTTTCCAAATCTTGTCATATTGTCGCCATCCGGTAATTTTAGTTGTCACTATACAAGCCATTGGAACAGTTGGAGAATGGATGAAGCAACGGTTATTGAGTAGTTAGATTTGTAATGAGGCAATAGCCCTATTTCGAAACTAGAGTTTAAGGAAGAGAGGTGTTATAAGTACCTGATTTGGAGTAATTAAAAATAATTCTATCTTTAATCCTTGACTCTTAAGACAATATCAGAACCATATTGGTTTATTATTTGGCATGTATACACATATATCAAGCCATTTTTTACTTACATCTAGACCTATTATTTTATTCATGATATAATCTCCTTCTTCTATAATGGACTGAAAGAATTAGACAAAAAAAAGATAAATTTGTTTCCTATTTTGCATTTTTATTAAGCAGCAATTTGCATATAATTAAGATAGACATGCATAGGTTTTTTATAACCAATAGCTGAATAGAATCTTTGATAATTATATTTATTCATATAATTATCAATAGCATCTTTTAGTTCTTTAATATTGCTAAAATCATTAATAAATATACAATTATACTTCAAGGTTCTAAAAAATCTCTCAATAATTATATTATCAATACTCCTGCCTTTACCGTTTATTGAGAGTGGTCAGAAAATAAAGGCACAAGAAAGACAACTACCCTTAGCAACTGTTAGAGACCATGGTGCTACTAGTTCAGATAATTTTATACCGGTCTGTTAGGCTCTGTTCACAGCCTAACACTTAGCAATCCTCTGCCCCCTCAAATTGACTCTGCAAATATTTGCACGAATAATTGGTATGCTCGCGTAGCTCATTGTACTTCTTGAGCTTGCTCACTCCTTGTTTTTCGTTCCAATTCTTTAAATCATTTGAGTATAGATAAAATTATAAACCAATATCAACTTTTATATTTTCTATTTTTTCAAGTTCTCTTTTTACATTATTTTTTATTTCTTCGATTTTACGATATTTTTTTGCTATCTCCTTTTGTTTTGGTAAATCAAATTCACCTGTTGCAGTAATTGGGATTTTGATTTCAATATTTCTTGTTCTTTCTATGGTTGGCTTGTATTCCCAGTTAAAGTTATTTTTATCTAATACTTTTTGTAATTCAAACGATAGATATAAACAATCAAGATTATCACATTTTGGGATATATAATCTTGTATCTCCATTTATGCTAAATTTATGTTTTGACCTATAAAAAACTGTGCCAGCATATCCATTGGTAGTAATCTGGATAGATTCAACATCATGATCAAAATGATTTATATAACCTAAAACACCATCTTGTTTTGTGTTTGCTGAGTAGACAGGATACGAACCTTTATGTTTTTTAATATAAGTCTTAGTGTATTTTGCTATTCCTTTTTTTATATTAAAAATATCCTCTATTTTTACACTTTGGCAATACTCGATTGCATCATCAATTTTGATAACAAGTTTATCTATTTTATGTTTGTATTCCCCAACTTCTTGCTTAATTTCAGAGATTACTTGATATTTTTCTATAATGTCTTGTTGGATGTCAATATCAAGATTCCCATCAACATCTACATGTAATCTAATAATGATATTCTGCATATTTTTTAGAGAAGCTCTTAATCCCCTATCAAAACCATAAACATCCTTAATTCTGTCTAGCTCAATCATTAAATATTGTGGCAAGATAGTATCTTCTAATATTCTTATTGTTCCACAATAATCAGTTGTTGCAAATGGGATGTACTTTCTAATAAAATTAAATTTAAAATCACCATCAATACCCCATATAACAAAATTACTATCAAAATCTTTTATATTACTATCTTTTATCAAACCAACTGGATTAAATACATTTGCACTATATGCGGGTATATTACCAGCTTTAATATTTATTAAATCCCTTTTTAAAACTCTTTTACCTATAAATAATTTAAAATAGCTACAATCATTTAAAGGTATTTCTAAGTACTTTTTTTTTCTTGAGTTACATTAAAACCAATATCTTGCAAAGATGTAGTAAACTCATTACAGCTCATTACTAAATCGCTAATTATATCACTAAACTCACTAATTGAGACTACTTGGTCTATTTTTTCAATACCTAATTCAATTTTTTCTTCTTTACTCCACCATCTTTCTACAGACCAGTTTTTATCACTGTCAAATTCATCTATCGAAACTATCTTACACCTCTTATCATGATTAAGAGTTGCAAAATACTTCTTATTGCCCTTAAAAACATTATATAAATTAACAGCTTCTTTTAAGTCATCTTGCTCAATATCAAATCTATTTACATCCCTACTTTCACCTATTTCACTGACTAAATAAGTGAATACAGGATCAGTTTGAATATCAGAAATATCAAATTTTTTTGTAATTGCTAAAATATAGGTCTTTTTTTGTGTTGTAAAAAATGTCTTTAATGGCAAAGAAATAATTGAGTCAATATAACAACTATCTAAAATATATTGCCTTAAATTTTTATCATTCTGTCTATTAAAGATACCGTCAGGTACAACTATAAAAGCCTTGCCACCTTTTTTTAGAGCTTTAATGATCCACTCCATAAAAAGCCCTTCAATACCCATGGCATTGATTTTATAGTGGTTTTTTAAAGTAAGACTCGTAGATATTTCTTTTTTTAAATTACTACTTCCACTTGTTACATAAGGGGGATTTGTTAAAATTAAATCATATTTCTCTTCTTCTGCTTCAGAAAGCGTACCAAGTATTGAGTTTGTTTTTAAAATAAAACTCTCATTAAATATTTTGGCAAATTCTCTAGTTAGTCCAATATTATCTTTTATCAGTTCACAAAAATAAATAAGCATATTGGCTTTTGCTAAAATGATGGTTTTTTGTTCATCTTTATCAAAACCTTTATCAAAACCAACTATTTTAACTTTTTGTATTATTTTATTGTTTTCAACTTTAAAAAGCTTATCAAGATTGTCTTTTATAAATTCTAATGGAAATTTACCCACTCCGCATGCTGGATCGCAAATAGTCATCCCATCTTTTAGTTCACCTTCTGCCATTTCGTTGATAGCACGAACAACTTTAATTGGAGTAAAAAACTGTCCCCAATTTTTCTTACTGATACTTTCTTTCAAAAAGCTTACTTTTAAAATCATGGTCAACATGCTCAAGTTTTCCATAATCTCTAAATTTTTGTAAAACTTTTTTAAAGACTGTTCCGTAACCATCTACAGCTTTTTGTTCTTTACTGATAAATATGCTACCATTTATTATGGTAGTCTTGTCTAGAACATTTTCAGGAAACAGCTCCTTTATTTGTGGTCTGATAATATTTGCGTAATGTTGCAAAACTGTGTTAGTTTCATTGCATTCTTCATACATCCGCAGTAAAGTATAAAAATTATAAGTACCTTGTAATATTTTTAAATCACTTAGATATTTGAATATAAATAATTCAACAAATGTGTATAAGCAATTCTCAGGGGTTGCCCCGCTAACACTCCAAACATCTTGCCATATTTGTTTTGCTATATCTGTTGTATTATTTCATTGATAACTTTTTGTAAGTTTATATCTTTGGAGTCAAAAAGATATTTAAAATCATCGCCTTCTTCGGTTTTTACGTTATTACCAGTAGCAACATTAATCCATATCGTCTCTTGGGTATCAGTTGCAATAATTAATTTTGTTTTTAGTTTTTTGGCAACCTCAATTTCTTGCAAAATGGCATTATTTTTTTTATCCTTGGTATTAAAGTTTTCAGGTAGTTTAAATTCCACAATAGCAATAACTTCTTTTTGTTTTGTGATAATGGCATCAACTCTCTTGTTTGATATATCCCCATAATCTATACTTCTTATTATATCAGCTTTTTTTAAAGCACTAATAGTTGTTGCACCAATATCATAAAAATTCCAAGTCCCTATTTTTTGGGGATTCTTGATTAAATCTCGTTGCAGAAGTTCTTCGCTCATAACTAAATCACACAATTATTCAATAACAAATCAAAAGTAGTATTATTATCCCTTTAGTTATATCCAAAACAAAACTCATCGACAATAGATATTTAAGATATTTTTTACTAACCTTATGAAATTGTCCAATAACGCGAATTTGGGTAAACTGTGATTTATACAACAGGATTAGAAAATATGCATCTTTTTAAAAATAAAAAGCAATAAATGCTTTAAATAGTCAAAATTTTAGTTTATTATAACTTTATAATTAGAATATCATGGTTTCTTATGGAAGATGTTAATAACTATTGGGATAATTCAAAATACTAGTATTGTGCATATGCTGAGAGGTTGCTTAAGGAGTTAATTTTGCTAAATGAAAAAGTAAAGCAACCAATAAACATGTATGAAGTCAAAAAAGGCATCTACTACGCTAAAAAATATCATGGCAGCCAAAATGAGACAGTCCGGCGAGCCGTATTATTCACATCCGATTGAAGTGGCGTATATGGTAGCCCAGTACACAGCCCTAGAAATTCCACGATTGTTTAGAACTTACATGATTGTGACTGCATTGCTACACGACACCATTGAGGATACACAACTGACCGAAAAGATGATTGCTTACATCTTTGGCAGTCAAGTGGCTAGTCAAGTAGAAGACCTGACCAGGGTCAAGCCTCATGGCAAGATTAGCTCGGCAGAAACACTATATTTATTAATTCAGCAAAAAAAACATGATGTAGCACTGATTAAACTTTTTGATCGGATTCATAATTTAGAAACTCTAGGAGCTAAATCGCTGGAAAAAGCTAAAAAGATAGTAGAAGAAACTGTAATACATTTTTTAACTTTATCTATGCATTTAAAAATACCAACAGTAACAAAACGAATTATTACATTATGTTGTCAACATTTATCTATACCTCTACATGAGGCTTTTGTGGATAATTCCCAACCTTTTTCTCCAACTTTTCAAAATGAAATAGTCCGAATGCAAAACCTATGCAAACTGGAACAAGATACTGGACTGAAAAATCAAGACAAAAAAATAATAATGTTGTTTCCCATTTTTGCATTTTTCAAGCTGCAATTTGTTCATAATTTTGTATAGAATTTAGATAGATATTCATAGGCTTTTTGTAACCAATACTTGAATGGAATCTTCTATAATTATAGTGATTGATGTAATCATCAATACCACTCTTTAGCTCTTTAACATCTTTAAAATCATTAATAAATATACAATTATATTTTAAAGTTCGGAAAAATCTCTCCATAATTATATTATCAATACTTCTTCCTTTACTATTCATCGAAACTTTAATGTTATGCTCTTGTAAAATTTCAATGTGTTCATGACTAGTATATTGACTGCCCTGATCACTATTAAATATCTGCGGTGCAGGATATTTGTTAAGTGCATCATGCAATACTTCAGTTACCAAACTTACATCCATACTATTTGACAATTTATAACTCAACACAGCTCTACTATGCCAATCTATAATTGCCGCCATGTACATAAATCCCGAATTAGTTCTAACATAAGTGATATCTCCGCTCCAAACCTCGTTAGCGTTAGGTACATCTACAGTTTTACTTGTACCTAGATTAGACCAATATTTATCAAGCAAATAACTATAAATTTTATGCTGTTTATCTTTTCCAGATGTTAACTTTTTCCTCTTTGGATAAATAGCCTCTATGCCAATCATGTTCATATATTTTAGAACCCGATCCTTACCAATAACCAAGCCATCTTCTAATAATTGTCTATGGATATAACGATAACCAAATTCAGGATTATCAGTATATATTTCATCTATTTTATTTAAAATATTTAAGTTATACCCACTAAATGGTTTTGCTTTATAGTACATTGAAGAACGATTAATCTTTAATAATTCATATTGCCTTGTCTTTGGTAACATTGCTAGCTTGGAATCGACAAGTTCTTTTCTATTTGATAAGTCCAAGCTTTGTAGCTTTCCCACAGCCCAATCTCTCTCTACTATTGTTTTTTCAAGAGTTTTCGCTAATTCATCATTTTGTTCTTTCAGCATATTAATTTGTTCCTGATATTTACTTACCAGTTTTGCTGGTTCAAAAGCCAATGCTGCATTTGATATAAATTGTTTTTTCCAATTACTAATTGTCTTGGAGTTTATCTCATATTTTGATGCTATCACTGATAATGGACTCTCTTCTTTCAGCACTTCTAATACTATCCTAGTTTTTTCTTCAGCACTAAAAACTCTTACTTTTTCTTTTGTCATTTTTTCTCCTAATTTTTTCTTATTATTTTATCTTAATTAGGAAACTTTTAACTCTATTTTTTTGTCCATTTTCTTCAGTCCATTATACAATATAATAATTATCCCCCAATGATGCCAATATTCAGTTAAGTAAACAACTGAAAAAGAGGTAACTACATACATTAAGGCACGAGATATGGCAAATGTAAGACTAGCACAGCTAAACCGTTTAAAGACAGGAAAATGTTTATAATAGATTGCCACTGCTATGCCAGGAGGTAAACATAACTCAATTAATAATTGCATTAAAAATACATCAAATGAGTTATTAATATTATTTAATAAATAAGGACAAAGTAAAACAAATACACCAAATATTAATAACAAGGTTTTTACAATTTTTAACGGATATATTCTATAACTTAAATATGTTAATACCAAAGTGCCTAAGAAACCAAATATTGAAACAATAAAATTTTGATAAATGACTTGTTCAGCACTATAGCCACAAGAAGTTTGTAAAATATTCCCTCAATAAATATAAGTAAAATAAAAACATACGGGTCCCATACATTCCATTAAGAACAACGCTAAAATTGTTGTTTTATTAGCTCTTTCCTGCCATATTGGATTATTTTCTAGTTTCTTGAGATATATGCTACCAACATTTGAAGGCTGCTCAAAAGTTTTTTTTAGTTGACGCTTGGCGTCAGCAAATTCCGGCGTTTCTCTAAGACTCCTTCGAGCTGCTGTGCCGATCAGTGCTACGCCTGCTCCCATCCAAAATGCTATACGCCAATTAAATCCATAGGAGGTCACTAAAGATACTATGCCTAAAGCAGCGACTGCTTCTAAAGTACTAAAAACCGCAACTGACGAAACAGCTGGATATTGGATTGGTGGATTTATAGATTCAGTTAAATAAAGCTGTGCTCCTACTACCTCTCCCATAGAAGATATTCCTTGGAGTATACGGCATATGGTGATCAACCAAGAGGCTGTAATGCCTATTTGGGCATAAGTATAGGTAGATTAGCCATGGACAACAAGACATGAGGCAGCCATCATAAGAGTTGTGATGATCACTGTTGACTTACGTCCTATATTATCGCCTAACCAACCAAATATTACTGCCCCAACAGGTCGGAAAACATAAGTGGAACAAAAAGCTGTAGCTGAATAAAGAGCGGTAGTATGAGGGTCAGATTTTGGAAAAAACAACTCATTTAACAGTACAGCCATATGGACATAAAGCATCAGATCAAAATATTCTAAAAAAGTCCCAATCGATAATAAGCCAATAGCTGATTTTTGCTCTTTAGTTAGGCTTCTTTGTTCCTGCTGATATCCTATCATTGTATTCACCTTAATATATTTATTAATACTAATGGATATTGATGATTTGGTTGAACGATAGCAAGAAAAAATAATATAGAAAATTGAAATAATAAATCTTGGTTGTAACAATATCACAATTCTATAAACAAATTAGAAGGGGGAAAAGAGAGATTGGTAAAAATATAGGCTTAAGATCAAAGAATGTTAAATATCAGAACTAATATAGTTATGTAAGTAGAATATTGGATATTGTTTATATTATAAAAAATAATTAATTTTTATTAAAAATAAGTTGACTAATATTTTAGAATTGATTCTAATTAAATTATGGCAACGTAAATCAACCTACTAATATGGCAAAATATAAAATGGCTGATGATTTTGATGATGGGAATATGGGTAAGGAAGACTCTGCTTATGTTGCTCAGTTTGAAAATGTTATTAATGATATCAAATCTCAGCTACATACTACTAACCCAGCTGAGCTAGCGAGGCTCAATAGTGCTATAAGTAGTTTGTTAGCTAGTAATCTTCCAGCAAAAATACTAAAAAGTTTGGAAGCTTTACAAGCTGCTGTTGTCAAAGAAGAGCAACGTGCTGAACAAAATATTACTTACAGGCAAGAAGAGGAAGCTAGAGCAGCCGCAACTAAGTTGCAAGACCAAATAGACTTTTTAGAAATGGAAGCTGAAAAGTTAGAAGCTGAGCGGTTATTAGCACAGTTTAATCAAGAAGGCTCTAGGTTAGAAAAACAACATGCAGAATTTAAAGTAGAAATAGCTAAGCGTATAGAGGAAACTAAGGAAGAAACTAGAAAACACAATGAGTTGTTTGATTATATTAGTGATGAAAATCTGAAAGGTAAAGATATTGATGAAAGTAAATTAAGACCTTTCATCAAAAATGAAGAACAAATAGAGAGAGATAGAAAATTATATAGACATCAGAAAGCAGCACATAAACATTACGATGGATTATGTGCTTATGATGCAAAATTAAAAACAGAGAAAGAAGAATTAAAAGATGCTGTTAAAAAAGAACAGCAAAAACCAAAAGAACTACAATCATCAATTTTGCTTGAAACAGCAAAGCAAAGAATAAAACATAAGGACGAGAGAAGGGAAGAACTTAAACCTGCTATAGCAAAAGCTAAAGCAGAGATGGATGATACTGATAAGCAAATTTGGACTTTGGAGCAGGAAAAAGGTGATAAACCTTATAAAAAATTAGCTGATAAGTATAAACATACAGATACTGAAAAATATCAAATATTGACTGAATTTGATAGTTTGATAAAAAACCAAGAAAATGCTATTAAAAATGATGAGCCGGTCGCAGATATTGGGCAGCGTGATGCCTTTTTAAACGACGGTAATCTCCCACAAGAAAATAAATTACCTAAAAATATTGCAGATATTGAAGAGCGTAATGCCTTTTTAAACGACGCTAGCTTTCCGCAAGAAGATAAACTACCTAAAAATGTTAAACATCAGCAAGCTCCTGCACGAATTTCTCCTAATGATGTAAATATTCCTCAAAATCTAGAACAAGATAAATTGCAGAAAGAAGCTAAAGATATTGTGAATATAGCAAATAAAAAATTCCTCTCTCTAAAAGTAACTCTTGCTAAACCGCCAGAAAAGGTTACTAATTCTACTTGTATAAATAATACCAATAATCTAAAGAAAGACCCTAAAGGACATACTAGGTAACTAAATATGCAACTAATTGTATATGTTTAATAATAAATAAAAAAATAGGTAATATATGGCAAAAAAATTTGATGATAGTGATGATAAGAAATTAGCACAATTCCGCCAAGAAGGAATGCGACTAGAAAAACAACATAATGAATTAGTTGGTACTCACCGTTATATAGACTCAGAAACAGGGTTGTTGAGAACAGCTAATAATTTGTATGATTATGCTTTAACCCAAATGGGCAGAGCAAAGACTATACAAAAGGAGTGTGGATTACCAAAAGTTGAGAAACTTTATAAAATAATAAGTGGTAACCTACACGAGGCTTTATTATTTGGTAAGGCAGAAGCTGCTGCTGCTCTTGCTTATCTTTATCGGGAAGGGCTAGGAGTAGAAAAGAGTGAATATAAAGATAAGTTAATTGTGGCTGTAGGGGCTAAGTTAGGTGATCCTACTTGTTTAAACATATTTAAGAAGGATGCTACACGAGTCTATACCGATGTTTTTTCAGAAGCAGGGCAATGGGTTAATGCTATTAAGACAATCACCACAAAATATCCTAACAAGGATGCAGAAATTTCTGTGTCTGCTGCAGTTTGGGCTGATACACAATTAGAATCGCATTGTCCACAATTTCACTCATATCAGGGAGCATCTTCTTCCCATCTTAATGCTTCGTACGAAACTTGCTCTGATACGTCTGACTCGGAAGCAGATATTGCACTAGCTGGAAGTACTAAGCTTCATGTTTGTTGTGAAATTATGTAGTATCAATTCCATACCCCTATGCCAATTGGTATAGGGGTTTTTTAACACAATTATATACAACTCTAGACAATATAACTTAAGGGTTTAAACACTAATATGAGCAAATTTGTACAAGCAGATGGCAGGGTTATCTATCCCCAAACTCATCTCACTAAAGAACAAAAACAAGCTGTCGGGTTGCTGTCGATCGGGACATTCCTAGAATATTTTGATCTGCTGCTATATGTCCATATGGCAGGGGTTCTTAATGAGTTATTTTTTGAACCATCTGATCCTCAGACAACCGCTTTAATGATGTCTTTTGCTTTTTGTTCCACTTATGTTTTCCGACCTGTTGGGGCAGTAATATTTGGTTGGTTAGGCGATAATATAGGACGTAAGTCAACAGTGATCATCACAACTCTTATGATGGCTGCCTCATGTCTTGTCATGGCTAATCTACCTACTTATGCTCAGATAGGAGTAACAGCTACTTGGATAGTAACCATCTGTCGTATCATACAAGGTATATCTTCTATGGGAGAGGTGACAGGGGCAGAACTTTATTTAACGGAAACGCTTAAGCCACCAATCCAATATGCAACTGTGGGATCATTAGGAGCTTTTGCTGCCTTAGGGGGCATAGGTGCTTTAGGGATTGCGTCACTTGTAACTTCGCTTGGTTTTAACTGGCGTGCAGCATTTTGGCTAGGTGCAATAGTGGCATTAATTGGTTCTATTGCTAGAACAACATTACGAGAAACGCCTGAATTTGCTGATGCTAAACGTCGAATAAAAACGATATTTGCACGAACTAATACAGATAGCAATACTTTAGAAAAAAATCCTATTTGGAAAGAAAAGGTTAATAAAAAAACAGTACTAGCTTTCTTTTTTTTACAATGTTTTGGACCGATAAGTTTTTATTTTATTTATGTACATTGTGGTAATATTTTAAAAACTAGCTTTGGTTATACAACGGTTGAGGTTATTCATCATAATTTTATTGTCTGTATAATGGAGTTCATAACCATATTAACATTGTGTTATTTAAGTTTAAAAATATATCCATTATTAACAATGAAAATTATATTGATCATATCTTTTATTTTTATGATATTTTGTCCGTATTTATTGAATAATGTTAATGCTCCTTATCAATTATTTTTGATGCAATTTGTTATACTTTTATGTGAATGCTTAGCTCCTGTTCTTCCCGTTTGTTATGAAAGTTTCCCGGTATTTAAACGTTTTACCTGTGCTAGCATTACATTTGCTGTATCTAGAGCCTTAATGTTTGTTATTACCTCTTTTGGTTTTGTCTATTTTACTGACCATTTTGGCAATTGGGGATTATGGTTTATTATGATTCCTGCAATTATAGCTTCCGCATACGGGCTATTGCATTTTGAAAAGTTGGAGAAGAAGAGAGAAAATTATTTTCAACCAAAAATTGATCTGGCAGCAAAGGTTAGGTAATAATAGGTAAATATTGATAACATAAAGTAAAGGTTTAAACACTAATATGAGCAAATTTGTACGAGCAGATGGCAGGGTTATCCATCCCTAAACTCATCTCACTAAAGAACAAAAACAAGCCATCGGGTTGCTGTCAATAGGAACATTCTTAGAGTATTTTGATCTGATGCTTTATGTTCATATGGCTGTATTGTTGAATGAGCTGTTTTTTCCTAAAACTGATCCTGATATGGCAGCGTTTGTATCTGCTGCTGCTTTTTGTTCTACCTATCTATTTAGACCTCTTGGTGCTTTTATTTTTGGTTGGCTGGGCGATCATATAGGGCGAAAATCTACGGTTATCATCACCACCGTGTTAATGTCACTCTCTTGTGTAATTATGGCTAGTATACCAACTTATGAAGAAATTGGGATTAGGGCTGTTTGGATAGTTACAGCATGTAGAATATTGCAGGGTATTAGCTCAATGGGAGAGAAAGTAGGAGCTAGTATTTATGTTACTGAGATAACAAACCACCGATACAATATCCAGCTGTAACCTTAATTGGGTGTTTATATGCTGCAGGAGGAACTTTTGCTTTAGCTATTGCGTCATTGGTTACTTCACAAGGTTTTAATTGGCGTGTGGCATTTTGGATCGGTTCTGGTATAGCAATGATTGGCGTTCTTGCAAGAACAGCTCTTCGAGAAACCCCGGAATTTGCGGATGCCAAACGTCAAATAAAATATATTTTAGAAAAAAATAAATTAGATGGTTCTTTAAAAACTAATACTCTTGCACAAGAAAGAGTTAACATACGAACTGCTCTTGCTAATTTTTTTACACTATGTGGATGTGGATGGCCAATATGTTTTTATTTTTCTTATATACATTGTGGTAATATTTTAAAAAATTCTTTTCACTATAGTGCTGAACAAGTTATTCATCAAAATTTTATTGTTTCCATAATCGGATTAATTTGCTACTTTATATTAGTGTATTTAAGTTACATAATATATCCATTAATAATTCTTAGAGTTAAATTAATAATATTCTCTATAGCAATATTAATATCTCCTTATTTATTAAATAATATTACAAGCCCTTTCGTGCTACTATTAATTCAATTGATACCTATAGTATTTGGACCTTCTCAAACACCAGCGATGGCAATATTTTTTAAACATTTTCCAGTCTTTAAACGCTTTACTTACGCCAACGTAACCTATGCTATAGCACATACTTCTATGTATATTATTACATCTTTTGGCACTGTGTATCTTGTAAAGACTTTTGGTAATTATGGGTTATTAGTTATAATGATACCATTAATTGTAGGGTACACTTTTGGTCTGCATCATTTTGAAAAATTGGAAAAAGAGGCTGGAAATTATCCATAGACAACAACGAATATAAATCCAAAGTTGAAGGGTATGTAACTGTCGAGTATTTAGAACATAATTCCATAAGTTGATATTTTATTTCTGACAATCCTAAATATGTAGAGAGAACTAAAAATTCTTGTATGGTTTCCTCAATAATCTTCCTAGCTTTCTCAGGTGATTTAACTCCTAGAGTTTGCAAGTTATGAACTCGGTCAAATAATTTAATCAATGCCACATCATATTTTTCTTGTTGAAGTAATATATCTAATGTTTCTGCCGAGCTAATCTTCCCGTGTGGCTTGTTCCTGCTTAAGTCTTCTACTTGACTAGCAACCTGCTCCCCAAAGATATAGGCAATCATTTTTTCGGTAAGTGTAGTGTCTTCGATGGTGTCGTGTAATATGCTGGTAACAATAATGTCAGTGCGGAAAAGATAATCAGAAATCATATAAGCCACCTCTATTGGGTAAGAGTAATAAGGCTCGCCTGACTGCCGCATTTGGCTGCCATGATATTTCTTGGCATAATAAATAGCCTTTATAACCTCATCAATATCTATTGGTCGGTTTATTTCCTCATTCATCTTACGTAATTTGTCCAGTAACCTAGTAGCATATTGACAAGGTGCATACTTTGAGTTGTCCCAATAATTGATTTCTTCTTCTTCCATAAAAAAACCATACTCTATATTTTAAATATATAAGTTAAACTAAAAATTAGAATATTACTAGGAATTTATTATATTTTTTTGAAAAAGATGAATATTTTTGCATTTTGTTGTTGTATAAATAGACAGCTACTTCCTTTATATTCACATATCCTACAAATCGTTGTGTAAACCGTAAATGACTAGACAAATATTATCAGCTTTTTAGGATAAACAAAAAAAATGTAGAAAATATTTTGAAAAATAATAATATTATGCTATTAAGTCATCTATTTCTTTAGTAATAGATGCAATTTGTTCTTCTAGTACTTCGATTATTTTAACACAACTAGACTTAATTAAATCAGCTCTCGGGGACTGAAACCTATTTTTTTCTGCAATCAACATTTGTTTAAGATCGTTCCTACGTCCTACTAATTCATACAAGTTTAAAGCTTGCTTAGATTGTACTTTAAATAGCTCTAATCTTTCTGATCGTTCAAAACCATAAAGTGCCAAAGCTTTAGCGTCAAGATTGTCAGTTTTAGCTGCATTACCAAAAGACCTAATAAAGTTTTTAACTTTGCGAGTATTGGCTCTATGTACAGCAAAACCCTGATTGCAAAGCGTTAGTAATAGTTCCATTTCATATCCACCAGTAGTTTCTAAAACACATAATCCAGAACTAATCTCTTTTTTGTAATCCTTGATAAAATCAGCTATTCCATTAGAGTTGTTATTATATTCTTTAGTTTCTTTTTTTCCATGAATAGCAACAACAAAATTGAATTTTCCTATATCAAGACCGATAAAATTATTATATAATAGCATAATACCTCGAAGACTTTTAATGTTTACGATTGTAAGCGGGAGTGCAAAGGCATCCCCATCAACTATTCAAACGTCTCGGGGATTTGGGCTAGAGTACTAGAATCCATACGATCTTAAGACCAATTGCTTTACGGTCGCTCACGCCTGCACAGCGATAGTCATTAATAATATAAATGACTATTGCTGTAATACCCTCTTATAAGTCAATATAAATCATTATTTACATTGACTTTAATATCTATTATATCATACTTTTTACTTACAATTGCTTACTTGTTAGTAATATTGAACTAACACAAAAAATAGATAATATGCAAACCATTCTAGGTATAGGTAAACTTACAGCTGTTGCTATATTGGCAGAATCTCCAGATTTAGATTTCTTTTAATAGTGCTAGGGAGTTTGCTGCTTATGCAGGACTTACAGCTAAACATAGAGTATCTGGTACATCAGTTAAGGGGAAAAGTGCTATATCAAAGATTGGTTCAGCTAAACTACGTAAAGCACTATACTTTCCTGCTATAGTATCTAAAAATTATAACCCTATATTTAAACAATTTACCCAAAAGCTATCTAGTAAGGGTAAACCTACTAAGGCTATTATTGTTGCTATTATGCGTAAATTATTACATATTGTCTTTGGAGTAATTAAAAATAATTCTATCTTTAATCCTATTTTAATCCTTGACTCTTAAGACAGTATCAGAACCCTAGTATACACTATGTGCATCAACTATTGATTGTGACTTTTAAATTACCCTATTGAACTTATATAAAATAATTATAGAAATATAAACGATTCAATGCTATAAGTGACTCATAATATAATCATGTTATGATTTGGAGAGGTGGTCGAGAGGCTGAAGGCGACGGTTTGCTAAACCGTTATACGGGTAACCGTATCGAGGGTTCGAATCCCTCTCTCTCCGCCATTCGGTACAAGTTGTCGTTTTTTCAAAAATATCGAACGGGAAACGTAGAGAGGTCTCAAGTTTTTTGCCCCTCAGTTTGAGGTTCTGAAATACGAAATTTATCATTTTGCGTTTTTGGGGCATTTCAGAACCTTTGAAGGTTTCATAGGCTTCAGAAGCTAGAGTTATTAGCATTGTAGCCGTATCAGTAAATTTATCGTCTGCTTCCTCATAAACTTTAAGTAAACGAGCAATTTCATATTGACGATCTTTTAATTGTTGTTTCTTTGCTTGGAATTCTTCTTTGCTTAGTTCGCTGCTTAATCTTAAATCAATTAATAAATTTAGTTTATTTTCATTTTCTGTATGTTCTTTCTTTAAAGCAGCCGTCGCTTGCCCATGCTCATCTTTTTTTAGCTCATTTGTATTTTTTAAATAGGCAAGGGTCTCTTATACCTATTCTTTTAAAAACCTCTTCTATTTGCTTTAAAACCTCATCTTCCCTTATATATATTTTCTTGTCTAGGTTATGTGTATCCCAAGTAGCTAAATATGTCCATTCATCCACTTTACCGTTTGGATATGTTTTACTATGAATTTCAGATGTTACCATTTTGCCAGTTACTGCACAGCTGATTAATCCTCTAAAGAGGAAATCTTTCCCACCATATTTGAATGGCTTCTTCTTCCAACCTAAACGTACATCTTTACATGCCATAAAAATCTCTCTTGTTATAATAGGTTGATAACCATGTGACCACATCTCTCCTTTTACTCTCATCTCACCGTAATAAAATGGTTGTTGTATTAAACGATGTATAACTGTTTTATTTAGGTGACAATTCTTTTTACTTATTAAGCCTAATTCTTTAGCCATGTTTACCATAGACCTAAGAGTATACATTCCTGTTGCATATTCTTCAAAGAGTTTTTTTATGATAGGACCTCTTAAAGGATCGAGAATTACTATACTGTTTCCTCTTTCATCTCGACTATTTAGGTAACCAAGAGGGGCTGGTCCTATCCACTCTCCTTTACGCAATTTATGATCTAGGCTTCTTTTAACGTTATCACTTAAACTATCAACGTAAGATTGTGCCATCAATACGTTCATTCCCCACATTAGCTTTGCATGAGACTGAGAATCTTTATCTATTATGTAACCTTCTGTTCTAAAATGTAATTCTATCTTACCAGCTTTTATTGGTTCTTCTAGTAATGAAATTTCTGAGATTCTTCTTTGTACTCGATCTACTTTATCAGCAACTATAGCAATTGTTTCTCTATGGCTTTTAGCAAATTTGATCATCTCTTTAAATTGTTTGCGATCACCTCTGCTGGAAGATTCAATAATTTCAAAAGTTTCGATAACTTCAAGATTTTTACGTTGGCAATATTCTACTAATCTATATTTTTGAGCTTCAATTGAATACCCTTCTTCTTGCTCCCTTGTTGAAACACGAACTAAAATTATAGCTTTTTGTGCTGAGTCTGTCATATTTTTTCCTTTGATAATAGTAATAATAAATTAGAGTTTAAATTAATAAGTATTATGCATTCAGAGATAGATCAAATACTGGACAAGTCAAGTTGAGTTTGCATTAAATTATCCAAGTAACCCCAGTATTAGAGCCAAGTGTCACATTTTTTTAGCATTAATAATTTTTAGTTATTAGACTTCTTTCGAAACTCTACTTCTGCTGGTGATTTGTACGTCGATGCGGTACTCGAATCCGTAACGGAATTATAGTACGCTGCGGTTTGAGGTGAAGCGTCTCCTTCAAATCCCTCAGCACAAGCGAGTTTCGAAAGAGGTCTATTGTAAAAATAATTGTTTTAACTCGTAGCAAGAGTAACTTTATGAAGTGGTTTATCATAGATACCCCTATTTAGCTATTTTAAGGCTATTACACGGCTTTTTAGTATCATTATGGTAAAATCCCCCCTCCCTAGTTTGAATTATTATGCTCTAAGTCTAAATATGGGCTTTTTTTATATAGGTTTGCTTTAAAATAATAGATAAGTTAAAAACTTAACCGAATGCCACTGTTTACATCGATCACCTGATTGATATTCTGTATCAGATATGATACAATTGAGTCATAACAAATAAGTTGTAGTGATCTTATGGCAGCTAAACGATTATTAGTGTCTTTAGCAGATGAAAGGATAGGTAATACTAGGAAATGGATTAGTCATATGGATGTCATGACTAACATAATATCGAGATCACTTTGATAACTGTAGGTAATGTGACCTTTTTTATACTCATCTTGTACCCAATCTCCTCTAGCGTAAGAGCCAAATAAAATAATCATCGCAATCTTGTGCTTTGATACAGCGAGAATTTCTTTGACGATATTATCAAGTCTTTCTTGAATTATCAAGGAGCGTTCAGGTAAAACAGTTTTCATATATTTGTAATGCAGCTATCTATAATGTAGATTACTACAATCGGCATAGATATTGCAAAAAGAATTTTGCAAATTCACCTATATACAAGAAATCTTTTCTATAATATTTAAGATTTCATTTGAGTACCGTGATATTGTTACAAGCAAAACATGATCTTTTTTGGTGTAATAGATACCTTTTTAACCACATCAATATATTTACTATTTTAAAAAAGATGAATATTTTTAAAATTATACCCCCAGTTTTTTGTTGTGGCTTTCTAGAGTCTCAATTAATAGCTCTTCTACTTGGTAACTAATATTTTCATTGTCAAAATCTGTGAAATCTATTATTATCTTGCTTGTAATTTTATTATTAGACTCTAGAAGTCCCACCAGTGTTATTGTTCCATTGTCAGTAATATTGTTATAGCTGAGGTTTATTTGGCTGATGGTTCTGTTAGTTTCCAAAGCTTTAACAAGCTGGACAATCCCAACATCACCAATATCATTATTACTAAGAGATATTTTCTTTATAGTGTTATTATTTTTTAGAAATCTTGCTAGTATGATTGCTCCTTTATCAGTAATATTATTGCTATCAATATCCACTTGCTTTATAATTTCATTATTTGTTAGAACTCCTGCCAGTATATCCGCTCCCTCATCACCAATATCATTGCCTCTAAGACTTATTTGCTTTATGGTTTTATCATTTTCTAGAAATTCAGCTAGTATGATTAGCCCCTGAACACCTATATTATTATATTCAATATCTATATTAATCAAACTATGATTATTCTCTAACAGTTCGATAAGCAGACTTAGTTCCTCAAATCCAATATCGTTATCGCAAAGACGTATTGCAGTTATAAGCTTATTATGTTCTAACACTTTACCAAGTATTTCAATTCCTTCTAAACCTATACGAACTTCGATAAATTCTATATAAGTTATATTATTGCTCTGCAAAACTTCTCTAAGTATTTGTGCCGCAATGTTAGTGATATTATTTATTTTTTCATTTGTTAAATTATTTTGTTGATCTTTAACATTGGTAGTCATAAAATTAACCCCTATTGTTCGTTAGGAAAATAGACACTGAGGTTAGATTTAAAAATTTTCCGATCTTTGTTCTAACCTCTGTGCTTAACACCACACCACGTAGTATTATCTTCACACATATCTTTATTAATCCGAGAAGTACACCTTTTTGCTCACAATTAGTGATTTTTTATAAAATTTATTATTAATAGTGTTGAACTAGAGACAGTGACTAAAATTATTAAATTCTTCTACTACTAATTGTTTACTTATCTCTCTTAATTCTGGATTTGCTTTAATCTTTGCGGCATTTTCTTTTTTGCACATTTGTTAATTTTAGCTTCGAATCTTTTATATACCACGCTGTTCCTTCATGGATAGTCGGTATTAAATCAATTCCTCTTGCTTTATGCGATAAATGCGATACTTTAGCTAAATGACCATATTTTTCTAAATATTGGTTGATGAAATAGGCTACATTTTCCCGATAATAATATAAAAAATTTCTTCTTCCCCATTCACGTCCTTTCTCACCAAAAATTACTTCGCCATTTTCTAAACGTAGTAGTTTTCTAGTAGTCATCTGAATGTGGGCATGAGGATTATTTGGATTGTCATAATGAATGTTTATATCTGCTATCATGCCATGGCTAACTAGGCACTCAGAAGCAAAGTGTTCGGTAAGTTCAGTATTTTGTTGTTGAGTTAATTCTTTTGGTAGGGCTATGGTTAGCTTTCTAGCGGTTTCAGCATTTTCTCTTGTTTCACTACTTTTCTGCTCTGTTCCATAATTCTTGTCTATCATACACCCAACTAGAAGAACCCTCTGGGGCTAGAATTACGCTATGAACAAGTCCTTTCTTGCTGCTAAAATTATAGGTAACAGTACGTTTTTCTCCTGTTTTACGGTCAGTTGTAAAAAACTGCAATTTACTTCTTGAAATATAGCTACTTGCTGCAACTGCATTTTATCCTTTGCTTCTTCGTACTTCTGATTTATTACAGTGATATATTGCTATTACCGCTATAAGCTGTAAGTTTTGGGTAATAGCAATGACAAAAACTGAATCTTTGAGCACAGGCAAACTAGGTAAACCTAGTTTGCCCAAGTGCGGGTAGAGGGATTCCAAAAGCAAATGCTAAAACTTTGTGCGTAAATAAATCAGTTTATTTTTTGTGGTAAGGTTGATATAGGCAGCAAAAACTCCCTTCCTAGAATGGTCAGGGTGTAGGTGAGGGAATGGAAAAAAGACAGTAAAAAAGAAGAAGAATGGTATATTTGGTGTTAGAAAAATCACAATTGAAACAAAATAATAAAAATTAGTTATAGAAAATATATAAAAGTACTGTTATAATTTTAATAAAACTTGCCAGTAACTTAAACATTAACTTGAATAAGGCTATAGATGCGAGCGATTATCTTACTAATTTATTTGGAAGTAAAGATTTTAACTACATATGTAATTCTGACCAAAGCCTATTACAGGAATTATTGTGAATACTAAGATAATTATGATCATAAACTTATTAAACAACAAGGAGTAAAATTATGAAAAATGAAATTCGTAACTTGCTTACGCAAGCTGACTATGAAAAACAACAAGGAAATATTGAAGT
Source organism: Candidatus Tisiphia endosymbiont of Empis tessellata (assembly GCF_964031035.1). Lineage (NCBI taxonomy): Bacteria > Pseudomonadati > Pseudomonadota > Alphaproteobacteria > Rickettsiales > Rickettsiaceae > Candidatus Tisiphia > Candidatus Tisiphia endosymbiont of Empis tessellata. Next base: position 140,534 of record NZ_OZ034997.1, on the reverse strand, counting down.
AGCAACAAAGACTTTAGACGAAGCTAAAAATCTTCTTCAAAATGTGGCTGGGATACAGAAATCTAATAGAAATGATACCTCAGGAGATACAAAAGAAATCATATATTTACATAAATACGGTAACATATTGTATGGAATCGAAGAATATGAGCAATCTTTAAAGTATTATAAAGAAATTGCTGAAAAACAATTTAAGCCTAAAGTGAATATATATAAAGCTCTAGGAGATTGTTTACGTAAACTTACTAGGTATGATGAGGCACTTGAACAATATGATAAGAGTCTTAAAGAATATAAATATGATAGGTCAGCAAGTTCAGAGGATAAAGCTGCTGTTTACAATAGCATTGGACTAACTTACGTGGTTGAAGCACAAAATGAGGAGGCTCTTAAAGCTTTTGAAGATGCAATTAATGCTAGAACTAAAAACCCCAATCCTCTATATTATTGTAATAAAGGAAGCATACTTCTAAGTATTATAGGTAGAAAAGAAGAAGGTCTAAACTGCTTTAACGAAGCAGTTACATTAGTTAACAAAGGTAAAATAGAAGGATTAACTAAGCAGAACATTACTTATATCACAGAGATTTTAGCTCCTTACATAGAACTAGAAAATAAAGTTAAAGGAATACAAACAAAATTTGGGGGAATACAAAGCAAAGCAGATGCTGAACAATTGCACGAACTTCAAGAACAATATAACAAGCTTCAAGAAAATCATAATGAGCTAGTAGAAATTGTCAAAAATAATACGTTAAAGCAAGAAGATCATAATGAATTAGTTGAAGCACGCAATATGGAATTGACCAAAAAAATTAATAAGGTAGCAACAGATGTACAATTATTAGATGAAGGTTTACAAGTAGTAGTGGAAGGATTACAAGTAGCAACGGAAAACATAGTAGAGATTAAAGAACAATTAATTAGTTTTGTAACAAAAGATGAGTTTGAGAAATTAAAATCAACTTCCACTGAAATTACCAACTTATTTGATAATAAGGTTGAAATAATTATAACAGAGCTGGATGGACAAAAGAAGATGATAGTTCATATTGACGATACTTTAACTAAAGCTAATGTAGGTACTGAGGTGGAAATTAAGGAAAAATTTGAGTTATTAGAAAAAGAATATGGTTCAGAGGTGTGCGAATATGCTACTAAGTTTTACTGTACTTTAAGCGATTGCTTACTTGCATATAAATTGATAAGCACTGGTTTAATAAAAGGAAAGGGAGACGATTATAGTTCAATAATAAAAAAGATATCTGACGGCTTAGGTTTATCTGGCAAGTTTTTTCCACCACTTGGAATTGCAGGAGGAGGAATAGGTGTTATAAATGGTTTTTATGAAAAATATACTGAAGTTAAGTTAGTTCGGACGGCAAAAAAAGTAGCTGATAGTATATCTGGTTTTATCCTTCCAAAAGATTTAGATATGGCACTAGCAAGTTCAGCAATTGACATTGCTAAAATTAAAGCTTCAAACGTAATATTATCTAAAGAAAAAAAGCCTGAAGGAATTGATAAAGCAAAAGAATGGTTAAGTAAGGTATTAGACAAACTAGAATTAAAAATTACTAAAATACCGAGTGTATCAAAAAACGAGGTAAGTAAGATGGTTTTGGAAGATGTAGTGCTATTTATTTATAGTATCGTTAAATCTGATGACCAACTTGTGGGAAATAATGAAGATGTTAATATATTAGGTCAGAAAATAGTGGCTCAGTTTAAAAATGACGTTGGAATTAAACAGTTATTAAACGAACTATACAACAAGGCTAATCCTAACGCTGAAACAACAAAACAGGTTCATTTTTTAAATGAAGTGGTTTACGACAACCCTTTATTAAATAATTTAGGGTTAATGAAAGATGTAACCAAATTATGGGGAGGTAACTTTAATGAGGTGTTAAAGTTAAGTAAGGAATTAAATCCATATTTAATAGAAGAGGCAATAGAAAATAACGACCCTTTTATTGTATTAGGTGGTTTACTAAGTTTAGCAGATAATAGTAGTGAATGTATTTGAGTAGAATCCTTGCTGAATAAGAGAGGGATTCTATTGAGTCTCGCTTTCAAAAGATGTGGGTATATGATTTTGCAAAAGTCAGGATTTGATCTGATAGATACTGTAAAATCACCCTCTGATTGTCAGTTAAGTTTTGACTGTCAGATGAATATTCAAGTGTACTAATCAAATACGAATACTGTTACAATTTTAATAAAAATATAAAGACTTTCATATAAATTAACTACTATAGCTGGGGTACGAATATGTCTAAAGAACAAATGCAAGAAGTTGTTCTAGTACTAGTAGGAGGGAAAATAACAAATATAAATGAAGTAAAAACTACTTTAGATTCAAAAGATATAAGTAATGAAAAGAAATTTAATCTGCTGGAACAAGTACTAAGTGATCCATCCCTAGATAAGTATGAGAAACTGGATTTAGGAATAAAATACCTAAATAATTTAAAGAATCCTAAGGCTGAAAAGTATATATCTGCTTCAAATAAGATCATGGAAAAGTTGCATAAGGCTTTTCAGGGAGACGAATTATATAAACCATGGGTACGTTATTTTGATGTATCATGTAAGGTTGAAGCAGAATCTATAAAAGGAGCAGAACGTAACATATTCATAAGTGGTATAAGTATACTAGTACAAGAATTGCTATTTGAGAATGAAAATGACCAAATAGACTGGCGAATAACAAAGAAAATGCTTGAAGTAGGCGATATCTTGTTTGAAGAAGATTCAATAGATATTTTACAAGAAGATTTATTTAAGCCAATTAAAGCCGAAATAGAAAAAGCAATTGAGTTTCTTTTATGGAAAGACCCAAACATTGCTGTTGATAGTACTAAGCTAACTACTGATACACTAAAAACCCTAAAAAATCATTTTAGTGATCAGAATAAATTTAATCAACTGAAGGAAGCAATTTTAACTAGCAGATTTGATAAAGAGGAGTTTAATTTACCTAGTACAGTGATTATGGGTGAAGATGGTGGTATGTATTTGCTGTTAAATAACCTAAGTGATAATGAACAAGTTATTAAAGAAGTTGCTAGCAGTGATTACCTAAAAGATAAGTTACAAGGAGGAAAACAACAGATTACAATTGGTAAAGGTGGTTTTGGTACAGTAAGGTTTGCTTTAAGCTTATTTGATGCTAAATCCAAGCCTGGTGATTTGATTTGTATCAAAAAGACTAAAAGTATTAACTCTCTAGAGCCATCTTATGAACAAATTATTGACACAACCCTTAGAGATTATTTTACCAATGATGTAGCAGATATAATATATGCACCAAGTGTTTTTGATATGGCGTTGGTTACTGATAGAAATGTAGGGCAGAATCATCGTAAAGGATATTTGATGATGGAAGTGCTACCACAAAATACAGCAACTAAAGTGTTTGCAAATCCAAACTACCAAAAGTGGGAATATCAAAAACCTTATCTATTAGATGTGTTTCAAAAAACACGAGATTTATTAGGGCAGAATGTTGCAATGACAGATCTAAAGCCAGATAATACTCTTTATGATACAGATACAAGGAAGGCGACAATCATTGATCTTGGTGGAATAGTTAAAATTGACAAAGAAGAAGAGAAAACAAAATTTAATATCTGTAAATATTTTTTTCAACACACAAAAGAGTTTAGTGCTCCAGAATTACAACAAGACAAAGGAATTATTGATGTTGAGACAGCCTTGTCATTTGCTTGTGGCAGAATTATAGAAGATATTACAAAAGTCACAGATATTGATCATGATCAAGTTAAAGTCTTAGTTAACAGCTTAATACAACAGACACCAGAAAATAGGAGTTCAATTAAAGACGCTATCAAAGGAGTAAAAAAAATTGGTGATGACAATTATAAAAAAAATATTATTTTTACCCACTATATCAATAAAATCAAAGAACGACTTAAAAGTAATAAATCATCGATAAGTATTAATGAAGATATAGAAAACTTAATAAGTGATATAGAGGTAAGAAAGTTAGTCAGCAATCAAAATATAGAAAATACTAAAAATTTATACATAGAACTTTATAGTACCGGACTTGATCCATATAGGTATGCCAAGTTAAAAACCGATATTTTATCCAGTAAAATAGATAATTTTTGGGGCAGTCAAAAAGAGGTAATGTTACTGCTTGGCGTAGCTGGTGCTGGTAAAAGTATCACTCTACAATTAAAGTTTATTGAGGCAGTAAAAAACTGGAAGATTGGTGACCCACTTCCAATATATTTTAATTTGGCTAGTAATATTGATTTAGTTAAAATCATAGATTCTATTAATAATGCACTAGGTACTAATCTTAAACTTAATGATCTTAAAAATGCCCATTTGTATATTGATAGTTTTGACGAAGGATTAGGAATTGCTACTAGTCGTGAAGTATTAATTAAGGATTATATTAAAAAGTTAGAAAATCCTAAAATATTAATTTCTTGTAGAACAGACTACTTACCAAGTAATAATGATTATAATTGGTTTATGCCTGAGTCAAAGCAACTTGAAGTTTGTTATATTGCTCCTATTAATTATAGTGATGAACAAAAATTAGAAGACTATGTAAGCCAATATGTTAAATATGTTGATAAGTGTAACAATGATCCAGATCATGATGAAAAATATTATTTAGATAGAATTGCTAAATTAAAAATAGAACCAATGATTGATACTGGTTTTATGTTTACAATTGTGATGCAAACAATACCTTCAATACATATACCTTCAACGGAAGAAAAACCTATTACCAGACAAGATATTTATGATGAATATCTTAAAATTCAGCAAGGCACGCTAGTAGAAGAGTTACACAAAAATCAACAAGACGAAATGCTCAAATTATTGCTAGACCTTAATATAGACCATAAAAAAACCCCTCAGGAACTAGAATTAAATCAACTGTTAAAAGAGCTAGGTAAATACATAGCTATGCAGCTACATTTACCAAATGAATTTAGGATTAAAGATGACAGTGAGTTATTTAAGGCTTTTGGATATGAAGAATCAACTTTATTCACGCAACAAGCATTATATCATATACTAAAGCTTCTACCGCTAAAAATTGAAACTAAAACTTCAGCGTCTAAAGTTCAAATAAAGCAAGAAGTAGAAATAGGATTTGCCCATGTTATATTTAAAAATTATTATTTATTTGAAGTAATTAAAGATGAAGTTGAAAAATCTGAAAAAAGTGAGATACTAGCTAGCCATAGCATAGTTAAAGATGTTGACCTCATTAAATTAATTGCAGAAGATTTAGTTTATGACAAGAATTTACAAAAATTTTTAAGACAAGCTGTCAAGGTAACTAAGCGAGATAAATCTGATGAAGCAGTAACTTTAGCAGCTAATAGTATAACATTACTGATAGCAGCACAGTATTCATTTTCTGGAGAAGATTTAAGTAATATATCAATCAAAGGAGCAAACATTAGAAATGGGATTTTTCAATATGTAGATTTTAGCAATGCGGATTTAACTGAAGTTAATTTAACTAATACAAATCTAGTAGGTGCTAAGTTTATTGGTACTAATATGACAGATATTAAGTTATCAATACATCCTGATTTAGAGCATAATGCTCCTGTATACTGTTTAAGTTATTCCCCTGATGGTAAATATCTTGCTTCAGGTTCTACTGATAACACAGTAAAAATATGGGATGCTAAGAATGGTAAGTTACTCCAAAATCTAGAAGGACACACTTGGTACATCAAGTGTATAAGATATTCCCCTGACGGCAAATATCTTGCCTCAGGTTCTACTGATAACACAGTAAAAATATGGAATGCTAAGGATGGTAGGTTACTCCAAAATCTAGAAGGACATACACGCTATGGTGTAAAGTATATAAGCTATTCCCATGATGGAAAACAGCTTGCCTCAGGTTCTTGTTATATGAACCCCATATTAGAAATATGGAATGTTGAGAATCCTGAGAATGATAAGAATGATAGATTAGTCCAAAATCTAAAGGGACATACGTGTATAAGCTATTCCCCTGATGGCAAATATTTTGCTTCGGGTTCTTTGGATAAAACAGTAATAACATGGGACATCGAGAATAGTAAATTATTCCAAACTTTAACAGGACACACCAGTGGTGTCAAATGTATAAGCTATTCCCCTGACGGCAAGTATCTTGCCTCAAGTGAAGCTCACACTATAAAAATATGGAATGCTGAGAACGGTAACTTATTCCAAAATCTAAATGAACAGACCGATGTAGTTCGTGATATAAGGTATTCCCCTGATGGTCAATACCTTGCCGTCTCAAGTGTGATAGATAACACAGTAAAAATATGGAATGCTACAAATGGTAAGTTACTCCACAATTTAGAAAAACACATGTATGTTGTCACGTGTATAAGCTATTCCCCCGATGGTCAATACCTTGCCTCAGGTTTTCAGGATAACATAGTAAAAATATGGGATGCTAAAAATGGTAGCTTACTCCAAACTTTAATAACACACCTAGGCAGGGTCGAGTGTATCAGCTATTCCCCTGATGGCAAATATCTTGCCTCAGGTTATTCGGATATACCAAGAGTAAAGATATGGAATATCAAGGATTATATGTTACTCCAAAATATAGCAGGACACAGCACCAATGTGATCAGGTGTCTAAGCTATTCCCCTGATGGCAAATATCTTGCCTCAGGTTCTGAGGATTGTACAGTAAAAATATGGAATGTTGAGGATGGTAGGTTACTCAAAGATTTCAAAGAACACACCAATATTGTATACTGTCTAAGTTATTCCCCTGATGGTAAATATCTTGCTTCAGGTTCTTATGATAAAACAGTAAAGATATGGGATGTTGAAAATAGTAGATTACTCAAAGAGATCAGAGAACACACCGACATTGTTGAGTGTATAAGCTATTCCCCTGATGGCAAATATTTTGCTTCGGGTTCTTTGGATAAAACAGTAATAATATGGGACATTAAAAATGGTAGGTTACAAAATTTAAAGGGACATGCTTGGAGTATCAAGTGTATAAGCTATTCCCCTGATGGGCAGTATCTTGCTTCAGGTTCTTATGACCACACAGTAAAAATATGGAATGTTGAGGATGGTAGGTTACTCTATAATCTAACAAAACATACCGATACTGTTGAGTGTATAAGCTATTCTCATGATGGTAAATATCTTACCTCATGTTCTTGTGATAAAACAGTAAGAATATGGAATGCTACAAATGGTAAGTTACTCAAAACTCTAGAGGGATACTCCAACGGTCCTCAGCGTGTAAGCTATTCCCCTGATGGTCAATACCTTGCTTTATGTTCTAATGACAATACAGTAAAAGTATGGTATATTAAGGATTGGTATTGTGTTAAATTTTTTAGTTTACTAAAAAATCTAGAAGAATCCACTACTAGTGGTAGGTGTCTAAGCTATTCCCCTGATGGTCAATACCTTGCCTCAGGTTCTTCGGCAATAAAAATATGGGATATTAAAAATGGTAGGTTACTTAAACATCTAACAGGACACATTGCTGAAATCAGTTGTATAAGCTATTCCCCTGATGGTAAATACCTTGCCTCAGGTTCTGATGATGCAACATTAAATATATGGGAGAAAAGAACCAATCTACAATCAAAGAAAGTTGTATGGCATCTAATAAAAGAAATATCAGCATCTGAATCTCCTTTATTAGTAGAGGATGTAACTATTGAAAACACTGTTATATCCACTAAAAACCAAAGAGTTTTTGAGCAAAAAGGAGCTAAAGTGGCTGATAATGTAATAGGTAGTCGAGAGAATAAAGCAGTTAACCTTAACAAAGATAATGCTTCCAAAAAAATTAATAATAAAAAGCCACATACTTTCTTAGAAAAAAAATTAGATGCTGCTACTGAACAAAAAGCATTAAAGTTAGTAAAAGTTAAAAGTAAGTTTATAAAAGAACCTATTAAAGTAGATATTTCAACTCAAAATGATTATACATCAGTTAATGTACTAGAGGGCATTAAGTATGATAATCCATTACTTAATAACTCGGTATTACTTAAGAAACTTGCTAGTAACTTAAACATTAACATAAATAAGGCTATAGACGCGAGCGATTATCTCACTAATTTATTTGGAAGTAAAGATTTTAACTACATATGTAATTCTGACCAAAACTTGTTACAGGAATTATTGGGGAATTATTGTGAATACTAAGGTAATTATGATCATAAACTTATTAAACAACAAGGAGTAAAATTATGAAGTATAAAGAAAAAATTCTTGAGTTTAAATTACCTAATAGACTCCTAATTTTCCAAAATTAGGTTTGACTTCAATATTGATAAAAAATAGTATGATTAGCAGAAATTTTACTAATATCTATTAGTGGATAATAAAACAGGTGTATAATGATATTATAGTCAATAGAAACTCGTAAAAATAATGACAGAAAAAAAGAGCAAAAATAATATTAATTATCAACCAAAGATGTTAGTGGGTAGTGATGACTTCTATGATCTGCTAATTAATAGCGATATATTCGTTGATAAAAGTTTAATGATCAAGGAATTATTAGAAGATAGCGGTAAAGTCACCCTAATTACTCGACCAAGACGTTGGGGTAAGAGCTTGAACATGGATATGATTAGGAGATTCTTAGAAATCGAAATAGATGGACAGGGAAATCCATTAGCACTAGAGTATCAGAACAATATCAAATTGTTTGTTGGTGGAAAAGTAGATTCAGGCTTTGGTGAGACTAAAATACTGAAACCGTTAAAAATTGCTAATATAACAAATGCTATGAAGCGTCAAGGTCAATTTCCTATTATTTCCATAAATTTTAAGGACGTTAAAGGTAGTAGTTATCAAGAAATTGAGAGTGGGATAAGGATAAATGTTAAAAATGCTTATGACCATCATAAATATCTAGAAAGTAGTGATAAACTTAGTGTAGAAGAAAAAAAGAATTTTCAAGATTATTTAACAGGTACAGATAAGGTAGAATTAGTGCAGTTGAAAATTAGTTTAGCTTTCTTAAGTAAACTACTGTTTAAGCACTTTAATCAAAAAGTTTATATATTGATCGATGAGTATGATACACCGATTAATAGTTCATATATTAAATTTGGTGATAAATCAGAAGAATTTGAACAAGTACTTGAACTATTTCGTGGCATATTTGGTAGTAGTCTAAAAACTAATCCTTACTTAGAAAAAGGTATAATTACTGGCATATTACGGGTTGCTAAAGCTAATTTGTTCTCAGACTTGAATAATGTTACTGAATATACCTTACTTGATGATGATTTCTCTAAGTTCTATGGTTTCACTCAAGCAGAGGTAGATGATTTGCTTACAAAAGTACCGCTTGACACTAATACTGAACAAATTAAGGATTGGTATAATGGTTATACATTTGGTGGAGAGGTAATTTACAATCCGTGGTCAATAATGCAATGTTTAGCACATAAAGGTAAGCTTGATTATTATTGGCTAGATAGTGGAGGCACAGGTCTTGTGGATAAAGCATTATTGTCAGACGAAATGCAGGAAGATTTACAGATCTTAGCTGCTGGAAAAAGTATTGTCTCACCTATTACTAAACAAATTAGTTTTGCTGATATTAACAAACCAGTAGGATTGCTCAGTTTATTACTGTTCAGCGGTTATTTAAACCCTACAGTTCAAAATTCAGAAGAAAATATATATGAATTGTCAGCACCAAATCGAGAAGTAAGATATATATATAAAGCAAGGATGCTCCAATGGGTTACTAGTCAGTTAAAAATTGATAGTTCTAGATATTACTCTTTTATCAGTTTATTAGCAGCAGGTAAAATAGAAGAATTTAAAGAACGGTTACAAGAATTGTTGGTAAATTCTACCAGTTTTTATCAAACGGGAGAAAAGAAGGCAGAGTTATTTTATAGTGGCTTTATGCTAGGACTTGTTAATATATTATCACCTAGCTACATAATAGCAAGTGAACAGGAGTCAGGAAGTGGAAGAGCTGATATTATCATGATTCCAAAATCTAGTAAAGGAGATAAGGCAATTATTATTGAGTATAAGATAGCTAAAAATGCAGAAGATTTAGCCTTGGTAGCCCAAATGGGATTAAAACAGATCATAGATAAGCAATACGATGTAAAAATAAGACAGTATCAATATGTTAAGCAAATACTAAAAATCTGCATGGCTTTTTGTGGTAAAAATATGGATTTACAATATCAGGTGACAGAACGCTAATTATTGCAATTATATTAATTAGTCTTCCCGTCAGAAATGCTAAGAATTAAGAATAAATCAAAAAATTAAAACCTTAACAAAAAATTTTTGCATAAAATTTGGGGATTTGATTTTTTGAAATAAATTTCTTGCTATAAAAAGCTAATCTTTTAGAAATTTTGACATGATGACTTGTTAACGACTTTATAATTATTTGATTAATTTTCTTTATTTGCTAATTTCTATGTAGACAGATTTGTTTTGAGAAGGTGATTAGCAATACATCGTAAGTTCAATCCTACAGCGGAAATTAACGGATTAACGATATCTCCTATTATTCCTTTTAAGTAGTTTCTGCCAACTCTACCATAACTTTTAAGATGTCCTATTATCGGCTCTATGGCCAACTCCTCCTCTTGATCATTGCCTTATCATCTGTGGAAGTTTCTTCTTGCAATGTGGGCTATACACCATAACTGTTGAAAGTTAAAAAAGGTGCCAAAATACAACTAAGGATTATATACAAATTAAGTTCATATAAATACGGAAAGTTGAATAATATACAAATATTAGAAATTATGAATTTAATAGATGAAGATAAAATAAATGAAGTAGATACATTATACAAAACAGATAGGTCATTGCTTGAGACAGAAATTATCAAAGATATAGTGTTATTTTGCAGCGGAGAGCCTAATCTTGTAAATTTAAAATTATAAATGTTAGATTATTATTTATGTATAATTTTTGGTTGCAATGAATTATAGTTTTTAACTTTCAACAGTTGTGGGCTATACACCTTGCCCTTCTCCTTAAAATTATTCCCCTTATACCCTAAGTCAACAAAGGTTCTTGCTACTTCGACTCCTGTTAATTTTTTTACAACCTCTACAGTCTGCGATAATGTATGACCATCATACGGATTGCCATGAAAAGACTTTGGACGCTAATACAAAATTACCTCGTCCACTTACCGCTATCGAAACCTTATTGCCAAACTCGTATGGCTTGTTTAATTTCCCTTTACCAATACACTCTACCTCCGGAGCATGAAAACTATATAATATTTTATTATCTTCTTTATATTGTTCTTTTTCTGCTTTACTCAGTATAGATTGTGCCTGTATCTTCTTTATCTTATTCAGTATTTCTTGTTGGTTTGCCAATAAACTTAATTTTGCTTTAGATATTTCTCGTTGACATATCCTAACTAAACGACCCAGCAACACTTTTAAATGCTTCATTATTTTCTTACGCTTTTTGGCTTTACTATTATCTTTATATTTCCATAATTTTAATATGTCTTTCTTATATTGTTTGGCATATGTTTCATTTAACTTGATGCCTAAAGCATGACATAACTTTACTAGCTCTATTCTTGCCTTATCCATCAAATATACATCATGTGGATACTTAATATTTTTAATTTGTACAGTAGTATCAACGATTATCGATGCTAAGTCTTTTTTTTTACTACACCAACTTTGCAGCCGATCCTTATCAGCTCCTTTAATATCTCATTATAGCCATCTTCTCCTAATATAGCACGAAACCGCCGGATACTAGATTCTGATATCTCAGCATCTTTATGCAAATATTCCCAACCACAAAAATACTGCCCATATACGTTCTCTCTTAGCTCTTCCTCAGAAGCTGCATCTGATAGGTTATAAATCGCTTGCAACATAGTCACCCCAAGTAACAGACGGTGACATTTGCGATTCCTACCAAATTTCTTTATATCAACATTTGCCAACAATCACTCCTCTAAACCAGACCAATTTATTAACGCTCTTAATTTATATAACTTATTATTAGGGTTTAATTCCTCGGTCAACTTATAACCAAGAAGTTGTCCTTTATAATGGATTGAAGAAAATGGACAAAAAAATAGAGTTAAAAGTTTCCTAATTAAGATAAAATAATAAGAAAAAATTAGGAGAAAAAATGACAAAAGAAAAAGTAAGAGTTTTTAGTGCTGAAGAAAAAACTAGGATAGTATTAGAAGTGCTGAAAGAAGAGAGTCCATTATCAGTGATAGCATCAAAATATGAGATAAACTCCAAGACAATTAGTAATTGGAAAAAACAATTTATATCAAATGCAGCATTGGCTTTTGAACCAGCAAAATTGGTAAGTAAATATCAGGAACAAATTAATATGCTGAAAGAACAAAATGATGAATTAGCGAAAACTCTTGGAAAAACAATAGTAGAGAGAGATTGGGCTGTGGGAAAGCTACAAAGCTTGGACTTATCAAATAGAAAAGAACTTGTCGATTCCAAGCTAGCAATGTTACCAAAGACAAGGCAATATGAATTATTAAAGATTAATCGTTCTTCAATGTACTATAAAGCAAAACCATTTAGTGGGTATAACTTAAATATTTTAAATAAAATAGATGAAATATATACTGATTATCCTGAATTTGGTTATCGTTATATCCATAGACAATTATTAGAAGATGGCTTGGTTATTGGTAAGGATCGGGTTCTAAAATATATGAACATGATTGGCATAGAGGCTATTTATCCAAAGAGGAAAAAGTTAACATCTGGAAAAGATAAACAGCATAAAATTTATAGTTATTTGCTTGATAAATATTGGTCTAATCTAGGTACAAGTAAAACTGTAGATGTACCTAACGCTAACGAGGTTTGGAGCAGAGATATCACTTATGTTAGAACTAATTCGGGATTTATGTACATGGCGGCAATTATAGATTGGCATAGTAGAGCTGTGTTGAGTTATAAATTGTCAAATAGTATGGATGTAAGTTTGGTAACTGAAGTATTGCATGATGCACTTAACAAATATCCTGCACCGCAGATATTTAATAGTGATCAGGGCAGTCAATATACTAGTCATGAACACATTGAAATTTTACAAGAGCATAACATTAAAGTTTCGATGAATAGTAAAGGAAGAAGTATTGATAATATAATTATGGAGAGATTTTTCCGAACTTTAAAATATAATTGTATATTTATTAATGATTTTAAAGATATTAAAGAGCTAAAGAGTGGTATTGATGATTACATCAATCACTATAATTATAGAAGATTCCATTCAAGTATTGGTTACAAAAAGCCTATGAATGTCTATCTAAATTCTATACAAAATTATGAACAAATTGCAGCTTGAAAAATGCAAAAATGGGAAACAACATTATTATTTTTTTGTCTTGATTTTTCAGTCCAGTATCGTTGCAACAAGGTCTATAAATCACACATTTTATTAGTTTTTACACTTACTCAAAAGATATATACTTCTAAAGTGGTTTTCACCAAATTTTTCTATGAGTTGGGTGCTAAATTTTATATACCAAAATTTATTTGGTAAATTGCAAGTTGCTTTTGCTGCAGCCCAATACAGGTAGCTTACTTCATCGACATTTTTCATATTGTCCCGATAATTGTTATAATATAATACTTCTGCTGAAGCATAGGACTCAGCTGCTTTCTCATTTTGACCAAGAGCCGCTAACGCATCTCCTTCAACAACAAAAGCTTTCGCCAAACGTATGTCTTGTAATTCTGTAAGATTAACATTTTTTTTAGTTGGATCATTAATGAATATATTTTTAGCTTTTTGAGCATATTCTAAAGCTTTCCTAATATTTCCTAATCCCAGTTCTGCTCTTGACATCTCAGTAAAGATTTGACCAAATACTTCATGGTCTTCCTTTTTAGATGGCTTATGCATATCATATAATTGTTCAACTTGAGCATGGGCTTCTTTATATTGTCCCAAAATATTTAACACCCCAGCTTTTAATAAATAAAGATGTGTAAGCAATAGATCATCTTGGTTTAATCCATTTTTTATACATGATTCCATAGTTTTATTAGCTTGTTCTAATGACTCAAGATATTTTCCCTGTATAAAAAAATAATCTAGCTTTAACAAAATACAGCATTGGTATATCTATTTTGTCAACAGAACCTTCATTAAACATCCGCTCGATAATTTGAGTATTTTTCTCTACCTCTTGCATATCCCCTAATACAATATTAGACATTGATAAATTGAAAAATACATTAAATTTTAAAGTATCATATCCTTGTACGTTATTTAATACTTCTTTTGCTCTTACTAAATATCCAATAGCTGTATTATTAGAACTTCTGTAATCTCCATATTGTCCATACTGTCCTATTATATATAAATACGCTGCGTATACCCGCTTTTCATTATTGTTCATTAACCATAACTTGAATTTTCCATCCTGATCATTTTTATTAAACCAACTAATTAGTTCTGTTACCTTATAAAAATCAAAAGAATTAATATATTTTATTATTAATTGTAAATTTAACTCCATAAGTTTATATACATTGATATTGTATTTTTATTCATTTTTTTTGATTATTTCAAGATTTTCAGACACTGTTTTTGCATTCCTAAAAATATGGGCTTTCACCACGCTACTTGGTATAGAGTTCATTAATTTAGTAACAATATCTTCTAAATAATTTTTATTATTCTTATCGCCATTTATCTCCATTATCTTATTAGCAATAACATCATGCATTTCAAAAACAGGATTGGTTTCATTTGGATCAGTATTAGAAATTAAAGCAAATTTAGACAGTTGATAAATATTATCATCAATAGTATTCTTGTCATCAGTAATAATTCTTAGTATATCCTTAGAAAAACCTTGGTTATTGATTAGTGCTATTTTATTTAGTAATTTTTTAGCATTTGGCTTTAATTCCTTAATTGCTAAAGTAATGTTTAATTTAATTTTATCAGCAGAATCTCGCATCTTCTTTTTATATTCTTCTTGATTTAAACCCGGTACTTGGTTCAATAATTGTACCCCCTGTACTATAAGGATAGGGTAACCAACAAATTCTTGTGCTAGAAATTCTGCTGATTTTGGATCATTATTTTTTAAAATATTATTGGCAAGAGTAATAGCATTTTGCTTATCAAATGCTGTCATTTTGACTATATTAGGTAATAGTTCACTATCTTGGGAAGCAAAAATAACATGACCATTATGTTCCCAATTAACAAATTATTGCACCTTATGATTTTCTTTGATCTTTAAATTATCAAATACTAGCAACCATTTATCCTTACTGGATAAATAAGCCATTAGTTCTTTTTTTACTAAGGTTATATCTTCTGATATTAGATTAGATTTAAAAGTACTATTAATAGTTTTTACTAGCTTTAACAATTCTTCATTAATATCTAAGTTACAGTCAATAAACCAAATAATATCATAATTCTGTTTGTTCTCATAAGAATACATTCTAGTAAGCTGAGTCTTCCCCATTCCACTAATACCTACTACACTGGCTTGTTTATATTTAGTTAAATTATTCTTGAGTAGAGTTAGTTGTTTGATGTGATTAATAAAATAAGTGACCGGTACAACAGAGTTGGATACTTGGTCTTGAGCAAGTGCAATACTAGACATAACTAATATTATTATTAATATATATTTCTTCATTTTTTCTTTCTGATACTATTCGCATATTTAGTAAAATCTAACACTTGTTTTTGTACTGATTTATCTATTATTATAGGATAAGTAATTTCAACTATATTAGATTCGTCATTAGAAGATATACTGTACTTAAACTTATGCTCCTTTAGAGATTTGAATATTTTACGACAACTAAGTAGAAATACATCCATATATTCTAACACTATAGTTTCAGACAAATCCACCATTCTTTTTTCGTTTAAAGGAAAACTGTCATATTTAATAATAACTTTCTTGTTAGTAAAACTTATTTCCATTATTTTAGGAATTTCACTCTGCCTATCCATAAATTCCATTAAATTAAAAATAAGGCTAAAAATTAACTGATAAAAAACTTCGGTCATACAATTAACATTAATTGTGTCTATATTAGTTTGTACCTTTAAGGCTATTGTAATGAAATAAGGAGAAAAATATTCTTCTAAATACTTAGTTAAAATTACTATATCTATTTTTTCAGGAGATGTATCGTATAAGCACATTGGAAATAAATAGTTACTTGGGGATATATTCTGAATTATTTTCTTATCACTTATACCCATTTCTTGCTTGATATACATCTCGGTTGCTTTTTTTATAAAGAGCTTCTTTAGTTTTTGATTAATTTTTTTGTTGCTCAACAATGTACTATTAATCTTTTTTTCTTCGTATAAATCACGCTCTAATATATAAAGTCTCTCTTCCCTTGTTTTTTTTATTCTGAGGTAAACATACAAAAACAATGAGCAAATTAAAAAAGTCAAAACTACAGTTATAAAAGTATATTGGTACACTTTATTGTTGTTTAAAAGATAAAATTTAGAATTTTTGTTAATTCCTACTTTTATGGTCAAAACTGTGTTTAAATCAATTTGATAATCTTTTTTTACATTTAAATTTTTTTTATAGTCTAGACCAAATGCAACAGTATAATCATTGATTATGATTGCATAACCTATGTAATGGGGAAATATTTTATTTAAATTATCCCTTAGTTCTTGTAAATCAAATATAAACTGCTCTGCTGAATTTTTAATAGAAATTGTATATGGTGTGGTTTTTATTGTATTTTCGCTTATAACATTATTTGTTCTTGAAAAATTTTTAAATAAAAAAAGGTTTTATTATACTAGATTTGTTGAAGACTGTTGTCAAATCATGAGATAATAAACTACCAACACTATCTAAATAACCAGCAAGCATTAATTTTTCCTTTTCTTTTTGTAGATGTAAAAGGTAAATATAAAAACCAATATTAAAAAATAAAAAAACAATAATAGCAATAATGAACGATTTGAATTGCTGTATTAATTGTTGCATGATATTAGTTTGAACCAAACTTGTACTCAATCTATCTATTGCTCTTCAAACTCAAACCTCATATAGATGGCAATAACATGTATTCATAATCTAGGCATATTTTCGTCTATATGCATTTAAAAATCATATCCGACTTAATTTTAACAAGATATACTAATTGTTGTAAATCTTGTGTCTGTTTATTGCTTTCTCTTATTCCATGTCTTGTTTTTCAAGCACTATTACTAATTATAAGTTTATGATGTTTCAACTTCTTTAGTAATCAAAGATCGTATCAATGCATTAACAGCTTGCTGTTGCTCTGAACTACGAATTTTCATAAAATTCCTTGAAACTTCTATACATATACTATGATTTTCAACAAATACTGGCTGTACAATATCAGCATCTTCTAAATCTTTATAAAAATACTCTATATTTTTATCTAGTGCTTTAGCAATAAGAACTAGTCTACCTATTGATATTCTATTAATGCCTCTTTCGTATTTTTATAACTGCTGCCCCGTTACTTCTAGTATATCCGCTAGTTGTTGTCGTAACACCCCTTTAGCAAGTCTTAGAGAATAAATCTTTTCTCCAATAAGTTGATCGATCTTCTGTAAACAATCATTTTTTCTTAATATCATTTTTTTAACATTGATGGTATCATATCTTACAAAGCCTTCATTATACTTTTCAAGTTTTCTAAGATTATGCTATGATAAGTTACTTAGCGTGTCAATAATTTAATTTATTATTATAAAAGTAACCTTATTTTTGCCTTTGATATATCACTAATTTGTTGTTTGTCATAATTCCTCCAAATTTTAGGCTTGTCAATATATATATTTATACTTTTTTTCAAATTAACGATGATTCCTTTCGCTTGTTACCTAGTAATATCGATTATTTTTGCTCCTTGGGTCTGTGTCGTAGTATTGTGGTACATAACCTAATTCATCTACTACAATCAGATGGAATCTCTTAACTGAATCGATGAATTTGCTTTCATAATTATGCGTTTTAGCATTAAGCAATTGGCTAGCTAATACATTTAAAGTATAAAATCTTACCCTGTAATTTCTTTCAATTGCAGTGAACGCTAAGCCAATTGCTAGATGAGTTTTTGCAGAACCACCTATGAGCATGATATTCTGATGATTATCAATCACTTTTTATATATCAATATTCTCTAAATTTTAATTTAGATTCGATTAGAATTTAAATTAAAAAGTGCCTAAATTAACTAATTTTTAATGTGGTTAGGGGGGCAATAGTTCATTACAATAGGGGGGCAAAACCTGATTACAATTTACATGCAACTTGCATGTTTGCAAGCTGTACTTTAGTATTTTTTATTTGTAATGTATGCATAACAATTGTATCTCTTACTTCAGCTATCGCTTCAAAAGTATTACAACTAGTATATGCTTAGAGTCAAGTTTAGTATCTATTCACGACCCCGACCAAAATTTAACTATAGGATAATGTCATATAAGTTTTTTAAATTTAAGATTGCGGTTTTTGCGTCTTTAGGGTGAGTTTTTGAATATAAAATAGACTAATGATTAAATTTTGACCGGTGTCGTGAATGGATACCAAGTTTAAGGAATCACACGTTTTGTCACGGTTAAAGAAGTTTATAATCACTTCCTTCTTACTTTTCAAATACTTTTTCTTACGTCGAACTAAGGTTATTTAATAATTAAAAAGCTTGATTATTAAATAAAAATGATATATTTGATTTATAAAGTTACTTGCTAAATGAAATTGAAGATATAAATTAATGAATACTCAGGATATAGTTTGCATAGCTCTTTTTGCTGCAATTACGGCTGCATTAGGTATCATACCTAGTATCGTAATTTCTGTTATTGGTGTTCCTATAAGTGTACAATCTCTAGGAGCTATGCTTTCTGGCAGTATTTTAGGAGCTAAAAGAGGAGCTTTATCTCAAATTCTTTTTCTAGGAATAGTATCACTTGGTCTTCCAGTTCTTGCTGGTGGGCATGGAGGCTTAGGATCAATTTTAGGACCGAGTGGTGGATTTCTTTTAGGATGGCCGATTGCAGCGTTTGTTATTGGTTTTTTATTTAAAAAAAATTGGTCTAATTTAACTAATATTAGTGCTTTTATATATATAATAATTGGAGGCATACTAATTATGTATATTATAGGTATTTTATGGCTTAATATAATTATTAATATTTCTATAAATCAAGCTCTTATTGGAAGTATGATATTCATCCCAGGAGATATTATTAAAGCAATTATTGCTACTACTATAGCAATGGTAGTAAAACGTTCTTACCTTATAATACAAGATTAAGTTTTTATTTTATAATTTTAATATTAGTAAAAGTATAAGCTATAAAGTCTATATGATAAAAATTGAAAATGTTAGTTATAGTGTTAATAATTATGACATTTTATCAAATATAAGTTTAATATTAGGTGAAAGAAAAATTGGTATAGTCGGAGCAAACGGTAGTGGAAAAAGTACATTTGCAAGACTCCTTAATGGCATTAAACTACCTACTACTGGACTTGTAACAATTGATGGTTTAGATACACGTAAATTTGGTAAAGAAATAAGACGTAAAGTTGGATTTGTATTTCAGAATCCAGACAATCAAATTGTTTTTCCAATAGTTGAAGAAGACCTTGCTTTTGGTTTAAAAAATCTTGGTTACAATAAAGATAAGATTGAGCAAAGTATAAATTCAATCTTATCCTTATATAATATACATAATTTGCGTAAATCTCCATCTCATCTTCTTAGTGGTGGACAAAAACAATTATTAGCTATTGCCGCCCCGGGGTATTAGTTATGAAACCTGATTACATAGTATTTGATGAGCCTACGACGCTTTTAGATTTAAGAAATAAAAAAAATTTTTCCAAGTAATAGAAGATTTAAAGCAAGTTGTTATTATGATTTCTCATGACCTTGAATTATTATCAAATTTTGATCGTGTAATTGTTTTTGATCAAGGGCAAATAGTTGGGGATGATCATCCTTCTATTACTATACCTTTATATAAAAATATGATGATATGAATTTAGATACTTATTATCAATATAACTCTCCTATCTATCGCTTATCCCCAAGGATTAAGCTATATTCTCTAGTCGTTTTTTCAAGCGGATTATTTTTAGTATCTAATTTATTGGGCATGTCGTCACGAGATTATAGTTGAATAATTTGTGAAGTTGGTTATACTAATTATAGTAATAGGGATAATAGTTATGGGGCTAGCACATAGAAGACATGATATAAATGATGAACTTTGGAATAAGATACAAAGGCATTTGCCTGGCAGGGAAGGTTGTTGGGGAGGGGTTGCAAAAGATAATAGAACCTTTGTAAATGCAGTAATGTGGATATTTAGGACAGGAGCTCCTTGGAGAGATTTGCCACCTGATTATGGGAATTGGAAGAATGTACACAGAAGATTCTGTAGATGGCGCGATAATGGAGTATGGGAGCATGTACTAAATATTTTTATAAATGCTCCTGATTTCGAATGGTTAATGATAGATTCAACATTTGTAAAAGTTCATAAAGCAGGACTTGGGGCAAAAGGCGGGAATCAAACGATTAGCCGTACAAAAGGGGGCTCAATACAAAGATACATATGGTCGTGGATGCGCATGGTATGCCGGTCAGAATTTATTGTTACAGAAGGTTCCAGAAACGATTGTACTCAAGCTTGTGAATTAACCCAAAATATAGAGGCGAGTACCTTATAGCAGATAAAGCTTATGACACAAATAGCATCGTAGAATTTGCTGAGCAAGCAAATATAATTCCTGTAATACCATCAAAAAGAAACAGAAAGATTCAAAGAGAGATAGATAAGGATTTATATAAGTTAAGGCACATTATTGAAAATACATTTCAAAAATTTAAAGAATGGCGTGGTATAGCAACAAGATATACTAAAAATACAAAATCATACATGGCAGGCCTTTGTCTAAGGGGATTATTAATGTGGGCTAAAATCTCGTGACGATATACCCTAGTATAAGCTTATTTTTTATATTTTATAGCTAAAATACCACTACAAAAATTATTTATTCAATTACGCCAGATTATTATTATATTATTAATTATTCTACTTGTTCATATATTTACCAATAATTGGATAGTAGGAGTACAAGTCATCACTCGATTTGCAACATTATTACTTTTTGCTTCATTGATAACACTTACAACACGTATATCTGAAATGATTGATAGCCTTAATGAAATTTTAATTTTATTATCTTATGTTGGAATTAATCATAAGAAAATAAGTCTATCCCTATCTCTTGCCATACGATTTATTCCTGTGATTGTTAGTATCTTTCAAGAAATAAGTGTAGCTCAGCGTACCCGTGGTTTAGAACGTAATTTTATTGCAACTATAATTCCTACAATTATAAAAATTCTAAAAACGGCAAAAAATATTGCTGAAGCTATTGAATCACGTTCTTGGTAATTAACTAATTATATTTATAGAATGAAGAAGAATATCATATATTTATATAATGATTTAGGAGTGTCTATCGAATCTATTAAGCACACTATGTATACACTAAAGCAAGTTGTTTTACCCAACTATAAAATACATTTCATTAGTGCTGCAGAAATTATAGAAAACAAATGGTCAAATCAAGCTGCTCTATTAATAATACCCGGAGGGAGGGATATATATTATGCTAAACAACTTAATGGAAAAGGAAATAAAGCTATAAAAGATTATGTAGAAATTGGAGGTAATTATTTAGGTATTTGTGCAGGGGCGTATTACGGTTCAGGATTTGTAGAATTTGATAAAGATGGTTCTTTAGAAGTTTTAGGAGAAAGAGAATTAGCATTTTTTCCCAACAAAACTATCGGTCCTGTCCTTGCAAAATACAATTATGACGATAATAGTGGTGTACGTGCAGCATTAATTAAGTTAGCTATAGACGATAATTCTTTATCTAAAAAAATTATGATTTATTATAATGGAGGTCCTTATTTTGTAGATACTCAATTATATAAAAATATAAATACTCTTGCGTACTATCAATTTCTAGACCAGTCAGTTTTACCAGCAGTTTTAAAAATCAAATATAATAAGGGAAATGTAATTTTATCTGCTGTACACTTTGAGTATTCTTCAAAGTTATTAAATATGAATGATAAATTTCATGCTCAAATTGTATCTGAATTAGAACAAAGTGAATTTGATAAAATTAAATTCGCGGGTGTTATTTTTAAATATTTAGGGCTTAGTACACGACATAAGATTCATTTGTAAATCGTGGTTTAGCAAAAGTCGTAAAACCTCAGATTTTGGACATTATTGCCATGAGCATAACAAAATTTTCAAAAGTAAAAAAATTATTATTAGCCCCAGCCATTCTCCGATTTTAGTGCATTTTACGAATGCATCAAACGGTGGACGCAAGGTATAGTCTAGCTTCTGACCGTTTAGTTTGAAATTCTTCTTTACTAACTTCACCACCAAGTCTTAAATCAATTAATGAATCTAGCTTGCTTTCGATCTCTGCATGTTATTTCTTTAGGTAAACAAAGAATATGCAAGAAATTCTAACTAGGAATATGCGTTTTTTCTTACATTTTACGGGAGATCCATACATAGGTTATGTTATAAATATTGGTCATTTTAGAATGTTATTGATAGATGTAAGTAAAAAATGACTTGATATACCAAAAATTAATAATTTAATTATTGACAGGGAATAGCGATTTTTATTCAAATTGCAAGTTGAAGTAGCTAAATTAATACTAGAATAATGACATGCCTTTTATGTTATACGAATATCTTAATGATTTTAATTGGACTATGCTTGAACTAATGGCTTATGAGCAGAAAATTGAAATTCTTTGGCATAGTTTGCAAAATAACTTGTGTGAGATACGAGAACAATTTATAGGAGAATAAAAATATAAAATTAACTTTTATTATTTAGTAACATATTTTATTATGCTAACTCCTATGTAAAATAAAGGAGTACTACATATTGTGAAGAAAAGTTTAAATGAATAGCTGTTCACTATAAGTGACCACATACGATCTATTGGTAGCACTCCAAATATACTCATGAAGCTAATAACAATACAAGTATCTACAAATAGCGAAATTGCTGTACTGCCATTGTTCCTAAGCCATAGCCATCTAGCATGAGTGACTTTACGTATCCATAAATAAATTGTAATATCAATAAGTTGAGCAGTGTAACAGGCAATAATTGAACCTATGAAAGCAATACTATATAACCCAAAAACCTTATGAAAAGTTATATTATCGATTTTAGACCATTCTGTGGCATTTAACCTATCCATTATTGCTATAATTAATACAACAATTATATTCATAGCTAGTGCAAGTTTAACACAGAAATTAGCTTTGATTTTCCCATAAAATTCAGCAATTAGATCAGTAAGTAAAAATGTTAATGGGTATGTTATTGCACCTACAGAAAGTTCAAAAGTATAAAAAGGTAATATTGGTAAGAAAACAAACTTTTGATATATTAAATTACCTGTTACAATGAGAATTGCAAATAATACGCATATAGTAATATAAATTTTTTCATCTATGGTCATGTTTTTGGAATCATAAATTAAGAATATTTTGGGTAAAAACTATATTAAAATAAATAAATCTACCTAGAATTCAACTTATAAAATTATTTATATATGGTAAAGCTTGTTGTATTACATCATCATCCACCACGGTTTCACCATATAATTAATATTGTGACATTAATACAAAAATTTTACTTTTCTTGTATGTAGAATAATACAATTATTCTTTACTAAAATACACCAATATCTATATTAACTCTAAATTAAATTTTTTTAAAGGTTACAATTGTGCTCAAGAAAATTAAGGTACTTTGCATGGCTACTCTGATGGTTATAACACCAACTTTAACAATGGCAATTAGTGGTGAAGTTAGAAAAATTACTCCACCAAAATTAGACACTGCATATTTGGGACAAAAAATACTTTGTTATCGTCCAATGAGACATGGTTCTCCTAAAATGAGTGTAGAGGAAAAAGATAGTAAAATAATCGCTAATAACTATGGACATGGTGGTAGTGGCTGGACTCTTGGATCTGGTTCCGCTGAGTACGTTAATAACTTACTTATAAACTCAAAATATGCAACTGATCTTACAAAAGATACGCCAATTACCATTATTGGAGCAGGCGTCTTGGGATTGTTTACAGCTTATGATTTAGAACAAAAAGGTTTTAAGAATATTACGATTGTTGCAGAAAAATTTGATGGACTGGCTTCTAATAATGCGGGTGGTTTACTTGCTCCAGTATCTATGGATAATGGTCAAAAAATACAGACAGTTCTTCAAAAAATAGAAATTGATGCTTATAAATTTTATGCGTCAATTGCTAAGAAACAGCATCCACACTTTAAGGAGGGAGCTATCATTGTTCCAACTTATTTTAGAACACGGGAAGAATCTGGTTTAGAGCCTTATGTTGGTAAAGTCATGAAACCAGCAAAAGATGTGACAGTGGATTTTGATAATGGTACGACAAGGAAGATGATTGTATATGATGACGGTATTTTTATGGATACAGGCATACTTATGGCAGAGCTTAACGAATATTTAAGAAGTAAAAATATTAAGTTTGTACAGAAAAAAGTTAACTCATTTGCTGAACTTGATGGAAAATTTATCTTCAATTGTACTGGGCTTGGTGCTAGTAAGCTTAATAATGATGAAAAATTGGTGTCAGTCCAAGGTCACTTGATTATGCTTAAAGATCAAAATCCTAAAAATCTACAATATATGATTTTGACTCGTTGGGATGAAGGTAAAACTAAGTTTGGACAAAAAGTAGAACGTGATTTTTATATTTTCCCAAAACATATGCCAAATACTGGTGTTAATGATGTAGGAGTCATTGGTGGTACTTTTATTGAAGGTGCAACACCTGCAACACCTAATGACGAGGAATTTGGTATTATACTACAAAATGCTAAAGAATTTTATGGGATTAAACAAGTCCCGTAATTAGGGTCATTTAAAAGTTGTAACTAATGATAGAAAAGTTTGTTTTTTAAAATAGACCTCCTTCGAAACTCTACTTCTGCTGGTGATTTGTACATCGATGCGGCACTCGAATCCGTAACGGAATTAGAGTACGCTGCGGTTCGAGGTGAAGCGTCTCCTTCAAATCCCTCAGCACAAGCTAGTTTCGAAAGAGGTCTAATGCATAAATGTCATTGCGAGGAGCTGCAAAGCGGCGACGTGGCAATCCAGTAATATCATTTATCTATAGATTGCTTCGCTTACGCTCGCAATGACGCTGTGGTATAGTTGTTTGTAAACTTTCGATAGCTGTGGATCGGTAGGTAGCCACGTACTAAATGTACGCCTAGCACCTCGATCCTTCGACTCCTGATACTATCATAATTTTGATCTTCGTTTATCAACTCTGAATTTACGAGTAGTATATTCTTAGTAAGTATAATTGCCTATATACTTATTCAATAAATAACTTTCTATCAATTGACAAGCTTATTTTTATTTGTTAGCATCAAAGACTCCATAACATTATTTTAAAAACAAATTCACGACAACTTAACTAGAATATCAAATATGCAATTTCAAGATACTAACGATTTACATAAAATAGCCGATATTATTAGTACTAAGCTAAGTGAACATGATATAGCAGCAACAACATATTATAGATTAAAAGACCCTTGTTCTGCCTTAAATAAGATGATACTAAAGACTAACGAATTAACGGATCTAGTTGCTTTTAGATTTATAGTTGATAAGCTAGAATATTGTTATAAAGTGTTAGATATTATCTGTGGCATCTATTCTGTTAAAACAACAGAGAAAAAGAATTATATTGATTATCCTAAAGATAATGGTTATCGTTCCTTGCATATTGTTACGAGTGTCGGCAACCCTAGACGTGATGTGGAAATGCAGGTACGAACCAATGAGATGCATGATATAGCAGAATTTGGTACAGCAAATCACAATGAATATAAAAAGATACAGGCAGCAAAGATAAGAGAGTTACTGCCTAGTGGCATGTTGAATGTGGCTGCTATTAATACTGAGCTAAATAAAGCGTACGACATCTTTACCAATTTTAATTGGACTATACAAGAACTTATTGATTATGAGCAAACAATTATAAACCTTTATCGTATTTATCAAGACAACTTGTGTAAAGTATAAAGTGCATAGTGTTATTGAGTAACTAAAATATGTGGTTAACGCGAATTTGGGATAAGAGTTTGTCAATTCTTATCCCAAATTGGGGTATATAGCTAAAATCTTTTCGGGTTAGCTATAGTTTCAAACCATGTTTGGCTAGTAAAGATGAAAGCTCTAGTTTTAGACTATTTAGTTTTTCCAAACTATCTGATTCATATTTAGCAATAATTTTAGCTTCAGTATTTGAAGCTCTTAGTAACCACCATGCATACCATTGAGATTCATTGGGCATATTATGTGAGTCAACCCTTATACCATCAATATCGTTGAAAGTGATATTTCTGCTGTTTAAATCCTCTTTTATTTGCTGAATAATATCAAATTTAAGGTTATCTGGTACAGAAATCTTAATTTCAGGGGTACTATAACATTTAGGGAACTCATATATCATATCATCCAAAGTTTTTTTTGACCTTGATAATAAATCAACAAACCGTAAGGCGGCATAAATTGCATCATCATATCCATAATATTTATCAGCAAAAAATATATGACCACTAGTTTCACCGCCAAGTAACGCCTTAGTTTTTTGCATCTTATCTTTGATAAAGGAATGACCTGTTTTGCACGTTATCACATTTCCGCCATATGACTTAATCTGATTAAATATGCTACTGCTTGATTTGATATCCATTATAATAGTTGCATTTGGATTTTGCTCAATTACATCTTTTGCCAATATAGCAAGGATTTGGTCGCCTAAAATTATTCGTCCTTTCTTACTTATAATGCCTATACGATCTCCATCCCCATCGAATGCAATACCAATATCGCAATCCTGAGTCTTAACTATCTCTATTAGTTGTTCTAGATTCTTGGGAATAGTTGGATCTGGGTGGTGATTAGGAAAATTACCATCAATTTGCGAATTTATAACGACATTTTTGTTAGGTAATCTTAATGCTAATAAGTCAATAATATTTCCAGCCGCACCATTGGCAGGATCCCATGCGATTTTTATTTGAGGTTCTATAGTTATTCCTTGCAAAATCCTATCTAGATATTTATCGGTAACATTTAAATTGCGTATATTACTTAGTGCTAGAAATTTTTTTGGTATAATAAGATTGGTGGACCAATCTTGACTTAGAATATTATTCAGTAAATCTTGTATTTGTTGGTCGAAAAAAGACTTTCCTTGTGATAACAACTTAAAGCCATTATCATCTTTGTGGTTATGGGATCCTGTTATCATTATGCTAGCTTGTGGCTTAAATATTTTATCAGCAAAATATAAAACAGGGGAGGGTACAATACCTATTGAGGTAACCTTCCCCTTAGCTGAAATAATGCCATTAACCAACGCATGGTAAAGGGCAGGGGAGCTTAACCTACCATCACGTCCTATAAATATTTCATTCCCTTGCTTTGATATATGCATTTTGGTAAAACAAAAGCCAATTTTATAAGCAATAGTTGGATTAATATCTATTAGACTGCTGCCACGAATGTCGTACAGTCTAAAAATTGTTCTATTTATTTTCATTGTCATTATAATTGAGTATACTTACAAAACTTGAAATATTGAGTATACTTGGTGAACTTCAAGAATTGGCGTCGTCGTGTCAAAGATCTGTGCTGCTCCGTTACTCATGTACGCCTAGCAGCTCGACTTTGCTACTGACTAGCTCTTCTTGAAGTTATACTATCGTCTACCCAACTCTTGAAATCATAGCAGTATATATTATAAATGAAAATTTTAGCATTTGATACGGCAAATAATAGTGCATCTGTTGCAATCTCTGAAGATCAGGTTATTCTAGCCTATATTGAGGAATTAAGGTCTTCTATGCAAGCTGAAACTATAGTGCCAATGATTGAGGAAGCACTGAAAATAGCAAAGCTTTCTTATCCTGACCTAGATTATTTAACCGTTACAAACGGTCCAGGTAGTTTTACAGGCATTAGAATAGGGTTATCAGTGGCAAAAGGCATTTTGCTAAGTATAGATATAATAGGCACTACTATATCTAATTTTGAGTTTTCCTGGTGGATGGCTAGCAGGCAAGTAAAAAATTATAATAAAATTTTTATTTTTCTCAATGCATATAGAGGACAATTATATAGCCAAGTTTTTGATCAAGATGAACAAGCTTCTATTCCGTCACTGATAAATTATGACCAAGCTGTGGAATTATTAAATACAGAAAATGCTGCTATTAATGTCTGTGCAGGTAGTGGGGTAGAGATGATATACGACAAGATTAGGGATATAAAAAATTTAACAATCTTACCTCGTTTTACTAGAGTTAAGGCACTGCATATATGTAAATATATAGCCGATAAAATAAGGAAGCACAATTTCTCTAACTCCATAGAACCGTTATATATTAGACCAGCTGATGCGAAGATTAGACTTCTTACATAATTCTACTGCTGCAAGAAGTCTATTAAAAATTTTCCTAACCTCTTCCTTTACCTTCTGTTTTTTCATTATGTGGAGGTGGTGACGTTGGTGCTTTAGATGACATATGTAATTTTGCTTTTTGTCCGACAAATTTTGCCTCATTCTTCAATTGTTCAGCCAATGGTAGTTTGCTCTTGTCATCAGAATATCCATGCAATTTGTCTTTTAAATATTCACAAATTCTTTTAATAAAATTTTTCCTTGGTATTATCGTATTCGATGATGCAGCTTGATCATTTACTAATTGCTTAGTAAATTTCTTTACTGTATATTTATTTGGATTATCGATAAACTTATTTAACTGTTCCGCAGCTTTTTTAGCAATGTTATTAATAGATTGTGAGCTTAATTTCCCTGTTTTTTTATCTTTTTGAGTTGCGATTGCTTGATCAATTTGCTCTATCAATACGTCAGCTAAAGCCTCTGTAGCACCATTTGCTTTTTTAAATGTACTTATTGTTTCCGGCTTCACCCCTTCATCTGATATGATTTTTGCAACTCTTTCTTTCATATCTGTTTTATATTGCTCTTCATTAAGAGGAACAGTTAATAATTCTTTCGATAAAGCCTTATTATTATCAATAATTGCTTGAGGGGATTTTTGCTCACAATTTGTTTGGATTGCTTGTATATCGCTAATAAATCGATCAGCAATCTTACCAGTGCCAGCTACATCAATTACTACTTGCGGTGTTAATTCAGAATCTCCTACTTTTCCTAACGTAGCGGTAATATTTACAGCCATAGAATCTTGGCTATTAAATTCCGTACCCATCATCTTCCTAAGGTCACTATTTGGCAAGAAAGCATCCATACTACAATCAAACATGATATTTTGTCCGCCGATATATGATACGTTATGATCTTTATCTATAGTGATCTTGGACATACTACCATTTCTTAGCCATTCACTTCTAGGATCATATCCATAGTTATCAAATGCTTTTAGTTGCAACTTAGAGAATCCAACTATACCACCAGCCATACCCCCTTGGTGATTTGCAGCTAAAATATATTCTGTTTGTGTTTTTGATAAATGATAATCATTTGTTAATATATCATGCATATCTTGATAAGTTACCTTATAGTCCTGATCTTTACCTAACTTACACTTAGCTAGTAAGTCTAATAGCTGTCCATCTAGGGTTTCAAGATAAAAGACACCACGCTCTATATCCTTGTTAACCTGTTTTTCACGAGACTTAGGATTTTCTTGATAATCTTTATCATATTTAGGATCAAAGGACTCTGCTATATATTGTAAGTCTTTATCTATATTTTGTGCAGCATCATCAGATGTAAAACTATATGATTTCATAATATAATATCTCCTTAGTTAACTTGCATTCAATAAACTAGTTTTCAATAAGCTTTTTCCACATTGACTATGATAATGGGTGATTTATTTATCTCATGTTTCAATGTCTTACGAATAGCTGACCTTACAGCATTCTCAATCTGTTCATTGAGAATGCTACCTTTTGATTTTCTCTGAATTTCTATCGTTTCAGCAATATCATCTTTAATCATATTAATTAGCTGTACATCATCGTCAGAGTCAAGAAGACCCGGCATAGATAAAATAGGGCTGCAACTAAGGCTACCATTTTTATTTATTACCAAACTTGCCACTACTATACCAGAATCACGCATACGTCTACGAGTTCTAAAAATTGATGATTCTGCTGGTAAAAGATAATTGCCGTCAACAGCCAAATAACCTGTTGTTACCTTGGATAAAATACGAGGATTATGAGGATCAAGTAATACTAAGCTACCATTTTCGACTTCAACAGCATGTTTTATACCATTTTTACGAGCTAATTTCGCGTGTTCATGTATATGTACCGGCTCACCATGCACTGGTACACAAATCTGAGGTCTAATTAGAGAGTACATGTGTTTGAGTTCGTCAATTGATGGATGCCCAGAAACATGTACAAAGTGATCTCGTTCAGTTACCACTTCAATTCCTGACCTCACAAAAATATTAAACATACGGAAAATTTTCTTTTCATTGCCAGGAATAATTTTTGAAGAAAATATAATTGTATCTTTAGGAGCTAACTTTATACTATGGTGACTATTATTTGCCATTTTTGCAGTAGCTGCTAGAGGCTCACCTTGGCAACCAGTAGCAATAACTAAAAGTTCTTGCCTTTTAAATCTTGCTATATCTCGTTCATCGATCAAAGGGGCAATATCTTTCATATAACCACTTTCCTGTGCTGCAAGCAAAATTCTATGCAAACTTCTTCCCGATAGGACAACTTTTCTTTTTGCCATCTGACCTGCGTGAATTAGAGTCTCAAGACGAGCCAAATTTGAGACAAAAGTTGTTACCACAACCATCTGAGAGCAACCTGCTATAATATCTACTAAACTTTTACGCACTTCTCCTTCTGAACCAGAAGTTCCTTCATTAAATACATTAGTTGAGTCACAGACTAAAGCTAGAACCCCTTCATCACCATAAGATTTTAGTAGAGCTTCATCAGCTTTCTTACCAAGTACCGGATCATTATCAAATTTCCAGTCTCCTGTATGGAGAATATTGCCAGCTTCTGTACGTATCATAATTGCCTGCATTTCTGGAGCTGAGTGGGTTAGCGGTATCATCTCTAGTTGGAATGGATCAAGATTTATTTTTGCCGAAGGCTTTACTTCATGAATTTTTATAGTTTTAGCAAAATCATATTCTGCTAATCTAAGTTTTAGAAAATTTGCTGTAAAGGTAGTGGCATATATTGGACATTCTAGGCTACTCCACAAATATTGGATTGCTCCCAAATGGTCTTCATGTGCGTGAGTTAGAACTAAAGCTACTATATCTTTTTTATAGCGTTCAATAAAGCTAATATCAGCAATTATCATGTCAACACCTGGTAAATAATCATCGGCAAAACCGCTACCGCAGTCAACCATCAACCATTTTCCTTGATAATGATATAGATTGACATTTATGCCTATTTCATTTGCACCACCAAGTGGTAAAAATAGTAAATCATTTTTATGGTTTTTAATGTTGAATGACATATTAACTTCTATATGATGTAGGATTTAAGTATACTTTTATAACTTATTTTTGGCTTTTAGTCTATGATTAATACTAATTTAGTTTATACTAGTATATTCACCTTTGGTATAGTTTTATTATTAACTATACTATTTCCTAATTTGGATATAGATTTCTCAAAATTATTCTACGACAGCAATAATGGATTTATCTATCGTAACAATAATATTGTACAATTATTATTTGAAGTTATTCCAATATTAACTACTATACTGACTATAGTAATATTACTATACCTATTTTACTTAATTGTTAAGTACAAAACTTTTAATAGGCTTATTATTTCAGGGGGTTTTTATATAATTTTATCTACAGCAATAGGTCCTGGACTACTAGTAAATTATATATTTAAAGAAAATTTTGGTAGGGCTCGTCCGCTGCAGATTAAAGAGTTTAATGGTACAAAAAATTTTACTAGAGCCTTCTCAATCTCTAATGAATGTTTACATAATTGCTCATTTTCATCAGGCCATGCAGCTATGGCGTATAGCTTAACTAGTTTTTCTTATGTTGCTCCTTTGATATTTTTCTCAAGAATTTATAGTATCACATTGATTTTTAGTACATTAGTTGGACTAAGTCGTATATTAATGGGAGGACATTTTTTAAGTGATGTACTGGCTTCATGTGTTGTTACACTAATAATTAATCATCTATTATATTTATGTTGGCAAAAACTAAAATTAATTTAAATAAAATTGCGATTGTTTATAATAGTTCGACAAAATCATTAAGACTAGTTAGACAGCTTGAACTAGTTTATAAGTTTTGTAAGGTAGAAGAAGCAGAAATAATTGTTGTAGTTGGAGGGGACGGAGAATTACTACATGCGATACACCGTTATATGCATCTTGATGTTTCTTTTTATGGAATTAATTCTGGTAACATTGGGTTTTTAATGAATCCAGTTATTGTTGAAAAGTTAATGGATAATTTACAAGAATCTATAATTTCTCATTTATACCCTTTAAAAATGCAAGCAGAAAGCATAGACAATAAAACCTATACTGCCCTAGCTATTAATGAAGTATCAATATTTCGTAAAACCAACCAAGCTGCTAAATTCAAGATCGAAGTTGATCAAGTTGAGCGTATGAGTGAATTAGTAGCCGATGGGGCAATGGTTGCAACCCCAGCTGGCAGTAGTGCATACAATTTATCTGCTGGAGGTCCTATTTTGCCACTTGAGTCAAACGTATTATGCCTCACACCAATTTGTCCTTTCCGTCCAAGACGCTGGCATGGTGCATTACTACCATTTTCTACTACTATAAAGTTTGAAATCTTAGAAAGTAATAAAAGACCAGTAAATGCAGCTGCAGATTTTCAAGAGTTTGATAATATTAAGTCAGTATTAATTAAATCTGTAAAAAACAAGAAGATAAAGTTACTATTTGATAAAAAAAATAGCCTTGAAAATCGAATTATTAAAGAGCAATTTAATGAGTAATTCACCTTACGTATAACATAAAAGTTATAGGGAGAATAGCCTAGGGCTATTAGCGAGGAGGCTGTAAGGCCGACGAAGCAATCCAGTAACATCATTTATCTATAGATTGCTTCGCTTACGCTCGCAATGACGCTGTAGTATAGCTATTTGTATAAACTTTCAACAGTTGTGGACATCCCCCCTAATGGCAATGATTACTTGAGCCTACTATATAATTTATTACATTAACTGAGGTTAAAAAAATAATTTTTATCAAAACTAAAGATTATTTCTCCCATTTTTCTTAAAGCTTTGTTATAATCACTCTAGGTGCTGTGAACCTAGTATCATAGTATCTTACATTTTTCTATAATCGTCATAGCAAGGCTCTTTAGATGCCGTGGCGATCTAGGTAAACAGCGAAGCTGTTTTTTTAGAGTAACGCTTCGCGTATCCTAGATTGCCGCGTTGCTGCTTTTGCGTGACTCCTCGCTAATAGACGCTCGGAAGGACTCTTAACAGTAGTGACATAAAAAATGTAGGATTGCTATGACCTAGTATACTTAAACTTGCATACTTGCTAATCTTATAATTTAATATGAGAATAAATGAATAAAGAATTTGTAAGACATTTCCTAATAGGCTTTTTTAGTGTATTTAAAATATCTCAAACGACAGTAAGAAAAAAGCCAGAGACAGATTTACTTGAATACTTTATTAGAGTAGAAAAAGATATTAATTCAACATTTCAAGAAATAAGAAAAGAATATGAAAGATAGTAAAAGTTTTTTTGCTAATAACAATAGGTTGAACAAAGGATATTTAAAAGTTAGTAATCCTAAGGAGTCTGATAATAGCTTCTATAGTAAGAAGTTTGCACATGTTTTGCCACCTGTAGATTTAATGGCAGAATATGAAAATATTTATCCAGGAACATTGACAAAGCTAATTGCCATGGCAGAAAAAGAGCAAGTACATAGACATCAGATGGATATTAAAAGTATTGAGGTTTATGAAAGCGTAACAAAAAAAGGTAGAATAAGTAGCATTATATTCATGATAATGGTCTGTATTACTACTGTAGTTTTGGCTGTGTTGGGGCATTTTATGATTGCCAGTATTTTCACTGTTTCAGTATTGTTAGGTATAGGAACTGGAGTATTCTTGTCTTCTGCTAAATTTACTAAGCGGAAAGACTATACTAGAAGGTAAAATTATATAAGAATCTTATAATAATTGAGTAAAGATTATGAGTAAATTACAAAAAGAAATGCAAGAAAGGCAGCAAAGTCCTTTTAAATATGTGGTTTTTAGTGGTGGTGGAGCTAAGGGGGCTGGATATTCTGGTGTTTATGAGGGTTTGAATGAATCTAAAGTAATTGAAGGGGTAGAAGCAGTTGCAGGATCATCGGCAGGGGCAATAGCTGCTACAGTGACAGCATTTGGTATACCACCTAAAGAATATGAAGCTATTTCAAAAAATACAAACTTCAAAGATTTACTTGGGACTCAAGGATTTTCAATTGGTCCGGTGCCGCTTAGTAAAGATGGCACTCCATTATACGAGCTTGTAGATAAGACTATAAGAAAAGGTGCTTATAATTTTTTAAAGGGCAAAAATTTTGTGGAACTTGCTACAGCGAGACATGAAAGGATTTTAGAAGAACTGAGAGAGTTAGACAAAAAAAGGCAATATCTTTTAAATACGATTGAAACATTAAAACAACAAGATGATAATAATAGTCAGCAGATTGCTGATATAAATGAAAATATTCAAGGTTTAGATTTTCAGGAACAAAATTTTAAAAAACAATCCATGAAAATTCAAGCTATAATAGAATCTAACGGGAAAGAATTCATTGAATTAACAGACAAATGTCAAAAGGGTGGTGAACTCCTTTTTAAGGATTTAGCTCTTTTAAGACTTCTTGATCCAGTGCAATTTAAAGACTTATTAATTACTGCAGTAAGGCGAGATGATAGTACTTTGCAAATTTTTAGTGCTGAAAATACTCCTTATGTTCCAATTGCTAGAGCTTGCCATGCTTCCGCTTCTCTTCCTTTAGTTTTTCAACCTGTAAAAATTGATGGTGTCGAGTATGTCGATGGGGGGTATAGAGACAACACTCCTATGGACTATTTCCCTGAAAATAACAGTAAAGTCGATGTTACGGAAGAGTTGGATGGTTTTGAGAATGTTACCCTAGCAAAAAAGCAAGGTAGGGTTTTAGCTCTTGCCTTCGGTAGTGGTATGGATGATTCAGCAAATATTGCTATATATAGTGCCAAGAATTTTGAAGGTCCAAATGTCCTAGTGAAATTTTTACTTGATGTAGTATATAAAATGCTAGCTAAAGTTGGTGGAAATTTTATATACACAAAAACTAATGAAAAGACTTTTGATGATTTACGTGAGAATGCATTAAATACGGTTGCATTAAATACTCAAGGTATATCTACTCTCAGCTTTGATGATGCTGAAAAATATGCAAGGTACTTACATATTAAAGGTCTTTTTCAGACTTTGGAGTATTTAGATAATTTTGAACTTGGTAAAGGGGTAGATAAAGCATTTGAACAACAAAAATTTCTCCTAAATGTTTATGAAGTTTATGATAATGAAAATTTGAATAAAACTTTTTTTAATAAGCTATTAGATCATATAGCCCCACCCCCACCGGAAGAAACTAAAAAAAAGAACTCTTGGCAAGATCGTGATGTTATGCGAAATCATCAAGAAAAAGCTGACACATTGTTATCTTTTTGTACGGAAGAACGCTGGAAGGGGAAAGATAACAAGGCTGTATTAAAAGAGTATGTAATAGTTGCAGCAACTGCACGCAGTAATGAACTTAGAAATGATACCAAGTCTATAGAATCACTGATTAAGACCTTAAATAATCCAACAACACCGAGTAAAATTAAAAATGATTTTGTAGAATTATTAGCTATTGATAAAAAACAAGATCAGAGATTTGATACAAGTAAAAGTCCAGCAAAGAATATTACTGAGTTTAAGTTTACAAAAGAAGATTTTAAAGATTTTCTAGGTAAAAATAAAAGTGAGGCATTTCGGATTAGTAGTGGAGGAAAGGGAGTAGGGCAGGCTAAGGGGGGATGACCATAAATATGGAAATTAATTATGGGAATAATTATACAAATTACCACGTCTATTATCGAAGAAGTAGCGAAGCACTACGAAGCAATCTATTTTTGGTTACTTTTATGTATAATATTCGTTGTAATGACTCTTTGTTCATTAGACCTTATATCATCTCGTTGAATAGCTGGATATTTATGAACAAAGGGGTGCTAATTATCCCAATTCGGGATAATTCAAAAGCTATTCTCAACTTTTAACAAATCTGTGGTACTATGGTGAATAATCTTATTTGTAATCCTACCAGCAAACCTTGGAGTACTAATGATTTAATCCACTCGGAACTTATTACATCGAGAGATCTAATATATAATCCATGTCAGTTTATATGTTCTGAACCAGTAATGGAAAGTGAAAGTATTGCATATGGAGTCTACATGTTCAAGTTAAATTCTATGAATGTTAGATTTCGTGTTGCTAAGATTACTCCTACAAAAATTGGTCAATTTGTAACACTATGGAAGAGAATTGGGAATGGATCAATTCAGCCATATGATATTGCAGATTCAATTGATCTTTTTATTGTAACAACGCGTAAAGGAGATAAGTTTGGTCAATTTATATTTCTACAATCTGTTTTGTATAAATATGATATAGTCTCGCATAATAACCAAGGTGGTAAGAGAGCAATAAGGGTATATCCACCTTGGGACATTGTTATAAACAAGCAAGCTAAAAAAACTCAAGCATGGCAACTAGAATATTTTTTAGAAATTCCAAGAAATAAACCAATTAACTACGCAAGAGCACAAATGCTTTATAATCAAGTTAAATAACCTGAATTCGATGTAACAAGTTACATCGAATTCAGTATTATATATAGAAACAATCAGGTTTGAAGCGGCTGCCCACCTGATTGTTAAAATATAATACTCCATTCAATATGTGATTTTAATTATTAAAATCACATATTGAATGATGAAAAAAGTTAAAATGCACTCGCGTCAGCCGCTTCAAGAGTGCATTTTTCCTTATAATAAAGCAAGTATCGATATAAGAATTATTAATTCTTATATCGAACTGAGGTTAAATAGTCATTACTAATTTGGGATCAAGGCAATAGATTGGCTTGCCTATGTCTAATCTCTTGATTGCTTCGTCACTGCTGCGTCGCAGCTCCTCGCAATGATGGTGGTACTCTTACTGACAAAATATTTGTGGGTAATGCTAAGAAATAGGCTTTTCGTAGTGACGTAAGTTTGGTATATAGTTAAACCTATTGAATTAGGTGATATAAATAGAAAAAATATCATTAACCTTTAAGAAATTATTGTTATATTCTTGTCACCTAATATTACAGGTTTTACTATAAATACTTATTCGGGGTAGTCGTAGAAATTAACCATCTTCTCGGATATTAATTGGCAATCATATTTTTCTAAAATATCTTGTCGAATTTTTTTACCTAGGTGTTTTCTAAGTAGAGGCATAGTGATTAATAGCTCCATAGCTCTTGCTAAATCTTCTGTATTTTGCGGTTTAACTAATAATCCGTTTATTTGGTCTTGTATTAATTCTCTACCACCTGGGGCATCAGTAGTAATAATGGCTCTACCATATGCCCCAGCCTCTAAAAGACTACGGCTTAACCCTTCACGGTAGGAAGGTAATACTGCAATATGTGCTTTTTTCCATATTTCTTCTATATTTTTCTGATAACCAAGATATTTGATATATCCTAGATTTTGATAGTCTTCTAATATTGATTGTGCTATTGATTGCTTATTATCTTTGTCAGCTTCGCCAACTAACCAAAACTCAGCATTTATACCTTTTTGTTTTAATATTTTTGCAGCATATATAAATTCATATATACCTTTATCAATAATCATTCTAGCTACCAATGCCACCACTATTTTACTACCTAGTGGTTCTAGAAGAAAAGGAAACTTTTCAGTTTCTATACCAACGCTGCATTGTTTAATAATTAAATTTTTGGGTGCTATAGCTAATTTTACCAGTAAGGCTAAATCATCATCGTTTTGTACGACAAATAACATACTTCTATAATATCCTATTATGGATATTATTCTAACTATAATGCTTCTAACTAATCTTAGCAAAAAATTGCTACTTATAAAAATTAAACCCATACCAACAAAAGTGTTAATAACTTGCGGTAAGCTCTTCTGTTTTGAGCATATACTGCATAAGAAGGCAGTTATACTCCCATAAAAAATTGGTTTTATAGTAAAATTATGCAATATATCCGGTTTCTCTTTATTTAATATGCTAATTAACTTGATTAATAATAGTAAATCAGTAAAAGGGTTGATACTTCCACGCTTTATTGAAATTGGAATTACTTGTAAACCATGCTGTTCTATCTTATCTTTGAATTCACTAATATTTGTTAACACTTTAACTTCATAGCCTTGCATTTTAGCAGTTAAAGCAATTGGTAGAAGATGGGCATAAAAGTGCCAATCTGTATTTGTGAAAATGATAATTTTTTTCATTTGCTTTTCTTAATAATAATTCTATAAATATACCTATAGAGCAAATACCCACTTAATTATATCATAAAAATTAATTGCACTAATAGCATATGTCAAATTATTTAGTTACTGGAGGTGCTGGCTTCATCGGCTCACATCTTGTTAACTTACTAGTAAAAGAAGGTAATCAGGTTGTAATATTAGATGATCTTTCAACAGGTAATTTCAATAATTCGTTTAATAAAAATGTTGAATTTGTTCAAGGGAATATCTTAGATCAAGATATTTTAGAAAAACTATTTAGAAATATTGATGGTTGCTTCCATCTTGCAGCGATAGCAAATGTACAGGAATCAATTGATAATTGGTATCACAATCATCAAGTGAATTTAACAGGAACTATTAATATATTTCTTCAGGCAAGTAAACAGAATATACCCGTTGTATATGCATCATCTGCTGCCGTTTATGGCACAGTAAGTGACTTTCCTTTACAAGAGGATGGTAAGGTAAACCCGCTTTCTCCTTATGCAGTGGATAAATTAGCCTGTGAGCTGCAAGCTAAGGTTTTTGGTGAGCTTAAATCTCTTAAAACCTGTGGTTTACGCCTTTTTAATGTTTATGGTAAAGGGCAACTTAGAGGTTCTGATTACTCTGGTGTAATATCAATATTTAAACAGAAAGTAGAAGAGGGTAAGGAGCTGGTTGTTTTTGGTGATGGTAATCAAAGTCGTGATTTTATACATGTTTCAGATGTTACCAATATGTGTGTTAGAGCCTTGTCTATTGCGAGTACCTCAGCCCCTATACTAAATGTTTGTACGGGACGTACCTACTCTATAAATGAACTTATTCAACTAATTAATAAGATTGCTATTGTCAAAGGAATAAAATATCTACCAACTCAGACCGGGAGTATAAATATTTCTGTTGGCAGCACAGA
The DNA here is from genome assembly GCF_964031035.1 of Candidatus Tisiphia endosymbiont of Empis tessellata. Classification (NCBI taxonomy): domain Bacteria; kingdom Pseudomonadati; phylum Pseudomonadota; class Alphaproteobacteria; order Rickettsiales; family Rickettsiaceae; genus Candidatus Tisiphia; species Candidatus Tisiphia endosymbiont of Empis tessellata. Next base: position 100,814 of record NZ_OZ034997.1, on the reverse strand, counting down.
ATTGGCTCAGCAACTTTTAAATTATATGCCAGTATATGAGTTAGAAGCTGGATTATTAGAGCTATTTAGTGTAAATTTATGAATTCAAAAGAAACCCTGATTTTAGTATCTGATATTAGGGGATGGGCTTTTGATAACGTCGCTCAATATGTTCAATCTTTGCTAAGCAACCAATATGATTGTCATATTATTTACAGCTGTGATTACAAAACATATAAGGATTTTTTAATCAAATTAAACCAATATACTTCTATTAAATTAATACATTTTTTCTATCGTGGCTATCTGATAGAATTACTAAGAAGCATAGCAGATAATTCTAGTAATAGTAAGGCTTCAGGAGAAATATTAGTAAATACTACCATTACCACTAGCATACCTGATCATCTATTTATTGAAAGTGAAATATTAAAAAATTTACCAACTTTCCAATTTATTGATAACTACTACACTACTTCTAAAAGATTATATGATATTTATGCAAATATCATAGATTATCCAAAGCCTTGGCAAGTAATTTATGATAATGTACTAATTCATGATGCGGAATCAAGTCATGATGAAGATCATGCAAGTTTAGTTGTAACATGGATTGGTAATAGTTCTTGGGGAAGTTGGTATAGTAGTACTCCTGATTATAAAGGTCTAAAAACAGTAATTATACCGGCACTAGAACAGATTGATAAAGATGGAATTCATATCAAAAGATGTATAGTGGATAAAAATGAGCGAATACGTTCTAAACAAGAAATTTGGGAAATTTTAAAAAGAACAGACATTTTGCTAATAGCATCTGTGCAAGAAGGAACGCCGCTAACCATTATTGAAGCTATGGCATTTGGTTGTGCAATTATCACTACAGATGTAGGTATTGCTAGGGAGGTGTTACCTGAGGTGCAACATGAATTTATAATTAACCGGAATCATACAGGATTTATAAATGCAATAAAAAAATTAAATGTTGAGAGGGAACTATTAGCAAAGATTAAACAACAAAACTGTCTGTCTTATCAAGAAATCTTTGCAAATAAAACTCAAATGCAAAACTTATGGTATTCATTTGTAGAAGACTCAGTAAACAATCATGCCAAAAAACAGATATTACAAACAAAACAACAAATTTTAAGAAATATAGAGCTTGTTAATAATAAAGATTCTTCCTTTGTAACGTATAGACTACTCTCAAGACTCCTTTCCTTACCCTTTCTTAAGAAAATAGCACGATTTCTTCTAAAATATTCTTGGGTTAAGTTGTCTGTTAGACGAATAATTACTATATTCTATTCTTTTTTTTCAAAAAATGACTATGATAATTTTAAAAATTTTATAATCAAATATCAAGGACAAAATCAAGATCGATGTCATTCCAGCAACGGCGGAAATCTAGAACCGCTGCCTCTAGGGCAAAAAGATATGGATGATATTTATGTAATTTATCCTAGCATTTTTCCTGGAGTTGCTAATTCCACTAAAGGATTATTTGATAAAACAATTCCTTTTCCTATGGGAAAACTCAACGTTTTGATAAGTTATATTAACTCGTATTTACCTGACAAAGTTATTACTCAAATAGCAAAATTACTTATAAAAACAGGTATTAAAAACTTAATTATATCTGGAGGGCTTGATGTTCATATTCAATTAGTAGAGAAGCTACATGAAATGAAAGGGGATAATTGTTTAAATATCTACTATTTATGGCATGGTTCTCCTGCCCAATGGGTAGGTATTGGTCATTGCCAAACTTTTTATAGATGGTTGAATTTATATAAGCAGCATAAAATTAAATCCATTATCACTCTGAAAAATGGTCTAGAACAATTTCTTATAGCCAATGGTGTACAATCTTATCTATTACAAAACTTCATACCATTGCTGCTAGAAAAAAAGATAATTTCCCGAGAAACTGGTAAATTTACAATTGGTATATGGAGCACATCAAACATATGGATTAAGAATCTCTACCCTCAATTTGCGGCGATAAGTATGTTTAAAGATCGAGTTTGTTGTTATACTAATTTCTCTTTTGATAACAATAAATATGCTTCTTGGATGATGGAAGATGTAGAACTTAAAGTCTTTCCTGAGAATTTACCACATAAAGAATTAATAAAATTGATGGCAAATACTAATTTAACTTTATACATTACTAATTCGGAATGTTCCCCTATGATAGTTTTAGAAAGCCTAGGTTTAGGAGTACCTTGTTTAGTCGGTCCTACAGCGGATGTTTATGATGATGAATTTTTACGTGATATGTTAACGGTTAACCGTGTTGACTGTCCGTTAACTATATTTAATGCCGTAGAAAAGGTTCGACAAAATATTGATATAATCTGTTCTAAGCTACCTGACTTCATTAAAAAATATAATGAAAAAGCTCTTGTTTTAAAAAACTCTTTGCTGACAGTTATAAAAGATAATCATATGAATTAACTATGCTTAACTTCAACCACATTGGTTAATTTAATAATGAAGCTAGTAGTACTATTGATTTTATGCTATATTAGCTTTAATATTAATAACTCTTCTGCTCCTACGAATTGTTTTTTGAAAATATCATAGCCTAGCATGCTCACCATTCATTTTCAAATCCAATTCGTAGGATCATTTGAGTATAACTGAGTACTACTAATAACATAAATAATTATTATGAGTAACGATAAACCGTTAATTTCCTTTGACTATGCTATTAAGTACCTTCTGAAAGATAAAGGCGATTATGCTATAGTAGAAGGTTTTATCTCAGATATTCTTAAGACCAAGGGTTATAAGGACGTTAAAATAGTAGCCTTACTTGAGACCGAGAGTAACAAAGAAGATAGTAAAAGCAAAAGAAGTCTAGCTGATGTAATTGTAGAAAACGAAGATCACCATAAATACATTATTGAAATCGAGCGTAATGTTAAGGATTCTTTTATTCATAAGGCCTGCTTTAACACCTCAAGACTCATCGTTGATAACCTTGCTCAAAGAGAAGATTATACCCAAATAATAAAGATATTTCATATATCCCTACTCTATTTTCCTATAGGAAATGGTAATGGAGCTATTTACCATGGTAAAACTATTATTCATGAGATAGAAACTAATGAAAGATTAAATGTGCATATTAAGAACATGGAGACTTTTGAGGTTTTTGATGCTACTGACATCCTACCAGAGTATTTTTATATATCAGTGCCTTTGTTTAATGATCGTTTAGAGAAAGAGATTGATGACTGGCTACATGTCATGAAATATGATAAAGTACCACCAAACTATTATTCGCCTTATATGAGCCAAGTAGCGGATAAGCTTAACATTCTCAAAATGATCAAAGAAGAGAGGGCAAACTACTCCTATTACCAAAAAAAACTTTATAACGATAGAGATGAATTGCAAGCTGCTGAAGCTAGAGGAGAAGCTAGAGAGAAAATTGTTATAGCTAAAAACTTACTTAAAGCTGGATTATCAATTGACGTCATTGCTGAGTCTACTGGTTTGAGTATAGAAGACATCCAAAAATTAACTCTTGTAGCTAATGAATCTTAAGTGTAGCTTATGGAAATTTTTAAAAATTGAGAATTAGCATAATAAGTTTTTGATGTTTCTGACATCATTATAAACAAAATATCAAACTATCTGACTATAACTCCACTAATCTACAATTGTAGTACTAAATCATGACACAACAAAGTTTCCTAAACTCATTAAATCCTCAACAACTGCTAGCAGTGTCCCATGTACATGGTCCTATTCTTGTACTTGCTGGAGCAGGGACTGGTAAAACTAAAGTGTTAACAACTAGAATAGCCAACATAATCCAGCAAGGGTTAACTCTACCTCAAAATATTCTAGCAGTTACTTTTACTAATAAAGCTGCTAGAGAAATGCAAGATCGAATCAACAAAATGATTGATTGTTATGGGCTAAATATAGGTACATTTCATTCTATAGCAGCAAGAATTTTGCGTCAGCAAGCAGAACATTTGAATTTTAGCTTGAATAGTAGGTTTACTATTATTAGCCCTGATGATCAACTTAAATTGGTTAAAGATATAGTTAAGCAGAAAAATATAGATACCAAAAAATATGTTCCCAAACTTTTACATATTATTATTTCATGTTGGAAAGATCAGGGATTATTGCCATATAAACTTTCTGAATCTGATATTAAGCTACCAATTCATAAAGTGGCTCAATTTGTCTATGACGAATATCAGCAAAATTTACTAGCATCTAATGTAGTAGATTTCGGGGATTTACTACTTTACAATAATGAATTGTTTATAAAAAACCCTATAATATTAAAGTATTATCAGGAACAATATAAATATATTCTGATTGATGAGTATCAAGACACTAATGCTGTTCAGTATCTTTGGGCGAGGATGCTGGCAAGTAGCTCAAAAAATATCTGCTGTGTTGGTGATGATGATCAATCTATATATAGTTGGCGGGGTGCAGAAGTTGGTAATATATTACGTTTTGAAAAGGATTTTCCAAATGCTACAATAATAAAATTAGAACAAAATTATAGATCTAGTTCAAAAATTTTATTAGCTGCATCAAGTGTAATTAACCATAATAAGAATCGTCACGGTAAAACATTATGGACTGATAAAAATGATGGAGAAAAAATTAAAATTATATCTTGTTGGAATGATAAAGAAGAAGCAAGATTCGTTGTATCTGAAATTAGCAAGTTAGTTACAGAAGGAAAGTATAATGCAGGATTAGTTGCGATATTAGTTAGAGCAGGTTTCCAAACTAGAGCATTTGAAGAAGTGTTTATTAGTAATGCATTACCATACAAAATTATAGGTGGTCTTAAGTTTTATGAACGAATGGAGATACGTGACTTACTTGCCTATATACGTATCACTTTAAATCATAGTGACAATCTTGCTCTTGAACGCATAATAAATGTTCCAAGGAGAGCAATTGGTAATACCACATTAAAACAAATAAAAGATTATGCGGTTGAACATAATATACCTATTATTGCTGCCATTCGTCAGATGTTACAAGCAGAAATTTTTAAAAATAAAGTCAAAGATAGTCTAAACAAATTTATTAGTAATATCGATAATTGGAGTTTACGATATAGAAATGACCCAGCTATTAATGTCACTAAGTCTTTACTAGAAGAATCAGGTTATCTTGAGATGCTACAAGAAGAAAAAACAGATGAAGCAACTGGCAGAATTGAAAATATTAATGAAATGCTTAGAGCAATCGTGGAATTCGATAATATTCAAGACTTTATAGAACATTCTAGTTTGGTAATGGAAAATGAGGAATTAGAATCAAATTTTGGTGGTTCTGTTAGCATTATGACTCTTCATGCTGCTAAAGGTCTTGAATTTGATCTAGTTTTTCTACCAGGTTGGGAAGAGGGGGTGTTTCCACATCAGCGATCACTAAGAGAGGGGGAAAAAGGTTTAGAAGAAGAGAGGAGAATCGCCTATGTGGGTATTACTAGAGCTAAGAAAGACCTGTATATTACTTATGCAGAAAGTCGTTTTATGTTTTATGAAATAATAAGATCCTCTCCTTCTAGGTTTCTTGGAGAAATACCAGGTAATGTTTGTATTAGAACTTCTTCAACCAAACAACTTAATTATTTAGGTACAAAACACAAAGTTTCTTTTTAATCTTTATAAAATTATTTCATAAATGGTATTAGTGTATTCAAATTTCATGATATATTGTTCTACAAGTTTTAAGAGAAATTTAGCTTGCAAGGATGAAGAAGCTTATTGCTTAATGGAGATATTTTTATATAATCCTTTCATTTTAAGAGATATAGAATGCATAAATACAGGACGCATAATTGTAATGAATTGCGATTAAAGGATGCTGGGCAAAGGGTAAAATTATCCGGCTGGGTACATAGAAGAAGGGATCACGGTAATTTAGTCTTTATTGATCTTAGGGATCATTTTGGTATAAGCCAGTTGGTATTTACTGATCAAAATCCAAGTTTAATGGATGATGCTAGTCGGTTAAGGTATGAATCAGTTATAACTGTTGTAGGTAAAGTGATAGCAAGGAGTGATGAAACAATAAACGACTCGTTAATGACTGGTAAAATTGAAATATTGGCAAGTGAGTTTATAGTTGAGTCTAATGCTGAAAATTTACCATTGTTAGTCAATTCTGATCAACCTGCCCCTGAAGACACTAGATTAAAATATCGCTTCTTATATCTTAGACGCGAGAAATTACATAATAACATTATGTTAAGATCGCAAGTTATTGCTCACGTGCGGCATCTGATGACGCAAAAAGGGTTTACGGAGTTTCAAACACCGATTCTAACGGCTAGTTCACCAGAAGGAGCTAGGGACTTCTTAGTTCCAAGCAGATTACATCCTGGTAAATTTTATGCATTACCACAAGCACCGCAGCAATTTAAACAATTGCTTATGGTGTCAGGATTTGATCGTTATTTTCAAATAGCCCCTTGTTTTAGAGATGAAGATGCTAGGGCTGATAGGTCACCAGGTGAGTTTTATCAGTTAGATGTAGAGATGTCTTTTGTTACGCAGGAAGAGGTATTTAATACCATTGAGCCGGTAATGTATGAGATATTCAGCAAATTTTCTGATAAAGAAGTATCAAATACACCTTTTGTACAAATTCCATATGAACAAGCAATGCTAAAATATGGTTCTGATAAGCCAGATCTTAGAAACCCTCTGATCATTGCAGATGTTACAGAATTATTTAGAAATTCTAACTTTGCTATTTTTAAAGAAAATATAAAAAATGGCTCTGTTGTTAGAGCTGTGCCAGCTCCTAAAGCTTCTGCTTTACCTAGAAGTTTCTTTGACAAAATGGCAGAATTTGCAACTTCCGAGGGAGCAAGCGGGCTTGGTTATATCCAGTTTCTAGAAAATGGACAAGCTAAAGGACCTATTGTTAAATTTCTAACAGATGAGCAATTATTGAATTTAAAGTCTTTAGCGAATCTACAAAATGGTGATGCTGTCTTCTTCTCTAGTGATAAAGCTGATAAAGCATCTAAACTTGCTGGCAAGCTACGAACTAAATTAGGGGAAGAATTAGACTTACTTAAAAAAGATTGTTTTGAGTTTTGTTGGATAACAGATTTCCCATTTTATGAATTAAATGAGCAAACCAAGAAAATAGATTTTAGCCATAATCCGTTTTCTATGCCACAAGGTGGAATGGGAGTGCTAGAATCAGCCAAAACAGTAGATGATTTACTAGCCATCAAAGCATATCAATATGATATTGTTTGTAATGGTATTGAGTTATCTAGTGGAGCAATTAGAAATCATAAACCGGAAATAATGTATAAAGCTTTTGAGATTGCCGGATACTCCCCGGAAGTTGTTGATAAAAAGTTTGGTGGTATGATCAGGGCTTTTAAATTTGGAGCCCCTCCACATGGCGGGATAGCCCCTGGAATAGATAGGATGGTTATGTTATTAACTGATTCAACTAATGTTAGAGAGGTAATAGCTTTCCCACTAAATCAGCAAGCGGAAGATTTATTGATGAATGCTCCTGATTATATTGATGAAAAAGCTTTAAAAGAGCTTAATATTAACTTAGCACCTTCAGTTAGAAATAAATTGTTAACTGAAGGCTCTTAAACAAAGTACTAAATTATGAGCCGTATATAGTGAAAAAAAAAACAAGAAATAAAATTATCGGAGCATTTCTAGGTACAATAGTTGAATATTATGATTATGGTTTGTATGGTTTCTCTGCTGGTATTATGGCAGCAAAATTCTTTCCAAATACTGATTATCTAACTAATCTAATAAATGTTTTTGCTATTTATGCGATAGCATATTTATCAAAACCTATGGGATCACTGATTTTTGGGCGTATCGGAGACTTGTATGGGCGTAAAGCTGCATTAAGTATAACCATCATAGGTATTGGAATACCTACGATGGTTATAGGCTTCCTGCCAGAATACTCATCTATTGGTGTGTGGGGTACAATAATTTTGACTTTTTGTCGCTTTATGCAAGGTTTTTTTATAGGTGGAGAATATGATGGAGCGGCTATTTATGTTATCGAACATTTAGGGGAGAAATACCGATATACAGCTTCAGCAATAACTCGTTGTACTGGGGTTGTAGGTTTATTACTAGGGAATGGAGCAACCAATTTTTTTAATGCCCATATTTTTCCAGATTGGAGTTGGCGTATTCCTTTTTTCTTTAGTTTACCTTTAGCTTTAATCGTTTTATATTTTCGCCGAACATTTGATGAAACACCGGAATTTAAAAAGAATCAAGACAGTAAAACGAAGACGCAAAGCTTAGCTATTTTAATTAAGAAGCAGTGGCGAGTTATTTTGATGGCAGTGTTTCTTGCTGGTGGATTTGGTGCGACTTATCAAATATCCGTTATGTTTATGAAACAATATTTGCCTATGATCCTACCGCAAACTAGTTTCATTATTAGTACATTTTCAGTTTTAATAACCATATGTTTTGCCATTCCTATGCCTATTGCTGGCTTGTTAGCAGATCGGCTTAGTCAAATGTTAGTATTTAAGTTTAGCTTATTTGGTACTATTGTATCTAGTCTATTATTTATTATATCCGTTAACTATCAGATGGTTAATTTAGCTTTGGGTTCTTGTTTAATGCTAGCATGTTTTGTTGCTCCTTTCAATGCTCTTTCGCATGGTATAATGACAAAAGCTTTTGCTGTCAATGATCGTTATCGTGCAGTAAGTCTTGGTCATAATATTGGGTCAATGTTGATGTCTGGCAGTGCTAATTCTGTTTGTTTAATATTAATGAGATACCTAAATTTTCAATTATTGCCAATCATATATCTTATGTTCTTTGCAATATTAGCATATTTTATGGCAAAATGTTTTGAGAAAGATTATAAAAACAAAATTAAGTTGCAAATTGATATCAATTTATAAAATTTATCTTTTATACTACTACAGTTGTAGTACTAGCGTCAAAACAATATCATCCCACAACTGTTGAAAGTTAGTAAATACAGCTTCTTTATACGTCTATTAGCGAGGAGGCGATGGAATCGCCAACGCGGCAATTTTGTTGTGAAGTAGGGACAAGTATTACTTCAAAAGATTGCTACGACGACGCTTTTCGCGACTCCTCGCTAATAGACGTATCTTTTAATAATTCTAAAAAACTTGATTATCGAGTCTTACATCGACACTTAAGATTAAACTAGTTTCTGTTGAATTAAATTTATAGAGTCCTTAATACCAAAAAGCTTAATAAAAGACCCAAGCCTTGGTCCTTCAGTTTGCCCAAGTAATATTTGATATAATTCTTTAAAATAATCTCTTAAATTATTATAACCATGCTTATTACCAATATCATAAATTTTTTCTTGGATTTGCTCGGAAGTAATATCTCCCGGCAAAACATTTAACATAGCGATAATTTCTTGTAAGATAATTTTTTGCTGATCATTAGGAACTAAATAGCACTTATTAGTTTTAATAAAGTCATTATAATAACGAGTGGCAAAATCTGTCAAATGATCAAGGTACGGGGCATTTTGTTTCGTTGCACTCGGGGCGTACTTACTGATAAATCCCCAAAGTACCGATTTATCTTCAGGATTGCAAACCGATGCTAGGTTAAGCAATAAGCTAAAACTAATACCAAAAGTTTCAATAATAGGCACATTCCCATGATGAATATGGTGTACTGGATTGGCAAAACGCTTTACTTGATCTGTTTCTAAGTGATATTTTTTATTGAAAGTAATATATTCATCAACATTTTTAGGTATCACATCAAAATGTAAACGTTTGGCTCTTGTTGGATTTTGGTACATAAATAACGACATACTTTCCACCGGTGCATATTGCAGCCATTGATCAACAGTAATGCCATTGCCTGTAGATTTAGAGATTTTCTCTCCGCTTTCATTAAGAAATAATTCATAAAAAAATTGTACTGGTGGAATCCCCTCTAAAATTCGACAAATCTCAGAATATAACCTAGCATTAGGCATATGCTCCTTACCATACATTTCATAATCCACTTGCAGGGCAGCCCACCGCATACCCAAATCAGGTTTCCATTGCAGCTTACAATATCCCTTTGTCACAGGAACTTCCACAAACTTCCCTTCATCGTCTTTATAGGTAATAGTAGCGGCTAAGCGATCGATCTTTGCAATAGGTACTTGTAGTACAATACCGGTTTTTGGACAAATTGGCATAAAAGGTGAATAAGTTGCCTGTCGTTCTTCTCGAAAAGTTGGTAACATTAGAGCCATTATTTCATCATATTTGTCTATGACTTTAAGCATCATCTGATCAAATAAACCGGATTTATAACATTCTGTACTACTAAAAAATTCATATTTGAAGCCAAATCTATCTAAAAATGAGCGAAGCTTAGCGTTCATATAATGTCCATAACTTTCACATTCGCCAAAAGGATCAGGAATAGATGTTAAAGGCTTGCCAATATGTGATGCCACCATATCAGGATTTGGGATATTATTTGGGACTTTACGCAAACCATCCATGTCATCAGAAAAACAGATAATCTTAGTTGGGATATTGGATAGTTGTTTAAATGCTTCTTGCACCATTATAGATCTAGCAACTTCTGCAAATGTACCTATATGTGGTATCCCTGACGGTCCATAACCAGTTTCAAATAATACATAACCTTTAGCTGGAGTTTTGCTATCCAGTTGATCTAATATTTTTTTTGCTTCTAAAAAAGGCCAAGCGTTTGACTTAACAGCATCTTCTAAAATTTCTAATTCTGACATCTATAATATCCATTTCTATATAGTTTAATTTCGCATATTGAGTATAATATACGTGGTTTTCTGTAAATTTATAAATTTATCTCTTGAGTTTTTTATAATATTCTTAGACAATAGCGGCTTAAAAATTAGTATTTACTTATGACTATTCTTTCTATTGTTCATTTTATTCGCAAAGATAGCTTTAGAGTTTTACATATAGCCCTAATTTGTACATGCATCTTTGCCTTATCTTTGGCTTATTTTGTCGAATATATATTACATTTTTCACCTTGCCCTTTGTGTATTTATCAAAGATTCCCATATTTATTTACAATCAAGATTTCAGTTGTAGCGATTCTTATCAAGAAAATCAGCAAATATACTTTATTTTTTATCGTTCTAAATTTATTAGGTGCTTGCATATTAGCAGGCTATCATAGTGGAGTGGAAAGAGGGGTATTTGAACCAAGTAGTCTTTGTTCAACTTTAATCCATATTCCAAAGCACTTATCCATCCAAGATATTAAAGAAATATTTTATAGCCAACCTATTGCGACTTGCACAAAACCGGCAGTTAAATTATTTGATATATCTATGACAGAATGGAATTTACTACTAAACCTATCTTTATTATTTGCCGTACTCTTTATTTGGTTTTATCCTAATCCCAAATCTAAAAATTAATACTAATATAGAGGAAATTTGACTAGCACTAAGTATAAATCTTGAAAAATATAATAATTATGCAAATATTTTACATACTTGGATCAAAAAGAAAATTAAATTCTTTCCAGCTCTTGTAACGCTGAGGGTCTAGATTATTAATAGGACTTGCTTGCCATACTGCTCTCATTGCACTGTCAGATAGAGCGTCACAAGCTATTTTTGTTATATTTGGGCATATTGTTTCTTTGACTTTTACTTCTTTGACACTGCCATCTTGATTTAAAGCTATATACAAAGTTACCCGTAGCTGCTCAAGGTTTTGTATCCCAATAGGTTTGCTCCATACTCTCTCTATTTGTTGTTTAATTAGAGATATTTCACTGATGGAAAGAGGCAATGTGTCATCGTAAGGACCTTTTGATTCTTGGGTTTCTTTATTTTCTTTGGACCTAGCTTGTTTATTTGATTTTGCACTCGACCCTTCAAATGATTGTTCTAAATTTTTAAGCAAAGAATCTAAGTCACTTTTATTAGGAATTTTCTTTTTTTTCTCGAGTGGCTTCTTTGTTTCTACAGGTTTTTTTTCTTCTGCAGGCTTCTTCTTTTCTATAGGCTTTGTTTCTACAGGCTTCTTTTCTTCTAGAAGTTTCTCTAGAGGCTTCTCTAAGGGTCTCTTCTCTTCTGTATCATCAGGTTTACTTTGTTCTACTTTTTTTGTATCTTGATTTTCTATAGCTTTTTCAGATTGTTTTATTTTATTGGGTATATTAGATTTAGTATTAATTAGTAACATTTCAAAAACTATTACTTGTTCTTCAGGAGATTTTTTAAACAATGATGGAAGACCAAATAAGAAGAAATATATTATTAGTAAATGAAGTACTACGGAGCAAATAAAAGAAATAGAAAAAATATTATTATTTATATTATTATTTTTCATTATATTTAATATTTGAAACTAGTGCTACCTTAGAAAAGCCTGCTGCATGGATTTCAGATACAACGCTAACTACCTCGCCATATGGCACATTTTTGTCGCCTCTTACAAAAATTCTAATATCTTTCTTTTCTTTTGTAATATTAGTTAGCTTAGTAGCTAAATTTTGTCTCTCTATTTTAGATTCCAATAAATATAATTCTCCTTTGTTGTTAATACTAATCACTAACGGTTCATCTTGTCCTGACAGTGGGCTAGAAGTTGTTTCTGGTAAATCAACATTAATACCGGACACTAGCATTGGAGAGGTTATCATAAAGATGATCAATAGCACTAACATGACGTCAACGAGTGGTGTAACGTTGATCTCACTGACTAAATTACGTCTAGATATTTGATTGTTTGAATTTGGTAATTGTATAGCCATTACATTTTCCCTTCATCTATGGCTCTTGATAGTATAGAACTAAGCTCATTAATGAAATCATCAATTTTGTTATTAATCTTAATTATTTGTGAAGAAAGGTAGTTATAAAAAATCACTGCCGGAATTGCTGCAAATAGACCTATTGCTGTTGCAAGTAGAGCTTCTGCAATGCCAGGAGCTACGATAGCAAGTGAGGTATTTTTTGATGCTGCAATAGATTGAAAACTATGCATAATCCCCCAAACAGTACCAAATAACCCTATAAATGGTGTACTAGAAGCAACAGTTGCCAAAAAACCTAAATTTTGCTCTAATCTTTCAAGTTCACGATTCCTTATCAAGTACATAGATTGTATTATTCGCTCTTTATGGCTAATTTTAAGTGCATCAGTGAGGTTGTTAGGATTTTGGCGTTTACATTCGTTCATAGCTGCTACAAAAACTGCGGCAAGAGGATTATTCATTGTTCTTTTAATAGTTTCATATAACTGATCTAAAACTGCTCCAGACCAAAAAGTAGCTTCAAAAGTTGTAATTTTCTTTCTTATTTGAACTAAATGAACTATCTTATCTATAATTATTGTCCATGCCCAAATTGAAGCAATTACCAAAATTATCATAACAGATTTTCCTATAATATCAGTGGATGATATCATAGAGAAAATTGATGAACCACTTTGTGCTGTAATTTCTACAACATCATTAATATTGTTATGTGTACTCATTTGATGTAACTAACCTTCATTGCCTAAATATTGTTTCTGTATATATACTCAGCTAGACCTTCTAGAATTAAGGTTTCCGCGACCTAAAGATCGAAGTTGCTCCGTTACTCATGTACGCACAGCTAGCTCTTCTTGAAGTTATACCATTTCCGAAAACTAATCATCACGTCGTCGTACTTCATGATCTCCGCTCCTCACGTACTAGTATGTACGCTCCGGTGCTCGACACTCGTACTCCTAGTGCTAATTTAGTTTTGGGAAATGGTATCATAGATGGTACCTCTGACCGGACTTGAACCAGCACGCCTTTTGAGCTGTAGATTTTGAGTCTACCGTGTCTACCATTCCACCACAGAGGCATTAAATCCCTAAAAATTAGTTCATATTTTTTTAACTTTTGTAGACAAAATAGCAATATCTTTGTATCATGTAAATAACTAAATTGCCTTGGACTAAATTCCGTTACGAATTCGAGAACGGAAATAACGATCTATAAGACCATTAGATAGAAATGTTCACACAACCTAAATTATCCTTGTCGTATTTGTTATCTTATCTTGACAAAGTGATAAGAAGCATAGTTAATTTTAATTAATTAAAGTTCCTTATGAAAAATATATTCAAACCAAAACCAGTTTCTGTTAGTTACAAGAACATAGACCTTACAAATCCTAAAGAAAAAGCAAAATTAATAATACAGCTAAGAAAAAAGAATGTCGATGCTCTTGATTTATCTAATAGTAAGGTTCAATTGGACAAAGAGATATTTAGAGGCTATTATAGAAAATCCAATTTCCGAGCTTGATTTATCTAGTAACAATTTGGGAGATAACGGAGCTAAGGTAGTTGCAGGCATTATTCAGAATAGTACTAAGCTTAAGATTCTAAAGTTAAGTAATAACCAAATTGGAAGTGAGGGCATGGGAGCTTTGTCATCCGCTTTTGATCATAATGAAACTGTTACTGATCTTGATCTATCGAATAATAATCTAGGAGATAAAGGAGCTGAAAAAGTTGCAACACTTCTTGCTAATAATTCTACTATTATTGATATAAATTTAGATAGTAACGAATTTGGAACAGACGGTCTGCTATATTTACCATTCTCTCTTCTTAATCGAAATAACACTACTAATATTTCTTTAGATGCTGCTGATTATATTCCAAAAGAAGCTGTTGCACGTTTTGCAAAAGTGTTACAACAGAACGGAAACGTACACTCAATTAACTTCGTGGATAAAGAGCAAAATGATGAGAAAGCAGTGCATGCTCAAAAATTATTTGATACTATAATTAAAATTAGAGATTCCAATGGTCTTGATAAAGAAAGTCAGAAAGAATTTAATAAACTAGTTTGGGAATGTATTGTCCCACATCCCAAGTGGAAAGATCTTTTTAAGAACTTAGTGACAGACTCTAAGAAACCTTACTTATTTGACCCGAATACTCTTGATACAGACGGAAAGCCAATGCTATCCAAAGTTAGTAATGTTGATATATTCAGCTTTGTTGTCAAGCATGAATCAGCAAATAAATCAAAAGTAGTGCAACAAGGCGAGCTACCTCCACTAGATGAGAAATGGTTCGACACAACAGTAAGAGTAGACGACGCTCTGTCATTAGAGAATGCTGCTGCTCAGAATGTAACAGAATCACTTTTGACATCAGCAGCAGGTAATGAAGACCTGAAAGGAGCGTATGCACGGCTTAATGATATTCCAGATTCGCCTAGTCTAGAGCAGAGAATGCAGGCAAAAAATCTACGAGATTATCTCGTAGACACACTTACTCCTAGTTTAGAAGAAGGGGCAGAAATGCGTACAATAACTGGAGATCATTCTGACCCACTAACGATGACAATTTTAGGTGATAATAACCCACATCTTGACCTACTAATTAGGACAATTGTTCATGGTCAAGATGTATCAACAACAGATAGATTATCGTCCGTTGCTCCTAAAAAAGCTATACTAGAACATAAAGATAACCCAAAAATGCAAACAGAGGCAAAAAAGCTGGGAGAAACTATGTCTCCATATATGGCTTCCACATCTCAAAGTAATGCTACACCCAATACAGGCAAAAAACATAGGCAATCTAGTGGTTTTACAAGATAACTTAATAAAAAATCATAGGATCGATATCTACTTTTAATTTTATAAATCTTACATTTGACATAAATATTGTATGCCCAAAAAAACTAAAAACATAAAAGATGATATAGACAAGGGTTATCTAGCTGACTTAGAAGATAATGAAGATAAATTACCTAAAAATAGAAGTACTAATAATAATGCTGAAAGTACTAAAATTTATAATATTTCTATTTGGGACGAAATGAATGCGGCGGATGGCAAGATACATGAGTTGAAACTTGCTGGTAATGATGATAATTCTGATAGTGTTAGTGAATAATAAATATTAATCTAGGAAACTAAATTATAAAATTTCCTCTCTAATCTTTTCTTTGCTTTTATAAGCGTTTCATGATAACTTAAATAAATATTTCATGATTTTCTTCTTGAAAAGAAAAGGTATGAAGCTTATACTATTATAGTATAAATAATAACATGATTCATGGGGTTTCTTATGATTGATTACACAAAGACTTTTACTGCTACTCAGAAAACATATGATGTCGGACTGAGAGAATACATGCTGAAAGTCTATAATTATATGGCTTTAGCTCTTGTGCTAACTGGAGTAATGGCTTTTGCTACTATATCATTTGAGCCATTAACTAGGCTTTTATTTCAAGTTGAAGCAAATGGACAGTTCATGGGCTATACCGGTTTGGGAACATTGGTAATGATTTCTCCTGTGGGAATTGCTTTGTACTTCTTTATGGGATTTGGCAAGATGAGTTTAGATACTACTAAAGTATTGTTTTGGGTTTATGCTGCTTTAACTGGTATGTCTTTGGCATCCCTCGGATTTATCTATACAGGAGAGTCAATTGCTCGAACTTTCTTTATTTGTGCATCTGTTTTTGGTGCAATGAGCCTTTATGGGTATAGTACCAATAGGGATTTGACATCAATGGGGTCATTTCTTATCATGGGGTTATTTGGTCTTATCATTGTGTCACTAGTCAACATATTTTTACAAAGCTCAGCTATATATTTTGCAACGTCTCTCATTGGGGTTGGTATATTTATGGGTATTATTGCATGGGATACTCAAAAAATTAAGTCTATGTATTTTATGTCTGGAGGAGGTGGAGAGTTAGGACAAAAAATGTCCATAATGGCCGCTTTTAATTTGTATTTAGACTTTATTAATTTGTTCTTACATCTTCTAAGATTCTTTGGTAATAGAAGAAACTAGTATTACAGTTGTAGTTACGAACTGCCATTCCCGTGAAGGCACAACAGTTGTGAGTTATAAAAAACCGTCTATTAGCGAAGTGCTGTTGTTAAACCGTCATTGCGAGGAGTCGCTGCAAGCGGCGACGTGGCAATCCAAAAATTGCAGTGGCAAAAAATAAACAGCAAGCTGTTTATTTGGATTGCCACGCCACTTTGTGGCTCGCGATGACAATTATTTGTTTCTATAATAGACCTTTTTCGAAACTCGCTTATGCTGAGGGATTTGAAGGAGACGCTTCACCTCAAACCACAGCGTACTCTAATTCCGTTACGGATTCGAGTGCCGCATCGACGTGCAAATCACCAGCAGAAGTAGAGTTTCGAAAGAGGTCTAATTTAGTATTTTCTGTCATTAGTTGAGACCTTTAAACTGCCCTAGGGTGACATTGAAGGTATGGTAATGTTATATTGAGTTCAGGATATTTTAGTAAAACTAGTTTTTATCGTATAACTTTTGTTAGGACCTAAAACTTTATAACTCAGTTCAAAAGAATTCTTATTTAAAAATGTGTAATTAGCTTGATAAATATCCAAGTTGCATTGATGTGTACCTTTAGCCTAAATTTTATCCTGAAAAGGAATATTAGAGATAAAATGTAATTGGTAAAATAAACCATTGTTATTTTCATTAACAAAATATTTAACAATTCTGTTTTGCTCTAGAGAGTATAGATAATCCTTAAAAGCTTTTACCCTATTGGTATTACTATAATATTCAACATCAAGCTCCTCTCTGTATGATATACGTGAATGAGGTGAGTTATGTCCTTTATCTTCTATAAAGTAAGCGATTCCTTTAGCTGTACCATAATTGCCTAAAATTCTCGTAATAGCATATGTTCCAACTAGGTTATGAAATATATACTCTTCTACTTTGAAGAATTGTTTCTTTGTAAATACTTGCGGAGATTTCGCGTACTCACGTACTTCATGTATACCTAGTCCGCTCACCCCTTGTTTATTGTCCCCATTCATAGGATCATTTAAATCTATTAAATCATTTGAGTACATTTCAACCTAACAATAGCATTTTCTTTACCAATTATGGCGATAATTTCAAAAATACTTGGGGAAGCAGTCATGCCTGTTATTAGAGATCTAATGGATTGCATGAGATCTGCAAGTTTAATATTATTATTCTTGGCTATTTCTTTAAATTTTATTTGAATTGAGTCTTTATCAGAATTTTGTAAATTCTTTAATTCCTCAATAACTTGCTCTAGCAAATTTTTATTACAATTCTTGATTATCTCTTTGGCTTCCTCAGAGTATATAATAGGAACGTTAATCAAGTAAATCTTGGCTAGTTTAGCTAATTCGACTAAATTTGTACTTCTTATCTTCAAGTTTGGCATTGCTTGCTTAATATATTCCGTTTCTTCCGTGGTGATTTTATAAGTTTTTTGCAAATTCTCACAAATCATTTTTGTTAATAGCTTAGCATCAAGCTGACGTAGATAATAAGCATTTAAATTATCCATTTTGGCAAAATCAAGACGAGAAGGTGATTTACCAAGCCCTTCAAGGTTAAACCATTCTATAGCTTGTTGTCTTGAAATAATCTCGTCATCTTTGTGACTCCATCCTAACCTTAGTAAATAATTACACAAGCTCTCGGGTAAATATCCCATATCTTGGTATGCTTTTATTCCAAGAGCTCCATGTCTTTTAGATAATTTCGCCCCGTCATCACCATGTATTAACGGTATATGTACCATATGTGGTACATGCCAACCAAAGGCTTGATAAAGTATGATTTGACGAGCAGCGTTAGTTAAATGGTCATCCCCCCTGATAATATGGGTAATCTGCATATCGTGGTCGTCCACTACTACCGCCAACATATAGGTGCTACTTCCATCGCTACGTAACAGCACCATATCATCTAGGTGGGAGTTTTCAATGGTAACATCCCCTTGTAAAGCATCATGGATAGTTGTATAGCCAGTTCTTGGAGCTTTCAGCCTAATCACTGCTTCTGTGGATTGGTAACCTTTCGGAAAGTTAGAAGGGTCAGCATCTCGCCAAGGACTTTGAAATAAAAAATGTTGTTTATTAGCTATAGCATTATCTCTCTGTCGATCTATTTCTTCTTGAGGTGTAAAACAATAATAAGCTTTTCCTTCATCTAGTAATTTCAGAGCTGCTTTTTTGTATAAATCATTTCTTTTAGACTGAAAAATCACTTCATCATCCCAGTCTAAACCAAGCCATTTCAAACCAGAAAATATAGCATTTACTGCATCTTCGATTGATCTTGTTTTATCAGTATCCTCAATTCGCAGTAAAAATTTGCCATTATGGTGTTTGGCAAATAAATAATTAAACAATGCTGTCCTTGCCCCACCAATATGCAAGAAGCCAGTAGGGGAGGGGGCGAATCTAGTAATTATAGTCATAGTATTTCCTTGAAAGTTAATCTAGAGCGAGTTCTGCAAGAGGTCTAGTTAAATAAGCAAAATAATTTACCTCTATATCATCACTCAACTGCCAACTTCTATTGACGATATTATAGGTTAAGCCCTTAAGCTCTTTAAGTTCTATGTTATTTTTACTAAACATAGAATAAATTTCAGATGGTTTAAGAAATTTACTATGGTCATGGGTTTTTTTGGGTATCCAACTAAGCACGTATTCTGCCATCAAAATAGCTAACATATAAGCTTTTACAGTACGGTTAATTGTTGAA
This sequence comes from Candidatus Tisiphia endosymbiont of Empis tessellata, assembly GCF_964031035.1. Classification (NCBI taxonomy): domain Bacteria; kingdom Pseudomonadati; phylum Pseudomonadota; class Alphaproteobacteria; order Rickettsiales; family Rickettsiaceae; genus Candidatus Tisiphia; species Candidatus Tisiphia endosymbiont of Empis tessellata. Next base: position 81,265 of record NZ_OZ034997.1, on the reverse strand, counting down.
ATTATAATCATGCCATTTGGTTTTACTAAATTAGCAAGGTTTTTTACAAAATCACTAAGATTGTCTATATGTTCCATAACTTCTAAACATAGTACCACATCATACTGTTTGCTATTTGAGTATACTAATTCCTCAGCAGTCGATTTAAGATATTGTATATTCAAATTTTCTTCTTCAGCATGCTTCATCGCAATATCTATATTACTTTGTAGTGCATCTATGCCAGTAATTGTGCCATTTAGTTTACAGAGAGCAGAGGTAATTAATCCCCCACCACATCCTACGTCTAAAATATCTAATTTTGAAGGTAGTACTACATCATCATCTATATTAAAATGATCTTTTATCTTATCTATTATGTAACCAAGACGAATAGGATTTATTTGATGAAGAATTTTAAACTCTCCATCTTCCTGCCACCACCCGCTAGAAATTTTACTAAACTTTTCTAGTTCTATTTGATTAATAGAAGATTTTGTAGACATATTCCTTTTACTTGGTTATAAAATTATTTAAATCTACTTATAATATACCACAGAAATCATGAAGCACTAAGTGCTATTCTCAAATTATCTAGCAAAAATCGTATAAAATGACTATAATAATATTAACTATAATTCTAATCAGTCTAATTTTTGCTCCTCTTGGTTGTATAAGCTTATGGAAAAAATATATTTATTTTGGTGATGGTCTTTCGCACGCAAGTTTACTTGCTGGAAGTATTAGTATCCTTGTCCATTTGCCTGTTGTTTATTCAGGACTAGTTGTTGCCGTTATATTTGCTATCTTGGTGTTTACGTTAAAACATAGGTCAGGTGGTAGTAGCGTGGTAATGTTAATATCAAGTTTTATGTTATCTTTAGCCTTAGTAGTAGGTTATATGTACCCACTACAGATTAAGATCACTAACCTATTATTTGGCGATATTTTATCTGCCTCTTTAAATGATATATTAACCTTATCAATTATACTTATATTCGTTATTTCTTTCGTTTGGTATTTCTATAGCCAGATTATTCTAATTGTCATTAATAGAGATATTGCACAAATTAAGGGGGTGAAAGTAAGAACGATTGAATTGGCATTTTTGTTACTGTTATCTTTATCAGTATTCTTGACTATTAAGATTGTTGGGGCATTACTCGTTACTAGTATTTTGCTGATTCCAGCCATGACTGCTAGGATGATTTCTAGTAATCCAGTACAAATGATTATCAATTCAGTTATCGTAGCTTTAATTGTAGACTTCCTTGGCTTAGTAGTGTCATTATATCTTGACATACCAATTACCCCAATAATTACGGTAATAAACACCATAGTTTATTGTTTATTCTATATAATTTCACGGGCAAATAAAACAGGATTTTTTAGATTATAGTCAATTGATGAGAATTTAGTGACGTCGTCTTCGATCGCTTGCCTATTATCTAGAGGCTTCGTTCCATCGTTCCTGCTATCCACTCCTGAATTGACTATACCTCTCATTCTTGACAAATAGAACAATAGAAACTAGTTCTGCCGGATTGTTTTATTTTCCTTATTATTCCCTCGCAGTTTAGACATTTTTGATTTTCTCGTGCATAAACCTGTAATTCTTGTTGGAAGTAACCAGGTTTACTATCACCGCTAACAAAATCTTTGAGAGTAGTACCTCCTGCTGATATTGCCTTTGTTAAAACATTTTTAATGGCTAATACCAAATTACTTATTTCCTTGTTTGACAAACTACTACCCAATCTGCTTGGGTGTATTTTAGCAATAAAAAGGCTCTCAGAAGCATATATATTACCAATACCGACAATAATCCGATTATCCATTAATAAATTTTTTATCGGAATAGAGCGATTCAATAATTTTGTTTTTAGATACTCATCAGACATATCATTTGACAAAGGTTCTACACCTAAATTTAGTAAAAATTTTTCTTGGGCGAGGTTTGTTAGCATACTATAAATCATCCCGAAACGTCGTGGATCATTAAAAACTAATTTCTCGCAAGTTGTCAAAGATATAACCACATGATCATGCGTTTGTAGCTTATAATCACTAGGTTGTAGGGTCAGCCTACCAGTCATGCCAAGATGTACAATAATGGAATAATAATTATCCAAATCTATTAGCAAATATTTTGCTCTACGTCTTAAAGCTACAATTCTTGCTGACTCTACATTTGACTCTAACTGATCACTTAGTTTATAGCGTATATCATCTCGTTTCTTATCGAGTTTATTGATGGTAGCCCCTACTATTCGCTGTTCTAGACAACGTTTTAATGTTTCAACCTCAGGAAGTTCTGGCATTTTTACATTTTAACACTATTAATAATTCATTATATATCATAATATAACATATAAACAACTTAGCACTAAGTAGTAATATGAAAAATAATGATAACCAATCTGAGCAAGTAAATTTTGGCTTCTCAAAAGTGAGCTTTGATCAGAAAAGAGATTTAGTTAAAGATATCTTTTCTAGTGTTGCTAATAAATATGATGTAATGAATGACTTAATGAGTTTGGGAATACATCGTTTATGGAAAGATGAATTTGTTAGGCAAATTCCCAATTTAAAATCAAATATATTGGATGTGGCAAGTGGCACAGGTGACATAGCTTTTAGAATAATAAAGCGAGCATCGGCAAAAAATATATTAGTGCAGTTGACAATGTGTGATATAAATCATGATATGCTGGAGGTAGCACGTCACAAAGCTATTGATAGTAATATATTACAGGGATTAGAGTATGTCGTTGCTGATGCAGAAAGCTTACCTTTTCCTGATAATAGTTTTGATTATTATACTATAGCATTTGGTATTAGGAATGTAGCAAAAATTGACAATGCCCTAAAAGAAGCATATCGAGTACTAAAACCTGGGGGTAAATTTTTATGTTTAGAATTTTCTAAAGTGGAATACGATTGTCTGAAGCAATTATACCAGTTTTATTCGTTTAATATTATTCCTAAGATTGGTAAAATTATAGCAAACAACGAATCAGCTTATCAATATTTGGTGGAAAGTATTAATGTATTCCCAGAGCAGGAGAGTTTTGCAATTATGCTAAAAGATGTCGGCTTTACTGATGTTAGTTATAAGAATCTTACTTTAGGTGTTGCTGCTATTCATAGTGCTTATAAATAATGGAGATGTTGCTAAAATATCAACGGAGATCAGAGAGTTATTGACCATCATTCACATATCCCATGCTAGTGAATTATTGGATATTGTTTTTATAGATAAAAAAATATTAGAAATTAATAATAGTTACAATTTAAGAATGCTTGACTAATAATTTAGTATTAGTTTTAATAATAAAATAGTTAACCAAACCCTAATATGGTGAAATATAAGTGAAATATAAAATGACCAATGATTTAGATAATGATGCTTCTAAGAGGAATTTCATTAAAAAAGAGTATGAAAAACTTGAGGGGAGGGTACGTAATGCTACTTCAAGGACGCAATTAGCTTTGATTATAGCTGATGCTGGTAGTTTAGCTTTAATGGCTAGTCAGCTAGGGATAGATATTGGAATACTAGAATTAATAGCAACTGCAGTAAGTAAAACTCTTGATTATGAAACAACTGAGCAAATCCAAGTTGTGGATTTCAATGAGGGCATAAGATTAGCAAAAGAACAAGAAAAAATTGATAGAGAGCATAAAGTTCAAGGCATTTATAAAGCTTTTGATTCTTTTTATGATGATTCTCTTAATAGACAAAGGAAAGATAATGAAAGTTTACACGAAATCTTTGAAGCTACAAAAGCAGGTCGGAAACTTACTGAGGAAGAAAAGCAGAAATTCAGTAAAACACCTGAACAAATAAAAGAAGAAAACGCTCGTAGTAAACACATGCGACTAACTAAAAAGCTAGCTAAAATAGAACGAGAACATCACTTCACTATTTTTTTCTACAATTCCTTTCCATATAGGATTAGATTTTAAGTCTTTTTTTGAGTCACCTAAAATATTTTTTACCCGTCTTTTTGCGTCAGCAAAATCAGTAGTTTCCTTTAAAGTTGTTCGGGCTATAACACCTATTATAGCTACCCCTGCTCCGAACCCAAAATGCTATACGCCAATTTAAATTATGTAACGTTGTAAAAGATGCAATAGCTAATGCAAATGTACCACCTAATATAGAAAAGACAGAGGTTAATACTACTACTGGGTATTGGATAGGTGGTTTTGTTATTTCAGTTAAATATAATTGTGCACCTATAAATTCTCCCATAGATGATAAGCCTTGAAGAATTCGACATATTGTAACTAATATAGTAGCAATGAGTCCAACTTCAGCATAAGTTGGAAGAGTAGCCATCACAAAACAGGATAAAGCCATCATAAAAGTTGTAATAATAACAGTCGCCTTACGTCTAATATTATCTCCTATCCAACCAAATAGCAAAGCCCCAAATGGTCTTAATAAATAAGTAGAACAAAAAGCAAAAGCAGAATAAATTGCTGCAGTATGAGGATCAGATTTTGGAAAAAACAACTCATTTAACAGTACAGCCATATGAACATAAAGCATCAGATCAAAATATTCCAAAAAAGTCCCAATCGATAGTAATCTAACAGCTTCTTTTTGTTCTTTCGTTAGGCTTCTTTGTTCTTGCTGATATCCTATCATTTATTCACCTTAATATATTTATTAATACTAGGGCATGTCGTCACGAGATTATAGTTGAATAATTTGTGAAGTTGGTTATACTAATTATAGTAATAGGGATAATAGTTATGGGGCTAGCACATAGAAGACATGATATAAATGATGAACTTTGGAATAAGATACAAAGGCATTTGCCTGGCAGGGAAGGTTGTTGGGGAGGGGTTGCAAAAGATAATAGAACCTTTGTAAATGCAGTAATGTGGATATTTAGGACAGGAGCTCCTTGGAGAGATTTGCCACCTGATTATGGTAATTGGAAGAATGTACACAGAAGATTCTGTAGATGGTGCGATAATGGAGTATGGGAGCATGTACTAAATATTTTTATAAATGCTCCTGATTTCGAATGGTTAATGATAGATTCAACATTTGTAAAAGTTCATAAAGCAGGACTTGGGGCAAAAGGCGGGAATCAAACGATTAGCCGTACAAAAGGGGGCTCAATACAAAGATACATATGGTCGTGGATGCGCATGGTATGCCGGTCAGAATTATTGTTACAGAAGGTTCCAGAAACGATTGTACTCAAGCTTGTGAATTAACCCAAAATATAGAGGCAGAGTACCTTATAGCAGATAAAGCTTATGACACAAATAGCATCGTAGAATTTGCTGAGCAAGCAAATATAATTCCTGTAATACCATCAAAAAGAAACAGAAAGATTCAAAGAGAGATAGATAAGGATTTATATAAGTTAAGGCACATTATTGAAAATACATTTCAAAAATTTAAAGAATGGCGTGGTATAGCAACAAGATATGCTAAAAATACAAAATCATACATGGCAGGCCTTTGTCTAAGGGGATTACTAATGTGGGATAAAGTCTCGTGACGATATACCCTAATAGATATTGATAATTTGGTTAATTAATAGCAAGAAAAAATAATGCAGAAAATTGAAATAATAAGTCTTGGTTGTAACAATATCACAATTCTATAAACAAATTAGAAGGGGGAAAGAGATATTGCTAACCATCTGAGGTTAAAGAGATATTAGCTGTCAAAAGTGCATGACATGTTAGTAAATTATTAAAATAAAATACTAACATTGTTGTTATGTAGATCGAATGATTTAAAGAATTGGCTTCGTAAATACTTGCGAGGAATTTGCGTATTCATTATCTACACTTGGTTGTTCACCCATTGTTTATTGTCCCTATTCTTCAAATCTTCGAGTATATTTGCCCTTGAATTCGATATAAGAATTGAGATTATACTTATTATAGATATATCTACCGCTATAAATCTCGTTTATGTTTATCAATCTCTAGGATATCATCATTTTCTAGCCCTTGTTCTATTGCATGTTTTTCAAACATTGATTGCATCATACTAATATCTTGAAAATTTTCTAGATACTCTTCTAGTTTATCAAGCTCAGTCATACAGCTATTCTTATCGCCCTGTTTAAGATGTAATTTGGCTGATTCTACTAGTTGCTGTAATGTACCTAAAACATCCAATTTCATTAGTTCCTTCAGAATCACCTTGCGTAGCATAAATACACCTCTTTAATTATATATCATATTTCTTATGCTATGCTAAGTAGTTTAGATGTTAATAATTTAATTTCTATTGTAATAAATAATTATCTTTAAAGAGTGAAAGTTTAAACCAGTAGTGATATTGTTCAAGAATTTATTATTTCAATTTTCGATATTATTTTTTTTGCTATACTCAAATGATTTGAAGAATTGGATTTGAAAATGAATGGTGAGCATGCTAGGTATACATATAGTACATGAGCATGCGAATCCATGATATTTTCAAATCCAATTCTTCAAATCATCAATATCTACAACACTAGATATCTTTGGCAAACTTGCTTATGCTGAGGAATTTAAAGAAGCCACGGAATCTTGACCCACAGCGTACTCAAATGTATGTGAGGAGCAGAGGTAGCACGAATAAATTACCAGCAGAAGTCAGGTGAGGTTATCAATTAAATCAGCCATTTTTTTTTCATCTAAGTCCTCAAAGAAATCATCATTAATTTGTACAACTGGTGCATTGACACAAGCTCCCAAACATTCAACTTCTATAAGGCTAAATTTTTTATCACTTGTTAGTTCACCAAAGTTAATACCAAGTTTTTTTTTACAAATAGTTACAATTTTATCGCTACCCCTTAGCCAACAAGGAGTAGTCCCACAAATTTGTATATGATATCGTCCTACTGGCTTTAGATTAAACATGGTATAAAATGTTGCAACTTCATATGCTCGGATGAAAGGTAAATTTAGAAAATTTGCTACATACTCTATGCAGCCTCTTGGTAACCAACCATTCATTTGGCGTTGTGCAAGGTCAAGTAATGGCAGAATAGCACTCTTTTGTTTGTTTTCAGGATATTTCTTAATGATATTTTGAGCTTTTTTTAAGTTCTCATTATTAAAACTGAAATTTAGTGGTTCATCATTCATCGATCAATTTCTCCAAAAACAATATCAAGACTGGCAATAATAGTTACCACATCTGCCATCAAATGTCCTTTTGACATGAAATCTAGACCTTGGAGATGGGCAAACCCAGGGGCTTTAATCCGGCATCTATAAGGCCTGTTTGTTCCATCAGAGTATAAATACACACCAAACTCACCTTTTGGTGCTTCAACAAATTTATATATTTCGCCTTTTGGCACATCATATCCTTCAGTGTAAAGTTTAAAATGATTAATCATGGCTTCCATTGATTCTTTCATTTTTTCTCTTGAGGGTGGTGCAATTCTAGGATCATCGGTTTTAATAGCACCCTTTGGCATTTTTTCAAGACATTGCTGTATAATTTTAAGCGATTGGTACATTTCTTCAATACGAACCAAATACCTATCATAACAATCACCAGATTTGCCAATTGGTATATCAAAATCTAGCTCATCATATACATCATACGGAGTAGCCTTTCTAAGATCCCATGCGATGCCTGAGCCTCTAAGCATTGGGCCAGAAAACCCCCAATCCATAGCTTCTTTTTGACTTACTACTCCGATATCTACTAAGCGTTGTTTCCAAATTCTATTGTCATTTAACAGAGTCTCGACGTCTTCTAGTTTTTTTGAGAATTGCTGAACAAAAATATTTATATCTTCTAGTATACCATTTGGTAAGTCCTGTGCAACCCCACCAGGTCTAAAATAATTTGCATGCATTCTAGAGCCGGAGACACGCTCATAAAATTCCATAATTTTTTCGCGTTCCTCAAATAACCATAATAGGGGGGTAGTAGCACCAACATCTAGGGCTTGTGTTGTTATATTCAGTATGTGGTTAAGGATACGAGTAAGCTCAGAAAACATCACTCGAATAAACCCTGCTCGTCTTGGCACGTTGCAGCCAAGCAATCCTTCAACTGCTAAGGCAAAAGCATGTTCTTGGCACATTGGCGATACGTAATCTAACCGATCAAAATATGGTATAGCTTGTAGGTATGTTTTATGCTCAATTAATTTTTCAGTACCACGATGCAGCAGTCCAATATGCGGGTCTGCTTTATTGATAACCTCACCATCCATTTCTAAAATTAATCTTAATACCCCATGGGTAGCTGGATGTTGTGGACCAAAATTTAACACAACACTTTTATTATTATCACCCACCTTGTTTTAGACCCCGGCAATTGTTAATTTTAATCGAGTATATACCAAAATTTTTGTCCACTAAGTAAAAAAATTATATAATATTAAAATAATAGCATTAATTTTCCATGTCCTCTATTAAAGCTTGCTCTCCATCATTGAGATTTTTTGGAGAATGAATTTTGTGGCTCTTTGTATCTTTTTTTTCGATAGAAGGCAATTCATAGTGAGGGGGAACTTCTAAGGTTTTATTGCGTTGTACCCTATACTCATCAGGGCCAGGTGTCACTATACCTATTGTTTCTTTTACTTTTTTATTGCAGGCAGACAGTGTTACTAAGGTAGTAAATAACAAAAAAATTATACGCATACTCTTTTGCTTTAAATAATTGGTTTCTGCAAATATTATCGGGGAATTCGTGTAATGACATACCTTATTGTACTGCTTGTGCTTGCTCCCCACTTGTTTGTTTCCCCCATGCTTCAAATCATTTGAGTACATATCAATCCTCTTTATAAATTTATATTTTTCTTAGAATCAAGCTCACGAATCCTATCCGCTTCAGTTTGCAATCGAGCGTGATTATATTCAACATCTTGTTGTTGTTCAACAATTTTCTTGGTCTTATAATAATCATGTAATAAGAATATTGCACCTAATGAAATGAAACTATCTGCTAGATTAAATACCGGAAAACCAAAATCTTTATAGTGAAAATAAATAAAATCAAATACTGCCCCATGAACAAAACGGTCGATCAAATTACCAATAGCACCACCAATGAAAAAACTACAACCAACAAAGCTTGGCATTGTCTTACATTTTAATAAGATATACCACAAATATGCTATAAGGGCAGAGTTAACAACTATAAAAAGTATATTACTATACTGATAATAATTTCGAAGTATCCCAAAACTAATTCCATAATTCCAAATATAAACCATATCTAAAAAGCTGGTTACTTCTAGTGTTAGACCAACTTTACCTCTTAGATAATTTATAAAATACCATTTTACTAGTTGATCTATAATTACTAATTTAACAATTATACGACTACTTTGGCGAATAATTAGTAATATTTTCTTAAATATTGATGGTATACGCATATTAGAATTTAATTTTTGATTATATACTCGGTGAACTTCAAGAATTGGCGTCGTCATGTCTAAAGATCGAAGCTGCTCACGTACTAATGTACGCCTAGCAGCTCGACTTTGCTACTGCCTAGCTCTTCTTAAAGTTATACTATTGTCTACCCAACTCTTCATTTACGAGCAGTATACTCTTCTGCTCCTACGAATTGTTTTTTGAAAATATCATGGATTCACATGCTCACCATTCATTTTCAAATCCAATTCTTCAAATCATTTGAGTATACTTCTATTTTATTAATCCTTTCTAGACAGATCTTTTCAGTCACTATCTTTAATTCCTCTACGCGGTTAATAAGGTAAAGTAATTGTTCTTTACTAATTGTATAATCTTGATCATACCTTGCGTCAACATAAGCATTTCGTAGTAACGTAAAGCACTATTTTTGCTCAGGAGTCTCATGTGGAAATATCTTATAGAGATCGTAATGATGACTTCTAGCCCTATCGCCAAGTCCTAGTATATCATGTGACTTAGCCTTGTAACCAGTAAAAACTAACAGGATAGCATTATAAAAGCTCTCGGTAGCTTGGTGAAGCATAAAGGCTGCATTATTCAATTGTTCTATATCCAAACACAAATGAGCAAGCAATAGAAAGTCTTTAGCTTTTTTAAACCAATATTTGTAATCTTTCTCAGCTATTGGTCTACGTTCCTGCCATGATAGTTCCTTAGCTTCAGATAGTATAAATTCACCACTATCATATAAAAGAATTCCCTCTTTCTTGATATCACTAAAGAAATACTGACCTTTTTCCAGTTGCCTATTTACCAGTTTAATAGCTTCAAGTATCAGATTTAATAGGTTCAAGTATCAGAGTAATTAGTGGTTTTTCATCTAATGAGAATTTTTTACCTAGCCTGTTCTCTATCTTATGTTGTAGGTTTATAGCTGGATAGCCGGCATATTCTCCGTTCTTTAAAATCAACAAAAGATCAAAATCACTTTGATACTTATAATAACTAATATCCCCTACCTTCTCTATATCCTCTACCCAATCTCCTCTAGCATAAGAGCCAAATAAGATAATCATTGCTATTTTTGATTTGCCTACATATAGGATTTCTTTAACAATATTATCTAGCTTTTCTTTAATCACTAGTGAACGACTAGGTAAGGTAGTTTTCATAAAGCTATTTTTTTTATCCTAGATCAACTAATATACCAAATATTTAAATAATCAACAACAATTTAATCATAAATTATAATCAATAGTTGTTATATGTGTCATAATCAGTAACAATAACATAAGAATTAACTAATTCTTATCCCGAATTCGCGGGAGTAGTATACAAGACATGAGGTAGCCTAGATGTTATCCCAAATTCGCATAAATTACTATACTTCCCTAGAACTAGGCTCTTTTTTGATACCAACTAGTTTGGGGGATGGAGTAGGAGGAAGGGTTTTGTATCCATCTTTTGGAGTCATGGGGAGATTTTCTCCAATAGCTTTTGCTGCTGACTGTAACTTTGGTGGGAATTGTCCTTTTGTCGTATCAACGTTAGCAACAGGGTTAGACGGTAACTCAGCCAATTCTCCTCTATCAAGATTTTCCTTAATCTTCTCTAGCTGCTGGATGACGTTTTTTTGTATTTTTTCTTTCTTCTCATCATAATAATCATCAAACTCATCAAACTCCTCCTGAATAAGTTTAACTAACCCATCAACATTTTTAACACCAGCCTCTTTCTCAAGCTTCTTAAGAGTAGTTGCATCGATCTTATTCTCTGTAATAAGTTTCACAAGATCAGCATGTTCAGGTTCATCATCTTCATCACCATGAAATGCCTGATATCTCCCTGCCAAAGCTTCCTTAAAGAGATTTTCCACTGGGCTAGAAGATCGAGTAGCTGGTATTTTTTGTTTTTTCTCTAGTTCTTCTAGTGCTTTATTTCCCCCTAATTCAGATAGTTTTTTTTCTTCTCTAAGCTTTCCAATTTGCCTAATTTCAGCAAATAAGTCTCCCCTTTCCCCTTGTCCTTTTGGTGTTGCTACTGTTGCTTTGTCATGATCAGAACCTGATGGCGAAGACGGTGGAGGTACTGGATAGGTTGTTGTGGGTGCTACCTTTTTAAGTTGTATCCCCGTCCTAATTTCATCCAATAATGCTCCCCTATCTTCTCCTTGTCCTTTCGGTGTTACTACTGCTGCTGCCTTCTGAGCTTGACCTGCCGTAGGTTCTACAGGCGGTGGCGGAGGAGCTGGTGGAGGAGGCGGAGGAGGTGCTGGTGGAGGAGGCGGAGGAGGTGCTGCCATAGCATTTCCTGCTGCTTGCTGAGTGGCACGTAAACCTTCTATCGGAGGAGGTGGAGGTATATTAGCTGTAGGTGGCAACGGTGGTGGTACTGGTATATCTCTTCCCACTGCTTGTTGAACATCTTGGTTCTGCAACGGCACAGAATGTGTAGGAGGCGGTGGTGCTGGACGCAGTAGTGTATTTTGGCCCGGTAACGGAGGAGCTGGAGGTATAGCAGCTCCTGCTACTTGCTGCCCCTCTTGGTTCTGCAACGATGGAGGAGATGGTGCTTTAGCTTTACCAGGTACGTATGCTTCCCGTTTAGTTTCTTCTCTATGCTGAATATTTTGTGAATCCTGTAATGATGTATGGATAGGGGATGAAAGATATCTTGTTATAGTGTTTTCCGCTGCTTGATGAATAGTTGGGTTCGGCATCGACGTAGTACGCATAAGTGGGGGAGGTGGTGCTGGGCGTCTAGGTATTATCCGTTCAGGTATTGATGATGACATGGTTTGAGATTGAGCCAAATCTTGGCTTATAGACAATGGCTGTGAAGCAGTAACTGCAGATATAAAAGTGGTTTCAAGCTCATTTCTTAAAGCTTCTACTTTGTCTGACCTGAGTTTTAGTATATCTCTACCTTCAAGTTCTTTTAGTTTTTCCAGTAACTTATTTGTTCTAGCTACTGTTGAATCTTTTATGTTTTTACCAGTGATCTCTAATCCCTCATCAACCCTTTTTAATATTTCATTATTGTGGGTTATGTTGTCTTTTAAAATTTGTTCTGGAGTATTTACGAAAACATGCTTGATCTTTGCAGTAATTTTTTTAAGGCCGTCTAGCCATGTTGATGGTAATTCTTCCCGCAATTCTGCTAATTCTTTCTTTATTGAAAGAAGTTCTTTAATATTATCATTAGCCTTTACCAACTTAACTAGGTCTTGTTGTACGTGTAACAGTCTTATTCTTTCTTGGTGTAGTGCCTTTGCTTCATCAGCATTATAAACTTGTGGTACAATTTGGCTAAATTTTTCATGAGATATACCCAAATTTACTAAGGATTCTCTTAATCCTTTTACCCGTTCTAGTTGTTTCTTTGATAGTTCTTTGGTTAGGATCTTATCAAATCCTGCTTGTAACTCTGTATCTATAATTTTCTGTAAAGATAAGTTTTTTTTACCTACATCTCTTAATGTATTGTCAACATCTTTGAGTACATCTCTGTTGATTCTTCTCTTTTCTTCAGCAATTTCCTCATCATTTTTTATAAACAGATATTTTACTTGTGTAACAGTATGTACAAACCTTTTAAACCAAGGTAAAGAAGGGTATTCTTTCTTTAAATCTTTCACTTTCTGTTGTAGATGTCTACTATTTTCTAATTGTTCATTAGCCTTTAAAAGATTCCCTACAGAATTTATTGTATCCAGTAATTTACCTTTTTCCTGTGATAACACGCTTTCTATTTGTTGATCTTTATCTTTCGACATGTAAATACCTCCTTATTAACTCTACTAAAATGTAGGGTAAGCAAAAAAGATGTCATTCCCGCATAGCTAGCGAAATATACAAAATAGCCTGAAAGGCTATTAAATAATTATGGATTTCCGCTTACGCGGAAATGGCATCTTTTTAGCATTGATTACAACTTTGAAATTACCCTGTGGCATTATGTAAGCAGCTTTAAAGCTGCTTGTCAAATTAATACTTGAATTTTTTAGCATTTAGTACTATCATCTATGTTTTAAAAGCTCTTAGGAGAAAAAGATGAGTGAACTATTAGAACTTGCAGCAGAAATGCGGGAGAAATTTGGTACGGGAGTCGCAAGATATCTACGTAGGAAAGGTATGGTTCCAGCCATAGTTTATGGAGCAGGTAAAGAAGTATTAGCCGTTTCTATCGAGGAAAAAGAGATAACTAAGCATTATAGAAAACCCGGTTTTATCTCTACAGTTATTCAAATTAAAGTGGGTAGTAAAACGCATAAAGTGTTACCAAAGGCTGTAGAATTGCATCCTATCACTGACATAGTTAGGCATGTTGACTTTGTCCATTTAGAGGAAAAAACCCAAAGAATGGAAGTACCAGTAGTCTATGAGGGTAAAGAAAGAGCTTTGGGAGTTAAAAGAGGTGGATTCTTCAATATAATAAAAAGAACTATAACTCTTTTATGTGATGTCAATAATATACCTAAAAATATTAATATTGATGTTACCAACATGCATATCGGTCAGTCTTTAAAAGCAAAAAGCATTAAACTCCCTGAAGGAGTCCAGCTAGCTAGTAAAAATGATTTTATTATGGCTACTATAATTGGTCGTAAGGGTAGTAAGTTAGAAGATGAAGAAGCTGCAACTGAGGAAGTGAAGCCGGCAAAGTAGTTGTTTTTGAAGCTATAAGGGTACTATGTCTTGGATATCACCCACAACTGTTGAAAGTTAAAAATCGTCTATTAGCGAGGAGACCGTAGGTCGACGAAGCATCCATATGAACAAGTTTCATGGGATTGCCACGCTCACGTACGTTCGCTCGCTAATAGACGGTTTAAGCCTTACAACACTGCTTCGCTAATAGACGATTTTTTAACTTTCAACAGTTGTGGGTTGAGGTGCTAGGTGTACATAATAGTATGTGAACACCACAGATATTGATAATGACAACACAATTCTTGATTTTCATCGAGTATACAAATCGCTCTCTAATGATATTATAATATGCTTAAATCTGAAGACAAAGGATATATACTTGTTGTAGGTTTGGGCAATATAGGCAAAGGGTATCAAAATACTCGCCATAATGTTGGCTCCATAGCTATTGATTATTTATCAGAATATTATAAAATTTCTTGGAATACAAAATCCAAATTTCAGGCTGAACTGACTCAAGGGGTAATAGACGGACATAAGTTACTATTAGCAAAGCCTCTGACTTACATGAATCTGTCCGGTAAAGCAGTACAAGCAATATGTTCTTACTATAATATCAAACCACCAAATATTTTCGTTTTACATGATGATATAGATTTAGAAACTGGTAGAATAAAATATAAATTGGCTGGTGGTAGTGGTGGACATAATGGTCTAAAATCATTGGATCAGTGTATAGGAAATGATTATCACCGTATCAGAATCGGGGTAGGAAGACCAGTAGCTAATGGTGATGTATCTGATTACGTCTTATCTGCTTTTTCTAAAGAAGAGTATAAAATTATTGTTAATTCCATTGAGGTAATAATTAATAATTTCCGTTTATTGCTTTCAGGTGAAATGGAAGAGTTTAAAAGGAGCATCGTTTAAATATGAAACAACAATTAACTTGTGTCTATGCAGATAACATGGATGCACAATATTCAAAGATAATGCAGGATGGGTTAGATGAACTTGCTAAAAACAAGAAGGGTCTTGATGCTGTCCAATCATTTTCCTTCTCGTGTTTTGATAATAATAAAAACTTTGTTGCTGGTGTAAAAGGTGTACTTATGTATGGTTGTTTATACGTTGGTACATTATGGGTTTCTGAAGATTTTCGAGGTCAGAATTACGGTACTTTACTAATGTCCAAGGCAGAAAATCTAGCACGAGAGCGTAATTGTAAATTTATGACTTTAAATATTACCGATTGGCAGGCCAGACCATTTTATGAAAAATTAGGTTTTAAATTAGAGTTTGTAAGAAGTGGCCATGATAAAGACTCGGAAGTATATTATTTAAGGAAAGATTTATGACACTAAGATGTGGTATTGTTGGTTTACCAAATGTAGGAAAATCAACTTTATTTAATGCTTTAACTTCTAGTATTGCAGCAGAAGCGGCTAATTATCCTTTCTGTACTATAGAGCCAAATTCTGCTATAGTATCAGTACCGGATGATAGGCTAAATGAGTTGGCAGCTATTGCTAATTCTACTAAAATTATTCCTACTTATATAGAAGTTGTCGATATTGCCGGTTTGGTAAAAGGTGCTAGTAAAGGGGAGGGGCTGGGTAATAAATTCTTATCTCACATACGAGAGGTTGATGCTATTTTGCACGTACTACGTTGTTTTGAAGATATAGATATTACTCATGTGCATAATAAGATCGATCCAATATATGATGCTGAGATAATAGAAACAGAATTAATTTTAGCAGATCTTGAATCGGTAGAAAAACGCTTAACAAATTCTGAGAAACGTTTGAAAACAGGCGATAAAGTTTTAAAAGAGCGAGTAGAATTATTAAAAGAGATTCAAGCAACTCTCGCAATAGGTAAACCAGTCCGTAGCATGCTCAAGACTTATAGTAAAGAGGCTTTGGATCAATTACAATTATTGACTTCTAAGCCGGTTTTATATGCTTGTAATGTTTTGGAAAATGATGCAATTACTGGCAATAAATTTACTGATCTTGTAGCAAAAAAAGCTGAAGAAGAAGGGGCAAAACATGTTCTCATCTCATCAAAAATTGAAGCAGATATTGCGGTTTTGGAAAGTAAAGAAGAAAAAATTGAGTTCTTAAATAGTATAGGGCTTGTGGAGACAGGTCTGAGCAAAATTATAAAAGAAATGTATAATTTATTAGATCTAAAAAGCTTTTTTACTGTAGGTCCAAAAGAAACACATGGTTGGACTTTTCGCAATGGTACGCTAGCTCCTCAAGCAGCCGGTATTATTCATACTGATTTTGAGAAAGGTTTTATCCGGGCTGAGGTTATTAGCTATCAGGATTATATAAAGTTTAATGGGGAAGTGAAAGCCAAAGAAATGGGTAAAATGCGTTTAGAGGGCAAGGAATATAAAATGCAGGATGGGGATGTGGTGCATTTTAGATTTAATGTTTAAATAAGGGATATGAGAAAATTATACCATTATCCTATTTGTCCATTGTCACGTCAGGTTCGGGTGTTATTAAAAGAGCTAGATGTTCAATTTACTATGGTTAAAGAGGATTACTGGCAGAGAAATCAGGAATTCTTGTCTTTAAATCCGGCGGGGACGATACCGGTCTTACAAGAGGCATCCAATTTAATTATAGCAGGAATCTATCCGATCACTGAGTATTTTCATGAAAAATATCCAAATTTTAATTTTATGGACGAAGAATTTGATATTAGATGCGAAATCCGTCGATTACTCAGTTGGTTTAATGAAAAATTTTACCGTGAAGTAACAAAAATTATTATCGATGAAAAAATAGTAAGGTCCTTCTGCCAATTAGCTGGTCCTAGAACCGATTTTCTTAGAGCAGCAAAGACTAATTTGTCACATCATTTAACCTATATGTCCAGTTTATTAGAGCTACGTAGCTTTATTGCCTCAAATTCTTTAAGTTGTGCAGATATAGCTGCTGCCTGTCATATATCAGTTCTAGATTATTTTGGCGAAATTAATTGGGACAAATGGCTGTCTATTCGTCATTGGTATGCAATCATAAAATCTAGACCTAGCTTCCGCTCCTTATTACATGACCAAATACCAGGTTTCACCCCACCACCTTGTTATGCTGATTTAGATTTTTAGTGGTTGCGGTGCAGTTACTTTTATGATAGCTTCTAGGTGAATAGTATAATTAAAATAGAGGATATTATGAGTAAAAGTGACTATAATAATCCAAAAGTGGATTCTCTACCGTCTTATAAGGAAGATGTAACTCAAAAACCAAAAGAAGCCCAAGAACGTTTGTCTGCAGAAGAGCTAAAGAGTCATACAGGAGAAATGCCTAACACTTTTCTAGCTTTGAAACAACTAGAGGATGTACAAAAGAATCTTGAACAAGCCCGTGGGCTTTTTGCTGGTACTACTAGTAAGGCTCTTTCTGGGGTAGAGAAATTAGAATTTGAAAAAGCTGGAGAGGCTTTTGAGAAATTTATGAGTTCATTTGAAAAACTGAGGACATTTGCTGATAGTGTAGATCATAAAAAACCCCTAGACAGCTTGAATAATTCATTAACTCTTACCGGTCGCTTAAAAGATTTCGCCAAAGATCAATTAATGAAAGTTGAAAAAATATTTGAAGGATCAGCTAATGCAGTTAAAAATAATCCAATTTTAAATGCAGTAGGGAATGTGATAAAATCTGCATGTCATGCGGGGGTTGGTACTATAGCTAAAGGTACTTTAAACAATGCGATAGCTACTGGAGAACTTGCCAAAAGTGTTGTTAATCTAGGTGTAGCAATAAAAAATAGCATTGTAGGAAAAGGAGTGAAACAAGCAACTAGGGGCGTTTAATTTGACATATTACCCTACATTTTTCTATAATCGTCATAGCAAGGCATCTTTAGATGCCGTGGCGATCCAGGTAAACAGCGAAGCTGTTTTTTTAGAGTAACGCTTCGCGTATCTTGGATTGCCGCGTCGCCGCTTTCAGCGGCTTCTCGCAATGACGCTCGGAAGACCCCTTAACAGTAGTGAAATAAAAATGTAGGGTACTATGGTAGTTTGACAACACCCTATATCCCACTTGTATTGATATATTCATGGATTTTTAGTAAATCATACCAAGTGGTTTTTTTCTGCATTGGTTGTCTAAGCAAATAGGCAGGATGGAAGATAGAAGTGGTTTGAATTGGCTTGGTAAGATACTGATTGGTATATAAATAATATTCTTGTCTAATTTTACTTATACCAGCATTTTTGCCAAGTAAGCTGGTTGCTGCAACGTTTCCCACTAAAACAATTAGTTTTGGGTTTATTAAAGCGATATGCTTCTCAACGAAAGGTCGGCAAATATCTATTTCTTCTTGCGTTGGTTGGCGGTTGGCTGGTGGCCGCCAAAATACAGTGTTAGTAATATAAGCGTTATGTTCTCTTGAAATATTGATAGAGGCTAATACATTATCAAGTAACTTACCACTTTCCCCGCAAAATGGTATCCCTTGTGCATCTTCGCTACTACCCGGTGCTTCCCCAATAAACATTATAGAACTTTGTGGATTGCCATCAGCAAATACGGTTTTATTAGCTAATTTCTTTAAACCACAACCATCAAAATCCATTAGTAGTTTTTTTAATTCTTCTAAATTGCGAGCTGAGTCAGCTAAAGTTCTAGACAACGAAATGATGTCATCCTGTTTTTGTACAAGCTCTGGCTTCTTACCTACGTGGGAATGACCAGGACTGTTGGAGCTAGGTAGAGCTGGTGGAATACTAATCGGCTTAGCTTTAATATTAGAATTAATCTGTATTTTTTGCTGATTAATAGTTGATTCTGAAAAATAATAATCTATACCAATTGTTTGCAACCATTTTAGTTGATTGATTTTTTTTGTTAAATGAGTCATTTTATTATTTTAAAAAATATTTCGTAGTAGATGGAAGAATATAACGTACCTAACAATCTAGATGGGTTTAGACTTGATAAGGCTTTGGTAAGCCTTATCAGTAAAACATCTAGAAGCCAAATTCAGAAGCTCATAAATGGCTTGCAAGTACAAGTTAATGGTTTGATTATTTCTGATTCCGATTTTAAGGTCAAGGAGAATGATCTTATTTCAGTAATTTTTAAAGATACTGAGCCTTTAACAATGCAGGAAGCTGATATTAAACTTGATATTTTCTATGAAGATGAAGATTTAATGGTTATCAATAAAGCAGCTGGTATGACAGTACATCCTGGTAGTGGAAACCATCATGATACTTTGGTAAATGCTTTGTTACACCATGCAAAATCTTTATCTAGCATAGGAGGGTTAGAAAGACCTGGTATAGTTCATCGTTTAGATAAAGATACATCAGGCTTGATGGTTGTTGCCAAAAATAATTTTGCCCATCAACATCTTGCCAGTCAGATAGAAAGCCGTAATCTTATACGCAAATATAAAGCATTAGTTTGGGGTATTATAAATCCACAACAAGGAATTATTAGAAATAATATCGGAAGAAGCCGTTTGACACGGCAAAAAATGACTGTTTTAAAATTTGGTGGCAAAGAGGCGGTTACTCATTATAAAACAGAGGAAATATTTTTTGATGGTATTATAAGTATGGTAGAATGTCGACTTACTACTGGGCGAACTCATCAAATCAGAGTGCAGTTGAGTCATTTAAAACATTCGGTAGTAGGGGATCAGACTTATGGCAAAAATAGCAGGAAAATTAGCTCTAATCTTAGCATAGTACCAAAAAAATTAATGGATTTCAAGAGGCAAGCATTACATTCTTGGTATATAAGTTTTTCCCACCCGGTAAGTGATAAATTATTAGAATTTGAATCACCCCTACCGCCGGATATTATGGAAATAATTGCATGAATATAAAAGAATCCTTAATTTATGCTACTAGCAAATTACAAACAGTAGGTATTAAATCAGCAAACCTAGAATCACGCATATTGATGCAGCATGTAACTGGTAAATCTATTGAATATTTATTAGCAAGGTCAGAAGAAGAATTGACGCAACAAGAGCAAATTATTTTTGAGGATTTGGTTAATAGGCGTATATTACTAGAGCCAATAGCCTATATTGTAGGATATAAAGAATTTTATAGTTACCAGTTTATTATAAATGATAAAGTACTTATTCCTCGGCAAGATACTGAGATTATTGTAGATGCAATTTTAAAAAATGTTAAATTAAAGGGTATTGAAACAAATGCCGAGCTAACAATATTGGAGCTTGGTACTGGTAGTGGCTGTATTGCTGTAAGCTTATTATTGGAAATGCTAAATGATAATATCAATGTAACTGCGACTGATATAAGTAACGAAGCTATTATTATTGCTCGTCAAAATGCCATAAAACATAAAGTTATTGATAGATTGAAAATAATTAATAGCAACTGGTTTGATAATCTAGAAAAGCAAAAATTTGATATTATCGTAAGTAATCCACCATATATTTCTTTTGATGATACTGTTTATATGTCTTCTGAGACCCTAAAATATGAACCCCACTTAGCATTATTTGCTGAAGATAATGGATTAGCTTCATATTACATAATCGCTAAAGAAGCCAAGGGATTTTTAAAACAAAATGGTAAATTATTCTTAGAGATTGGTTTTAATCAATTGGCAGCTGTTACAGAAATTTTTGTTAGTTATGGTTATACGGTTAAGCAAGTTTATAAGGATTTGGAAGGTAGAGATAGAGGGCTTCTAATAACCTGAATTTGATGTAACACTCGATAATCAAGTTTTAAATATTAAGAGAATTATCATGCAACAATTTAGTCTTTACCATACTGCTGAAGGATTACTATATAAGACAACCTGCCTTTTAGTAGAAAAATCTTATCATAGTAATTTAAGGATTGTAGTTTTAACTCCAGATATTGAAGTCCAAGAGTCACTGAATAAGATGATATGGACTTATTCTAGAAAACAGTTTATTCCGCATGGTAGTAAGCTTGATCCATTACCAGAAAAACAAGCAGTCTATATTACTCATCAGTTAGAGAATCCTAATCAAGCTAGCATTCTAATAATCATTGCCCCATTTGATATACAAGAAATTCTTAATAACAAACACTATGTTGCACATTTTCAAAGAATAATTATAATATACGATGGTTTGGATAATTTAAGTCTAATAGTTAAAGCAATAAATGAACTAACTATTGCAACACCGGTAATTGATTGTTATAAACAGGATTCAATGGGAACATGGAGTAAGATTTAACCATTTCTATCAACTGTACAAGTTTTGTTAACTTAAGCAACCTCGGTGTTATTCCAGTATAGACTTTGCTAACGTGGATCAAAAAGCCAACGTAAGTCATGATACCTATAGAACTAAAAACGATGTCATTCCTGCAAAGGTAGCGGAGTCTAAAAAATAAACAAATTTACCAATATGCAAAAATTATCATTTCAACAAATTATTTTGACCTTGCAAAATTACTGGCAAGATTATGGCTGTGCAATTTTGCAGCCATATGACGCTCATGTTGGAGCTGGTACTTTTCACCCTGCTACTGTACTACGAACTCTTGGTAAAAAACCTTGGTTTGTAGCTTATGTTCAACCTTCTCGGCGTCCTCATGATAGTAGATACGCTTTGCATCCTAATAGAATGCAGCATTATTATCAATTTCAGGTTATACTAAAACCCTCTCCTGATGATATACAAGAGCTATATTTAAAGAGTCTTGAATGTCTTGGTATAGATTTGCAAAAACATGATATTAGGTTTGTTGAAGATGATTGGGAGTCTCCTAGTCTCGGTGCTGCTGGGCTTGGTTGGGAAATATGGTGTGACGGTATGGAAGTATCACAATTTACTTATATGCAACAAATTGGTGGTATTGATTGTCGTCCAGTGGCTGGTGAGATTACCTATGGTTTAGAACGTCTGGCACTTTATATACAAGGAATCAATGAGGTAAAAAATCTTGACTGGAATGGTCAAGTTGGAGAAAAGGCTTTAACCTATGGCGAAGTAGATTTTGCCGCTGAAAAACAATTTTCGAAATTTAATTTAGAATTAGCTGACATAGCCATATTATCTCAGCATTTTATTGATAGTGAGAAACAATGTAATGAATTAATCGCTGCAGATTTACCTTTGCCAGCTTATGATTATTGTATTCAAGCTAGTCATCTTTTTAATCTGTTAAATGCCCGGGGGGTAATTAGTGTAACAGAGAGAGCATCTTACATACTCAGGATACGTAATTTGGCAAAAATGTGCTGTAATAAATGGTTAGAATTAACCTCAATTCGGGATAAGAATTAGTTAATTCTTATCCCAAATTCGTGTAACTAGAAGATAAAGAAGAGTTAATATGAGTGAGTTATTATTAGAACTTTTTAGCGAAGAGATACCAGCTTTGATGCAGAAAAATGCAGCGGAAAGCTATAAAACCATATTTACGACAATCTTGCAAGAAAGCGAGCTAGTTGCTGATGTTCAGCTATATGTTGGCTCTAGGAGAATTGCTGTACATATTACAAATTTACCAAAATCTATACTACCAAAAGAGATTACCATAAGAGGACCAAAAGTTTCGGCAACGCAGCAGGCTGTAGAAGGGTTTTGTCGATCAAATAATATTGAGCAAAATAAATTATCTACGCTATTAGTGCAAGGGCAATTATATTATATAATAGTAAAGAGTACCATAGAAACCGATATACGAGTATTATTGCAAGAGATAATTCCTAAAGCAATTAGTAAGTATATTTGGTCAAAATCTATGTATTGGGGGAATTATGATATAAGTTGGATTAGACCGCTTAGGAATATTTTATGTATATTTGATGGAGAAATACTAGCCATTAAATATGGACATTTGACGGCAAATAATATTACCTTTGGGCACAGATTTCTTAGTCCTGAACCGATTACTATAGACAGTTTTTCTGAATACCAGAATAAGCTGCGGGAGAGTAATGTCATTATTGACCAAGCAGAACGTAAGGAGATAATAAAAAGTCAGCTATCAAAAATAGCCAATTCACTTAATTTAGTGATAAAAGAGGATGAGAAATTATTAGAAGAAGTAATAGGGCTAGTAGAGTTGCCAGTTGTTATGGCGGGTAAAATACCTGAGATATTTTTGCAGTTACCTAGTGAAGTACTAGTTAGCTCAATGCGTACCCATCAGAAGTATTTTAGTACTTTTGACCAAGCTGGTAATTTTGCCTCTTATTTTCTTTTTGTTAGTAATATGCGACATGATCAAAATGTTATAATAAGTGGTAACGAAAAAGTACTAGCTGCTAGACTATCTGATGCGTTATATTTTTATCAGCAGGATTTATCTAATAGTTTAGAATCAAAATTGCCAAAGCTTGAGCAGATAACTTTCCATGCAAAGCTTGGCAGTATCAAACAAAAAACAGAGAGAATTGATGATATTTGTAATTATCTAATGCCAGGAAATCAGGATTTGCAAGTAGCAGCTAAACTGTGTAAAAGTGACCTAATAACTGAAATGGTGGGAGAATTCCCTGAACTGCAAGGTATTATGGGATATTATTACGCCAAAGCCGAAGGGTTAAATGATCAGATTGCTTTGGCAATAAGAGATCATTATAAACCACAAGGGCCATCGGATAGTTTGCCAATGGGAAATAGTGCAATATTGGCGATTGCTGATAAACTGGATAGTTTGGTAGGTTTGATATTAATAGGAGAAGAGCCAAATGGTTCAAGAGACCCTTACTCACTCAGACGGCAAGCATTAGGTATTATTAGGATAATTTTAGCTAATAAATTAAATATTGATATTAAGGAATTAGTTGTCTATGTAATTCAGCTATACTCTAAAGAAAACATAACGAGTATAGCTAACCCTACTAATGTTACTTCCAATTCACAAACGTCATTGCGAGGAACTACTTTAGTAGCGACGCAGCAATCCAAACAAGTGACTAGAAATGGATTGCTTCGTCGGCTCACGCCTCCTTGCAATGACACAAATCGGGTTAGCGATAATAAAACTAGTCAGATAATTTTAGAGTTCTTAGAAGAACGAGCCAAATATTATTTTAAAAATCACTATGACATATCGTTAATTAATGCGGTGCTTGATTTTGATATTGAAAGAGATTTAGTGATTAGCGAAATAAAGCTCGGTGCTTTACAAAAGTTTCTCGCTGGAGTGGATGGTGAGAATTTATTAACTATTTACAAAAGAGCAAATAATATACTAGAAGGTAGTAATATAGAAGGAGAAGTTGATCAAAAGGCTTTTATTTCACAATATGAGCAACAATTATTTTTATCATTAGAAAACGTTTCTAAACAAATAGATCACTATATTGTAGAAAAAGATTTTACTAAAACTCTTAGCCTGTTACTAGAAATATTAAAACCTGTCAATGAGTTTTTTGATAATGTTATGGTCAAAGATCAAGATCATAACATTGCCAATAATCGTTTATTGTTGCTCAGAATGGTTACCCAATTATTTGATAAATTAGCAAAATTTAGTGCTTTATGATTAGTACAAATGAATTAGGTTGGTGTCTTAAACATCATTGTAAGGAGTCGTTTTTCGGTTCAACCGTCATTGCGAGGAGCCACTTTAGTGGCAACGAAGCAATCCGAAAAAGTGATCAGGAATGGATTGCTTCGTCGTCTTCACGCCTCCTCGCAATGACGTTTTGGATTTCTTTGATAATTTTTAAATTGTCATGGGGGTATGCGTAAGGTGAGCGATACATTACGACAAGCTGCTAAATTTATAAAATCTGGCAATGTAGTAGCATTCCCAACAGAAACAGTATATGGACTTGGGGCGGATGCTAGTAATGAGCAAGCTTGTCAGAAGATTTTTAAGATAAAAAAGCGTCCAAGCATAAATCCTCTAATTGTTCATGTGGCAACCATGAGCCAAGCTAAAACTATCGGAGAATTTAATGCAGATGCCATTAAGTTAAGTGAGGTGTTTTGGCCAGGACCTTTATCGATTGTTGTACCATTAAAAAGTGGGGCAAATATAGCAGCATCAGTATTATCTGGGATGACAACGGTTGCCCTTCGTATACCATCACATAATATAGCTTTGGAGCTAATAAGAAAGTCATGCACGGCGATAGCAGCCCCTAGTGCTAACCCATCAGGCTATATTAGTAGCACGACTTTACAACATGTAAAAGAACATTTTGCAAATGACCAAGATATTTTTATTTTAGAGGATAATTTAAATGATTGTAAGTGTCAATATGGTATAGAATCAACCATAGTAGATAGTACTACTAATAACTTAACTATTTTGCGAGATGGTTTTATTACGCTGGAAGCGTTAGAGAAGGTAATTGGTAAGAAACTAGATAAAACATCCAGCTTGATGCAAATTAAAGCTCCGGGGATGATGAATAAACATTACTCGCCAAGAGTTAAAGTAAGATTGAATGCAGAGAGTTTAGAAGCTAATGAGGTAGGGCTTAATTTTGCTGATAGTAAGCTAGAGGGTAATTTTTCGCTTAATTTAAGTTTAACCGGAGACTTAACTATCGCTGCTAGCAACTTATTTGCCAGTCTTAGAATATTGGATAATTACGCAGAATTAAATGGATTAGCAATTGCCGTTGCCTCTATCCCAGAGGTTGGTATTGGCGTTGCAATCAATAATCGACTTAAAAGAGCGGCGGTAAAATGACATCTATATTTACTAAATTAAAGCAGGTATTAGTTAATAGTTCAAATAAAATATCTTCGGGCATTGACCAGATATTTTATAAAAAAAAACTAGATGAGCAAACTTTAAATGAATTAGAGGAGTTGTTAATATCTGCAGATATCACAGCCTCTGTGGCAATAGAGCTGGTCGATAAACTAAGAGCTATCAAATTTGATAAAGAAGTAAGTGGTTTGGTAATCAAAGAACAGCTAGCTGACATTATCGGGCAATTATTGGTAAAAACTAGTAAAAATTTTGAATTACATGATAAAAAGCTTAATGTTATCCTAGTTTGCGGTGTTAATGGGTCAGGGAAAACTACGACAATAGGCAAGCTAGCCAGCATTTATCGTAGACAGGGGAAAAAAGTAGCAATTGCTGCTTGTGATACATTTAGGGCTGCTGCTGTTAGTCAATTATCTAGTTGGGCTGATAAAAGTGGTTCAATGTTTATTACTGGTGAAGAATCAGCTGAGCCTGCTAGTGTTGCTTATCTTGCTATGCAGTCTTCAATAAAAAATGATGTTGATGTATTATTTATTGATACAGCTGGAAGGTTGCATAACAAGAAGAATTTGATGGAAGAACTTGCCAAAATTATTAGGGTTATTAAGAAGATTGATGATACAGCTCCTCACCATAGTATATTAGTAATTGATGCGACCACTGGACAGAATGTATATAACCAAGTTGAACAATTTACCGCTATTGCTAACATAACAAGTCTGATAGTCACTAAATTAGACGGTACGGCAAAAGCTGGTGTAGTGGTAGGAGTCGTACAAAAATTCGCCTTACCAGTATATTTTTTAGGGGTAGGGGAGAAGGTAGACGATCTAAAACCGTTTGATCCGGCTGCATTTGCTAGTAGTTTAGTAGGGAATTAATTATTAAATATAGATGATAAAATAATTGTTGAAAAGCATTAAGTGATACTTTATATTTTACTATATGAAATATGACCTACTAGACAACAAAAAAAAGCAACTGGATAGAATCAGACCATTAACTCCAGAGTTGGTTAAAAACTTGGAGCAGTGGTTTAAGGTAGAGTTGACTTATACCAGTAATGCTATTGAGGGTAATACTCTCTCGCGTTTGGAAACTGCTGTGGTAATTGAAAAAGGCTTAACAGTTGGTAGAAAATCGTTAGTAGAACATCTTGAGGCAAAAAATCATGCACAAGCTTTGGACTTAATCCATGAAATACAGCAAAAGAAAATTTGTGAAATTACTGAAAACGATATTTTATCAATTCATGCTCTCATCCTAAAGGGTATCGATGATTATAATGCTGGATATTATAGGCAAGTAGCAGTACGTATTTCAGGTTCAAGGGTAATAATGCCAAATCCAGTAAAAGTACCAAACTTGATGGCAGATTTCATTGCATGGCTAAACTCATCTAAAGATATGCATCCTGCAGCACTTGCAGGAGAAGCACATTATCGACTAGTAACTATCCATCCTTTCTTAGACGGGAATGGTCGAACAGCGCGATTATTGATGAATTTAATTCTAATAATGGTAGGTTATCCACCGGCTATTATTAGACTACAAGAGAGGTTACCTTATGTAACATCTCTAGAAACTGCACAACTTGGTGGTTCAAAAGAATCCTATGAAAAGATTATATTTAATGCAGTCAATCGTTCTCTTGATATTTATCTTAAAGCAGCAAACTCTGTAAACTCTTCAGATGTAGTATTATCAGAGAAATTATTAAGAATTGGTAAGCTTGCAAAAGCTGTCAGTGAAACTGTGTCAACAATTCGTTTTTGGACTAAGGAAGGCTTGCTTGAAATTGCTGATGTTACTAAATCACGCTATCAGCTTTACTCATCTGAAATGATTGAACAATGTATAGAAATTCAACGATTAAAGAAACAAAAGCTAACACTGAATGAAATCAAGAATATGCTTGTAAATAATGACACAAAATAAGGTGTTTTTATAATGTACATTGTAAAAAAAGAATTATCTATCCAATCACGCTATTACAAAGAAATTTTGTCAATAATTAAACTAGGTGGCGGAGTAGCAAGGATTGTCGGAGGAGCTGTTCGGGATGCTATTCTTGGTGTTGTTAACTACGACATTGATATAGCAACCAATTTATTACCAGAGCAAGTAACAGATATTTTATCAACAGCCAATATTAATGTTATCCTAACTGGTATAAAATATGGCACAGTTACGGCTTTATTAAATAATGAGAAATTTGAGATTACTACACTTAGAAAAGATATAAAATGTGATGGTCGGCACACAGAAGTTATTTTTACTGATGATTTTATGGAGGATGCTACTAGAAGAGATTTTACTATTAATGCACTAAGCTATTGTCCATTTGAGCATAAAATTTATGATTATTTTGGTGGAATAGATGATTTACGAGAATCTAAGGTAATATTTATCGGACAGCCATTTGAACGAATTGAAGAAGATTTCTTACGTATTTTACGATTCTTCCGTTTTTCCTGTTATTATGCAAGACAGTTAGATCGTAATGGGCTAGATGCCTGTATTAAATTGCGAGAAAATCTTAAATTATTATCAAAGGAACGGATAAAATGGGAGATGGACAAGTTGATTATCTCAGATAATAGTCCTAATATTTTGCAGCAAATGTTTGATAATGGCATATTGCAAATAATATTACCAGTTAGTAAATTTGATAAAAAACCTTTGATGGAAGCAATTAATTTTGGTTCTTTAGAGCCTTACACTAGGTATTCACTTTTATTTTACCATATAAAGAGCTTACCACTAAGTGATTTACTAAATTTAAAATTTTCTCGGCAAATCGCCCTCAAAATCATTACTATACTTAGATTTGTTAATAAAGAAATCAACGAATTTATATTACGAGAAATTTGGTGGGAAACGGCTGATTATCCTGATAATTATTTGCAATATATCATTACTCTAGTATCATTAGGTAAATTAAATAGAGATATAGCAAATAAATTTCTAGATAGATACCAATCCAAACCCCGATCAGTATTTCCAATAAATGGGCATGATTTGCAGAAATTAAATATTCATGGTAAAGCTATTGGCACAGTGATAGATAAATTAAAGAAATCTTGGATTGCCAGTGATTTTACACTTAATAAACATCAATTACTTGAATTATTAGAAAAAAATGAAAATTAATATTAGTGCTAGCATTTTTATTGCTATAATTATGATATTACTTAGTCAGGTATCTTTTGCTAACGTAGGTAGGATAAAAATTGTTACTAGCATAACCCCACTAGCAAGCATTATAGCGATGTTAGTGAAAGAGCAAGCAGAAATTGTTGCTATTGCCAATAACAATGATTGCCCACATCACTATAATTTGAGACCTAGTGATCTGAAAAAAGTCAAAGATGCAGATATTGTATTTTATATAGATGAGCAATTTGATGGCTTTGCTGGCAAATTAATGAATGGTCATAGTAAAAATGTCATTAAAATTAGTAATTTTAATGGGCTAAAATTTATTAATCATAACTCCTATAATAATTGGCATATTTGGCTTGATTTAGATAATATAAAAATATTATTAGAACAATTATCTCAGATATTAGTGGGACGATTTCCTGAGATTAGTTCAGCTGTTTACCAAAATTTTGAAGAGGCAAAAAAACAAATAGAGAGACTTACGAAAATCAAAAATGAAAAATTAGGACCTTTGACAGATGTTATTTTACTTAGTGATAGTTTAGAATATTTTTTTGATAATAGCCAAAAAAGAGTTGCAAAATTATATAGCTCTGATCAAAAGAGTCTCAAATATATTAGTAATCTTGAGCATTTATTAAGCATGTCCAATAGTAAATGTTTATTGCTAAGTCTCGATCAAGATGTTGCTCTGTATAAGAATTTTAAAGTAGAAGTAGTGGCAATTGAAAGTGAGAATTGGCAAGTGACTAACATCAATAGTGATTTATTTTATAATCAATATTTAAAAATAATTAATCAAATGTCTAAATGTTTAAATTACTAAACCCTTATTTTTTTAGTAAGTTAGTGCAAACCATGCTACCATTATTGCTAGTTGCAATGTTAGTAATAATGGGGTTGGGGTTATATCAAGCTTTGATAGTTTCGCCGCCAGATTACCAACAAGGTGATATGGTCAGGATTATGTATGTTCATGTACCAGCTTCTTGGATGGCACTAGGGATTTATACATTTATGGCTATTTGTAGTTTGTCTAACCTAGTGTGGAAGACTAAAATGTCGTTCTTAATGGCAGTGGCCAGTAGCCCTATTGGTGCAGTTTTTTGCATGATTAGTATGGTGACGGGGGCATTATGGGGAAAGCCTATTTGGGGAACATGGTGGGTTTGGGATGCTAGACTTACCTCAATGTTCGTACTATTCTTGCTCTATTTAAGTTATATCGTGGTGGTAAATAGTGGTGATAGGATAAGCCGTACTGAAAAACCAGCTTCGGTGATTGCTCTGATTGGTTTTATCAATGTTCCTATAGTAAAATTTTCGGTAAATATTTGGTATAGTTTACACCAGCCAGCAAGTGTTTTAAGGCTGGGTAGTCCGACAATTGATAATTCTATGTTATTGCCCTTAGTGCTAATGTTGATAAGTGCTATACTATATTTTCTATTAGTTTTAGGTTTGAGAACTTGCGTTTTAATCACCAAGTTCAAGGAGTATGACAATTTATGACTTATGTTGTTACCGATGAATGTGTAAAATGTAAATATACTGATTGTGTAGAAGTATGTCCTGTTGATTGTTTCTATGAAGGGGAGTTAATGTTGGTGATTAATCCCGATGAATGTATTGATTGTGGAGTATGCGAGCTTGAGTGTCCGGTTAAAGCTATTAAGTCAGAGTCAGAACAGCTGATTGATTGGATAGAGAGAGCGAAATTTTTCTCGAGCATTTGGGCAAATATTGCCGTTAGAAAACCAGCCTTACCGGATGCAGATAAATATCGGGATGAGAAAAATAAGTTTGAAAAATATATGGGAGGGAGCTAATTTACCCCAATTTGGGGTGATTTGTGTTTTTTACGTTTTCAAGAGCTTTTTTAATTACCCTATTTAATCCAGTTCTTGTATAGCTAGACACTACAAAAATTTCCTCACTAGTAATTTTTTGCAATTCTATAATTTTGTCTTTAATTTCTTCTTCTAACAAAACATCGCACTTATTCAAACAAATTATTTCGAGCTTATTTTTTAATAAGCTTGAATATGATTCAAGCTCGTTCCTAATAGTTCTATAATCAGCAATCAAATTATCACTTGTTGCTGATATCAAATGAATCAATAAATTACATCTCTCAATATGTTTTAGGAACTTATCACCGAGTCCATGTCCTAAGTGAGCCCCTTCTATTAAACCTGGGATATCAGCTATCACAAATTCTTCATCATCTACATAAACCACACCAAGATTAGGGGCTAGTGTGGTAAATGGATAATCAGCAATTTTAGGTTTTGCTGATGTCGTGGTTGCAAGAAAAGTCGATTTTCCTGCATTAGGTAGACCTATAAGACCAACATCTGAAAGTAGTTTGAGTTGTAAATTTACCCACATCTCTTCTCCAACAACACCTTCAGTCCTACGCCGTGGAGCTTGATTGGTAGATGACTTAAAATGGCTATTACCAAGCCCGCCTTTGCCTCCCTTAAGAATTTCAAAAGTTTGTTCATCGGAAGTGAAATCATATAGTAGAACATCGCCATTTTCTGAGAATATTTGTGTTCCTACTGGTACTTCTAAGAGTAAAGCAGGTTTAGACTTCCCACTACGGTTTGAGCCTTTACCATTCTCACCATTTTCTGCTTTAAAATGTAGTTTATGCCTAAAATTTACTAAAGTATTAAGATGAGAATTGCACTTAAAAATAATGCTACCACCACGACCACCATCACCACCATCAGGTCCACCCATATCAATATATTTTTCTCGATGAAAACTAATCGCTCCATCACCACCATCACCGGCTTTTAAGTATATTTTAGCTTCATCGATAAAATTCATAATATATTATTGTAAGTTATAAACTTGATATTTATAGTCAATTGATGAAAATTTGGTGACTGATTACACTTTGGCATCAGTATACCATAATATTGCTGTCATGTAAAACACTCCTTTGTCTATATCCAATCAGGGCAGTTTAAAAATTCCAACTTTAAGTTGACAATAGTTTAAATAACCTATGTCTATAATTGTTAAAATTTTCTCTAATTTCAGTAATTTTGTTTGAAAATATAGCTATTATAGAAAGAGTTGTTGTCCTCAATAATGACATTAGACTTCTTTCGAAACTCTACTTCTGCTGGTGATTTGTACGTCGATGCGGTACTTGAATCCTCACGTACATTAGAGTACGCTGCGGTTCTGCGTTCCGCGTCTCCTTCAAATCCCTCAGCACAAGCGAGTTTCGAAAGAGGTCTATTATTAACGGAGCTTCTCCAGTACTAATAGTTGACTTATCTTCTTCAAAAACCTTATCTTTTATCCAGTGTAAATTATTTTCGCATGACCAATGACTTTTGTTAAATTTTAACAATTCTTCTGGACTAAACTTTTTCTCTAAGCTAGTAATCATTAATACATTCTCTGTTTCTACAGCCATTAGCCTTGTTCTTCTTTTCTCTTTTTCGGGTAATTTTGCATATTTGCTTGATATGCCATTTAAATATCCAAATGGCATATCAATTATCTCGATTTTTCTTCTTTCTATTCTCCCATGCTGTAAATCTATATTCTCTGCAAAACTCTTAATTTCCTGACCTTCTGCCTGTATTTTATCAAATGTTTGTGTACTATGGTAATGTAAATTAGCTTTAAGAGTAAGCACAAATTATCCACCTTGTTCAACAATTTTTTCACATATAGCTTCATGAGTAAAGGATGTATCTGAGAGTTTGTCCGCAAACTAAGTAATAGAAATAAATATCCTACGAAGAAGTAATAGACTCATAGCCAAAAAAATTATATTTTCACTAGAATCAGTAAGAAAATCATATTCATTGGAGAGCCTTCTATTTCTATTTATCCAAGCAAAGTTTCTCTCAACAACCCATCGCCTTGGCTGTACTTTAAACCCAACTTCTCTTGTTGACAATAGTTCTGATGGTGTACTTTCTGGTATCCAAAATTTGCACGCTGGTCGTTTAACAATTTCTAAATCTATGTTATACTTTTCCTAATGAGACCCTTTAAATCTTTAGACTGATACCCCATATCAGCCCACATTTGTTTAATAGTAAAGGAGGTATTAAATGTTAAATACAATGAAATTTGTGGTCGGAGCAGAGAGATTTGAACTCCCGACCCTTTGGTCCCAAACCAAATGCGCTACCAGGCTGCGCCATGCTCCGAAAAATAAATGATGAAGATTAACAATAAAGTGTTAGTGGATTCATATTGCCTAATTATATAAACTATAATATAAGTCAAATCAATTTTTTTATTTTAAAATTTCATCATATTTATTAAATGTCTTCATTACATGCATCAATATTAACCATATTTCCAGAAATGTTTCCTGGATTTTTGCAATATTCCCTTGCAGGACAAGCCTTAGAAAAGGGTATATGGTCTTATAATGTAGTTAATATAAAAGATTTTGGATTAACTAGGCATAAAAATGTTGATGATGAGCCTTATGGTGGTGGTAACGGACTGATAATGCGTCCAGATGTGGTGGGTAGTTGTATAGATCATGTTTTGTCTTCAAATCCTAATGCCAAAATATATTATCCCTCACCAAGAGGAAAGCTATTTAACCAAAATATTGCTCGTGAAATTATACAAGAAAAGCAAATAATAATTTTATGTGGTCGCTTTGAAGGGGTTGACGAACGTGTAATTGAAGAGTATAATATGACGGAAATTAGTATAGGGGATTATATTTTATCTGGTGGTGAGGTGGCAGCTCTTGCTATTCTTGATTGCTTGATTAGATTACTTCCGAATGTATTACTGAATCAAGACACATTGCAATCAGAATCTTTTGAGGAAAATGGAGAGTTCGCGGGATTGCTTGAATGTCCTCTATATACGAGACCGGCAAAGTGGAAAAATAGAGAGGTTTCGAGTATTTTGTTGTCTGGTAATCATCAATTAATTAAAGATTGGAAAAGCAAGCAATCTTTAGAGATTACTAAAAAACGTAGACCGGATTTATTAAATATTTATAGGAGTTTAAGGTAATGAATATTATTGAAGAGTTTGAACAACAGCAAATTCTGAAACTAACGGAAAATAAAAAGATTCCTGACTTTAAAGCAGGGGATACTGTAAAGGTTACTGTAAAGATAATTGACCGAACAGTTGAGAAAGATGGTAAGGAAAAATTACTAGAAAGATTTCAAATGTATGAAGGTGTAGTAATTGCTAGAAGGAATAGTGGTGTTGCATCTTCTTTTGTAGTTCGTAAGGTCAGTCATGGTGAAGGTGTAGAAAGACGATTTATGATTTTCTCACCAATTGTACATTCGATTGAAGTTGTTAAATATGGTGTAGTACGTCGTGCTAAACTATATTATTTAAGAAATCTAAGTGGTAAAGCAGCTAGAATTAAAGAAAAACTTCAAGTAAATCCTAATAAAGTAATTAAGAAAAAGGTGGTTGCTTAAGGGGAAGGACGGCTAAGGATGTAGAAGCTCTTTAGCTGCTTTCAAGCTCGCATCGGTAATAGATTTGCCTGAGATCATACGAGCAAGTTCGACCTGCCTCTCTTGAAGATTTAGATTTTTTATAGTAATTTTAGTACTTTCATTCAATTGTAGCTTGTTAACGACAATATGCTGATCTGCCTTACCTGCCACTTGCGGTTGGTGAGTAATTGTGATAACTTGAGCAATAGAGCTAAGATTTTTTAGTTTTTCTCCTACTTTATCGGCTACGATACCACCAATTCCCGTATCTATTTCATCAAAAATAATAGTTTCCTTAATTAGTTTATCAAAAAGACAAATTTTTAGTGCTAACATAAATCTTGATAATTCACCACCAGAAGCAATTTTATCAATAGGAGCAAGTTGCATACCAGGGTTAGTTGAGGCAACGAAACGCACATTATCGATACCATTATCTGATACCTTAGATAACATTACTTTAGAAGTATCCCTGTCTTCCAAAAAATGTTTATTGTCATTTTGGTTTGCAATATTATCCTTAGATACTATTTCTACTTTAAAAATCGCTTTTTCCATTTTAAGTTGTTCAAGCTCTTTTTGCATAGCTAATTCTAGGTTCTTGGCTATTTTAGAACGCTGATGCGATAAAGTTTCAGCTAGTTCAAAATATTTTTTATGACCAGCTAGCTTATTAATATCTAGGATTTTAACGTTATTAATTTTATCCTTCAGGGCATTTAGTTGTTGGTTAGAATTGTCAACAAATTCAGGTATTTTATCGCAAGAAATATTATATTTTCGTGCTATATCACGGATTTTAAACAGCCTTTCTTCTATTTCATCTAAGTTAAATTCATTTGTATCGAAGTTATTAATAATGTTTTGTAATTTTATACGTGCTTCTTCTAGACTATTATAACAATCATCTAAATTTAATGAAATAGAGGCAAATTCTTCATTTCCCTGTAAATTACGGGCTATTAAACGTTGAACATTAGTAATGGACTTATCAATTTCAGGAGTTTCAAGATATGATAATATATCTTGAGTTACTTGTATTTCTTTATCACGATTTTGTAAACTGCGTCTTATAGTGGTAAGCTTTTCTTCTTCTCCTACTTGATAATCAAGAGTTTTTAATTCTTTGGTTACAAAATTTAAATAATCTATCTCTTGTTCTATAGCATCTTTATCTTTTATGACTTTATTAATTTCTTTAGTAGTTGCTTGTAAAATATTGAAATGCTTAGATAATTCATTTCTTAAACCTAGAAGGTTTCCATAATCGTCTAGAATATTAATATGGGAGGAGGGGGTAAGAAGGGTAGTATGGCTATTTTGTCCATGAAGTTCAAATAAATAATCTGCTACTTGTTGTAAGGTATTTACTGTCACCGCTTGATCATTTATAAGAAATTTTTTGCGGTTACCAGATTTTTGGATACGTTTTATTAGTAATTCTTGGTCACATTCAATATTAAATTGTTCCAAAAGCTTTTTTAAATCATTATTGAGAGTAAATGCTGTAGCAACCGTACAATAATCGCATCCATGTTTTATTACATTATCAGAGAATTTGTTACCTAAAGAGAACAAAATTGCATCTAGCAAAATAGACTTACCAGCTCCTGTTTCGCCGGTAATCACACATAGTCCTTTTTCAAACTCTATGTCTAATTCGTCTATCAAAATAAAATTCTTTACCGAAAGACTTTGTAACATTCTGCCTCTTGTATAACTCTACTTTTGTTACTAATTTGGGCATCTAGGTCACTCGATACCGTCTAATGCGGATTCAGGATAAGAATTAACTAATTCTTATCCCGAATTCGCGTAAATAAGTTTTGCTTAATATATCCTTTATCTGCATACATAATTCCAGTTAAACCATTGGTTAACTCAGGTATACTACTCAGGTAGAACTTCAAGAATTGGCGTTCCCCCCGCCACCGACCCCAAAGATCGAAGCTGCCTAGTTACTCATGTACGCTACGCTGCTCGACTTTGCTACTGCCTAGCTCTTCTTGAAGTTCACCGAGTATATTAATGAAACTGTTGCAATAAACCCATATATAGAGCCTAAATAAGGTACTTATGCTAGAGAATTTGTAGAAGAGGCAAGAAAAGCAGAAAACCGTAAGCAGTATGAAAGTCTGCATTATGGATTTGAACCCAAGAGTGACATAAAATTTACCAGCAAAAGTAGAATTGTAAAAAAATTCTATTATTGCGATGGTGTTTTATTTGGTCCCTTTGGAAAGTTGTTAATAAACGGTTGACAATATTTATACCAGTTACTATCCGGATAGTTGTGACCAAGTACTGCAGCATATTTCTTTGCTTCAATGTTAAGTCCCAACATTAAATAACTTTCCACTAAACGATAAAGTGCTTCTGGTATATGTGATGTAGTTTGGTAATTATCCACAATAAGCTGAAATCTATTGATAGCAGCTATCGGGTTATTTTTACTGAGATAATAACGACCTACATCCATTTCCTTACCGGCTAAATGATCATTTACTAAATCAATTTTTAAAGACGCATCAATTGAATATTTTGTTTTAGGGAAAAGTTTTATAACATCTTCAAAACTTTCTTTAGCTAAAAAGGTTCTTGATTGATCAAGCTGTACATTTGAGATTTGCATATAATACGATAATGCCTTTAGGTAATACGCATATGCAATATCTTCATGCATTGGATGAAGCTTAATAAAAGTATCAAGTACATCTACCGCTTCCTCATACTGACATGCTAAAAATAAAGAATAGGCTTGCATTAACTCAGCTTGAGGAGTCATTTTATTACCAGTATCTTGATAAAAAATTCTAGAAAATTCCTCGGCAGCTTTCAAATATTTTTGTTTTTCCAGTAAAACAATGCCATTATTGTATAATTCAGGAGCTGGAACAATTAAATCTTCATCTATCTTCTTAGTTTTACAGCTAGATAAAGCTAAGCAGGTAGTGATGGTATAAAATAATAATTTTGTTAATTTCATATAGAGCTTACAAGTTTTTTTAAATTTAATCTCTTAATTATATAGGGTTTTACTATATTATATCGAACTCATGTTACAATAGACCTCTTTCGAAACTCTACTTCTGCTGGTGATTTGTACGTCGATGCGGTACTCGAATCCTCACGTACATTAGAGTACGCTGCGGTTCTGCGTTCCGCGTCTCCTTCAAATCCCTCAGCACAAGCGAGTTTCGAAAGAGGTCTAATATTAAAAATGTGTAGAAAACTTTAGATGGAAAAGTTGCTTTTCATCATAAGGTCTCTTTTTAATTGGCCAAGCCCAATCCATTCTGATAGGGGCAAAGCGAGTAACCCATATAAAACCCACCCCAACAGAAGCACGAAGTGACTTATCATTATAAAAACTATCAGATTTATAAATACTTTTAGAATTTAATCCTACACCCCAAAGACTACCAGCATCCATAAAAACAGCTCCAGTTAAATTAAAATCTTCTGGTAAACCAGTTGGAAAGTTGAGTTCTGTTGAAAATGTATAATATTTTTCTCCGCCAAGACCTTCATTTGTTGTTTTTTCTCTAGGACCTATTCCACTAGCAGCAAATCCTCTAAGGCTATAATCACCCAAATTAAACCGATCAGAAATTCTTACAGTTTTACCTCCTACACCCATAATATCACCGACACTACTTGAAAGTTTTAAAGTGAATTTATTATTGATAAAAGATTTAAAATATTTACCGTCTAGTTCATGTTTTAAATATTTATTATTACCCCCAACACCAGCAAATTCCTGAGTGCCGCTAATAACATAACCATTTT
Organism: Candidatus Tisiphia endosymbiont of Empis tessellata; assembly: GCF_964031035.1. NCBI lineage: Bacteria > Pseudomonadati > Pseudomonadota > Alphaproteobacteria > Rickettsiales > Rickettsiaceae > Candidatus Tisiphia > Candidatus Tisiphia endosymbiont of Empis tessellata. The sequence continues at coordinate 43,142 of NZ_OZ034997.1, read as the reverse complement.
TAGGAATAATCCTACTATCAAGCTGATCATAAGTGATAGTATGTCCGATGGCTGATGTGATGAATTTTCCCATCTGTTCAGTTAAGAATATAGAACTTGAATTGCCTGGAGAGCTTAATACATCTCTCTTAAGAGTATAGTCAATTTCATGACTTAAGTCTTCCGCAATATCATAACCAAGAGAAGGTTTGAGTCCTATAGATTTTAACGTATAATTTTGATCTCCTTGTGAAAGAAATGAAGTCCCACGACCGCTATAATTATTGAAAACATTAAAACCTAGCGATACATCTTTATCAAGAAAATGAGGTTCGGTTATGCCACCATAGTAACTAATACTCTTTTTTCCTACCTGTACTCCAGCATTTAACACTTTTCCAGTACCAATTAAATTACGTTCCAAAAATGATATACGTCCAAATGGTCCTCCCGCTGTGTTATAGCCAGCATCAAAACTAATTGAAGATGTTGATTTTTCCTCAACGTCAATATTAATATCATATTTGTCTTTTCGTGTTGTTGGTGTAACGCTAATAAGTACTTTTTCAAAGTAATCCAAATTGCGTAGATTCTGATGACCTTTTTCTATATAAGAACGGTTAAATATATCTCCTTCAGAAATTTTAAATTCTCGTCTAATAACTTTATCTTCAGTTTTTAGATTATTCATAATATTAATTTGATTAATAAATACTTTTTCTGCCTTATCTATAACAAATTTAATATCAGCAGTATTATCAGGGTTTTTACTACTTATATCAGGGTAAACATTAATTCCTGGATAACCTTTACTTGCAAAATGTGAAGAGATTTTATTTGCTATTTTATTTAAACTGTTAATATTAAATGTATCACCCGACTTAACATTAATATATTTTTTAATTTCATTTATATCAATATTAGGTAATTTATTGTCAATAGTAATGTTGCCAAAATTATATTTTGCCCCTTCTTCAATAGAGTAAGTAATGGTAAAATATTCTTTGGTTGGATTGAGTTCTGCTGTAACAGAAATAACACGAAAATCGGCAAATCCTACTGACTGATAGAATTCCTTTAACAATTCTTTATCATACTCTAGGCGGTCTGGATCGTAGGTATCATTTGTTTCTAAAAAGTTAAACCATTTTGACTGTTTTGTTAGGATAACAGATTGTAGTTCTGTACTACGGTAATTATTATTTCCACTGAAATAGATTTTTTTAACAGTTGTTTTAGGTCCTTCTGCAATATCAAAAGTAACTTTTACTCTGTCATTCTCAAGTCTCTCAATTTTTGGCGTTACGGTTGTAGAAAAACGACCTGAACGTTTGTATATCTCTTTAATTTTTTCCACATCTAATTGGATTTTAGCTGGACTCATTGATTCACCAGACATGGTAAGCAATTCTTTTGATAATGAGGATGTTTTGATTTTAGAATTACCTGTAAACACTACTTTAGTAATAAACGGAGTTTCTGATACAGTAACTATCAAATTACCACCATTGCCTAGTGTAATACTTATATTGTCAAACAAAGACGTTGAGTAAAGGTTTTTGATTGCTTCATCTCCTTTGGATGTATTATATTCTTCTCCTACTTGAAGCTTTAAGTAATTTTCAATAGTCGATTTTTCGATTATTTTATTACCTTGAATAGTTATTTTTTTAATATACTCAGCCGATAAAGCTGATGTATTATATAAAACAGTTGTTGCCAAAATAGCTAGTTTAATAGTTGATTTGACGTTTGTTTTCACAAGAACCTTCGTTTGTTTGGTTTTATAAGTCATACTGAAATTTAAAATACTAAGTTTTTTATATCATTTGACAAGGAAATTACAATAAGAAAAATAATTATCCCCATACCTAGTCTTAGTATAACATTTTTTATAGCTGCACTAAGTGTTTTTCCAAAAATTGTTTGATATATTATGAACATTAAATGTCCACCATCTAGAACTGGAATCGGTAGCAAATTAAGTAGACCTAGATTAATTGATATCATGGCAACAAATAGGGCAAAATTTGCTACCCCTTGTTCTAAAGATTTTCCTGATTCCTTGGCAATGGTAATTGGTCCACCAATTTCATTTAACGATCTTGTTCCCATTAGCATTTGTCCAAAGTGTCTTAAAATTAAACCTGAGATATAAACAACATCTACAGAACCTTGATATATACTTTGGAAAATATTCATTTTAATGTAAATAGGTTCATTCTTAGCAATAACTCCTATATAAGGTCTTTTTATCTCAGGTTGATTATCCAGTTTTTGACTAATCTCTTTTGGAGTTATAACAATATCAATAATCTCATCATGCCTTTCAACTAAAAGATTGATGGGTTTAGTCCCCCTCATGAATATATTTTTCTGTAAATCGGCAAAACTATCAATTTTATTAGTGCCAATCATAATAACTTTATCATTTTCCATAAGCCCAGCTAATTCAGCGGATGAATTAGCCACCACTTCACCAATTATAGGAGGTATTTCTACTTGACCATGAGAAAAATAAATAGTTGTGAATATGAGAATGGCTAACAAGTAATTAGCTATAGGTCCAGCAGCTATAATTAAGAACTGAACCCAAAGAGGCTTGCTAAGAAAAGTGAGTGGTCTATTATCCTGAGTATTTTTAAGTGTTGCAGGGTCAAATCCATAAATTTTAACGTAACCACCGAAGGGTAGGATGCAAATTTTCCATTTTACGCCATCTTTGTCTATTTTAGAGAAGAGTTCCTTACCAAAACCTATCGAGAATTCCTCAACCTTTACTCCAAATATTTTAGCTATGTAATAATGCCCAAACTCATGAATAAAGACTAATAAGCTGATTGTTAGAATAAATCCGAATATTGATAACATACAACTCATTATTTTTTAAATAGGTTTACTAAGTTATGCTTTTTTGCTATAGCTAATAGATTAAATATGTTACCAATACATCAAAGTTTTTATGACCTCAACCAAAATTAGTACCAAAACGATAGCACGTATTGCTGCGGTGCAGGCAATTTATCAGTATAAACCAGAGAGTCCTGATCAAAACATAGATATAGTCATACAGCAAATGATTCAATTCTATCAAAGTGAGCGAGTAGCTAATAATTTAAACAAACCAATAAAAGTGAAGTTAAGTATAAGTTATTTTGAATTGTTAGTAAAGTCTGTAGTTCTAAATTTATCTCAAATTGATAAGATGATATCAAGGCATTTGACATCGGAATGGCAAATTACTAGCTTACCTGTTCTGCTTCTTGCTCTTTTGCGTGTGGCAATTTGTGAATTACAATTTTTTCCAAATGTTCCAAGTAAAGTGGTAATTAATGAATTCACCGATATTACAAGTGATATGTTGAATGAAAATGAGGTTGGTTTTGTTAATTCTGTATTAGATAGAATTGCTAAAAAATCTAGCGAGAACATGTGTCATGACATCTAATATATTAGGGTTTAGAGGTAAATTTGTTGCCGTTAAAACTGCAAAAAAGCGTAAAAATTCGTCAAAACAGTGGCTTGCGCGGCAATTAAATGATCCATATGTTTCTAAAGCAAAGCTTGATGGTTATAGATCTAGGTCAGCTTATAAGTTGTTGGAAATCCATGAAAAATTTAATCTGTTAAAACCAGGGATGAAATTAGTCGATTTAGGTGCTGCACCAGGTGGATGGAGCCAAGTGGCTAGCAGAATTATTAAATCTGATGAGTCACGTGGTAATAATAGCGTGATAATTGCAGTTGATTTACTTGGCATCGAACCAATTATTGGTGTGCATTGTTTGCAAAAAGACTTTTATGCTGAAGATACAAAAGAGATTATTATAAAGATGCTCGATGGTAGTGCTGATGTGGTAATGAGTGATATGGCTGCGAATACGACGGGTCATGCAACAACTGACCATATTCGGACTCTTGACTTATGTGAGCATGCGATTGACTTTGCCTTAAAAATTTTAAGACCGGGTGGGCATTTTATTGCTAAAATTTTTCGAGGTGGTACGGAGAATAATGTGCTAAACAGAGTTAAACTTAATTTTCATAAGGTCAAGCATTTTAAACCATCTTCTAGTCGTAAAGAGTCAGTAGAGGTTTATTTAATTGCTTTAAATAAGAAATCTGAATGACAGTTAAGGAAAAACTTGATTATCGAGTAAAATGGATAAAATTTCATGACCATAAGTTTTTCATTTTATTAAAAAAACTAGCATCATCCTCATCTTTGTCGCTTGTAAATTCTTTATCCAGCAATTCTAGTAATTCTTTTTGTTTTTTAGTAAGATTCTTTGGTATCTCAATATGTATGTGAGCAAACATATCACCTCTAATGCTTGATCTAACCTTAGACATACCTTTGCCTTTTAACCTAAGTTGTTCGCCATTTTGTGTGCCAGCGGGTATTTGTAATTTTACCTTACCACCTTCTATATCGGGAACTTCTACTTCTCCACCTAAAACAGCTTTAATGAAGCTAATTGGTAGTCTGCAATGCAAATTAATTCCATCAACTTTATAGAGGTCATGCGGTTTAATAGTAACAAAAATATACAAATCCCCGTTATTTCCTCCTCGCACTCCGGCATCTCCTTCACCAGTAAGCCTTATTCTAGTACCTTCTTCAATACCAGCTGGAATATTTACTAATAAATTTCTATGTTGTGAGTAACGCCCCTGACCATGACATTTTTTGCATGGATTTTTAATTATTTGTCCTGCACCTTGGCATTTTGCACAAGTTTGTTCTAATGTAAAGAAGCCTTGTTGTCTTCTGGTAACCCCTTGTCCTGCACAAGCGTCACATTTGGTCATTCCGGCATTACTTTCTGACCCGTTGCCGTTACATGTTTGGCATTTTACTTCACTAGTAAAACTAATATTTTTGTCGATACCACGAAATGCTTCTTGCAAAGTAACTGTGATATCATATTTTAGATCTGAACCTCTAATAGTAGTTGATGGTCGTTGTCTTCTTGTCCCGCTGCCCATAAAATCATTAAAAAACTCACCAAATATATCATTTATATCAGGTCCACTATTGTTATGTCTTCCAGCTGACGATGCTGCACCTGAATTCTGAAAGGCATCATGTCCAAAACGATCATAGGCAGCTCTTTTTTGTTCATCTTTTAGGATATCATAAGCACTGCTTATTTCCTTGAACTTTTTTTCTGCTTGTTTATCCTGTGTATTACGGTCAGGATGATATTGCATCGCCAATTTATGATAAGCTTTTTTTAGCTCTTCCTGGGTAGCAGTTTTACTAACCCCAAGTATTTGGTAATAATCTTTTGTCGACATAATTAAGTATATCTTATTTTAAATTTTACTTTTAGCTAACTCGAATAGCGTTACTCGTCATTGCGAGGAGTCGCTGAAAGCGGCTACGCGGCAATCCAGGGTACAAGAAGCTTTACTCTAAAAAAACAGCTTCGCTGTTTACCTGGATCACCACGGCATCTAAAGAGCCTTGCAATGACGATTATAGAAAAATGTAGGGTACTATGGTTGCCACTACACTCATGTGGTCTTGCAATGACGGAAGTATTTTCATCCATCATCATTGCGAGGAACCACTTTAGCGGCGACGAAGCAATCTACATTCATTAGTAATTACTTATTGCTTACATCCTCGTAATTAGCATCAACTACTTTATCGTCATTACTTGCTTCAGATTCCGCATTATTATCGTCGCCTGACGGAGATTTATACATAGCTTCTCCTATTTTCATACTACTAGCCATAAGAGCATCAGTTTTTGCTTTAATTTGCTCAAGATTATCAGACTCTAAAGCTGCTTTTAACTCTGTTATGCTATTTTCTACTTCTTGTTTATCACTAGCTGATATTTTACTATCGTGTTCTTTTAGAGTTTTTTCAGTTGAATAAATTAAGCTATCAGCACTATTTCTAGCCTCAATTAATTCACGACGCTTTTTATCATCCTCAGAGTTTTTTTCTGCATCTTTTACCATTTGTTCAATTTCTGTATCACTAAGACCTCCAGAAGCTTGAATAGTTACTTTTTGTTCCTTACCACTAGCTTTATCCTTGGCAGAAACATGAACTATACCATTAACGTCTATATCAAAAGTTACTTCAATTTGCGGTAATCCTCGTGGTGCAGGCGGAATGCCATCAAGATTAAATTGACCAAGTATCTTATTATCAGATGCCATTTCCCGTTCACCTTGGAATACCCTAATCGTTACAGCATGCTGGTTATCATCAGCAGTAGAGAATACCTGACTCTTTTTAGTCGGTATAGTAGTATTACGATCAATCAGCCTAGTAAATACCCCACCAAGAGTTTCAATACCTAAAGATAAAGGGGTAATATCTAGTAATAATATATCCGTAACTTCTTTGTTTAACACCCCACCTTGAATAGCCGCACCTAAAGCTACAACTTCATCAGGGTTAACTCCTCTATGTGGTTCACGACCAAAGAATTCCTTTACTTTCTCAATAACTTTTGGCATTCTAGTCATACCACCAACAAGTACTACTTCTTGAATATCCGAAGCTTTTAGCCCAGCATCTTTTAAAGCTTTCTTACATGGTTCTATTGTATCATCAATTAGCGTTGCCACTAAGGATTCTAATTTCGCCCTAGTAAATTTTATATTTAAATGCTTAGGACCTGAGCTATCAGCCGTAATATATGGCAAATTAACATCAGTTTGAGGTACAGATGATAATTCTTTTTTAGCTTTTTCAGCAGCTTCTTTCAGACGTTGCAAAGCTAAAGGATCTTTGCGTAAATCTATACCACTTTCTTTCTTAAATTCATCAATTAAATAATCTAGAATTCTAGAATCAAAATCTTCGCCACCAAGGAAAGTATTGCCGTTGGTAGATTTAACTTCAAATACACCGTTACCTATCTCTAAAATTGATACATCGAACGTACCACCACCAAGATCATAAACTGCAATTATTTTGCTCTCAGCTTTATCAAAACCATATGCTAAAGCGGCTGCTGTTGGTTCATTGATTATCCTTAATACTTCCAAACCAGCAATTTTACCAGCATCTTTGGTTGCTTGACGTTGTGCATCATTAAAATATGCCGGTACAGTAATGACTGCTTGTGTTACCTTCTCACCAAGATAATTCTCGGCTGTTTCTTTCATTTTCTGTAGAATATAAGCACTAATCTGACTAGGAGAATATTTTTCTCCTTTAACTTCAACCCAAGCATCGTTATTAGCAGCTTTTACTATCTTGTATGGTACAATATCTTGGTCTTTTTTTACCATAGGATCAGAGAAACCTCTACCTATCAATCTTTTAATACCATATAAAGTATTTTGTGGATTGGTTACAGCTTGACGTTTTGCTGGATCGCCAATTAATTTTTCACCGTCATTACCAAATCCTACCATTGAAGGAGTAGTCCTAACTCCTTCAGCATTTGCTATAACTCTTGGTTCTTTTCCTTCCATTACCGCAATGCAAGAATTTGTTGTTCCTAAATCTATACCTATGATCTTTGCCATATACACTCCTAATCCCAATTTAATAAATCAACTTGATAAGTTTTGATATAGTGTCTTCTCGTCAATTTTACAAGAGGTAGCTGTGAAAAAAAGTTATATCATGTCCTTATCGCCGGAGCAGAACATTTGGACGAGTCACCTATTTCACTTTGTACATTTCTACGATTTTGAATACCCCTAATTCTCTCTTTATTAGAATTTTCTCTTACCTCGATTAATCCTTGTATAAGATATTTTAATCTAGAACTTTCAGTATAAAGGATCATATGTTTAAAAAACTTGGTATATTTACCTACTAGCTTATTACCACCATTCCAATACATATCCTCAATCATCGATATCTCGTTAGGTTTTAACTTATCCCAAGACTTGCCATAAATATTTTTTAGCTCTAGGCGATTAACAGCACTCTTACAATCATATATCATTCGAGATTGTTGTATTGTAATAGCTTTATCGCCATTATAAACTTTGTCAAATGATAAAGAACCTTGGAATATTGTCTGCCACACAATTTTTGCTCTTGGATTATCCATGTTAAAGCCTATCCCTATAGTGTTGTATCCCTTAATGTCTTTATATACTTGTAATATTTCATTTTTATTACCTTTAATAAAAATAAATACCATTTCTTGGTAAAATTGTAGATGTTTTGGGTCAGAAAGATTTAATCCATATAATTTATCCCGTAATTCAGCGGCAAATTTTATACTCACTACCATAAATTTAACTATTATTATCTTGAAAAGATTATTAATAGCATGTTTTTAGCTAGCACTAAGTGTTCTAGTAAAAAAAATCATTGACGAGACAATTATATTAAAACATAATCATCTCGATGGTCGTGCAGTTGCGTAAAAATCTATACTAGAATTTACGAGGAAAGTCCGGACTCTACAGAGATATGGTGCTGGTTAACGTCCAGCGGAAGAGTAATCTTTTAGGGAAAGTGCCGCAGAAAATATACCGCCAAAATTTGTTATCAAATTTTGGTAAGGGTGAAATGGTGTGGTAAGAGCATACCGGTAGGTTGGTAACAAGCTACGCATGGTAAACCCCACCAAGAGCAAGATCAAATAGGCATTACAGAACTTACCTGTTCCTAGGCATCTCTGACTAGAAGTAATGTGGGTGGATCGCTTGAGATAAATGGTAATATTTATCCTAGATAAATAACTGCAGTAGATAATAGAAATATTATTTATACAAAATCCGGCTTATAGACCATCATATTTGAAACCTCAGTTTTGGATTAAAATTTTTAATTTTAATCCAAAACTGGCTGGAATATCAGAATAAATTGTGAACATGAATTGCTGTACAGAGTTTTTGCGTAAATATTACCCTGTCATTTTGTGTTTATTCTTAATGTCTTTACATTTTGCCTCTGCCTATCCTGGGGGTATGTCGTTTGATAGTTTTGATCAATATGGGCAGAGTATCAATAAAAACTATTTTTCACATCACCCACCGTTAATGTCAATGGTATGGTCCTTGTTTCATTATATTTACCAAGGTCCGCAGACGATGCTCTTGCTTAATTTAGGACTGTTGTGGGGTGGAGTATTGCTGCTTTTCTATGCTGATTCATAGAATAAATACAGATGGCTTTACTTATTAATACCATTTCTACCTAATATATTATCCCAATCTGGAACAATTTGGAAAGATGTAGCTTTTGCCTTTGGTAGTTTCTTTGTAGTAGCTACTTGTATTTTTCATACTTACCGTCAAAACCCTGGCCCTCTTTGGGTGATTACAGGATTACTATTAATTGTTTTTTATGTTGTTGGTGTTAAGTTTCAAGCACAATTTATAGCTCCAATTTTGATTTTGTTTGTATTGTCAATTTATCTTAAAACTAGCTTGTTAATAAGAATAATACTAACCTGCATAATTTCGCTATTAATAATATATGGTAATGCTAAACTTACTAAGCATTTTTCCACTGAAAGTCATGCAGAGCAATTACGTCAATTATTTGATATTGCTAGAGTAAGTGTTGCTATCAATAATGATGATTTAGTGCCAAAATATGTTAAAGAAGACCTAGATTTATATAGTTTTGAGAAGCTTAAAAAAAGCTATACTCCTTACATAGTTAATCTATTAGTTTTTGGTGATACTAGGATTTATAACTCTACAGTAGACCCTATAAAGTTGCGAGAAATGGAGGCTTCTTATATAAAGGCTGTGTTTACTCATCCACTAGCTTTTTTACAACATCGGGCAAATGCTTTTACTATTTTAATGAAAGGTGTAGGGTATTCTCGGGAAGAATTATTTATTGATCATAATGAAGCTCAAAAACATGGAATTCATTTTAAAAAAAATCATTTAAAAGACTGGATGGTAAAGTATATAGGATTATGGTCAAAGATTTTAACAAAGAATATTGTTAGCCTTATACTAACATTTGTGTATTTAATATCTATTCTAACAAATAAACAATCTAATAGTTCCGAGAAAGTTATTTTGACATATATCGTAGCAATATCTATTGTTTTTTCAATAGTACTATTTTTTGCTACCATGGCATGTGATTACCGTTATTACTATGTTATAAGAATTTTAACATTATTTAGCCTGCCGATTTATTTGAAATTCAGTCAATCTAAAAAAAGATGTTATGTATAGCTAACCATAGTAAAATGGCGTCATTGCGAGGAGGCATGAGCCGACGAAGCAATCCATAAAAGTGATTAAAAATGGATTGCTTCGTCGCTGCATCGCAGCTCCTCGCAATGACGTCTCGAGCTTTTAAACTTGTCCCTATATATTTAATTCCTTTTTTTTCCTCAACTGGGGAATCTGTTCTTCGGGTTATAGCTACACTTGGAAAAAAATAGCTTTTCCAGCTAGTCTACGCTCATTCAGCAATAGATTTTTTTCTGAATATGTAATATACTTAAACTATTCTAATATTACTTTAATAAATGTAGGTTCTAACTGTGACTAATTTAGATCGTCAAAACTTAATATCTATTAGCATTGAAGATGAGATGAAAGGCTCTTACTTAGATTATGCTATGAGTGTAATCGTCAGTAGAGCCATTCCAGATGTACGTGATGGTCTGAAGCCAGTGCATCGCAGAATCCTTTATGCAATGTATGAAGCATCTAATTACTTTAACAAACCTTATCGTAAGTCAGCAAGAACTGTCGGTGATGTAATGGGTAAATACCATCCGCATAGTGATGCTGCAATTTATGACTCATTAGTGAGGCTGGCACAGGACTTTTCTTTAAGAGTACTGCTCGTTGATGGGCAGGGTAATTTTGGTTCAAGAGATGGTGATGCTGCCGCTGCTATGAGGTATACAGAGTCAAGACTTGCTAAAGTTGCTCATACATTGCTTGAAGATATTGATAAAGAAACCATTGATTTTACGCCAAATTATGATGGTTCTGAAAAAGAACCATTGGTACTACCATCAATGTTTCCCAATCTCTTGGTGAACGGAACTAATGGTATTGCTGTTGGCATGGCTACCAATATTCCACCTCATAATCTTGGAGAAATAATAGATGCTTGTTGCCTATATGTTGATAATAATGATGTAGAAATATTAGAACTTATGTCAGTAGTTAAAGGTCCTGACTTTCCTACTGCTGGTATCGTACTTGGTACAAGCGGTATTAGGTCAGCTTATTTAACAGGTAGGGGTAGTATTCTAACTAGAGGGCGCAGCGAAATTGAAGAGATATCTAATAATAGGCAGGCTATTATTATTACAGAAATACCATATATGGTTAATAAAGCTAAATTGGTTGAGAAAATTGCCAAACTGGTCAAGGAAAAACGTATTGAAGGTATCAGTGATCTTAGAGATGAATCAAATAAAGATGGTATTCGAGTAGTAATTGAAATAAAGAAAGATGTTGTAGCAGAAGTGGTGCTAAATCAAATATATTCCTATACTCAGCTGCAAACTAGTTTTGGTGTAATTATGTTAGCTCTAAGAGATGGGCTACCAGAAGTTATGAACTTAAAAGAAGTGATAGCTGCTTTTGTCAATTTTAGAGAAATAGTAATAACTCGCAGGACGATATATTTGTTAAATAAGGCTCGTGATAAGGCACATATTTTATTGGGACTAATGATTGCTGTTAGTAGTATTGATGAGGTTATTAGAATAATTAAATCTTCAAATGATCCGGCAAGTGCTAAAGAGCAACTAATGCAAAGAACTTGGAATGCGTCATCTATAATAGATCTAGTAAAACTTGTTGATGATAGAGCAATGATAGCAGATGATGGTAAATGTTATTTTACTGAAACACAAACAAAAGCAATTCTTGAAATGCGATTGCAACGTTTAACTGCTATGGAGAAAAATAAATTAGAAAATGATCTTGCAGAACTAGCTACGGAGATTAAGGGGTATACTGACATTCTAGCATCACGTGAGAAACTTCTAGAGATCCTAAAAAATGAGTTAATTAGAATCAAAGATGAATTTGTTACTCCCCGCCTTACTAGCATTGAATTAGGTGACTTTGATCAAGATATTGAGGATCTTATCCAAAGAGAAGAAATGGTTGTGACCGTGACATTGGGCGGTTATATTAAACGTGTACCTCTTGCTACCTATAGAGCACAGAAACGAGGAGGAAAGGGGAGGGCAGGGCTGTCAATGAGGGACGAAGATATTACCACTCAAATATTTGTTGGCAGTACTCACACACCGATGTTGTTTTTCTCAAATACCGGGCAGGTATACAGCTTAAAATTATATAAACTGCCACTTGGTAATCCTCAGAGTAAAGGAAGACCAATAGTCAACATTTTACCTTTAAAAGAAGGAGAACGTATAAATAATATTATGCCATTGCCTGAAAATCAGGATGAGTGGGATAATTTGAATATTATTTTTGCTACAAGCCAAGGTAACATTAGAAGGAATGATTTATCAGACTTTAAACGTATTCAATCAAATGGTAAAATTGCTATTAGGCTTGATGATAATGACCATTTAATAGATGTTAAAGTTTGTAAGGATGAAGACCATGTTTTACTGGCAACCAAAGCTGGTAAAGCTATAAGATTCCCAGCTAGTTCAGTTAGGGTATTTAAAAGCCGTACTTCTGATGGTGTAAGAGGTATGAGGATTGCTGCTAGTGACTACGTTATCTCTATGACAATATTAAAAGGCATAGCATGTACAATGGAGGAAAGGGAAGCCTATTTATCAATTCCTATAGAAAATAGGTTGTTAATCGCTGATGGCAAGGAATTCACTCCGGAAGAATTTGGTGTACAGTTAAATAAAGAACAGATTTTAGAAATGGCTATTTCAGAAGAATTTATTCTTACTGTTAGTGAAAATGGTTTTGGAAAAAGAAGTTCTGCATACGAATATAGGATTACTAACCGTGGTGGTAGCGGTATTGTTAATATGGATGTGTCTGATAAAACTGGATTAGTTGTTGGAGTAATGCCGGTTGATATGTCTGATGAGTTGATGTTAATTACTAATAATGGCAAACTAATTAGGTGTAAACTTGAATCTGTACGTATAACTGGTCGTAATACTAGTGGTGTAATATTATTCAAAACCGAACAAGGAGAAAAAGTAGTTTCTACCGCATTGATTGCTGATAGCCCTGAGGAAGAGGTGGAAGTGGATATACTCGAATGATAATATATAATCTGAGTTTGGTTTAATAGTTGAGCCTAAAACGATAATTTTAATTTAAGTGAACCTTGATGGCTTGAATATTTATTATTAGACGCTAAATAGTTATATACTGCCATGATTTCTGTTAATCCACGTTTTATAGTGATAGTTCCGCCAATTTTGTAGTTGTATTTAGCAGGTTTTTCAAGTAACAATATTTCCTCTTTACTGCTTGGACCTGACATGACCTGCATATGAAGTTTTTGCTGCTTATTATGCAAAAACTTTTCGACTTCCATATGCAATCCAGGAATCACTTTGGTAGTATCACTAATCTTCATTGGCATAATTACTTCAAATCCTATAAGCCCCGAAGATCTTCGGCTGTTAGAGCAGCTACCGATAGACTTTGTCTTTCAAAGCTTGCCCCATATCCAGCAATATCCTGCCCCCCATATTTGAGCCCAATATGGGGGATAATTAAAGCTTTACCAACCTTTGATTTGTAAGCAACTACTAGCTTGCTACTATATGAGCTATTAGCAAATTTAGCTTTAGCTAGCTGGTTTTGTACTGGTAATTTTGCAGAAACATTACCCGAAGCAAGGGAAAGGAATCCTTGTAATATTAGTTTCTTAGACAAGTTAGTTTGACCATACATAAATATTACGTGGGTGTGGGCAGTAAATTTCTCAGTACTATTCTTGTATTCAAAATTAGAGAGAATATAATTATAAGCTCCTCCAATAATGCTGCCATTAGGTAACTCTAAATCGCCTCCAATAGTTGCAGCACTAGTTCTACCAGTATAGCTACTTAACAAGCATTTCCCATTATATTTGGTTATACCTATCGTACCACTAACCCACACATTTTTAGGAACAATATCATCTTCATCATCAGCAGCGGGAGGAGAAAGATTGTTTAGATGTCTTAAATCGCTTAATCTTAAATCAATAGATGAGTTTACGAATTCATGAGACAAGAGAATTATTTCATTCAGTACTAAGGCAATATTTCTTACTGTTTCTTTTTGTTTTTGTAATAATTCTACCGCTAATGCCACTGTTTCCCTTGCTATCTGTTCAACTTTTTCTTGTGGCACTATAGCTTCTGCTGGTGGTGCTGCTGCTCCTCCTGCTGGTGGTGCTGCTCTAGCAGCTTCATCTTCCCTTGCTGGCGGTACTCCATTATTAGGAAATAGAAGTGGGGCAGGATTATATCCTGTTTGTTGGCAGTAGCACCAAACAAAGACTTAGTGCAGACCAAGTTTTATGATATAATTGACTATCTATGCCCTGGTGATTTAATGGTATTTAATGATAGTAAAGTTATTAAAGCCAAATTGCTACTAAATAAAGCTGGCAAAAAAATCGAATTATACCTAAGTGATAATTATTGGCATGGCTTTGCCAAGCCTTCAAAAAGACTTAATGAAGGAGATCAATTTGATTTTGGTTGTAATAAGATTATTATAAGTAAAAAACTTGTAATGGGGCAGGTTGAGGTCGAATTTTTTCTAGATAATCTCTCAGTTTTTGAATTTTTAGAAAAATACGGTGAAATCCCGCTACCTCCTTATATAAAGAGGCACGAAAATTTACTAGAGGATAATAATAGATATCAAACAGTCTATAGTAAAAAACCTGGGGCAGTAGCCTCTCCAACTGCAGGGCTACATTTAGTTTGTGCCTTTGCTGGTTATAAGGAAATAACTGATATCTACAAATATGCTATAGATACGAGAATGCGGTTTTTTAGTTATTTTTATTTTCCATAATATATATTATAGAATAGCTTGAAAAATAAGCAATTTACTATCACCGTATATTTTTTCTTTAATTAGCTGTAAAGAATCATCGCTAAAATCTTCATTTTTAGCAAGTTCGACTACAATAATTCTACCATCTTTTAACCATTGACCTTTTTTTAAAGCATTAACTGCCTTCGATACAAGATTATGACCGTATGGCGGATCAATAAAAATTAAATCAAAGCCGTGATAAGCCGAAGGTAGAGCTACTGCATTGATATTTAAGAAAGTCATTTTATCCAGCTCACCTATTTTACTAGCAAACTCTTTTGCTGCCTGTAAATAATTAGCATTTATATCAACTAATGTAACTGCTCCAGCACCTCTAGAACAGCTCTCAAAAGCTAAACTACCCGTGCCAGCAAATAAATCGAGAACTTTAGATTCATTGTTAAATAACCTACAATCAATGAATTCTCCTGAAGTTAGTATACTAAAAATCGCCTCTCGGATTTTGCCTGTGGAAGGACGATAGTTAGAGTTTTTTAAGGTAGGTATGATCCGATTTTTATGTTTGCCTGCTATAATTCTAATCATAAAAATTTCTTAAATTTTTCGAATGGCTGTTCTTTATACTGATTTGGTTGCAAATTACCTAATAAAAAATCTCCATAGCTAATTCTAATTAACCGGTTAACAGTCAAGCCAAAATATTCAAATATCTTTCTAATTTCACGATTTTTACCTTCAGTCAAAACTACTTCAAACCAACAATTTGTCCTGCCTGATTTTATTAATTTAATTGATTTAGGATCATAACGTATTTGATCAATCTCTATATTTTTATAATTTTTTAGCAAAAGATTTGGATTACCGTGTGCCCTGACTTTATATACACGTTCTATTTTACTTGATGGTAGCTCAAACTTTCTTGCTAAATCACCATTATTGGTTAGTAATAATAACCCTTCACTATTGATATCCAGTCGCCCTATTGAGATTACTCTAGGCAAATTCAGCTTTGCAAGACTAGCAAATACCGTTTCTCTACCACTTGTATCTTTATGCGAAGTAATGAGTCCAACAGGTTTGTAATATACCCATAAACGCGGGATCTGTTGTTGATTTATTAGTTTTCCCGACACCTCAATAACACTAGTTTCATCAACATTGGTTGCTGGTGAATCAATAATAACGCCATTTACTTTTACTTGATTATTTTTAATAAGCAGTTCTGCATCACGCCTTGAACATATCCCTGCATTACTAATCGCTTTTGCTAGTCTTTGCATATTATTAGATTTTAATAATAAATTTTTTCATTATTATTCTGAATATAATAAGAATGACAACAAAAAAGATAATAATTAAACATCAATCTATTAATCGCTTTTTCTAACCGTGTAAATTCATTATTAAGGCTTACATAATTCCGACAACTATACAAGAAATTATAAACATTATGGTAGCTATAATAAAATTTAAATATGAGTGACATCTACTAGCATTATTACTAAATCTAACAAATTTAATACCATAAAAAAATACACATCCCGAAAAAACAACAAAATGCTTTAAATTATCTTTTAAATATTCCTGCCAATTTTTTAAAGGGTTTTGATGATAAACATCTTGAGTTGCTGATATCAATGGTAGAGCTAACACAAAAGTTAGAAATAGTATAATATACGTAAGAAAATCTAAACCACTAGAGAATTTATCCTCCTTAGAATTATTATAATGATTACAAAAATAAAAACTAACCAAACAACTTATAAATAATATATTAAACAATATTATAAAACTACTCTCCTGCCAAGAAAGTTTAATTCCACTATATTGATAAACAACAACGTTTATTAGGCAAAAAATGAAGATTTGGTAAATCCCAAATAAACAGAGTCTAAATAACAATTTTTCCATGATTTTAATGATGTCCGCTGCATTAATTGCACCATATGCACAATACCCTACAGCTTCAATAGCCAAAGCTCCAAGGCCCCCCCCCATTGCAGCAGGTCCAGGAAATAGCTTCTTTCCAACCGCCTGTACTCCTTTGCATGGGCTATCCATCCACCAGATAGAATAAATTATTTTAATTTTTAAGTCAAATTATTTTAAAAATTAAAATAATGGAGCAAACTTGAATAATGCTGGAAACTGATCCTAAGAGAAGTTTATAAATTAGCCTAATGGCTATAATCCCATATAGGATAGTTTTAAGCAATATTCTCAAAGCAACTTTTACTTTTTGAGAGTAAAATTTATATATTTGTTTCATAGCAATGTATAACTACAATAATAGTCTTAATTTTGATAATATAACATTTATGAGTATTTTGTCTAATGTAAGAATTTTAATTTATAAGGAGTAAGAACTACCGCTGGTTGTGTTTTTTGAATCTCTTTGCCTTTTTTAGGTTCAAAATTAAGCCAAACTACATCACCTCTTTCAGGTATGAATGTTACCACGATTCATTACCTACAGCAATGTCATCATTTAATATTTCATGATGACAGTTAGAATCTGTAATATTATCCAATAATATATCTAATTCTGATGTTTCTGTACTGATAATCAAATAGTTATCAGCTGTTTCTAAATTAACAAATGTACTTTGTTGAAAATGTAACTTATCAGCTAGATGTTTAGGAATTCTAATTCCCAAGCTATTTCCCCATTTTTGGATTTGAGTTTGCATAATATCATTAATATTGTTATTGTATAAACAAGTATATACAATAAACCTACATTATGCAAGTTAAGAATTCTTTTTAGTCATTGCAAGGAGCTATATCGCCCCCCTTCCCTATTTACTTCGTATTTGTAACATCCCCAAAAAGAGTAAAAAATAGGCAAATATCTGTATAAAAAATAGCATGCTACTCAATGCTGGTAAAAATATAACAATAATAGGTTGTAATAAAATGGTCACTCCACTTGAAAATAATACTATCCTAGTGCATGTTTGCCAAGAAGATTTAGGACCAAAATACTTAGTTAACAGATATACTAATATGATAATAAAGATTTTTTCGAATAAAATCATTACAAAACGATAGACTATCATTATCGGCATTAAAATGTAAATAAATACCTTCGGTGCTTGTGTAAGAATCTCAGAAAAATGCTTTTTAATGACTTCTTCAGTTAGAATTTTTTGATCAGAAGTAAATAATTTAGAATATCCAATACTAAATGCACTCTTTTTTTTATCAGTTATTTCAATCGTAGTAAGGGTTATATTATTGCTACTAAAGAGGATAGGAACTTTAATTTTCTCGCTATAAGGTAGTTGATTCTTTGAGTCTATAACAGCAATTTTATTACCATTTTCATCGAGTAAATATATAGCTTCATCTTGATCAACTAAAATTTTACTACCATCATAATAGATTTCCGGTAACTGTTTTAATATATATTCAATAGTTGTGGTGCTTTTTGTAGAGCGGTTTTCAGTAAAATAATCCGTCAAAGCCAACAAATAATTAAATATAAAAAGACAGAAAATCAATGATGATATAAAAGATATAGTAAATATGTATTTAATTCCATACCCTGTATATGATCTATAAACATCTTGGTAAAAATTTATTGAACTGATTGATAACCGTAATTGATGAAATAAAGTAGTAAACCACGAGAAAACGGATAATAGTTTTGTTGTCATAATATCTATTTTGATGTAGATTCATAAAAAATTTTTATCAATATATTCCAATTCTTAAAACTAGAAAAGTATATATCTTTTAACATAAAAGCGATATTTATCATAATGAAGTTTAATAAAATACCAAAATATTCAGAAGAATATTGTAAACTAAGTGACTGTATTAGAGTTTTAGCAAGTGATAGCATAGAACATGCCAAGTCAGGGCATCCGGGTATGGTACTTGGCATGGCAGATGTGATGACAGTTTTAGTGTTTGATTTTCTTAAATTCAATCCTAATGATCCAACTTGGTTTGACCGTGATCGCCTAGTTCTATCAGCTGGGCATGGATCTATGTTACTTTATAGTTTTTATTATTTAACAAATTATAAAAATTTTCACTTAGAAGATTTAAAACAATTTCGCAAATTACATTCAAAAACTCCTGGACATCCAGAATATGGAGCATATGAAGCTATTGAAGCTACTACAGGACCTTTAGGCCAAGGATTTGCCACTTCAGTGGGTATGGCTATTGGTCAAAAAAAATATCAACAAAAATTGGGCAAAAATCTTAGTGATCATAAAATTTACTGTATAATTGGAGATGGATGCCTAATGGAAGGTATAAGCTACGAGGCTGCTTCTTTAGCTGGACATTTATGCCTTAATAACCTAATAGTTTTATTTGATGATAATAAAATTTCCATCGATGGCTCTACCAACCTTACCGTATCTGAAGACCATTTGCTTAAATTTACTGCCATGGGTTGGATTACCGAATCTATAGATGGGCATGATTTTGAGCAAATTAATGCCAGCTTAACTAGGGCAAAAAATTCTGATAAACCCTACTTCATTGCCTGTCGTACTTTAATTGCCAAAGGTTCTATTAACAAGGTAAATTCAAATGCAGCCCATGGTTCGCCCCTTGGCAAAGATGAAGTTAAATTGCTAAAAGAAAATTTAGGTTTTAAGGATGAAGAATTTGACCTACCAAAAGAATTAAAAGATATATGGGGCATCGCTTGGCTAAGAAATCAAGTGAGTTATAATAATTGGCAGGAAAACTTTGTTGATATAAGTCAAGAACAAAAAGTGTATTTTGCTAGACCTAATATCGATTGTTCTTTTCTGGACAATATCCCTATCCCGGTAAAAGATGAAGCAACCCGTAATTCATCCGGTAGAATTGTAGAAGAATTAAGCAAACTATCTAAAAAAATTATTTTTGGGTCAGCTGATTTATCATTATCTAATAATATCAAAAATAATCATAGTAAAGTAATCAGTAAAGATGATTTTAGCGGCAACTACATCCATTATGGTGTTCGTGAGAATGCTATGGGTTCTATCATGAACGGACTATCATTATCAGGATTTTTACCTGTAGGTGCTACTTTTCTAGCCTTTTCTGATTATATGAAGCCAAGTATGCGACTTTCTGCTATTATGCAGCAACAAGTAATCTATATAATGACTCATGATTCAATCGGTGTAGGAGAAGACGGTCCTACTCACCAACCAGTTGAGCATCTAGCGTCCTTTCGAAGCTTACCAAATATGATGGTATTACGCCCTGCAGACTATATAGAAACAGCCGAGTCCTGGCGAATTGCACTATCTAATAAACAAGGTCCTTCTATTCTTGCTTTAACAAGACAAGCTGCCCCTCAAATTATCAAGATTCAAAATGGGGAAAATCAAATAGTTAGCCACATTAGTTCACAAAATTTATACTCTAAAGGTGGGTATATATTGTCAGGAAATAGTCAAGAAAAAGTAGATGTTGCTATCTTTGCCACGGGTTCTGAATTATCAATTGCTCTAAAAGTACAAGAGCTGCTAACTAACCATGGTTTTAAAGCTGAGGTCATATCAATATTATGTTTTGAGCTATTTTTTAAACAAAAACCTAGCTATATCCAAAATATTTTATCTAGGGGTAACTTAAAAGTGGCTATAGAAGCTGCAAGTAGCTTTGGCTGGCATCGAATCATTGGAGAAAACGGCATGTTCTTTGGCATGGAGCAATTTGGTCTATCTGCTCCCTCTACTGATTTATACTCATATTTTGGGCTTACTGCCTCAAATATCCTAGAAAAGATTATGGCAAAAATTAAGGAGATGTAAAAAAGGTATCATTGCAAGTAGGCGAAAGCAACTAAGCAATCCTTAAAAGTGATTAGAAATGGATTGCTTAGTCACTACTATAAACCTCAGTTTTGGATTAATTTCATTAATCCGAAATTGAGGTTATAAAGTAGTTCCTCGCAATGACTTTGAGATCGATTATTAAGAATTACATGCCTATTCAAAGTCAAAACCTTCTATACTACTAGACTCTCCCAGTAAGATTTGGTATGCTGCAATGGGATCATCAAAATATTTAGAGCATGTCTCTGACAGTTCCAAAGCATCTAACATATCCTCAACTACTGCCTTAACTTGCTGTTTTTGCAATTTTGTTGCTTGTTCTTCTTGTTGATGTTTCATATCCACAATAAATTGTTTGTCTTGTTCAGTTAATTGCTCGGTACTATGCTGACTAGCAAAATCTTGCATATTTTTAGTTTGTCGTAGTGCATTAATCATAATTTGGTATTCTGTCGCTAAAGGGTTACGCTCAGCATATTCAGGTAAATAGTCCCTAATATTCTCCAAAAATAACTTATTAATTTCAGCAAATACTTTTTGTTGTGCATGTGTGGTTTTGCTAAAATCCATATCCATCTCACATGCTATAAATTCTAAAAGCTCTTTGGATAGATATTTTTGTTCACATTTTACTATTAACTTATCAACAATGTGTTGAATAAAGTCTCCAATATTATTGTCAGTAATCTCCTCTTTGTTCTCAGATTCCTGTAATGTAAAGTTATTTATAAATTGAGAGTTAACCTTTGGTAAAGTATGGATTACTTGAGTGAAGGTTCCTTGATTACAAGCAGACTTATTAGGACCATACGCTGTCGCAGCTATATATAATTGCATAGCCAACTCCGACATTTTATTTACCTTCCATACCTCTTCTACAGAACAGTGGTTTAAATCTTGAAACAAGTCTTTTATTTGCTGCTGAGTAGCATTACAGTTAGTAAGTAAATTATGGCATACCTCTTAACTTTTAAGCTCTTCTATTGTTAGTTCATCTTTATTAAGTAGTTGTTTAATTTTAGTTAGAATACTTAAAACTTTTGACTCATCTGTCTCTATAGTGAAATATGTAGATAGAAAGCTAACACATAATTCTTGTATTTCTTGCTTATTAGGATAATTACTATCAATGAATAGCTTAACAGCTCCTATCGCTTTAGGTAACTGTAGATTCTTCCCATGCAGGTAATCATAACAATAACTATAATTAGCATAAGTTCCGTCATATTTACCATCAACATCAGTTTTTACATAAAGATTCTTTAAGATATTGACTGCTTTTTCTATTATTGCTTGCATAGCTTTCTTGTTATCTTGTAGATAATTTAGTTTATCTTCTTCTGGTATTTTATCAAAAATATCCTTTTTCCTATCTTCAGGTAAATTGGGCAATAGAAAGGGGGTATATTCTGGTTTGCTTGTAATATTTGACAAGTCTGCTATTCTTGTTATAGTTTGCTTTGCAGCTTGATCTAATTGTTTATCAGAAGCTTTCAATTGTTCTAACAAATCCTTGATGAAGGAGTTTGTTGCTCTTACTAATGTACTGTTATGTACAGATTGAGAGTCATTAACAATAGCTTGTAGATCATTACGTAATTCGCGTGGAATGTATCCATGTTCGAATAACAATTTTTGAATATTCGGTCTATCCATATAATAGTTAGTAATAGTCTGTCCTTGAATAGGTCCATTAATTGAAAACGAATAGGTCTCATCGGTATGTTTAAGTAAATATTCAACTATACTGTCATAACTATGACCTGCTAGTACCATGCTTGCAAACCATGCATCTTTTTCTTTTTGGTCTAAATTTAAATTAGAGGTCTTTTTACTGTTAATGAGTTTAATAAACATAAATAAGTAATTCCAGGCTTTGTTATTACATTCAACCTCAATAGGTCTTCCGTTAAGCTTAATATTTTCTGCAAAACTTTCAAATGCCTCATTGGTGATATTATACTGTTTATTTGCTAAATTAACATTCCAAACTTTATCATTATACTTAAGGACTTCACCTAATTTTTTAACTTCTTCATCTTTTATATCATATTCCTTTAAGTCAAGAAGACCGCTACTAAGCCTATTATTTTTTATTTGTTCTAATAACTCTTTAAAACTCATAATTTTTACTTTTTTAGAACCGTTTCAAACGGAAAATAGCGACTTTCTATAGCTTGTCAAGAAGATTATAAAAACTATTGCATAACACTTTCAGTTCCTGATTTAACTATTTTAATTACAGGCAGATTGTTAAAAGATACTAATTTTTCGGTGATTATATATTTATTCCTCTATATCAACCAAAATTACATAGACAGGAACAGCAGGAAAATGTCTTTTTAATCGTTCAATATCGTAAACAAGTTGTTCTCCATAAGAGACACCTGTTGACATTTGTTGTTGTAAATTATGACATGGTACTATTTCTATTCCTACATCCGCCTTACCTTCATTGAAAAAATACTGGAATTTTGCCAAATCATAAAACATAAAAGCATATTTGCCAAATTGAACTTCAATTAAAACTCTATCCTTTACAAAATCTATTTGTTTATATGAATTTGATATAACCTTGTCGTGATTTGGTATAACAATATCATATTTGTCTATTATTTCATGAAACCCTCTTGAGTTAAACTGTTGAGTGAAAGCATTATTTAATTCTTTTGGCGAATAAAACATCTTTCCTTCACTTGTTTTTTCTTTACTAACCTTATTTTTCTTTATGTCATTTATTGCTTTTATTGATTCATGAATTTCTTGAAAAATTTTAGGATAATCAACTTGTAAAATTTGTCTTCCCCCAAGATGAGAATATTCATAAACTATTTTCATATTATATTGTTTCAGGTTCATAGACGGGTTCATTCATTTCTCTAACCCTAATAGTTCCGTTTAATGTTTCTTTAATTCGTTCTTTTGAAATATTTATATATTTCTTATCTATTTCTGCACCTATACATTTTCTAGAATTTTTTAGACTTGCAACAAAAGAGCTACCAGAACCAACAAAAGGATCTAAAACAATATCATTTTTTTTTGTCATTGATAAAACCAACCTTTCAACTAAACCGACGGGAAATTGGCAAGGGTGTTCTGTTTTTTCTATATGATTACTTTTTACATTTGGAATATCCCAAACATCCGATGGATTTTTGCCTTTCGGATTGCAAGATAGTTCCCCTTTTTTGTTGCCTTTAAAATATTTTTTATTAGGATATTTTTGAGGTATCCTAACAGCATCTAAGTCAAAGTAATAATCATTGGTTTTACTAAACCACATAATAGTTTCATGTCTTCCAGAGAATCTTTTTGAAGCATGTAACCCATGTCCAAAATGCCAAATAACCCTATTTCTCATTTTCATTTTTAACTCTGAAAATATAGGATATAATAAAATATCTAAAGGTATTACTTCTCCATTTTCTACATAATTACCGACTTGCCAACAAATATGTCCATCATCCTTTAGCACCCTATAACACTCATTGATGACTTTTTTTTGCCAATTATAATATTCATTAATATCTGATTTTTTTTCGTATTCCTTACCTATATTATATGGTGGTGATGTTATTATTAAGTTTATACTGTTATTTGGAATTTGTTTTAATAACTTCATGCAATCACCTTCAAATAGAGTTGCTTGATTATTTAAATCAAAACTATTTTTCAAGATATTATGTTTTTGTTTTTGATAAGACAACTTATTCACAATTTCACTAAAGCTATGATTCTTTTCCTGTATTTCAGATATTCTAATTGCTTCTTGTACCATATTCTAGAAAATTAAAGTTTTATAAGTTAGTTTAGTATTAGATAAATTACTTAGAAATTCAACAAATCTTTCGTATTTATATGAAAAACCATTAGCTTGTTAACTGCTAGTTTAAACATAAATCGGGAAATTATCTAATAACTTTTTAACTTGCTTGCGAGTTTCTTGCTCACAATCACTGTTATCTTGCGTAGCTTTCAACCCATCTAATACGTTGCAAATCATCTCGCCAACTTCTATAAACTCCTTTTCTTTAAATCCTCTAGTGGTACATGCTGGAGTACCAAGCCTAATACCAGAAGTAATGAACGGTGAAGTTGTATCAAATGGTATAGCATTTTTATTACAGGTTATCCCTGCTCTTTCAAGTGAATCTGCGGCTATCTTACCAGTTATACCATATTTTCGTATGTCCACTAATACTATATGATTATCAGTGCCATTAGTTAAAATATCATAGCCTCTTGCCATTAAACTGTTACCAAGAGCTTTTGCATTACTCATAACCTGTTTTATATAAAGATGATAGTCTAGTTTTAAGGCTTCCAAAAATGCTACTGCTTTTGCTGCAACAATATGCATTAACGGTCCACCTTGCAGCCCAGGAAATAAAGCAGAATTTATCTTTTTACCCAATTCCTCATCGTTTGAAAGAATAATACCACCACGTGGACCACGCAAAGTTTTATGAGTAGTAGAGGTAACAGCATGAGCATAAGGTAAGGGACTTGGATGTTCGTTTGTAGCAACAAGTCCTGCAATATGGGCAATGTCCGCTAGTAAATATGCCCCTACTCTATCAGCAATTTCCCTAAATTTGCTAAAATCTAATTGACGTGAATAAGCAGAATAGCCAGCTATAATCATTTTAGGTTTATGCTGCACGGCCATTTGCTCTATTTGTGAATAATCAATTAAGAAAGTTTCTTTATTCACCGAATAGGACACAGAGTTAAACCATTTACCAGACAAGTTAGGGGAAGCACCATGAGTCAAATGCCCCCCTGTATCTAGCGACATACCAAGTATGGTGTCATGTGGTTTTAATAGGGCTAAAAATACTGCCTGATTAGCCTGAGAGCCGGAATGAGGCTGAACGTTAGCATAGTTACAATTAAATAGTTTTTTTACTCGTTCTATCGCTAAAAGCTCAGCTTTATCAACCTCTTCACAACCATTATAATAGCGTTTTCCAAAATATCCTTCAGCATATTTATTGGTAAGAACTGACCCTTGTGCTTCTAATACTGCCGGGCTTACAAAATTTTCAGAAGCAATCAATTCGATAAAATCATGCTGACGCTTTTTTTCAGCATTAATAATTTGGTATATTTCATTATCTGTTTCAGATAATTTATTAGGACAAATAGTCATTGAGCTAACCTATAAGAAGTAACTAATTTTTATCCCGAATTGGCTTTAATATAAGAAAAAATGCATTCTTAAAGCGGCTTTGCAAATGCATTTTAAACTTATAGACGTATATGTCTATTAGCGAGCGAACGTATGTGAGCGTGGCAATCCATATTTATTAGACCTCCTTCGAAACTCTACTTCTGTTGGTGATTTGTACGTCGTCGACGCGACACTCGAATCCGTAACGAAATTAGAGTACGCTGCAGTTCGAGGTGAAGCGTCTCCTTCAAATCCCTCAGCACAAGCGAGTTTTGAAAGAGGTCTATTAGATTGCTTCGTCGCTACTAAAGTAGTTCCTCGCAATGACGCCGGACTGTTTTCTTCCTTATGATTTTTAAATGCCACGCATAAGGTAAATAACTTAATTTACTTCAACGCTTTCAAGCCTTCTTCAAGACCTTTCGTAGAGAGTGAAAGATTTACTTGTTGACCAGCTGAATTCATTATTCCCACGCTAGGATTAGCATCTTTTGATAAAATATCTTTAAGATCTTTATCTGATATTTCAGCAACAGCCTGACAAGAATATTTTGTACAAGTAACGTACTTACCTGGAGCAATTAATTTTTGGGAATTAATAATTGACGTACCTGGAGTAACAGAAACATCAGCAGGAACTACTTGTATCATTTTTAAACTTCTTGCCTTACCACTACCCAAATAACCTATTTGATACACAGCTAACACTTGTTGTTTACCATCTTTATTAGTAGAGTTAATTGCTTGACTTAAAAAACAGACCTGTTTTTTTTCAGCATCTGTGGTGCAGTTAACTACCCAATCTGAAAATTTTTGCCCTTCTTTAACCGCAGCATCAACTCTACTAGGATTACCCAAAAATAGTCCCAAACCCATTACAGCAAGACCAGCTGTAACAAACAATGATTTTTTAATACAATTTGTCATAATTCTACTTATTTAATTATTTAATATTATTAGTGGACAATGACAGATTCGAACTGCCACCCTTTCGTGAGCAAGGATATCGTAATTTTGACACCTAATTTCTCTTTTTCAGCCCTTAAAACCTAGTCCTTAATATTTCTTCGCCTACTAGAATTTAAGGACTAGAGGATATCTAAATTTAATATATTTGTCAATCTGTTAAAATCGTTTTCATGACTCAAATATTTTTAGGTTAGCTATAGTCCCTTGTATTATTATTAACCTTAATTATATAAAATACTTAGTGGGGTTAAATATTATGATATATTCTAATCATTAATTCGATAAATGCACTTTTGGAGCGGCTGACACGAGTACATTTTAACAATCAGGTTTGACTTAATTTACAATTTATAAGGTTATTGAAATGGACATGAATAAATTTACTACACATGCAAAATCTGTTATCTCTAATGCTCAAAGCTTAGCAGCAAAGAATGATCATCAGCAAATATTGCCATTACATATATTGGCAAGCTTATTAAACGATGATAGTGGTGTTATTACTAATCTCATTAATATCTTGGGTAGTAGTTTAGATGATTTAAATAGAGCTTTAACTATAGAATTAAACAAAATCCCAAAAGTACAAATTGAGGGAGGTGGACAGCTTTACCTATCATCGGAAGCACTAAAATTACTTGATAAAGCATCAGAGCTTGCCAAGAATAATGCTGATAGTTTTGTGACTATTGAGCGAATTTTTGAAGGCTTATCGTATGATAAAACCCCTGCTGGTAAAATTTTATCGGATAATTCAATAACTAATAAGAAAATAAACGCAGCAATTTTACAGTTAAGAAAAGGTAAAAAAGCAGATAGCGAATCTTCTGAAAGTAGTTACGATGCCCTAAAAAAATACGGCAGAGATGTAACCGAGCTGGCAGAACTTGGTAAACTTGATCCAATAATTGGTAGAGATGAGGAAATTAGAAGGACAGTGCAAATTTTGTCGAGAAGAATGAAAAATAACCCCGTGCTGATAGGAGAGCCAGGGGTTGGTAAAACAGCTATAATAGAAGGGTTAACCCAAAGAATATTTAGCCAAGATATTCCAGAAACTTTAGCAAATTGTCGTATCATTGAACTTGATATGGGAGCCTTAATTGCTGGAGCTAAATATCGTGGAGAATTTGAAGAACGACTAAAAGCTGTATTAAATGAGATTAAAAACTCTAGTGGGGAAATTATTTTATTTATTGATGAATTACATCTTTTAGTAGGAACTGGTAAGACAGACGGAGCTATGGATGTATCAAACTTACTAAAACCAATGCTTGCTAGAGGAGAACTCCATTGTATTGGCGCTACCACTTTAGATGAATATCGTAAATATATTGAAAAAGATGCAGCTCTTGCTAGAAGATTTCAACCAGTTTATGTTAGCCAGCCAACAGTAGAAGATACTATTTCAATTCTACGTGGCATTAAGGACAAATATGAATTACATCATGGTGTAAGAATTGCTGATAGCGCTATAGTTGCTGCTAGCACTTTATCTAACAGATATATTACTGATCGTTATTTACCAGATAAAGCTATTGATTTAATCGACGAAGCATGTAGTAGGCTAAAAATAGAATTATCTAGTAAACCAGAAGAATTGGATGAGCTTGATCGTCGTATCATTCAAATAAAAATTGAACTAGCAGCTCTAAAAAAAGAAAATGATGAACATTCAAAAAAGAAAATTATCCTCTTAACCGATGAATTAGAAAAACTTGAATCTCTTTCTTATGATATGAGTGCTAGCTGGCAAGCTGAAAAATCTAAAATACATATTGAACAAAAATTAAAAGAAGAGCTAGAAAAAGCTAAAGCAGAACTTGAAAGAGCAGAAAGAAGTAGCGATCTTGCCCGAGCTAGTGAGCTGAAATATGGTATTATTCCTGATTTAACTAAGAAACTACAACAAGCAATGGAAGGTGGAGATAACAAACTATCAAAAGATAGTCGTATCAGAAAACGATATAGCTATAATCATATCTAGAATTACTGGTATACCGATTGATACAATGCTATCAAGCGAACGTGAAAAATTACTAGCTATGGAAGATAAACTACGCAGGTCGGTAAATCGGTCAAGATGAAGCTATAAAAGGAGTCAGTGATGCTGTACGTCATTCTCGTGCTGGTTTGCAAGATATTAACAGACCACTGGGGTCATTTTTATTCTTAGGTCCCACTGGTGTTGGTAAAACCGAACTAACCAAGGCTTTGGCACTTTTTTTATTTGATGATCGTAATGCCATACTCAGAATTGACATGTCTGAATATATGGAAAAACACTCTATATCACGTTTGATTGGAGCTCCTCCAGGGTATGTTGGTTATGAGCAGGGAGGTATCTTAACCGAAGCAGTACGTAGGAGACCTTATCCAAGTCATTTTATTTGATGAAGTGGAGAAGGCTCATTCAGATATTTTTAACATCATGCTGCAGATTTTAGATGAAGGACGACTAACCGATAGTCAAGGGATAGTCGTTGATTTTAAAAATACCATTATTGTTCTTACTTCTAATCTTGGAGCTGAAATACTTATTAATCAACGAGAAGAAGATGACCAACATAAAATCAAAGAACAAGTAATGGAATATGTACGAGCCGTATTTAAACCAGAATTCTTAAATAGGCTAGATGAGATTATTTTATTCCATAAACTAACTCATGCCAACATCCATGATATTGTTAAAATACAACTGGATAATCTGAAAAAAATTCTTTTGCAACAAAATATTATATTGCAATTTGATGAATCAGCTATAAATTACCTTGCTGATAAGGGCTATGACTCAATGTTTGGTGCTAGACCATTAAAAAGAGTTATTCAACGAGAACTACAGAATCATTTTGCCAAAATGATTCTTTCGAGTAGTATCATGAGCGGTGATACGGTAAACATCAAATCAACTGGTAGTGAACTAGTTATTAATAAAGTAGCCTAAATAGAAAAGAATATGATAGATACTACTAAACCTAAAATTTGGGTACTAACTGACAGTAGCGTCGGTAATGCCAATCAAGCCATAGCTCTAGCAGAAAATATCAAGCTTGGTTATGAATTAAAACCTATTGAATATAATTTTTGGGGTAATTTACCAAATTTCCTACTCCGATTCAGCCCTATCCATGTAAAAAAGGAACTATTACAATCGTGGGAAATTATTACAGACAGGCAAGGATTCCCAGACTTAATAATTTCTGCCGGGAGAAGAACTGCTTCTTTAGCAAGTTATTTAAAACATAAGTCTAATGGTAGAATAAAAACTGTTCAAATTATGCACCCTAACCTACCGCTCAAGCAATTTGATCTAATTATTTTACCACACCATGATAAAGTTAGTAAAGAAGAACTAAATATGTACTCAAGTGATTTGAGTATATTGAGAATTACTGGGGCTTTAAACAATGTTCAAGAAAAAATACAGGATGGTGGCATTGAATTACGTAAAAATCATCCAAAACTTGGGAAATTTATCTCAGTAATTATTGGTGGTAATAGTAAAAATTATACTTTTACCAATGATAATGCTCGCCAAATTGCAACAATATTATCTAATCTTATACAAAAAGGCAAAGAATATAACTTGTTTATTAGCTTTAGTAGACGCACCCCCAATTCAGCAAAAGAAATTATTAAAAACAATGTATCTTCCTCTACCATTATTTATGATCCAACAGAGGAAAACACTAAACCTAACCCTTATTTTGGTATGTTATCACAGGCAGATTACATAATTTCCACTGCTGATTCGATTTCAATGTGTAGTGAGGCAGCCTCCACTGGCAAGCCTCTTTACATATTTTGTCCTAATAATTTTAAATTACCTAAACATCTATCATTTTTTCAAAAATTGGTAGAATTAGGAATAGCGAGAATATTAGACGAATCTGTAACTCAGCTTGAACAGTATAATTATGTCCCACTTAATGAAGTAGAAAAAATTGCTAATATAATAGTCTCAAAAAATTGGATACGCTCATGATATTAATTGACTCTCATTGCCATTTAAACATGTTGAAAGAAGATTTATCAACAATAATAACTCGGGCTAAGGATAATGGTGTTCAGTACATGCAGACTATTTGTACTACCCTTGAGGAATTACCGGCTATTTTAGAAATAACCGTAAAATACGGCAATATATTTGCCTCATGCGGCGTACATCCTAATGAAGTTAAAGAAATCACTATGTGTGAAACTATTGTGGATTATTCTAATCACCCCAAAATTATTGGTATTGGTGAAACTGGTCTTGATTATTATTACCAAACATCTGACAAAAATAAACAGATTGGCTCTTTTGAGCAGCATATACAAGCATCTCAAAGTACCGGATTACCAATTATAGTACATACAAGAGAAGCAGAAGAAGACACCATTGATATTTTAAGCAGTGAAATGCAAAATGCACCATTTACCGGTCTTATTCATTGCTTTACCTCCTCAAAACATTTGGCAAAAAAAATGCTTGATCTTGGTATGTATATATCGGTTGCTGGAATTGTAACTTTTAAAAATGCAGCTAGTTTACAGGATATAGTACGTTATATTCCACTAGATAGATTATTAATTGAAACAGATTCTCCTTACTTAGCCCCTGTTCCAATGCGTGGAAAGCAAAATGAGCCAGCTTTTGTTAAATATGTAGCAGAAAAAATAGCTGAAATAAAGGAAACAAACCTAGAAACAGTAGCAAGTGCCACTTCCAAAAATTTTATGTCTTTATTTACTAAAACACATCTTATATATTCAACTACTGTTTGAAAGGAAATGGTCATATATTGCTAATAAAAATTTTAATTAATGAGTTAAATATGTTTGTCACCTTATTAAAGTTACTACCTCCTACTCTATATCAATGGAATATATTGGTTAATTCTGTTAAATCTTTTGCTATGGTTCTAGTATTTATGTTACCAACGGTGTACGCTCAACAACAAGCTCAACCTGAAATACGGAAAATTGTCCCACTAAAACTAGCTCCTGATAATCTTGGTCAAAAAATTATATGTTATCGCCCTACGAGGCATGGTATACCAAATATGACTGTTACTAAGCTAGGTGATAAAGTTATTGCCCATAATTATGGTCATAGTGGTAGCGGTTGGACATTAGCACCAGGAGCTATTGCTTATGTTAATAAATTATTACAAAAATCAGAATATGCTAATGATTTAAAACCTG
Organism: Candidatus Tisiphia endosymbiont of Empis tessellata; assembly: GCF_964031035.1. Taxonomy (NCBI): domain Bacteria; kingdom Pseudomonadati; phylum Pseudomonadota; class Alphaproteobacteria; order Rickettsiales; family Rickettsiaceae; genus Candidatus Tisiphia; species Candidatus Tisiphia endosymbiont of Empis tessellata. The sequence goes on along the minus strand of NZ_OZ034997.1, from coordinate 11,144 downwards.
ATACTCCCATTACTATTATCGGAGCTGGTGTTATGGGGTTATGGAGTGCTTATGATCTGATTGAAAAGGGGTATAGTAACATCACTATTATTGCTGACCAATTTGATGGACTGGCTTCTAATAATACTGGTGGATTGCTTAAGCCTTCTTTCATGGATTATCCACCAAATGCAAGACCCATGATGAATAAAATAGCTGTTAATGCTTATAAAGTTTATTCTGCTATTGCTAAAAAACAACAGAGTAATTTTATAGATGGAGCTGTTATAATGCCAGCTTACTTTCCAACTAGGGAAGAATCAGATTTAGAACCTTATGTAACTGCCGGGGTGATGCAACCAGCCAAAAAGATGTAGCACTTGATTTTGGTAATGGGACAACAAGGCTTATGGTAGCTTATGATGATGGAATTCTGATCAATGTACCAAAAATGATGATAAGTTTAACAACTTATTTAAAAAATAAGAAAGTACCTTTTAGTAAAAATAAAATTCAAAATTTTGCAGAAATTAAAACTAAATATATAGTAGATTGTACTGGTCTTGGTGCTAAAGAACTCGATAATGATAATGCAATGACTCCTGGTCAAGGACATTTAATTATGTTAAAAAACTAAGATCCTGAAGATGTGAAATATTTGATTTCAGTTAATTTGGGTAACGGTAAAACTAGCTCTGGGCAAGCAGTAAATTGGTATTTTTACATGCATCCAAAACATTTACCTAGCAGTAGTGCTGATGATATAGGGGTTATTGGTGGAACATTTATTGAAGGAGCTACACCACAAACTCCCAATGAAGAACAGTTTGATCTGATAGTTACTAGAGCAAAGGCTTTTTATGGTATTGATGCTAGTACAGCAAAAAAATAACCCTAGCTGTACAATCTCGCCTATTATCTATAGTCTTTGCTCCATCATTCCTGCTATTCAATTCTCCTGACTTGACTAACTTAAAAAGTTGAACAGCTTGTAAAGCTAGGTAATTACTACGGTTTAGACTTGATTGCCTTGAGATGCTACTATTGACTTAATCAGTTCAACTATTTTCTGCCTAATATGTGGATTTTGAATCTCGGTAAATCCTTCCACAAGATAAGATACTTCTTTTTCTATATCGTATTTTAAAGGTACTAAATACTCTGCTTTATCTTCAGCAATAATATTATTTACAAGACTATTGTTGTCTTGCGTACCAAATAGGTAATCCTCTGATACCTCAGTAGTTTTAGTCATATCAAGAAAATATTCAATAGATACATTGAATATTTTTGCAAAAAAATACAATATACTGCCAACTATTGGGGTAGTAGCATCTTCATATTTTTGTATCTGTTTTACACTAAGATTAATAGCTTCACTCAATTCTTGTTGGCTTATGCCGAGCATTATACGACGCTTTTTTAAACGCATACCTACAATTATATTTATTCTTTCTTTTGATTCATTATATTTATTCATTGTTATAATAATTTAATATTTCTCTACCTATTACAACTAATGATAGTATAATATTCTAGCTTAATCAAGTAATTTTTTATTGATATTGATAAGATTTTTTATTAAAATATAGCTAATTAGAATAAATATTATTGCTAATAAAGCACTTATATTCCCAAATTGGGAGTATAAAGTTTCATATTCTAGCTTATTTGGTAATAAACTATCTATATAACCTACTTCATTGAGAGCTCGTTGTTGAATAATTCTGCCTACTGGATCTATTACGGCAGATATACCATTATTAGCTGTTCTAAGCATAGGAAGACCATTCTCTATACTACGCATACGACTAATCTGTAAATGTTGGTATGGACCAGAGGAATTTCCATACCATGTATCGTTAGTGACATTAATAATCAGATCTGAAAGTTTATTACTCGTTTGAACAAGGTTTGGAAAGATCGCTTCATAACAAATAAGCGGTTTTATGATTATATTAGGTTTATCAAGACTAACGAGTTGTCTGCTCCCTTCAGTATAATCTAACAACCCAGGGGTTAATTTCTTCAAGGGTAATATCCATTTAAGAGGCATATATTCACCAAATGGTACTAAATGAGACTTATGATATTCAAATAATTTATCCCCTTCTTTTGTTAAAGCGTATAAGCTCGTGTAAATCTCAAAATCATCCCCTTTCTTACCATTATTTGTTATACCACCAGTAATTAAAATTGCCTTTTTACTTTCCAGCATCTTTAATATTTTTATTTTGATTGGTTGGTAATCATGCGGGGCTACCATAGCAGCTTCCGACCATATAATTAGGTCTACGTTGCCCGGCTCTTTAGACAATGTGATATGAAGATTAAAATTTTTCCAAAATTCTTCAACGTCCCACTTAGCAATTTGTGGAATACTTGGCTGAACTAGTCGGACTTTTATATTTGAGAAGCTGGTAGGATTGTTGTGTAGCTTTAATAAACCGTAGGAAGTTATTAGAGCAATTATTACCAATGAATTTGCTAATAATATTTTTAATATATTATATTGTTTAGTAAAGATATGATAAAAACTAGTTGATATATATATTACAATAAAACTTAAACCATATATTCCTATGATACTAGAAGACTGAATTAGAATATCAGAAAATGAAAAAGCATATCCAAGCAAATTCCATGGTAACCCGGTAAATATCCATGATCTTACCCATTCAAAAAATACCCAATAAAGGCAAAAGATAAACTGATAAAAATGATGACTCTTGGCTAGGAATCCGAAACCACAGGTTGCAGCAATGAAACAAGCCAAAATAATTGGTAGACCAAATAATGCCAGCGGCACTGCCCACCAAAATTCATCAATATAAACAGTAACCCCTATACTAATCCAGTACATGCTGACTAAAAAATGTCCATAGCCAAATATAAAACCTAATATAGAGGCTTCTTTCCAGCTATTAGCAATTTGTACTTGATAACATAGCAGTGCCAAGGCAAATAATCCAGGTATAAAGAAAATTGGAGCAAAAACTAAACCACTAATCATACCTGAAATCAGGGTGAATATTTTGGATGAGAACATTAATGTTACTTTGATAAAAATTGTTTACAAAAATATACATCATGCTATTGTTTGGGCAAGGTTTTAATAAAAATAAGGAATATATATGCAAGTTAAAGTCACTGCTTTGCTTGATGGTAAGAAAGGATTAATTACAGGTGTCGCTAATAATTTATCAATATCTTGGGCTATTGCTCAAATTGCCAAAGAACATGGTGCAAACTTAGCCCTTACCTATCAAGGAGAAGTGCTTGAGAAACGCGTTATACCACTTGCTGAAGAAATTAAGTGTGATTTCGTTGTTCCATGTGATGTAACAGATGAAGAATCACTTGATAATTTGTTTAAAATTATTGAGCAAAAGTGGGGCAAACTCGATTTTTTGGTTCATTCTATAGGCTTCTCTGACAGGAATGAATTAAAAGGCAGATATATAGATACCTCATTGTCTAACTTTCTTAATACCATGAATATATCATGTTATTCTCTAATTGCCTTGGCAAAACGTGCAGAACCTTTGATGAAAGACGGTGGTAGTATCCTTACCCTAACTTATTATGGCTCACAAAAAGTAGTTCCTAATTATAATGTCATGGGGCCTGCTAAAGCTGCGTTAGAATCTAGTGTAAAATATCTTGCAACTGATATGGGCTCAAATAACATCCGAGTAAATGCCATATCAGCTGGTCCTATAAAAACTCTAGCATCTAGTGGTATTAATGATTTCAAAACTATGTTAGCTCTCCATGAAGCTGCATCGCCGTTACGCAGAAACACTTCTCAGCGTGATGTTGCAGGGGCTGCATTATATTTGCTGAGTAACTTAGCAGAAGGAGTTACTGGTGAAATACATTATGTAGATTGTGGCTATAACACTACAGTAGGGATGGGTAAAGGTTCTAGTAATTGCCATTAACTATTGGTCGCGGGAACGCCAATTCTTGAAGTTCTACCTGAGTATATTAGGTTTCCTAAATCACTTTGATAAAGTTATCATCAGGGATCAATGGCTCTCCTCTGAAATTTACTGCATTGTTGAACTTGTTGCAACATTTTTATCACAACCTACAGTAAGTAAAACAGTTTTGTTATGCTTCATACTATCGGGAATTGTTTTATCCAATGTAATTAAATTCTCAGAATGACTAAGGATTTTACTATAAAACTGAACATCAGCTTGATCATCAACTAAAGTAGCATCCCCGTAATTGAAATAACCATTTTCTTTATCAAGGTCTGAGATAATTATAGTTCTACCAAACATTTCCTTAATATTATATATCTGACTATAAACTGTTTTATCTATTTTGCATTTCAAATCACCAAAATTAGCACGACAATTCTTACTAAAAGATTGCAGTAACGATTGATTATATACATCTATATTTGGCTCTAAACGTAAAGTAAAATCCAAATCTCTTTTAGTATAAGTGATGCAACGATAAGTAACAAAATGCCTACAAGAGTTAGCAAAACAAACATATATTTTGACCATAGCCTGCGTTAAATCATAGTGTTGCTTTACTCCCTCATTTTCAAAAACTCCTTCTAAGATAATGTAATTCTGGGCAGAATCATTAAATCCTCCTTCCTTTAAAGTTACTCCAGAATTCGGAACAAATATTACATTATCAATTGATAAAGATCTATCAGACTCGGTAAGATACAGATCAAGACTATCTTGTAGTTTTATATGGAAACAATAAGTAAACCCCTGTAATTCAGCTATGGGATTATCAATATTTTCTGCTACTGTCATATAACCTCCAATAATTCTATGGGAGATAATTCTATTGACCCGTCAGAAGAATAAAAATATTCAAAACTATCATTAGCAAATCGCACAGCTACATCAAAAATAAAATTACCTGTCAAAATTTGATCTTTATCTAATGGTTTTGGCAAAGTTACTACTCCAGTATTATAATCAACTTGCACCTCTGTATTGATATCATTAACATAGAATTCTCCACTACAAAATACCGGCTTGCTAATTGTCCTAGCATAGGGCAAAATTGGGTCTTCATATAGTTTAACCAGTTGGAATTGAGTTAATTCCCCATCACCTTTACCAATAATTTGCCTTGATACTTGATAATCGACATTATCTCTAAAGCGGAAGGCAAAATTCCCTCCTCTTCTTGCTCTAAAGAAAGAACTAAACTGTTCAAATTCGAGACTACTCAGACGACAATTTTTAATCAAATATTTTTGTTTAGCATATTCTCTATCTAAATTTCTTACTTCTCTGCCCGATAATGTCATAGCACAAGAAGTAGCAAATTCTGGTCTGCCAACAGCAAAAGTTTCAATAAATTTTGGCATACGTATATCATGAAAATTCATAATTTCTCCTATAAATGCGTCATATCTTTTTCTATCAACGATCTAAAATACTCATCCATATCAATAAACCATCTTTTTACATCCACTTTAATAGGTAAATCAGATTCTTCCAATTCTTCTTGTAACTTAAACAATTGTTGATCATTTACTACTTCCATAATACAGAGGTCAAGATCAGAAAATTTCCTATTGCTACCTTTACTACGAGAGCCATATGCTTTAAATGTATATGGATATTTTTTTAAGATAGATTTCAATAATAAAAAATCTTCTTGTTCAAGATTAATCATTTAATTTCTCCAAATTTTTTAAAAAATCGTGTAACATGCCAGAAAAATCATCAAAAGTTGCAATAACTTGCTCTACATTTTTGATATCGTAAGTATGTAGTGTAAGATTTCTAATTGATAAAATCAAACCAAGTAGCAGGATCTGAAATTAAGCCGGCAGCAGCTGATTCACGAAATACTTCACGTGGGGTGTAAGCCATTTTTACCTTGAACCTCTAACAATCGCTTCATTGTTTTCCAAGTTAACTCATAACAATATTCAAATGCTTGAATTGCCCCGGCTTTATTTTGTTCAGTATCCAAATTAAGACGAAAATCCTCAAAATTGCTACGTGCCTTTAATAAATTACTAATATCAATATTGTCAATCAAATATACCATTTTTTCCCTCTAGCTTTTCTATTTCTTCTATGGATAGTTTTGTATATTTAACTATTTTTTCTATCGGCTCATTATCAGCTAGCATTTTTTTTGCTATTTCTATAGCTTTCTTTTCTTGACCTTCATTAAAATTTTCTGCTAGAGCAAGTTCTTCTGCATCTTCCTGCAATTTAAGTCCTAATATATAAGTCGTATTCTGCTGGGGTAAGCTTATACCGTTCAATCATATGGTAAGCATCTAATACCTTACTGCTCTTAATATCTTTAGGTGGTTCTGTCTCTTGTGTTGCACATTTGAATAGATGTAACCACTCATCAGCAACACTCGCTAATTGTGTTTTTTTAAATTTTCCAAGCTCTATGAATACATAAGAAAGGTCAAATAAATATTGTTTATTAGTAGTAGTCTCAATATTTTTATGAATACTTATATAAGGCACTTCTTTGTCAAATATTCTATTTTTTATCAATGAAATCACCATTACTGGCAATAAATCCAAGTGAGTTAAACCTTCTGTAAGTTGCCCAACATATGAATGGGCAGAATAATATTGTACTCTTTTTAGATAATCGGTTTCATTTCTTTTCTGCATTTCGATAATGTACCAGTTTCCTGATTCATCTTTAACTTTTAAATCAAATACACTTCTCCTACCCTTATGAATCCCTGCTAATTCTTCTACTGGAATAAATTCAATTTCCTTAATTCTGTACATTTCAGATAAATCAAGAACACTATTAAGAAATTCTTTTAAATTCTCCTTATCACGGAAGATTTTCTTAAACAAACTATCATTTGTTGGGTCTAAATATTTTTCCATATTAATTACTCCCTTTTCCTTTAATATTAGACTTGCTGCATAAATCAATCTAGTTGGTGATTTTGTCGTCGAAACTCGCCTCCGCTCCTCACGTACGTCTGTGTAAGCTGCGGTGCTCGGCTTCGTTTCTCCTAAAAATCCCTCAACTATCTTTGATTTATGCAGCAAGTCTATTATCAACTCTATCATCTTCTGATCTTTGAGTATATGGAATAGTTGATTTTCATCAACTATTCCCCTTCAATAAAGCTTTATAATCTATCGTAAGCTTAGTAGTTATAAGGTCAGAACTACGCTGAAAATTTATATTACATGCTTTCATACTAGCAACAATATAATCTTGAAGAATACATGCATTAGCTGTTAATTTATTAGTAATTTTTTCAGCAAGTAAAGTTAACAGACCTTGGTTTTTATCCCTAGCAAAAGCACTTATCTCAAATTCCACCTCGTAAATATTTTGATCTAATCTTGAAATATTTTCAACTTTCAAAATATTTATTAGTAAGAACGGATATTTTGCATCTTGGACTACCGATATATAAATCCGATCAATACTAAGCCTAATATCTGGGTCACCTGATAATAAGTTATATATGGTCATGTGAAAATCATGAATAAAGTTAACAGACATATATTTCTAGCCCTATGATATTCAAGAATTTACTTTTTTCTTCAACGTTAATAACCCGCTTAATTTCAAATTGCCTATCTCTCTAAATGATATACGCATCTTGGTGGTAATACCTGTGATAAATCTCATTTTAAACACATAAAACCCTTCCGTCATAATATGACCAAAATTCACATGTTCTATCGATGTAAATCGATTATCACAAATAGGTTTTATTTCAGCATAAACAGATAATTTCTCTTGCCATTTTTCTTGCTCTATTTCACTTGTAGAAAAGTTTTCTAAAATTTTTACCTGATGCTGCAAACTACGTGCTACTAATTTTTTCATTTTTAACTATATTTTTAATTGTCTATATGCTAAATATAAATTTTTAACTTCCGTTGACAAAGAAGTAGCATTTTGCCTTTCTCTGTCATACATTTCTGCTATATGCATTAATATTCCATGTCTTATTGATGCTGGAATACTAATTCTATCATAACCAACAAAATATTCAGCCATTAGTTGACAATTTCCTAATTTTTTATTTAAACATAATAATGATCTAGCCATATCTAGGTGATATTGCCTAGATTGCAACTCAATCGCTGAACCATCACTACTTGTTAGAGTAATTTTTACTAGCTCCTTTATCGGTTGATATTTTAAGTGAAAATTTTGTTGATTTTTAATATTGCAAACAAATTTTATTCTCCTTGTTATTATCGTAAGTTTAGTAAAATTCTCAGCAGCCATAATTGCCGCATCTATTAGACTATTAATTAAATCATCATCATAATTACCTTCTATCCTCATATAGTTTTTAACTTCTACTAAAGTCCAAATAGTCTGAGGAATTAATTCAATAATCTTAAAGGTATTTTTTTTATGCATATATCTACTTCGCAAATGTTACAAAATAACCTGAACTTGTTTGCATCAACTAAACATAGCAAGCTTAATAGCACTCTGATTCACTACATCACCCCTACCCTTTTAACTGCATAAAATTTTACAAATGGCTTGTCAGTATAGGGGTCTCTCATGATATTAATACCACCACGATCTATAATTTTATATGCTGATTTAAAATCACCTATAGCAATTGCAATATTATCTTTCTTTATCGAGGGCATTTCAGAACAACAAACCACAGGCACTCCAAAAATTGTTTGCTTTAAAGAGTCCGAGAGCGACTGCTGCCAAATAAAACGACCATTATTATCTTGCAGTTTTTGAATGAATGACAAGGTAGTACGGTTCATTAAAAAACTAGCATTTGCCAAATATTCTTCATCAAGTAAATTGATAAAATCCAGTAATTTTTCTGCGGTAACTTGCTCACCCATATCAAAATGTTCTATTTTATCATGATATCCAGATAAAATACCCTGTGGTCTCTTCTTACCATCTCCATTAATAAACGCATCATTTTCGGCTTTTACAAAACTATCTCTTAAACGCTCTATCAGCCAGCTCTCTATCCTAATAGCTGAATCATCTATCAAAGTTTGGCTGGCTTTTGATTGAGCGTAAAGCTCATGTACAAAAATTCTCTGTTGCTTTAACTTAGGAGTCGTTGTTTCATCTCTTGTCTCTAGATCGCCAACCCAACCACTAGCAAAATTGCATCTTCAATTACTATATCAAGGGCATTACTAGAAATCATTTCAATTGATGCTAATTGCCTCATAGGTGATCTAGCGTTAATTTCAGTGATTATACTATTATATAAAGCTGGCACTAATAATACCCCGCCTTCTTGCTCCCCACTATTTAAGGATTTTTGGATTAATTCACTTTGGCTACCTTTACGAATATAATTATTAAAAGCTGTTTTATATTCAATATCTTGCATCCCCCCTATTTCTGGACGAGACAAAAAATTTTCTAGATTATATATTTTCTCCTGTAACTCATTGATTTTCATTTCATTACTGTTTTCATTATTGTTTTGTTTGGTCATTAATTCTGTATCCATGTTATTCTCCATTAAAATTGTATCATTTGAATATATTTGTTTTGTGATATGTAAAATCTTAGCATGATAATTGGCTGGGAAAGTTACTATACTAACCTCAATTAATTCAGCTTCAATGATAATTCTTTGATTTAAGTTATTGTAATTTGATAGTTTTATATTAAAACCAACAGAAAGACTATCAACTGCCCCTTGACGGACAAGTTCTATAGCCTCTTTGCCTTTTTCAATTTTATTATTAATTACAGCTTCAACTTTTAAGCCGTAATCATCCTCTATCAAAGACTTAATTACCCCTATTGGTTTTTGCCAATCATGTTGCCAAAGAAACTTGATATGCGAATGATTAGCTGAGGCAAAAGCTCCTCTTTAACAATTAGGTAATTATGCTGGTCAGAAATATTATAAACACTAGCATAACCTGAAATAACTACGCTATTGTCTGTACTAGATTTTATGATTAAATTTTGAATCACTTGATTCTTCTGTGAGTTTTGAGTATACATATTACCTTATAATTGCAACGACTAATGGTAATATATATTATAAATCTCTAGCACTAAGTGTTTTATGAAAAAAATTTATAAAAAAATAAAATGGGACAAACTACCATGTTGGCGGTACGGAGTATATATTGATTCATTACTTTTGGTTATAAACAAAACCACCTTGATTTTTACGATAAAATAGTAATAATTGGTGCAAGTTAATATTTACATTTTAAGAATGGCACAAAATTAAAGAAACGTTGATTAATTACACGTTATAAAACTTGGGATGGAAAGATAAGTGAAGGTATGAGTAAGAATAATCTTAGGTTTATCGATCTGTTTGCTGGCATTGGTGGTACTAGAATTGGTTTTGAAGAAGCCTGCAGCCAACAAGGATTCTCTACTTTATGTGTATTCAGTAGTGAAATTAAAGCACATGCAATACAAGCGTATAAAACAAATTTTCATGATAAAGAAATAGCAGGTGATATTCAAAAAATTGCAGAATATAATATCCCAAATTTTGATTACCTACTAGCTGGTTTTCCTTGTCAACCATTTAGCAGTGCAGGTAAAAGAAAAGGGTTTTTAGATGATAGAGGTAGTTTATTCTTTGATATAATTAGAATCTTAAAGGCAAAAAAACCAATTGGTTTTTTATTAGAAAATATTGATGGTCTAGTTAATCATGACAATGGCAAAACATTTGACGAAATTATAAAGACACTTAAAAATCTAGGTTACAATATTAGTTGGAGTATTTTAAATGCTGCTGATTTTGGTGTGCCTCAAAACAGGAAAAGAGTATATATTGTTGGACATTTAAAGAAAAAAATACAACTTACAAACTTTGATAAAAAATCACGTTGTATACAAGACATATTAGAAGAAAATATACCTTTATATGATACTAAATTTAGCAAGCTGCTCTTAGAAAATTATACAATAGAGCAGCTTACTGGTAAATCAATTAAGGATAAAAGAGGCGGAAATGATAATATTCACAGCTGGGATATAAATCTTAAGGGGCAAATAAGTAAAGAACAAAAAGCTCTAATGAACATTCTTTTAAAGAAGCGTAGAATGAAGAAATGGGCGACATTAAAAGGCATTGTGTGGATGGATGGAATGCCTTTAATGATCTCAGAAATTGAAACTTTTTATCAACATCCAAAACTACAAGGATTACTTGATGACCTAACAAAAAAAGG